>NZ_JAUZVV010000002.1:0-1346159 GCF_031932225.1 Microbacterium gawkjiense
CGGCGGCCATAGCGTGAGGGAAACGCCCGGTCACATTCCGAACCCGGAAGCTAAGCCTCACAGCGCCGATGGTACTGCAGGGGGGACCCTGTGGGAGAGTAGGACACCGCCGGACTTCTTTCGTGAAATGGCCACCCAGAGTTGGGTGGCCATTTCTCGTTAACGCGTACGTGGGAGGACAGAGAAGATGACGGACGAAGAGCGCCCTGGACGGTCGGGCGGTAAGCGGAAGTTCACGCCTGCTTCCTCGCGATCGCGAGACGAGCGACCGCGGGATCGCGGGCGGTCGGAGCCTACCGATCGCGAGCGTCGCTCACCCGAGCGTCGTGACGGCGAGCGTCGTCCGTACGAGAAGCGGGATGGCGAGCGTCCGTCGTACCCCCGTCGTGATGGTGACCGTCCGTCGTACCCGCGTCGTGATGGCGACCGTCCTTCGTATCCCCAGCGCGACGGTGAGCGTCGTCCCTATGAGAAGCGCGATGGGGATCGTCCGTCGTATCCGAAGCGTGACGGTGAGCGCCGTCCGTATGAGAAGCGTGATGGGGATCGTCCGTCGTATCCGCGTCGTGACGGTGAGCGTCGTCCCTATGAGAAGCGCGACGGTGACCGTCCGTCGTACCCGCGTCGTGACGGTGAGCGTCGTCCCTATGAGAAGCGCGACGGTGACCGTCCGTCGTACCCGCGTCGTGACGGTGAGCGTCCGTCGTACCCGAGGCGCGATGGGGAGCGCCGTCCGTACGAGAAGCGGGACGGTGACCGGCCGTCGTACCCGCGTCGTGATGGCGACCGGCCTTCGTACCCGAAGCGCGATGGGGAGCGCCGTCCGTACGAGAAGCGGGACGGTGACCGGCCGTCGTACCCGCGTCGTGATGGCGACCGGCCTTCGTACCCGAAGCGCGATGGGGAGCGCCGTCCGTACGAGAAGCGCGACGGCGATCGGCCGTCGTACCCGCGCCGCGATAGTGACCGGCCTTCGTACCCGAAGCGCGACGGTGAGCGTCGTCCGTACGAGAAGCGCGACGGCGAGCGGCCCTCCTACCCGCGTCGAGACGGGGACCGGCCCTCGTACCCTCGCCGTGACGGCGAGCGTCGCTCCTTCGAGGGGCGTGACGGCGACCGTCGCGCCTCGCGCCCGCCGCAGGGTTCGGACCGCCGGAACGTCCCCGCCGGACCGGTCGTCCCCGACGACGTGACGGCCCGCGACCTCAACGGTGCCGCGCGCAACGAGCTGAAGACCCTGAGCAAGGACAACGCCGAGCAGGTCGCCCGGCACCTCGCGATGGCCGCGCGTCTCATCGACGAGGATCCTGCGCTCGCGCACGAGCACGCCCTCGCGGCATCCCGAAGCGCAGGCCGTATCGCCGTCGTCCGCGAGACCGTCGCGATCACGGCCTACGCCGTGGGCGACTTCGCCCTCGCGCTCCGCGAGCTGCGGACGTTCCGACGCATCTCCGGTCGCGACGACCAGATCGCCCTCATGGTTGACAGTGAGCGTGGCGTCGGTCGGCCCGACCGTGCGCTCGAAGTGGGACGCGCGGTCGATCGTGCAAGCCTGCCGACCGAGGTCCGCGTCGAGCTCGCGATCGCGATGTCCGGGGCGCGCCTCGACCTCGGCGAACCCGAGCGGGCGCTGCAGGAGTTGGACATCCCCGAACTCGACCCCGACACCGCCTACCCGTGGAGCCCGGGCCTCTTCGCCGCACGCGCAGCCGTGCTCGAGGAGCTCGGTCGTGACGACGAAGCCGCCCAGTGGCAGCAGCGGGCCGACGTCGCCGCCGCGGCTCTCGGCGAGATCGACGCTGACTCCGAAACCATCGAGATCGACGAGATCGACGAGATCGAGACCGATGAGCCGGCCGAGATCGAGACCGATGAGCCGGCCGACGATGAGGCATCCGGTCAGGAGGACGGCCCGGGGGAGCGCGCCTGATGGGGCTTTTCTCGCGCTCACGTCCGACGCCGCTCGACGGCGTCGACCTGATCCTCGCCGACCTCGACGGCGTGGTCTACGCGGGCGACGGTGCGATTCCGCACGCCGTCGAGAGTCTGACGCGGGCTCGGGCGGACCGTCCTCTCGGGTACATCACCAACAACGCGTCGCGACGCGACAGCGTCGTCGCCGGGCACCTCACCGGGCTCGGTCTCGAGACGCAGCCCCACGAGGTTGTGACGAGCCCACAGGCCGCTGTCCGGCTGCTGCGCGACCGTGTGCCGGAGGGCGCGACTGTTCTCGTGGTCGGCGGCGACGGTCTCGTGTACGAACTCGAGAAGGCCGGGTTCACCGTCACCCGCAGCGCCGACGACCGGCCCGCGGCCGTCGTGCAGGGATTCGCCCCGGAGGTCGGCTGGGCTCAGCTCGCCGAAGCGGCCTACGCGCTCGCCCTCCCCGAGGACCAGGGCGGGATCCCGTGGATCGCGACCAACACGGACTGGACCATCCCGCAGGCCCGAGGTATCGCGCCGGGCAACGGGACCCTGGTCTCGGCCGTCCACACCGCCGTCGGTCGCCTCGCGACGGTCGCCGGCAAGCCCGAACGGCCGATCTTCGACGAGGCCGTCGCGCGATTCGGGGCGCGGCACCCGCTCTTCATCGGCGACCGGCTCGACACCGACATCGCCGGCGCGCAGGCGGCGGGGATCGACTCCGTACTGGTCCTGACCGGCATCGATCGGCCGAAGCATGTGCTCGCCGCACCGACGGTGTCGCGACCGACGTTCATCGTGGGGGACCTCCGGGAGCTGCACGAGCCGTACCCCGAGACGATCGTCAAGGGCGACGTCACGACGGTCGGCGGCGCGTCGGTCCGCATCGACGGCCCGGACATCCACATCCTGTCCGCGGGGGACCGTCCGATCGATCTCGTCCGCGCGGGAGCGGCCGCGATCTGGAACACCGGCCGCGCGATCTACGGCTTCCGCGTGCCGGAACAGCTCTACGCCGACCCGTTCCACCGCCGCTGAGCGCGCCCGCCCGCGGCAGCCGTCGCGCCGCGTAGGGTGGGACGCATGTCGATGGATGCCGCTGACGGTCCGGTCCGCCGCGAAGACCTGCTCTCGACGCTCGAGGTCATCGAGGATCAGCCCCTCGCCGAACGGGCCGCCGCCTACGCACTCCTGCACGACGAGCTGGCCAAGCGCCTCGAGTCGGGCCCGCGCGACACCCACGCATGACGACCCGTCTCGACGCGGCCATCGCCGCCCGCGGACTCGCACGCTCGCGCACGCACGCGGCGCAGCTCATCGACGCCGGTCTCGTGAGCGTCGACGGTCAGCCGGTCGTGAAGTCGTCGGTCAAGGTCGGTGACGATCAGCTGATCGAGGTCGCGGCATCCGATCATTACGTCAGTCGCGCCGCGCACAAGCTGATCGCGGCGCTCGACGCGTTCGCGGTCGACCCGCGGGACCGCGTCGCGCTCGACATGGGCGCGTCGACGGGCGGATTCACGCAGGTGCTCGTCGAGCGGGGCGCCGTCCGCGTGCTGGCCGTCGACGTCGGGCACGGGCAGCTCGCCGCCGACATCGCCGCCCTTCCGGAGGTCGTCGCCGTCGAGGGGTTCAACGTCCGGCACATGACCGCCGCGTCGCTGGCCAAGGCGGCCGGCACCGCCGACGTCCCCTCACTCGTCACGGGCGACCTCTCGTTCATCTCCCTCACCCACGTCCTGCCAGCTGCGGCGGCGGTCTGCGCGGCGGACGCCGATCTCGTCCTGCTCGTGAAGCCCCAGTTCGAGGTCGGCCGCACGGGCGTGCGGGAAGGACTGGTGACGGATGCCGGGCGCCGAGCAGATGCCGTCGCGACCGTCCTCTGGTCGGCGTGGGACGCCGGCCTCGGCACGCACGGCGTCATCGCGTCGCCGATCGCGGGCACCCACGGCAATCGGGAGTTCCTCATCCACCTGCGTCCCGGGACGACCGACGACGCGAATCCGACACAATGGTTGGACACTGTGAACCGACTGGCGGGAGCCGCATGACCGACGCGACGCGCAACATCCTCGTGGTGGCGCACGCGCTGCGGGAGAACACCGTCGAGGGCGCGCGGCGCGTCGTCGCCGCCGTGCACGAGGCCGGTCTGCAGCCCGTCGTCCCCGGCGACGATCCGGAACTCGCGGCGGTCCTCGGCGACCTCGACACGGCGGTCCTCGGCGAGGGCGGCGTCGACGTCACCGACATCGAGGTCGCGATCGTCCTGGGCGGCGACGGCACGATCCTGCGCGCGGCCGAGCTGGTGCGCGCGGCATCCGTCCCGATCCTGGGCGTCAACATGGGGCACGTCGGCTTCCTCGCCGAACTCGAGGCGGACGACATCGACGAGGCGATCGGTCGTGCGCTCGCGCGCGATTACGAGATCCACGAGCGGATGACGCTGTCGGTCGAGGTGCGCGACGCGCAGGACGCCGTCGTGTACCGGACCTGGGCGCTCAACGAGGCGACCGTGGAGAAGGCATCCCGGGAGCGCATGCTCGAGGTGATGATCGAGATCGACGGTCGTCCGCTGTCGTCGTTCGGCTGCGACGGCGTCGTCGTCGCGACCCCGACGGGCTCGACGGCCTACAACTTCTCGGCCGGCGGACCCGTCGTCTGGCCGTCGGTGCAGGCGCTGTGCCTCGTGCCGCTGTCGGCGCACGCGCTGTTCGCGCGGCCGGTCGTGCTGGGACCCGAGACCTCCGTGTCGATCGACGTCCTCGAGCGCAACCAGGGCCGCGCCGTGCTGTGGAGCGACGGCCGCCGCTCGCACGACCTGCCGCCGGGAGCGCGGGTCGTGGTGCGACGGTCCACGCGACCCGTGCGCCTCGCGCGACTGCATCCGTCGGTCTTCACCGATCGGCTCGTCCGCAAGTTCCAGCTGCCCGTCGCGGGCTGGCGCGGTGCCACGGAGGCGACGCCGTGATCGAGCAGATCCGCCTCCGCGACCTCGGGGTCATCGCGGGGGCGACCCTGCCGATCGGTCCCGGCTTCACCGCGATCACCGGTGAGACGGGCGCCGGCAAAACGATGGTCGTCACGGGTCTCGGCCTGCTGCTCGGCCAGCGGGCCGATTCCGGCGCGGTCCGCGCCGGTGCCGAGCAGGCCGCGGTCGACGGCGTGTGGATCGTGTCCGAGGACGGCCCCGTCGTCGAGCGGGTGCGGGATGCCGGGGGCGACATCGAACCCCTCGGTGACGGCCGTGCCGAGCTCTACCTCGGGCGCACGCTCTCGAGCGAGGGCCGCAGCCGCGCGACCGTCGGCGGCCGCACCGCTCCGGCCGGCGTGCTCGCCGACCTCGCGGACCAGCTCGTCGTCGTCCACGGTCAGTCCGACCAGTTGCGGCTCACGTCGGCCGCCGCGCAGCGCGAGGCGCTCGACCGGTTCGGCGGTGCTCCTGTCGCCGAGGCGCAGGAGCGCTACCGCGCGGTGTGGGATGCCTGGCGCACCGCCGCCGCAGACCTCGAGACCCTGACGACCGAACAGGATGCCCGCGTCCGCGAGGCGGAGGAGTTGCGCGCCGCGATCGCGGACATCGAGGCGGTCGACCCCCAGCCCGGTGAGGACACGGAGCTCGCGCAGCGCGCCGAGCGCCTCGCCAACGCCGAGGAGCTGCGCCTGGCGGCGGCGACGGCGCACGCTGCGCTGTCGAACGAAGACGATCTGCCCGACGTGCAGGGGCTGCTCGCCGAGGCGCGCCGCGCGCTCGAGCGCGCGGCCGGGTCCGACGAGGCGCTGCGCGCTCACGCCGCCGTCATCGAGGAGCTCGGCTACCGCGTCGCCGACGTCGCGGGCGAGCTGAGCGGCTACCTCGCCGACCTCGACGAGGGTGGCCCCCACGAACTCGCGGCCGTCGAGGAGCGCCGGGCGGCCCTGAACGGACTCGTCCGCGTGCACGGCTCGCTCGAGGCGGCCCTTGAACTGCTCGCCTCCGGCTCTGCGCGCCTGGCCGAGCTCGACGACGACGGCGACCGCATCGACCGGCTGACGGCCGAACGGGACCGGCTGCGCGATGAGCTCGACGCGCGCGCGACGGAGCTGACCGACGCGCGGCGAGCGGCGGCATCCCGTCTGGGGGAGGCGGTCACCGACGAGCTTCGTCACCTCGCCCTGCCCGACGCCACCGTGACCGTCGCCGTCGAGCCCGGCCCCGAGGCCGCGCACGGTCGCGACGTCGTCACGATCCAGCTCGCGCCGCATCCGGGCGCGTCGCCCCGCCCCGTCGCGCGCGGCGCGTCGGGCGGCGAACTCAGCCGGGTCATGCTGGCCATCGAGGTCGTCATCGCCGCGACCGACCCCGTTCCGACGTTCGTCTTCGACGAGGTGGATGCCGGCATCGGCGGCGCTGCGGCGATCGAGGTCGGCCGGCGGCTCGCGAAGCTCGCGGAGACGAGCCAGGTGATCGCCGTCACCCACCTCGCCCAGGTCGCCGCGTTCGCCGGCAACCACCTCTCGGTCGTCAAGGCCAACGACGGGTCGGTGACCGCGTCGAGCGTGCGGCGGCTCGAGGGCGAGGAACGGGCGGCCGAGATGGCGCGACTGCTCTCGGGCATGGCCGACTCGGAGGTCGCGCTCGACCACGCGCGCGAACTCCTCGCGCTCGGCCGCGCCCGCTGAGCGACACCCGCTCGCACTCCGGGCGGGGCACCCGACGGGGCTGATAGAGTGAAAGCCCGTGACGGACTCTTCGGGCGCGGGACGCAAAAGCAACGACATCACCAAGCACATCTTCGTGACGGGTGGTGTCGTTTCGTCTCTCGGCAAGGGCCTGACCGCCGCCAGCCTCGGCAATCTGCTCACCGCTCGCGGCCTGCGCGTCGTCATGCAGAAGCTCGACCCGTACCTGAACGTCGACCCGGGGACGATGAACCCGTTCCAGCACGGCGAGGTCTTCGTGACCGACGACGGCGCCGAGACCGACCTCGACATCGGCCACTACGAGCGCTTCCTCGACATCGAGCTGAGCCAGGCGGCCAACGTGACCACGGGTCAGATCTACTCCGAGGTCATCGCCAAGGAGCGCCGCGGCGAGTACCTCGGCGACACCGTCCAGGTCATCCCGCACATCTCCGACGAGATCAAGCGCCGGATGCGACTGCAGGCGAGCGAAGAGCCCCGCCCCGACGTCATCATCACCGAGGTCGGCGGCACCGTCGGTGACATCGAGTCGCAGCCGTTCATCGAGTCGGCGCGGCAGATCCGCCACGAGCTCGGCCGCGACAACGTCTTCTTCGTGCACGTCTCGCTCGTGCCCTTCATGGGCGCCTCGGGGGAGCAGAAGACCAAGCCCACGCAGCACTCGGTCGCGATGCTGCGCTCCATCGGCATCCAGCCCGATGCACTGGTCCTGCGCAGCGACCGCCCGGTGACGGAGTCCAACAAGCGCAAGATCGCGCTCATGTGCGACGTCGACGAGGACGCGGTCATCAACACGGTCGACCTGCCGAGCATCTACGACATCCCCTCGACGCTGAGCGATCAGGGCCTCGACGCCTACATCGTCCGTCGCCTCGGCCTCGGCGCGAAGGCGGGCGACATCGACTGGACCCGCTGGAACAAGGTCCTGAACGCCGTCCACAACCCGAAGCACGAGGTCACCGTCGGCCTCGTCGGCAAGTACATCGATCTGCCGGACGCCTACCTCTCGGTCACCGAGGCGCTGAAGGCCGGCGGTTTCGCGCAGGAGACGAAGGTCCAGATCGTGTGGATCCCGTCCGACCTGTGCGAGACGCCCGAAGGCGCCGCGAAGGCGCTGTCGGCCGTCGACGGCATCGTGATCCCCGGCGGCTTCGGCATCCGCGGCATCGAGGGCAAGCTGGGCGCCCTGAAGTTCGCCCGCGAGCAGGGGCTGCCGACGCTCGGAATCTGCCTCGGCCTGCAGTGCATGGTGATCGAGTACGCCCGCCACGTCGCCGGCATCGAGGGCGCCTCGTCGAGCGAGTTCGACCCCGAGACCCCGCACCCGGTCATCGCGACGATGGCCGAGCAGGTCGACATCCTCGACCGCGGCGACATGGGCGGCACCATGCGCCTCGGCCTGTACGAGGCCGCGCTGGCCGAAGGATCGCTCGCGGCCGAACTGTACGGCTCGAACCGCGCCACCGAGCGTCACCGCCACCGCTACGAGGTCAACAACGCCTATCGCCAGCAGATCGCGGATGCGGGCCTGTGGTTCTCGGGCCTCAACCCCGACCTCGACCTCGTCGAGTACGTCGAGCTGCCGCGGGACGTGCACCCGTACTACATCGCGACTCAGGCGCACCCCGAGCTCCGCTCGCGCCCGACCGAGGCCAACCCGCTGTTCCGCGGCCTCATCGCCGCGGCTCTCGAGCGGCACCGCGCGAGCGAGCTGTTCGACGTCGAGAACGAGGACTGACCCGTGACGGATGCCGCCGCCCTGCAGGACGACGCCGTCGCCGTCACGGTGACCCGCAGCGACACGGTCTACGAAGGTCGCGTCTGGAACCTGCGCCGCGACGAGTTCACCTACGGCGACGGGACGATCGTGCGGGAGTACGTCGACCACACCGGCGCGGTCGCCGTGCTGGCTCTCGACGAGGAGGGCCGTGTGCTGCTGATCCGGCAGTACCGGCATCCCGTCGGGTTCCGCGACTGGGAGATCCCGGCGGGCCTCCTCGACGTGCCGGGGGAGGACCCCCTCGAGGCAGCCAAGCGCGAGCTCGCCGAGGAGGCCGATCTCACCGCTCAGCAGTGGAACGTGCTGTCCGACTTCTTCACGAGCCCCGGCGGGAGCGACGAGGCGATCCGCGTCTACCTCGCCCGTGGCCTCGCGGACGCGCCCGAGGTGTTCGCCCGCACCGACGAGGAGGCCGACATCGAGGTGCGGTGGGTGCCCCTCGACGAGGTCGTGGACGCGGTCCTCGCGCGCCGGCTGCAGAACCCGTCGCTCGTCGTCGCCGCCCTCGCCGCCGCTGCCGGCCACGCACGCGACTGGACGACGCTCGGTGCGCCGGACGCCCCCTGGCCGGGGCGATCGCGCCCCGTGGGCGCGGACCGACCGCAGGACTGAGAACCCGTGAGGCTCGCGCGCGCCGTCGACGCGTTCCTCCGGCACATCACGATCGAGCGCGGTCTGTCCGCGCACACGGTGGCCGCCTACCGGCGTGACCTCGCGGGTTACCTCGACTGGCTCGGGAGTCATGACGTCGTCGACACCGACGGCGTGACGACCGAGCTCGTCACGAGGTTCGCGGCCGAGCGGGCGGCATCCGATCCGCCCCCGGCCTCCACCTCGCTCGCCCGTCTCCAGTCCGCCGTCCGCAGCTTCCATCGTTTCCTCGCCCGCGAGGGGATCGCGACGGAGGATCCGACGAGCCGGCTGCGCCCCCCGAAGGCGCCGATGCGCCTGCCGAAGGCGCTGCCGGTCGACGACGTGATCCGGCTGTTGGATGCCGCCGGGCCCGCGCCCGAGGACGCCGCACCGGGCGAGCTCATCGGGCTCCGCGACCGGGCGCTGCTCGAGCTGCTGTACGCGACCGGCGCACGGGTGTCGGAGATCGTCGATCTCGACGTCGACGACCTCCGGCACGGTGACGTGCTGCGGGTGCGCGGCAAGGGGTCGAAGGAAAGGGTCGTGCCGGTCGGCTCCTACGCGCGGGCCTCGGTCAACGCGTACCTGACCCGGGCTCGACCCGAGCTCTCCCGGCGCGGCCGGGCGACGCCGCGGGCGTTCCTGGGCGCGCGTGGCGCGCCCCTGTCGCGGCAGAGCGCGTGGCTCGTGATCCAGCAGGCGGCGGAACGCGCGAACATCACGGCCCACGTCTCACCGCACACGCTGCGCCACTCGTTCGCGACCCATCTGCTGCAGGGCGGGGCTGACGTCCGCGTCGTGCAGGAGCTGCTCGGTCACGCCTCCGTCGCGACGACGCAGATCTACACCCACGTCACGGTGGATGCGCTGCGCGACGTGTACCTCACGTCGCATCCGCGCGCCCGCTGAACCCGGGGCGGGCACTGCGGGGGAGTCGCTCCCTCGTCGGGGCCGCGGCGGTGACTAGACTCGGGTGAGCACGGCGAAGGCAGGAGATCAGTGGCGAGCAAGCGGAGCACGGCGGAGGCCACCGGCGCATCGACGGCGGCGGGTTCGGCGACCGACACCCCGATGGGGCCGACGGGACGTCCGTACCACGGCTTCCCGACCCCTCCGAAGCTCGACGGCCACGGGCCCGCGCGCATCATCTCGCTGTGCAACCAGAAGGGCGGCGTCGGCAAGACGACGACCACCATCAACCTGGCGGCCGGTCTCGCGTCGTACGGTCGCCGCGTGCTGGCGGTCGACTTCGACCCGCAGGGCGCGCTGTCGGCCGGGCTCGGTGTGCAGACGCACGAGACCGCGACGATCTACGACCTGCTCCTCGACCCGAAGCGCGACCCGAACGAGGTCATCGTCACGACGTCCGTCGACGGCCTCGACATCCTCCCCGCCAACATCGACCTGTCGGCCGCCGAAGTGCACCTCGTCAACGAGGTCGCCCGCGAGACGATCCTCGCCCGCGTCCTGCGCAAGGTCGCGGGGGACTACGACGTCATCCTCATCGACTGCCAGCCTTCGCTCGGGCTGCTGACGGTCAACGCCCTGACCGCGAGCCACGGCGTCCTCATCCCGCTCGAGTGCGAGTTCTTCGCGCTCCGCGGCGTCGCACTGCTCATCGAGACCATCGACAAGGTGCGTGACCGGCTGAACCCCGCCATCCAGCTCGACGGCGTGCTCGCCACGATGTACGACCCTCGCACGCTGCACTCGCGCGAGGTCCTCGAGCGGGTCGTCGACGCGTTCGGCGACGACGTGCTCGAGACGGTGATCGGCCGCACGGTGAAGTTCCCCGACGCCTCGGTCGCCGGGGTGCCGATCACGAAGTTCGCTCCCGAGCACTCCGCCGCCCAGGCGTACCTGCGCCTCGCGCGGGAGCTGGTCGCCCGTGGCGCCGTCGCCTGAGGACGTCCCGGACGCCGACGCCGCGCCTTCCGAGGCGGACACGACCGAGACCGGCGGCGACCGGTTCCGCGTCTCCCTCGGCAACTTCGACGGTCCCTTCGACCTGCTGCTGACCCTGATCTCGAAGCACGAGCTCGACATCACCGAGGTCTCGCTCAGCAAGGTGACCGACGAGTTCATCTCCTACCTGAAGGGCCTCGACGACGATGCCGAGCTCGACCAGGCATCCGAGTTCCTCGTCGTCGCGGCGACGCTGCTCGACATGAAGGTCGCGGGTCTGCTGCCGCAGGGCGAACTGGTGGATGCCGAGTCGGTCGCCCTCCTCGAGGCGCGCGACCTGCTGTTCGCGCGTCTGCTGCAGTACCGCGCGTTCAAGGAGGTGTCGGCGTGGTTCGCGCGCTGCCTCGAGCGCGAGGGCAAACGTCACACGCGTGCCGTGCGGCTCGACGAGAAGCACCGGCGGGCGGTCCCCGAGCTGGTGTGGACGCTCTCGCCCGAGGACTTCGCCGCCATCGCCGTGCTCGCCTTCGCACCGAAGGAGATCCCGCACGTCGGGCTCGACCACCTGCACGCGCCACTTGTGTCGATCCGCGAGCAGGCCGCCGTCGTGGTGACGCTGCTGCGCGACGCCGGCCAGCTCAACTTCCGCGACCTCGTCGCCGGAGTGCCGCAGACCGGTGTCGTCGTCGCGCGCTTCATCGCCGTCCTCGAGCTCTACCGCCACGCCGCGCTCTCGTTCGAGCAGCTCGAGCCGTTGGGGGAGCTGACCCTGCGCTGGACCGCCGAGCGGTGGTCCGAAGAGAACCTCGCCACCCTGGGAGCCGACTATGACCGATGACACCGCCGGCGTCGACGCCGCCGAGGCCGAGGCGCCGCCCCGTTCGCAGGAGCCCGCCGACATCGCGCGGCGTCTCGAGGCGATCCTCATGATCATCGACGAGCCGCAGAGCCTCGTCTCGCTCGCGGCGGCCGTCGGTGCGCCCGTCGCTTCGGTCCGCCGGGCGATCGAGGAGCTCGTCGCCGACTACGACGGCGATCGGTCGGGGCCGCGCCGCGGCTTCGAGCTGCGGGAGGTCGGCGGGGGCTGGCGGTTCTACGTCCGCGAGGAGCACGACGACCTGGTCGCCGAGTTCGTCAACGGTCAGGCGCCGTCCCGGCTGTCGCAGGCCGCGCTCGAGACCCTCGCCGTCATCGCCTACAAGCAGCCCGTGTCGCGCAGCCAGGTCGCCTCGATCCGCGCGGTGAACGTCGACTCCGTCGTCCGGACGCTCCTCGCGCGCGGCCTCATCACCGAGGCGTTCACCGACCCCGAGACGGGCGCCATCAACTACCGCACCACCGATGCGCTGCTCGGACACCTGGGGATCAACTCCCTCGACGAGCTGCCACCCATCTCCCCGCTGCTGGACGACGGCTCCGCGGGATTCGAAGGAGAGACCATCCGATGAACGACCAGTCCGACGAGAACCGGGTCCGGCTGCAGAAGGTGCTCGCGGGCGCGGGCGTCGCCTCGCGGCGCGTCTGCGAGCAGTACATCGTCGAGGGCCGGGTGCGGGTCAACGGCGTCGTCGTGACCGAACTGGGCTCGCGCATCGACCCCGCGCACGACCTGGTCGACGTCGACGGGACCGCGGTCCAGCTCGACACGAGCAAGCGCTACGTCATCCTCAACAAGCCGACCGGTGTCGTCTCCTCCATGAAGGACGACCAGGGTCGCCCCGACCTCCGCCGCTTCACGAAGGACTGGCCCGAGCGCCTCTACAACGTGGGCCGATTGGATGCCGAGACGAGCGGCCTGCTCGTCCTCACCAACGACGGCGAGCTCGCCCACGTCCTCGCGCACCCCTCCTTCGGCGTCACGAAGGTCTACATCGCGAAGGTCACCGGCCGCGTGCTGCCGCAGACGATCGCGCAGCTGACGAAGGGCATCGACCTCGAGGACGGCCCGATCGCCGCCGACAAGGCCCGGCTGCTCGACGCGAGCGGCGACACGAGCCTCGTCGAGCTGACCCTGCACTCGGGGCGCAACCGCATCGTCCGCCGCATGATGGCTGCGGTCGGCCACCCGGTGCAGGAGCTCGTCCGCCGCCAGTTCGGTCCGTTGCACCTGGGCACGCTCCCAGCGGGCCGGGCACGCGAGTTGACTACAGTGGAGCGTGGTGCGCTGTTGACTCTCGCGCGCCAGGCGGACACCCCGCCCGGGGATCCCACTCAGGAGCAGTTGTGACCGACGCCATCGACGCGCGCGCCCGCGCGGTCCGCACGAGCGGTCTCGTCCGCATCGTCGGTGCGGGCCTGCTGGGCTCGAGTATCGGGCACGCGCTGCGCGCCCTCGGCGTCGACGTCGTCCTCGCGGACGCCTCGCCCGCCCAGCTGCGTCTCGCCGTCGATTACGGCGCCGGCCGACTGGCGCGCGACGACGACCGGCCGGATCTCGTCGTCGTGGCGGTGCCGCCCGATGTGACGGCGGACGTCATCGAGCGCGAGCTCGGCGCCTTCCCCGACGCGGTCGTCACCGATGTCGCGAGCGTCAAGCTCGAGCCGCTGCTGACGCTCCGCGAGCGTGGTGTCGACCTCTCGCGCTACATCGGCTCCCACCCGATGGCCGGACGCGAACGGGGCGGCGCGATCGCCGCCCGCGCCGATATCTTCTTCGGCCGCCCGTGGGTCATCTGCCGCGACGAGGAGACCTCCGCGCGCGACCTCGCCGTCGTGGAGGGGCTCGCCCTCGACCTCGGTGCCAGCCTCATCGAGATGACCCCCGAGGAGCACGACCGCTCGGTCGCCCTCGTCTCGCACGTGCCGCAGCTCGTGGCATCCCTCCTCGCCGGCCGATTCGTCGGGGCCGAGGACGCCTCGCTGCGCCTGGCCGGGCAGGGAGTGCGCGACACCACCCGTATCGCGGCATCCGCCCCCGAACTGTGGGTGCAGATCCTCGGTGCCAACGCCGACCCCGTCGTCGAGGTGCTCGACGCCCTCGCCGCCGACCTGGCAGGTGTCGCCCGTGCGCTCCGCGACCCGGATGCGCCCGGCGCCCGCCGCGCGGTCGCCGACACGATCCGTCGCGGCAACGAAGGCGTCGAGCGGCTCCCCGGCAAGCACGGTCAGAACCGCCGTTTCGAGACGGTTGTCGTCATGGTCGACGACACCCCCGGCCAGTTGGGGCGCCTGTTCGGCGACCTCGGCGAACTCGACGTCAACGTCGAGGACTTCCGTCTCGAGCACTCGCCCGGCGCCCAGTTCGGCCTCGGCGAGATCAGTGTCGTCCCGTCCGCCGTGACCGTCGCCACCGACGGACTCGCGGCGCGCGGGTGGAAGATTGCGAGCCTCAATGACTGACCCGATCACGATCGCCATCGACGGACCGGCCGGCAGCGGCAAGTCCAGCGTGTCCAAGGAAGCCGCGCGGCGGCTCGGCTACGGCTACCTCGACACGGGAGCGGCCTACCGCGCGCTTGCGTGGCACGTCCTCGAGCACGGCGCCGACACGTCGGACGCCGCGGCCGTCGTGGACGCCGCGGGCGACTTCGACTACGCGATCTCGCTCGACCCCGACGACTACTGGGTGCGCGTGGGACAGGCCTCGGTGACCGAGGCGATCCGCGAACCGCGCGTCAGCTCCGCCGTCAGCGGTGTTGCGCGGGTGCCGGTCATCCGCGAGCAGGTCAACGTCCTGTTCCGGCGGCTCGTGGCCGAGTCCGGCCGCCCCGGCGTCATCGTCGAGGGCCGCGACATCACGACGGTCGTCGCCCCGGACGCCCCGGTGCGGATCCTGCTGACCGCCGCCCCCGAGGTGCGCGCCGCCCGGCGCAGCGCCGAATTGACCACTCAGGATGCCGCGGCTGTCGCCGCCGCGCTGCACAAGCGCGACGCATCCGACTCCCAGGTCGTCGACTTCCTCACCGCCGCACCCGGCGTGACGGTCGTCGACTCGACCGACCTGGACTTCGCACAGACCGTCGACGCCGTCCTGGCCGTCGTGCGGTCGGGAACGGAAGGCTCACGATGAGCGCCGAAGACGAATACGAAGGCGGCCCCGACCAGATCGAGGAGAAGCTCGCCAACCTCGACGAGGAGCTCGCCGAGCAGCGCGCTGCGGCCTTGCGCGCCTCGTTGGCCGACTACGAGCTCGACGAGGAGGACGACGACCTCCTCGCCGGTTTCACCGCCGGGGGCGAGGTCGTCGAGATGCTGCCGGCGCTGCCGGTGGTCGCGATCGTCGGGCGGCCGAACGTCGGCAAGTCGGCGCTCGTGAACCGCATCCTCGGCCGCCGCGAGGCCGTCGTTGAGGACACGCCGGGTGTCACCCGCGACCGCGTCAGCTACAAGGCCGAGTGGATGGACCGCCGGTTCACCCTTGTCGACACCGGCGGGTGGGAGCCCGATGCGAAGGGGATCGATCGTTCCGTCGCCGCGCAGGCCGAGGTCGCGATCGAGCTGTGCGACGTCGTGATGTTCGTCGTCGACGCCATGGTGGGCGCGACCGCGACCGACGAGCAGGTCGTCCGGCTGCTCCGCAAGACCGACAAGCCGGTCTTCCTCGTCGCCAACAAGATCGACGACGCCCGCCAGGAGCCCGAGGCTGCAGCGCTCTGGAACCTCGGCCTCGGTGAGCCGCACCCCGTCTCGGCCATCCACGGCCGCGGCGTCGCGGACCTCCTCGACGAGGTCATGAAGGTGCTCCCCGAGATCTCGGCCGTCGCGAAGAACGAGCTCGGCGGACCGCGCCGGGTCGCGATCCTCGGCCGGCCGAACGTCGGCAAGTCCTCGCTCCTCAACAAGGCGGCGGGGGAGGAGCGCGTCGTCGTCAACGACCTCGCCGGCACCACCCGCGACCCCGTGGACGAGGTCGTGGAGCTCGGCGGCAAGCTGTGGCGTCTCGTCGACACTGCCGGCATCCGTCGTCGCGTGCACCTGCAGCAGGGCGCCGACTTCTACGCGTCGCTCCGCACGAGCGCGGCGCTCGAGAAGGCCGAGGTCGCCGTCGTCGTTCTCGACGTGACCGAGTCGATCAGCGTGCAGGACCTCAACATCATCGACCTGGTGCTCGAGTCCGGCCGCGCGCTCGTCCTCGCGTTCAACAAGTGGGACCGCCTGAACGACGACGACATGGACAACGCCGACCGTCGCCGCTACCTCGAGCGCGAGATCGAGCAGGACCTCGCGCACGTCACGTGGGCGCCGCGCGTCAACCTGTCGGCGCGCACCGGCCGCCACCTCGACAAGCTGGTCCCGGCCCTCGAGACCGCGCTCGAGTCGTGGGATCAGCGTATCCCGACCGGCAAGTTCAACGCGTTCCTCGCCGAACTCATCGCCGAGCACCCGCATCCGCTGCGCGGCGGCAAGCAGCCCCGCATCCTGTTCGGGACGCAGGCCTCGACACGTCCGCCGACATTCGTGCTGTTCACGACCGGGTTCCTCGACCCGGGCTACCGCCGGTTCATCCAGCGACGCCTGCGCGAGATCTTCGGTTTCGAGGGCACCCCGATCGTCACGAACATGCGGGTGCGCGAGCGTCGCCAGCGCTGAGCGCCGTCGCTTCGCGGTCGCTTGGCCGTCGCTTCGCGAGGAGATGACGCGTCCCGAGGAGGCATCCGTCCGGATCGGTCCTCGAGAACCGTCATCTCCTCGTCTGCGTGCGTCGGCCGGTGACGGATGCCGCGCCGCGCGGCGCGCTGCGTGAGAGGCTGGTCGGGTGACCATCCGCCCGCCCGATCCCGGTGAGCCGCGTCGCCCGCTCGGGCCGCGCGATCCCGGCGACGCGTGGGTGATCGCCGACAGTGGGGAGAAGTACTGGGGCCGATTCGGAGCGGCGGGACTTCTCGCACACGACCCGGAGCGCGGCATCCTGCTGCAGCACCGGGTGTCGTGGAGCCACTTCGGCGGGACGTGGGGGATTCCCGGGGGAGCACGCCACGAGGGTGAGAGCGCGACGGATGCCGCGATCCGCGAGTCGCAGGAAGAGGCCGGCGTGCCCGGCGACGCCCTGCGCCCCCTCTTCACGAGTGTCCTCGATCGTGGTGTCTGGTCGTACACGACCCTCGTCGCGACGGTCGTGCGTCCGTTCGAGCCGGTCATCGCGGACCCCGAGAGCTACGCCCTGGAGTGGGTGGCGGTCGACCGCGTGGACGACATGGCGCTGCATCCGGGGTTCGCGGGATCCTGGCCCGAGCTGCGCGCCGCGCTGTCGACCCGGGTCGCGCTGATCGTCGACGCGGCGAACGTCGTCGGATCGACGCCCGACGGGTGGTGGCGCGACCGTGCCGGCGCCGCGGGGCGTCTCCTCGCCGGCCTCGAGCGCGTCGCGGACGACGGTGTGGCCGCGGCCGAGATCGGGCTCGGCGGGGACCGGTGGTTCCCGCGCGTGGTCGCCGTCCTCGAGGGGGCGGCGCGATCCGCGCCCGACGGCCACGGCCGTGTCGAGGTGGCCCGGGCGCCGGGCTCCGGCGACGATCGGATCGTCGAGTGCACGGCGGAGGCCGTGTCACGCGGCGAGCGGGCGGTCGTGGTGACGAGCGATCGCGGTCTCGCGGAGCGGGTGACCGGCGTCGGCGGGACCGTGCACTCCGTCTCCTGGCTGCGCGGACAGCTGCCGTCGTGAGACGGCTGGTCGGGCTCGGCGTCGCCGTCGTCGCCATCGTGGCGGGGCTCGTCGTGCATCTGGCGGCGCCGGACGGCGCGGCATCCGACATCGCGGGCGACGCCCTCTACGTGGTCGCGATCTGGGGCGGGCTGGTGCTGCTCGTCCCGCGGTGGCCGTCCTGGGCGACCGCCGGTGTCGTGCTCGTCTGGAGCGTCGCCGTCGAACTCTTCCAGCTGACGGGACTGCCGCTCCGGTGGGCGGCGGAGTTCGCGCCGATCGTCCTCGTGCTCGGCACGTCCTTCGACCCGAGGGACCTGGTCGTCTACGCGGTGACCGCGATCGCCGTCGGCGGAGCGGATGCCGTCGCCCGCCGCGCGCTTCCCCGTCGCCGGGCGGGGTCAGCGGCCGCGTAGCCGCTCGATGTCGCGCCGCTCGCGCTTGGTGGGGCGGCCGGCGCCGCGGTCGCGCACGGCGATCTGGGCGACGGGTTCCCGCTCGGGGGTGCGGTCCTCGGCGGCGACGGCGGCGAGCGGAGCGCCGACGCGCTTGGTGATCGTCTGGCGCACGACGAGGATGCGGTCGAAGCCGGCGATCCGCACGCGCAGCTCATCGCCGGGACGCACCTGCTGTGCCGCTTTCGCCTTCTCGCCGTTGACGCGGACGTGTCCGGCGCGACAGGCGGTCGTCGCCGCCGAGCGGGTCTTGTAGACGCGGACGGCCCACAGCCAGGAATCCACACGGACGGCATCCGCCATGTCATCCCCCTCCCGATCGTGGGATCCATCGTAGGCGGGTCAGGATGCCGCGAGCCGCCGTTCGACTCGGTCGTACATGGCCTGGTCGAAGGCGACGATGCGTGCCTCGGCGACCTGCGACGGCGTGTCCCGCAGGGTCGAGACGGCGGCGTCGACGGCGTCGTCGAGGGGCCAGCCGTAGATCCCGGCACTGATGAGCGGGAAGGCGGCGGTCGTCGCCCCGAGGTCGTCGGCGACCTCGAGCGCCCGACGGTAGCAGGACGTCAGGAGGGAGCGGTCGCGTTCGCCGGCGGTGTGGTTCGGGCCGACGACATGGATCACCCAGCGGGCGGGCAGGTCGCCGGCGGTCGTCCACCCAGCATCCCCCGTGGCGAGGCCGTGAGGGAAACGTGCGATGCAGTCGGCGAGGATGCCGGGTCCGCCCGCACGGTGGATGGCACCGTCGACGCCGCCCCCGCCGCGCATCGCACGGTTGGCCGCGTTGACGACGGCGTCGACGTGCTGGCGTGTGATGTCGCCCCGAACGAGGGTGACGCGCGTCACGACAGGGCCTTCGCGACGATCGGACGAGCGGCGCCGGGGCGAGCGGTCTCGGTGAAGCCCGCGCCGAGGAAGGCGGAGAGCGTCCCGTGATAGAGCTCGTTGCTCGAGAACCGCTTGATCTCCGTGTCGAGCGGGTAGCCCTCGACGACGCGGGCGCCGTGTGCTTGAGCATGCTCGACGGCGGCGTCGAGCAGTTTCGACGCGATTCCCTTCGAGCGGTGCTCTGTGCGGACGACGAAGCAGGTGATCGCCCAGACCGATGGGTCGTCCATGGGCTCGGGGGACTGCTGGACGTTGCGCGTGCGCGCGAGTCGCGGCTGTGCAGGGCGAGGAGCGACTTTGACCCATCCGGCCGCCTCGCCGTCGACGTAGGCGATGAGGGCCGAGGGGACCGCGGCGGTGAGGTCCATCCGCAGTCGTTCGCGCCGCTCCGCCTGCGAGGTGGTGTCGAAGTCCTTAGGCGCGAGCATCCACCACTGGCACCAGCAATCCGCTCCGTCGCCGCCGCCCGTGAGGGCGTGCTCGGCGTCGGCGAAGCGATCGGCCCGCGCCGGTTCGATCGTGATCTGCGTCATCCGGGCAGAGTAGTCCCGTGCTCGGACACGCGGAACCCCGTGGCGGTTCGCGGCGGGGCTGCGGACCGGCTAGGATAGGGGAGTTGTTCGCGAGGGCAACGGACCGGGATGTGGCGCAGCTTGGTAGCGCACTTGACTGGGGGTCAAGGGGTCGCAGGTTCAAATCCTGTCATCCCGACCGGTACGACGAAGGGCCCGCCATCCGGCGGGCCCTTCGTCGTACGGTCGCTCGAATGCGAGCCTCCGTTCACTCGTACCGTAGGGACTCCACCGGATCAGCGCGTGCGGCTCGTGCGGCCGGCAACGTGCCCGCCAGGAACGCGATCGCCATGACCAGGACGATCACGGTGGCGATCGACACCGGGTCGAACGCGATTAGCGTCAGCCCCGGGAGATCGGCGAGCAGCCCACCCGCGAGCACCGAGCTGATCGCGCTGCCGGCCGCCATCGCGACGACGGCGCCGATCGCGCTGCCGAGGAAGCCCAGGAAGGCCGCCTCGAGGCTGAAGAGCGAGAACACGCGTCCCGACCCCATGCCCATCGCTTTCATGAGCCCGATCTCCCGGGTGCGCTCCTGCACCGACATGTACAGGGTGTTCACGATCCCGAACGCCGCTGCGAGCAGGGCGATGATCGCGAACGCGTTCAGCACGAGCACGATGCCGTCGATGATCGTCTTCACCGTTCCGAGCTGGTCGGCGATCGTCGTGCCGGTGTACCCCGCGTCGGCGAGACGATCCTTGAGCGCCGTGATCTCGGCATCCGTCGCCTGAGGATCGAACCAGACCGTCGCCGAGGTGTAGCGGTCGGCCTGCTCCGTGGTGAGCCCCGTGCTCTGCGCCGCGAACAGCGCATCCTCGAACGCGGTGTTCACGAGCAGACCGCTGCCCGTCGGGCTCGCGATCGCCTCTTCGGCGACCCCCACGATCGTCGCATCGATCGTGTGCTGCGTGCGCTCGGCATCCGTCACGGCCACCGTGACCGTCTCGCCGACCGCATCCGCCGCATCGGAGAACCCGAGCGGCTCAACATAGGTGACGGGGATGGTCACCTCGTACTCGCCGGCGTCGGGATCGGGCTCGGCGCCGCTGGCGAGCACGACGGTCTGGCCCGGGATCAGGCTGCCGACGGATGCCTCGTACCTGGTCCCGTCGCCCGCGACGATGTAGTCGGGGGTGATCGTCCGGACGGCATCCACCCGCAGCACGCCGTCGACTCCCTCGATCGTGTCGATGTCGTCGGGTGTCAACGCGGTGACCGTCGTGCCGGGGATGCCGCTGGACACCGCGTCCGGGTCGTACTCCTGCGGTCCGTCGGACGGCTGGCCGGGAAGGCCTCCGTCCGACTCGGCGTTCTTCGTCACCGTCATGGCGTCGGACGCGCCCACCCCCGACACCGTGTCGTCGATGTAGGCGTTGATCCCCGTCCCGAGGCCGCTCGTCAGCGTCAGGGTGAACGCCCCGACGAAGATCGCGAGGATCGTGAGGATCGTCCGCGTCTTGGAGCGGAACGTGTTGGCGACCGCCGAGGCGATCAGATCCGTCGTCTTCATGCTGCCGCCTCCTCAGCCGAATCCTCGATGATGAGCCCGTCCCGGATGACGATCCGTCGGTCGCAGCGTGCCGCGAGATCCTCATCGTGGGTCACGACGATGAGGGTGATACCGTGCTCGCGGTTCAGGGTGAAGAGGATGTCCTCGACGACGGCCCCGGTCTGGGTGTCTAGGTTGCCGGTGGGCTCGTCCGCGAAGATCAGACGCGGGTCGTTGACGAGGGCGCGGGCGATGACGACGCGCTGCTTCTGCCCGCCGGAGAGGTTCGCGGCCTTGTTGCGGGCCTTGTCGGCGAGGTCGAGCTGCTCGAGCGCCGCCATCGCGCGACGCCGGCGCTCGCCGCGTCGGACACCCGCGATCTTCAGGGGCAGCATCACGTTGTCGAGGACGGTCGTGGTCCCGGTCAGGAAGAACTGCTGGAAGACGAACCCGAAGGTCTGGTTCCGCGTCTTGTTCAGGCGGGAGCCGCGGAGGTGGGCGGTGTCGTCGCCGGCGAGGAGGATCGTGCCCGAATCCGCGGCATCGAGCAGTGCCAGCAGGTGCATCAGGGTCGACTTGCCCGAGCCGCTCTTGCCGACGATGGCCACCGAATCGCCCTCGTTGATGCGGAACGAGATGCCCTTCAGCGCATCGAATCTGTTCGACCCGCGGCCGTAGGACTTGCGGACGTCCCGGGCCTCGAGGATGGGGATGTTCATGCGGAATCTCCGTTCGTGTGCGTTTCCTCCACCCTCCGCAGCGCCGGCGGAAGAGGCATCCCGCCGCCGGGTCGATCGCGTACCGCATCCGCGGTATCCGCCGCTACCGCGCCGAACGGATGCCGCGCCCGCCGCGCGCGGGCACACTGGACACGTGCCTCTTCTGGATCTCCCCGACGCCCCTGCGGATCCGCGCCCCCGCGTGCCGCGGTGGGTGCGGGAGGTCCTCATCGCGATCTTCATCGCGGGGCTCGCGTTCGCGCAGCCGCCGATCCCGGAATTCCAGTCGTCCGGACCCGTCGCGACGGCGCTGATGATCGCGCCGGTCGTCGTCCTGCCGTGGCGGCATCGGCGCCCCATCCCGGTCCTCGTCGTCGTCCTCGCCCTGTTCGGCGCGGTCTCCGTCGCGGGGACGCTGTCGATCGGCGTCGCGGTCGCTGTCGGGGTCGCCATGTTCCAAGTGGCCTACCGCTATCAGCGCTCGAAGGTGTTCCTCATCGGCGCCTGCGTCGCCGTGCTGATCGTGGTGCTCACCGTGCCCGCGGCCGTGGCGGGGGTGATCGACCCCCGGATCTTCCAGTTCGGGCTCATCGTCGCGTTCGCGACGGCGGCCGGCAGCGGCGCCCGCGCCCGCCACGCCTACATCACGGCGATCACCGACCGAGCCGAGAGGGCGGAGCAGACCCGCGAAGCGGAAGCGCGACGCCGGGTCAGCGAGGAGCGCCTGCGCATCGCGCGGGACCTCCACGACACCGTCGCGCACCAGATCGCGGTCATCAGCCTGCATGCGGGCGTCGCGTCCTCCGCGATCGACGCGCGGCCCGAGAAGGCGAAGGAATCACTGGTGACGATCCGTGAGGCGTCACGGACGGTGCTCAGCGAGATCGGCGACCTCCTGTCGATGCTGCGATCCGAAGAGGGAGAGGACGCGATGCCGGCACCGGCCGCGGGGCTCGAGCGGCTCGACGAGCTCGTCGCGCAGTTCGCGGCATCCGATCTCGACGTCACCAGCCGGATCGAGGGCGACCTCGCCCGGGTGGGCGGCGCGGTCGACCTCGTCGCCTACCGCGTCGCCCAGGAGGGGCTCACCAACGCCCACAAGCACGGCGCGGGCATGCGCGCGCATGTGCTCGTCGAGATCGGCGACGACACGGTCGTCGTCACCGTCACCAACCCGACGCACGAGGCACCGGCTCCCGACGGTCACGTCGGATCCGGGCTCGGACTGGTCGGGCTGCGGGAACGGGTCGCCGCCGTCCGCGGCTCGGTGTCGGCGGGGCAGGTTCCCGGCGGGTGGCGGCTCAGCGCGCGATTGCCGCTCGTGAAGGAGGACGCATGACCACCGTGCTCGTCGTCGACGATCAGCCCCTCATCCGTCAGGCGGTCGCCGACATCCTCACCGCCGAGGGCGACATCGAGGTGATCGGCTCCGCCGCGGACGGCCGCGCCGCGCTCGCCGCGGCGACCCGCGATCGTCCCGACGTCGTCGTGATGGACATCCGGATGCCGGTGCTCGACGGGATCGCGGCGACGGCGGCGATCTGCGCTGTCCCCGCCCTGGCGGCGACCCGCGTGCTCATCCTGACGACCTTCGAGGAGGACGAGTACCTCGTCGCCGCGCTCCGTGCCGGCGCGAGCGGTTTCGTGGGGAAGGGGGCGGAGCCGCAGGAGATCGTCCGCGCCGTCCGCGCCGTGCACGCCGGTGACGCGCTCTTGTCGCCGGTGGCGACCCGGGCGTTGATCGACCGCTTCGTCGCCTCTCCGACAGCGGCGCGCACGCCGCCGGAAGGCCTCGAGCATCTGACGGAGCGAGAGCGGGAGGTGCTGCTCATGGTGGCGCGCGGGCAATCCAATCAGGAGATCGCCGACGATCTCTTCATCTCGCCGCACACCGCCAAGACCCACGTCAACCGGATCATGGTCAAGGTCCATGCCCACGACCGGGCGCAGCTGGTGATCCTCGCGTACGAATCGGGGCTCCTCACCGCCGGATCGTGACGATACCGCGTCCGCAGTACCTCGGATGCCGCGCTGGCGGGACGCGCGTGGAGGGGATCGGCGAGAGTCTGGCAGGGTGACTTCCCCGACCGCCCCCGTCGTCCTCCCCGACCCCGCTCCGACCGACAAGCGACGCGTCCTGTTCGTCTTCGCCGGCCTCCTCGTCGCGATGCTGCTCGCCTCGCTCGACCAGACGATCCTCTCGACCGCGCTCCCGACGATCGTGGGCGAACTGGACGGGGTCGACCACATGCTGTGGGTCACGACGGCGTACCTCGTCGCGGCGACCATCATGATGCCGGTCTACGGAAAGCTCGGTGACCTCCTCGGGCGGAAGGGCCTGTTCATCGGCGCGCTCCTCCTGTTCCTCGCGGGGTCGGTGATCGGTGGACTCGCGCAGGACATGACGTGGCTCATCGTCGGGCGCGCCGTGCAGGGACTCGGCGGCGGCGGTCTCATGATCCTGTCCCAGGCGATCATCGCCGACGTCGTCCCCGTGCGGGAACGCTCGAAGTACATGGGGGTCATAGGCGGCGTCTTCGGCATCTCGTCCATTGCGGGCCCGCTGCTGGGCGGGTGATTCACCGAGGGCGTGGGATGGCGGTGGGCGTTCTGGATCAACCTTCCGCTCGGACTCGTCGCGGTCGGACTGGCGGTCGCGTTCCTCACGCTGCCGGCACGACGCGTCGCCGTGCGGTTCGATCTCTGGGGAACGGTGACGATGGCGGTCGCGGTGACCGCGATCATCCTCGTGGCCTCCTGGGGTGGCACGGAGTACGAGTGGGGGTCGGTCACCATGAATCTCCTCATCTCCGTCGCGGTGGTCTTCAGCGTCCCCTTCGTGCTCGCGGAGCGGCGTGCGGCCGAGCCGATCATCCCGCTGAGCCTGTTCCGCTCGCGCAATTTCGTGCTCGCCACCTCGGTCGGCCTGTTCATCGGTATCGCGATGTTCGGTGCGCTCGCCTACCTCCCGACGTACCTGCAGATCGTCACCGGGACGAATGCGACGGTGTCGGGCTTCATGATGATCCCGATGGTGCTGGGGCTGATGACGAGCGCGATCACCACGGGACAGCTCGCCTCACGGACGGGACGCTACAAGTGGATGCCGGTGGCCAGCATGATCGTCGTCGGCACCGCGCTCGCGCTCATGTCGACGCTGACCGTCGACACGACTCTGTGGATCCTGCTGGCTTATCTCTTCCTCCTCGGCGCGGGCATCGGGCTCGCGATGCAGATCCTCATCCTGGTGGTTCAGAACTCGTTTCCCGACTCCCACGTGGGGACGGCGACTGCGGCGAACAACTTCTTCCGCGAGATCGGGGCTTCCCTCGGCGGGGCGATCGTCGGCGCCCTCTTCACCGCGAGGTTGACCGACCTTCTCACCGATCGCCTGCCCGCGGGCACGACGGGGGACACGAACTCCTTCACCCCCGCGGTGATCAACGCCCTGCCCCACGCCGTCCACGACCTCATCACCGGCGCGTACAACGAGGCGCTCACGCCCGTGTTCGCCATGCTGATCCCGATGGTGGCCGCCGGTTTGGTCCTCGCGATGTTCATCAAGGAGGTGCCCCTCCGCGCAGCGCTCGACCGCGAACCCGTGCGCGACGCCTGAGACCCCCTCCTGCGGCGACACCCTCGCCGCCTTGAGGGGACGATGGCTCTAGGCTCATCCGGTGAACATCGGTGAATGGGTCGCACCGCAGCGGCTCGGACGGGACTTCCGGTGGCTGCTGGCCTCATCGTGGACGAGCAACGTCGGTGACGGCATCGCGCTCGCCGCCGCGCCGCTTCTGATCGCGTCGATGACCGATTCCCCGATCCTCGTCGCCGCCGGCGCCGTTCTGCAGTTCCTGCCGTGGCTCCTGTTCGGACTGCACGCGGGGGCGATCGCCGACCGGCTCGACCGGCGAAGGCTCATCATGGTCGCCAATGGCGTCCGCTCCCTCGTCCTCGTGGCGCTGTGCGTCTTCCTCGTCACCGGCGTCGCGAGCATCTGGATCGTCCTGATCGTGGCGTTCGTCTACGGCTGCGCGGAGGTCTTCGTCGACACGACCAGCAGCACCCTCCTGCCGATGATGGTCCGCAAAGCCGACCTGGGCGTGGGCAATGCGCGTCTCCAGGCAGGATTCCTCGTCGCCAACCAGTTCGGCGGTCCGCCGCTGGGGGCGTTCCTGTTCGCCGTCGGCACGTTCTGGCCGTTCGCTGTCCAGGCGATCTGCGTCGCGCTCGCCGTCGTCCTCATCTCGCGGATCGCGGCGACGCCGGTGCCGAGCAGCAAAGCCGATTCCCCGCGGACACCGGTGCACACCGACATCGCCGAGGGCATCCGGTGGCTGTGGCGCAACCCGCCGGTGCGGACGCTCGTCCTCATCATCCTGACCTTCAACGTGACGTGGGCGGCGCCCTGGGGCATCCTCGTCCTCTACGCCACGGACCACCTGCAGATGGGTCCCATCGGCTACGGCGCACTCACGACCGCGTCGGCGATCGGCGGTCTGCTCGCCACGTTCTCGTTCGGCTGGCTCGAGCGCCGGTTCTCGTTCGCGACCCTCATGCGCGTCTGTCTCAGCGCCGAGGTCGCGATGCACCTCGCCTTCGCCCTGACGACGTCGGGCGCCGTCGCCTTCGTCATCATGATCGCCTTCGGCGCGTACGCCTTCGTCTGGGGGACGATCTCCACGACGGTCCGCCAACGACTCGTCCCGCACGAGCTGCAGGGTCGGATCGCGTCGGTCAACATGGTGGGCGTCTTCGGCGGGCTCGTCATCGGTCAGGCGATCGGCGGGGTGATCGCCCAGTTCTGGGGGCTGACGGCGCCGTGGTGGTTCGCCTTCGCGGGCGCCGCGGTCACCCTGGTGCTCGTCTGGCGCCCCATCAGCCACATCGCTGCGGCGCGCGTCGATGACAGGACGGATGCCGCGGGCTGAGGCGCTGCGCGACCCGCGGCATCCGGTCGATCACAGGTCGGCGACGCGGATCAGGACCTTGCCCACGGTCGCGGCTTCGACCGCGTCGTGGGCGGCTGCGGTCTCCGCCAGGGGGAACCACGTGAGCGGCAGGCCCGCCTCCTCGCCGACGGGCAGGGCGCCGTCCTCGAGGGCGCGCGTGATGTCGACGACGGCGGCATCGAGCGCGGGTTCGCCGACCGTGTAGAGCAGGACGCCCTGGACCCGGATGTTCTTCGCGAAGGTGGGCCGGATCGGCATGCTGAACGTGTCGCCGTTGTCGTCAGCGTAGAAGGCGATGACGGCGTGTCCCGCGGCGACCTCGGCGTCGAGGGCGGCATTCGTCGCCAGCGACACCTCGACGATCTGGTCGACGCCCTCGGGGGCGATCTCCCGCACCCGCGCCGCCACGTCCTCCTGTGTGTAGTCGATGACGTGGTGCGCGCCGGCCGCGCGCGCGAGTTGCGCCTTCGCGTCGGAGCTCACCGTCGTGAGGACGGTCGCACCCGCCCACCGGGCGAGCTGGATCGCGGCGTGGCCGACGGCGCCGGCGCCGCCCTGCACGAGAACGGTGCGTCCGGCGAGCGCGCCGGGCGCCAGGCGGGCGGGGCCGTCCTCGTGCACCGTCAGGGCACGATGCGCCGTCACGGCCGGCACGCCGAGACTGGCCGCGGTGGCGAAGTCGATGCCCTCCGGAAGACGGATGGCGCGGGATGCCGGGACGACCGTGTACTCCTGCGCGGTGCCCGTGGGGCGCTGGTGCTGGGCGAGGTGCACCCACACGCGGTCGCCGACCGCGAGGTCCTCGACTCCCTCGCCGAGGGCGTCGACGACGCCGGCACCGTCCTGATTCGGGACGGTCTCGGCGAAGGAGGCTCGCTGGGTGCCTCCGGAGCGGGACTTCCAGTCGGTCGGGTTCACCCCCGAGACGGCGATGCGGACCCGCACCTCACCGGGACCGGGATCCGCGACCTCGCGGTCGACGAGGGACAGGACGTCGGATGCGCCCGGGGAGCTGTAGACGATCGCCTTCATACCGGGCGCAACCCCTCGTGACCCGCGCGCATTCCGACACCGGCCGTTTGCCAGGCGCCGTGTGCGAGGCTCGAGGGGCGGCACGAGTTTCGTGTCGCCTGCAGGAAGGGGGCCTCGTGCCCACCTGGCTCGAACACCTCTGTCACGCTCTCATCGGCCGGACGCGATCGCACGACGATCTCCCGGATCTCCGCGTGCTCCCCACGTCCCGCGTGGACCTCGCCCGCACCCACTACCTCGTCGACGACCCCGAGCGGCGCACCCGCGACGACCGCCTCTACATCCTCCGCATCGGGCAGCGCGGCCGTCGCGGCGTCGACGTCGCCGTCCACTCGAACGGGCGCGTCGTCGGATTCCTCCCCGACGCCTCCGCGGCGAAGCTCGCCGAGCCGCTGCTGCGCCTCGGCGGTGCCGCGATCGTGAACGGCGCCGGCCCCCGTCCGGGGACGACGCGGCTGCGGGTCGACCTCCCGACGCCGGAAGCGATGCGCTCCTTCGCTCCGGTGGGCGGACCCACGGCGTACTGATCACCGTTCGCTGAGGTCCTCTGACAGGCTTTCCCTGTGATCGAGACTCTTCTCGGCCTGGTGGTCGCGCTCCTGGTCGTCGCGTCGACGACGGTGATCGGCCGGTGGGCGGGTATCGCCGCGCCGATCCTGATGGTCGCCGTGGGCGTCGGCGGCAGCTTCCTCCCGATGTTCGACGACTTCGTCCTCGACCCGGAGTGGATCCTGCTCGGCATCCTGCCCCCGCTGCTGTACTCGGCAGCGGTCTCGATGCCGGCGATGCACTTCCGACGCGAGTTCGGCGCCATCGCCGGGCTGTCGGTCTTCCTCGTCATCGGCACCGCCCTCGCCCTGGGCCTCTTCTTCATGGTCGCGATCCCCGATCTCGGTTTCGCGTGGGGAGTCGCCCTCGGCGCCATTGTGAGCCCCACCGACGCCGTCGCGACCTCGATCATCAAACGCACGCCCGTGTCCAAGCGGGTCGTCGCGATCCTCGAAGGAGAGAGCCTGCTCAACGACGCGACGGCGCTCGTGCTGCTGCGCACCGCGGTCGCTGCGGCCGCGGCATCCTTCTCCTTCTGGGGTGCCGTCGGCACCTTCGCCTACGCCGTCGTCGTCGCGGTCCTGATCGGCGCGGTGCTCGGCTGGCTCAACCTGACGGTGCGCAAGCGTGCGACCGACCCGACCGTCAACACGGTCCTCTCGTTCACCGTGCCGTTCCTCGCGGCCGTCCCGGCGGAACTCCTCGGCGCCTCGGGCCTCGTCGCCGCCGTCGTCGCCGGCATCATCACCGGGGTGGGCGGTCCGCGCGTCTTCTCGGCGCGCAACCGGCTGTCCGACGCGCAGAACTGGCGCACGGTCGAGCTGATCCTCGAGGGGTTCGTGTTCCTCTTCATGGGACTGCAGCTGACCTCGATCCTCAGCGACGTGGAGAAGGCGCACGAGGGCATCGCGCCCGCTCTCCTCATCGCCGCCGGCGCGTGGCTCCTGACGGTGATCGTGCGGGCCGCGTACGTGGCACCGTTGCTCGCACTGCTGTCGATGAGCGCGCGTCGCGTCCGCCGCCTCCAGCCCCGCCTCGAGACGATCGCGCAGCGCCTCGAGACCGAGGAGGGCGAGGCGCAGCTCGTCGATGCGTTCGCCCGCCGCGGCCGGCGCGTCTCGCGGGGAACCGTGCGCCGGTTCGGTCCGCGCGTGACGCGCGGCCTCGCCGACATCCGCTACTTCCAGGAAGCGCCGCTCGGATGGCGCGAGGGCACCCTGGTCGTCTGGGCGGGGATGCGGGGCGCCATCACGCTCGCTGCCGCGCAGACGCTCCCCGAGGACACCCCGCTGCGCTCCGTGCTCGTCCTCATCGCCTTCGCCGTCGCCGTCGTCTCCCTCGTCGGGCAGGGCGCCTCGGTCGCGCCGCTCGTCGACGCGCTCACCCCCGCTGGTTCGGCGGACGAGTCGCGCGAGCGCGAGAAGGAGGAGCGGCGGCACATCCTCGAGCTTCTCCGCGAGCGCGCGGCGGACGTTCCCGCTCCGAATCGCTCGGCCGACCTCGACCGTGCCCGGGCGTTCCAGGTCGAGAGCGACTACCGCCTCGCCGTGATCGACGTCCAGCGCCGCGCGCTGCTCGACGCTCGCGACACCGGCACCTTCGATGCCGACGTGCTCGCGCACGAACTCGCGGTGGTCGACGCCGCCCAGATCGCGATCGAGTTGCGCACCGGCCGCGAGTGAGGTCCGTCAGCGATCCAGCGCGCGGGCGATGTCCTCGACGTCGCGCTCGTCGTTGAAGACGTGCAGCGCGACGCGCGCGTTGCCGGCGCGGCTCGACGCGACGATCCCCGCGGCGCGCAGCCGGCCGATGTCCGCACCGCTCTCGTCCCGCCAGGTCACGATCGGCGTCGCCCGCGCCGGAGCCGGCAGGTCGAGCCGCTCCCGCAGCGCGGCCGCGAGGCCCGTGACCTCGTCGCTCAGCGCCCGCGGGTCCGCTCCTGCGAAGAGGGCGAGTGCCGGCTCGGCCCCCGTGAACGCCTGCCACGCGGGCGAGACGTCGAACCGTCGAGCGGATGCCGCCAGGGTCGCGTCCGTGCCGTAGCACGACGCCCACGGGTCCGCGCCCGCGTACCAGCCCGCCTGGCGCGGACCGATCGTCGCGGCGAAGTCCTCGCGGAGCGCGAGGAACGCGACGCCGCGGGGCGCGCACAGCCACTTGTAGGCGTGGCAGACCAGCGCATCGAAGGCCCCGGCGGCCACCGGCATCCACCCGACGGCCTGCGTCGCGTCGCAGAGCGTTCGCGCACGGTGGCGCCGCGCCGCCGCGACGATCGCGTCGGCGTCGGCGACGGCACCCGTCGCGGACTGCACGATCGAGAACGCCACGAGGGTCGTCGCCGCGTCGACCGCGTCGGCGAGCGCATCGAGCGGTGCCGTCCGCACGGTGATGCCCCGACCGGCGTGGACGAACGGGAGGACGAGCGACGAGAACTCGCCCTCGGGGCACAGGACGACGGCACCGTCGGGCAGCGAGGCCGCGAGGAGGCTCACCATGGCGGAGGTCTGCGCGCCGAGCGCGACGGCGGCTGGGTCCACCCCGACCAGTCGCGCGAACGATGCGCGGCACCGCTCGGCGCTCGCGGCGTACCGGATCGGGTCGGGCCACGCGTCGAGGTCGGCGCGGACCGCGTCGCGGCTGGCGAGGGGCGGAATGCCGGCGGTGCAGGCCGCGACGTACCCTCGCGCGTCGGGGAACGCGTCGCGGACGTCGGCGGGGGAGAGGGCCATGACTCCATCGTCGCGATCCGCGACTGAGTGCACCATGGCAGGTATTGCATCGACTGCATGACATGGCGTTATATGTCTGGATGCCGCAACCCGTCCCCGACCTCTCCGTCGCCGGGCTCCGCATCGTCAAGGCGGTGGGCGACACGGGGTCCGTGACGGCCGCTGCGACCGCACTCGGGTACAGCCAGCCAGCCGTGAGCCAGCAGATCCGCCGCCTCGAGACGCGGCTGGGGATGGCGGTCGTGGAACGGGTGGGACGGCGGATGCGGCTCACCGAGGCCGGGCGCATCCTCGCCCGCCACGCCACGTCGATCACGACGGCGCTCGGCGCGGTGGCCGGTGAGCTCGCCGACCTCGGCGGCGGCCGGATCGGCACGGTGCGGCTCGTCGGGTTCCCCTCCGCCTCGCCGACGATCCTCCCGCGCCTCATGCGCCGGCTCGCCGCATCCGACCCGGGTCTCTCGCTGACGTACGTTGAGGCGGAACCGCCCGAGGCGGTCGCCGCCGTCCGCGCCGACCGGGCCGACATCGCGTTGACCTTCAGCCACCCGGGCGACGGCACCGACGCGCACGGCGACAGCATCCGGGGGCTCGACGCCCGCCGCATCGGCGCCGAGGACCTCCTCCTCGTGCTGCCCGACGGGCACGCCCGCAGCACCGAGGACGTCGTCGACCTCAGGGCGCTCGCCGACGACGATTGGATCGCGGGATGCCCGCGGTGCCGCAGCCACCTGCTGGATTCGTGCGAACGCGCGGGATTCGCGCCCCGCATCCGCTTCGAGACCGACAACGTCGCCGCCGTCGAGCAGCTGGTCGCGCAGGGTGTGGGCGTCGCGACGCTGCCGCGGCTCGCGGTGGCGTCCTTCCCCCTCGTCGCCGGGGTGATCACCCGCCCGCTGGCGTCGAGGGACCGGCGCGACCTGCACGCGGTCTCGGCCCGCGGGGCCGCCGGGGTGCCGGCGGTCGCGACCGTGCTGTCGCACCTCGCCGCCGCGGTCGGCGACATGACGGCGCCGGGGCCGGAGGTCCCCGCGGCGAAGTAGGGTGAGCCCCATGCAGCAGCGACCTCTCGCCTCCACCGGCCGTTCCGTCTCCGCCATCGGCCTCGGCACATGGCAACTCGGTGCCGACTGGGGGGACGTCTCCGAATCCGATGCGCTCGACGTCCTCGCCGTCTCCGTCGAGGCCGGCGTCACCCTGTTCGACACCGCCGACGTCTACGGCGACGGTCGCAGCGAGACCCTCATCGGCCGCTTCCTGGCGTCGCACTCGGGCAACGGCGTGACCGTGGCGACCAAGATGGGGCGGCGCCTCGCGCAGGAACCCGAGAACTACACCCCCGAGAACTTCCGCGCGTGGACCGACCGGTCACGGCGCAACCTCGGCGTCGACACGCTCGATCTCGTGCAGCTGCACTGCCCGCCGTCGGCGGTGATCCACGCCGACGAGACCTACGACGCCCTCGACGCCCTCGTCGACAGCGGTGCGATCGCCGCGTACGGCGTGTCGGTCGAGACCTGCGCGCAGGCCCTGTCCGCGATCTCGCGGCCCGGGGTGACCAACGTGCAGATCATCTTCAACCCGTTCCGGCTGAAGCCGCTCGACGAGGTGCTGCCGGCCGCCGAGGCCGCCGGCGTCGCGATCTTCGCCCGGGTCCCGCTCGCCTCGGGCCTCCTCAGCGGGCGCTACAGCGCGTCGACCTCGTTCGCGGCGAACGACCACCGCACCTTCAACCGGCACGGCGAGGCGTTCGACCGCGGTGAGACGTTCTCGGGCGTCGACTTCGAGACGGGTCTCGTCGCGGTGGACGAGCTCAGCGCGGCGCTGCCCGACGGCGTGTCGCTGCCGGCGGCATCCCTCGCCTGGATCGCGTCCCGTCCGGGCGTCACCTCCGTCATCCCGGGGGCGCGCACGACGGCGCAGGCCAGGAGCAACGCCGACGCCGGGGCGATCGACCCCGCCGTCCTCGACACGTTCGCGGCCGCCGTCGTCGACGTGTACGACCGCCGGCTCCGCGCGGACATCCACCCGCAGTGGTGATCGGGGTGGGGATGCCGCGCGCCGCCGTGCGCGCGACATCGCTACCGTGAGGGCATGATCGTCGAGGCCTCCGGGGTGCTGTTCCGCTGGGAGTCGCGGAGGGACGACTGGTACTTCGTCCCCCTCCCGGCGGAGGTGAGTGCGGACATCCGCGAGGTACCGCGACCCGGGCGGGGATTCGGATCCGTCCCGGTGGGCGCGACGGTCGGGTCGTCGTCCTGGCGGACCTCGATCTTCCCCGACGCGGCGCGCGGGGTGTACGTCCTGCCGCTCAAGCGCTCGGTCCGCGAGCGCGAGGGGATCTCCGAGGGGGACACGGTCTCCGTCCGTCTCGACGTCCAGGACGGCTGAGCCGTGTCCGTGCCCTGGGCCGGACTCATGGACCCGGTCGCGACCGTCGCGGTCGTCCTCGCCTACGTCTGGCTGGCCGTCGCCTCGGTCGTCCTCGCGGTCATCGACGTCCGCACGCACCGGTTGCCCAACGCGTGGGTGCTCCCCGGCTACCCCGTGCTCGGCGGGCTGCTGCTCGCCGCGTGCCTCGCGGGAGCCCCGTGGTCGTCCCTCCTGCGCGCCGCCGTCGGAGGCGCCGCGCTGTTCGTCTTCTACCTCCTGCTGCGCGCGGCAGGGGGCGGGATGGGCGGGGGAGACGTGAAACTCGCCGGCGTCCTCGGTATCGCGCTCGGGTGGGCGGGGTGGTCCGCGCTCGCCGTCGGGGCCGTGGCCGCGTTCGTCTTCGGCGGCGTGTACGGCGCGCTGCTGCTCGCGACCCGTCGCGCCTCCCGGCGCACCGCGGTCGCCTTCGGACCGTGGATGCTGCTGGGCGCCTGGACCGGCATCCTCCTCGGTGCCGACGTGGCGGACCGTCTCGGCCTGTGACCTCGCGAGCGGTGCGTGCCAGATCCGCCTCGACGATGCAAGGGGAGCGGGGTCGATGCGTCCGCCTCGCTACCGTGAGGACATGGCCGATCGCACGAAGACCCCGTTCGTCCCGCGCCTGATCGCCCGCGCGCTGTCGTGGCGGATCGTGCGGGCCTACCTCCGCTACAGCGAGCGGCGCGGCCCGCTCCTGGCTGACAGCGTGACCTATCGCACGCTCTTCAGCGTGTTCGCGGGCGTCCTGCTCGGCTTCTCCGTCGCAGCACTCTGGCTGTCGGGCAACCCCCAGGCCTGGCAGAGTCTCATCGACGCGGTCGACGGCGTGATCCCCGGCCTCGTGGGAGAGGGCGGCATCATCGACCCCGAGAAGCTCGGTCAACCGATCGCGTTCTCGCTCGCCGGCGTGTTCTCCCTCGTGGGTCTCGTCCTCGCGGCGATCGGCGCGATCGGGTCGCTGCGCACCTCGCTGCGGGTGATCGCCGACAAGGTCCACGACGACACCCTGTTCATCATCGTCCTCGGCCGCAACCTCGTCCTGGCCGTCGTCATCGGGGTCGGCCTCGCCGCCGCAGCGGTCGCGACCGTCCTCGGCACCGCGGGCGTCGGTCTGGTCGCCGACGTCGTCGGGGTCTCCGCCGACAGCCCGGTGACGGTCGGCCTGAGTGCCGCGGTCGGCATCCTCGTCACCTTCGTCCTCGACACGGCGGTCGTCGCGCTCCTGTTCCGCACGCTCTCGGGTGTGCGCGCTCCGGCGCGGGCGCTCTGGACCGGGGCTCTGCTCGGCGGCTTCGGCCTGACCGTGCTGCAGCAGCTGTCGAGCCTGTTCGTCGGCGGCGCCGGCTCCAACCCCCTGCTCGCCACCTTCGCCTCGCTCATCGCGCTGCTGCTGTGGATCAACCTGTCGTGCCAGGTCATCCTCATCGCCTCGGCGTACATCGTTGCGGCCACGCTCGAGAGCGAGGACCGCGTCCGTCGCGTGCACGGCGCGACGACGCTGATCGAGCGCCGCGTCCAGACCGCTGAGGATCAGGTGAAGGCGGCGGCCGACGAGTTGCAGGCCGCGCGCGAGGCGCTGGCGGCCGAGCGTTCCGCGGACTGACGGGCTCCTTCGTCACCGCCGCGTCACCGCTGTGTGAACTCTGGCGCATCCACTCGATGCGCACCGTCCGGGTGTGTACCGTCGTACCGTGAAGAACCCGCGACTTCAGCCGACCCACCCGATCGCCCTCGCGCCCGTGCAGTCGCCCGAGCCCACCGTCGACGGGTTCGTGACGCAGTACCTGCGCAATCTCAACAACGGCCGCGGCGTGGCCCTGTCGACCTCGACGGTCAACGATCGCTACTTCGCGCTCGCCGCCACCGTGCGCGACTACCTCATGGCGCGGTGGCTCGAGGACGTGCGTCGGCAGCGGTCGACCCAGGCCAAGGGCGTCGCCTACCTCTCGGCGGAATACCTGCTCGGTCGGCAGCTCGACAACAACCTCCTGGCGACGGGACTCACCGACATCGCCGCCGAGGCCCTCGTCGCCTGCGGCCTCGACCTGGAGGACGTCCGCGCGCTCGAGGTCGAGCCGGGTCTCGGCAACGGCGGCCTCGGCCGCCTCGCGGCCTGCTTCATCGACTCGCTCGCGACGCTCGGCGTGCCGAGCATCGGTTACGGCATCCGGTACGAGTACGGCATCTTCCGTCAAACGTTCGTCGACGGACAGCAGGTCGAGCAGGCCGACTCGTGGCTCGCGCTCGGCTCGCCGTGGGAGTTCCCCCACCCCGAAGCCGCGCAGACCATCTCGTTCGGCGGCCACACCGAGCAGTACGACGACGAGGGCGTCACGCGCACGCGTTGGGTGCCGTCGTGGAACGTCCTCGCCGTGCCGTACAACTACATGGTCCCGGGCTACCACAACGGCCGCGTCAACACGCTGCGTCTGTGGAGCGCACAGGCCACCCAGGGTTTCGACCTGCGCGTCTTCAACGCGGGCGACTACCAGGAGGCCGTGCGCGCGCAGACCTACGCCGAGAACATCTCGAAGGTGCTCTACCCCGAGGACTCCACCCCGCAGGGCAAGGAGCTGCGCCTGCAGCAGCAGTACTTCTTCGTCGCGGCATCCATCAGCGATTTCGTGAACCTCATCCTGCCGAGCGACTTCGACCTCGCGAAGCTGCCCGATCGGGTCATCTTCCAGCTCAACGACACCCACCCCGTCATCGGTGTCCCCGAGTTGATGCGCGTCCTCGTCGACGAGAAGAAGCTCGAATGGGATGCCGCCTGGCAGATCACCCGGCAGTGCTTCGCCTACACCTGCCACACCCTGCTGCCCGAGGCGCTCGAGGTGTGGCCCGCGGACCTGCTCGGCAGGCTCCTGCCGCGCCACCTCGAGATCATCTACCGGATCAACGACGAGTTCCTCGACGAGGTCCGCGAGCGCTTCGGCGACGACGAGGAGCGGATCCGGCGGATGTCGATCATCTCGCCCGACGGTGCGGTGCGGATGGCCTACCTCGCCACGGTCGCCGGCTCCAAGGTCAACGGTGTCGCCGAGCTGCACTCGCAGCTGCTGCGCGAGAAGGTCCTGCCGGACTTCGACGAGTTCTTCCCCGGCAAGTTCACGAACGTCACGAACGGGGTCACGCCGCGCCGGTTCATCCGTCTCGCCAACCCCGGACTGTCGCGCCTCATCACCGACACGATCGGACCCGGCTGGCTCACCGACCTCGACCGGCTGCGCGAGCTCGAGGACTACGCCGACGACACCGCCTTCCACGCCGCGTTCCGCGCGGTGAAGGCGTCCAACAAGCGCGTGCTCGCCCGCACCCTCGCCGACCGCGACGGGTTCACCGTGGCCGACGACCATCTGCTCGACGTCATGGTGAAGCGCCTGCACGAGTACAAGCGCCAGACGCTCAAGCTCCTCCACATCATCACGGAGTACGACGCCATCGCCTCGGGCCGCGTCACACCCGACCAGGTCACCCCCCGCACCTTCGTGTTCGGCGCCAAGGCCGCGCCCGGCTACGCGATGGCCAAGCGCATCATCCACCTCATCAACGCCGTCGGCAGCGTCGTCAACTCCGACCCGCGGGTCGAGGGGCGCCTCGCGGTCCTGTTCCCGCCCAACTACAACGTCACCCTCGCCGAGCGGGTCGTCCCGGCGGCGGACCTCTCCGAGCAGATCTCGCTCGCCGGCAAGGAGGCCTCCGGCACGGGCAACATGAAGTTCGCCCTCAACGGTGCGCTGACCATCGGCACCGACGACGGCGCGAACGTCGAGATCCGCGAGCTCGTGGGCGACGAGAACTTCTTCCTGTTCGGGATGTCCGAGCCCGAGGTCGCCGACCTGCAGACGCGCGGGTACCACCCCATCGACTTCGTGCGCGCCGATGAGAACCTCTCGCGGGCGCTGGACCTCGTCTCCTCGGGCGCGTTCTCGGGCGGAGACGGATCGGTGTTCGAGCCGGTGGTGTCGAACCTGATCCACCACGACCCGTTCATGGCGCTCGCGGACTACACGGACTACATCGCGGCGCAGAAGCGCGTCGATGCGCTCTATGCCGATCAGGATGCCTGGACCCGCGCCGCGATCCTCAACGTGGCGCGCTGCGGGTTCTTCTCCTCCGACCGGTCGATGCGCGACTACATCGACCGCATCTGGCACACGCCGCCCCTCGTCTGACGGCCGCGGATAGCACCGCGGCGACCGGCTGACAAGTCGCGGCGGAGCCGTCGGGGCGCCGGGTTAGAGTCGGTGTCGGAGGTACATCATGGCAATCGCACGACTTCACGGCGGCCCGCTCGACGGCCAGGTCATCCCGCTCGAGGAGGACACGGATCGGCTGATCCTGCCCTACAGCGAGACGCAGATCACCTACGAGCGCGCGGGTGCCGACGAGAACACCGGGGAGGGCGACGGACCCACGTCCGCCGACTTCCACTTCGTCGCCGCGCAGGACGACATCGATCCGTCCGCCGACGAGCGCGACGACCGTTCGACCCTTGACGACTGAACCGGAGCACTCGCTCGAGATCGAGCGCACGTACGACGTCGACGCCGGGACGCCGCTGCCCGATTGGGCTCGGCTTCCCGGCGTCGCCGCTGTCGGCGCACCCGAACCCCGAGAGCTCGACGCGCACTACCTCGACACGGCCGACGGCGCGCTGGGACGGGCGCGCGTCGCGCTCCGGCGCCGCAGCGGCGGACCTGACGAGGGCTGGCACATCAAGCGCGTGACGCCGGAAGGCAAGGCGGAGGCGCGCTGGCCGCTGGATGCCGGGGGCTCCGATGCCATCGTGGTGCCCGCGGCGATCGAGGATGTCCTCGCCCCCGTCGCGTCGCCCCCGTTCGCGCCGCTCGCGCGCATCCGCAATGCCCGCACCGCGTACGCGCTCCTCGATGCGGAGGGGAATCTGCTCGCGGAGTTCGTCGACGACAGGGTCACCGCCACCGACGTCCGCCGGGGTGTCGAGACGTCCTGGCGCGAGTGGGAGCTCGAGCTCGGTCCGGCCGCACCGACGGATGCCGCGGCCCGCGACGCGCTCTTCGCCGCAGCGGACGAGCTCGTCCGCGCCGTCGGGGGAGAGGTGTCGGGGTCGGGCTCCAAGCTCGAACGCGCCCTCGGTCTCTGACTCGCGCAGGCCGCAACGCACTGACGCCGCCCCCGGCTTCGTTCGGGGCGGCGTCAGTCGTGATGGTCAGGTTACTGAAGACCCATGCGTTCCGATAGGTCTTCCCTGTCTGATCAGAGGTTGATCATGTGGCCGGCGAGGCCGTGGAAGGCCTCCTGCAGGCCCTCGGACAGCGTCGGGTGCGTGTGCACGTTCCGCGCGGCCTCGAGGGCGGTGAGGTCCCACTTCTGCGCGAGCGTCAGCTCGGGCAGGAGCTCCGACACGTCGGGGCCGATGAGGTGGCCACCGAGCAGCTCGAGGTGCTCGGCATCCGCGATCAGCTTCACGAACCCGACCGGCTCGCCCAGGCCGTTGGCCTTGCCGTTGGCCGAGAAGGGGAACTTCGCGACCTTGACGTCGTAGCCGGCGTCGCGCGCCTGCTGCTCCGTGAGGCCGAACGAGGCCACCTGCGGCGAGCAGAACGTCGCACGCGGCATGTTGCGGTAGTCCCCGAGCGTCTGCGTCTCCGCCTTGCCGATCGTCTCGGCGGCGACGACGCCCTGCGCCTCGGCGACGTGTGCGAGCTGCAGCTTGGCGGTCACGTCGCCGATGGCGTAGACGCCGTCGACGTTCGTGCGCATGTAGTCGTCGATCTCGATGGCACCGCGGTCGGTGAGCTTGACACCGGTGTTCTCGAGCCCGAAGCCCTCGACACGCGGGGCGAACCCGATCGACATGAGGACCTTGTCCGCCTCGATCTGGCCCTTCGCGCCGTCGGAGTTCGCGGAGTACGACACGGTGACCTTGTCGCCCGAGTCGACGACGGACTCGACCTTGGTCGAGGTGAGGATCTCGATGCCGTACTTCTTGTACTGCCGCTGGATCTCCTTCGAGACCTCGACGTCTTCGTTGGGGAGAGCGCGGTCGAGGAACTCGATGATCGTGACCTTAACGCCGTAGTTGCTCATCACGAAGGCGAACTCCATGCCGATCGCGCCGGCACCGACGATGACGATCGAGTTCGGCAGGTCGCGCGTGAGGATCTGCTCCTCGTAGGTGACGACGTTCTCGCTGAGGGTGACACCCGGCAGCAGACGCACGGTCGAGCCGGTCGAGATGATCACGTTGTCGGCCGTGACGGTCTCCTTCGAGCCGTCCTCCTTCGTGACCTCGATGGACTTCGCGTCGATGAACGAGCCGCGACCCTGGTACTCGGTCACCTTGTTCTTCTTCATCAGGAAGTGGATGCCCTTGACGTGGGTCTCGGCGACCTTGCGGCTGCGGTCCCATGCGGTGCCGAAGTCGAAGTTCACGTCACCGCTGATGCCGAAGAGGTCGGCCTTATGGGTGAAGGTGTGCGCGAGGTCCGCGTTCTTCAGGAGCGCCTTGGAGGGGATGCAGCCGACGTTGAGGCAGACACCGCCCCAGTACTTCTCTTCGATGATGGCGGTGGACAGTCCGAGCTGTGCGGAGCGGACGGCCGCGACATAGCCGCCGGGGCCGGCACCGAGGATGACGACGTCGTAGTGAGGCATGCCTCCAGCCTAGTCCGCTGCCGGTGGCCTCACTCCTTCGTCTCGCCCCGTCGACCGCGGACGATCGCGACCGCGATCACGACGCCGACGGCGAGGAAGATGATGCCTCCGCCCACCGCGTACGGGACCGCGTTGAACCCCTCCGAGGACCCTTCCGCCTGCTCGCCGGCCGATTCGCCGCACTCTTCGACCGCCGCGACCTTGCCGTCCTCGCCCACCGAGAACGTGAACTCATCTGAGAGGGGGTGCCCGTCGCTCGAGACGATCCGCCACTGGACGAGGACCGCCCCCTCGAACGGTCCGTCGAGCGCCTGGGTGACGACGTTGTCCGCGACCTCGGGGTCCCCGGCGGCCAGCGAACGGCACGATTCGTCGTAGACCGCCACGACCGTCGCACCCGCCTCCGTCGAGGGCGTCGCACTGAACGTCAGCGAGATCTCCTCCGGGGTGGTTCCGAGGACGGCGTCGGCGGCCGGATCGGAGCTGAGCAACTCGTCGTGGGCCGCGGCGGGGGAGGCGGGAGCGAGCAGCAGCGCGGCGGCGACCGCTGCGGCGGCGATCGCGCCACCGCGACGGCGCATGCGGGGGTTCGTGGACGTCGACATGGTGGCGACGCTAATCGAACGCATGCCGCCGCTCCCCGGCCCTGTCGTCTGCGCCACGGGCCCGCTACCATGTCGCCTCGGCGTGGACCCGGCCACCGTGAGCGGGAGCGATCGGTTACTGTGGGAGAAGGAGGACATCGTGGACGAGAATCAGCGACCGGGCGGCGACATCCATCGGGGTGCCGAGACGTCGGCGCACCCGCGTCTTGTGGATTCGACGCAGACGTTCGGGCACGACTCGGACCTCTCCTTCGTGCCCTTCGGCGCCGAGTTGACGGCCGCCGAGGTCGAGGCGATCAACGCCCTCCCGGCGCGTGCCGCGCTCCTCATCGTCCGGTCTGGGCCGACGGCGGGTGCGCGGTACCTGCTCGACACCGACGTGACGACCGTGGGCCGCCACCCCGAGGCCGACATCTTCTTCGACGATGTGACCGTCTCCCGGCGTCATGCGGAGATCACCCGCACGGGCGCCACGTTCGAATTGATCGACCAGCGCTCGCTCAACGGCACCTACGTGAACGGCGAGCGTGTCGACCGCGCGACCCTCACCGACGGGGCCGAGGTGCGCGTCGGCAAGTTCCGCCTCAACTTCTTCGTCGCTCCGGCAGAGCGGGCGATCGGCGCGTGAGCCCGGCCGCCGCCACCCGGGGACGAGCTGCGTCCTTGGGGTCTTTGAGCATCGGCCAGGTCCTCGCCCGTTTGAGCCCGGAGTTCCCCGCCCTCACGGCGAGCAAGCTCCGATTCCTCGAGGTGCAGGGGATCGTCACGCCCGTCCGCACCGAGTCCGGCTACCGCAAGTTCTCCGCCGCCGATGTCGAGCGGCTGCGCACGGCCCTCAGCATGCAGCGTGATTTCGGCATCCCGTTGGCCCGGATCCGCGAGTACCTCGAGGAGCACGGCGACGACGTGGCGCCCGTCCCGCCGGCATCCATCGTCCAGAGCTCGCGTCGCTACCGTCGTGACGAGCTCCTCAGCACCGCCGGCGCCTCGGCGACGCTGCTGAACGAAGCGGTGTCCGCTGGTCTCATCGCGCCCTCCGACTCGTTCGACGAGCGTGCGCTCGGCGTGCTCCGTTCCCTCGTCGCGCTCGACGCGCACGGGATCCAGCCCCGCCACATCCGCACCATCCGGCAGAGCGCCGAGCGCGAGGTGTCGCTCATCGAGAGCGCCATCGCCCCGCTGCTGCGCCGCGCGGATGCCGGTTCCCGAGCGAAGGCCAACGAGATCGCGCCCGAACTGGCCCGTCGACTCGAAGAGATCCGACAGGTGTTCGTCGCCGCAGCGCTCGATCGTCTGACCCCGTGACCGTCCGCGACACGCCGGACGCGACGAGTCGGATGTCGTTGCTGGAGGCACCTCGGTCCTCTAGCGTGGAACCACCGATCACCCGCAGGAGGCCCCGATGACCGCGCACGATGCGCTGGGCGAGCAGAAGTTCTCGACCGAACTTTTGTTCACCGACGGCCTCCCCGAGATGGACGACGAAGTCGGTTACCGCGGAGCCCAGGCGGCACGCGCTGCCGGCATCACCTACCGGCAGCTCGACTACTGGGCCCGTACCGAGCTCGTCGAGCCCACGGTCCGCGGCGCGAGCGGTTCGGGGTCGCAGCGGCTCTACGGGTTCCGCGACATCCTCGTTCTGAAGCTCGTGAAGCGGCTCCTCGACACGGGGATCTCGCTCCAGCAGATCCGCATCGCCGTCGATCAGCTGCGAGCCGCGGGTATCCGCGATCTTGCGGGGACGACCCTCATGAGCGACGGCGCATCGGTGTACCTCTGCACCTCCAACGACGAGGTCATCGACCTCGTCAGCCGCGGGCAGGGCGTCTTCGGCATCGCCGTCGGCAAGGTCCTCCGCGAGGTCGAGACCACCCTGGTCGACTTCGAGGCCCAGCAGTCGGAACAGGTCGACGAGCTGGCCGCCCGTCGGGCCGCGCGCTCCGCCTGACGCACGCCGCATCCCCGTACGCGCGGAGGATGCTCTCGCCCGCCCGGGTGCCGGACGGTCAGGCGGGGGAGGCGGCGCCCGAAACGGGGATGCGACCCGTGCGGACGATCCGGTCGAGCAGCGAATCGAAATCGGCGGCGAGCTCCTGCGCGGAGTCGCCGGGCCAGATGTGCAGCGGCTTCGCCGCACCCTGCGCCTGCTGCAGGGAAGTGCGCTCAGGGAGCTGGGGGGTCAGCACGAGCGGCCCGAACATGTCGCGCAGTTCCTTGATGCGGAACTGGTGCTCGATGGACTGCGGGCGGACGCGGTTGACGACGATGCCGAGGGGCTGCAGGCGGGGGGACAGGCCGCGGCGGATCTCCTCGATCGCACGGAGCGCACGGTCCGCCGCCGCGACGGAGAAGAGGCCCGGCTCGGTTACGACGACGACGCGGTCGGATGCCGCCCACGCGGTGCGCGTGAGGGCGTTCAGCGACGGCGCGCAGTCGATGAGCACCAGGTCGTAGTCGGCCTCGATGGTGGCGAGGGCCTCCTCGAGCTTCCACACGTCGCGGACGCTCGGGTGCGGACCGTCGAAGTTGATCGCGGAGGGGCTGCCGATCATGACGTCGATCGTTCCGGGGTGCACCTTCGCCCAGCCGCTCGAGGTGATGGCCTGACGGACCACCTTCTCCTTGGGGTTGGCGAGGACGTCGGCGACGTTGAGCCGACCCGCCACCTGGATGTCCATGCCCGTCGACACGTCGGACTGCGGGTCCAGGTCGACGACAAGGGTCCGCACCCCGCGCGCGAACGCCGCGGAGGCGAGGCCCAGGGTCACGGTCGTCTTGCCGACGCCACCTTTGAGGGAGCTGACGGAGAGTACGTGCACAAGCGACCACGTTACCGTCCCCTAGGCTGTGAGGGTACTCAGCCCGTACCTCGGCGGCCCCGACGGAGTGGCCCCGCACCCAGTGAGGTGAAGAGCATGTTTCGCAAGATTCTGGTCGCCAATCGCGGAGAGATCGCCATCCGCGCATTCCGCGCCGCGTATGAGCTCGGGGCGCGGACGGTCGCCGTCTTCCCGTATGAAGACCGCTACTCGCTGCACCGGCTGAAAGCCGACGAGGCGTACCAGATCGGCGAGGTGGGCCACCCCGTCCGCGCGTACCTCGACGTCGACGAGATCATCCGCGTCGCGCTCGAGAGCGGCGCCGATGCGATCTACCCGGGCTACGGATTCCTGTCCGAGAATCCCGAGCTCTCCGCGAAGGCCGCCGACCATGGGATCGCCTTCATCGGTCCGTCCTCGACGGTGCTCGAGATGGCCGGCAACAAGGTCACCGCCAAGCAGCACGCGATCGCCGCGGGTGTGCCGGTGCTGCGTTCGACCGAGGCGTCGGACGACATCGACGCCCTGGTCGCGCAGGCATCCGACATCGGTTTCCCGATCTTTGTGAAGGCCGTCGCCGGCGGCGGCGGTCGCGGCATGCGGCGGGTCGAGCACCCCGACGCCCTCCCGCCCGCGCTGTCGGAGGCGATGCGCGAGGCGGGGAGCGCGTTCGGGGATCCGCGTGTCTTCCTTGAGCAGGCCGTGCAGCGGCCGCGTCACGTCGAGGTGCAGATCCTCGCGGATGCGGCGGGGAACACGGTCCACCTGTTCGAGCGCGACTGCTCGGTGCAGCGTCGCCACCAGAAGGTGGTCGAGATCGCACCCGCGCCCAATCTGGCGGAAGAGACTCGCCACAGCCTCCACGCCTACGCCGTCGCGTTCGCCCGGTCCATCTCCTACGTGAACGCGGGAACCGTCGAGTTCCTCCTGGAGACCGCCGGTCCCCGTGCGGGCGAAGTCGTGTTCATCGAGATGAACCCCCGCATCCAGGTCGAGCACACCGTCACCGAAGAGGTCACCGACGTCGACCTCGTGCAGTCGCAGATGCGCATCGCCGCGGGCGCGACCCTCGAGGACCTGGGCCTGCGCCAGGAGCAGATCCACCTGCGCGGCGCCGCCCTGCAGTGCCGCATCACGACGGAGGATCCCGCGCACGGCTTCCGCCCCGACACCGGCAAGATCACGACCTACCGCTCGCCGGGCGGTGCCGGCATCCGTCTGGACGGCGGGACGACCGCGGCCGGCTCGCAGATCAGCCCGCACTTCGACTCCATGCTGGCCAAACTGACGTGCCGGGGGCGCGACTTCGAGGCCGCGGTCGTCCGCTCTCGTCGCGCGCTGGCGGAGTTCCGCATCCGCGGTGTGTCGACCAACATCCCGTTCCTGCAGCGGGTGCTCGACGACCCGGCCTTCGCCGCCGGCGACCTGAGCACGGCGTTCATCGACGAGCGGCCCGAGCTCGTGCAGGGTCGTGAGTCGAAGGACCGCGGCTCCAAGATCGTGTCCTGGCTCGCGGACGTCACGGTCAACCGCCCGAACGGCGACAGCCCGGTCCACACCGACCCCGCCGCGAAGCTGCCGGCCGTCGACCTGAACGCAGCGCCTGCCCCCGGGTCGCGGCAGCGTCTGCTCGAGCTCGGCCCGAAGGGCTTCGCCGAGGCGCTCCGCGCGCAGGACGGACTCGCCGTCACGGAGACGACCTTCCGCGACGCACACCAGTCCCTGCTCGCGACCCGCGTGCGCACGAAGGACCTCGTTCGCGTCGCCCCGCACGTCGCCCGGCTCACCCCGCAGCTGCTGTCGGTCGAGGCGTGGGGAGGTGCGACCTACGACGTCGCCCTCCGCTTCCTCGGCGAGGACCCGTGGGAGCGTCTCGACGCCCTCCGCTCCGCTCTGCCGAACGTCGCGATCCAGATGCTGCTGCGCGGTCGCAACACGGTCGGCTACACGCCGTACCCGACGAAGGTCACGGACGCGTTCGTCGCGGAGGCCGCGGCATCCGGTGTCGACATCTTCCGCATCTTCGACGCGCTCAACGACGTCAGTCAGATGCGGCCCGCGATCGAGGCGGTCCTCGCCACCGACACCGCCGTCGCCGAGGCGGCGATCTGCTACACCGGCAACCTCCTCGACCCCGCCGAGGACCTGTACACGCTCGACTACTACCTGCGGCTCGCGGAGCAGGTCGTGGACGCCGGCGCCCACATCCTCGCGATCAAGGACATGGCGGGGCTGCTGCGTCCGGCTGCCGCGGCGCGGCTCGTGTCGGCCCTCCGGGAGCGCTTCGACCTGCCGGTCCACGTCCACACCCACGACACGGCCGGCGGTCAATTGGCGACACTCCTCGCGGCCAGTGCGGCCGGAGCGGATGCCGTCGACGCCGCCGCCGCGCCGATGTCGGGCACGACGAGCCAGCCCTCGCTGTCGGCGCTGGTCGCCGCCCTGGCGGACACGGAGCGCGACACCGGACTCGACTTGCAGGCGGTCTCGGACCTCGAGCCGTACTGGGAGGCGGTCCGCAACCTCTACGCACCGTTCGAGTCGGGTCTGCCCGGCCCCACCGGGCGCGTCTACCACCACGAGATCCCCGGCGGCCAGCTCTCGAACCTGCGTCAGCAGGCGATCGCCCTCGGGCTGTCGGAGGACTTCGAGCTCATCGAGGACATGTACGCCGCGGCCAACCGGATCCTCGGCCGGGTCCCGAAGGTCACGCCGTCGTCGAAGGTCGTGGGCGACCTCGCCCTGCACCTCGCGGCCGTGAAGGCCGACCCGGCCGACTTCGAGGCGAACCCGGAGAAGTACGACGTGCCGGACTCGGTCGTCGGCTTCATGGCCGGCGAGCTCGGCGACCTGCCGGGCGGCTGGCCGGAGCCCTTCCGGTCGAAGGTGCTCGCGGGACGCTCCGTGAAGGTGGGTGTGACCGACATCTCCGCAGAGGATGCCGCGGCTCTCGACGCGGACTCGGCGACGCGACGCGAGAAGCTCAACCGGCTGCTCTTCCCCGCTCCGACGAAGGCGTTCCACGAGGTCCGTGACACGTTCGGCGACCTCAGCGTCCTCGACACCATCGACTACCTGTACGGGATGAAGCCGGGCCAGGAGCACGTGGTCGAGATCGAGCGGGGCGTGCAGCTCTACGTCGGTCTCGAGGCGATCGGCGAAGTCGACGACAAGGGGATGCGGACGGTCATGGCGACCCTGAACGGTCAGCTGCGCCCGGTCACCGTCCGCGATCGCTCGGTCGCCGTCGAGGCCCGCCAGGCCGAGAAGGCCGACACGTCGAGACCGGGTCAGGTCGCCGCACCGTTCTCGGGTGTCGTCACCGTGAAGGCCGACGAGGGCGCGAAGGTGCGCGCGGGGGAGCCCGTGGCATCCATCGAGGCGATGAAGATGGAGGCGGCCATCACCGCCCCCATCGACGGGGTTGTCGAGCGCATCGTGATCGCCCCCACCGCGCAGGTGGAGGCGGGTGACCTTTTGCTCGTGGTCCGTCCCGCGGACTAACCTGGTGCGTCGGGCTTTCCGAGGCCCCAGATCCACCAGGAGTGACCCCCGTGATGCGTGAGCGCGACAACGAGATGTCCGAGGACGTCGACAACGGTGTGCTCGAGCGCACCGACAACCTCGAGACGACCGGCATCGGCATCGTCGACGGAACGACGGCCCAGATCGACCTGACGCTTCCGGCGCTCGCGGACGATGACGACGACTACGTCGACGACGACGACATCGCCCCCGTCGGGCATGGCGAGGCCCAGCAGACCTCGGACGACGGCCACGACGAGGCATCCGTCGTCCCCGCATCGCGGCCCGAGGACGAGTCTCCTGCTCCGACAGCCGACACCCAGGGCGACATCGTCGACGCCGAGGTCGTCCCGACGACGGTCCCGCCGGTGACGGGGGTGACCCGGCGTGCGATCCACCATCCCGCGGGAGCCGACAAGCACGCCCTCGAGCGTGTGCGCGGGGTCCGCGTCGACGAGGAACCCCTGCAGTCCCGCCGTCTCGACCAGCTCTCGGCCGACCGCGAGAGCCCCGACCTGCTCACCGCCGATCGGCTCATCGACCGGTCCCGCGTCGCCGCGCCCGAGCCCGAGGGCGCCTGGCAGCGTCTCGTCTACGCCGCGAGCTTCCGTCGGGTCCTCCTTCAGGAGAGCCCGAAGGTCCGCGCACGCAAGGAGCTCGACCGCCGCATCGCCGCGCCGCTCACCGGCGGAGCGAAGTTCGTGCCCGTGCTCTCGCGCAAGGGCGGCGTCGGGAAGACGAGTGTGACCACCCTGCTCGGGATGGCCCTCGCCGACGCGCGCGAGGACCGCATCATCGCCGTCGACGCGAACCCCGACCGCGGCACCCTCGCCGAGCGGATCGAGCGCACGAGCGGCAAGACCGTGCGCGACCTCGTCCGTGCGCGCGCCGACGTGACCGGGTTCAACGACCTCTCCGGGATCGTCGCGCGGGACGAGACGCGCCTCGACATCCTGGCCTCCGATGCCGACCCGCACCTGTCCGAGGCGTTCAGCGACCGCGATTATCACGACGTCGCCGCCATCGCCGCCCACTACTACTCGATCGTCCTCACCGACAGCGGCACCGGCATCGTGCACTCCGTCATGGACGCGACCCTCGAGCTCGCCGACCAGATCCTCATCGTCGCCGGACGCAGCGTCGACGAGGCCAAGCTGGCCTCCGAGACGCTGTCGTGGCTCGAGACGAACGGGTACGGCGAGCTCGCCCGCAACGCCGTGGTCGTGCTCAACACCTCCCGGCCGGGGGCGAGCCTCATCAAGCCGAGCGAGCTCGAATCCCACTTCCGCAGCCGCGTGCGCGCGGTCGTGACCATTCCGTACGACGCGCACATCGCGACCGGCGGTCCGATCTCGTTCCGCGAGCTGGCCGGCGCGACGCGCCTCGCCGCCCGCGAGCTGGCGGCCGTCGTCGTCGAGGGGCTGCGCGCGGCGGGAACGGTGCGCTGATGGCGGTCCGTCCCATCCGCCTGTTCGGCGACCCCGTCCTGCGGTCGGTGTGCGCACCCATCGACGACATCGACGAGGGCGTCGTCAGCCTGGTGTCGGACTTGGTCGACTCCGTGGCCGAGCCGGGTCGCGCCGGCGTCGCGGCGCCGCAGATCGGTGTCGGCGTCCGCGCGTTCAGCTACAACGTCGACGGTGTCATCGGGTACATCCTGAACCCCACCCTCGAGGTCGCGGGCGATCCGGTGCCGACGGGGGAGGGATGCCTCTCGGTCCCCGGTCTCTGGCACGACGCCCTCCGCCACCCCTGGGCGCGCGTCACCGGCATCGACCTGCACGGTGACGAGCTCGTCATCGAGGGGGAGGGGCTGCTCGCACAGGCGCTGCAGCACGAATGCGACCACCTCGACGGGATGCTGTACCTCGACCGCCTGCCGAAGGACATCCGGCGCCAGGCGATGCGAGAAGTGCGCGAGTCCGACTGGTTCTGACCAGTGCATGACGAAGGGCCCCGGATCGCCGGGGCCCTTCGTCATGTGAGGGCGTGCGGGTCAGTTCCCGAGGGAGATGTTCGTGGTGGACACGTTCGCCTGGTACAGCTCCTCGATGTCGCCGGCGAAGTCCGAGAGGATCACGTTCCGCTTGATGCTCATCTTCGGCGTCAGGTGACCGGATGCCTCTGTCCACTCGGTGTCGAGGATCACGAACTTGCGGATCGACTCCGCGCGCGAGACCGCCTTGTTGGCGCGGTCCACCGCGGACTGCACCTCGGCGAGCACCTTCGGGTGCGTGATCACCTGCGACATGGGCATGTCGGCGGCGAGCCCGTTGTTGGACATCCACGTCGGCAGCATCTCGCGGTCGAGCGTGACCAGGGCGCCGATGAACGGCTTTTGGTCGCCCACGACGACCACCTGCCCGACGATGGGGTTCGCGCGGATGGGGTCCTCGAGGACGGCGGGGGCGACGTTCTTGCCCCCGGCCGTCACGATGATCTCCTTCTTGCGCCCCGTGATGGTGAGGTAGCCCTCGGAGTCGAAGGTCCCGATGTCGCCCGTGCGGAACCAGCCGTCGTGGAAGGCCTCCGCGGTCGCCTCGGGGTTGCGCCAGTACTCCTTGAACACGTTGATGCCGCGGACCTCGATCTCGCCGTCCTCGCCCAGCCGGACGCCGACGCCGGGGAGCGCGGGGCCCACCGTGCCGATCTTGGACTTCGTGGCGAGGTTCACGGTCGCCGGCGCGGTGGTCTCGGTGAGCCCGTAGCCCTCGAGGATCTGCACACCGAGGCTGTGGAAGAAGTGACCGAGGCGCGGCCCGAGCGGCGCCGATCCCGAGACGGCGTGCTTCACACGCCCGCCCATCGCGGTGCGCAGCTTGCTGTAGACGAGGCGGTCGAAGAGCGCGAACTTTATCTTCATCCCGAGCGGGATCTTCTCGCCGTCCTGCAGGCGGCGGGAGTGCTCGACGGCGACGGCCGCCGCGGCCCGGAAGATCTTGCCCTTGCCCCCCGCCTCCGCCTTCTGCTCGGCCGAGTTGTAGACCTTCTCGAACACGCGCGGTACCGCGAGCAGGTACGTCGGCTTGAACGAGCCGAGACCGGCGAGCAGCTTCGTCGTGTCGGGCTCGTGGCCCGTCTTCACCCCGGCGTGGATGTTGAGGATCGAGATGAACCGTGCGAACACGTGCGCGAGGGGGAGGAAGAGGAGGGTCGCGGCCCCGGGCTGCTCGACGACCTCGTGGAGCGCCTTGGCGGAGTTGCGGGAGAGCTCGACGAAGTTCTTGTGGGTGAGGACGCAGCCCTTGGGTCGGCCGGTCGACCCCGATGTGTAGATGAGGGTCGCGATGTCGTCGGCGTTGGCCAGCGAGCGGCGGCGCTCGATCTCGTCGTCGGTGATCTCGGTGCCCCGTGCGCGCAGGCTGTCGAGGTCCCCGGTGCCCATCGTCCACACCTCGCGCACGAGCGGGACCTCCGAGCGGATCTCGGCGACACGCTCGGCGTGGGTCGCGTTCTCGACCACCATCGCCACGGCGCCCGAGTCGGTGAGGATCCAGTTGATCTGAGACGCGGAGCTGGTCTCGTAGACCGGCACCATGACGGCGCCTGCGAAGAAGAGCGCGAAGTCGACGAGGGTCCAGTCGTAGGTCGTCCGTGCGAGGAAGGCGACCTTGTCGCCGGGCTGGATGCCGCTGGCCGCGAGTCCCTTCGCGAGCGCGATCACCTCGCGGTGGAACTCCGCTGCGGTGACGTCTCGCCATCCGTCCCCGTCCGGGACGGCGAACAGGGCCAGCGACGGCGTCGCCTTCACCCGCTCGACGAGGATGTCCGAGGTGTTCGAGGTCGGGTCGGCGGGCACGACGGCGGGGACGTCGAATTGTACGGCGCTCATGGGCGGCAACTCCTTCGGTACCGGGTGGCGTCAGGTGCGACCGAGTCTAGGCCATCGTGATCCTCGATCCCACGGCCGCGGCGGCCCGTCGCGCCCCGTTAGACTCACGGATGCCGTGCGCCCGCACGCGCGGAGGGGAGTGGTGTGCTCAACGTCGGCATCGACATCGGTGGGACAAAGATCGCCGGAGGCATCGTCGACCCGGACGGCACGATCGTCGACCGGCGCCGCGTCCCCACTCCCGCCGATCCCCACGCGCTGGCGGACGCCGTCGCCGCCATGGTGGACGACCTCGTCACCGACCGGGTGGTGCACGCCGTGGGCGTGGCCGCGGCCGGCTTCATCGATGCGAGCCGGTCCGTCATCCTGCACGCCCCCAACATCGACTGGACCGACGAGCCGCTCCGCGACGAGCTGGAGCGTCGCATCGGACGTCCCGTCACCCTCGAGAACGATGCCAACGCCGCCGGGTGGGGCGAGTTCCGCTTCGGTGCCGGTCGGGACGTCCGCGACATGGTGATGATCACCCTGGGCACGGGCGTGGGCGGCGCCGCGATCATCGACGGCGAGCTGCTCGTCGGCGGCAACGGCATCGGCGGCGAGCTCGGCCACATCCGCTTCGAGCGCGGCGGCCGCCCCTGCGGCTGCGGTCAGAACGGATGCCTCGAGCAGTACGCGTCGGGGCGCGCCCTGCAGCGCGAAGCGGCGGACATCGCGGCATCCGGCGCCCTCGGTGCGGGCCTCGCCGCCGCGCGGACCGCCGACGGGATCGTGCCGGCAGCGGCCATGGAGCGCCTCATCGCGGACAGCGACGCCGGCGCCCTCGAGGCGGTTCACCGCGTCGCGACGGCCCTCGGTGAGGCGTGCGGCGGCTTCCAGGCCGTCCTCGACCCGGCCCTGTTCGTCATCGGCGGCGGTGTCGCCGACCTGGGGGAGCGGCTCCTCCACCCGGTGCGCGAGGCCTACGCGACGGCGTTGCCGGGCTACGGCGAGCGACCGGTCGCATCCTTCGCCATCGCCACCCTCGGCAACGACGCCGGCCTGATCGGCGTCGCCGACCTCGCGGGAGGCCGGGTCTGAGATGGTCTACTGGGTCCTGAAGTACCTCATCATCGGACCGATCGTGAAGGCGATCTTCCGTCCGTGGATCGTGGGTCGGAGCAACATCCCGGCGACCGGGGCCGCCATCATCGCCAGCAACCACCTGTCGGTCAGCGACTCGATCTTCCTGCCGCTGATGATCGACAGGCCGATGTCCTTCCTCGCCAAGAGCGATTACTTCACGGGCAAGGGGCTGAAGGGCTGGGCCACGCGCGTCTTCATGCAGGGGACCGGCCAGATCCCGATCGACCGCACGGGCGGCAAGGCCTCCGAGGCATCCCTGAACACCGGACTCCAGGTGCTCGGTCGCGGCGACCTGCTCGGGATCTACCCCGAGGGCACCCGCAGCCCCGACGGCAAGCTGTACCGCGGCCGCACGGGCCTCGCGCGGATGGCGCTGACGGCGCGCGTCCCGGTGATCCCGGTCGTCATGATCGGCACCGACGACGTCATGCCGATCGGCCGGTCGATCCCGCGGGTCGGCCGGGTGGGCATGGTCATCGGCGAGCCCCTCGACTTCAGCCGCTTCCACGGCATGGAGTCCGACCGCTTCGTCCTGCGCTCGGTGACCGACGAAATCATGGTGGCCCTCCAGCGCATGGGGGAGCAGGAGTACGAGGACGTCTACGCCTCCACGGTGAAGCACCGGCGCCCGGCATCCGCTTCCTGAGCTCTCGCTGCGCCGTCGCGGCCCCCCGTCACACGGCCGGGGGCGCCGTCCGCCGCCGCTAGAATTGGCGGATGCCCACTCCTCTCGACCACTGGCGCTCGCTCCCGATCAAGCAGCAGCCGTTGTGGCCCGACGCGGATGCGGTCGCCGCCGTCTCCGCCGAGATCGCGACCCTTCCGCCCCTCGTCTTCGCCGGCGAGGTCGACAATCTCCGCGCCCGCCTGGCGAACGCCGCCGCGGGCCAGGCCTTCCTGCTGCAGGGTGGCGACTGCGCCGAGACCTTCGCGGGTGCCACGGCGCAGCAGATCCGCAACCGCATCAAGACGGTCCTGCAGATGGCCGTCGTCCTCACCTACGGCGCGTCGATGCCGGTCGTGAAGATGGGGCGTATGGCGGGTCAGTTCGCCAAGCCGCGCTCGAGCGACACCGAGACGCGCGGCGACGTCACCCTGCCCGCGTACCGCGGCGACATCGTCAACGGTTACGACTTCACCGAGGCCTCGCGCACCGCCGACCCGCAGCGGCTCCTGAAGGGGTACCACACCGCGGCGTCGACCCTGAACCTCATCCGCGCCTTCACGCAGGGCGGGTTCGCGGACCTCCGCGAGGTGCACAGCTGGAACCAGGGCTTCGCGAAGAACCCCGCGAACCAGCGTTACGAGCGTCTCGCGGGCGAGATCGACCGGGCCATCAAGTTCATGGAGGCCGCGGGGGCGAACTTTGACGAGCTGCGTGGCGTGGAGTTCTACACCGGTCACGAGGGTCTGCTCATGGACTACGAGCACCCGATGACGCGCATCGACTCGCGCACGGACACGCCGTACAACACGTCGGCGCACTTCCTGTGGATCGGGGAGCGCACCCGCGACCTCGACGGCGCCCACGTCGACTACTTCTCGAAGATCCGCAACCCCATCGGGGTCAAGCTCGGACCGAGCACGTCGCCCGAGACCGCCTTGGCCCTCATCGACAAGCTCGACCCCGAGCGCGAGCCGGGGCGGCTCACCTTCATCACGCGGATGGGCGCCGGCAAGATCCGCGACGCGCTCCCGCCGCTGCTCGAGGCGGTGAAGGATGCCGGTGCCACGCCGCTCTGGGTGACCGACCCGATGCACGGCAACGGGATCACGACGCCGACCGGCTACAAGACGCGTCGCTTCGACGACGTCGTCGACGAGGTGCGCGGCTTCTTCGAGGCGCATCGCGCGGTCGGTACGTTCCCGGGCGGCATCCACGTGGAGCTCACGGGCGATGACGTGACCGAGTGCCTGGGCGGTTCCGAGATGATCGACGAGGCGACCCTCGCGACGCGTTACGAGTCGCTGTGCGACCCGCGCCTGAACCACATGCAGTCGCTCGAGCTCGCCTTCCTCGTCGCCGAGGAGCTCGGCAACCGCTGACGAGGCGACACGAGGGCCCGGCGGTGATCGACCGCCGGGCCCTCGTCGTCTGCGAAGAACGGATGCCGGGGATCAGCCGAAGGGCTGGAATTGCGGTGTGAGGCTGACGGTCGTCCCGGGGCGCTGCAGCGTCCCGCCGTCCGGCGTCATGGCCTGCACCCGGTAGACGTCCCAGTAGCGTCCGCCGAGCGGGAGTTCGAGGTCCTCGATGTTCGGGTTGACCTCGAATCCGGCCGACTGCAACCGGTCGACGGCGGTGCGCACCGTCTCGCCGACGACGTTGGGCACCTCGACGGGGCGCGGGCCGTCGGAGACGACCAGCGTCAGCTTCTCGCCCTGCTGCCAGGAGCCGCCGCCGGGTCGATCGGCGACGCGGATGACGAGGTCGTCGGCGACGTCGTTGCTGTACTCGCGGGTCTCCTCGACCTCCATTCCCACGTTCCGGAGGGTCTTCGCGGCCTCGTCCGCCGGCGTTCCGGCGACGTCGGGGAGCGGGCCGAGCGAAACGCGGAGTTCCGCCGTCGAGCCCTGCAGGACCGAGCAGCCCTCGGTGCATTCGACCGGATCCGGCGATCCCGCCTGAGTGACGTAGACGCGGACGACCCGGTCGGCCGCGAAGCTCGTGAAGTAGTTCTTGGTCTCGGCGACCGTGATGCTGTTCTCCCGCAGGAGCGACTCGACTTCGGCGCGCGCCCGGTCCTGCAGGGCCGGCAGCTCGGCGGTGGCGGGACCGGCGGAGATCTGCACGGTCACCGCGGAGTCGCGGTCGACGAGCTCGCCGGGGCCGGGGTCCGTCCCGATCGCCTCCCCGGCGGGGACCTCCAGGCTGTGGACGTCGTCGCGGCGCGCGACGAGGGTGTTCCCGGCCAGCAGGTCCTCGGCGTCGTCGAAACTCATCCCGGCCACCGTCGGGACGGCGACGAGCGATCCGGGACCGCTGCCGAACCACCATCCCGCCAGGCCGGCACCGGCGGCCAGCACGAGGACCACGGCGAGCAGCCAGCCGCCCTTGACCGCGTTGCGGTGCGTGCGTCGCCGCAGGCGTGTCGCGTTGTCGACCTCCGTCGTGACGCTCGGCGCCGTGAAGGTGCCGGGCATGACGCGGGTCACCTCGTCGGAGTCGAGCGAGTCGTCGACGACGACCTTCGTCCCGGTGGGGGTGGAGCGCACCACCTGCGGGAACACGCCCAGCTGCTTCTCGATCTCGCGCAGGCGCTCGAGCATCTCGCGCGCGTCGCTCGGACGGTCCTCGGGGGAGCGCTCGGTGGCCCACAGCACGAGCTCGTCGAGCTGCTCCGGAACCGAGGGGTTCTTCACGCTCGGGCGCGGAACCGAGTGGGTCGCGTGCTGGTAGGCGATCTGCATCGGCTGCTCGCCCTTGTACGGCTGTTCGCCCGCGAGCATCTCGTAGAGCATGATGCCGAGCGCGTAGATGTCGCTGCGGGCGTCCGCCGTCCCCCGCGTCACCAGCTCGGGAGCCAAGTAGGCGATCGTCCCGAGCAGCATCTGTCCGGTGGCGGTGTTCGCGCTCGTCGCACGGGCGAGGCCGAAGTCGCCGATCTTGATGCGGCCGTCCTCGGCCAGCAGGACGTTCTCGGGTTTCACGTCGCGGTGCACGATCCCCGCGCGGTGCGCCGCCGAGAGACCGGACAAGATCGCATCCATGATCGTGATCGTCTGGGGGAGCGTGAGCCGCTTCTGCTCGCGCAACAGCTCGCGCAGCGTGATCCCAGGGAGGTACTCCATGACGAGATACGCCATCTCGCCGTCCTGGCCCTGATCGAAGACGTTGACGACGTGGGGGTCGGCGAGACGCGCGGCCGACCGTGCTTCCTGGATGAAGCGGTTCTGGAAGACGGTGTCGTCGGAGAGGTGGCCGTGCATCACCTTGAGCGCGACGCGCCGCTCGAGCCGCAGGTCCGTCGCGACGTACACGGTGGCCATGCCGCCTCGGGCGATGCGCCCGCGGACCCGGTACCGGCTGTCGACCAGGCGGCCGATCAGCGGGTCGGTCTGCGGGGTGGCGTTCACGTCAGAAGTCTACGGAGCGGACCCTGCGAGCCCGGGTAACGCCTCACCCCCGGAGCCGGTCGGCCGAGGAAATCACCCGTACGTCTCGAGCCAGCGGTACGCCTGCGCCTCCCAGGGTCCGTACCGTTCGGGGTAGGCGGAGATCTGCACGGCCTGGGCCGCGTCGCCGAAGGCCATGTCCTCCCACCCCTCGATGTCGAGCAGGCCGCGGGTCCGGTCGCCGTTGGGGTCTGCGGAGCCGCCGTAGAACGCCGCCGCGGACCGTCGCGGGTCGCGGATCTCGGCCACCGAGCCCCAGCCCGCGCTCGGGCGCTGCTGGAAGAGGCCGACCGAGTCGCGATCGCCGCCGTCGAGGTTGCGGATCCAGGACTCCACCATCGCCGTGGCCAGGGCGATCGCGATGCCGTCGCGCGAGACGCCGCGCTCGCGTCCGACCGCGATGATCGTCTTGACGTTGGCGATCTGCTCCGCGTCCAGGGCGACGGAAGCCGCGCCACTCGAGGCGGGGGAGGGCGCCGCGGCGGTCGGGATGCGGAGCTTCTGTCCCGGATAGATGATCGAGCCCTCGTCCAGGCCGTTGGCGGCGAGCAGGCGCCCGAGGCTGACACCGCTGCGCTGCGCGATCGCCCAGAGCGTCTCGCCCGCGGACACCTCGTGCACGGGGCCGGCCTTCTCGGGTCGGGGTGCGCTGTGGCGGGAGGCGGCGGCAGGAGTGGCGGCCACCGACCCGATCGTCAGCTTCTGCCCCGGGTGGATCATCGTCGACGATCCCAGGCCGTTGGCCCGAGCGAGGGCGGCGACGCCCATGCCGTGGCGGGTGGCGATGGACCAGAGGGTGTCGCCCCGCTTCACCGTGTAGGTGGATGCCGGAGCCGCCGCTGCCGGTGTGCGCCCGGCATCCCGCCCCGAGCTCTTCGGCCCGAGACGGAGGACGTCACCGGGTCGGATGATCGACCGCCAGCCGAGGCCGTTCCACGCCAGGACGTCGGCGGTGCGCACGCCGTTCGCCGCGGCGATGGCGCTGACCGTGTCGCCCCGGGCGACGACGTGGGTCTTCACGGCCTTCCGCGCCGCCGGGCTGCCGACCACGGTGGCCGCGGTGGCGGACTCGGTCGCGGATCTGACCGCGACGGGTTCCGGGGTGTTCCGCCGGGGCTCCTCGGCCTGTGCGGCGTCCATCGGCAGGAGCGACATCGAGAGCGCTATCGAGCCGATGACGGCAGGGGTGCGCTTGTCGCGCAGGGCGGTGGACAGGAGGTCGTTACGGCGCACAGGTGTTCCTTCGTTCGGTCCCAGCTCGTCGATCCCCCCGCAGAACCGTGTCACGGCCGTGTTGCTGGTGTCAATGGATGAGGCGCATGTGACTGGTGTGATGAACGCCGCGTCGGCGCGGATGCGATAGTGGAGGGGTGAGTTCTGACGCGACCGTGTCCACTGATTGGCTGAGTCTTCCCGAGCTGGTCGAGCTGACCGGCGAACCCCTCGGACGCGTGCGCCGGATGCTCGACGAGCACCAGCTGATCGCGTCGCGGCGATTCGGGGCGCCCCGGGTCCCCTCCGTCTTCCTCGTGGACGGAGCGCCGATCTCCGCCCTCCGGGGGACGATCATCGTCCTGCAGGACGCGGGGTTCTCTGACGACGAGGCGATCGACTGGCTGCTGGCGCCCGAGGACTCGATCGGCGTCGCACCGATCGATGCCCTCCGGCAGGGGCGCAAGAGCGAGGTCCGTCGCGTCGCGCAGTCCTTGGCCTGACCCCTCGCGGGGTCTGACGCCGGGGCGGTCGTCGCTCAGGCGGTGCGGACGGTCGCCGCGCGCGCCAGGTCGCGGAGTTCGCTGACGGCTGCGTGCCCCAGGCGTGCGCCGCGGAGGGCGCGGTCGGCCTCGGCTGCCCATCCCGCGATCCGATCCTCGACGCGCGCGAGCGCACCGGTGTCGACGATCGTCTGCTGCAGGTGCGACACCTGTTCGGGCGTCAGGTCCCGGTCGCCGATCAGCTCGTCGAAGACGGCGAGGGCCCCCGGTGCCAGGGCGGCCCGGGTGTAGGCGACGAGGAGCGTCCGTTTGCCTTCGCGCAGGTCGTCTCCCACGGGCTTACCCGTGACGGTCGTGTCGCCGAAGACGCCGAGCACGTCGTCCCGCAGCTGGAAGGCGAGGCCGACGGGGTGACCGAACGCGGCGAGGGCGGCGTACTGGTCGTCGTCCGCGCCTGCGAGCACCGCGCCGAGCTGGAGAGGATGCTGCACGCTGTAGCGCGCGGATTTCAAAGACGCCACGCGTAGGGCGCGGTCGGGGTGCGTGTCGACGGGCACGACGACGTGGACCGACTCCTCGGCGATGTCGAGGAACTGACCCACGGTGACCTCCCGGCGCATGCGGGCGAACTCGGCGCGCGCGCGGGCGGCGGCGCTCGGTTCGGCGGCCAGCAGGCCCTCTTCGAGGAGGTCGTCGCTCCACGCCACCAGGAGGTCGCCCAGGAGGATGGCCGCCGACGTGCCGAAGCCCGCCGCGTCGCCCGCCCAGCGGCCCGCGCGGTGCGCCGCCTCCCAGGCGCGGTGGGCGGCGGGGCGCCCTCGGCGGGTGTCGGAACGGTCGATGACGTCGTCGTGCACGAGGGCGGCGGCGTGGAAGACCTCCAATGCCGCGGATGCCGCGGTCACGACCTCCGGCACGTGGCCGGGCGCGGGCGCCTCGGCCGTGGCCACCGCGCGCCATCCGGCGAGGCAGAAGCGGGCGCGGAAGCCCTTCCCGCCAGTGGCGGCGGCGGCGCCGGAATCCACGAACGACCGGGCCTCCTCGCCGAAATCCGCGACCGCATCGCGCTGCGCCTGCAGGAACCTCTCGACTCGCTGGGAAACGGCCACGATCGGGTCGGGGGAAGAGGACACGGGCCTAGCCTAGTGATCGCGCGCACGCGTACACTTGATGGACCGACCCGAGGGGGATGCATGCCACTGTCAGAGCAGGAGCAGCGTCTGCTGGACGAGATGGAACGCCATCTCATGCGCAACGACGCCGATGTTGTCAGCGCGGACCGGGGCGCGGCCCCCCTCAGTTATCGCAACATCGTCTACGGGTCCGTCATCGTCCTCCTCGGCATCGCCGGGCTCGTCGTCGGCGTGGCCACGTCCCTCGTCGTCATCGGCGTCATCGCCTTCGTCGTGATGGTGGGCGGTGTCGTCCTGGCCTTCACTCCGGCCAAGGGTGCCGCAGCCGCCCGCGCGGCGTCGGGGTCGCGCAAGCCGCGCGCCGCGAAGGCGCCGGCATCCGCCTCCTTCATGGACCGCATGAACGACCGGTGGGATCGACGCAACGACGATCGATGATCTGAGTTCCTCCACACCCCTCCACTTCTGAAGCACCGACCTCCGGGTCGGTGCTTTTTTGTGCCCTCGCAGGGTGCCCGGGCGGGGGCGCCCGGCGTGGCCGACCCTGATGAGCGCAGACGAGGGCGCATCGGGGCGGGAATCTGTCGCGGAGTGGAGGAAAGTGGAGTAAAGTGGCGTCATCCTGGAGCGGGCCGGACGAAGGGGGTGACCGAGCGATGTTGTTGGGCACCCACACCCCGAAGCTGGACGACAAAGGTCGGGTCATCCTGCCGGCGAAGTTCCGCGACGACCTCGGCCCCGGCGTCGTGATCACCCGCGGCCAGGAGCGCTGCCTGTACGTCTTCAGCTCGGCGGAGTTCGAGCGGGTGTACGAGCGCATCCGCGAAGCACCCCTGACCAACAAGCAGGCGCGCGACTTCCAGCGCATGTTCCTCTCCGGCGCGAGTGCGGAGAAGCCCGATTCGCAGAACCGGATCACGATCCCGCCGCACCTTCGGACCTACGCGGCTCTGGAGCGCGAACTGGTCGTGACGGGTGTCGGCGCGCACGCCGAGATCTGGAACGCCGATGCCTGGAACGCCTACGCGGACAGCAACGAAGACACGTACTCGGACATGGAGCAGGAGGTGATCCCGGGACTCTTCTGATCCTCGACCGCGACTCCCAGCCGCTCGCCCTGACGCACTTCCCCGGCGCCAGGTCGGAGCGGATGGGGATCGGGGCCGAGGGCCTCTGCAGAACCGAACGCACCATGGCCTACGACGACATCCACACCCCCGTCCTCCTCGACCGCTGCGTCGAGCTGCTCGCACCCGCGCTCCAGCGCGACGGCGCCGTCGTCGTCGACGCCACCGAGGGCATGGGCGGCCACTCCGAAGCGCTCCTCGAGCGCTTCCCCCAGGTGCGGCTGATCGGCCTCGACCGCGACACCGACGCCCTTCGGATCGCGGGGGAGCGGCTCGCCCGGTTCGGGGACCGCGTGACGCTCGTCCACACCGTGTACGACGACATCGCCGACGCGGTGCGCAGCGCCGGAGCGACGACGGTCGACGGCATCCTGTTCGACCTGGGGGTGTCCTCCCTCCAGCTCGACGAGGCGGACCGCGGGTTCGCCTACGCGAAGGATGCCCCGCTCGACATGCGGATGGACCAGACCGCCGCGACCACCGCGGCCGATATCGTCGCCACCTACGGTGAGGGCGACCTCCGCCGGATCTTCGAGCGGTACGGCGAGGAGAAGCTCGCGGGCCGGTACGCCCGCGCCATCATCGCCGCGCGCCAGGAGGCGCCCATCGACCGCTCCGCGCGCCTCGTCGAGATCCTCATCGCCGCGACGCCGGTGGCCGTGCAGCGCGAGCGCAGCGGTCACCCCGCGAAGCGTGTGTTCCAGGCGCTGCGCATCGAGGTCAACGGCGAGCTCGCGGTGCTCGAGCGCGCACTGCCCGAGGCCCTCGGCATCCTGCCCGTCGGCGGTCGCATCGTCGTCATGTCGTACCAGTCCCTCGAGGACCGCCTGGTCAAGCGGGTGTTCGCCGAGGCGACGCGGTCCACGGCGCCGGCGGGCCTCCCGATCGAACCGCCCGAGCACGCCCCCCGCTTCCGCCTCCTCACCAAGGGCGCCGAAGTGGCATCAGACGAAGAGAAGTCCCGCAACCCGCGCGCCACACCGGTGCGTCTGCGTGCGGCAGAGCGAGTGAGGGAGGCGTCATGACCGTTCCGGCCCTGGCCACCACTGCCATCGACAGCGCACGCGATGAGGGCGTCCTCGGGTCGGCGGCACCGGTCCTCCGTCCGCTGGGTCGCCCCGGCGTCGGCATCGCCCCGCAGCCGCGACGCCGTCCGCGGCTCGTGTTCGGCCTCGTCGCGGTCGCCGGCGCCCTCGCCATCGCCGGTGTGCAGATGGGGCTGTCGATCGTCACGACGCAGGGCGCCTACGAGGTCAAGGACCTCACAGCGCAGCAGCGGGATGCGAACTACCAGAAGCAGATCCTCGAAGAGGAGATCGCGGGGCTCAGCTCGCCGCAGTTCCTCGCCGCCAACGCCGCCGCCCTCGGCCTCGTCGCCGGCGGCGAGCCCAACTACCTGCGCCTGAGCGACGGTGCGACCCTCGGTCCGCAGAAGGGCGCATCGGATGCCTCGTCGATCGAGGCGCTGTCGCGGGCGGCGGTCTCCAACGCACTCGTTGCGGGTGTCCCGCTCGTGACGGACCCCGAGGCGAGCCTGGACTCGGGTGTGTCCATCGACGAGGACCTGCTGGCCAATACGCCGACACCCCCCTCGATCACCGACGGACTGCCGACCCCCAGCACACACTGAGAACATGACGACACGAGCAACCCGAGGCCCGCGCCGTCGCACCGTCGTCGCCCTCGCCGTCGTCCTGGTGGTCCTGGTCTCCTTCGTCGTCCGCCTGGTCGACATCCAGATCGTCAATGCGAGCCAGCACGTCGGCGACGCCTTCAGCAAGGGGATGCGGGTCACCTCGAAGCTCGAGGGTGCGCGGGGAACGATCGTCGACACGAACGGCACCCCGCTCGCGACGAGCCTGCTGCGCTATCACGTCGTCGTGAACCCGAAGCTCGCCGAGAAGGGGATGTCCCTGCGGGACGCGAGCGGCTCGCTCGTCAAGGACGAGAACGACAAGACGGTGCTGGTGACGTGGCCCGAGATCGCCGCGCAGATCGCCGAGGTGACGGGTCAGGATGCCGCCGAGGTCCAGGCCATCGCCGATGACGCGTTCGCGAAGGACCCGGCCGACCAGTTCGAGTACGTGAAGAAGTTCGTCTCGACGGCGGAGTTCCGCAAGCTCGCCGATCTGCAGATCCCCTTCATCTCCTTCGAACCGATCGCCTCGCGTTCGTACCCGAACGGTGCGGTCGCGGGCAACATCCTCGGTTTCGTCGGTTCCGACGGCAAGCCCCTCGAGGGTGTCGAGTCGCTCCAGAACTCCTGCCTCGCGCCCACCGACGGCAGCATCCGCTATCAGAAGGGCGCCGACGGGGTGGTCATCCCCGGAACGGCGGTCGAGCAGCCGGCGAAGAACGGCGGCACCCTCGCCCTCACGATCGACGCCGACCTGCAGTGGTACATGCAGCAGCTCATCGCCGAGGAGACCTCGCGCTACCAGGCGGACTGGGGCGGGATCATCGTGATGGAGGTCGCGACGGGCAAGATTCGCGCGCTCGCGGAGACCCCCACGGTCGACCCGAACGATCCCGGCGCCAGCGAGCCCGAGGACCGCGGATCGCGGCTGCTCCGGTTCTCCTTCGAGCCGGGTTCCACCTTCAAGCCGGTCACCGCGGCGACGGCGATCGAGCAGGCCGGCGTGACGCCGGAGTCGACGGTCAGGGTGCCCGACCGGATGGTGTTCGACAACGGCGCGGTCGTCAACGACTCCGAGAACCACGCGACGGAGAACCTGACGCTCAACGGCGGTCTGGTCACCTCGTCGAACGTCGCGATGTCGCAGTTCGGCGGCATGGTCGACCCGCAGACGCGGTACGAGTACCTGACCAAGTTCGGCGCCGGCCAGCCGACCGGTCTGGACTGGTCGGGTGAGCCGAAGACGACGATCGCCCCCGCGGACACGTGGGACAACCAGACGAAGTACGCGACCACCTTCGGGCAGGCCTTCACCGTCACCGCTGTCCAGGTCGCCAGCGCGTACCAGACCTTCGCCAACCACGGTCTGCGGATGCCGGCATCCCTCGTCGAGTCCTGCACGACGCCCGACGGCACCGTCGTCGAGCCGAAGCTCGCCGCCCCGGAGCAGGTCATCAAGAAGGAGACCGCCGACGAGGTGTCGCTCATGCTCGAGAACGTCTTCGCGCAGGGGACGCTCGCCGACGACATCGCCCTCCCCGGCTACCGGATGGGCGGCAAGACCGGCACGGCGCAGATCTCCGACGGCAAGGGCGGCTACAAGCCCAACCTGTACTTCACGTCCCTCGTCGGCTTCGCTCCCGCCGAGGATCCGAAGTATGTTGTCCTGACGGTCTTCGACGAGCCCAAGAAGCAGCGCATGTCGTCGGCCAACCGCTCGGTGTTCAAGAAGGCGATGGCGCAGGTGCTCACGCACTACCGCGTCATGCCGTCGGGTTCGGAGACCCCCCTCCTGCCCGTCACAGGCTGAACCCGAGCGCACGAGGAGACACCCCAGCATGATCCGGATGACGCTCGCCGAGGTGACGCACGCCGTCGGCGGCACCCTTCAGCTCCATGGCACCGACACCCCGGAGACGGTCGTCTCGGGCACGGTCGACACCGATTCCCGCGAGATGGGGCCCGGCTCCGTCTTCGTCGCCAAGCCCGGCGACGCGACCGACGGCCATCTGTTCGTCGACGCTGCCGTCACGGCGGGGGCGTCCCTCGCGATCGTGCAGCGTCCCGTCGACGCGCTGGTCTCGCAGATCGTGGTGCCCGACGCCGTCGCCGCCCTCGGCGCCCTCGCCCGTGAGGTGGTCGCCCGCGTCCGCGCGCACGGAGGCCTGCAGGTGGTGGGGATCACCGGCTCGAACGGCAAGACGACGACGAAGAACCTCCTCGCCCGCATCCTGCAGGACGAAGGCCCCACCGTCGCCCCCCGGGCGTCGTTCAACAACGAGGTCGGCGCGCCGGTGACGATGCTCCGCGTCACGGAGGACACCCGCTTCCTGGTGAGCGAACTCGGGGCGTCCCGTCCCGGGCGCATCGCCGAACTGGCCGGGCTCATCACGCCCGACATCGGTGCCGTCCTGATGGTGGGCCTCGCCCATGCCGGTGGGTTCGGCGGTGTCGAGGCGACGCAGAAGGCGAAGACCGAACTCGTCCAGGCGCTCCGTCCCGGCGGCACGGCCGTCCTCAACGCCGACGACGCCCGTGTCGCGGCGATGGCCGCTGTCGCCGAGGAGCGCGGCGTCGCCGTCCGCTGGTTCGGGCGGGGCCCGTCGGCCGACGTGCGCGCCGAGGACGTCGACGTCACGGCATCCGGCACGACCGCGACGATCCTCGTCGACGGTCGGCGCCTGCCGCTGCACCTGCGGGTGCTGGGTGAGCACCACGTCATGAACGCGCTGGCCGCCATCACCGTCGCCCAGCTGCTGGGGGTGGACCCCGCCGACGCCATCGAGCGGATCGGCACGGTCGAGATCGCCGAGCGCTGGCGGATGCAGCCGCTCGGGAGCGAGCGCGTGCGTGTCATCAACGACGCCTACAACGCCAGCCCGGACTCCATGGCCGCAGCCCTCCGCACCGTCGCGCAGATCACCGCGCCCGGGCAGCGCAAGGTCGCCGTCCTCGGGGCGATGACCGAACTCGGTGAGCAGGCGGGGGAGGAGCACGACCGCATCGGACTCCAGGCCGTCCGCCTCCGCTACGAGCGGATCGTCGTGGTCGGTTCCGCCGCCCGGCGCCTGTACCTCGCCGCCATCAGCGAAGGCTCCTGGGACGGCGAGGCCGTGTTCTTCGAGACGGCCGATGAGGCCTACGACTACCTGATGACCGAGCTCCGCGACGGCGACCGCGTGCTCGTGAAGTCCTCGAACGCGGCGGGGCTCAGGTTCCTGGGCGATCGTCTGGGAGAATCGTTCTCGTGAGATCCCTGCTGGCCGCTGCGACGATCTCGCTGGCATTCACCCTGTTCCTCACGCCCCTGTTCATCCGGGTCTTCCGGAAGATCGGGTGGGGCCAGGTCATCCGCACGCCGGAGGACATCAACAACCCGAGCCACCACACCAAGCGCGGGACGCCCACGATGGGCGGCATCGTCTTCATCGTGGGGACGATGGTGGGCTTCTTCGTCGGCAGCTACACGGGGGGCACAGAACCCACGGTGTCCGGCCTGCTCGTCCTCTGGATGATGGTGGGTCTCGGCATCATCGGCTTCATCGACGACTACATGAAGGTCCGGTCGCAGCGCAGCCTCGGGCTCTCGGGCTGGCGCAAGATCGTCGGACAGGTGGTCGTCGCCGTCCCGTTCGGCGTGATGGCATTGAACTTCCCGAACCAGTACGGCGAGACTCCGGGCTCCGCCTACATCTCCTTCTTCCGCGACATCCCGACGCTCTCCTTCATGGCGCTCGGGGCGGTCGCGGGCTGGATCCTCTACCTGTTGTGGATCTCGTTCATGTCGGTGGCATGGTCCAACGCGTCGAACCTCACCGACGGCCTCGACGGTCTGGCGACCGGTGCGGGGATCTTCACCGTCTCGGCGTACAGCTTGGTCACGTTCTGGCAGCTGCAGCAGCGCTGCCACTCCGCCGCGCTCGCCACCGAGTACACCGCCGCCTGCTACGACACCCGCGACCCGATGGGCCTGACGATCGTCGCGGCATCCTTCGTCGGAGCTCTGGTCGGCTTCCTCTGGTGGAACGCGCCCAAGGCGAAGCTGTTCATGGGTGATACGGGTTCGATGGCGATCGGCGGCGTGATCGTCGCGATGGCCGTCCTGAGCCGCACCGAGATCCTCTCCGTCATCCTCGCGGGTGTCTTCATCATCGCCCCGGCCTCGGTGATCCTGCAGCGGTACTACTTCAAGGCGACGGGCGGCAAACGCCTCTTCCTCATGAGTCCGTTCCACCACCACCTCGAGATGCGCGGATGGCCTGAGATCACGATCGTCGTCCGGATGTGGGTCATCGCCGGCATCTTCGCGATCTTCGGCGTCGCCCTCTTCTACGTCGGCTGGCTGGCCGCCGTATGAGCGCCGACCTCGACCGCCTGACCAGCTGGCACGCCGACTGGTCGGGGCTCCGGGTCGTCGTCCTCGGGCTGTCGATGACGGGATTCTCCGTCGCCGACACGCTCGCCGAGCTCGGCGCCGACGTCCTGGTCGTGACCGAGGACGCCGCCGAGGAGTACGCCCGACTCGTCCCCGTCATCGGGGCTCGGATGTGGCAGGGCGCGCTCGACACCGTCCCCGAGGAGCTCACGGCGCACCGTCCCGACGTCGTCGTGGCCTCGCCCGGATTCCCGCCGCACCACCCCGTCGTCGCGTGGGCCCGCGAGGCGGGTGTCGCTGTCTGGGGCGACATCGAGCTCGCCTGGCGCGTCCGCGACAAGGTGCTGCGCGCCGACGGGTCGCCCGCGGACTGGGTGCTCATCACGGGGACGAACGGCAAGACCACGACGACACAACTGACGGCCACGATGCTCGTCGCCGGCGGCCTGCGGGCGGCGCCGTGCGGCAACATCGGCGTCCCGGTGCTCGACGCGGTGCGCGACCCGGCCGGGTTCGACGTGCTCGTCATCGAGGTCTCGAGCCACCAGCTCTGGTACCTCGGCCTCCAGGACGGCGACGACCGCGTCTCGCCGTACGCCAGCGTCTGCCTGAACCTCGCCGCCGACCATCTCGAATGGCACGGGTCCTTCGACGCGTACCGCGACGCGAAGGCCGTCGTCTACCAGCTCACCCGGGTCGCCTGCGTCTACAACAAGAGCGACGTTGCGACCCGCGAGATGGTCGAGGACGCGGAGGTGATCGAAGGATGCCGCGCCATCGGCTTCGATCTCGGCGTCCCGGGGCCGAGCGATCTCGGCGTCGTGGACGGCATCCTCGTCGACCGAGCGTTCCTCGAGGAGCGGCGCACCAACGCGCTCGAGCTCACGACCGTGGCCGAGCTGGCCGACGCCGGGCTCGCCGCTCCGCACGTCGTCGCGAACATCCTCGCTGCCGCCGCGCTCGCCCGGTCGCTCGACGTTCCGCCCGCGGCGATCCGCGACGCGCTCCGTGGCTTCCGCCTCGATCCGCACCGCATCGAGGTCGTGGGCGTCGCCGACGGTGTCACCTGGATCGACGACTCCAAGGCGACGAACCCGCACGCCGCGGCATCCTCCCTCCAGGCGTACCCCGGCGCGGTCTGGGTCCTCGGCGGGCTGCTGAAGGGCGTCGACATCGACGACCTCGTCGCCGCGCGCGGTCCCGGAGTGAAGGCCGCGATCGTCATCGGCGTCGAACGGTCCACGATCGTCGCGGCATTCGCGCGACACGCGCCGGCGGTGCCGCTGTTCGAGGTCGACCACGCTCAGACTGAGGACGTCATGACCGAGGTCGTCGCGTTGGCGTCGGACGTCGCACAGGACGGAGACGTGGTCCTTCTCGCTCCGGCTGCGGCATCGTTCGACCAGTTCGCCTCGTACTCGGATCGCGGCCGGCGCTTCGCCGACGCGGTGAACGCTCGGATGGGAAAGGACGCCGGTGACGACCACGACCGACCGTCCGGCCCCGTCGGATCCGGCTGACCGCGGCTCCTCCGCCTTCGCGGCGCGCGTCGCGCTGGGCCGCGTCTTCACACCGGTCCCGAGCGAGTTCCTGCTCATCGCCTCGACGGCGTTGATCCTCACGATCTTCGGCCTCGTCATGGTGCTGTCGGCAACGATGGCCACGTCCGGCGCCGGCGGCCCGTTCCAGACCGTCATGCGACAGGCGCTGTTCGCGATCCTCGGCGTTCCGCTGATGTTCGTCTTCAGCCGGTTGCCGGTGACCTTCTGGAAGCGGATCTCCTGGATCGCGCTGGGTGCTGCCCTGGCCTTCCAACTCCTCGTCTTCACACCCCTCGGCTACGAGTTCGACGGCAACCGCAACTGGATCTCCATCGCGGGTGTGCAGGCGCAGCCCTCCGAGTTCCTCAAGCTGGCCTTCGCGCTCTGGCTCGGGTACGTCCTGTACCGCAAGCACACCCTGCTGGGGCTGTGGCGCCACGTGTTCATCCCCGTGGTGCCTGTCGGTGCCATCGTCATCGGGTCGGTCGTCGCCGGTAAAGACCTCGGTACCGCGATGATCCTCGTACTCATCCTGCTCGGTGCCTTGTTCTTCTCGGGGGTGAAGCTCCGGGTGTTCATCATCCCCGTGGCCATCGCCGTCGTGGCGGTCGCCGTGCTCGCGCTGACGAGCGCGAACCGCATGGCGCGCATCGCGAGCTTTCTGAATCCGAACTGCATCGACGACTATCTGACCTCCTGCTATCAACCGCTGCACGGGGTCTGGGGCCTCGCCAGCGGCGGTGTCTTCGGGCTCGGCCTCGGGAACTCGCGGGAGAAGTACGCGTGGCTGCCCGCGGCATCCCACGACTACATCTTCGCGATCGTGGGCGAGGAGCTCGGCCTCATCGGGTGCATCGTGGTGCTCGCGCTGTTCACGCTGTTCGCGGTCGGCGCCTTCCACGTCATCCGCAAGACCCACGACCCGTTCATCCGCATCGCCGCCGGCGGCATCACCGTCTGGATCGTCGGGCAGGCGCTCATCAACATCGGCGTCGTGCTGCGGGTGTTCCCGGTGCTGGGTGTGCCGCTGCCCTTCATGTCGCAGGGCGGCACGTCGCTCGTATCGGTGCTGATGGCGTGCGGGGTGCTCCTCGCCTTCGCGCGCACGCTGCCCACCTCGGCGCCGGTCACCGCTCCGACCCGCCGGTAGGCTCGATCCGGTGACCACGTACCTCCTGGCCGGCGGTGGCACCGCGGGCCACGTCAACCCGCTGCTCGCCGTCGCCGACACCCTGATGGCCCGAGACCCGGGCGCGACCGTCCTCGTCCTCGGCACCCGTGAGGGCCTCGAAGCCCGACTGGTGCCGCAGCGGGGATACGAGCTGCTGTTCGTCGACAAGGTCCCCTTCCCGCGTCGACCGGATGCCGCGGCGCTCCGGTTCCCGACGAAGTTCGCCCGCGCCGTGCGCCAGGTCCGGCACCACATCCGCGAGCGCGCCGTCGACGTCGTCGTCGGCTTCGGCGGGTACGCCTCGGCGCCCGCCTACGTCGCCGCCCGCCGCACCCGCGTCCCCGTCGTCGTGCACGAGGCGAACGCCAAGCCGGGGCTCGCCAACGTGCTCGGCGCACGGGGGGCCGCGGCATCCGGTGTCGCCTTCGAGGGAACGCCGCTGCGCGGTGCCGAGGTCGTCGGGATGCCGCTGCGCCCCGAGATCGTGAACCTCGACCGCGCCGCGCTGCGCGAGGAGGCGGCTGCGGCCTTCGGGATGGATGCCGGTCGGCCGGTCCTCCTCGTCTTCGGCGGGTCGCTCGGGGCGGTGCGGCTCAACCGGGCGTTCGCCGATGCGTGGCAGGACGTGGTCGCGGCGGGGTGGCAGATCCTGCACGCCGCGGGGGAGCGCAACGACATCGCCGACCCTGACGACCCGTCCTACCGGATCGTGCCCTACATCGATCGCATGGACCTCGCGTTCGCCCTCGCCGACGCCGTCGTCTCGCGGTCGGGGGCGGCAACCGTGAGCGAGCTCAGCGCGCTCGGGATCCCGGCCGTCTACGTCCCCTACGCGGTCGGCAACGGCGAGCAGGCCCTCAACGCCGCGTCCGCGGTCGCGGCGGGGGCGGCGGTGCTGATCCCCGATGCCGAGCTGACCGGGGACCGCATCCGTTCGACCGTCGTGCCACTCCTGTCGGATGCGGCGTCGCTCGAGCGTATGCGCGCCGCCGCGGCGCAGGTCGGCACCCGTTCGGGGAGTGAGAACGTCGTCGGACTGATCGACCGCGCGCTCGCCCGCTGAGCAGCCCGGCACAGCGCGCCGCGGCGTCCCCGCCGCCCACCCCGACCTAGACTTGTCGGGCCATGATTCGCCCCGATCTCACGCTCCCCATCCCCGCGGACATCACCGCCGCCCACTTCATCGGGATCGGCGGTTCCGGGATGTCGGGCCTCGCCGGTATGTTCCTCGATCGCGGCATCCGCGTGTCGGGTTCCGACCGCTCCGACAGCGCGGCCATGCAGGCGCTCTCGGCGCGCGGCGCGGAGGTCCACGTCGGCCACGACGCGGCGAATCTCCCCGACGACCTGGATGCGGTCGTGTTCACGGGCGCCATCTGGCCCGAGAACCCGGAGTACCTGCGTGCGAAGGAGCGGGGCGTGCCCGTGCTGCACCGCTCGCAGGCGCTGCACTGGCTGGTCGGCGGTCGCCGACTGGTGAGCGTCGCCGGCGCGCACGGCAAGACCACCTCGACCGGGATGATCGTCACGGGCCTCCGCGCGATCGGCGCCGATCCGACGTTCGTCAACGGCGGCGTCATCGCCTCCCTCGGCGTCTCGAGCGGCACCGGCTCCGACGACCTGTTCGTCATCGAGGCCGACGAGTCCGACGGCTCGTTCCTGCTCTACGACACCGCGGTCGCCCTCATCACGAACGTCGACCCCGACCACCTCGACCACTGGGGGTCGCGCGAGGCGTTCTACGAGGGTTTCGTCCGATTCGCGGACGCCGCATCCCAGGCCGTCGTCATCTCCTCCGACGACCCCGGCGCCCGCGAGGTCGCCGCGTCGCTGTCGCACCGCACCGTGGTCACCTTCGGCACGGCCGCCGAGGCGGACGTCCGCGTGAGCGACATCGTCACCGAGGGCCCGGTCTCCTTCACCCTCCACCACGACGGACGCTCGGCGTCGGGCGCCCTGAGCGTCCCCGGGGCGCACAACGCGGTCAACGCGGCCGGCGCGGTCGCCGTCCTCCTCACCCTCGGATACGAGCTCGAGCCGGCGCTGCGCGCGGTCGAGCAGTTCGGCGGCACCATCCGCCGGTTCGAGCTGCACGGCGTCCGCGCGGGCGTGTCGGTCTACGACGACTACGCCCACCACCCGACCGAGGTCGACGCCGCCCTCGCCGCGGCGCGCACCGTCGTCGGGGACGGGCGCCTCATCGCCGTCCACCAGCCCCACACCTACTCCCGCACGCAGGCCATGTACCGCGAGTTCGCGGACGTCCTCGAGTCGCGCGCCGACCACACGGTCGTCCTCGACGTCTACGGCGCCCGCGAGGATCCCGTCCCCGGGGTGACCGGCGCCCTCGTCAGCGGTGCCTTCGCCGATCAGGACCGGGTGCGCTTCGTGGCGGACTGGCAGCAGGCAGCCGAGTACACGGCGTCCATCGCCCGCCCCGGCGACTACGTCATCACCCTCGGCTGCGGCGACGTGTACCGCATCATCCCGCAGGTCCTCGACGCCCTCGGGCAGGACTGACCGTGCGGCGGCCGTCCCCCCTGCCGACGACGCCGCCGGCACGTCGATCCGCCCCGACGGCGGCTCCGCAGCCGGAGCCCGTCCCGCCGCCTCGGGCGGAACCGCCCGTGCGCGACCCCGAACCGGCGCCGGAGCAGGTCACCGAGGTCATCGAGCCCTCGCGGCCAGGCCGCCTCGTCCCGTTCGCTCAGCCGGTGGCCGAGGCCGTCGACGTGGGGCCCGACGAACGGACTCCGGATGCCGAGGGCGATCGCCCGCTCGGTCTGCGCGACGTCTGGGCGGCGGCCCGCGCCCGCCGGCGTGCCCTCCGCCGCGAGGTGCGACGGTTCACCGTCCGTCAGCGGCGGCGTCGCTACGCGTGGCTGGCGTCGCTCGCCGCCGTCGTGCTCGTCGGGCTGGGCGCCGTTGCGACCGCCTACAGCCCGTTGTTCGCCGTCTCGAAGATCACCGTCCTGGGCACCGATCGGCTCGACCGCGGTGCCGTCGAGCAGGCGCTCGCGGGGGAGAAGGGCACCCCGCTCGCCCTCGTCGACTCCAGCGCCGTCAAGGCCGCGCTGGTCGGGTTCCCGCTCGTCGAGAGCTACTCGATCGAAGCGCGTCCGCCGCAGGAGCTCGTCGTCCGGATCATCGAACGCACCCCCGTGGGGGTGGTGTCGACGCGCGGCGGATTCTCGCTCGTCGACGCGGCCGGCGTCGTCCTCTCCACCAGCGAGAAGGCACCCGAGGGCTACCCGGTGATCGAGGCGACCGGCGGCGCAGGGTCGCGCGCGTTCCGCGCCGTGGGGGCCGTCTACCGCTCGCTCCCGGCCGACCTGCGCACGCAGGTGACGGCTATGGCGGCGACGACGCCCGACGATGTCACCCTCACGATCGAGGGGGCGGAGGTCGTGTGGGGGAGCTCCGACGACCCCGTCGAGAAGGCCCGCGTCCTGCAGGCCCTGATGATCGCCACGCCTCCGTCCGAGGCCGACGAATACGACATCTCGTCGCCCGACGCGGTCGTCGTCCGCTGACGCGGAATCAGATCGCGCGACACGCCCACGGCGCTGCGGCTGAGCGCCGCTGCGCCGCCTACGTTCGGAATCAGGAATTGCATACTCGGCAATTCTTTAAACCTCTGGTTGAGGTTGAAGGTTTGCACTCGAGGTTCAGGACGATACGGAGGCCGGCGTGAGCCAGAACCAGAACTACCTTGCTGTGATCAAGGTCGTTGGCGTGGGTGGTGGCGGTGTCAACGCCGTCAACCGCATGATCGAGCTCGGCCTTCGCGGCGTCGAGTTCATCGCCGTCAACACGGACGCCCAGGCGCTGCTGATGAGCGACGCCGACATCAAGCTCGACGTGGGCCGCGAGCTCACGCGCGGTCTCGGCGCGGGCGCCGACCCCGAGGTCGGCCGTCGTGCCGCCGAGGACCACGCCGAGGAGATCGAGGAAGCCCTCGCGGGCGCCGACATGGTCTTCGTCACGGCGGGCGAGGGCGGCGGTACGGGCACCGGTGGCGCCCCGGTCGTCGCGCGGATCGCGAAGTCGATCGGCGCCCTCACCATCGGTGTCGTGACCAAGCCCTTCTCCTTCGAGGGTCGTCGTCGCCAGACCCAGGCCGAGGCGGGCGTCTCGAAGCTCAAGGAAGAGGTCGACACCCTCATCGTGGTGCCGAACGACCGCCTGCTCGAGATCAGCGACCGCGGCATCTCGATGATCGAGGCCTTCGCCACGGCCGACCAGGTGCTGCTCGCCGGTGTGCAGGGCATCACCGATCTCATCACGACGCCCGGTCTCATCAACCTCGACTTCGCCGACGTCAAGTCGGTCATGCAGGGCGCGGGCTCCGCACTCATGGGCATCGGCTCGGCCCGCGGCGCCGATCGTGCGATCAAGGCAGCCGAACTGGCCGTCGAGTCGCCGCTGCTCGAGGCGTCGATCGAGGGCGCGCACGGCGTGCTGCTGTCGATCCAGGGTGGTTCTAACCTCGGCATCTTCGAGATCAACGACGCCGCGCAGCTCGTCAAGGAGGCCGCGCACCCCGAGGCGAACATCATCTTCGGTACCGTCATCGACGACACCCTGGGCGACGAGGTCCGGGTCACGGTCATCGCGGCCGGCTTCGACGGCGGCGAGCCCCAGGTGAAGGTCGAGCCGATCACGGCCAGCCGCCCGGCATCCGCCCCCGTGCTGCCGCCGCTGCCCGCCGACACGGTCGCGCGCGACCTCGCCGCGGCGGAGAACAGCGGACGCGAGTCGGTGTCGGTGTCGGCGCCCGCGTCGTCGAGCGACTACGACTCGGCGTTCGGTGATGACGACCTCGACATCCCCGACTTCCTGAAGTAACGCCGTCGTGGATCTTCGTTCGCGGCTCGCCGACATCGACGCGCGCATCTCGGATGCCGCTCGGTCGGCGGGCCGCGATCCCGCGACGATCACGCGGATCGTCGTCACGAAGTTCCACCCCGTCGAGCTCGTGCAGGATCTCGCCGCCCTCGGCGTCACCGACGTCGGCGAGAACCGGCAGCAGGAACTCAGCGCCAAACGCGCCGACTACGCGGGCCCGGCGCTGCGCTGGCACTTCATCGGCCAGGCGCAGACGAACAAGGCGAAAGCGGTGCGTCGGGATGCCGACGCGGTGCACTCCCTCGACCGCGCGCGGCTCGCCGACGCGCTCCACGGCGCCCGCGCCGAGGGCGACGAGAGCGTGCTCGACGTCCTGATCCAGGTCAACCTCACGGATGACCCCGGTCGCGGGGGCGTTCAGCCGGCGGGTGTCGAGGAGCTCGCCGAGCACGTCGCGGCATCCTGCCCCTCGCTGCGGTTGCGGGGCGTGATGGCCGTCGCTCCGCTCGACGAGGACCCCGCCGCGGCCTTCGCCCGGCTCGCGGATCACGCCGCACGGCTGCGCCGTGTGGTGCCGGATGCCGACTGGATCTCCGCCGGAATGACCGGCGACTTCGCCGAGGCGATCGCCGCGGGTGCGACACACCTGCGCATCGGTTCGGCAATCACAGGCCCGAGGCCCCTGCACGGTTAGCCTCATCACAGACGAGCAATACGGAGGATGCGATGTCGAACCCGCTCAAGAAGACCATGGTGTACCTGGGCCTCGCCGACGAGGAAGAGGTCTACGAGGAGCCGGCGCCCCGCCGCGAGAGCCGGGAGAAGCAGGTCGAGAACAAGACCGCCCCGGTGACGCCCATCCACCGTCCGGCCGTCGTGCGTCAGCCCGCTCCGGCCACCGTGAGCGAGATCGTCACGGTGCACCCGAAGCAGTACCGCGACGCGCAGATGATCGCCGAGAACTTCCGCGACGGCATCCCCATCATCATCAACCTCTCGCAGATGAGCGATGCCGACGCCCGCCGCCTCATCGACTTCGCGAGCGGACTCTCGCTGGGTCTGTACGGCCGTATCGAGCGCGTGACGAGCAAGGTCTTCCTGCTCTCGCCCGAGAACGTCGCGGTCTCCGGCGAGGGGGCGATCGCCCAGGGCGACGCCGACTCCGCTCCCTTCACGCACTGACGTCGTGTCGGTCATCGGCCTCATCGCCGGGATCCTCAACGCGCTCCTGCTCATCTACGTGCTGTTCCTCCTGGCACGTCTGGTGTTGGAGTACATCCCGATGTTCAACCGGGAGTGGCGTCCGCGCGGCGGCTGGCTCGTCTTCGCCGAGGTCGTGTTCACCGTGACCGACCCGCCGCTGAAGTTCTTCCGCCGCTTCATCCCGCCACTGCGCATCGGTCCCATCGCGCTCGATCTCGCCTTCCCGATCACGATGCTGTGCTGCTTCGTGCTCCTGTCCGTCACGCAGGTGCTGAGCCGCGTGTGAGGTCGTCGTCGTCGCACCCACGACAGCCGCGGACTATGCTGTCGGGGTACGGCTCGCGCCTCGCGGGTCTTCATTGACCGGCCCGCTTCCTGAGCCCCGAAAGAGGAAAGACACATGCCTTTGACTCCCGAAGACGTCGTCACCAAGCAGTTCCAGCATGTTCGTTTCAAGGAGGGTTTCGACCCGGACGAGGTCGATGACTTCCTCGACGAGATCGTCGTCGAGTGGCGCAAGACGATCGCCGAGAACGAGGAGCTGAAGGCGAAGCTCGCCGCGTACGAGTCCGGCGAGACCCCCGCCCCGGAGGCCGCCGCCCCCGCCGCCGCCGAGAAAGAGGTCGTCGAGGAGGCCCCGGCTCCGGCCGAGCCCGTCGCCGAGACCCCCGCGGCCGGAGCGACCGCTCCTGCGGCCGCGTCCGCCGGCATCATCGAGCTGGCGCAGCGCCTGCACGACGAGCACGTCGCCGAGGGTAAGGCGCAGAAGGAGAAGCTCATCTCCGAGGCGCAGGCCGAGGCCGACGCCATCCTCAACGAGGCACGCACCAAGGCCAAGGACGAGCTCACCCGCCTCGAGAGCGAGCGCGGCACCCTCGAGGGTCGCATCAGCGAGCTGCGTCAGTTCGAGCGCGATTACCGCGTCCAGCTGCGCAGCTTCATCGAGGAGAAGCTGCGCGACCTCGACGTCGCCGGCACCTCGGGCTCGACGCCCATCCCCGCGTCCTGACCGCTCGCACGTTGTCGAGCCGAACGTCCGCGTCCCGGACGACACTGCGCGCCGCAGCGGCCGGCACCACCATCGCGATCCTCGCGGTGCTGGTGCTGGCCGCTGACCAGTTCACGAAGTTCCTCGCTCTCGCGAACCTGCCCGAGCGGCAGGCCGTCCCGGTGCTCGGAGACTTCCTCCAGCTCTACTTGACCTTCAACCCCGGCGCGGCGTTCTCGCTCGGGGAGGGCGTCACCTGGGTCTTCACCCTCGTGCTCGCCGCCGCGGCCGTCACGATCATCGTCCTCGCCGTGACCCGCGTGCGGTCGCGGGCGTGGGCCATCGTCCTCGGGCTGCTGCTCGGCGGCATCCTCGGCAACCTGGGTGACCGACTGTTCCGCGCACCCGGATTCCTCGTGGGGCACGTCGTCGACTTCATCCACACGCCGTGGCTCTGGCTGGGCTTCCCGTCGGCCATCTACAACGTCGCCGACTCCTTCATCGTCACGATGATGCTCGCCGTCGCGATCCTGGTCCTGCTCGGCGTCCGTTTCGACGGATCGCGGGAGAAGGATGCCGCGGCGACGGCGGACGACGAGGAGCAGCCGGCATCCGCCGATCCCCATGCCCAGCCGTAGCCTCCCCGTCCCGGACGGCCTCGACGGCACCCGGGTCGACGCCGCGCTGGCCAAGCTGCTCGGCTTCTCTCGCACGTTCGCGGCCGAGGTCGCCGAGGGTGGGGGAGTCGAACTCGACGGGCGCACCGTCGGCAAGTCCGACAAGCTCGTCGCCGGGGGCTGGTTGCAGGTCGACTGGGAGGACAAGCGGGGTCCCGAGATCGTCCCCGTCGCGGTACCCGACCTCGGCATCGTCCACGACGACGACGAGATCGTCGTCGTCGACAAGCCCGCCGGTGTCGCCGCGCACCCCTCGCTGGGATGGGAGGGTCCGACGGTCGTCGGCGCCCTCGCCGCCGCGGGGTTCCGCATCGCCACCTCCGGCGCTCCCGAGCGTCAGGGCGTCGTGCACCGCCTCGACGTGGGCACGAGCGGCCTGATGGTCGTCGCGAAGACCGAGCGCTCCTACACCGCGCTGAAGCGGGCGTTCAAGGAACGTGAGGTCGACAAGATCTACCACACGGTCGTGCAGGGCCACCCCGACCCGCTGGTGGGAACCATCGACGCGCCCATCGGCCGTCACCCCAGCCACTCGTGGAAGTTCGCGGTCACGCCCGACGGCAAGGACTCGGTGACGCACTACGAGACGCTCGAGGCGTTCCCCCGTGCCTCGCTGCTCGAGGTGCACCTCGAGACCGGGCGCACGCACCAGATCCGCGTGCACATGGCCGCCCACCGGCATCCGTGCGTCGGCGATCCCCTCTACGGAGGCGACCCGACGCTCGCCCAGCGCCTGGGGCTGACGCGGCAGTGGCTCCACGCCCACGAACTGTCGTTCGCGCACCCCGCGACGGGGGATTGGTCGACGTTCCGCTCCGAGTATCCGGCGGACCTCGCCCACGCTCTGGAGATGCTGCGCGACCAATCGTGAACCGTTCGCCGCTTCGCGGTGAATATGAAGTGTGACCACCGACAGCAGCATCATCCAGCGCTCGCTCAGCGACCCGCCGGCGTTCGCGGAGCTGTTTGAACGGCACGCGACGGCGATCGGCAGATTCGCTGCCCAGCGTGTGGGTTCGGACGGCGGACAGGACGTCCTCAGCGAGACGTTCCTCATCGCGTTCCGTAAGCGCGCCCGCTTCGATCATTCCTGGGAATCGGCGCGGCCGTGGCTGTTCGGGATCGCGACCCGCGTCATCCGTCGGATGGCCGCGCGCGACGCACGGCAGTGGCGGGCCATCGCGGCATCCGCGGCCGTAGCCGAGACCGGACACCCCGACGGGTCGTCGCGGTCGGATGACCGCATCGACGCGGGCTCCGCGATGCGCGGCCTCGCGGAACGTATCGCCGCCCTTCCGTCCCGTGACCGCGACGTCCTGCTCCTGCACGCCTGGGGCGACCTGACCTACGAGCAGATCGGCGTCGCACTCGGCATCCCGGTGGGGACCGTCCGGTCCCGCCTCAACCGTGTCCGGAGGCGCCTTCGCGTTCCCGACCTCACCACGACCCTCGGAGAGGAGGGGAACCATGGACGCGCTGTCGAACAGGGTGCGTGATCTCGCCCCGAACGTGGAACCGACCCCGGGGGCGATCGCGGGGGCGCGCGAGCAGCTCGCCCGCGCCATCGCCGCGGAGCCCTCGCGGGGCCGGCGACGGACCTGGCGGATGCCGGCACTGTCGACACCGAATCTGCGTCTGCTGACCGCTGTCGTCGCCGTCGTCACCGTCGCGGTGATCGCCGTCGGGGCCTTCGTGGCATCGCAGGTGCTGTCCCGTCCCGAGATCGCCGCGCCCCCGGCCGTGGACTTCGCGCGCCCGGTACAGGACCAGCTGAACGGTCGGACGCTCCGGATCGCGACCGTGACGGAGGGCCCGCAGCGGTACGACCTCCCGGACGGCAGCGCCTCGTCCGACAGTTACCTGCTCGTGCGCAGCGTCAGTGCGTCGTACGTGTCGGCCGATGGGAGCGTGACGCACGTCTTCGAGGATGAGCCCTCGTCCCTCGCGAGCACGCACGGACCCGACGGCCCTGCGATGGCGGAGTCGTTCGTCGCCGGCTCGGACCGCAGCGTGCAGGAATCCACCCGCATCCCGGAGGGGTGGACGGAGGGGTTGCCTGCCGACGGGCCGGGGATCCTCGATGCCTTCGCCGAGCGCCACGGGCTGGATGCCGCCGCGGCGACGGCCGAGTCGGTGCCGACCCTCCTGGTGTACGTGCTGCCCGATCCGGCCTGGTACTTCCTGACCGTGGCGCAGCGGGAGGCGGTCGTGGACACCGTCGTCGCCGGTGGCGGCCTCAGCCGGAGAGTCGAGGGAGCGGACATCTTCCTCTCCGCAGACGACGACCTACTCGGTGTGACGCGGATGGCGCGGGAGAGTCTGGTCCCGGTCAGCGGCTCTACGCCCTCGTGGGCGGGAGACGGGCTGCCCGCGTCGACCTGGACCAACGAGGTGTCCTTCGTAGACGCCGCTCCGTCGCGGAGCGAGCCGGATGCGGCGCCGACCTCCGCGTGCGATGGTGTGCCCATCCCCGACTCGGCGTACGCCGGAACCGGGCTGAGCAGTCTGCTCGACGACAACGGTCGTGCCGCGATCGCGGGGGAGGGTGTTCCCGAGCTCGGCGAGGAGGAGTGGGCCCCCGTCGAGCAGTCCGAGGACCGGGTCGTCCTCTGGTCGTGGAGCCTTCACGACGGCTCCACGCCGCGGGACTCCGAGCCCGGCGAGCCGGCTGCGACGCACGAGCTCGTGACCATCACCCGCGACGGGGGCGGCGGTTGGGCGGTGACGAGCTGGTCGCAGTGCCTCATGACCCAGCTGGTCGACGGGTACCGGACCGTGGACGTCGCCCTCGATGCGGCCGCCGCCGATCCGGCGGCGGCGCGTATGCCGCTGCTCGTCTCCGAGGGTGGATGCCCGGTGGACGCCGCGGCGATAGAGCTGCTCCAGGAGAACCAGAACACCGACGTCGTCGAGGTCCTGGTCGCGCTGCGGGACGATGTCCAGACACCCGCGTGTGCGGATTCCGGCGCGACACCCTTCACGATCGACCTCGACGAACCGCTCGGCTCGCGGCCCGTCATCGACCTCGCCTACCTCGAAGGTCGCAACCTCCGGGTCCCGTGAGGGGTGCGGGCGTCGGTGGCAGGCGGCATCCTGCTGTCATGAGCATCGACGTCCACCCCGCCACCTCGTTCGACGACGTCGCGACGATGCTGGGGCCGAAGCGTCCCGACGCCAACGTCTGCTGGTGCCTGAGCTACCGGCTTTCCGGCCCCGAGCACCGGTCGTTGTCCGGCCGCGCGCGCGGCGAACGGATGCGGGAGCTCGTCGCCGAGGGGCCGCCAGGCGTCCTCGCGTACGACGGCGATGACGTCGTGGGATGGGCGGCGGTGCACTGCCGCGCCGACACCTCGTTCGCGACGAATCGGCGGATTCCGCACGTCGACGACCTCGACGCGTGGTCGGTGTGGTGCATCCGCGTCCGTCCGGGGCATCGAGGGAAGGGTATCTCCCACGCCCTGTTGGCGGGCGCGGTGGACTTCGCGAGGTCGCAGGGTGCGCCGGCGATGGAGGGGTACCCCGTCGACAACAGGGGCGAGAAGGTCGACCTCACGATGGCCTACGTCGGCACCCGAAGCCTGTTCGAACGGGCTGACGGTCAGCGGCCGCCGGCGAAGCTCGCGGGGTCGTCCTCGGCGATCGCGAGCGCGATCTTTCGGACGTGGGTCTGATCGACGTCGACCAGCTCGCCGAGCCCGAACCACCCGACATCGGTGAGTTCTCCGTCAGCGGGATGCGGCTCGCCCGAGACCCAGTCGCAGCGGAAGACCAGGTCGAGGTAGTCCACCTGGTCGCCGTTGGCGTACTCGATGCGGGGGATCTGCTGCACGGCGGCCAGGCGGGTCGCTCGGACGACGATCCCCGCCTCCTCGCGACACTCCCGGACCGCCGCGTCGGCGGGCTCCTCGCCGGGGTCGACGATGCCGGAGACGGGCTGCCACGAGCCGTTGTCCGCCCGCCGTCCGATGAGCACCTTCTCGTCACGGAAGACGATCGCGGTGACGCCGACGAGGGGGAGGGGAGCGGTGCCGATCTTCTCGCGGAGGGCGAGGACGAACTCGGGAGTGGCCATGCCGACCAGCCTAGGTCCCGTGTCGGACCCGGAACGTAGACTCGATCCGTGGCATCCGATTCCTTCGTCCATCTGCACGTGCACAGCGAATACTCGATGCTCGACGGGGCCGCGAAGATCGGCGCGATGACGCAGGCGGCAGCCGAGTACGGGATGCCGGCGATCGCCGTCACCGATCACGGCAACACGTTCGCGGCCTTCGAGTTCTACCGTGCCGCCCAGTCCGCCGGCGTCAAGCCGATCATCGGTCTCGAGGCCTACGTCACCCCGGGCACCCACCGCAGCGACAAGTCCCGCGTCGCCTGGGGCTCGCCTGACCAGAAGAGCGACGACGTCTCGGGTTCCGGTGCCTACACCCACATGACGATGTGGAGCCAGAGCACGGAGGGGATGCACAACCTCTTCCGGCTCAGTTCGCTCTCGAGCATCGAGGGCTACTACTTCAAGCCGCGCATGGACCGCGAGCTGCTGCAGACCTACGGCAAGGGACTGATCGCCACGACCGGCTGCCCGTCGGGGGAGGTGCAGACCCGCCTGCGTCTCGGGCAGTACGAGGCGGCGCGCGCCGCGGCCGCCGAGTTCCAGGACATCTTCGGCAAGGAGAACTACTTCGCCGAGATCATGGACCACGGGCTGTCGATCGAGCGTCGTGTCATGACCGACCTCATCCGGCTCTCGAAGGACCTCGGCATCCCGCTCGTCGCGACCAACGACTCGCACTACACGCATCAGCACGAGGCCGACGCGCACGCCGCCCTCCTCTGCGTGCAGTCCGGCTCGACCCTCGACGACCCGAACCGTTTCAAGTTCGACGGCGACGGGTACTACATCAAGACGGCCCAGGAGATGCGTCAGCTCTTCCGCGACCATCCCGAGGCCTGCGACAACACGCTCCTCATCGCCGAGCGCTGCGAGGTCGAGTTCAACACCTCCGCCAACTACATGCCGCGCTTCCCGGTGCCCGAGGGCGAGACCGAGGACAGTTGGCTGATCAAGGAGGTCGAGGCCGGCCTCCACTACCGGTACCCCGACGGCATCCCCGACCCGGTTCGCAAGCAGGCGGAGTACGAGACCGGCATCATCCTGCAGATGGGCTTCCCGGGGTACTTCCTCGTCGTCGCCGACTTCATCAACTGGGCCAAGGACAACGGCATCCGCGTCGGTCCCGGCCGCGGTTCCGGTGCCGGCTCGATGGTCGCGTACGCCATGCGCATCACCGACCTCGACCCGCTCGAGCACGGTCTGATCTTCGAGCGGTTCCTCAACCCCGACCGCGTCTCGATGCCCGACTTCGACGTCGACTTCGACGACCGTCGCCGTGGCGAGGTCATCGACTACGTGACCGAGAAGTACGGCTCCGAGCGCGTCGCGCAGATCGTCACGTACGGCACGATCAAGTCGAAGCAGGCGCTGAAGGATGCCGGTCGTGTCCTCGGCTTCCCCTTCTCCATGGGCGAGCGGCTCACCAAGGCCATGCCGCCGCCCGTCATGGGCAAGGACATGGAGCTCGGCGGCATGTTCGACCCGAAGCATCCGCGGTACAAGGAGGCGAGCGAGTTCCGCTCGCTCATCGACACCGATCCCGAGGCGAAGACCGTCTTCGACCGCGCGATCGGCCTCGAGGGCCTGAAACGGCAGTGGGGCGTCCACGCGGCCGGTGTCATCATGTCGAGCGAACCGCTGATCGACATCATCCCGATCATGCGCCGCGAGCAGGACGGCCAGATCGTCACGCAGTTCGACTACCCGTCGTGCGAGACCCTCGGGCTCATCAAGATGGACTTCCTGGGGCTCCGAAACCTCACGATCATCTCCGACGCCCTCGACAACATCCGCAGCAACCGCGGCGAGGAACTCGACCTCGAGCACCTCGAACTCGACGACCGCGCCGCGTACGACCTGCTCAGCCGCGGCGACACGCTCGGCGTCTTCCAACTCGACGGCGGCCCGATGCGCTCGCTCCTGCGCCTCATGAAGCCCGACAACTTCGAGGACATCTCGGCCGTCATCGCGCTGTACCGACCGGGTCCGATGGGCGCGAACTCGCACACCAACTACGCACTGCGAAAGAACGGCGTGCAGCCGATCACACCCATCCACCCCGAGCTCGAAGAGCCGCTGCGTGAGATCCTCGACACGACCTACGGCCTGATCATCTATCAGGAGCAGGTCATGGCGATCGCGCAGAAGGTGGCCGGCTTCTCGCTCGGTCAGGCGGACATCCTGCGCCGCGCGATGGGCAAGAAGAAGAAGTCCGAGCTCGACAAGCAGTACGAGGGCTTCTCGGGCGGCATGAAGGAACGCGGCTTTGGTGAGGCAGCGATCAAGGCCCTCTGGGACATCCTGCTGCCGTTCTCCGACTACGCCTTCAACAAAGCCCACTCCGCGGCGTACGGCCTCGTCTCCTACTGGACCGCGTACCTGAAGGCCCACTATCCCGCCGAGTACATGGCCGCCCTCCTCACGAGCGTCGGCGACTCGAAGGACAAGATGGCGGTGTACCTCAACGAGTGCCGCCGCATGGGCATCCGCGTCCTCCCGCCCGACGTGGGGGAGTCGATCCGGTACTTCGCGGCCGTCGGTGAGGACATCCGCTTCGGTCTGGGCGCCGTCCGCAACGTCGGCAGCAACGTCGTCGACGGCATCGTCGCGGCGCGGGCCGACGGTCCCTACACGAGCTTCCACGACTTCCTCGCGAAGGTCCCCGCCCACGTCGCCAACAAGCGCACGGTGGAGTCCCTCATCAAGGCCGGCGCGTTCGACTCGCTCGGCTCGACGCGGCGCGCGCTTATGGAGATCCACGAGGACGCCACCGAGCAGGCCGTGCTCGACAAACGGCGCGAGGCCAACGGCGAAGTCGGCTTCGACTTCGACAGCCTGTGGGGTGACGACGAGCCGCAGCAGGTCGCCCGCGTCCCGGAGCGTCCCGAGTGGACCAAGAAGGACAAGCTCGCCTTCGAACGCGAGATGCTCGGGCTCTACGTGTCGGACCACCCGCTCGCCGGGCTCGAGATCCCGCTCGCCAAACACGCGTCGACGTCGATCCACGACCTGCTCGTCTCCGAGGACATCTCGGACGGCGACATCGTCACGATCGCGGGCCTGGTCACCAGCGTGCAGCACCGCGTCGCGAAGCAGAGCGGCAATCCGTACGGCATGATCACGGTCGAGGACTTCGACGGCGAGGTGACCGTCATGTTCATGGGCAAGACGTACACCGAGTTCCAGTCGATGCTGCAGGCCGACTCGATCCTCGTCGTGCGCGGACGCGTCTCGCAGCGCGACGACGGGCGCAACCTCCACGGGCAGTCCGCGTTCGTCCCGGATCTCGGATCGGTGGATGCCGCCGGCCCCCTCGTCCTCCTGCTCCCCGAGCACCGGGCGACCGAGACGACGATCGGACAGCTCGCCGCCGTCCTCGACCGGCATCCGGGCAGCACTGAGGTGACCCTGAAGCTCCACCGCGGCGGCGTCGCGAAGGTTTTCGAGGTCCCCGCGCAGGTGGGCGTGACGGTCGACCTCTACGGCGAGTTGAAGGGTCTGCTGGGACCCCAGTGTCTCGGCTGAGTCGTCCACAGCCCGCGGGGTAGGATCGCAGGCGGCGCCCCCCGGCGCTGTGCGGAAGGAGCATCGTGACCGACCAGAAGCCGACCCCCGAAACGCCCGACGAGACGGGGGGCACCGTCGAGGACCTTGACATCACCGTCGTTCGGGCGCCCGAGACCGCGGTGTACGACGCGTCCCGCGTCGACAGTGAGACCGAGGCGTACGACTTCGAGAGGGATGCGGCGTCCTCCGCGCCGGCCGCAGCCGACGCGCCGGCAGCCGAGGCATCCGCCCCCGTGGACGACGTCCCGGCCGCCGCGGCGGCTCCTGCGCCGTACGTCGACACCACCCCCGCCGATGTCGACCAGGCTCCCGAGGCGGGCCACGTCCCGCCGCAGTACGGGATCGGCCCGTTCTCGCTGCGTGAGGTGTCGCTGCTGGGCGTCTGGGCGCTCGCCTTCCTCTTCTCGTTCTTCCCGCTCTACAGCGACGGCCCGTACACGCAGCTCCTCGGCGGCGGGAACGTCTGGGGCTCGGGCATCGACTGGATCCTCGCCATCGGCGTGCCGACGGTCGCGGTGTTCCTCATCGTCCTGCGTCGCTTCTCGCCCACCGGCATCCGCCGGGTCGGTTCCCTGGGTATCGACCAGTTCGCCTCCGTCGCCTTCTCGGTCTCGGCGGTGCTCTGGCTCAGCTGGCTCTGGATCAACATCGCCCGCGGCGCCGCGACGGGTGTCTGGCTGAGCAGCTGGGTCGTCTGGGTCGAGGTCATCCTGATGGCGGCGGGTGTCGCCCTCACGGTCGTCGCCCCCTTCATCCCGCCGTTCCACGAGGACTTCCTGCACCGCAGCGAGACGGTCTCGCACCGCGTCGCCCGCGGTGCCCGCCCGGTCGTCGCCCGTCCGATCTCGGACGCCCGCTTCACGATGGCGGCGCCGTCGGTCGACCCCGACCCGGCACCGCTCGGCGACCCGATCGATGACGACGAGCCGGCACCGGCTCCGGCCTCGGCGCAGCAGGCGTTCTGGGCGCTCGCACCCGTCGAACGGGACGTCGTCGACGAGAACGGCGCGCCCCTGTTCCGCATCGGCCCGACCGCCTGGGCCCTCGTCATCGAGGACCGCGGCGACTCGTTCGTCGTGCGCCACGAGGACGGTCGGATCGGCTACCTCACCGACGTCTCGGGCGTCACCCGGGGCTGACGCGCCGGTACCCTGGAGGGATGCTTCGCACGATCGACCTCCGGGGTCGCGCCGTCACTCCGGCTGACCTCCTCGCTGCCGTCCCCCGGGCCACCGCTGCCCGCGACGAGGCACTGGCGACGGCGGCCGCCGTCGTCGCGGACGTCGCGGAGCGGGGGGAGGCGTCGCTGCGCGAACAGGCCGCCCGCTTCGACGGCGTGGAGGGTCACGACGTCCGCGTCCCGGCCGCGCACCTCGAGGAGGCGCTCGACGCCCTCGACCCGGCGATCCGTCGGGCGCTCGAGAACGCGATCGACCGGGTCCGGCGCGCCTCGGCCGCGCAGGTCCCGGCGCCCGTCGTGACGGACATCGGCCCCGGTGCCCGCGTCGAGCAGCACTGGCGACCCGTGTGGCGGGCCGGTGTCTACGTCCCCGGCGGCAAGGCGGTCTACCCGTCGAGCGTCGTGATGAACGTCGTCCCCGCGCAGGTGGCCGGCGTCGCACAGGTCGCCCTCGCCTCGCCGCCGCAGCGCGACCACGGCGGCCGGGTGCACCCCGTCATCCTCGCCGCGGCTCGTCTGCTCGGCATCACCGAGGTGTACGCGATGGGAGGCGCGGGGGCGATCGGCGCCTACGCCCACGGTGTCCCGGCCCTCGGACTCGACCCGGTCGACGTCATCTCCGGCCCCGGCAACAACTTCGTCGCGCTGGCGAAGCGCGTCGTGGCCGGCATGGTCGGGACGGACTCCGAAGCGGGCGCGACTGAGATCCTGATCGTCGCCGACGAGTCAGCGGATGCCCGGTTGGTGGCAGCCGACCTCGTGAGCCAGGCAGAGCACGACGAGCAGGCGGCGGCCGTCCTTGTCACCGACTCGCCGGCGCTCGCGGAGGCCGTCGTGGTCGAGGTCGAGCAGCGGGCGACCGCGACGCACCACGCCGCCCGCGTCGCGCAGGCGCTGTCGGGGCCGCAGTCCGCCGTCGTGCTCGTCGACGACATCGCCACGGCGACGGCGTTCAGCAACGCCTACGCTCCCGAGCACCTCGAGCTGCACCTGCGCGATCCGCGCCCCGCGGAGTACGTCAACGCCGGTGCTGTGTTCGTCGGTGCGTGGACCCCGGTGAGCCTCGGCGACTACCTCGCCGGCAGCAATCACGTGCTGCCCACGGGAGGTCAGGCCCGCTATGCGTCGGGACTGTCGGCATCCACTTTCCTGCGTCCGCAGCAGGTGATCGTGTACGACCGTGACGCGCTGAAGGCGGTCCACGACGACATCGTCACGCTCGCGAACGCCGAGGTCCTGCCCGCGCACGGTGAAGCCGTCACGGCGCGCTTCGACGCGTAGGCTGGATGCCGCCATGCACTGCCCGTTCTGTCGTCACTCCGACTCCCGCGTCATCGACTCCCGCACGAGCGACGACGGACTCAGCATCCGTCGTCGTCGCCAGTGCCCCGAGTGCGGCGGCCGGTTCTCGACGATCGAGACCGCGAGCCTGAACGTCATCAAGCGCTCCGGCGTGATCGAGTCGTTCAGCCGCGAGAAGGTCATGTCGGGCGTCCGCAAGGCGTGTCAGGGCCGTCCCGTCACCGAGGCGGATCTCGCGATGCTGGCCCAGGCCGTCGAGGAGGCGGTCCGTCAGACCGGTGTCTCGCAGATCGACACGAACGAGATCGGGCTCGCGATCCTCGGCCCTCTGCGCGAACTCGACGAGATCGCCTACCTGCGGTTCGCGAGCGTGTACCAGGCGTTCGAGACGCTCGACGACTTCGACGAGGCGATCGCGCTGCTGCGGGCGGATCACGCGCAGCGGGCCCAGCGCGAAGAGGTCTGATCACGGGAGTGCGCCCCTCGCCCTAGGCTGGGAGCCGATGTACCGACTCCTCTTCGACCTCGTCCTCCGCCGCCTGGACCCCGAGAGGGCCCACCACCTCGGGATGGTCGTCATCCGTGTCGCCGCGGTGCCGCCGTTCTCGTGGATCGCCCGCGCCCTCACCCGCCCGGCCCCGCAGCTGCGCACCGAGGCCCTCGGTCTCGTCTTCAACTCGCCCTTCGGCGTCGCCGCCGGCTTCGACAAGAACGCCGTCGGAGCGCTCGGCCTGCACGCGCTGGGCTTCGGCCACATCGAGGTGGGCACGGTCACCGCGATCCCGCAGGACGGCAACCCGAAGCCGCGGCTGTTCCGGCTGCCCGCCGATCGTGCGCTGATCAACCGCATGGGGTTCAACAACGAGGGCGCGGCCGTCGTGGCGGGCCGCCTCGCGCGCATGCGCCGTCGCACGAACCGTCCGGTGCTCGGCGCGAACATCGGCAAGTCGCGGGTCGTGGACGTCGCCGACGCGACGGCCGATTACGTCGCCAGCACGCGCCTCGTCGCCCCAGTCGCCGACTACCTCGTCGTGAACGTGTCGTCCCCGAACACGCCCGGGCTCCGCGGCCTGCAGGCCGTCGAGACGCTCCGTCCGCTGCTGTCGGCAGTGAAGGATGCCGCAGGCGGCACCCCGCTCCTCGTGAAGATCGCCCCCGACCTCACCGACGACGAGATCGACGGCATCTCGGCCCTCGCCGTCGACACGGGGCTGGCGGGGATCGTCGCGACCAACACGACGATCGCCCGGACGGGCCTCACGACGGATGCCGCACGCGTCGAGGCCATGGGCGCCGGCGGGCTCTCCGGCGCGCCGTTGCGTGAGCGTTCGCTCGAGGTGCTCCGCCGGGTCCGTGCCGCGGTCCCGGCCGATTTCTGCGTCATCGCCGCCGGGGGAGTGGAGACCGCGGCCGACGTCCGCGAGCGGCTCGCGGCCGGCGCCGACCTGGTGCAGGGTTACAGCGCGTTCGTGTACCGCGGCCCCCTCTGGGCGCGCGAAATCAACCGCGGCCTGGTGCGCTGAGCTCCGGCATCCGCCCGCACGAGAACGGGCCCGCACCTGTCGGTGCGGGCCCGTTGCGGATCTCGGACTCAGCTCGGGTACTCGCCGCGCTTGACCTGGGGCTTGGGCAGACGCATGAACCGCATCTGCACCGAGCGCATCGCCGCGTACCAGCCGAGGCCCTTCTCTCGGCGGTCGCCCCACTTCGCGGCGGCGAGCTTCTTGACCTTGCGCGAGAGCATGATCATGTCGGCGACGACGAAGAGCAGGTAGGCCCAGAGGCCGATGTAGGCGTAGAAGACGACGGCGGTGTTCGGGACCAGGGCGAAGAGGATGACGATCACCAGCAGCGGCATGACGAGCTCGCCGAAGTGCCAGCCGGCATCCGTGTAGTCGCGGGCGAAGCGCCGCTGGGGCCCGCGGTCGCGGGGCGTGAGGTAACGCTCGTCGCCGTTGGCCATGCCGATCCGGGCCTTCTCGCGCTGGGCGGCGAGCTCGGTCTTGGCGCGGGCGCGCGCCTCCTTCGTGTTCGCGACGAGGGGCCGCTTGCGCGCCGCTTCCTGCTCGGCGCGCGTGGGCGTCGGGCGGTTCTTCCCCGCGCCGGTGGGGGCGTCTGGGGTGGTGTCGGCGGGGGGCGGTGTCTTTGCCACGGGGCGGTTCCTCGGAATCGGCGAAAAAGGCGTGCGACATAAGATTACCCGCATGACTTCCGACACCACCCGGTCCGCTGCGGTGCGCGAAGCGGCCCTCACCCAGGTGCCCGCCGCCCTCGCCGACCTGGGCTCGCTCGTCCGCATCCCCTCGATCGCGTTCCCCGGGTTCGACCGGGCCGAGGTGCAGCGCAGCGCCGAGGCCGTCAAGACGCTCGTCGAAGGCCTCGGCATCTTCGAACGCGTCGAGATCGCGACCGCGGTCGTCCCCGAGACGGGGGAGGAGGGGATGCCGGCGGTGCTGGCGACGCGCCCCGCCCGAAACGGCCGCCCCACGATCCTCCTCTACGCCCACCACGACGTGCAGCCCGTCGGCGACGAGTCCCTGTGGGAGTCGCCGCCCTTCGAGCCGACCCTGCGCGACGGCCGGATCTACGGTCGCGGCGCGGCCGACGACAAGGCCGGCATCATGGCCCACATCGGGGCACTGCGTGCGCTCGTCGACGCCGTGGGCACGGACTTCGACCTCGGCGTCAACCTCTTCTTCGAGGGAGAGGAGGAGGCGGGGTCGGCATCCTTCGCCCAGTTCCTCAGCGACAACGCGGATGCGCTCCGCGCCGACGTGATCGTCGTCGCCGATTCCGGCAACTGGGATTCCGAGACGCCCGCCCTGACGGTGTCGCTGCGCGGCAACGCCCGCTTCACCCTCGACATCGAGACGCTCGATCACGCCTCGCACTCCGGCATGTTCGGTGGGGCTGTGCCCGACGCGATGCTCGCAGCGGTCACCCTCCTCGCGACGCTCTGGGACGAGGACGGTGCCGTCGCCGTCGCCGGACTGGAATCCCGGGATGCCGCCACCCCGCCGTATTCGGAGGAGACCCTCCGCAGCGAGGCTGGTCTTCCCCAGGGGGTGTCGCCGATCGGACGCGACGAGATCCTCAGCCGCATCTGGAACAAGCCGTCGATCACGGTCACAGGCATCGACGCCCCGAGCGTCCGGAACGCGTCCAACACGCTGACCCCGAAGGTCTCGGTCGTGATCAGCACCCGGGTCGCCCCGGGGCAGGCCGCCGCCGACGCGTTCGCCGCGATCGAGGCGCACCTCCGCAGCCACGCGCCGTTCGGGGCGCGGCTGACCTTCCGCGACGTCGATTTCGGCGACCCGTTCCTCGTCGACACCTCCGGCCCTGCTGTCGAGGCGGCGCGCGCCGCCCTCGAGAGCGGGTACGGCCGCACTCCGGTCGACATCGGTGTGGGAGGGTCGATCCCCTTCATCGCCGACCTCGTGCGGGAGTTCCCGGGGGCCGAGATCCTCGTGACCGGTGTCGAGGACCCGCACGCCCGGGCCCACAGCCCCAACGAGTCCCTGCACGTCGAGACGTTCCGGAACGCCCTCGTGTCCGAGGCGCTGCTGCTCGCCTCGCTCGACGCCTCCGACTGAACAGCGGCCACGATCACCCGCGTCGCCGGGCCGAGAGGCGCACCGGGACGTAGAATCGAGAGAGCACGCCGCCCCCGTTCCTCAAGAGCACTGGCGGCCCGACCATGGGGAGAGTCATGACCGACATCGCCACGCAGTCCACCGAGACCGTTCCCGCCCACGGCGTCGCCCTCACCGAGGCCGCTGCCGAGAAGGTGAAGAGCCTGCTGTCGCAGGAGAACCGTGACGACCTCCGGCTCCGCGTCGCCGTCCAGCCCGGCGGTTGCTCGGGTCTGATCTACCAGCTGTACTTCGACGAGCGCTATCTCGACGGCGACAAGACGGTCGACTTCGACGGCGTCGAGGTCATCGTCGACGACATGTCGGTGCCCTACCTCGACGGCGCGAAGATCGACTTCAAGGACACGATCTCGGAGCAGGGCTTCACGATCGACAACCCCAACGCCGCCGGCAGCTGCGCCTGCGGCGACAGCTTCCACTGATCCATCCCGGGTCGCCTCCATCGGTCCCGGCATCCTGAGCGGATGGCCGGAACTCCGTAAGAGGTTGCCCTAGACTGGCATGAGTCTGACCTTCATGTCCCCGAAAGGTGCACCGTGCGCGTCAACCGCCGACTCCGTTGGGTAGCTCTCCCGCTCACGATCGCCTCCGCGGTCGCGCTGGCGGGCTGCAGCCCCACGACAGCGAACGGCTTCCTCCCCGGCTTCGATGAGGAGGGCGGCCAGGCGACGAACCACACGTCGATGATCGCCGGCCTCTGGACCACGTCGTGGATCGTCGTCCTCGCCGTCGGCGTCATCACCTGGGCCCTCATGGGCTGGGCCGCGATCGCCTACCGGCGCCGCAAGGGCCAGTCGGGCCTTCCGGTGCAGCTGCGCTACAACATGCCGATCGAGATGTTCTTCACGATCGCGCCGGTCATCCTGGTGCTCGGCTTCTTCGCGTTCACCGCCCGCGACCAGACGATCATCGAGACGCAGCACGAGACCCCCGACGTCTGCATCACCGCGATCGGCAAGCAGTGGGCCTGGGACTTCCAGTACAACGGCTCCGACTGCAACGACACCGAGGAGTCCGTCTGGACCATGGGTGTCCAGGCGCAGACCGACGCACAGGGCAACATCACCAACGAGCTGCCCGAGCTGGTGCTGCCGGTCGACAAGAAGGTGACGCTGCAGCTCGAATCGCGCGACGTCATCCACTCGTTCTGGATCGTGGACTTCCTTTACAAGAAGGACATGTACCCGGGCCGCGACAACTACTGGTCGTTCGTCCCCACCAAGGAGGGCGAGTACGTCGGCAAGTGCGCCGAGCTCTGCGGCCAGTACCACTCGATGATGCTCTTCAACGTGAAGGTCGTCTCCGAGTCCGAATACCAGTCGTACATCGCGTCGCTCGAGGCCAAGGGTCAGACCGGCGACATCGATGACGTCCTTGACCGACAGCAGAACGCACCGGGCACCGGCGCACCTGCCGCCGAGGGAGAGAACAACTGATGGCCACCATCACGCCTCCGGCACAGACCCTTCCCCCTCGCCAGGCGGCGCTGCTGAGCCGCTCGCGCGTCGAGCACAAGGGCAACATCGTGGTGAAGTGGATCACGTCCACCGACCACAAGACCATCGGGTACATGTACCTGATCGCGTCGGTCCTGTTCTTCATGCTCGGCGGCGTGATGGCGCTGATCATCCGCGCCGAGCTCTTCGAGCCGGGCATGCAGGTGGTGCCGACGAAGGAGCAGTACAACCAGCTGTTCACCATGCACGGCACGATCATGCTGCTCATGTTCGCGACGCCGCTGTTCGCCGGTTTCGCCAACGCGCTGCTGCCGCTGCAGATCGGAGCGCCCGACGTCGCGTTCCCGCGTCTGAACGCCTTCGCCTTCTGGCTCTTCACGTTCGGCTCGACCATCGCCGTCGCCGGCTTCCTCACCCCGCAGGGTGCCGCCGCTTTCGGGTGGTTCGCGTACCAGCCGCTGGCGAGCGAGAGCTTCAGCCCGGGTGCCGGTGGTGACCTCTGGATGCTGGGCCTCGGCATGAGCGGTTTCGGCACGATCCTCGGTGGTGTCAACTTCATCACCACGATCATGACGATGCGTGCGCCCGGTATGACGATGTGGCGCATGCCCATCTTCAGCTGGAACACGCTGGTCACCAGCATCCTGATCCTGATGGCCTTCCCGGTTCTGGCGGCGGCGATCTTCGCTGCGGCGGCCGACCGCATCCTGGGTGCTCACATCTACGACCCGGCCAACGGCGGCGTCCTGCTCTGGCAGCACCTGTTCTGGTTCTTCGGGCACCCCGAGGTCTACATCATCGCGCTGCCGTTCTTCGGCATCGTGTCGGAGATCTTCCCGGTCTTCAGCCGCAAGCCGATCTTCGGCTACAAGACCCTCGTGTACGCGACGATCGCCATCGCCGCCCTGTCTGTCTCGGTGTGGGCGCACCACATGTACGTGACCGGCGCCGTCCTGCTGCCGTTCTTCGCGCTCATGACGATGCTCATCGCGGTCCCGACGGGTGTGAAGATCTTCAACTGGATCGGCACGATGTGGCGTGGATCCATCACCTTCGAAACGCCGATGGTGTTCGCCCTGGGCTTCCTCGTCTCGTTCGTCTTCGGTGGTCTGACCGGCGTCATCCTGTCCTCGCCGCCGCTGGACTTCCACGTCTCCGACTCGTACTTCGTCGTGGCGCACTTCCACTACGTCGTCTTCGGAACCGTTGTCTTCGCGATGTTCGCGGGCTTCTACTTCTGGTGGCCCAAGTGGACGGGCAAGATGCTGAACGAGCGTCTGGGTCTCGTGCACTTCTGGCTGCTGTTCATCGGCTTCCACATGACGTTCCTCATCCAGCATTGGCTGGGCGCCGACGGCATGCCGCGACGCTACGCCGACTACGCCATGCAGGACGGCTGGACCTGGCAGAACCAGGTGTCGACGATCGGCTCCATGATCCTCGCCGCCTCGATGGTGCCGTTCCTCCTGAACGTCTGGATCACGGCACGCACCGCGCCGCGCGTCACGGTCAACGACCCGTGGGGCTACGGCGGTTCGCTCGAGTGGGCGACCAGCTGCCCGCCGCCGCGCCACAACTTCACGTCGATCCCGCGTATCCGCAGCGAGCGGCCCGCATTCGACCTGAACCACCCCGAAGCCGGCATCCCCGTCGGTGTGGGTCCTGCCAAGGACGCGCCCGACGCCCCGGTGGTCGATCTGACGAACGGTGAGGTCAAGTAAGTGAAGACCAACGTCAACCTCTGGTGGATCCTGACCGCGTTCTTCGGCCTCGTCGCCGTCGTCTACGTGGTGTGGAACATCATCGCCCACCCGCAGCTGCCGGTCTTCAACCGGATCGAGTGGGTCGGGTCCGTGGCACTCGTCTTCGTGACGGCCATGGGTGCGATGATCGCGTTCTACACGAGCCGCGTCGAGAAGGCCCAGGGCGGCGTCCTCCCCGAGGACTCCCTCACGGCCGACATCGACGACGGCGACCCTGAGATGGGCGAGTTCTCGCCGTGGTCGTGGTGGCCGCTCGTGCTCGCCGGCTCGGCGGCCGTGGCCTTCATCGGTCTCGCCGTCGGTGAGTTCATGATCCCGATCGGTTTCGCCATCTTCGTCGTCGCCATCGTCGGCTGGGTCTACGAGTACTACCGGGGCTACTTCGCCCGCTGAGTCTCCATGCGCATCCACGCGGGCGTCTTCTCCGACGTCGGAGACTACCGAGACGTAAATCAGGACGCCGCTTTCGCCTCGCCGTTCGCCGCAGCTGTGGCGGACGGCGTCGGCGGTGGTCCCTCCGGTGATCTCGCGTCGGCTGCGATCATCCACAAGCTGATCACGCTGCGCGGCGCTCTTCCCAGCGCCGAAGACCTCATCGGCCGGCTCAAGGTCGCCAACTGGGACATCGGTGCTCACATCCGCCGCGACGCCGCCCTCGCGGGTATGGCGAGCACACTGACCGGCCTCTGGCTCACGGGGGACGGCGGACTCGTCGTCGCCCACACGGGGGACTCCCGCGCCTATCTCCTGCGGGACCGTGAGCTAGCGCGGCAGACGCGTGACGACTCCTTCGTGCAGGCGTTGGTCGACCGCGGACTCATCCGTCCCGAGGATGCTTGGACGCATCCGCGCCGCAACATCATCACGGCCTCGCTGGGCGGCAACGAGGAGGACGTGATCCGGGTCGAGACGCGCGACGTGCGCATCGGCGACCGATGGGTCCTCTGCAGCGATGGCGTCACCGACTACGTCCCCGAGGATGCCCTCGCCGAGATCGTGCGCGGCGTCGCCGATCCCGTCGCGGCGTCGCGGATGATCGTCGAGCTCGCGCTCCAGGCGGCCTCACGCGACAACGTCACCGCCGTCGTGTGCGACGTGATCGACGGTGCGCCCGACATCGCCGCCGTGCCCGTCATCGCCGGCGCCGCAGCCTCCCGGTGGACCGAGGTCATCGAGACCGGTCTGGCGAGCGCCTGAGCGCCCGCCCAGGGGCGTTCAGGCGCCCGATCGGACCTGCATGACGAGCGGATCGAAGACGCGGGGGAGCGGGCCGGATGCGGCGTCCACCGGCATCCCCTCCCGTGCCCAGTACTCGTAGCCACCGATCATCTCGCGGACGCTGTAGCCGAGCTGAGCGAACTCCACGGCGCCACGGGCGCCGCCGTTGCAGCCGGGACTCCAGCAGTACACGACGACGGGTGTGTCCGCGGGAATCTCTCGCGGCGCGCGGGCCGCGATCTCGCGGTGGGGCATGTGCAGCGCGCCTCGTGCGTGTCCCTGGTCCCAGGCCTCCTGGTTGCGCACGTCGACGAGGACGAAGTGCTCGCCGGCCCTCTGAGCGGCGTACACGTCGCTGGGGTCCGTCTCGTGGCGAAGCTTCGTCCGGAAGTAGGTGAGTGCGTCGACGGGGGAGGTGGTCATGTCTCGACGCTACGGGAAGAGAAAAGCGGCGGGGCCTGACCTTTCGGTCAGACCCCGCCGCAATCCTGCCAGAGAGGATCAGCTCTTCGCGCCGTCGTCCTTCTTCCGCGGAGCGTCGTCGACCACGATGATGTTCGACGGGCGGTTCGCGGTCTCCGGGTTGTGACCGTCGTCGATCGGGTGCAGCGGCGCGTCGGGGACACCGGCGCGCTCGTGGGCACCGCGGATCTCCTCCTGCTCCTCGTGCTCGATGTGCTCGAGTGCGTGGTGCTGGTGGGCGATCGCGGCATCCAGCTCGGTCTGCGTGACCGGCGACAGACGGTCCTCGAAGAACCAGCGCGACAGCGAGGCGCGGACGTTCTGGTGCCACGGGATCCGACCGTTGTCGTTCGGACGGACGACCAGGGGCTCGTGCACCTCGAAGTCGATCAGCTTCACGCGCTCGTACGCGTCGACGGGCTGGTGGACTTCGATGTACTCGCCGCCGGGGAGGCGGACGATGCGACCCGACTCGTAGCCGTGCAGGGCGATCTCGCGGTCCTTCTTCTGGAGCGCGATCGCGATCCGCTTCGTCACGAAGTAGCCGACGATCGGGCCGATGAACAGCAGCGCCTGGAGGGAGTGGATGACCCCCTCCATCGTCAGCGAGAAGTGCGTGGCGATGATGTCCGAGGAGGCGGCGGCCCACAGGACGGCGTAGAAGATCACGCCGGCGACGCCGATGGCCGTGCGGGTCGGCGCGTGGCGGGGACGCTGCGCGATGTGGTGCTCGCGCTTGTCACCCGTGACCCACGCCTCGATGAAGGGGTACACCGCGACGAGCACGATGAACAGACCCAGCACCGCGACCGGCAGCAGGATGCCGAACGAGAAGGTGTGGTCGAACAGGACGAGGTCCAGGTTCGAGGGCGCGAGACGCAGCGCACCGTCGGCGAAGCCGATGTACCAGTCGGGCTGGGTACCGGCCGAGACGGGGGACGGGTCGTACGGGCCGTAGTTCCAGATCGGGTTGATCGTGAACATCGAGGCGATGAGGACGAGCACACCGAACGTGATGAACAGGAAGCCGCCCATCTTCGACATGTAGATCGGGACCATCGGGTAGCCCACGACGTTGTCGTTCGTGCGGCCGGGGCCGGCGAACTGCGTGTGCTTGTTGATGATCATCAGCATGAGGTGCGCGGCGATGAGCGCGATGAGGATCAGCGGCAGCAGCAGGATGTGCAGCGTGTACAGACGGCCCACGATCGCCATGCCCGGGAACTCGCCTCCGAAGAGGAGGTACGAGGTCCAGGTGCCGATCAACGGCAGACCCTTGATCATGCCGTCGATGATGCGGAGGCCGTTGCCCGAGAGCAGGTCGTCGGGGAGCGAGTAACCGGTGAAGCCGAGTGCCATGGCGAGGATGAACAGGACGAACCCGATCACCCAGTTGAGCTCACGCGGCTTGCGGAACGCGCCGGTGAAGAACACGCGCAGCATGTGCACGCCGATCGCGGCGATGAACAGCAGCGCCGCCCAGTGGTGCAGCTGCCGCACGAGCAGACCGCCGCGGAGGTCGAACGAGATGTTCAGCGTCGACTCGAGGGCAGCCGACATCTCGATGCCGCGCAGCGGTGCATATGCGCCGTTGTAGTGCGTGGGCGCCATCGACGCCTCGAAGAAGAACGTCAGGAACGATCCCGACAGGAAGACGACGACGAAGCTCCAGAGGGCGATCTCACCCAGCATGAACGACCAGTGGTCGGGGAAGATCTTGCGGCCGATCTCCTTGACGAGACCGGAGATGCTCGTTCGCTCGTCGAGGTAGTTGGCCGTGGCGCCGATGAAGCGGCCGCCGAGCGGCTTCTCCGCCGGCTTGGCCACCGCTGTGGTGGACGAGGATTCAGTCACGGTGCTCAATGACGCTCCCAGAAACTCGGCCCGACGGGCTCTTCGAAGTCGCTCTTGGCGATCAGGTATCCGTCTGCGTCGACCGTGATGGGCAGCTGGGGGAGCGGGCGGGCGGCGGGTCCGAAGATGACCTCGGCGCCGCGCGACACGTCGAACTGCGACTGGTGGCAGGGGCAGAGCAGATGGTGGGTCTGCTGCTCGTACAGCGCGACGGGGCATCCGACGTGCGTGCAGACCTTCGAGTACGCCACGATCCCGTCGTAGGACCAGTCGAGGCGGTTGTACTCGGCGGGCAGCTGCTCGGGGAGCAGCCGCATGAGGAGGACGATGGCCTTGGCCTTCTCCTCGAGGTATCCATCCAGGTGGTCGACGTCCTTGAGGGACTCCGGGATGACGTGCACGGCGGAGCCGAGCGCGACGTCGGCGGCGCGGATGGGGAGGCCGGACGGGTCGTGCGCCAGGCGCTCACCCTCCTTCCACATCGTGTGCTTCAGCAGCGCGACGGGGTCACCGGCGAGCGGGTGCTCCTCGGACGCGTGGGGCGCGAGGCCGCGGAACAGCGTCACACCCGGGACGATCGAGGCGACGAGGGCGGCGATGAGGCCACCGCGGATGGCGGTGCGACGGCCGAAGCCGGATTCCTCGTTGGCCTCGCGGAAGACATCGACGGCCGCTTCGCGGGTGGACTCCTTGCCGCGCGTCGAGTGGCGCTGCTCGATGTGCTCCTTGTCGGGCATGATCGCCTTCGACCAGTGGATCGCGGCGATGCCGATGGTGAGGAGGGCGAACCCGATCCCGAGACCGATGAACAGGTTGTTCGCGCGGATGTCGCCGAAGGCGCCGCTCTCGATCGGGAACAGCATGTACGCGGCGACGGCCCAGAGGCTGGCGGCGAGCGAGATGTAGAACAGCGTGTAGACGGTGCGGACCGCGCGGGCCATCGCCGCCGGGTCCTTGTCGGTCATCCGCTCGCGGTGCGGCGGCAGACCCGGGTTCTGCACGGGGTCGGCGACCGCGACGACGAGACCCGACGAAGGCTGAGGAGCCTTCTCGAGCGCCTGCGGCTCTTCCTCGTGTGACATTGTGCTCCTCGTCCGTGAAATTCTGTGCGTCAGTGGTGGGTCAGTTGGACTTCGCGGTGATCCACACCGAGATGCCGATCAGCGTGCCGATGCCGAAGATCCAGATGAACAGGCCTTCGGAGACCGGTCCGAGCGAACCGAGCGTGAACCCGCCGACGGGTTCGCTCTTCTGCAGGTACATCAGGGACGAGATGATGTCGCGCTTCTCGTCGGGCGTGATGGTCATGTCGTTGAAGACGGGCATGTTCTGCGGGCCGGTGACCATCGCCGCGTAGATGTGCAGCGGGCTGGTCTTGGTGAGCGCGGGAGCGTACTTGCCCTCGGTCAGAGCACCACCGGCGGCGGCGACGTTGTGGCACATCGCGCAGTTGATGCGGAAGAGCTCGGCACCCTCCGTCAGGTTGCCCTCACCGTCGAGGATGCGCTCGTCGGGGTAGGTCGGCCCGGGGGCGACGGACTGCACCCACGCAGCCATCGCCTTGATCTGGTCCTCGGTGAACTGCGGCGACTTCTGCGGTGCCTGCGGACCCTGGTTCTGCAGGGGCATACGGCCGGTCGCGACCTGGAACTCGACGGACAGCTCGCCGACGCCGTAGAGCGAGGGGCCGTCGGCCGTGCCTTCGAGGTCGAGGCCGTGGCACGTCGCGCAGTTCGCCTGGAACAGCTTCTTGCCGTCCTCGACGGTGAGCGTGGACGTCTCGGTCGACGTCGTCGACGCCATGGCGGCGGACGCACCGGCGTAGATGCCACCCGTGAGCAGCAGGCCGACGCCGATCAGAGCGGCGGCCGCCCACTTGCTGCGACGGCCCGTCTGCCGACGCGGGGTCTTGGATGCCATTGAGGAACTCAGCTCCGCTCTGTGTTACCGGATGAAGTAGATGACGGCGAAGAGGATGATCCACACGACGTCGACGAAGTGCCAGTAGTACGACACGACGATCGCGGAGGTCATCTCCTTGCGGCCGAAGTTCTTGACGGCGAAGGCGCGCCCGATGATGAGAAGGAAGGCGATGAGGCCACCCGTCACGTGCAGGGCGTGGAAGCCGGTCGTCAGGTAGAAGGCCGACGCGTAGGAGTCGGCGCTGATGGGCATCCCCTCGGCGATCAGGGTGGCGTACTCCCACACCTGACCCGAGACGAAGACCGCACCCATGATGAAGGTCACGTAGAACCACTCGACCATGCCCCACTGGCGGAAGTTCCAAAGGGATCCGCGACGGTAGGGCTGGAAGCGCTCGGCCGCGAAGACACCGGCCTGCGCCGTGAACGACGACAGCACCAGGATGAGGGTGTTCACCGCGGCGAACGGGATGTTGAGCAGCTCGGTGCGGGCGGCCCACAGCTCCGGCGAGGTGTTGCGGATCGTGAAGTAGATGGCGAAGAGGCCGGCGAAGAACATGACCTCGCTGCCGAGCCACACGATCGTGCCGACGGCCACCGGGTCCGGTCGTTTCACCGAACGCAGTGCCTGGTTGTATGTCGCGGGAGTGGTCGTCACGCTCCCCATTATGGCCGATGTTGGGGGAGGGTTTCGCATTCCTGAAGGTACTCGTCCCTTTCTCCGGCATCGGATCGCGTGATGCACGGGCCGCGAGTCGGCTGACAGAGTGCTGAGTAGGATCGGGAGGCATGGCGGACATGTACTCCTGGCCCGAAATCCTCACCTCGGTGCTCTCCGGTCAGGACCTCAGCGTGTCCGAGTCGACCTGGGCGATGCGCCAGGTGATGCAGGGCGCGGCGACCCCGTCGCAGCTCGCGGCGTTCCTCGTCGCGCTGCGCGCCAAGGGCGAGACCGTCGACGAGGTCGTCGGCTTCCGCGACGCCATCCTCGAAGCGGCCGTTCCCCTCCCGGTGCCGGCCGAGGTGCTGGACATCGTCGGCACGGGCGGCGATCGTTACGGGACCGTGAACGTCTCGACGACCGCATCGGTGGTCGTGGCGGCCACCGGCATCCCCGTCGTCAAGCACGGCAACCGCGCCGCGAGCTCGAAGTCGGGATCGTCCGACGTGCTGGCGGCCCTCGGTGTCGACCTGACGAGTTCGCCCGAACGGGTCGCCGCGGTGCTCGACGAGGTGGGGATCACGTTCGCGTTCGCGTCCGCATTCCACCCCGGGTTCCGCCATGCCGGTCCCACGCGCGCCGAGCTCGGCATCCCGACGGTCTTCAACTTCCTCGGACCGCTCTGCAACCCGGCGCGCGCCGAGGCCAACGCGGTGGGGGTCGCGCACCTGGACCGCGTGCCGCTCATCACCGGCGTCTTCCGGACGCGCGGTGCGACGGCGCTCGTCTTCCGCGGCGACGACGGCATGGACGAACTCACCACCACCGGGCACAGCCGGGTGTGGGAGATCAGCCGGGGCGACGTCCGCGAGCACGACCTCGACCCCCGCGACCTCGGGATCCCGCGGGCGGAGATCTCCGACCTCCTCGGGGGCGACGCCCCGCACAATGCCGAAGTGGTCCGTCGCGTGCTGCAGGGCGAGTCCGGCCCGGTGCGCGACATCGTGCTGCTCAACGCCGCCGCCGGGATCGTCTCGTACCGGCTGTTCCGGGATGCCGGCGAGCTCCAGCGACCCTTCGTCGAGCGCCTCGCTGAGGCCCACGCCGAGGCGGAGGCGGCGGTCGACTCGGGAGCGGCCGCAGCCAAGCTCGACGCGTGGGTCGCGGCATCCGGGCGCTGAGGCCGACATGGACCCGATCGAGGCGCTGACGGAGATCGCGGAGCTCCTCGAGCGCGATCGCGCCTCGCGGTACAAGTCGAAGGCGTTCCGCGCCGCCGCGAAGACCCTGACGGAGCTGAGCGCGGACGAGCGGACCGACCTCCCTGGGATCCGTGCTCGGAAGGGCATCGGCGACTCCACCTTCGCCGTGATCAGCGAGGCGGTCTCGGGCCGCGTCCCCACGTATCTGGCGGATCTCCGGGAGCGCGTGGCGCCGCCACAGGCATCTGCTCTGAGGTCGCAGCTGCGCGGGGACCTGCACGCGCACTCCGAATGGTCGGACGGGCTGACGTCGATCGACCTCATGGTGGAGGCGGCCAGGGCGCTCGGTCACGAATACCTCGCGCTCACGGACCACTCGCAGCGGCTGCGCGTCGCGCGGGGCCTGTCCGCGGAGCGGCTGCGCGAGCAACTGGCGCTCATCCCGGGGTTCTGCGACGACGACTTCACTCTCCTCAGCGGCATCGAGGTCGACATCCTCGACGACGGCTCGCTCGACCAGGAGGACGGGCTGCTCCGATCCCTCGATATCGTCGTCGCGTCGGCGCATTCGGCGCTGCGAATGGAGCGCGGTCCGATGACGCGGCGGCTGGTGGCAGCGGCATCCGATCCGCGTGTCGACGTGCTGGGTCACGTGACGGGGCGGCTCGTCTCGGGATCACGCGGCACGCGTCCGCCGTCCGTGTTCGACGCAAGGGCGGTCTTCGAGGCCTGCGCCGCGCACGGCACCGCCGTGGAGATCAATTCCCGGCCCGAGCGCGAGGACCCGCCGGACGATCTGCTCGCCCTCGCGATCGAAGTGGGGTGCCTGTTTTCGATCGACTCGGATGCGCACGCGCCCGGTCAGCTGTCGCTGCTCGATCACGGCGCGGTCCGCGCCGAACGCGCCGGTGTGCCCTCGGAACGCATCATCACGACGTGGCCGCTGGCGCGGCTTCGGGAGTGGAAGGCGTCGCGCTGAGTCAGGCCCGGGCGGACAGCGCCGCCGCGGCGCGCGTGGCGGAGGATCCGAGCGACCACGCCTCCGCGAGCTGTGCGACGGCCGCCTTGTCCGGCGCCGTGATGCGGGTGTCGACCGCGGGGAGGTCGAGGGTGCGGACGACCTCGACGACGCGGGGCGCGACATCGAGGTAGTCGGCCGCGGCGAGGATCTTGTTCCGCACGCCGGCGCTCATCCCCTCGCCGGCTTCGGCTGCCCGCCGGATGCCGGCGAGGTCGCCGTGGGCGGCGAGGAGCGTCGCGGCCGTCTTCTCGCCGACACCCGCGACCCCGGGGAGGCCGTCGGACGCATCGCCGCGCATCGCGGCGAAGTCCGCGTATTGCGTCGGGAGGATGCCGTACTTGCTGACGATGACGGCATCCGTCAGTTCTTCGAGCTTGCTCATCCCGCGCCCGGTGTAGACGACGCGGACGCCGCGGGCGTCGTCGACGAGTTGGAACAGGTCGCGGTCGCCCGTGATGACGTCGACGGGGATATCGCTGGTCGAGGCGAGCGTGCCGATGACGTCGTCGGCCTCGTGGTCGGGTGCGCCGATGATCGGGATGCCGAGGGTGCCGAGTGCCTCACGGATCACCGGCACCTGGATCTCGAGGGGATCGGGGACCTCCTCGACGTCCGGCGCGGACTCCACCTCCTGCGCGACGCGGTGCGATTTGTACGACGGGATCAGGTCGACACGCCACTGCGGACGCCAATCGTCGTCCCAGCAGGCGACGAGGTGCGTCGGCTCGTAGGTGCTGACGAGCTTGGCGATCATGTCGAGGAATCCGCGCGCGGCGTTGACGGGGCGACCATCGGGCGCCTTCACCGTGTCGGGCACGCCGTAGAAGGCGCGGAAGTAGAGGCTGGCGGAGTCGAGCAGCATGAGGCGTCCGGTCACGCGCTCATCCTCGCATTCAGCAACCGGGACCGCCGGGGTCTTCGTCGCAGGTCTGCTCGACGAGGGCCGTGTCGACGTCCACGACGCGGATGACGGTCGTGGGTGTGTCGATCTCGAGAATTCCGGGGACCGCGAACCAGCCGCCGCCGGCGTCGGCTTCGGCGACGTAGCGGATCGTCGCGCTGGCCTCGTATTCACCGGGCTCGGCGTAGCTGTGGCTCGTGTCGGTGGCGGTGAACTGCGGGACGTCGAGGTCCTGCCAGGACGTCCCGGGGGTCGTCGTCTCGCGGGTGGCGCCGTCGCCGTAGTCGAAGAGGAAGGACACCGGTGTGAACCGGACGGTCACGGGGACGTCGAAGATCTCACCGTCGACCGTGTGCTCCGTGGCGCCGACGACGAAGTTCGTGGGCATGCCGACCACTCCGAACCCGTCCGGCTCGCCCACGACGCCCGGCGGCGCCGGTGCGAACTGCGCCACGTCGTCGATCGTGGCGGTCGTCGGGTCGGGTGCGGCGGGCGCCGGCGCGGGTTCTGCGGGCTCCTGATCGGCCTGCTCGGTCGACGGGAGTGGCGCGCTGCCGGGCGCCGTGATGGGGGCGGTGCAGGCGAGGTCGAAGGCGCAGTCCGCCAGCCACTGGTCGCGTGTGCGGCCGCCGGGGTAGTACGCGTTCGGGTCGCGCGGCGGGGGCGGGGCGAGGATCGGGGCGCTGCCACCGCCGCCGTTGTTGTTGGTGTTGCGCGAGGGTGCGCGGGGTGTGGTGGTTTCCGTGCGGGTGGCCTCGATGGCCACCGAAGATCCGTCGCTGACAGCGTGACAGTCGCTGGTCCAGCTTTGGTGACCGCAGCTTGTCGAACCAGAGCCGGCAGCTGCCAGTGTCGAGATCGACGCTGCCACTATGAGTGCTAGCAAGCTGGACCTCCGTCGCGGGAGTCAATCTTCGCGATTTTGAAGTCAGCGCCTTCTGGATTACTCAGGGTCACCCGCAGTGTTTGTTCGTCGGGACGATCAGGCGAGACCTGAGAGACGCCGTCGCGGTCGACGACATCAACCCGGGAAACATCGATGCAGGAATCCAGCACGACTTGGCGTTCTTCAGGATCCCAACTCGAACCCTGCAAGAGCGTTACGACGGTCTCACCGGATACTCTCCAACCGTTCGCGTGATACTCGCTCAGTCCCTTCCGCTCGGTCGCGTTCGCTTCGCCTGTGGTCAGCGCATAAACCGGCTCGAAGGTCGCGGGGTCGCTGAGGTCGACCTGATTCAGGGCGTCGACGTATGCACGGTAGGTCGCTTCGGCGGCGGCGAACGCCTCTGCTTCCGACGCGAACCCGGTCGGCGTGGGGGAGGGCGTCGGGGTGGAGGCCGGAGCGCACGCGGTGAGAGCGGCGGCGAGCGCGGTCGCCGCGAGCAGCGCTGCAGAACGTCGAGCGGTCATGCGACCACGGTAGTGACCGTGCGCGCTCACCCGGTCGGTTCTCCACAGCGCGTAGGCTCGCTGGCGTCATCCACCGGGTGGGGAGGGGATCATGTCGTTCGGAGCCGCGGCATCCGCTCATCGAGGGCGTCGACCCGCGCCGGACTCGCTCTGCCCCTGCGGCCGACGGGCGTTCGGCTCGTGCTGCGGGCCCGTTCTCGCCGGCGTTCCCGCCGAGACGCCCGAGGACCTCATGCGGTCGCGGTACACCGCGTTCGCCCTGGGCGACGCCCGGCATCTGGCCGACACCTGGTTCCCCGCGACGCGTCCGGACGAGGTGTCGGTGGATGCCGCGACCACCTGGCTCGGGCTGGAGGTCCTGCGTTCCGAGACGTCCGCCGACGGCCGATCCGGGCGGGTGACCTTTCGAGCGCGATGGTCCGACACCGGCACCCGGGATCAGGGCGTCCTCGAGGAGGACAGCCGGTTCGTGCGGCGCGCGGGGCGCTGGTACTACGCGGACGCTCTCTGATACCCTGGAGCGTCACACGCGTGGCCCTTGTGCCGCGCCCGCGTGACATCGCACGAACCAACCACCCTGCCGCGATCAGCTGCCGCACGTCCTCGTGCGGACTGGCTCCGTGGCCCGAACACAACACCATCCAAGGACAACCCCCTACATGACTAACGCAACGACCGCCCCGGCCACCAAGCAGGTCGCCATCAACGACATCGGATCTGCTGAGGACTTCCTGGCCGCGGTCGAGAAGACCCTGAAGTTCTTCAACGACGGAGACCTCATCGAAGGCACCGTCGTGAAGATCGACCGCGACGAGGTCCTCCTCGACGTCGGCTACAAGACCGAGGGCGTCATCCCCTCGCGTGAGCTCTCGATCAAGCACGACGTCGACCCCAACGAGGTCGTCAACGTCGGCGACCAGGTCGAGGCCCTCGTCCTCCAGAAGGAGGACAAGGAAGGCCGCCTGATCCTTTCCAAGAAGCGCGCGCAGTACGAGCGTGCCTGGGGAGACGTCGAGAAGATCAAGGAGAACGACGGTGTCGTCACCGGCTCCGTCATCGAGGTCGTCAAGGGTGGTCTCATCGTCGACATCGGCCTCCGCGGCTTCCTCCCGGCGTCGCTCATCGAGCTGCGTCGCGTTCGCGACCTGACGCCGTACCTCGGCCAGGAGATCGAGGCCAAGATCCTCGAGCTCGACAAGAACCGCAACAACGTCGTCCTCTCGCGCCGCGCCCTGCTCGAGCAGACGCAGTCCGAGTCGCGTTCGAACTTCCTCAACAACCTCCACAAGGGTCAGGTCCGCAAGGGCACCGTCTCGTCGATCGTCAACTTCGGTGCGTTCGTCGACCTCGGTGGCGTCGACGGTCTCGTCCACGTCTCGGAGCTCTCGTGGAAGCACATCGAGCACGCATCCGAGGTCGTCGAGGTCGGCCAGGAGGTCACCGTCGAGATCCTCGAGGTCGACCTCGACCGCGAGCGCGTCTCCCTGTCGCTGAAGGCGACGCAGGAGGACCCGTGGCAGGTCTTCGCCCGCACCCACGCGATCGGTCAGGTCGCGCCGGGCAAGGTCACCAAGCTCGTTCCGTTCGGTGCGTTCGTCCGCGTCGCCGACGGCATCGAGGGCCTCGTGCACATCTCCGAGCTGTCGGGCAAGCACGTCGAGCTCGCCGAGCAGGTCGTCTCCGTCGGTGAAGAGGTCTTCGTCAAGATCATCGACATCGACCTCGAGCGTCGCCGCATCTCGCTGTCGCTGAAGCAGGCCAACGAGTCGGTCGACCCCAACGGCACCGAGTTCGACCCGGCCCTGTACGGCATGGTCACCGAGTACGACGAGAACGGCGAGTACAAGTACCCCGAGGGCTTCGACCCCGAGACCAACCAGTGGAAGGAAGGCTTCGACGAGGCCCGCCTCGCCTGGGAGGCCGAGTACGCCGCTGCTCAGGGTCGCTGGGAGGCTCACAAGGCCGCCGTCGCCAAGGCCCTCGAGGCCGAGGCCGCCGCTCCCGCCGACTCGGGTTCGTCGTCCTTCTCGTCCGAGGTCTCGAGCGGTGCCGGCACCCTCGCCGACGACGAGGCGCTGGCTGCTCTCCGCGAGAAGCTGTCCGGTCGCTGATCGACACCACCACGACCGAGGGGTCGGAGCCATGTGCTCCGGCCCCTCGGCCGTTTCCGGGCGTCTGACGCCGGGGCATCCGGGCCGGTAACGTTCTCCTGTGGCACATGCGGATCAGGACGCGGCTTCCGCCGACCGCGCGCCCGCGCCGCCGCCCGCCCCGGGCGAACGCCCCCACCGGGCGTCGCGCCCGCGCGAGCCGCTGACGGAGCTGCGCGACCGCGTCGTCGCGAACAACCAGATCCTCCTCACCGCGATCGTCGCCGGCATCTTCCTGTCGGGTTTCCCTGGCGGGTGGCTGGCGCAGGCCTCCTCGTTCGCGGCCGGCGTCGTGCTCATCGTCGTCGCTGCCCTCGCGAGCCTCGCGGTGCCGTGGTCCCGCATAAACCCGTCGTGGGTCGCGATCGTCCCCGTGGTGGACATCGTCGCGATCGGACTGATGCGCATCTCCGACGTCCCGGGGATCGCTCTGCTGTGGGCGTTCCCCACGATGTGGCTGTCGAGCCTCGGGCGGATCTGGCTGATCGTGGGCTGCGTCGGATCGATCAGCGCCTACTGGATCGCGCTCGCCCTCGCGCCGTCGTTCGAGTTCACCTGGGGCATCATCGTCCTCCCGGCCGTGGTCATCGCGATCGGTGTCTCCACCTACAACGGCACCCGCCGTTTCCAGGCGCAACGCGCCCTCCTCGACAAGCAGAACGTCCGTCTGGCGGCGGCGCTGCGCCACGCCAGCAGGCAGGAGCAGCTGCTCACCGAGGTCCTGGACACCGTCGACTTCGGCGTCCTCCGCATCGGTACCGACGGCGAGATCACGTTCGTCAACGACGCTCTCGGCAAGTTCCAGCAGCGCATCCCGAGTTTCGGTCGCATCGACGCCACGCAGACCATCTACGCCGCGGACGGCGAGACCCCGCTCGCACCGCACGAGCGGCCGCTCGCCCGCATCCTCCGAGGCGAGACGTTCAGCGACCTCGTGGTCTGGTACCCCGTCTCCGAGTCCCGACGGGCCGCGATCAGCCTGACCGCGCGGCGGATGAAGGATGCCGACGGCCGCCCTGCCGGCATCGTGCTCGTCGCGCGCGACGTGAGTGAGGAGCGCACCGCCCTCAAGGCGCGCGACAGTCTGGTCGCGTCGGTCTCCCACGAACTGCGGACGCCGCTGACCTCGATCATCGGGTACCTCGAGCTCGTCCTCGACCACGAGGACCTGCCTCCGGAGATCGCCCGACAGGTCGACGTCGCCTACCGCAACAGCGAGCGCCTCCTCGGGATCGTGTCGGGGATCCTCGCCGCCTCGACGGCGTCGCGGATGTCGGTCGAGGTCACCCTGTCGCCGCAGGAGACAGACCTCGCCGACGTCGTGGCGGCAGCGGCATCCGATCTTGGACCCGTGGCGCGAGACCGGGCGATTCGGATCGACGCGAGCGACCTCGTGCCGACCCCGGCGTTCATCGACGCGGCGCGCATCCGGCAGGTCGCCGACAACTTGCTCAGCAACGCGATCAAGTTCAACCGCGACGGCGGCACGATCACGGTGGGCTCATCGACCGACGGCCGGCACTCCTGGTTCCTCGTCCGCGACACCGGGATCGGGCTGTCGGCCGAGGACCAGGAGCGGGTCTTCGAGCGGTTCTTCCGGGCGGAGAGCGGTGTGCCGGGAACCGGGCTCGGTCTCGCCATCAGCCGCGAGATCGTGCGCGCGCACGGCGGCGACATCACGGTGACGTCGACTCCGGGTCTCGGGACGACGTTCATGGTCCGCCTGCCCGCGACGGCGGAGACGGCGAGCGACGGCGCGCTGCGCTCCGCGGCCGGGGACGGCGAGTGATGAGTCTCGACCTCTTCTCGGTGACCGTCATGACGGCGATCGTCGCGCTGACGGCCGCGGGGATCTTCGTCGTCGAGACCCTGCGACGCCGGGACACGGGCGCCGGGCGCCTCTGGGCGGTCGGTTATCTCTGCGGCACCGCCACGACGTTCGCCTACATCTCGTGGGCGTCCGGCATCGGCGGCTCCGTGGCCATCGCGATCGGCAACGCCTCCTTCGCGCTCACGCCCGCCTTCATCTGGCTGGGGAACCGCCGCTTCAACGATCGACCCATCGGGCGGCCCGCCGTCATCGTGGCGGTTTTGACGATCGCGACGTTCGTCGCGACGGTGGTGCGGGTCCCCGTGGACGGCAGCTGGGGAGGGTGGACGGTGATGGTGGTCACCATCGTCGGCCTCTTCGCGGTCGGAGGCATCGAGGCGCTGCGACGACCCATGGGGCGCGTCGGCAACGCGCGACTGTTCGCCATCGTCCTCCTGGCGGCGGCGGTCTACTACGCCGCACGCCTCGTCGCCTTCGTGTGGAACGGACCCGAGGGCGACTTCTTCGCGACCTGGTTCGGATCGGTGTCGGCGAACATCGCGACCGTCGTGCTCACGATGGTCGCCGTCGTCGTGACGTCGATCCTGCGATCGACCAAGAGCGCGACCCACCGCTTCGAATGGTTGAGCGAGAACGGTGTGGCCGCCGACGGGGTGATGCTGTCGGGAACCTACCGCGACGCCCTCCGCGACGTGGCCGAGCGGGCGAGCTGGCGCCAGGATCTGCTGAGCGTCGTCGTCGTCGGGGTCGACGGGATGGAGGAGATGGCGGCGGCCTTCGGTACGGATGCCACGGACGAGCTCGCGGCCCAATGGCGGCGGTCCGTGCGTCGACACGCCCCGGCATCCGCCTTCGTGGGGGAGGACGGCGACGCGACGATGTCGGTCTGCGTCGTCTCCGGGACGGCCGCCGAGGCGCGTCGCCAGGCCGCGGCCATCTACCGGGGCTGCATCGACGACCTCGCCGGCAATCCCACGGGGCTGCTCCCGATCGTCGGCGTCGGTGTCGCGCTGACGGAGACGGTCGGATACGACCCCGAGGTCCTCCTCAACGCCGCGCGTGCCGCGGCGCAGCGCGCGTCGCGCAGCCTCGAGGCATCGGTTCTCTTCGGCGGGATCGAGGACGGCGGCGCCCCTCGGGCGTGACGGCGCCATGGCATCCTCGGAGGGTGACACTCATCGCATTGACCGGCGGCATCGCGTCGGGGAAGTCCACGATCGCGCGTCGACTCGCCGAGCACGGGGCGGTGATCGTCGATGCGGACGCGATCGTCCGCGAGGTGCAGCAGCCGGGGTCGCCGGTGCTCGCGGAGATCGCCGCGGCGTTCGGCGACGACGTCCTGACGGCCACCGGTGAGCTCGACCGACCCCGTCTCGCCTCACGCGTCTTCGGTGACGAGGATGCCGTGGGCCGCCTCAACGCGATCGTCCACCCCGCCGTGCGGGTCGAATCCGCGGCGCGCTTCGCGGCCGCGCAGGCCGCGGATCCGAGCGCGGTCGTCGTCTACGACGTCCCCCTGCTGCTCGAGGCGCGCGCGGAGGACCCCTGGGAGCTCGTCGTGGTGGCCCACGCGCCCGTCGAGCTGCGGCGGGAGCGGCTCGTCTCCCTGAGGGGGATGAGCCCCGCCGATGCGGACGCGCGCATCGCGTCGCAGGTCGACGATGAGCGCCGCCTCGCGATCGCCGACGTCGTCATCGACACGTCGGGGTCGATGGCGCAGACGCTGTCGCAGGTCGACGCCCTCTGGGAGCGCCTCGCCGGCTGACATCCACGCCGACGGCGAACGCCGGAGCCGGTGTCGGAGGCCGCGCCTACGCTGGAATCATGCAGACCACGCGCTCCGTCCGCCCTTTCGAGGTCGTCAGCGAGTACCAGCCCAGCGGCGACCAGCCGCAGGCGATCGCCGACCTCGCCGCTCGCATCAACGCGGGTGAGACCGACGTCGTCCTGCTCGGCGCGACGGGCACGGGCAAGTCGGCGACGACGGCCTGGCTGATCGAGCAGGTGCAGCGTCCGACGCTCGTGCTCGCGCACAACAAGACGCTCGCGGCGCAGCTCGCCAACGAGTTCCGCGACCTCATGCCGAACAACGCGGTCGAGTACTTCGTCAGCTATTACGACTACTACCAGCCTGAGGCGTACGTCCCGCAGACGGACACCTTCATCGAGAAGGACTCCTCGATCAACGCCGAGGTGGAGCGGCTGCGCCACTCGACGACCAACTCGCTGCTGAGCCGGCGCGACGTCGTCGTGGTGTCCACGGTGTCGTGCATCTACGGCCTCGGCGCGCCCGAGGAGTACCTGCGCGCGATGGTCGCCCTGCAGGTGGGGGAGCGGTACGACCGCGACGCCCTCATCCGCAAGTTCATCGCGATGCAGTACAACCGCAACGACGTCGACTTCTCGCGCGGCAACTTCCGCGTCCGCGGCGACACGATCGAGATCATCCCGGTGTACGAGGAGTACGCCGTGCGGATCGAGCTCTTCGGCGACGAGATCGAAGCGCTGTACATGCTGCATCCGCTCACCGGCGATGTGGTGCAGAAGCTCGAGAGCGTGCCGATCTTCCCGGCATCCCACTACGTCGCGGGCACCGAGACGGTCCAGCGCGCCATCGGCACCATCGAGCACGAGCTCGAGGAGCGGCTCAAGGAGTTCGAGTCGCAGGGCAAGCTGCTCGAAGCTCAGCGTCTGCGCATGCGCACGACGTTCGACCTCGAGATGCTGCAGCAGCTCGGCTTCTGCTCCGGCATCGAGAACTACTCGCGGCACATCGACGGGCGCATGCCCGGTGAAGCGCCGCACACCCTGCTCGACTTCTTCCCCGACGACTTCCTGCTCGTCATCGACGAGTCCCACGTGACGGTCCCGCAGATCGGTGCGATGTACGAGGGGGATGCCTCCCGCAAGCGCACGCTCGTCGACCACGGCTTCCGGCTGCCGAGCGCGATGGACAACCGGCCGTTGCGCTTCGATGAGTTCAAGCAGCGGATCGGGCAGACCGTGTACCTGTCGGCGACCCCCGGACGGTACGAGATGGGGATCGCCGACGGCGTCGTCGAGCAGATCATCCGTCCGACGGGTCTCATCGACCCGGAGATCATCGTGAAGCCCTCGAAGGGTCAGATCGACGATCTGCTGGAGGAGATCCAGCTGCGCGTCGAGCGGGACGAGCGCGTCCTCGTCACCACGTTGACCAAGAAGATGGCGGAGGAGTTGACCGACTTCCTCGGTGAGCACGGCGTGCGCGTGCGCTACCTGCACTCCGACGTCGACACGCTGCGTCGCGTCGAGCTGCTGACCGAGCTGCGGCAGGGCGTGTACGACGTCCTCGTGGGCATCAACCTGCTGCGCGAGGGCCTCGACCTGCCCGAGGTGTCGCTCGTCGCGATCCTGGATGCCGACAAAGAGGGCTTCCTGCGGTCGGGGACGTCCCTCATCCAGACGATCGGTCGCGCGGCGCGCAACGTGTCGGGCCAGGTGCACATGTACGCCGACAAGATCACGGACTCGATGGCGGCGGCCATCGAGGAGACCGAACGTCGGCGCGAGAAGCAGATCGCGTACAACCTCGAGAACGGGATCGATCCGCAGCCGCTGCGCAAGAAGATCGCGGACATCACCGATGCGCTCGCCCGTGAGGCGAGCGACACGCGCGACATGATGGACGGCCGTGGCAAGGGCAAGACGAAGTCCGGCAAGGGCAAGAGCCCGACCCCGCAGCTGCGGCGCGAGGGCATCGCCGCCGAAGGTGCGAACCAGCTCGAGGCGACGATCGAGGATCTCACGCGCCAGATGCTGGCGGCGGCCGACGAGCTCAAGTTCGAGCTCGCGGGGCGTCTGCGCGACGAGGTGCAGGACCTGAAGAAGGAGCTGCGCGCGATGGAACGCGCCGGGCACGCCTGAGCGTGCTCAGGGGCAGTGCATGAGGGGGCGTTCCCCCGAACGGTCGAAGGTGTGCGCCGACATCGGCTGACCGCACAGGGGGCACGCGCGTTCGGTCCGGACCGGTTCGGGCTCGGTCTCGTAGGGACCGACCGAAGCCGGGCCCGCGTAACGGATGAGGCGGCTGTTCCACCAGCGGTAGAACCCGCCCGCCGCGCGGATCCGTTCCCGCAGCGGGGGCCGTTGCTCGCGTTCGTCGTCCATATTGATTAGCGTACTAACTATTAGCGGGAAGGGGATCGGAATGGACGAGGACGCACTCAAGCTCGAGAGCCAGTTGTGCTTCGCGATCGTGACGGCCGCCCGGAACGTCGTCTCGATCTACCGGCCGGTCCTTGAGCCCCTCGGTCTGACGCACCCGCAGTACCTCGTGATGCTCGCCCTGTGGGAGCGGGCGCCGCAGTCCCTCTCCGAGCTCGCGACCGCCCTCGCGGTCGAGCCCGCCAGCCTGTCGCCGACCATCAAGCGTCTCGAGGCGCAGGGCCGCGTCGTCCGGCGCCGGCGCGCGGCGGACGAACGCGTCCTCGACATCGCGTTGACCGACGAGGGAGCGGCCCTGCGCGAGCAGGCGCTGGACGTGCCGAGGCAGATCATGTCCCGCGTCGGACTCGGCGTCGCCGACGTCGAGCGGTTGAGGGACGGTCTGCAACCCTTCGCCGGACGCCGGCCGACCACCGAGGACTGATCGCCGGGAGCGAAGCACGGAGCCCGTGTCGGTGGCCCAACCTAGGATTGACCGGTGCCCATCGTCCCCGTTCCCCACGCCTCCAAACTCAGTGTCCGCGGCGCGCGCGTCCACAACCTGAAGAACGTCGACCTCGAGATCCCGCGGGACTCGCTCGTCGTGTTCACCGGCCTGTCCGGGTCGGGGAAGTCGAGCCTCGCGTTCGACACGATCTTCGCCGAAGGTCAGCGCCGGTACATCGAGTCGCTCAGCTCGTACGCACGCCAGTTCCTCGGACAGGTCGACCGTCCCGACGTCGACTTCATCGAGGGTCTCAGCCCTGCGGTGTCGATCGATCAGAAGTCGACGAACCGCAACCCGCGCTCGACGGTGGGCACCATCACCGAGATCAACGACTACATGCGTCTGCTGTGGGCGCGCGTCGGCATCCCGCACTGCCCCGAGTGCGGTGAGCGCATCCAGCGGCAGACGGTGCAGCAGATCGCCGACCAGCTCATGGAGCTCCCCGAGCGCACGCGGTACCAGATCGTCGCCCCCGTCGTGTCGCAGAAGAAGGGCGAGTTCGTCGACCTCTTCAAGGAGCTGTCGGCGAAGGGGTACGCCCGCGCGATCGTCGACGGCGAGACGGTGCAGCTCGCCGAGGCGCCGACCCTCAAGAAGAGCTACAAGCACGACATCGCCGTGGTCGTCGACCGTCTGGTGGCGAGCCCCGACATCCTGAGCCGCGTCACCGACTCGGTCGAGACGGCCCTCGGTCTCGCAGGCGGCATCCTGCAGGTCAACTTCGTCGACGAAGAGGGCGACGACGCCTGGCAGAGCTACAGCGAGAAGCTGGCCTGTCCCAACGGTCACGCGCTGACCCTGACCGAGATCGAGCCGCGGACGTTCTCCTTCAACGCGCCGTTCGGCGCCTGCCCGGCCTGCTCGGGTCTGGGTACCCGCATGTCGGTCGACACCGAACTGCTGCTGGGCGACGAGGAGCTCTCCATCGCCGAAGGTGTCATCGTCCCCTGGACGACGCAGGGCAAGGGACTGTTCCAGTACTACGAGCGGCTGCTCGTGGGACTCGCGGACGACCTCGGGTTCTCGCTCGACACGCCCTGGAAGGACCTTCCGGCCGACGTGCAGGACGCCGTGCTGAGCGGCGAGAACTACAAGGTCACCGTCAAGTGGAAGAACCGCTACGGCCGCGAGATGCGGTACGCGTCGGGCTTCGAGGGCGTCATCCCGTACATCGAGCGCCAGTTCACGCAGGCCGAGACCGACACGCAGCGTCAGCGCTGGGCCGAGTTCCTCCGCGAGGTGCCCTGCCCCGTCTGCAACGGCGATCGCCTGAAGCCCGAGGTGCTGTCGGTCCTCGTCCACGGGCACTCGATCGCGGATGCCTCGCGGCTCAGCCTCGGCGAGGCGCAGCAGTTCTTCGCGCAGCTCTCGCTGACCGACCGCGAGGCGACCATCGCGGCCGCGGTCCTGCGCGAGATCCGGGCCCGCCTCGACTTCCTCATTCAGGTCGGCCTCAACTACCTCAGCCTCAGCCGTGCGGCGGGCTCGCTCTCGGGCGGCGAGGCGCAGCGCATCCGTCTCGCGACGCAGATCGGCTCGGGGCTCACGGGTGTGCTGTACGTCCTCGACGAGCCCTCCATCGGACTCCACCAGCGTGACAACCGCCGACTCATCGAGACGCTCGTGCGTCTGAAGAGCCTCGGCAACACGCTGGTCGTCGTCGAGCACGACGAGGAGACGATCCACGCCGCCGACTGGATCGTCGACATCGGTCCGCGCGCGGGAGTCGAGGGGGGCAACGTCGTTCACTCGGGACCGGTCGAGCAGCTCCTGACGGACCAGGAGTCCATCACCGGCGCCTACCTCAGCGGACGACGCGCCATCCGGATGCCGAAGAAGCGTCGGAAGATCGACAAGGGGCGCCAGCTGCGCGTCGTCGGAGCGCGGGAGAACAACCTCCAGAACGTCACCGTCGACTTCCCGCTCGGCGTGCTCACCGCCGTCACCGGGGTGAGCGGTTCCGGCAAGTCGTCGCTCGTGAACGGCATCCTCTACGAAGTCCTCGCGACCAAGCTCAACGGTGCGCGCCGCGTCGCCGGCAAGCACACCCGGGTGACCGGACTCGAGCACCTCGACAAGGTCGTCCACGTCGATCAGGCCCCCATCGGTCGCACGCCCCGGTCCAACCCGGCCACCTACACGGGGGTCTTCGACCGCATCCGCTCCCTGTTCGCCGAGACGACCGAGGCGAAGGCGCGCGGCTACCAGCCCGGCCGCTTCAGCTTCAACGTGAAGGGCGGCCGGTGCGAGGCGTGCTCGGGTGACGGCACGATCAAGATCGAGATGAACTTCCTGCCCGACGTGTACGTCGACTGCGAGGTCTGCCACGGCCAGCGCTACAACCGCGACACCCTCGCGGTGCACTACAAGGGCAAGAACATCGCCGAGGTCCTCGACATGCCGATCTCGGAGGCGGCCGACTTCTTCGAGCCGATCCAGGCGATCCACCGGTACCTGAAGACCCTCGTCGACGTGGGGCTCGGCTACGTCCGGCTGGGGCAGTCCGCCACGACGCTCTCCGGCGGCGAGGCGCAGCGCGTGAAGCTCGCCACCGAGCTCCAGCGTCGCTCGAACGGGCGCACCATCTACGTGCTCGACGAGCCGACGACGGGTCTGCACTTCGAAGACGTGCAGCGCCTGCTCGAGGTCCTGAACAGCCTCGTCGACAAGGGCAACTCGGTGCTCGTCATCGAGCACAACCTCGACGTGATCAAGTCCGCCGACTGGGTCATCGACCTCGGCCCCGAGGGGGGCTCGGGCGGCGGCACGATCGTGGCGACGGGGACCCCGGAGCAGGTCGCGACCGTACCCGAGAGCCACACCGGGCAGTTCCTCGCCGAGATCCTGGAAGTGGCTCCCGCGCGCAAGGCGGGCTGACGTGGCATCCGCTCTGCCGTACAAGCCGAAGCCGGGGGAGATTCCCACCGACCCCGGCGTCTACCGGTTCCTGGATGCCGACGGTCGGATCCTCTACGTCGGCAAGGCCAAGAACCTCCGCGCCCGGCTGTCCAACTACTTCGCGCCGCTCCACACGCTCCACGAGCGCACACGGCGCATGGTGACGACGGCCGCGAAGGTCGAGTGGACCGTCGTGAAGACCGACATCGACTCGCTCCAGCTCGAGTACACCTGGATTCAGGAGTACTCGCCGCCGTTCAACGTCCGGTACAAGGACGACAAGTCCTATCCGTACATGGCCGTGACCCTCGCCGACGAGGCGCCGCGGGTCATCGTGACCCGCAACCGCCGCATCCGCGGGGCCAAGTACTTCGGCCCGTACCCGAAGGTCTGGGCGGTCCACGACACGATCGATCAGCTCATCAAGGTGTTCCCGATCCGCACCTGCAGCGACTCGTCGTACAAGAAGGCGATGGCCTCGGGGCGGCCGTGCTTCCCCGGGCAGATCGGCCGGTGCGGCGGTCCCTGCTCGATGAAGGTCACGATCGAGGAGCACCGCGCCATCGTCGACGACTTCGTCTCGTTCATGTCCGGGAGCGACAAGCGGTTCACGAAGCGGCTCGAAGCGCGGATGCGCGAAGCGGCGGCCGCGATGGACTACGAGGCCGCGGCGTCGTACCGCGACAAGCTGCAGGCGCTCGACGCCGTCCTCAACCGCAGCGCGCTCGTGCTGAGCGAGGACACGGACGCCGACCTGTTCGGCGTGGCCGAGGACGAGCTGTCCGCGGCCGTCCAGCACTTCGTCGTCCGCGGCGGACGTGTGCGCGGCGTCCGCGCGACGACGATCGACAAGGAGCTCGACATCTCCGGGCCCGACCTCGTGGATCAGATCCTGCAGCGCGCCTACGGTGCCGCCTCGGCCGAGGACATCCCGCGCCAGGTCCTCGTCCCGACGCTTCCCGACGACTCGGCCGAGCTCGAGCAGTGGCTGCAGTCGCGGCGCGGCAAGAAGGTGACGGTGCAGATCGCGCAGCGCGGTCAGAAGGCCGACCTCATGCGGACGGCGACGCTCAACGCCCAGCAGGCGCTCATGCTGCACAAGACGCGGCGGACGAGCGACTACACGGCTCGCACCAAGGCGCTGACGGATCTGCAGGAGGCGCTCGGGATGACCGAGGCCCCGCTGCGCATCGAGTGCTTCGACATCTCGCACCTCGGCGGCACGGGGGTCGTCGCGTCGATGGTCGTGTTCGAGGACGGTCTGCCGCGCAAGGACCAGTACCGGTCGTTCTCCGTCGCCGAGACCACCGACGACACCGACTCGATGTATCAGGTGCTCACGCGACGGCTCGCGCACATCGACCGCGACGAAGCCGAGCAGGAGAAGATCGACCCGATGGCGGACGGTGAGGTGGATGCCACGCGCAAGCGCCCGCGCTTCGCCTACCGGCCTCAGCTGCTCCTCGTCGACGGCGGCCAGCCGCAGGTGCAGGCCGCGGCGCGTGCCCTCCGCGACGCCGGCCACGAGGAGATCGCCCTGTGCGGCATCGCGAAGCGTCTCGAGGAGGTCTGGCTGCCCGACGACGACTTCCCGGTGATCCTGCCGCGCTCCTCCGAGGCGCTCTACCTGCTGCAGCGGCTCCGTGACGAGGCGCATCGCTTCGCGATCACCCACCAGCGCAAGAAGCGTGGCCGGGACATCACGACGGTGCTGGCGGAGGTGCCCGGTCTCGGCGCGACGCGGATCAAGGCGCTCCTGCGGCACTTCGGATCGGTGAGCCGCCTGAAGCAGGCGACACCCGAGGAGATCCAGGAGCTGCCCGGGATCGGCCCGCGGCTCGCGGCCACGATCCACGCGCACCTGGCCGCCGGGTCGGAGGCCGTGCCCTCGGGTGGTTAGGCTGGGATGACACGCGTGGAAGGCGGGGTGCGGATGGACGGCCAGACGGCGGGCGAGGTCCTGATCGTCACGGGCATGTCCGGAGCCGGGCGCACGACCGCGGCGAACGCCCTCGAGGACCTCGACTGGTACGTCGTCGACAACCTGCCGCCGCAGATGCTCTCGCATCTGCTGGATCTCACGGCGCTCGCAGCCGACGCGCTTCCGCGTGTGGCCGCGGTGGTCGACGTCCGCGGGCGCCAGCTCTTCGGCGAGCTGCCCTCGGTGACCCATTCGCTCCGCGACGGCCGTCAGTTGCGGGTGCTGTTCCTCGACGCTTCCGACGAGGTGCTCGTCCGCCGGTTCGAAGCCGTCCGTCGGCCCCACCCGCTGCAGGGGGAGGGGACGATCCTCGACGGCATCCGCCGTGAGCGCGAGCGCGTCGCCGCCATCCGTGAAGCCGCCGACGTCATCGTCGACACCAGCGCCCTCAACATCCATCAGCTGGCGAACCGCATCGTCGACCTCTTCAGCGCGGACGGGGACGCGCGGCACACCGTCACCGTCATGAGCTTCGGCTTCAAGTACGGGTTGCCGCCGGACGTCGACCTCGTCGCGGACATGCGCTTCCTCCCCAACCCGTACTGGGAGCCCTCGCTGCGCGCCCTCACGGGGGAGGACGAGGCGGTCCGCGAGTTCGTGCTCGGTCAGGAGGGCGCACGCGAGTTCATCGATGCGTATGCGGCGGCCCTCCACCCCGTGCTCCAGGGGTATCAGCGCGAGAACAAACGTCACTCCGTGATCGCGATCGGATGCACCGGGGGCAAGCACCGCTCCGTCGTGACGTCGTTCGAGCTCGCGGAGCGTCTGGGCGCCGAACCGGGCGTCGCCGTGCGGGTCACGCACCGGGACCTGGGTCGCGAATGAGCGGTGCGCGAGTAAGCTGATCCTTTGTCCCCCTCGCCCCCACCGAAGGATCGCCGTGCCGCTGACTGCTGACGTGAAGACGGAACTCACCTCGGTGCGTGATCCGCGGCCGACGGCCCGCGTCGCAGAACTCACCACGATCCTGCGCTTCTCGGGCGGACTCCATTCGATCGCCGGCCGGGTCGCCGTCGAGGCGGAGGTCGAGACCGACATCCTGGCCCGACGCGTGGCCCGCGACCTCGTCGAGATCTACGGCGTCCGTCCCGAACTCGCGCACGTGCAGTCCTCCGGCGGACGGACGGCGAACCTCGTCGCGGTGCGCGTCATCGAGGGCGGGGAGACCCTGGCCCGCCAGACGGGTCTGCTCGACAACCGTCGGCGACCGGTCCGCGGACTCCCGAACAAGCTGACCACCGGCGCACGCCCCGACCTCGCGGCCGTGTGGCGCGGCGCCTTCCTCGCGGCCGGCACCCTGTCCGATCCGGGCCGTTCGGCGGCGCTCGAGGTCGCCTGCCCTTCGGGCGAGGCGGCCATGGCGCTCGTCGGTGCGGCGCACCGTCTCGGGATCGCCGCCAAGGCGCGCGAGGTCCGCGGCGTGCCGCGCGTCGTCGTCCGCGACGGCGAGGCGATCCGCGCGACCCTCCTCATGATGGGTGCGCAGAAGACCGCCGCCGCGTGGGAGGAGATGCGGCAGCGCCGTGAGGTCCGCGCCGGCGTGAACCGCCTGGTCAACTTCGACGACGCCAACCTGCGCCGTTCCGCGCAGGCGGCGGTCGCGGCCTGCGCCCGTGTCGAGCGTGCGCTCGAGATCCTCGGCGACACCGTCCCGCCGCACCTGAAGCAGGCCGGCGACCTCCGCCTCGCGCACCGCGACGCGAGCCTCGACGAGCTCGGCCACCACGCCGATCCGCCGCTGACGAAGGATGCCGTGGCCGGCCGCATCCGCCGTCTCCTCGCGATGGCCGACAAGAAGGCCGCGCAGGACGGCATCCCCGACACGGAGTCCGCCGTCCCCGCCGGTCTCGAGGACTGACGGGATACATCCCCTCTTCGCGGGAAGCAACCGGGTGTCCGGCGGGTTGGCCCTCAATAGGATGAATCCGACCGGCCGCGCCGTGCGCGCGGCACCGACAGAAGGAAGAGGACATGGCGAAGTACACGCTGCCTGAGCTCCCGTACGACTACTCCGCGCTCGAGCCGAGCATCAGCGGCAAGATCATGGAGCTTCACCACTCGAAGCACCACCAGGCGTACGTCACCGGAGCGAACACCGCCCTCGAGCAGCTCGCGGAGGCGCGGGAGACCGGCAACCTCGCGAACGTCAACAAGCTCGAGAAGGACCTCGCGTTCAACCTCGGCGGACACGTCAACCACTCCATCTTCTGGACCAACCTGGCCCCCGCCTCGCAGGGCGGCGGCGGTGAGCCCGAGGGCGAGCTGCGCGCGGCGATCGACGAGTTCTTCGGCGGCTTCGACAAGTTCCAGGCGCACTTCACGGCCGCTGCCACCGGCATCCAGGGCTCCGGGTGGGCCGTCCTCAGCTGGGACCCGATCGGCCAGCAGCTGATCATCCAGCAGCTGTTCGACCAGCAGTCGAACACGGCGCAGGGGACCATCCCGATCTTCCAGCTCGACATGTGGGAGCACGCCTTCTACCTCGACTACCTCAACGTCAAGGCCGACTACGTGAAGGCGGCCTGGAACATCGCCAACTGGCAGAACGTCGCGCAGCGTCTCGACGCCGCCCGTGACAAGACGGCGGGCCTGCTCTAGTAGTAGGGTCGTTCACAGGTGAGGATGCCGGGCTCCTCCCGGCAACGGGGGCGAAGCCCCGGCATCCTCTCTCTTTTCCAGCACATCGCGAGTCGACCCCGTTCGAGGGGCGTACGCGACGAAAAACGGGAGACAACGTGTCTGTCAAGATCGGCATCAACGGCTTCGGCCGAATCGGACGCAACTTCCTCCGCGCGGCTCTCGCGCAGGGAGCTGACCTGGAGATCGTGGCGGTGAACGACCTCACCGACAACAAGAGCCTCGCTCACCTCCTGAAGTACGACTCCGTCGGCGGTCGCCTGGACGCCGAGGTCTCGTACACCGAGGACTCGATCACGGTCAACGGCAAGACCATCAAGGTCTTCGAAGAGCGCGACCCCGCCAACCTCCCCTGGGGCGAGCTGGGCGTCGACATCGTCATCGAGTCGACCGGCCGCTTCACCAAGGCTGCGGACGCCAAGAAGCACATCGACGGCGGTGCGAAGAAGGTCATCATCTCGGCGCCGGGCACCGACGTCGACGGCACCTTCGTCATGGGTGTCAACGACGGCACCTACGACTCCGAGACGATGCACGTCATCTCGAACGCGTCCTGCACCACGAACTGCCTCGCCCCGATCGCCAAGGTCTTCAACGACAACTTCGGCATCGAGCGCGGCTTCATGATGACGGCCCACGCCTACACCGCCGACCAGAACCTGCAGGACGGCCCCCACGGCGACCTGCACCGTGCGCGCGCTGCGGCGATCAACATCGTCCCCGCCGCCACCGGCGCCGCCAAGGCCATCGGTCTCGTGCTTCCCGAGCTCAACGGCAAGCTGAGCGGCTCGTCGTACCGCGTTCCGGTCCCCACCGGCTCGATCGTCGACCTCACGGTCGTCACCCCGACCGAGGGCCTGACCGCCGAGGTCATCAACGCCGCCTTCGAGAAGGCCGCTGCCGAGGGCGAGCTCGTCGGGTACCTGAAGTACAACACCGACGCGATCGTCTCGAGCGACATCCAGCTCGACCCGCACTCCTCGGTCTTCGACGCCGGCCAGACCAACGTGTCGGGCAACCTCGTGAAGATCTCGTCCTGGTACGACAACGAGTGGGGCTACTCGAACCGCCTCGTCGACCTCACCGAGCTCGTCGCCAGCAAGCTCTGACGATGGCTCTGCGCACCCTCGATTCGCTGGGTTCGCTCGCAGGCAAGCGTGTCATCGTCCGTGTCGACTTCAACGTCCCCCTGAAGGACGGCGTCATCACGGACGATGGCCGCGTGCGTGCGGCTCTGCCGACGCTGTCGGCGCTGGTCGAGCAGGGAGCTCGCGTCATCGCGGTCTCCCATCTCGGCCGGCCCGACGGCGCCCCGGACGCGAAGTACAGCCTCGCCCCCGTCGCCACGCGGCTGTCCGAGCTCCTCGGCGCGGACGTCGCCTTCGCGATCGACACGGTCGGCGACTCCGCTCGCGACACCGTGGCGGGCCTCGCGGACGGGCAGGTCGCCGTCCTCGAGAACCTCCGCTTCAACGCGGGGGAGACCGCGAAGGACGACGCGACCCGTCGCGCGTTCGCCGAGCAGCTCGCGTCGTTCGGCGACGCCCTCGTCTCGGACGGGTTCGGTGTCGTGCACCGCAAGCAGGCGTCGGTCTACGACCTCGCCGAGCTGCTGCCCTCCGCTGCGGGCCTCCTCATCGAGAAGGAGGTCGACGTCCTCGACCGCCTGACCGAGCGTCCGGAGCGTCCGTACGCGGTCGTCCTGGGCGGCTCCAAGGTCAGCGACAAGCTGGGCGTGATCGAGCACCTCCTGCCCCGCGTGGACAAGATCCTCGTGGGTGGCGGCATGCTGTTCACCTTCCTCGCGGCACAGGGTCACAAGGTCGGCAAGAGTCTCCTCGAGGTCGATCAGCTCGACACGGTCCGCGGATACATGGAGACGGCGCGCGAGCGCGGGGTGGAGCTCGTGCTCCCCGTCGACGCCGTGATGGCCGCCGGTTTCGCCGCCGACGCCGATCACGTCGTGGCATCCGTCGACGCCCTGGAGGACACCCCCTTCGGTGCGGACGGCATGGGCCTCGACATCGGACCGAAGACGGCGGAGCTGTTCGCCGACGCGATCCGCGGCGCGAAGACCGTGTTCTGGAACGGCCCGATGGGCGTGTTCGAGATGGCGGCGTTCGCCGAAGGGACCAGGACGGTCGCCCAGGCGCTGACCGAGGTCGACGGCCTGTCGGTCGTCGGCGGCGGCGACTCCGCGGCCGCCGTCCGTCAGCTCGGGTTCGACGACGACCAGTTCGGCCACATCTCCACCGGTGGTGGGGCCAGCCTCGAATTCCTCGAGGGCAAGAAGCTGCCCGGATTGGAGATCCTCGGATGGGAAGCGTGACCCGCAAGCCCCTCATCGCCGGCAACTGGAAGATGAACCTCGACCACCTGCAGGCGGTCGCGTTCGTCCAGAAGCTGCACTGGACGCTGAAGGATGCCGCGCACGAGACCGACTCGGTCGAGGTCGCGGTGTTCCCGCCGTTCACCGACATCCGCACGGTGCAGACGCTCATCGACGCCGACAAGATCCCGTTCGCCCTCGGTGCGCAGGACGTGTCGACGAAGGACTCGGGCGCCTACACGGGTGAGGTCTCGGGAGCGTTCCTGAAGAAGCTCGACGTCGACTACGTGATCATCGGTCACTCCGAGCGACGCGAGTACCACGGCGAGACCGACGAGGTCGTCGCGGCGAAGGTCCAGGCCGCGCTGCGTCACGGGCTCGTGCCGGTGATCTGCGTGGGCGAGACGCTCGAGCAGCGCGAGGAGTCCGGCCCGACCGCCGTGTCGGTCGCTCAGCTCCGCGCCGCGCTCGAGGGTGTGCCCTCGGACGCGGACGTCGTGGTCGCCTACGAGCCGGTCTGGGCGATCGGGACCGGACAGGTCGCGTCGCCCGAGCAGGCGCAGGAAGTGTGCGCCGCGCTGCGTACGGTGCTCTCCGAAAGCCTCGGGGATGCCGCGGCCGAGCGCACCCGCATCCTCTACGGCGGATCGGTGAAGTCCGGCAACATCGCGAGCTTCATGCGCGAACCCGATGTCGACGGCGCCCTCGTCGGAGGAGCGAGCCTCCTCGCCGACGAGTTCGCCGCCATCATCCGCTACCAGAAGCACGTCGGCGTGTGATCCTGAGCGGTGCGGCGCCTCGCGGCGTCGCACCGCTCAGCCGGTATACTCGTGCGAGCGCTGAGCGACTCGGCGACCCGAAAGGCTTTCAACGACTGTGGACATCCTCCAGCTTGTGCTGCAGGTGCTGCTGGGACTCACCAGCCTCCTGCTCACTCTCCTGATCCTCCTGCACAAGGGGCGCGGCGGCGGCCTCTCCGACATGTTCGGCGGCGGCATGAGCTCGGCGATGGGGTCCTCGGGCCTCGCCGAGCGCAACCTCAACCGCTTCACGGTCGTGCTCGCACTCGTCTGGTTCGTCGCGATCGTCGCGCTGGGCCTCATCACGAAGTTCCAGAGCATCTGATGGCGACCGGGGGCAACGCGATCCGGGGCACCCGCGTCGGTGCCGGACCGATGGGGGAGCAGGACCACGGTCACCACGCCGACCGTGTGGCCGTCTCGTACTGGGACGCACTCGGTAACGAGACGGTGCGCTACTTCGCGGCCGGCATCTCGGAGGAGGAGATCCCCGAGACGATCGACTCGCCGCACTCGGGCCTCCCGGCCGGTCGCGACAAGGCGAACCCGCCCGCGCTGGCCAAGACCGAGCCCTACAAGACCCACCTCGCTTACGTGAAGGAGCGTCGCACGGACGAGGAGGCGGAGTCGATCCTGGACGACGCCCTCAAGCAGCTTCGGGAGCGCCGCGGTCAGGACTGATCGCCGCCTTCCACACCGATACGACCCCGGGTTCTCTCAGAACTCGGGGTCGATCAGTTCTTCGGGCACGCCCTGCGCGGCGGCCTCGTCGACGAAGAACACCGTCTGCTTGCGCCCCTTCGCCCCGGCGGCGGGAACGGAGTGGTAGCTCGCGCCGGCGAGCGCCAAGCCCAGCGCAGACGCTTTGTCGGTGCCGGGGAGGACCAACCACACGCGCCGGGACGAGTTGATCACCGGACGGGTCAGGGTGATCCGCTCGGACGGCGGCACGGGGGAGTGTCGCACCGGGAGGACGGCGTGCTCGGTGTCGGAGATCTCGCTGCGATCCGGGAAGAGGGACGCGATGTGTCCGTCGGGTCCGACGCCCAGGAACGCCAGGGTGAACCGTGGCCAGGGCTGGTCCTCGGCGGCGAACGAGGCCAGCTCCGCCGCGTAGTCGGCGGCCGCTTCGTCATGGCTGCGACCGGCGTCGGAGGCGGCGATCGGGTGGATGTTCGCCGCCGGGACGTCGATGTGGTCGAGGAACGCGGCGCGTGCCGCCGTCTCGTTCCGCTCCGGATCGCCCGCCGGGACGAAACGCTCGTCCCCCCACCAGAAGTGGACCTTCGACCAGTCCACCTCCCGCCGGCGATCGCTCTCGCCCGCCGCGTGCAGCACGGCCGTTCCGGCGGTGCCCCCGGTCAGCAGGATGTGCGTCGTCTTTCCCTCGGCGGCACGTGCGGAGACCCGCTGGAAGAAGCGCTTCGCGACCCCTCGGGCCAACGTCTGCGCGTCAGGACGGACGACGACGCGCTTCTCCGCGCGGAACTCCGACATGCGACTCCTACCTCGTGGGAGGGTCGAGGAGCTCCCACCCTTCGGTGATGACTCGACCATACAAGAGGTCGGGATCGAGACGGCGCAGCTCCTCCGCGAGGCACTCGCGCAGGGATCGCCGCGGCAGCACGATGTCGTGCGTCGGCTGGCCGGGCTGAGTGAGGGTCGCGTCCGTGGCGCTCGAGCGTTCGAGGACGATGTCACCGGAGTCCCGCGAGAGGGTGACCGAGCGGATGCCGTGGGCCCACTCGTGCTCGTCCGTGTAGTGCCATTCGACCGGCACATCGAGCTTCATCCGCAGCCACGCGGCCAGCAGCCCGGTGGAGGGGGAGCTGCCCGCACCGACGACCGTCACGGCCGTGACGGGCTCGTACGGCGGCTGGTCGAGGACGGCGGCGAGCTGCTCGCGCCAGTGGGTGAGCCGCGTCCACGCCAGATCCGTGTCACCGGGCGCGTAGACGGAGCCGAGCTGTGCGAGCCGGTCCTTGGCGAACGGCTTCGTCGAGGCATCCGTGATCCGCCGCTGCGCCATGCGACCGATCGCGGAGTGCGCGGGGTCGGTGGGCGGGTCGTCGGGCCACCAGGCGACGACGGGAGCGTCGGGGAGGAGGAGGCCGTTCACGAGGCTCTCCTGGTTGCCGGCCGCCGCACCCCGGGCGCGGAGGACGACCACCTCGCTGGCACCGGCGTCGCCGCCGACGCGGATCTGCGCGTCGAGCCCGGTCGGGGCGTCGGGTTGGACGACCAGGACGATGACGCGCATCGGGTGCTCGCGCGAGGCGGCGTTCGCGGCGTCGATGGCCTCCTCGTCGAAGCCCCCCGTGGAGACGATGACGAGGGTCAGCACGCGCCCGAGGGCGACGGCGCCGCCCTCCTCGCGCACGCTCACGAGCTTCTTCGCGATCGTGGACACCGTGGTGTCGGGCAGGTCGACGATCATGGGCGCCTCCAGACGCGGCCGTCGCGGGCCAGGAGCTCATCGGCGGACGGGGGACCCCAGGATCCGGGGGAGTACTGCTCGAGCGGCTCGTCCTGCTCCGCCCAGTACTGCTCGACGGGGTCGAGGATGCGCCAGGACAGCTCGACCTCCTCGTGACGGGGGAACAGCGGCGGGTCGCCCAGGAGGACGTCGAGGATGAGGCGTTCGTAGGCCTCGGGGCTCGACTCGGTGAACGCGTGGCCGTAGCCGAAGTCCATCGTGACGTCGCGCACCTCGTTGCCCGCGCCCGGAACCTTCGATCCGAAGCGGAGGGTCACGCCCTCGTCGGGCTGGATGCGGATGACGAGGGCGTTCTGCCCGAGCTGCAGCGCCTGCGAGCGCAGGAACAGCAGCGGCGGCGTGTGCTTGAAGACCACGGCGATCTCCGTGACCCGGCGGCCGAGGCGCTTGCCCGTGCGCAGGTAGAACGGCACACCGTTCCAGCGTCGGGTGGCGATCTCGAGCTTGATGGCGGCGTAGGTCTCGGTCCGGGACTGCGGGTCCATGCCGTCCTCGTCGAGGAAGCCGGTGACCTCCTCGCCGCCCTGCCAGCCGCCGGCGTATTGCCCGCGCGCCGTGGCGGTGGACAGGTCGTCAGGGAGCTTGACCGCGGCGAGGACCTTCTCCTTCTCGGCGCGCAGGTGCTCCGCGTCGAGCGAGATGGGCTCCTCCATCGCGGTCAGCGCGAGCAGCTGCAGGAGGTGGTTCTGGATGACGTCGCGCGCCGCGCCGATGCCGTCGTAGTACCCCGCGCGACCGCCGACGCCGATGTCCTCGGCCATCGTGATCTGCACGTGGTCGACGTAGTTCGCGTTCCAGAGCGGCTCGTACAGCTCGTTCGCGAAGCGCAGCGCCAGGATGTTCTGGACCGTCTCCTTGCCGAGGTAGTGGTCGATCCGGAAGATGGCGTCGGCCGGGAAGGCGACCTCGAGGGCTTCGTTCAGCTCGCGGGCGGTCTGCAGATCGCTGCCGAACGGCTTCTCGATGACGACGCGTCGCCAGGTGTCCCCGTCCACCGTCTCGTCGACGAGGCCGGAGTCGCGCAGCTGACGCGCGACGACCGGGAAGTCCTTCGGTGGGATCGAGAGGTAGTACGCGTGGTTTCCCATGGTGCCGCGCTCGGTGTCGAGACGCTCCACGGTCTCGCGGAGCCGGGCGAAGGATGCCGCGTCGTCGAACTCGCCCTGCACGAAGCGGATGCCCTGCAGGAGCTGGTTCCACGTCTCCTCGCGGAAGGGCGTGCGCGCGTGCTGCCGCACCGCGTCGTAGACGACCTTCGCGAAGTCCTGGTCCTCCCAGTCGCGTCGGGCGAAACCGACCAGCGCGAACCCCGGGGGGAGCAGGCCCCGGTTCGCGAGGTCGTACACGGCGGGCATGAGCTTCTTGCGCGACAGGTCGCCCGTCACGCCGAAGATCACGAGCGCGCTGGGTCCCGCGATGCGGTTGAGGCGCCGATCATCCGGATCGCGGAGGGGGTTGTTCCCCCGCGAGATCTCCGCAGCCATCGGTCAGCGTGCGCTGTCGAGGGCCGTGCGCACCGTGCCCTGCAGGTCGTGCCACGAAACGATGAACTTCTCGACACCCTCGTCCTCGAGGACCTGGGTGACATCCACCAGATCGATGCCCGCCTCGGCGAGCTGGTCGAAGACCCGGTGGGCGTCCTCGTACGACCCGGTCACGGTGTCGTCCGTGATCTTCCCGTGGTCGAAGGTCGCCTCGAGCGTCTTCTCGGGCATCGTGTTGACGGTGCCGGGAGCGACGAGCTCGGTGACGTAGAGGGTGTCGGGGAGCGCCGGGTCTTTGACGCCCGTCGACGCCCACAGGGGGCGCTGGACGTTCGCGCCCGCCGCGATGAGCTCGAGGGCGGACGGCTCGGCGAACCGCTTCTCGAAGAGCTCGTAGGCGAGTCGGGCGTTCGCGATCCCGGCCTTGCCCTTGAGGGATGCCGCCGCGTCCGTGCCGATGGCCTCGAGACGCTTGTCGACCTCGGTGTCCACGCGCGAGACGAAGAACGACGCCACCGAGTGGATGGTGGCGATGTCGTGCCCGTTCTCCTTCGCCCGGCGTACGCCCTCGAGGTAGGCGTCGATGACCGCCGCGTACCGCTCGAGGCTGAAGATCAGAGTGACGTTGACCGAGATGCCCTCTGCCAGGACGGCGCTGATCGCCGGGAGACCGGCGAGCGTCGCGGGGATCTTGATGAGCGTGTTCGGCCGGTCGACCTTCGCCCACAGTTCCTTCGCCTGCGCCACCGTCGCGTCGGTGTCGTGAGCGAGGTCGGGGGAGACCTCGATCGAGACCCGGCCGTCGACGCCGTTCGTGCGGTCGAAGACCGGACGGAAGATGTCGGCCGCGTCGCGGACGTCGGTGGTCGTGATCTCGAAGATCGCGGTGTCGACGTCGGCGCCCTGGGCCGCGAGGGCCTGGAGCGGCGCGTCGTACGAGTCGTCCTCCGTGTTGCCGATGGCGGCCTGGAAGATCGACGGGTTGGTGGTGACGCCGACGACGTCACGCGTCTCGATCAGCTGCGCCAGGTTGCCGGTGTCGATCCGCGATCGCGACAGGTCGTCGAGCCAGATGCTGACGCCGGCGCCGGACAGGTCCTCGGTGGGGGTGCTCATGCGTTCTCCTTGACGGTTGCGCGGGCCGCTTCGACGACCGCATCGGCGGTGACGCCGAACTTCTCGAACAGGGTCTTGTAGTCGGCGGAGGCGCCGAAGTGGTCGATGCCGACGGTGCGTCCGCTGTCGCCGACGATGCCGCGCCACAGGCCGGTCGCGCCGGCCTCGACCGAGACACGCGCCTTGACGGATGCCGGGAGCACGGACTCGCGGTAGGCGGCATCCTGCTCCGCGAACCACTCGAGGCTCGGAGCCGACACGACGCGCGCGCCGATCCCTTCGGCGGCGAGCGTCTCGCGGGCGGCGACGGCCAGCTGGACCTCGGAGCCGGTCGCGATGAGGATCACGTCGGGCTCGCCCTCGGGAGCCTCGAGCAGGGTGTACGCACCCTTCGCGACTCCCTCGGTCGTGGCGAAACCGTTCTCGCCGCGCGGGAAGACCGCGATGTTCTGACGCGTCAGCGCGATGCCGGTCGGACCGCCCTGGCGGCGCAGGATCTCGAGCCACGCCGCAGCGGTCTCGTTGGCGTCGGCGGGACGGACGACCGTGAAGTTCGGGATGAGCCGCAGGGTCGCCAGCTGCTCGATCGGCTGGTGCGTCGGGCCGTCCTCACCGAGGGCGACCGAGTCGTGGGTCCAGACGAACACCGAGGGGATGTCCATGAGGGCGGCGAGGCGCACGGCGGGACGCATGTAGTCGCTGAAGATCAGGAACGTACCGCCGAAGGGGCGGGTCGGACCGTGCAGCTTGATGCCGTTGACGATGGCGCCCATCGCGTGCTCGCGGATGCCGAAGTGCAGCACGCGCCCGTACGGGTCGCCCGACCACTCGTGCGTCGACCACTCCGCCGGGATGAAGCTCTTGGCGTCCTTGATCGTCGTGAGGTTGGACTCCGCGAGGTCCGCAGATCCGCCCCACAGCTCGGGCAGCTCGGCGGCGAGGGCGTTGATGACGAGTCCGGATGCGGCGCGCGTGGAGACGTCCTTGCCGGGCTCGAACACGGGGAGCGCGTCCTCGATGCCCTCGGGCAGCGTGGCCGCCTCGAGGCGGTCGAGCAGCGCCTTGCGCTCGGGGTTCGCGGCGGCCCAGGCGTCGAAGGACTCCTGCCAGGCGGCACGGTCGGCGGCACCGCGCTCGGCGAGGGCGCGCGTGTGCGCGATCACGTCGTCGGCGACGGCGAAGTTCTCCTCGGAGTCGAAGCCGAGCACCTTCTTCGTCGCGGCGAGTTCGTCCGCGCCGAGCGCGGAACCGTGGATCTTGCCGGTGTTCTGCTTGCCCGGGGCGGGCCATCCGATGATCGTCTTGAGGATGATGAGCGAGGGCTTCGACGTCTCGGACTTGGCCGCCTCGATCGCGTCGTAGAGGGCGGCGACGTCCTCGACGTACTCACCCGTCTTCTTCCAGTCGACCGTCTGGACCTGCCAGCCGTACGCCTCGTAGCGCTTCTGCACGTCTTCGGTGAAGGCGACGTTCGTGTCGTCCTCGATCGAGATCTGGTTGGAGTCGTAGATCGCGATGAGGTTGCCGAGCTGCTGGTGACCGGCGAGCGAACCGGCCTCGGCCGTCACACCCTCCTGCAGGTCGCCGTCGCCGGCGATGACGAACACGTGGTGGTCGAAAGGCGACGTGCCGGCCTCCGCCTCGGGGTCGAAGAGTCCGCGCTCGTAGCGGGCGGCGTACGCGAAGCCGACGGCCGAGGCCAGGCCCTGACCCAGCGGGCCGGTCGTGATCTCGACGCCCTTGGTGTGTCCGTACTCGGGGTGTCCCGGGGTCAGGGAGCCCCATGTACGCAGCGCCTTGAGGTCGTCGAGCTCGAGCCCGAAGCCGCCGAGGTACAGCTGGACGTACTGCGTCAGCGAGGAGTGGCCCGCGGAGAGGATGAAGCGGTCGCGTCCGAGCCAGTGGGTGTCGGTCGGGTCGTGGCGCAGCACCCGCTGGTACAGCAGGTACGCGGCCGGGGCGAGGCTCATGGCCGTTCCGGGGTGGCCGTTACCGACCTTCTCGACGGCGTCCGCCGCCAGCACGCGCGCGGTGTCCACCGCGCGCCGATCGATCTCGTCCCAAACCAGCTCTGACACCTGGAAGCCTTTCGTCGGTGAGTCCGCGCGGGCGCCCGCTTCTCAGGAAGAAGGAGGGGACGCCTGACGCCGGGATTTTCAGCATATCCATCCGAGCCCCTCGACGAGGCCGGGTCGACGCTGTGTGACGTGCGCTGTGAGCGAAGCCGGGGAGCGGGCGCGGAAGGACCCCGTCCGAGGGATGGCGTAGACTCGATCGGACGATCTACACGGCAGGGGCGATGGCACTCACGGACACCGGCGCGCGCGTATCCGCGCCCGCTCGACAGTCGTTCGGCCGCACCGTCCGCGCGTACGTCCAGTTGACGAAGCCGCGCGTCCTGGAGCTGCTGCTGGTCACGACCATCCCGGTCATGTTCCTCGCGGCGAACGGACTGCCCGATCTCTGGCTGATCCTGGCCACCGTCGTCGGCGGTGCCATGAGTGCCGGGTCGGCGGCATCCTTCAACATGTATCTGGACCGCGACATCGACGCGCACATGAAGCGGACCGAGAACCGTCCGCTCGTGACGGGCGAGGTCACGCCGCGCGGTGCGCTCGTCTTCTCGTGGACGCTCGCCGTCGTCTCGACCGTCTGGCTCTGGGTCTTCACGAACTGGGTCGCGGCGGCGCTCAGCGCCGGCGCGATCTTCTTCTACGTCGTGATCTACACGATCCTGCTCAAGCGTCGCACCGAGCAGAACATCGTGTGGGGCGGGATCGCCGGATGCTTCCCGGTCATCATCGGCTGGTCGGCCGTCACCGAGTCGCTCACGTGGACCCCGTTCATCCTCTTCCTCCTGGTGTTCCTCTGGACGCCGCCGCACTACTGGCCGCTCTCGATGAAATACAAGGGCGACTACGCCGAGGTGGACGTCCCGATGCTGGGCGCGACGCGCAACGGCGCGCAGGTGGGACTCCAGGTCATCCTCTACGCGTGGGCGACGGTGGCGAGCTCGCTCCTGTTGATCCCCGTCGCGCCGATGGGCCTCGTCTACACCGCGTCGGCTCTCGTGCTGGGCGGCTGGTTCATCTACGAGTCCCACGTGCTCTACGCGCGCGCCGTCCGCGGCGAGAAGGTCCGTCCGATGCGCGTGTTCCACGCGTCGATCACGTACCTCACCCTGCTGTTCGTCGCGATCGCGATCGACCCGCTGCTGCCCTTCTGACGCAGCGGGCCGATCGAGGCGATCAGCGTCCGGCGCCGTCGAGCACGGGGTGCGGCGTCGTGTCCGACCCGTCCTGGGCGGCGGCGGACGCCGGAGCGTCCCCCGTCGCTGCTGCATCCTGCGCCGTCGCGGGCTCGTCGTCGACGGCCCGCTGTGCGCGCGGCGCGACGACGAAGGCGCGGAGCGCTCCGAGCGTGAAGGCGAGCAGCAGGCCGATGGCGCCGACGCCCACGAGGATCGCGCCGAGGACCGCCCAGATCTGGCCGACGTAGACGTCCACTCCGGTCGCGGTGCCGGCGGTCAGGGCCGTCTCCATCTTCGCGAGCTTGTCCATGAGGACGACGCCGCCGGCGGCTCCGGATGCGAGCGAGCCGGCCACGAGCAGCCAGAACGGGATGCTGCGGGTCAGGCGGGGGCGGGTGTTCATCGATTCTCCTCCGGGTCGAGGTCGCCCGCTCTGGGGCGACCCGGGCCACTGTTCCCGGCCCACCCTGACGGAACCGATGCGCCGCCTATGAGGTTTCGGTGTGCGCCGGCGCCTTCAGCCGCAGGACGACGACGGTCATCGCCGCGGCGGTGAGGGCGGCGAGCACCATGTGCACGCCGACGGCGAGCTCGGGCAGGCCGTTGCGCGCCTGGTAGAGTCCGACGAGGATCTGCACGGCTTCGGCGGCCAGCAGGACGCCCACCCACGTCCGGGTCGAGAGCCCCCGGCGCCACGCCACCACGGCGAGGGTCACCGTGAGCGCGAGCAGCGCGTACCCGGGCCACGCGTGCACGTGCTCGAGGATCTCGGCGTTGAATCCGTTGCGGCCGGCGGCGGCGTCACCGGAGTGGGGACCCGCTCCGGTCGTGAGCACCCCGAACGCGATGGTCAGGGCCAGCACGCCGGTGGTGAGGTGCGTCAGCCGCGCGTACCAGGCGGGGACGACGCGCACGCGGGCGCCGCCGGGCTCGTCGAGGCGGGCGAGGAACGCCGCGCAGACGCAGACCAGGATGAGCGACACGACGTAGTGGAACCCCACGATGAACGGGTTGAGGCCCGTGAGGACAGTGATGCCGCCGACGATCGCCTGGGCGACGACGCCGCCGAGCACGATGAGCGCCAGGACGAAGAGGTCGCGGCGGGTGCGGCGCATCCGCCACACGAGGATGACGACGGCGAGGGCGAGGATGCCGACGAGGCCCGTCAGCGTGCGGTTGCCGAACTCGATCACGCCGTGGATGCCCATCTCGGGGGTCGCGACGAGCGAGTCAGCGGTGCAGGTCGGCCAGGTGGGGCAGCCGAGGCCCGAACCGGTCAGACGCACGGCGCCGCCGGTCCCGATGATGAGGGTCTCGGCGAGGAACGACAGCCACGCGACGACGCGCAGCAGGCGCGGGACCCGGGTCGTCGGCGGGGCGGTCGGTGTCGACGCGGTGATCAGCATGGGTCGCCTCCGGGCGAGGGCCGGCACGCCGCGGGGGATGGCCGTGCCTGTAGAATGAAGCTGTCGGCGAGCGCGATCCCCATCGCAGCCCGCACAACGATTCTAGGCGCGGTCTCGCGTCATCAGAGCGGCCAGCAGCGGCATCCCCCTCGTGCACTCCTCTCGCGGGAGGGAATGCCGGAACGGATGACACCGTTGCCGCCCGTGAGGAGGAAAGTCATGTCGGATGTGCTCATCGACCGTCCCGAGCTCGAAGGGCTGGGGGTGTACGAATTCGGCTGGCACGACGCCGATGCCGCCGGTGCCGTCGCCCAGCGGGGTATCAACGAGGACGTGGTCCGCGGGATCTCCTCGCTGAAGAACGAGCCGGAGTGGATGCTGAAGACCCGTCTGAAGGGGTATCAGCTGTTCGGGCGCAAGCCCATGCCGACGTGGGGTGCCGATCTGTCCGGCATCGACTTCGACAACATCAAGTACTTCGTGCGCTCCACCGAGAAGCAGGCGCAGACGTGGGAGGACCTTCCCGAGGAGATCCGCAACACGTACGAGAAGCTCGGCATCCCCGAGGCGGAGCGTCAGCGCCTCGTCGCCGGTGTCGCGGCGCAGTACGAGTCCGAGGTCGTCTACCACCAGATCCGCGAGGACCTGGAGCAGCAGGGTGTCATCTTCATGGACACCGACACGGCGCTGCGCGAGCACCCCGAGTTCTTCGAGGAGTACTTCGGCACCGTCATCCCCGCCGGAGACAACAAGTTCGCCGCGCTGAACACCGCCGTCTGGTCGGGCGGCTCGTTCGTCTACGTCCCGAAGGGCGTGCACGTCGAGATCCCGCTGCAGGCCTACTTCCGCATCAACACCGAGAACATGGGCCAGTTCGAGCGGACCTTGATCATCGCGGACGAGGACAGCTACGTCCACTACATCGAGGGCTGCACGGCGCCGATCTACAAGAGCGACTCGCTGCACTCGGCCGTCGTCGAGATCATCGTGAAGAAGAACGCCCGCGTGCGCTACACGACGATCCAGAATTGGTCGAACAACGTCTACAACCTCGTCACCAAGCGCGCCGTCGCCCACGAGGGCGCGACCATGGAGTGGGTCGACGGCAACATCGGCTCGAAGGTGACGATGAAGTACCCGTCGATCTACCTGATGGGCGAGCACGCGAAGGGCGAGACGCTGTCGGTCGCCTTCGCTGGTCCCGGTCAGCACCAGGATGCCGGCGCGAAGATGATCCACATGGCGCCGCACACGCAGTCCTCGATCGTCTCGAAGTCGATCGCCCGCGGCGGCGGTCGTGCCGGGTACCGGGGGGAGGTCCGGGTGGACGCGAACGCGCACCACTCCGCCAACACCGTCCGGTGCGACGCGCTGCTGGTCGACACGATCTCGCGGTCCGACACCTACCCGGCCATCGACATCCGCGTCGACGACGTCCAGCTCGGCCACGAGGCGACCGTCTCGAAGGTCAGCGAGGAGCAGCTGTTCTACCTCATGAGCCGCGGCATGCCCGAGGACGAGGCGATGGCGATGATCGTGCGCGGCTTCATCGAGCCGATCGCCCGCGAACTGCCCATGGAGTACGCCCTCGAGCTGAACAAGCTCATCGAGATGGGCATGGAAGGATCCGTCGGCTGATGACGACAGCGACTCAGGCCCCCGCATCCGATGCGAAGGGCCACATCGACCCTGCGGCGACGCTGACGGAGACCACCGTTCCCGTCCAGACCCGGTCGGAGCGGCCGTGGTCGTTCGACCCCGCGGACTTCGGCACGCCGACCGGCCGCGAGGTCAACTGGAAGCACACGCCGCTCGACCGCGTCGCTCCGCTGCTGGCCGACGAAGAGGCCCCGCACGATGTGATCGGCGTCGAGGTGTCCGGTCCGGATGCGGTGGAGCACCGTCGTCTGCAGAAGGACGAGGCGCCCCGCGGCGAGGTCTTCCGTCCCGAGGACGTGGTGAGCGCGATCGCGTGGTCGCAGGAGCCGGAGGCTCCGCTCATCCGCATCCCGGCGAACGCCGAGCTCGACGAGCCCGTCATCGTGACCCTCACCGGTCGCGGCGGCGTCGCTCACGCGCACGTCGTCATCGAGGCGCAGCCGAACTCGCGCGGGACGGTCGTGCTCCGGCACGAGGGATCCGCGGCCCAGGCGCAGAACGTCGAGATCATCGTGCGCGACGGCGCAGCCCTGACGGTCGTCTCGGTGCAGCGCTGGGACGACGACGCCGTGCACCTCGCGGCGCACCAGGCCCGCGTCGACCGCGACGCGTCGCTGACGCACATCGTCGTGAGCCTCGGCGGCGGACTCGTCCGCGTCAACCCGTCGGTCGAGCTCGCCGGTACCGGCGCGCAGGGACGCCTCTACGGGCTGTCCTTCGCCGACGCCGGCCAGCACCTCGAGAGCCAGGTCTACCTGCACCACAAGGGCGCCCACACCAACGGCGACGTGCTCTACAAGAGTGCGCTGCAGGGTGCGTCGGCCCGCACGGTCTGGATCGGCGACGTCCTCATCGGACCGGATGCCGTGGGCACCGACTCCTACGAGGCGAACCGCAACCTCGTCCTCACCGACGGTGCGCGCGCCGACTCCATCCCGAACCTCGAGATCGAGACGGGTGACATCGTCGGCGCCGGGCACGCCAGTGCGACCGGACGCTTCGACGACGAGCAGCTGTTCTACCTGCAGGCCCGCGGGATCGACGAGGAGCAGGCCCGACGTCTGGTCGTCCTCGGCTTCCTCGCCGAGATCGTGCAGAAGATCGGCATCCCCTCGCTCGAGGACGAGTTCATCGCCGCGATCGAGGCGGAGCTGGCCGGCGGGAGCGACGCATGACCGCCCAGAAGGTGCTGCAGCTGAGCGACCTGACGCAGGACACGGCTGTGCGCGTCGAGGTCGACGGCGTCGCGATCGCCGTCGTGCTGGACGGCCAGGGCGAGGTGCACGCGATCGGCGACACCTGCACGCACGGCGACATCTCGCTGGCCGACGGTTTCGTCGAAGGCGACTCGCTCGAATGCTGGGCGCACGGGTCGGCGTTCTCGCTGCGCACCGGGCGCCCCCTGAACCTGCCGGCCTACGAGCCGGTGCCCGTCTACGAGGTCACGATCGACGGGGACGACATCCTCATCGACCCCGCCGTGACCAAAGCCGTGAACTGAAGAAAGAAGCTGACATGTCTGTCCTCGAGATCCGCGACCTCCACGTGACGGTCGAGACGGAAGCCGGCGAGACCCCGATCCTGAACGGTGTGACCCTCACCGTCCGCACGGGCGAGACCCACGCCATCATGGGCCCGAACGGTTCCGGCAAGTCGACCCTCGCGTACACGATCGCGGGCCACCCCAAGTACACCGTCACCGGCGGCACCATCACGCTCGACGGCGAGGACGTCCTCGCGATGTCGGTCGACGAGCGCGCCCGCGCCGGCCTGTTCCTCGCGATGCAGTACCCGGTCGAGATCCCCGGCGTGACGGTGACCAACTTCCTGCGCACCGCGAAGACGGCCGTCGACGGCGAGGCGCCGTCGATCCGTTCGTGGACCAAGGACGTCAAGCAGGCGATGCAGAACCTGCGGATGGATCCGAAGTTCGCCGCGCGCAACGTGAACGAGGGGTTCTCCGGCGGTGAGAAGAAGCGTCACGAGATCCTCCAGCTCGAGCTCCTCAAGCCGAAGCTCGCCGTGCTCGACGAGACCGACTCGGGCCTCGACGTCGACGCGCTGAAGATCGTGTCCGAGGGTGTGAACCGTGCCAAGGAGCAGACCGACATGGGTGTGCTCCTGATCACGCACTACACCCGCATCCTCCGCTACATCCAGCCCGACTTCGTCCACGTGCTCGTGAACGGCCGCGTGGCCGAAGAGGGCGGCCCCGAGCTCGCCGCGCGCCTCGAGGATGAGGGGTACGACCGTTTCCTCGCCCCCGTCGCGGGCGAGCAGGCCTAGGATCGTCGCATGACCGAGACGCTCGCACCCGAGAAGTACGACGAGGTCACCGAGGCCCTCAAGGACGTCATGGACCCCGAACTCGGGGTCAACGTCGTCGACCTGGGGCTCATCTACGACCTCGGGTGGGATGACGAGAACGACGCCCTCGTCATCCACATGACCCTGACCTCCGCCGGCTGCCCGCTGACGGACGTGCTCGAGGAGCAGACCGGACAGGCGCTGGACGGCGTCGTCGACCGTTTCCGGATCAACTGGGTGTGGATGCCGCCGTGGGGCCCCGAGCGGATCACTGACGACGGCCGCGACATGATGCGCGCGCTCGGCTTCTCGATCTGACCGAATCCGCGAGAGGGGCGGTGCGACCACGTCGCACCGCCCCTTTCGCGTGCCGGAGTCAGTTTTCCGAGCGCCCCAGGCGCCAGTACCCCATGAAGGCGACGGCGCGTCGGTCGACGCCGACCTCGCTGACGAGGTGACGACGGAGTGCCTTGATGGCGGATGCCTCACCCGCGAGCCACGCGTAGAGGGGGGCGCTCTTCAGCGCGGCACCGCCCTTCGCCGTGCGGGGCACCTCCCAGAGGATGTCGTGGTCGACGTCGATCTCCTCGACCTCGGCCCCGATCCCGCCGGGGGCGAGGCGACGGGCGACATCGGCCACCGCGGAGATCAGGTGCTCGTGGCGACGGTCCTCCCCGCCGCGCGCCTCGATGATCAGCTCGAAGCCCGGGTGCGAGGGCACGTAGGCGACGTCGTTCGGGTGCGGGAGCTCGAGGACGACGACACCGCGCGCGTCCGCGGGGAGCTGCTCCAGGATCCGCGCGATCGCGGGGGCCGCCGTCTCGTCGCCGGCGAGCAGGATGGCGTCGGTCCGGGCCGGCGGCACGAAGTCGATACCGTAGCTGACGCCGGTGTGCTCGGTGGTCGGGGCCAGGATCAGGACCTCGTCGCCCGCCTTGGCGTCGGCGATCCACGCGGACGCCGGGCCCATCACGTCGTGCGCGACCATGTCGATGTCGACCTCGCCGGCGGAGCTCCGCACCGCACGCGTCGTGTAAGTCCGCATGACGGGACGCGTCTCCTCGGGCATGGCGCGCCAGCGGTCGTACCAGTCGGCATCCGTCGGCATCGCCTCCAGCGAGGCGGTCGGCGTCGGGAACATGATCTTGACCCGCTGGTCGAATCCGGGGTCGCCGTATGCGCCGAGCGCCTCGTCGCGGAACGTGAACCGCCGGAAGCTGGGTGTGAGGTCGGTGACCGCCGCGACGGGGGCGCGGAAGAAGTTCATCGTGCTCAGGGACATGGGGGTCTCGGCTTTCGTGCGGTCAGACGCCGGCGGGGACGTGATGGCGGCCGATGGGGAGGACCATCGGGCGGCCGGTGAGCGGATCGGGGATGACGCGGCTGTCCATGCCGAAGACGTCCTTGACGGTCTCGGCGGTCAGGATCTCGCCCGGGTCTCCGGCGGCGTACAGGCGCCCGCCGGCCATCGCGACGAGGTGGTCGGCGTAACGGGCCGCGAGGTTCAGGTCGTGGAGGACCATGACGATGGTCGTCCCCCGACGGCGGTTGAGGTCGGTGAGGAGGTCGAGGACGTCGACCTGGTGGCTGACGTCGAGGAAGGTCGTCGGCTCGTCGAGGAGCAAGACGTCCGTCTGCTGTGCGAGGGCCATCGCGATCCAGACCCGCTGGCGCTGGCCGCCGGACAGCTCGTCGACGGGGCGATCCGCCAGCGCGGCGGTGTCGGTGGCGTCGAGGGCCGCGGCCACGGCCTCGTCGTCGGCACGGCTCCAGCGGGAGAGCGGACCGTGGTGGGGCGTGCGCCCGCGGCCGACGAGGTCCGAGACGGCGATGCCCTCGGGGGCGATCGGGGACTGGGGGAGGAGGCCGAGTTCGCGCGCCACCTGCTTCGTCGGCAGCTTGTGGATGTCCTTGCCGTCCAGCAGCACCTGCCCCGCGCGGGGGGCCAGCAGTCGCGCCATCGACTTGAGCAGGGTCGACTTGCCGCACGCGTTGGCGCCGACGATCGCCGTGATCCGCCCGGGCGGGACGACGAGGTCGAGGTCGTCGACGATGAGGCGGTCGCCGTAGGCCAGCTTCAGGCCGGAGGCGTGGAGGGTGCGTTCCGCGGTCATAGAGAGCCTCCCGAGCGGCTGCTGCGGATGAGAAGGAAGATCAGGTAGGGCGCGCCGAGGACACCGGTCACGACGCCCACGGGCAGACGCATCCCGAGCAGGTACTGCCCGGTGAGGTCGGCGAGCAGCACCAGGAAGGAGCCGAACAGGCCCGCGACCAGGACGGGGGAGCCGACGGGGCCCAGCATACGCGCGGCGATGGGGCCCGACAGGAAGGCGACGAAGGAGATGGGGCCGACGGCCGCCGTCGCGAAGGCGAGCAGCACGACCGCCGCGACGATGAGGAGGATGCGCCGCCGCTCGACGGGAACGCCGAGGGCGGCCGCCGCCTCGTCGCCCAGCCGCATGAGCTCCAGGTCGCGGGTCAGCCACAGCAGAACGGGGACGACGACGACCATCGCCCCTGCCAGCGGGACGACCTCGTTCCACGATGCGCTGTTGAGGCTGCCGGTGATCCACCGCATCGCGGCCTGCAGATCCCACTCGGCCGCGCGCGAGAGCACATAGGCGACGACGCTGTTGAAGATCGCGGCGACACCGATGCCGATGAGGATGAAGCGCGCCCCGGCGCCGCCGTCCTTGAACGCGAGGAGGTAGATGGTCAGCGCGGTGCCCACCGCGGCGACGGTCGCGAGCACCGAAACGGCGGTCCCCGAGAGCGAGAGAAAGACGATGCCCACGACGGCCGCCGCGCTCGCGCCCGCGTTGATCCCGATGATGTCGGGGCTGGCCAGCGGGTTGCGCAGCAGCGTCTGGAAGACGGCACCGCCCATGCCGAAGCACAGTCCCGTCAGCAGGGCGACGGTCGATCGCGGCAATCGCAGCTCGCCGACCGTGAAGGACGCACCCGGCACCGTCTGTCCGGTCATAACTGCCCACACCTCGGCGGGCGTGTAGAAGGTCTGTCCGACCATCAGCGAGACGAGATACGTCGCCAGCACGGCGACGAGGAGTCCGCCGGTGACGAGGATGCGGCGGCGCGCACGACGTGCCCGCCCCGACGTGACGGCGGCCAGGGTGGTCGGCGCGGGGGTGAGGGCGGTCACAGGGCACGCATCTTCTGTCGGCGGACGATGGCGATGAAGAACGGAGCACCGATCAAAGCGGTGACGACGCCGACCTCGACCTCCTGAGGCCGCGCGATGACGCGTCCGACGACGTCGGCGACGGTGAGCAGACCTGCGCCGACGAGGGCCGAGACGGGGAGCAGCCAGCGGTGGTCGGGGCCGACGAGCAGGCGGCAGACGTGGGGCACGATGAGTCCGACGAACCCGATGGGTCCGGCGACCGCGGTGGCCGCGCCGCAGAGGATCACCGCGCCGAGGGCCGACAGCAGTCGCGCCGTCCGGACCTTCTGGCCGAGGCCGGTCGCGAGGTCGTCGCCGAGGGCGAGGGCGTTCAACGCCGCTGCCGAGGCGACGCAGATGACCATGCCGACGGCGAGGAAGGGGAGGACGAGGAGGATGTTCTGCGTCGTCGCGCCGCCCACGCCGCCGATCTGCCAGAACCGGAAGACGCTCATGACGTCGATCCGGGGGAGCAGGATCGCGCTGATGAGCGAGGTGAAGGCGACGGCGGTCGCGGCACCCGCGAGGGCGAGCTTGAGGGGGCTCGCGCCGCCGCGGCCGAGCGACCCGATGGTGTAGACGAAGAGTGCCGCGAGCGCGGCGCCCAGCATCGCGAGCCAGATGTAGCCCAGGGCGCTCGTCACGCCGAAGAAGGCGAGCCCGGTCACGACGGCGAGCGACGCGCCGCCGTTGATGCCGAGGATCTGGGGGTCGGCCAAGGGATTGCGGGTGACGCCCTGCATGACGGCACCGGCTACCGCGAGGGAGGCTCCGACCAGGAGGGCGAGGATGGTGCGGGGCACCCGGCGCGCGACGGCAGCGGCATCCGTCGTCGTCAGGTCACCCGTCAGGCCGGCGATGATCTGCGATGCGTCGACCGTCCGGTTGCCGAAGGTGACCGAGAGCACGCAGATGACCGCCACCGCGACCGCGAGGACCAGCACCCACAGCACGCGCCGCCGCCCCGACCGGCGTCGGAGGGACGCGGTCGAGGCGGCGGCGGGCGCGGAGGCGACGGTGGTCATGGTGCAGGGAGCGGTGCGATCCGCGTCAGTCCGAGACCTTGGCGGCGGCCTCACCCAGGAGATCGACGTACTGGGCGGTCAGGGCGTTCGGGATCGAGAGCGGGCTCGGGTTCGCTGCCGCGGACAGCGGTGCGTTGGCGAGGGGCAGGATGACGACCGCGCCGTCCGCCACAGCGGGGATCCGAGACAGCAGCGGGTCGGCCTGCATCGTCGCCAGCGTCGTGTCGTCTCCGTAGGTCACGAGGACGTCGAGGTCGTTGAAACGCTCGATCTCCTCCGTGCTGTTCGTGATCCAGAACTGGTCGGTGCCCTTCGACTGCTCGGCGACCGTCGCGGCGGGCTCCATGCCGAGGTCCTGCAGGAACAGCTGGCGCGGGTCCTGTTCGGAGTAGAAGCCGATCTCGGCGAGGTTGGTCGCGTCGAACGAGCTGAACATGACGGTCTTGTCCGCGATGTCGGGCTGTCCCGCGGTGAGGTCGCCGAGCTGGGTGGTGAGGTCGTCGACGAGGGTCTCGGCCTCGTCCTTCAGGCCCAGCGCGGTGCCGTTGATGACGGTGAGCTCCTGCCAGGTGGTGCCCCACGCGACGTCGGGGTAGGCGACGACCGGCGCGATCTTGCTGAGGGTCTCGTACTCCTCCTTCGTCATGCCGGAGTACGCGGCGAGGATGACGTCGGGCGCCGTGTCGGCGATCGCCTCGTAGTCGAAGCCGTCCGCCTCGTCGAAGAGCACGGGGGTCTCGGCGCCCATCTCCTCGAGCTTGTCCTCGACCCAGGGGAGGATGCCGTCGCCGTCGTCGTCGCCCCAGGTGACGGCGGGCATGCCGACCGGGACGACACCGAGGGCGAGCGCCGCCTCCTGATTGGCCCAGGACACCGTCGCGACCCGCTCGGGCTTGCTCTTGATCGTCGTCGTGCCGAACGCGTGCGTGATCGTGACGGGGAACGCGTCGCCCGAGGCGGTGGCGCCGTCCGAAGACGTAGTCCCGGCGGGGGCGGCGGCCGTGGTGGCGCAGCCGGTGAGGAGGAGGGCGGATGCTGCGGCGAGGGCGAACGCAGTGCGGATGCGAGGCACAGAGGTCTCCTGGGAAAGGTGATTAGGGTCGCCTAACCTTACAACGAACCTGGGGCGGGCGGAAACCGAGGAACCCATCCGGGACCGGCCTGATCGTCCTCGATCCGCGCCGTATACTGGGGGTTTGGCCACTCGGCCGCCTCCCCAGGAAGAACGGACGTCTGCTGTGCTCGCCGTGCACGATCTCGAGATCCGCGTCGGTGCGCGCACCCTCATGTCCGATGTCTCCTTCCGCGTCTCGCCGGGCGACAAGATCGGTCTCGTCGGGCGCAACGGCGCCGGCAAGACGACCCTGACCAAGGTGCTCGCCGGCGACCTGCTGCCCGCGGACGGCAAGGTCGACCGCAGCGGCGAGCTCGGGTACCTGCCGCAGGACCCGCGGTCGGGCGACCCCGAGATGCTCGCCCGCACCCGCATCCTCGACGCCCGGGGACTCGGCTCGCTCGTCATCGGCATGCGCGAGACGGCCGACCAGATGGCATCGACGGATGCCGCCGTCGCCGACCGCGCCATGCGGAAGTACGCCTCGCTCACGGAGCGCTTCGAGGCGCTCGGGGGATACGCGGCCGAGGCGGAGGCGGCGTCGATCGCCCACAACCTCTCCCTGCCCGACCGGATCCTCGATCAGCCGTTGAAGACGCTGTCGGGTGGACAGCGGCGACGCATCGAGCTCGCCCGCATCCTCTTCTCCGACGCGCAGACGATGATCCTCGACGAGCCGACGAACCACCTCGACGCCGACAGCGTCGTGTGGCTGCGCGAGTTCCTGAAGGGGTACAAGGGCGGGCTGATCGTGATCAGCCACGACATCGACCTCGTCGGCGAGACGGTCAACCGGGTGTTCTACCTCGACGCCATGCGTCAGGTCATCGACGTCTACAACATGAACTGGAAGAACTACCTGCGTCAGCGTGCGGCGGACGAGGAGAGGCGCCGCAAGGAGCGCGCGAACGCCGAGAAGAAGGCGACGGCACTGCAGCAGCAGGCTGCGCGCTTCGGCGCGAAGGCCAGCAAGGCCGCCGCCGCCCACCAGATGGTGGCCCGCGCCGAGAAGCTGCTCGCCGGTCTCGACGACGTCCGTCAGGACGACCGGGTCGCGAAGCTGCGGTTCCCGAAGCCCGCGCCCTGCGGCAAGACGCCGCTCATGGCGAAGAACCTGTCGAAGTCCTACGGCTCGCTCGAGATCTTCGCGGGCGTCGACCTCGCCATCGACCGCGGGTCCCGCGTCGTCGTCCTCGGGCTCAACGGCGCCGGCAAGACGACGCTGCTACGGATCCTCGCCGGCGTCGACAAGGCCGACACGGGCATCATCGAACCCGGTCACGGGCTGAAGATCGGGTACTACGCGCAGGAGCACGAGAACCTCGACGTCAGCCGCTCGGTCCTCGACAACATGATGTCGGCCGCGCCGGACATCACCGCCACCGAGGCGCGCAAGGTGCTGGGGTCCTTCCTGTTCACCGGCGACGACGTGCTGAAGCCGGCCGGGGTGCTCTCCGGCGGCGAGAAGACGCGACTGTCCCTCGCGACGCTCGTCGTCTCGTCGGCCAACATGCTGCTGCTCGACGAGCCCACGAACAACCTCGACCCGGCCTCCCGTGAGGAGATCCTCGGGGCGCTCGCGCACTACGAGGGCGCGGTCGTGCTCGTCTCGCACGACGAGGGCGCCGTGGAGGCCCTGAACCCCGAGCGTGTGCTGATCCTGCCCGACGGGGTCGAGGACATCTGGGGTCGCGACTACATCGACCTCATCACCCTGGCCTGACGGACGCCCGCCGGCCGCGGTCAGCGGGCATCGAGGAGCTCGTCCTCGGCCTCCATGTCGCGGTCGCGCCGTCGCTGCGGCCGGGAAGGCCGCGTCCGCCCGCCGTCCTCCTCGTCCTCGCGCCGGTGTCGAATCTCGGTCCGGATCATGTACCAGATGAAGGCGAAGCCCATGACGGCGAAGAGGATCCACTGGATCGCGTACGAGAGGTACGGCCCGGGGTCGGCCGACGGATCCTCCAGCTGCTGCGGGCGTTCCGCCGGCGCGGGAGTCTCCTCGGTCATCAGGACGTAGGCGGAGTCGATCATGTCGCCTGCCTGGCCCGTCATCTGCGCGATGAGGGTGAGATCGATCGTGGCGACCTGCCCCTCGGGGGCGGAGCGCCCCTCGCGGACCGGCGGCTCGCCGGGCTGCAGGCGGCCGACGACAGAGATCTCGCCCGTCGGCGGCGCCGGGACGCGGTCGGGCTCCGGCTGGTCGTCGCCGGGCGGGACCCAGCCCCGATCGATCACGATGACGCGACCGTCGTCCGTCCGGAACGGCACGAGCACCTCGAACGCGCTCGTGCCGCCGTGAGGCCGGTTGCGCACGAGCAGCGTCTGATCCGTCAGGTACTCACCGCGGATCTCGACGGGACGCCACTCGTCGCTCGCGACGAGGTCCTGCCCGGCGGGGATGAGGTCGCGCAGGGCGACGGGCTCGCGCGAATAGTTGTCGGCGACGAGTGCGAGCTCGGCATCCCGTTCCGCGTTGCGCGAGAACTGCCAGTTGGACAGGAACGCGCAGGCGATCGCGAACACGATCGCCATGGCGACGTATCCGCTCCTGCGCAGCGCCGTGTCGCGGTTCACGAGGCGGGTGCGGTGTCGAGCGCGAGGACCTCGACGGGGAAGCTCCGCGACGCGAGGTAGTCGCGGAGGAACCCGACGTGGTCGGGGCAGGCGGTCCACACCTTGCGCCGGTCGGCCGAGTGGATGCGGGGATTCCGCCACACGACCCGCCACTGCGCGTCGGCGCGGCATCCCGCGCGCGAGCACTGCGGGCTGGTCATCGCTCCTCCCGGGGCGGGGTCTCCTGGATCCTGATCACGTTCTCGTCCGGTTTCGGCGGGGGAGCGGATGCCGTCGGTGCCGCGTCGATCTCACGCGACGGACGTTCGGCCACGACGACCTCGTCGCCGTTCCCGACGTTGGCCACGACCACGGCGAGGTAGGGCAGGACCGCAGCGCCGGCCGCGAAGATCCAGGTCTGCCAGCCGTACGGAGTGACGGTGACCATCAGGATGAAGCAGACCACGCGGACGGTCATCATGATGACGTAGCGACGGGTGCGCGAGCGTGCGTCGACCTCGGGCGCAGTGGCGAGCGAGGTCGCGGACGGTGTCGAGTCGTGCTTGGTGCGGCGGGACGTGGGAGGGCTCCTAGGAAATCTGGCCCATGGACGGGATCGAGGCGGCGATCGCGATGGCCGCGATCACCCAGATGAGGATCAGCAGCAGCCAGAAGCCCGTGCCGATCCAGCCGATGATGGTGCCGGCGACGGCCATACCGCGACCGTTCTCACCAGAGGTCTTGAGCTGCTTGAGCGACATGTGGCCCGTGATGACACCGGCGATCGAACCGATGAGGGGGATGAACGTCACTCCGGCGATCGAGGCGACGAGCGAGATGATCGCGAGGACGTTGTTGGGCCGGGGCGGGGCGTAGCCGTAGGCGGGCTGTCCGTAGGGCTGCTGCCCGTAGGCGGGCTGGGCGTACGGCTGCTGGCCGTAGGTCGGCTGCGCGTAGGGCTGCGGCGTGCCGGTCTGCTGCTCGCCGTAGGCGGGCTGGCCCTGCGCGGAGGGCGGCGCGTACGGCGGGGCGGGCGGGTACGAGGCGCCCGCGGCGGGCGGGGCCGGCGGCACGTCGGAGGGCTGCGGCGGGGTGTTCGTGGCGTCGGTCACGTCCGTCTCCTTCAGGCGAGGTGACCCCCAGCCTACCCGCCGTGCGCGCCGCTAGGCTGGTGCGGTTCACCCGGCTCGGAGCAAGGAGAAACATGTCCCACGAGCGCGTCGTCCTCGTCACCGGAGGCAACCGCGGCATCGGCCGCGCGATCGCCGAGCGATTCGTCTCGGAGGGCTACACGGTCGCCGTGACCGCTCGATCGGGCGAGGGTCCCGAGGGGACGCTGACGGTCCGAGCCGACGTCACCGACGCCACCTCCCTCGACGCCGCGTACACCGAGGTCGAGCAGCAGCTCGGCCCCGTCGGGGTGGTCGTCGCGAACGCCGGGATCACGAAGGACACGCTGCTGCTGCGCATGACGGAGGAGGACTTCGACTCGGTCGTCTCGACGAACCTCGGCGGCGCCTTCCGGGTCGTCAAGCGCGCCGCCAAGGGGATGCTGCGGGCCAAGTGGGGCCGCGTCATCCTCATCTCCTCGGTCGTCGGCCTCTACGGCTCGGCCGGGCAGATCAACTACTCGTCCTCCAAGAGTGCGCTCGTCGGCTTCGCCCGCTCGCTGACCCGCGAGCTCGGGTCGCGGGGGATCACGGCCAACGTCGTCGCTCCCGGTTTCATCGAGACCGACATGACCGCAGCCCTTCCCGAGGACACGCAGGCGGAGTACAAGAAGAACATCCCCGCGGCGCGTTTCGGCGCCGCCGACGAGGTCGCCGCTGCCGTCGTCTGGCTCGCCTCCGACGACGCCGCTTACATCTCGGGCGCCGTCATCCCGGTCGACGGCGGCCTCGGCATGGGCCACTGACGGGTATCAGCGCACCGCTTCGGTGATCCGCCGCGCCAACTCGTCGGGCGCGGAGAACTGGGGCCAGTGACCGGTCCCCAGCCGGACCACCTCGGCTTCCGCGATCGCGGCGAACTCCGCGGCGAACGCGCCCCAGGCGGTCACCGCCTCGCGGAACGCCGCCTCGTCCAGGGACCCCATGAGCAGGGTGACCGGGACGCGGTGACGGTCGGTGCCCTCGAGCACCAGCGGATCGGTCGGGACGTGCCCGGGAACGGATGCCGTGAGCGGCGCCGTCCGCTGTCGAGTCGCGTCGTCGAGGTCCTCGACGTCCTCGGCATCGAAGAACTCCCAGCCGGGGAACGGGACGACGCCGTCGACGAGGGGGAACTCCGAGATGTCGGCGCCCGGAGGCGGAGGCGTCGTGTCGACGAACACCACCCGCGTCACCCGGTCGGCGCGGCGTTCGGCGGCGCCCCACGCGACGTTTCCGCCGCCGCTGTGACCGACGAGCACGACCGGACCGTCGATGCGGTCGATCTCGTCGACGACCGCATCGACCCAGTCCGCGAGACGGACCTCGGATGCCGGGGCGCCCACACCCGGCAGGGTGAGCGGATGCGGGGAGTGACCCGCGTCGCGCAGTGCGGGGACGACGTCGTCCCATGAGGAGGCCGTCAACCAGAGCCCGGGGATGAGGATGATGTCCATGGCGGCGACGCTACCGGCGGTCGCCGACATCCGGCAGTACCGCGGCGTCGGATCAGGGGAGGAGGGGGATGAGGGCGGCGAGATCGACCGGACCCACGACGAGGTCGGCACGACGGCGGACGGCGGGTTTCGCGTTGAACGCGACACCCAGGCCGGCGGCATCCATCATCAGGAGGTCGTTCGCCCCGTCACCGACCGCGATGGTCGCCGACGGCGCGACCCCGTAGGTCTGCGCCCACTCCCGCAGCGCCTCGGCTTTGCCGGCCGCATCGACGATCGGACCGTCCACGACGCCGGTGAGCGCGCCGCCCGAGACCGCCAACCGGTTGGCTCGCCACACGTCGACGCCGAGCGAGGGGGCGACGGTGTCGAGGATCTCGTGGAAGCCCCCCGACACGACGGCCGCGACGCCGCCCCGGTCGTGGATCGCCGCGATCAGCTCGTGCACGCCCGGCGTCGGCTCGACGCGCGACAGCACCCGTGCGAAGGAAGCGACCGGGACGCCGGTCAGCTCCTGCACCCGGGAGCGCAGACTCGTCGCGAAATCGACCTCACCGCGCATCGCCGCCTCGGTCGCGGCGGCGACCTCCGCACCGCGGCCGGCCTCATCGGCGATGAGCTCGATGACCTCGTTGCGGATGATCGTGGAATCGGCGTCGAACACGACGAGGAATCGGGCGTCAGGCACCCGACCACGCTAGCGGCTCCATCGCCGGGCCCCGCGCTCAGGAGGTGATGCGGATGTTCTTCCCCACGACGGTGAGTCCACTGTCGGTGACGGTGAACCCGCGCGACAGATCGAGCTCGCGGTCGACGCCCACGGTGGCCCCGGGTTCGATCACGACGTTCTTGTCGAGGATCGCGCGGTGCACGCGTGCGCCGGCACCGACGCTCACGTGGTCGAAGAGGACCGAGTCGGTGATGGTCGCGCCGCCGCCCGAGAGCGTCCACGGACCCAGCACGCTCCGCTCGAGATGCGTGCCCGAGAGCACGCAGCCCAGCGACACGATCGAGTCGATCGCGTTCCCGATGCGCCCCATCCCATCGCGGACGAACTTCGCGGGCGGGGAGTTCACCGACTGCGACCGGATGGGCCAGTCCATGTTGTAGAGGTTGAAGACCGGCAGCGCGGAGATGAGGTCCATGTGCGCGTCGAAGAACGAGTCGATCGTTCCCACGTCGCGCCAGTAGTCGCGGTCGCGGTCGGTGGAGCCGGGCACGTCGTTGCGCTTGAAGTCGTAGACCGCCGCCTCGCCCCGGGAGACGAAGTAGGGGATGATGTCGCCGCCCATGTCGTGGTTCGAGGTCGGCAGCTCTCCGTCGGCCTCGACGGCCTCGATCAGCGCGTCGGTGTCGAAGACGTAGTTGCCCATCGAGGCGAGCACCTCGCCGGGGCTGTCGGGCAGCCCGGTGGGGTTCTGCGGCTTCTCGAGGAAGTCCCGGATCGTGACGCCGTCGGTGGGGTCCACGTCGATCACGCCGAACTGGTTGGCCAGACCGATGGGCTGACGGATGCCGGCCACCGAGGCGCGCGCGCCCGAGGCGATGTGCGCCTCGATCATCTGCTGGAAGTCCATGCGGTACACGTGATCGGCGCCGATGACCGCGACGATGTCGGGCTTCTCGTCGTGGATCAGGTTGAGCGACTGGAGGATCGCGTCGGCCGACCCCGAGAACCATCGTTTGCCGAGCCGCTGCTGTGCGGGCACGGAGGTGACGTAGGCCCCGAGCAGAGCCGACATGCGCCACGTCTGCGACACGTGACGGTCGAGGCTGTGCGACTTGTACTGCGTCAGGACGACGATTTGGCGGAGCTCGGAGTTGATGAGGTTCGAGATCGCGAAGTCGATCAACCGGTACTGCCCGCCGAAGGGGACGGCGGGTTTCGCGCGGTCCTGGGTGAGCGGCATGAGTCGCTTGCCCTCGCCACCGGCGAGGACGATACCGAGGACCTTCGGGGATGCTGGCATGTGCTCACACTATGTGTCTTTCCGAGGGTCCGACCAGGACTGTGACGCCGTGTCCCGGTGCCCTAGAGTTCGGTCCATGCGCGTCGACATCGTCACGAAGGAATACCCGCCCGAGATCTACGGCGGAGCCGGTGTTCACGTGACCGAATTGGTGAAGGCGCTCCGCTCCCGCATGGAGGTCCAGGTCCGTGCCTTCGGCGCCGAGCGCGACGAGGTCGACACCACGTCCTACGCCGTCCCCGCCGGCCTGTCGGCGTCGAACCCCGCGCTGCAGACCCTCGGGACCGACCTCGAGATCGTGGGCGACGTCGCGGGCGCGGACGTCGTGCACAGTCACACCTGGTACGCCAACTACGCCGGGTTTCTCGCCTCGATGCTGCACGGTGTGCCGCACGTCGTGACCGCGCACTCGCTCGAGCCGCTGCGCCCGTGGAAGGCCGAGCAGCTCGGCGGTGGCTACGCGCTCTCTAGCTACGTCGAGAGGACCGCCTATGAGAACGCCGCCGCGGTGGTCGCCGTCAGCGACGGGATGCGGCGCGACATCCTCCGGAGCTATCCGGCCCTCGACCCCGCGAAGGTGCGGGTCATCTACAACGGCATCGACGTCGACGCCTGGCAGCCCCGCGAGGACCCGGAGCTCCTGTCGCGGTGGGGCATCGATCCCACCCGGCCGTCGGTCGTCTTCGTGGGGCGCATCACCCGCCAGAAGGGTCTGCCGTACTTCCTCCGCGCCGCCGAGCTCCTGCCCCCCGAGGTGCAGCTCATCCTGTGCGCCGGGGCCCCCGACACGCCGGAAATCATGGCCGAGGTCCAGGGACTCGTCCAGCAGCTCCAGCGCAGCCGGGAAGGGGTGGTCTGGATCGAGGAGTTCCTCCCGCGCTCGGACCTGTGCGCGATCCTCACCTCCGCGACGACGTTCGTCTGCCCGTCCGTCTACGAGCCGCTCGGCATCGTCAACCTCGAGGCAATGGCGTGCGGCGCGGCCGTCGTCGGCACGGCGACCGGCGGCATCCCCGAAGTCGTCATCGACGGTGTCACCGGTCGCCTCGTCGAAATCGAACAGGTCGAGGACGGCACCGGGACACCCGTCGATCCGGAGAAGTTCGTCGCCGACCTCGCCGCGACCCTGACCGAGGTCGTCTCCGACCCGGAGCGGGCACGGGCCTACGGCAGGGCGGGCCGGGAGCGCGCGGCATCCGCTTTCAGCTGGGATGCGATCGCCGACGAGACCGCCGCGCTCTACCAGGAGGTCGTCGCGGCCGCTCGGGAGGGCTCCGGCGCTCGATAGGCTGGGGCCATGCCTCAGGTGCTCGAACTCGCCGACGTCGTCGTCCGCCGCAACGCCCGCAACATCGTCGACGGGATCGACTGGACGGTCGAGTCCGACCAGCGCTGGGTGGTGCTCGGCCCCAACGGCGCCGGCAAGACGACGGTGCTGCAGCTCGCGGCGACACTCGTCCACCCCACCTCCGGCGCCGTGACCGTCCTCGACGAGCGGCTCGGACGCACCGACGTCTTCGACCTCCGCCCCCGCATCGGGTTCGCGTCGTCCGCGATGGCCAAGCGCGTCCCGCAGGACGAATCCGTGCTCGACGTCGTCCTGACCGCCGCGTACTCGGTGCTGGGCCGCTGGCGGGAGGACTACGAGGCGATCGACGAGCGGCGCGCGCGTCGTGTGCTGGGGGAGTGGGGTCTCGCGGACCTCGCCGACCGGACGTTCGGCACACTGTCGGACGGTGAGCAGAAGCGTGTGCAGATCGCCCGCGCCGTCATGACGGATCCCGAGCTCCTCCTGCTCGACGAGCCGACCGCCAGCCTCGACCTCGGCGCCCGCGAGGAGCTGCTGTCCCTCCTCGGCGGGTACGCCCGGGAGGAGTCGACGCCGGCCATGATCATGGTCACCCACCACGTCGAGGAGATCCCCGTCGGCTTCACGCACGTCCTCCTGCTGCGCGAGGGAGCCGCGGTCGCGCAGGGGCCGATCGCCGAGACCCTCACGGCGGAGAACCTCACCGCCACCTTCGGTCTGCCCATCACGCTGACGGCGGAGGGCGGCCGGTTCGCCGCGCGCGCGGCATCCTGATAGGATCTTGCGTTGGCGCGCTCGCGCCGCAGACTTCCACCCGCATCTGGCAAAATCCAGGGCACTTCGTGAGGAACCCAATGAAGACTGACATCCACCCCGAGTACCGCGCCGTCGTGTTCCGCGACCTCGGCTCCGGCGAGACCTTCCTGACCCGTTCGACGGTCTCGAGCGACAAGACGATCGAGCTGGACGGCGAGACCTACCCCGTCATCGACGTCGAGATCTCGTCCGCCTCGCACCCGTTCTACACGGGCAAGCAGCGCATCATGGACTCGGCCGGCCGCGTCGAGAAGTTCAACCAGCGCTTCAAGAACTTCGGCAGCAAGTAAGCAGCCGTCACCGAAGGCCCCGCTCCGGCGGGGCCTTCGTCGTACCCGCGTACGGTGCCGTGCGAGACTGCCCCCATGCGTCGACCACACCTCCTCGCCGTCCTCGCCCCGGTCCTCGTGGCCGGGTCGCTCTTCCTGGCGGGATGCGCGACCGGGTCTTCGCCTGCCGCGAGCCCGGGCGGCGACGACCCGAGCCCGGCGGTGACGGCGGCGTGTCCCGTCCAGCCGCACGCCGACCTGCCCCCCGAGTGCGCGCCCTACGATCCCGACGCGGCGATGGAGGCGAACGAGGCCTATCGGGATCGCTTCCCGCTGACGGACGACCAGGAGGATGCCGCGGCTCCGGTGGTGGATCGTGTCCGCACCGGACTGGAGGAGCTCCGCGGCGCCGGCGGATTCACCGAGGCCGAGGTCGCGGACCTGCTCGTCGCCGAGGGGCTGGCCGGTGTGCAGTCCCGCACCGGGGCCGGAGACGTTCTGTTCGGCGCGATGACACCCGCGGGGGCGTGCGTCCACGGTGCGCTCGAGGCGGAGCGCGTGACCGTCGAGGTCGGCGGCATCATTCAGGACGGCGGGTGCCTGCCGGCCCAGTGAGCCGGGCGTTCAGCGGATGGGCCAGCTGCCGTCGACGTCGGCGTCGATCCGCCCGATGCGCACGAAGTACTCGCTGAGACTCTCGGCCTGCGCTCGCGCCCAGGAGATCTGCTGCGTGTGCAACTCGTCCGCGGAGACCTCGAGGTCGAACCGTGCGGCGATGGCCTGGGCGACGCGGCCCGCGGCGATCGCGTCGGCCGCCGCGTCGTGAGCGCCCTCGAGCACGACGGCGTAGTGGGCGGCGACGACCTCGAGCGTGCGCTTGCCGCGCCGGTACCTGTCGTACGTCTTGTCGACGACCAAGGGATCGATGACCGGGGAGGGGGCCTCGATGGGGGTCAACCCGTGGCGGAGGCCCTCGTACTTGAGGAGGGAGAAGTCGAACGGTGCGTTGTAGGCGACGACGGGGATGCCGGCCGCGAAAAGGTCCCGCAGCGACGCGGTGACCTCGGCGACGACCTCCGCGGCGGGGCGGCCGTCGGCGCGGGCCCGCTCCGTCGTGATCCCGTGGACGGCGGTCGCGCCGGCGGGGATCGCCACGCCGGGGTCCGCCAGCCAGGTGCGGGCGTCGATCACGGCGCCGGACGCGTCCAGGACGCCGACGTGAGCGGTCACGATGCGGTCGGACCGGACGTCGACGCCGGTCGTCTCGAGGTCGAACACGCCGAGCGGACCCGCGCACGGACCCGCGGCGGTGAGCAGTGCGGGCGCCGGGGCGTCGCCCCACGTGTCGTCGTCCCATAGCGGAGTGTCGTGCCAGGCGCCCATCCTCCGACGCTACGATCCGGGTCGGACATCGACGCGGATGACGCGCCGCCGGCGAGGACGTGGGCCCCGCGCTCGTAGACTCGACGGATGACCGCCGCGAACCCGTACGCCGAGCGACTCGACGCCATCCCCGTCGCGCGGCACGACGTGACCGTCGCGGGGACCCGCACGGCCTACTGGACCTACGGACCGGATGACGCGGCCACGACGATCCTCGCCGTCCACGGATTCCGGGGGGAGCACCACGGCCTCGAGCCGGTCGTCGCCTTCCTCGACGACGTGCGCGTCGTCTCACCCGACCTGCCGGGGTTCGGCGAGACCCCCGCGCTGCCCGGCCGGCACGATCTGGCCGGCTACGCCGACTGGCTCACGGCCTTCGCCGCCGCGGCGGCGCCGGGAGCCGTCGTCCTGGGGCACTCGTTCGGGTCGATCGTCTCGGCGGCCGCCGTTGCCCGCGGGCTCCCGACGCCGCGGCTGATCCTCGTGAACCCCATCGGCGCACCGGCACTCGAGGGACCTCGCGGCATCCTCACCCGTCTCGCGATCTTCTACTACCGGGCCGGAGCGCGCCTGCCGCGCCGCCTGGGCGACGCGCTGCTGCGGAACCCGCTCATCGTGCGGGTCATGAGCATCGCGATGGCCAAGACGCGCGACAAGGACCTCCGCGCCTTCATCCACGACCAGCACGACACCTACTTCTCGCGCTTCGCCGATCGGGACACCCTCTCCGAGGCGTTCGTCACCTCGGTGTCGAACGACGTGCGGGCCGCGGCCCCCGACATCCCGGTGCCGACGCTGCTCGTCGCCGCGGAGAACGACGACATCACGCCACTGTCGGCGCAGTACGCGCTGCAGAAGCTGTTCCCGGATGCGGAGCTCGTCGTGATCCCCGGTGTGGGGCACCTCATCCACTACGAGACGCCGCAGGCTGCCGCATCCGCCGTCACGCGCTTTCTTCGGCCTTCCGGCGCCGATACGCCATGACGTTCATGCGGTTGCCGCAGTTGCCGGTGTCGCAGTAGCGCTTCGAGCCGTTCTTCGAGTAGTCGATGTAGACGGCCTCGCAGTCGTCGGCCGAGCACACCCGCACGCGGTCGAACTCGTCCGAGCGGATGACGTCGACGAACGCCATCGCGACCTCCACGGTGATGCGCGTCGCGAGCGGCGCCGCGTCGTCGGTCGCGTGGATGTGCCAGTCGTAGGAGTCGTGGATGACGAGCTGGGGGAGCGCCTTCCCCTCGCGCAGCATCGCGTTGACGATGGGGACCGCCGCCATCCGGTCGCCGGCCCACAGCATCCGCAGCCGTGTGCGGGCGGTACGCAGCTCGGACAGTTCGACGTCGTCCCGGCGGATCACGCCGCTGTAGGGGAACTCCTGCAGGAACGCGCTCAAGTCGTCGAGGGTCGCCAGCCTGTCGACGCCCTCGCCGTCGATCTCGGGGAGGGAGTTCACAAGCGCCGTCGCGGCGCGCAGCGAGGTCTCGGTGTCATGGATGAACATGGTCTTGACTCCTGACGCGGGGGATCGCTACTGTCACCAGTGTAATGACACTTAGGTCATGACTCACGGACCGCACCCCCGAGGACGATCGATGACGCACACCGCGCCCGTCCGGCTCGCCGCCGGCCCCGCCCCCCGCGTGCGGCGCACGCCCTCGAGTGGACTGCTGCTGGCGGTCACGAGCGCGCTGACGTTCTCGATCAGCGGCCCGATCGCCAAACCGCTTCTCGAGGGCGGCTGGTCGCTCGCGGCGGTGCTGGCGATCCGCATGGGTGTCGCGGGCCTCGTCCTCTCGCCCGCACTCGTGCGCACGCTCCGCCGCCGCCCGGACTTCCTCCGGGTGCACTGGGTCTCGCTCGTCGCCTTCGGGCTCATCCCGGTGGTGGGATGCCAGGTCTTCTACTTCTCGGCCCTGCAGCGGATGCCGGTGGGCGTCGCCCTGCTCATCCAGTACCTCGCGCCGGTCATGCTCGTGCTCTTCGTCTGGGCGAGGACGCGCCGCGCGCCGTCGCGCACCGTCCTCATCGGGTCGGTCGTCGCCATGGCCGGCCTCGTCCTCGTCGTCGACATCGCCGGTGCGCGCTTCGATCTGCTCGGCACGGTGTTCGCCCTCCTGGCGGCAGTGTGCGCGTGCGTGTACTTCGTCATGAGCGAGCGCACCGGGGACGACCTGCCGCCGCTCGCCCTGGCGGCCGGAGGGTTGCTCGTCGGGACGGTGACGATCCTGGCCCTGGCGGGTGTCGGCATCCTGCCCCTCCGGGTGTCGGGCGCGCCGGTGGAGATGCTCGGGATGAGTGCTGCGCCACTGGTCCCGCTGCTCTTGGTGGGAGTGTGCACGGCCCTGGGGTACGCGTTCGGCGTCATGGCGGTCCCGAGGATCGGGTCGCGGCTGGCCTCGTTCGTCGGGCTGTCCGAGGTGCTGTTCGCGCTGAGCTTCGCGTGGCTGCTGCTGGGGGAGGCGCCTGCGCCGGTCCAGTTCGTGGGTGGCGCGCTCATCCTGGTGGGCGTGGTCCTCGTCCGTGTCGAGGAACGCGCGCCCGCCGATGTCAGTTCCCCCGCCGAGCCGCTGCCAGGAGAGGTCGGACCCGGTATCCGATGACCTCGCCCATGGCGAGGGAGGTCTCGGTGCGCTCGACGCCGTCGATCGCGAGGATGCGCGCGTCGATGTCGAACAGGTGCTGCGTGTCGCGCGCCGCGACCCGCACGAGCAGGTCGACGGGTCCGCTCAGTCCGTGGCACTGGACCACTTCGGGGATCTCCTGCAGTTCGTCGGTGATCCGCGGCAGATCCGCCTGGCGCACCTGGACGTGCAGGATCGCGTCGATCGCATAGCCCAGCGCGGCGGGCGACATCGCGCGCTCGAACGAGAGGAAGACCCCCGATCGCTCGAGCTTGGCCATGCGGGCCTGGACGGTGTTGCGGGAGAGCCCGAGTCGCTCGGCGAGCGCGACCACGGTGGCACGGTGGTCCTCGGCGAGGGCGTTCAGCAGCTCGAGATCCACGTGGTCGAGGGCGCTCATAGTGCCACACCATAGCAGGGGGTCGAGGCGCCGCTTACGCATCCTGCTCAATGTTGCGCGTGATGCTTGAGCGAGGTGCGATGTCGGCATACTCTCGCAGCATCCGGCGACGAAGCCGGTGTTCTGCCCCGGTCACCCGTCCACAAGACGCGTGTCCGCGATCAGAGAGGGACGATGATGACCGACACTCTGACCCCCGCCGCGTCGGTGGCGAGCGACACCGAGGACGTGGCCCGTCTTCTCGACCACGAGGGCCGCCGCGTCCGCGACGAGCGGCTCGACCCGTGGGCCGCCGACGTCGACGCCGCGATGCTCCGCCAGGTCTACCGCGACATGTTCCTGACCCGCCGCCTCGATGCCGAGGGCGTCGCGCTGCAGCGCCAGGGCCACTTGGGCCTCTGGGCGCCGGCGCAGGGTCAGGAAGCCGTGCAGGTCGGCACCGCCTGGGCCTGCCACGACGACGACTTCCTCTTCCCCAGCTACCGCGAGATCGGCATCGAGGTCGTCCGCGGCGTGAAGCCCCGCGACTTCGTCATGGTGTGGCACGGCGCCGAGCACGCCAGCTGGGACCCCGCCGACGTCCACGTCGCGAACCCGCAGATCATCATCGGCGCGCAGAGCCTCCACGCCGTCGGGTACGCCATGGGCATCCAGCGCGACGGCGGCGACCAGGTCGCGGTCGCCTACTTCGGCGACGGCGCGACGAGCCAGGGCGACGTCAACGAGGCGATGGTCTTCGGCTCGGCCTTCGGAGTGCCCGTCGTGTTCGTCTGCTCCAACAACCAGTGGGCGATCTCCGAACCCGTCGGACTGCAGTCGCGGACACCGATCGCCGGCCGCGCGCCGGGCTTCGGCATCCCGAGCCTGCGCGTCGACGGCAACGACGTCCTCGCGTGCATCGCGGCGATGCGCTGGGCGGCCGACCACGCCCGCAGCGGCCGCGGTCCCGCGTACCTCGAGGCCGTCACCTACCGCGTCGGACCGCACACCACCTCGGACGACCCCACCCGCTACCGCGACGCGGACGAGGTGGCGTATTGGCGGGCGCGCGACCCCCTCGCCCGGGTCGAGGCGTACCTGCGGTCCCTCGGTGCGTTCGACGACGCCTTCGCCGAGGCGTTGACGGCGGATGCCGACCGCTTCACGGCGGCGATGCGCAGCGCCGTCGTGGGGGCCGCCGCCCCCGAGCCGCTGCGCGTGTTCGACCACGTGTACGCGGAGCCCCACAGCGGGCTCGACGAGCAGCGCGCCGGGTTCGCCGCCTACCTCGACGGCTTCGCCGAAGGAGGTGCGCGATGACCGAGCTCACGATGGGGAAGGCCCTCACCGCCGCCATGCGTCGCGCCATGACCGATGACGACCGCGTGCTCGTGATGGGGGAGGACATCGGCCGCCTCGGCGGCGTGTTCCGCATCACCGACGGTCTGCAGGCCGAGTTCGGACCCCGCCGTGTGGTCGACACCCCGCTCGCGGAGTCCGGCATCGTCGGCACCGCCGTCGGTCTCGCCTTCCGGGGCTTCCGGCCGATCGTCGAGATCCAGTTCGACGGGTTCGTCTACCCCGCCTTCGACCAGATCGTCAGTCAGGTCGCGAAGCTGCACTACCGCACGCAGGGACGGGTGAAGATGCCGATCACGATCCGCATCCCCTGGGCCGGCGGCGTGGGGGCCGCCGAGCACCACTCCGAATCGCCCGAGGCGTACTTCGTCCACACCGCGGGTCTGCGCGTGGTGGCCGTGTCGAACCCGCAGGATGCGTACACGATGCTCCGCCAGGCGATTGCGAGCGACGACCCGGTCGTCTTCTTCGAGCCGAAACGGCTGTACCACTCCAAGGGCGAGGTCGATCTCGACGGCGACATCGCCGACGCGCCGCCCCTCGGCCTCGCGCGCGTCGTCCGGGAGGGCACCGACGTGACGATCGTCACCTACGGCTCGCAGGTGACGACGGCGATGGATGCCGCGCTCGCCGCCGAGGACGAGGGGCTGTCGCTCGAGGTGATCGACCTGCGGTCGCTGTCCCCGGTCGACTACGGGACCGTGGCGGCCTCCGTCCGACGCACGGGTCGTGTCGTGGTCACGCATGAGGCGTCCCGCGAGGCCGGTGTCGCCGCCGAGGTGATCGCGAGCATCACGGAGAAGTGCTTCCACTACCTCGAAGCGCCGCCGCTGCGGGTGACCGGGCACGACGTGCCGTACCCGCCGGCGAAGCTCGAGCAGCACCACCTGCCCGACCTCGATCGGATCCTCGACGCCGTCGACCGCGTCATGGGTCGCGCCGGGATGCCGGAGGTGACCGCGTGATCACCGACTTCCGACTTCCCGACCTGGGGGAGGGTCTCGTCGAGGCCGAGATCGTCCAGTGGCACGTCGCCGCGGGTGACGAGGTCACGCTGAATCAGACGATCGCCGAGGTCGAGACGGCCAAGGCCGTCGTCGAACTCCCGTCCCCCTTCGCCGGCACCGTCTCGGCGATCCGTCACGCCGAGGGCGACGTCGTCCCCGTCGGCGAGGTGCTCATCTCGTTCGACGTCGAAGGATCGGATGCCGCGGTCCCCGAGACCGCAGAGAGGCGCGAGCCCAATCTGGTCGGGTACGGGGCGGCACCCCGCAGCACCGCCCGCCCGCAGCGGCGGGCCCGGGCGGGGGCGGCGGGCGACGCGGTCGACCTGGCCGTCCGCGAGGCCGCGCCGCACGACGCGATCGCGCCGAGCGCCCCCGAGCGCGAGCCGCGCGAGCGCCCCCGGTCCACTCCGCCGGTGCGCAAGCTGGCCCGGGACCTCGGCGTCGACCTCGACCTCGTCGCCGCGAGCGGCGTGGACGGTCTCATCACCCGCGACGACGTCGAGGCCTACGCCGCCCGCACGGCCCCGGCGACCCCCGAGGCTCCGCGCGGGCCCGTGCCGCCGACCGCGGCACCCGTCGCCGGCGCGGCCGGCGACGAGCGCATCCCGATCCGCGGGGTGCGCAAGCACACGGCCGACGCGATGGTGCGCTCCGCGTTCACCGCCCCGCACGCGGCGACCTTCCTCACTGTCGACGTGACGGCATCCGTCGCCTTCGTCGCGGGTCTGCGGGCCGACGCCCGCTACGCGGCGCACCGGGTCGGGATCATGGCGGTCGCCGCGAAGGCGGTCTGCCTCGCGCTGCGTCGCACGCCGGAGTTGAACGCGACGTGGGACGACGCGGCGGGCGAGATCGTCCGTTTCGCGAAGGTCAACCTCGGCATCGCCGCGGCGACCGAGCGCGGACTCGTCGTTCCGTCGGTGAAGGATGCCGGCGGGATGCCGCTCCTCGAGCTCTCCGACGCGATCCGCGCCCTCGCGGAGACGGCGCGGGCGGGCAAGGCCACTCCGGCGGACCTGTCGGGCGGCACCTTCTCGATCACCAACTACGGGGTGTTCGGCGTCGACGCCGGCACACCGATCCTCGTGCCGGGGGAGGCCGGCATCCTCGGTCTCGGAGCGGTGCAGCGCCGGCCCTGGGAGCACGAGGGCGGCGTTGCGCTGCGCGACGTCATGACGCTGAGCCTGTCGTTCGACCACCGGCTGGTCGACGGCGCGGAGGCGGCTCGGTTCCTCACCGACGTGGGTGACGTCCTGCGCGACCCGGCCCGGGCGATGGTGTTCGCATGAGCCTGTCGATGTCGGGATACGGTCTCAGCGAGGAGCAGGTCGAGCTCGCGGGTCTCGTGCGCTCGTTCGCCGACGAGGTGGTCGCGCCGGTGTCGTACGAGGCGGATCGCACGAAGACCCTGCCGATGGACGTCGTCGCCCAGATGGGCGACATGGGACTGTTCGGCCTCCCGTTCCCCGAGGAGGTCGGCGGGCAGGGCGGCGACTACGTCACGCTCGGACTCGCCATCGAGGCGCTCGCGCGCGTCGATCAGTCCATCGCCATCACGCTGGAGGCCGGTGTCAGCCTCGGGGCGATGCCGATCTTCCGCTTCGGGACCGACGCGCAGCGGGAGGAGCACCTGCCCGACCTGCTGGCGGGTCGTGCGCTCGCCGGGTTCGGTCTGACCGAGCCCGAGGCGGGATCGGATGCCGGGGCCACCCGCACGACCGCGCGTCTCGACGGCGGCGAATGGGTGATCGACGGGGCCAAGCAGTTCATCACCAACTCGGGCACCCCGATCACGCGCTTCGTCACCGTCACCGCCGTCACGGGTGAGCCGGGTTCCGCGACGCGGGAGATCTCGACGATCATCGTCCCGAGCGGCACCCCGGGGTTCACGGTCGGCCCGGCGTACGACAAGGTCGGCTGGCATGCGAGCGACACGCATCCGCTCGTCTTCACGGGCGCGCGCGTCCCGGAGGGGAACCTCCTGGGGGAGCGCGGCCGCGGTTTCGCGAACTTCCTGCACATCCTCGACGAGGGTCGGATCGCGATTGCGGCGCTCGCCACCGGTGCCGCGGAGGGATGCCTTGAGGCGGCCGTCGACTACGCGAAGAGCCGTGTCGTCTTCGGGGAGTCGCTGGGCAGCAGGCAGGCGATCCAGTTCATGCTGGCGCGCATGCAGCAGCGCGTGCACGTGTCGCGGCTGGCCTGGCTGCATGCCGCTCGTCTGCGCGACGCGGGCCTGCCGTTCAAGACCGAGGCCGCCATCGCCAAGCTCACCTCGAGCGACGCCGCGATGGACAACGCACGCGATGCGACGCAGATCTTCGGCGGCAACGGGTTCATGAACGAGTACCCCGTCGCCCGGCACTTCCGCGACTCGAAGATCCTCGAAGTGGGGGAGGGGACGACCGAGGTGCAGCTGCTCCTGATCGCCCGATCGCTCGGGCTCGCCTGATCGTCAGACGGGGACGGCGGAGGTCTCGAGCAGGATGAGACCCTCCGGCTCGACGCGGAAGCTGTGAGCCGACCCGTTGAGGATCTTGTGGCCTCGGCCGGGGTGCACGCCGTCGGTCACGTGCTCCATGACGGCGCGGATGAGCGCGCCGTGGGCGACGACGATGAGGTCGGGGGCGTGCGGATCGTTCTCGCGCCGGGCGCGCTCGACGACCTCCTGTAGTGCGGCGAGCGCGCGGACCGCCACGGCGTCGCGGGATTCGGCGCCTGGCACGACGGCCGTGTCCCAAGGTCCCCAGCGCTCGGCGAACTCCACGTCGGTGACGCCCTCGGCCTCGCCGTACGCGCGCTCCCGCAGCCCGATGTGGGTGGTCGGCTCCGGCAAGCCCAGCTCCGCGGCGATGATGCGGGCGGTCTCATGCGCGCGGGACAAGTCGCTCGAGACCACGACGGTCGTGCTCGCGCGCGTCACGCGCTCGGCGAGGTCATGGGCGGCGGCACGTGCCTGGATCCGACCGGTGTCGTTGAGCGGGATGTCCGTCGAGCCCTGGATGCGGCGGGCGCGGTTCCAGTCGGTCTCGCCGTGGCGTACGAGGGTGAGGATCGTCACCCCACGAGCCTACGCGGGGCGCGGTGTCAGCCCGCCGAGAGGGCCCGGCTCAGCGCCGTCAGCACCTGGGAAGTGCCCGCGTCGATCTTCACCGTCGCCCGCGCGTCACCGCGGGTCTGCCCGCGGTTGACGATGACGACCGGGAGCTTGCGGCGCCGCGCCCGGTCGAGCAGCCGGATGCCGGAGTTCACGACGAGCGACGAGCCGGCGATCAGCAGCGCGCTGCTGGCGCGCACGAGCTGCTCGGCCTCGCGGAACTTCTCCAGCGGGATGTACTCGCCGAAGAAGACGACCTCGGGCTTGAGCATCCCGCCGCACACCGAGCAGTCCGGGACGACGAAGCCGTCGCTGCGACCCGGCAGGACGTCCCCGTCAGGACCGAGCTCGACGCTGTCGGGCACGGTGATCCACGGGTTGTCGCGTTCGATGCGCTCGGCGAGGTCGCGCCGGTCGAAGACCTGACCGCAGTGCAGGCAGCTCACCCGCCGCATCGTGCCGTGCAGCTCGACGACCCGGCGGCTGCCGGCGCGCAGGTGGAGCCCGTCGACGTTCTGCGTGATGACGCCGGTCGCGACCCCGGACCGCTCGAGGTCGGCGAGCGCGCGGTGCCCGTCGTTGGGGGCGGCGGCGGCGAATGTGCGCCAGCCGAGGTGACTGCCCACCCAGTACCGCCGCCGGGAGGCGTCGTCGGCGAGGAACTCCTGCGCCGTCATGGGGGTGCGGACGGGGGCGCCCTTGCCGCGGTAATCGGGGATGCCCGAATCGGTCGAGACCCCGGCGCCGGTGAGGACGGCGACGCGGCGCCCGGCGAGCGCGTCGACCGCGCGTCCCACCGCGGCGCTCGTCGCGGCATCCAGGTCCAGCACGCTCATGGCCCTCCTCGGTTTCCGAGCCTACGCCGTCGCGGTTTCGCGCGGATCACGCCGCGGCGCCCGTGACAGCATGGGTGTATGACGACGACCCGGATCGACGATCCCGCCGATCCGCGCCTGTCGGACTACCGCGACCTCACCGACACGGCGCTGCGGCGCGTCGCCGAACCCGCCGGGGGCCTCTACATCGCCGAATCGGCGAAGGTCATCTCCCGTGCGGTCGCGGCGGGGCACCGTCCCCGCTCCCTGCTCGTGCAGGAGAAGTGGCTCGACGACGCGCTCCCGCTCGCCGGCGACGCCCCCGTCTACGTCGTGCCGGACAGCGTCGCCGAGCAGGTCACGGGCTTCGCCGTCCATCGCGGCGCGCTCGCCGCCATGCATCGCCCCGCGCTCCCGGATCCCGCCGCGCTCCTCGAGGGCGCGCGTACGGTCGTGGTCCTCGAGGACATCGTCGACCACACGAACGTGGGGGCCGCGTTCCGCGCCGCCGCCGCCCTCGGCGCGGACGCCGTGCTCGTCAGTCCGCGCTGCGGCGATCCGCTGTACCGCCGGAGCGTGCGGGTGAGCATGGGCACCGTCTTCCAGGTGCCGTGGACGCGGTTGCCCGAATGGGATGCCGCGTCGCCGCTGTTCGCGGCCGCCGGCATCCATCTGGCGGCTCTCGCGCTCGCCGAGGACGCGGTCCTCCTGGACGCGTTCGCCGCCGCGCGACCGGAGCGGCTCGCCGTGCTCATGGGGTCGGAGGGCGAGGGGCTCTCGGCCGCCGCCCTCGCCGCCGCCGACACGATCGTCACGATCCCGATGGCGGGCGGGGTCGACTCCCTCAACGTCGCGTCGGCCGCCGCGGTCGCGCTCTGGGCGTTGCGCTGAGTCGGATCAGTCCTGCGGTGCGTCGGTCGAGAACGGCAGCGCTTCGGGGCGCTTGGCGGTGACGTTGTCTCCCGAGGACTGGTGCCGCAGGCGCCGCAGGACCCAGGGCACGAAGTGCTCCCGCGCCCACACGAGGTCGTTCGCGCGCGCGGCGCGCCACGTGGTCGGCGGCAGCGCCTCGGGAGCCATCGGCTGCAGGTCATTCGGCACGTTCAGGGCGCGCAGCACCATCCGTGCGACCTCGTGGTGCCCGAGCGCGTTGTAGTGCAGCCGGTCGTCGTCGAAGAAGCGCATGTCCTGCACCGACTTCAGCGCCCACTGATCGGCGACGATGCAGTCGTACCGATCCGCGATGGCCCGGATGTTCTCGTTGTAGATCGCCACGCGCCCGCGGATGCCGCGGAACACCGGGGTGAACTCGGTGTCGACGGCCGTGAACACGAGCAGCGTCGCGCCCTGCGACGACAACCGGGCGACGGCGTCCTCGAAGAGTTCGGCGACCGCATCCGGATCACCCTGCGGGCGGATGACGTCGTTGCCGCCGGCGGAGAGCGTGATGAGGTCGGGCTTCAGCGCGAGCGCGGGTTCGACCTGCCCGTCCACGATCTGGCGGATGAGTTTGCCCCGGATCGCGAGGTTCGCGTAGGCGAAGTCCTCCACCTGGGACGAGAGCACGGCAGCGACGCGGTCGGCCCAGCCGCGGTGCTCACCCGGGCGGTCGGGGTAGGGGTCGCCGATCCCCTCGGTGAACGAGTCACCGATCGACACCATCCGTCGCCACGGGTGGGCGGTCGAGTTGGGGACGTAGGGCGAACGGTTCTCGTCGGGCCCGGAGTCGATGTCGCGCATGGCACCTCCGCCTCGAGGCTACCCGTCCGCGCGCGGCGACCCGGGGCGCCCGGTGTCGGACCGGACGATTAGGGTGGATCGACGTGACGAGCGAGACGACGAACGAAGAGGGGGCGGCTTCGCAGGAGCCCCACTTCGGGAGTTTCGCCGCCGAGCACCTCTCGCCCGCATTCCCGCAGCGCGCCCCGTGGGGAACGGCCCAGAACCTGCGTGCCTGGCAGGCCGAGGCCCTTGAGCAGTACTTCGAGGCCGACGGGCCCGACGGCATCGGACGGGGCCCCCGCGACTTCCTCGCCGCCGCCACCCCCGGCGCCGGCAAGACGACCTTCGCGCTCCGGCTCGCGAGCGAGCTGCTGCGGCGCGGGGTGATCGATCGCATCATCGTGGTGGCGCCGACCGAGCACCTGAAGACGCAGTGGGCGGATGCCGCGGCCCGCGTCTCGATCCGGCTCGACCCGCGGTTCAGCAACAAGCACTACTCACCGGCGCGGCACTACCACGGCGTCGCCGTCACCTACGCGCAGGTCGCGGTGAAGGCCGCCGTGCACGAGCGTCTCGTCCTCGACTCGCGCGCCCTCGTCATCCTCGACGAGGTCCACCACGGCGGCGACGCCCTCAGCTGGGGCGACGCGCTGCGCGAGGCCTACGGGCGGGCGACCCGCCGGCTGCTGCTGTCGGGCACGCCGTTCCGCAGCGACACGGCACCGATCCCGTTCGTCGAGTACCACCCCAACGACAAGGGCATCCGCATCTCGCGGACCGACTACAACTACGGCTACGGCCGCGCGCTCGCCGACGGCGTCGTCCGTCCGGTGCTCTTCCACGTGTACGCGGGCCAGATGAAGTGGCGCACCAAGGCCGGTGACGAGTACGAGGCGCACCTCGGTCAGGACAACACGAAGGACATCAACGCGCAGGCGTGGCGGACGGCGCTGAACCCCGAGGGCGAGTGGATCTCCGCCGTGCTGCGCTCTGCGGATCGCCGACTGAGCGAAGTCCGTCAGGACGTCCCGGATGCCGGGGGTCTCGTCATCGCGACCGATCAGACGGCCGCCCGCGCCTACGCCGCGATCCTCCGCGACATCACGGGGGAGCCGACGACGGTCGTCCTCTCCGACGACAAGGCCGCGTCGGGGCGGATCGAGACCTTCTCGCAGTCCACGACGCGGTGGATGGTCGCCGTCCGCATGGTGTCGGAGGGCGTCGACGTCCCGCGGCTCGCCGTCGGCGTCTACGCGACGAGCGCCTCGACCCCGCTCTTCTTCGCTCAGGCCATCGGTCGCTTCGTGCGGGCCCGGCGCCGCGGCGAAGCGGCATCCGTCTTCCTCCCGAACGTGCCGCAGCTGCTCGCCCTCGCGAACGAGATGGAACGCGAGCGCGACCACGCCCTCGACCGCGAGGAATCGGACGACGACGGTCTTGAAGACTCGCTGCTGGAGGAGGCCGAACGCGAGGACAAGGCGTCGGACTCGCTGCTCGAGGAGGGCAGCTACCAGGCTCTCGGGTCGACCGCGCACTTCGACCGGGTGCTCTACGACGGCAAGGAGTTCGGGCAACTGGCCGTCCCCGGCACTCTCGAGGAGGAGGAGTTCCTCGGCATCCCGGGCCTGCTGGAGCCCGAGCACGTGCACGAACTCCTCATGCAGCGGCAGTCGCGGCAGTCGCGTCACCGTCACGCCCGCGAAGCCCAGGAGAAGGCGCGCGGCGAGGAGACGGGAGAGCCGGAGAACACCCTGCCGCCGGCGCTGCACCGTACCCTCCGCGAGCAGCGACAGCTGCTCAACAGCCTCGTCGGGCTCTACGCGCGGCAGAGCGGCGAACCCCACGGCGCCGTGCACGCCGAATTGCGTCGCGTGTGCGGGGGACCCGAGGTCGCGCGCGCGACCGTCGCGCAGCTGCAGGCGCGCATCGACGTCCTCCGACGGCGCGTCCACTCCTGACCCCTTCGGATCCCCGAAATGCTGGCAGTTCCGGCTTCGGCGCGGTCCCGGCCGGACGCGGTGGCTACCGTGAAGGGGACATGAGCACGACGAACGCAACCCCGCTGCCCGACGCCACCCCGAGGGATCGGCGGCGCTGGGCCTCCTATCTCGTCGACGAACGCGCCGAGGCCCGCGTGTACCGCGAACTCGCCGCACGGAAGTCCGGGGAGGAGCGCGACATCCTCACGGCGCTCGCCGACGCGGAGGGGCGCCACGAAGCGCACTGGCTAGGACTGCTGGGAGGTGAGCCGCAGCGGCTGCCGAGGGCCTCGGTGCGCACACGGATGCTGGCGGCAATGGCGCGCCGCTTCGGCTCGATCTTCGTCCTCGCGCTCGCGCAGAACGCCGAGAACCGCTCCCCGTACGACGACGACCCGCACGCCACCCCCGCCATGCGAGCCGACGAGAAGATCCACGGCGAGGTCGTGCGCGGCCTGGCCGCGCGCGGTCGGATGCGCCTGTCGGGCACCTTCCGCGCCGCCGTCTTCGGGGCCAACGACGGACTGGTGTCCAACCTCGCCCTCGTCATGGGCATCGGCGCGACCGGGGTCGCGCCGCAGTTCGTGCTCTTCAGCGGCATCGCGGGCCTCCTCGCGGGCGCCCTCTCGATGGCGGCCGGCGAGTTCGTCTCGGTCCGGTCGCAGCGCGAACTGATCGAGGCGACGCATCCCAACAACGACACCGATCACGTCCTGCCCGACCTCGACCTGGACGCCAACGAACTCGCCCTGGTGTACCGGACGCGCGGGCTCGACGAGGACGACGCGCTGGCGCGGGCACGGAAGGTCATCGCGACCGCCCAGGCGAGCGACCGCGCCGTGCCCTACCGGCGCGCCGCGGAGCCGCCGGCCGACCTCGAATCCGTCGGCTCGGCGTTCGGCGCCGCGGCATCCAGCTTCGCGTTCTTCGCCTCGGGTGCCGTCATCCCGGTCCTGCCCTGGATCTTCGGCCTCTCGGGGCTCTCCGCCGTCGTCCTCGCCCTCGCCCTGGTCGGACTCGCGCTGCTGCTCACCGGCGCCACCGTCGGGCTGCTCTCGGGCGCCCCGCCCCTGCGTCGCGGCCTCCGCCAGCTCGCGATCGGCTTCGGTGCGGCGGCGATCACCTACCTGCTGGGTCTGCTCTTCGGCGTCTCGGCGGCGTAGTCGCCCCGATTATCGGGAGCGGTCAGAACGTGCTACTGTCGATCCTCGGTTGCGAAACCGAAATCCCCGAGGAAACGACGGGAGAAAACTCTGCGCGGGTGGCGGAATAGGTAGACGCGCTAGCTTGAGGTGCTAGTGCCCGAATAGGGCGTGGGGGTTCAAGTCCCCCCTCGCGCACAGAGTCGAAATGGGTCCCGAAAGGGGCCCATTTCTCGTTTCCGGCCTCCCCGGCGCCGTCCTGCCGACCGGGTAGCGTGGGCGGCATGTCCGCTCCCGACGATCTGCCCGAGGTCGCCCGCGTCGCGCGCGACCTGATCCGGTTCGACACGACGAACTACGGCGAAGGGCGCGCGCACGGCGAACGGGAGGCCGCCGAGTACGTCGGCGCGTACCTCGAGTCTCTCGGCCTCACCCCGGAGTTCTACGAGCCGATCCCGCGCCGCACGAACGTCACCGCGCGGGTGCCGGGGCGCAACCCCGACAAGCCCGCGCTCGTCCTCCACGGCCACCTCGACGTCGTCCCCGCCGTGGCCGAGGACTGGAGCGTCGACCCCTTCGAAGGTGTCGTCAAGGACGGGATGCTGTGGGGTCGCGGCGCCGTCGACATGAAGGACATGGACGCCATGATCCTCACCTCGGTCGGCGACCTCCTGCGGGCGGGGGAGCAGCCCGAGCGCGACCTGATCCTGACCTTCTTCGCCGACGAGGAGAACGGGGGCGTCGAAGGCTCCCAGTTGGTGGTCCGGGACCGGGCCGAGTGGTTCGCCGGCGCATCCGAGGCGATCAGCGAGGTCGGCGGGTACTCCATCGCCGTCGGCGACGAGCGCGCGTACCTGCTGCAGGTCGGCGAGAAGGCGCTCGTCTGGATCCGGCTGCACGCGACCGGCCTCGCCGGGCACGGCAGCCGTCACCACCCCGACAACGCCGTCACGCGCCTCGCCGAGGCCGTCGCCGCTCTCGGCCGGACGGGATGGCCGATCGAGCTCACCTCGACGACGCGCCAGCTCGTGGGCTCGCTCGCCGAGCTGTCGGGCACCCTGGCCGACGACCCCGACACCGTCGCCGACACGGCGGGCGCGGCATCCGCGTTCCTGCGCTCCACCTTCCGGACGACCACGAACCCGACAGGCCTCACCGCCGGTTACAAGCACAACGTGATCCCGGATGCCGCGACCGCCGCGATCGACATCCGCACCCTTCCCGGGCGCGAGGACGAGGTGCTCGCACAGGTGCAGCGGATCGTCGGCGACGACATCCGCATCGAGGTCGTGCACCGCGACATCGGACTCGAGGTGCCGTTCGCCGGGGACTTGGTCGACGCGATGGTCGGCGCGCTGGGCAGGCACGATCCGGGCGTACCGGTCATCCCGTACCTTATGGGGGGAGGGACCGACAACAAGGCCCTCGCCGAGCTCGGCATCGCCGGGTTCGGGTTCGCACCGCTGCGACTGCCCGCCGATCTCGACTTCACGGGGATGTTCCACGGTGTCGACGAGCGTGTCCCGATCGACGCGCTGGTGTTCGGGCAGCGTGTGCTCACCGATCTGATCCGCTCGTACTGAAAGGCCCCGCATGTCGATCCTCGAGGCCATCATCCTGGGCATCGTCCAGGGTCTGACCGAGTTCCTCCCGATCTCCTCGAGTGCGCACCTGCGCATCGTGGGGGAGTTCCTGCCCTCGGCCGAGGACCCGGGTGCGACGTTCACCGCCATCACGCAGATCGGCACCGAGCTCGCCGTCCTCGTGTACTTCTGGACCCGCATCGTCCGCATCATCGTCGCGTGGGCGAAGTCCCTCACGGGGCGTGTCCCGCGCAACGACCCGGACGCGCGGATGGGGTGGATCGTCATCATCGGCACGATCCCGATCGGCGTGCTCGGCTTCCTCTTCCAGGACGTGATCCGCGAGACGTTCCGCAACCTCTGGCTCGTCGCGATCGTCCTCATCGTGTTCGGCCTGATCCTCGGTGTCGCGGACGCGCTCGGGAAGCGCGACCGCACCGAGAAGGACCTGACGATGGGTCACGGATTGACCCTCGGCTTCGCCCAGGCGCTCGCCCTCATCCCCGGCGTCTCGCGCTCGGGTGCCACGACGACCGCCGGCCTGGCGCTCGGGTACACCCGTCCGGCCGCGGCGGAGGTCGCGTTCCTGCTGGCGGTGCCGGCCGTGTTCGGCAGCGGCCTCTACGAGCTGCTGCAGGCGATCCGCGAGCCCGGGCAGTCGCCGTTCACCCTCGGCGAGACCGCGGTCGCGACGATCGTCTCGTTCGGCGTGGGTCTCGCGGTCATCGCCTACCTCATGCGATACCTCAAGCGCGGCAGCTTCCTGCCGTTCGTCCTCTACCGGGTCGTGCTGGGCGTCGTCCTGCTCATCCTGCTCGCCACCGGGGCGCTGCAGGCCTACTGAGCCCGCTCAGCGGCGCGGGTCGTCCTTCGGCCCGCGCGGCCCGTCGCCGCGGCGGCGCAGGTAGCGCTCGAACTCCTGCGCGATCGCGTCGCCCGACGCCTCGGGGGAGTCCCACGCGTCACGGGTCGTCTCGAGCTGGCGGATGTACTCCGTCATCTCCTCGTCGTCGGCCGCAGCGGCGTCGATCGACGCCTCCCACGCGAGTGCGTCCGCCGGCAACGTGCCGCGCGTGATGGTCGCGCCGGTGATCTCCTCGAGCTTGTCGAGGAGCGCGAGGGTGGCCTTGGGCGACGGCGTGTGTCCGCCGACGTAGTGGGGGATGCTCGCCCACAGACCGGCCGAGGGGATGCCGGCGGCCTCGCCCGCCGCGGCGAGCGCCGACAGGATGCCGACCGGACCTTCGTAGGTCGAGCGCTCGAGCCCGAGAGCCGAGCGCAACTCCTCGTTCTCGGAGCCCGCGAACACCGAGATCGGGCGGGTGTGCGGGACGTCGCTCATCATCGATCCGAGGGCCACGATGCCCGTGATGTCCTCGCGCAGGGCGGCGTCGACGAACTCCGCCGCGAACGCCTGCCAGGCGCGCGCCGGCTCCGTTCCGGTCAGCAGCCAGAGGTCGGGGCCATCCTCGCGCGGCGTCACGGGGCGCCAGAGGGTGGCGTCGGGCCAGACCAGGCGACGGGCACCGTCGGCATCCATCTGCATCTGCGGACGCGTGTACTGGTAGTCGAAGTACAGCTCCGGGTCGACGCCGAACGCCCTCTCGAACGTCCCGGACGAGCGCAGCTGTGCGACCGCGGCGGTGGCGGCCTCTCCGGCGTCGTTCCAGCCGTCGACGGCGATCACGAGCACCCGCTGTCCCAGTCCCTGCACGGACGTCCTCTCTGTCGGTACCCCCACGATACGCCGACCGCCACCGGGCGGGCGGAAGCCCTCGCATAGCATTGACCGGTGACTTCCCCCCTTCCCGCCGCGGTCCTCTGGGACATGGACGGCACCCTCGTCGACACCGAGCCGTATTGGATGGCCGCCGAGACCCCGCTCGTCGAGCGCTTCGGCGGCACCTGGACGCACGAGGACGGTCTCGCCATGGTGGGCATGGGCCTCGAGGACGCCGCGCGCGTCCTGCAGGGCGCCGGTGTGCGCCTCGAGGTCGACGAGATCGTCGCCCACCTGACCGACGAGGTCATGCGCCGCCTGCGCGAGGACGGCGTGCCCTTCCGTCCCGGTGCTCGGGAGCTGCTCCGCGAGCTCCGCGAGCAGGGCGTGCCGACGGCCCTCGTCACCATGTCCATGAGTCGGATGGCGAGGGTCATCACCGAGCTCATCGACTTCGACGCGTTCGATCTCGTCATCGGCGGCGATGACGTCACCCACGCCAAGCCGCATCCCGCTCCGTACCTGCAGGCCTGTGCCGCGCTCGGGGTGGATCCCGCCGACACGGTCGCCTTCGAGGATTCGCTCACCGGCACCGCCTCCGCCATCGCCGCGGGCACGGTGACGGTCGGCATCCCGCACATGGTCCCGCTCGACGGGGTGGGGGCGCACGAGTTGTGGCCCACGCTCGACGGCCGGACGGTCGCCGACGTCGCCGACGTGCTCGCCCGCGTGCGCCAGGAGGTGGACGCGTGAGCGCCGACCTGCGGCCGAGCGGCCCGTTCCGGTTGGGCGACCGCGTCCAGCTCACCGGACCCAAGGGGCGCATGCACACCGTCACCCTGCGGGAGGGCGGCGAGCTCCACACGCACCACGGCGTGCTGCGCCACGAGGCGATCATCGGTCAGCCCGACGGTTCGGTCGTCGTGAACAGCGGCGGTCACGAGTACCTGGCGCTCCGTCCGCTGCTGCGCGACTTCGTCATGTCGATGCCGCGCGGCGCGGCGATCGTCTACCCGAAGGATGCCGCGCAGATCCTCGCCTCCGCCGACATCTTCCCCGGGGCGACCGTCGTCGAGGCCGGCGTCGGCTCGGGCGCGCTGTCGCTGTGGCTGCTCCGCGCGATCGGGCCCTCCGGTCGCCTGCTGTCGTTCGAGCGCCGCGAGGAGTTCTCCGAGGTCGCCGAGGCCAACGTCGAGACCTTCCTCGGGCACTACCCCGACTCGTGGCGGGTCGTCGTCGGCGACCTCGCCGAGCAACTGCCGCAGGTGACCGAGCCGGGCAGCGTCGACCGCGTCGTGCTCGACATGCTGGCGCCGTGGGAGTGCATCGACGTCGTGGCCGAGGCGCTCACCCCGGGCGGCGTCGTGCTCTGCTACATCGCGACGGCCACCCAGCTCAGCCGGGTCGCCGAGTACATCCGGCATTCGGGCCTGTTCACCGAGCCCGAGGCGACCGAGACGATGGTGCGGGGGTGGCACGTCGAGGGTCTCGCCGTGCGTCCGGACCACCGCATGGTCGCGCACACCGGGTTCCTCCTCACCGCCCGTCGGCTGGCCCCCGGTGCGATGCCGCCGGATGTGCGCAAGCGCGCGCTGAAGAAGCCGTCGTACGCCGACGAGGACGTCGAGGCGTGGACCCCCGGTGCCGTGGGCGACCGCGAGATCACGGACAAGAACCTCCGCAAGCGGGTGCGCGACGCCCAGCGCGCCGTCGAGGGCGCCCGGCAGGCTGCCGAGGATCGCTCCGGCGAGACCGTAGACTGATCCAATGCGTCAGATCCCCGCTGCCGTGGCCGTGCTCGGCCTGACCGCCCTGGCCCTCGTCGGGTGCGCCCCCACCGGTCCCGCAGACGCCGGCTGCGAGCGCGTCACCGCGCCCGCCTCGTCCCTCGACCTCGTCGATGTGACGGATGCCGAGGCGGCACCGGCGGCCACCACCACCGACCCGGTCTACGTCACGAAGACCTCGTTCACCGACATCGTGACCGGCTCGGGCACCCCGATCACGACGAGCAAGCAGGACGTCCAGCTGGGGATCACGCTCCTCGACGGCGCGACAGGTCAGACGGTCCTGTCCGCGCCCACCCGCGTCGTCCAGGTGAGCGTCCTCGAGCAGACGTTCCCGACGATCGAGAAGATCCTCGACTGCGCCCGCCCGGGCTCGCGGATCGTCTCGGCCATCCCGGCGAAGGACCTGAACCCCGACCTCGTGAGCCAGATCGGCCTGAGCGAGGAGCAGGCGGCCGTGGTCGTCATCGACGTGAACACGGTATTCCTCCCGGCGGCGAACGGCGTGCCGCAGTACGTCGACGGCAGCAACATCCCCACCGTCGTCCTCGCCCCCGACGGCACCCCGGGCATCATCGTCCCCGACGCGGTCGCGCCGAAGGACCTGATCATCAAGACGCTCAAGAAGGGCGACGGCGAGAAGCTCACCGCCGACTCGACGCCGCGCGTCAACTACACCGGTGTGCTCTGGAACACCGGAGAGGTGTTCGATTCCACGTGGGAGAAGGGCTCCCCGGCGACGCTGTCGCTGGACAGCGTCGTCCCCGGCTTCCAGAAGGCGCTGGAGGGTCAGACCGTGGGGTCGCAGGTGCTCGCCGTCATCCCTCCCGACCAGGCCTACGGCGACACGGCCTCGGGTTCCGTCCCCGCGAACTCGACGCTCGTCTTCGTGATCGACATCCTCGGGATCGACACGAGCGACGACGCCACCACGGCGACACAGTGAGCCCGCGCGGGGCCGGCGACCGGTCCCGCGCCTAGGATTGCCGTGTGCCCACCGATCCGATCCGCAGCGCGCCCGAGGAACGGCTCGTCAACCTCGTCGTCGCGTTGCTCGCGACGGAACAGGGGCTGACGAAGGACACGATCCTCTCGTCCGTGTCGGGCTACCGCGAGCAGGGAGCGGCGGGTGCGTCGAAGGACGCGCTCGAGAAGATGTTCGAACGCGACAAGGACAGCCTGCGCTCGCTCGGCGTTCCGATCGAGACGATCGGCGACTACGCCGACCCTGACGACCTCCGCGAGGCGCGGTACCGGATCCCGACGGCCGAGTACTCCTTGCCGGTCGACATCGACTTCACCCCGGCCGAGATCGCGGTGCTCAACCTGGCCAGCGGCGTCTGGGGCGAGAGCTCCATGTCGGCGTCGGCGCGCAGCGGTCTGCGCAAGATCCAGGCGCTCGGCATCGAGGTCGACGCCCCCATCATCGGCTACGCGCCGCGCATCAGCCTGCGCGAGCCGTCCTTCTCACCGCTGCAGCGCGCGATCGAGCAGGGGCGGGTCGTCGAGTTCGACTACGTCAAGGGCGGATCGGATGCCGCGCACCGCCGCCGTGTGCAGCCGTGGGCGCTTGTCGAGTACGAGGGCCGATGGCACGTGTACGGCTTCGACCTGCTGCAGGACGCCGAGCGCACCTTCCTGCTGACCCGCATCTCCTCGGACGTCGTCGTCACCCGGACCTCATTCGATCTCTCGCTGCGCGAGGGCGCGGGCGACAAGGCGATCGCCGGGCTCGAGGCGGTCGCCCGTCGTCAGCGCGCGCTCGTCCAGGTCGAGCCGGGGACCGAGGCCGCGGTGCGCTTGAACCGTCGCGCGGTCGCCGCAGACGACACCGGATGCCGGGTGCCCTACGTCGACGCGCAGATCTTCGCCGACGAGCTCGCCTCCTACGGTCCCGAGGTCCGGGTGATCGAGCCGGTCGAGCTTGCCGACCTCGTCGTCGCGCGCCTCCGCCGCGCCCGCGACCTGCACGCGGAGGCCGCCGGGTGAGCGCGCAACCGCTGGTCGCGACCGACCGCGCCTCCCTGATCCTCCAGCTCGTGCCGTACCTGATCTCGAAGGGCGAGGTCACCGTCGAGGACGCCGCACGGGACTTCGATGTCGCGCCCGACGAGATGCGCTCGATGGTCGAGAAGCTAACCGTCATCGGCCTGCCGGGCGACGGCGGCTTCTGGCAGATGGCGAACGACCTCTTCGACATCGACTGGGATCTGCTCGACGAGCAGGACACCATCTCGATCACGAACGCCGTCGCGCTCGAGCGAACGCCGCGGCTGACCGCCCGCGAGGCGGCCGCCCTGCTGGCGGGCCTGCAGCTCGCGGCGAGCCTTCCGGGAGTGGGGGACAGCGGCGTCGTCCAGGGGCTCCTCGCCAAGCTCGCCGCCGGCGCGTCGAGTGCTCCGGCGGAGGTGATCGTCGCCACCCCCGTCGTCGACGACGTCCGCACCACGGTCGCGGCGGCCGTCCAGAGAGGCGTCGCCGTCTCGTTCGAGTACCGGGCTCCGGATGCGCCGGTGACCACCCGCACGGTCGACCCCGTCAAGGTCCACATCGCCGACGGCCAGTGGTACCTGCAGGGCTGGTGCCACCTGCGGCAGGCCGTGCGCACGTTCCACCTCGACCGGGTCTCCGAGGTCGTCCTCACCGACATCCCGAGCACGCACGGCGCGGACCCGCTGCCGGGCCTGTTCGAACCGACCGAGTCCGATGTGATCGTCGAGCTCCGCTGCCGCAAGGACGTCGTCCCGCTGCTCGGCGAGTTCGCGGCGCGCGCCGTCGTGCGGGGCAAGGGCGATGTCCGGTCGGTCCGTCTGCGGGTCGGTGACGAGCGCAGCCTGAAGCGACTGGCCGCGCGTCTCGGGGGCGACGTCGAGGTCGTCTCGCCCGACACGGCGCGGGAAGCGGCGCGGGCGTGGGCCGAGGCGGGGCTCGCGCAGTACACCTGAGGACCGGCCGCTCCCGGGCGGTTAGACTGGAAAGACTTCAACCCCGAGGAGCTTTCATGGGCGGTCTGCAGGGCTGGCATCTTCTCATCGTCTTGGCGGTGATCCTTCTTCTGTTCGGTGCGGCCAAACTGCCGGCGCTTGCGAAGAGCGTCGGTCAGTCGGCGCGTGTCTTCAAGGGCGAGATGAAGGCGATGAAGGAGGAGGACGGGCCGGCTGAGACGCCGAACCACCAGGCTCCTCCGGCGCCGTCCTCGGTCACCCCGCTGACGCCGCCGCCCGCGCAGGGCCCACCGCAGGGCCCCGCATCCTGATTCAGTGACGACCACCGAACGGGACGCCGCGCGAGACGACGCCCCTTACCGGGACAAGCGGATGTCGCTCGGCGACCATCTGCGAGAGTTCCGCAAACGGCTGTTGATCGCTGCCGCGGCGCTCGTCGTGGGAATGATCGTCTCCTTCATCCTGACGGACGGCATCATCTGGGCGATGACGGAGCCCATCCGCATCGTCGCCGAGCGTCGAGGTGACGAGGATGCCGTGACCCTGATGTTCGCGACGGTGACATCCGCCTTCGACCTCCGCATCCGCATCTCCTTCGCCGTCGGCCTGCTCATCTCTGCGCCTGTCTGGCTGTGGCAGATCTGGGCCTTCCTGATGCCCGGGCTGACGCGGAAGGAGATCCGTTACACGATCGGATTCGTCGCTGCCGCGGTGCCGCTGTTCTTCGCAGGCACCTTCACGGGCTGGCTGATCCTTCCACACCTCGTCGAGCTGATGGCCGGCTTCACGCCCGTCGGCGCCTCCAACTTCTACGACGCGAAGTACTACTACGACTTCGTGTTCAAACTCCTCCTCGTCGTGGGCGTCGCCTACGTGACCCCGGTGTTCCTCGTCGCCTTGAACCTCGCCGGCGTCATGACCGGCCGCGAGATCATCAAGGGCTGGCGCGTGGCGATCGTCATCGCGACGGTGTTCGCCGGAGCCGCCACCCCCGCAGCCGACGTCGTCAGCATGCTCATCCTCGCGGGCATCCTGACGGTGCTCTTCTTCGCCGCCGCCGGACTCTCGATGCTCTTCGATCGCCGCAAACGCAAGCGCGACGAGGCGCTCCTCGGTCCGGTCGCATGACGGACCCCTCGGCACGCTACGCCCGCGCGCAGTCGGAGCGCCGGCATCCGATCTCCGCATCCTTCGCGTCCCTGCAGCGGTTCGACCTCGACCCGTTCCAGATCGAGGGCTGTCACGCGCTCGAAGAGGGGAGGAGCGTGCTCGTCGCCGCCCCGACGGGCGCCGGCAAGACGATCGTCGGCGAGTTCGCGATCCACCTCGCGATGCGGGAACCGGGCGACAAGGCCTTCTACACGACGCCGATGAAGGCGCTGTCGAACCAGAAGTTCCGCGAGCTGCAGGAGGTCTACGGCGAGGGCGAGGTCGGCCTGCTCACCGGCGACACGAACATCAACGGGAACGCGCGCGTCGTGGTCATGACCACCGAAGTGCTCCGGAACATGCTCTACGCCGACTCGCCGGCCCTGCGCGGACTCCGCTACGTCGTGATGGACGAGGTGCACTACCTCGCCGATCGGTTCCGCGGACCGGTGTGGGAGGAGGTCATCCTCCATCTGCCGCCCGCTGTGCGCCTCGTCTCCCTGTCGGCGACGGTCTCGAACGCCGAGGAATTCGGCGACTGGCTCGACACGGTCCGCGGCGACACGGCCGTGATCGTCTCCGAGACCCGTCCCGTTCCGCTCGAGCAGCACGTCCTCGTGCGCGGCGACCTCCTGCCGCTGTTCGACGACCGCGCCGGCGTCGCGACCGCACAGGTGAACCAGGAGCTCACCCGCATCCGCTCACCCAAGGGTGCCCTTTACGAGAACAATCGCCGCGCCATGGAGTACCGCTCGCGCGGCGACCAGGAGAGGCGCCGCCCGCACCGGGGCGGTAAGCGTCCCGTACGACCGTCGACGGCGATGCGGATCGAGCGGATGGACCGTCCGCAGGTCGTCGAGCTGCTGGGTCGCGCCAACCTGCTGCCCGCGATCTTCTTCATCTTCAGTCGGGTCGGATGCGACGCCGCGGTGCAGCAGGTCCGGCGCGCGGGTGTGCGGCTGACCGACACCGCGGAGCGCGACGAGATCCGCTGGATCATCGATGAGCGGATGCGGGCGCTCCAGGACGAGGACCTCGGCGTCCTCGGCTACTGGGAGTGGCGCGACAACCTCGAGCGGGGGATCGCGTCCCACCACGCAGGTCTGCTGCCCGCCTTCAAGGAGGTCGTCGAGGAGCTGTTCCAGCGCAAACTCGTGAAGGTGGTCTTCGCGACCGAGACCCTGGCGCTCGGGATCAACATGCCCGCCCGGACCGTCGTGCTCGAGAAGCTCGAGAAGTTCAACGGCGAGGCGCGGGTCGCGATCACCTCGGGTGAGTACACCCAGCTCACCGGGCGGGCGGGCCGGCGCGGCATCGACGTCGAGGGGCATGCGGTCGTCCAGTGGACCGAGTCGCTCGACCCGCAGGCGGTGGCGGCGCTCGCGTCACGCCGCACGTACCCGCTCAACTCGAGCTTCCGGCCGACGTACAACATGGCGGTCAACCTGATCGACCAGTTCGGCCGGCCGCGGGCGAGAGAGATCCTCGAATCCTCGTTCGCGCAGTTCCAGGCAGACCGCGCCGTCGTGGGCCTCACCCGGCAGGTGAAGGAGGCCGAGGCATCCCTCGCGGGCTACGAGAAGTCGATGACGTGCGACCGCGGCGATTTTGCCGAGTACTCCGGCATCCGGCGCGACCTGAGTGACGCCGAGAAGCTCAACCGCGCCGACCGGACGGCGCCCGCCCGCATCCGTCAGCAACGCCAGAACGAGATCCAGTCGCTGCGCCGCCGGATGCAGCGGCACCCCTGCCACGGCTGCCCCGATCGCGAGAACCACGCCCGCTGGGCCGAGCGATACTGGAAGTTGCGCCGGCGCACCGATCGCACGCGCCGCGACATCGAGACCCGTACCGGCACCGTCGCGCGGATCTTCGACCGCATCATCGACGTGCTCGCCGAGCTGGACTACGTCGCCTTCGACGACGACGGGGCCGCCACGCTGACGGCGGCCGGGCGCACGATGCGCCGCATCTACGGCGAACGCGATCTGCTGGTCGCGGAGTCCCTGCGCCGTGGGCTGTGGCGAGAGCTCGACCCCGCCGGCCTCGCCGCCCTCGCCTGCTGCCTCGTGTACGAGCCGCGCCGCGACGAGGCGGGAGAGTACCGCCTGCCGCGCGGGCCGTTCCGCGAAGCCCTCACGAAGACGCAGGACCTCTGGAGCCGGCTCGATGACCTCGAACAGGCCCACCACCTACCGGGCACCGAGGCGATCGCGACCGGCCTCGCGCAGGCCATGAACTCCTGGGCACGCGGAGCGTCGCTCGACGTCGTCCTCACCGAGGCGGACATGGCGGCCGGCGACTTCGTCCGGTGGACGAAGCAGACGATCGACCTGCTCGACCAGCTGTCGATCGTGGCGGATGCCGATGTCGCGACGACCGCGCGGAAGGCCCTCGACGCGGTGCGACGGGGCATCGTCGCCTACAGCTCGGTGTGACAGAGGCCGGGTGCGGCCCGGCTGACAGCACGATTGCCCTCCCGCACGACCTGCGGCCGAACGTGAGGGCGATGGAGGGGATGACGGGAATCGAACCCGCGTAATCAGTTTGGAAGACTGAGGCTCTACCATTGAGCTACATCCCCGTCGGCGCCGCGATGAGCGCCTCGACGAGTGTACCCGACATGGTCGGCTAGACTGACCAACGGCCGTTTTTCGGCGCTCGCCAGCGTGCGCGCCCGGGGCGTAGCTCAGCTTGGTAGAGCGCCCGCTTTGGGAGCGGGAGGCCGCAGGTTCAAATCCTGTCGCCCCGACCAACGGCCCCACGAACCCAGATCACCGAACGGACGCGCGCGTGCGCGGCCGGACAAGGAGAACGACAGGCATGGTCACCAGCACCGTCGAGCAGCTCACCCCCACCCGGGTGAAGCTCCACATCACGGTCACCCCGGAGGAGCTCAAGCCGAGCATCTCCCACGCGTACGAGCACATCGCGCAGGACGTCCAGATCCCGGGCTTCCGCAAGGGCAAGGTCCCCGCGCCGATCATCGACCAGCGCATCGGGCGCGAGGCCGTCCTCGAGCACGCCGTCAGCGAGGGGCTCGACGCGTTCTACCGCGAGGCCGTCACGGCCAACGAGGTGCGCATCGTCGGCCGCCCGGCCGCCGAGATCGTCGAGTGGCCGAGCACGAAGGACTTCTCCGGCGACCTCAAGGTCGAGGTCGAGGTGGACGTCCGCCCCGAGTTCGAGCTGCCTTCCTACGACGACATCACGATCGAGGTCGACGCCGTTGAGACCGATGAGGTCGCCGTCGACGCCGAGCTCGAAAAGCTCCGCAGCCGCTTCGGCACGCTCGTGACCGTCGACCGTCCCGCCAAGGCCGGCGACTTCGTCGAGCTCGACCTCGTCGCCACGATCGACGGCGCCGAGATCGACCGCGCCGAGGGCGTGTCCTACGAGGTCGGCTCGGGCGAGCTGCTCGAGGGCATCGACGAGGCCGTCGAGTCGCTCACCGCCGGTGAGGACACCACGTTCCGCTCGAAGCTCGTCGGCGGCGACCACGCCGGTGAAGAGGCGGAGGTCGCCGTGACGGTCAAGGCCGTCAAGGAGCGCGAGCTCCCCGAGGCCGACGACGACTTCGCGCAGGTGGCCTCCGAGTTCGACACGATCGCCGAGCTCCGCGAGAGCCTCGTCGAGCGCGTCTCGGAGCAGGCCGTCTTCACGCAGGGCTCGGCCGCGCGCGACAAGCTCGTCGAGGCCCTCATCGAGAAGGCCGACATCCCCGTCCCCGCCAAGCTGGTCGAGGACGAGGTCCACGCCCACCTCGAGGGCGAGGGTCGCCTGGAGGACGACGTGCACCGCGCCGAGGTCACCGAGGCGAGCGAGAAGCAGTTCCGCACGCAGATGATCCTCGACAAGATCGCCGAGAAGCACGAGGTGCAGGTCTCCCAGGAGGAGCTCACCCAGTACCTCATCCAGTCGTCGGCGCAGTACGGCATGTCGCCGCAGGACTTCGTCAACGCGCTGCAGGAGGGCAACCAGATCCCGCTCATGGTCGGTGAGGTCGCCCGCAATAAGGCCCTGGCGATCGCGCTCGGCAAGGTGAACGTCGTCGACACCAACGGCAAGAAGGTCGACCTGGCCGGCTTCGCCGCCGAGGAAGAGGACGCCGCGGACGAGGCAGCCGACGAGAAGCCCGCCGCCGAGAAGGCGCCTGCCAAGAAGGCTCCGGCGAAGAAGGCTCCGGCCAAGAAGGCCGCCGCCGACAAGGCGGATGCCGCCGACGAGGCAGCCGAGGAGAAGCCGGCCGCCAAGAAGGCTCCGGCCCGCAAGCCGGCCGCCAAGAAGGCCGACGCGGACGCCGCCGAGGCGCCCGCCAAGAAGGCTCCCGCCAAGCGCGCCACCAAGAAGGCCGCCGACGCGGAGTGATCGTTTCGAAGGGCGGCGGGTGCCTCACGGCCCCGCCGCCCTTCAGCGTCTCCGGGCCGCGTCCGCGGGGCTCGCGCGGCTGGATGCCCGCCCCGGTATGCCCACGGCGAACACGGGCGAGGCGCTCGGGGCGCGCCACTAGATTCGAAGCACGAACACGAATCCAGGAGAGCATCCATGGCTGAACCCCTTATGGCGACCAGTGTCTTCGACCGGCTGCTGAAGGACCGAATCATCTGGCTCGGTTCCGAGGTGCGCGACGAGAACGCGAACGAGATCTGCGCCAAGATCCTGCTGCTCGCGGCCGAGGATTCCGAGAAGGACATCTACCTCTACATCAACTCGCCCGGTGGCTCGATCACCGCCGGCATGGCGATCTACGACACGATGCAGTTCGTGCCGAACGACATCGTCACCGTCGGCATCGGCATGGCCGCCTCGATGGGTCAGCTCCTGCTGACCAGCGGCACGAAGGGCAAGCGCTACATCACGCCCAACGCCCGTGTGCTGCTGCACCAGCCCCACGGTGGCTTCGGCGGCACGGCCAGCGACATCCAGACCCAGGCCCAGCTGATCATCTCGATGAAGAACCGTCTCGCGGAGATCACGTCCGCGCAGACCGGCAAGTCCGTCGAGCAGATCAACGCCGACGGCGACCGCGACCGCTGGTTCACGGCCGAGGAAGCCCTCGAGTACGGCTTCGTCGACCACATCCGCGAACACGCCGCCGACGTCGCCGGCGGTGGCGGGACCGAGAACTGATCGCCCGGAGGACGAAGAGAATGCACACCCCCACTTTCGGTCGCCCGGAGGGCGTCGCCATGCCCTCGAGCCGCTACATCCTGCCGCAGTTCGAAGAGCGCACCGCGTACGGCTACAAGCGCCAGGACCCATACAACAAGCTGTTCGAGGACCGCGTCATCTTCCTGGGCGTCCAGGTCGACGACGCGTCCGCGGACGACGTGATGGCGCAGCTGCTGGTCCTCGAATCGATGGACCCCGACCGCGACATCATCATGTACATCAACTCGCCCGGTGGCTCGTTCACGGCCATGACGGCGATCTACGACACGATGCAGTACATCTCGCCCCAGGTGTCGACGGTCGTCCTCGGACAGGCGGCCTCGGCGGCATCCGTCCTGCTGGCCGCGGGTGCCACCGGCAAGCGTCTCGCGCTGCCGAACGCCCGCATCCTCATGCACCAGCCGGCCGTCGGCGAGGCCGGTCACGGGCAGGCGTCGGACATCGAGATCCAGGCGGCGGAGATCCTCCGCATGCGCACCTGGCTCGAGGAGACGATGGCCCGTCACACCAACCGCACCGTCGAGCAGGTCAACAAAGACATCGACCGCGACAAGATCCTCTCGGCCCAGGAGGCGCTCGAGTACGGCATCGTCGACCAGGTCCTGACCTCGCGCAAGCGCACCCCCGCCGCCATCACCGCGTGATGCCGGCACCCGACGCCCCGCCGATCCGTCGGCGGGGCGTCGTCGTCCACACTCGCGTCGCAATCCACCCCGTGCCCGGATCTGCGATTAGGCTCATCTCCACCGGCACGAGATCCTGAGGGGGACACCATGGCACGCATCGGTGAGAGCGCCGACCTGTTCAAGTGTTCCTTCTGCGGCAAGAGCCAGAAGCAGGTCCAGCAGCTGATCGCCGGCCCCGGCGTCTACATCTGCGACGAGTGCGTCGAGCTCTGCAACGAGATCATCGAAGAGCGCATGGCCGAGTCGGGCGACGGTGAGGTCAAGGACTTCGACCTTCCCAAGCCGCGCGAGATCTTCAGCTTCCTCGAGGAGTACGTCGTCGGTCAGGACTCCGCCAAGCGCGCCCTCGCCGTCGCCGTCTACAACCACTACAAGCGCGTCCGCGCCCGCAGCACGATCCAGTCCGCCGAGCAGCGCGCCGACGAGGTCGAGATCGCCAAGAGCAACATCCTGCTGCTGGGACCGACGGGATGCGGCAAGACGTACCTCGCGCAGACGCTCGCCAAGCGGCTGAACGTCCCCTTCGCGGTGGCGGACGCGACGGCCCTCACCGAGGCCGGCTACGTCGGCGAGGACGTCGAGAACATCCTCCTCAAGCTGCTGCAGGCCGCCGACTTCGACGTCAAGCGCGCCGAGACGGGCATCATCTACATCGACGAGGTCGACAAGATCGCCCGCAAGGCCGAGAATCCGTCGATCACCCGTGACGTCTCGGGTGAGGGTGTCCAGCAGGCACTGCTGAAGATCCTCGAGGGCACCGTCGCCTCGGTGCCGCCGCAGGGCGGTCGCAAGCACCCGCACCAGGAGTTCATCCAGATCGACACGACGAACGTCCTGTTCATCGTGGCGGGCGCGTTCGCGGGGCTCGAGGACATCATCTCGTCGCGTGTCGGCAAGCACGGCGTCGGCTTCGGCGCTCCGCTGCAGGACAAGGAGCAGGAGCTCGACGTCTTCCGCGACGTCCTCCCCGAGGACCTGCACAAGTTCGGTCTCATCCCCGAGTTCATCGGCCGCCTGCCCGTCGTCACGACGGTGTCGCCGCTCGACCAGACCGCGCTGATCGAGATCCTCACCGGTCCCAAGAACGCGTTCGTCAAGCAGTACCAGCGGATGTTCGAGCTGGACGGTGTCGAGCTCGAGTTCGAGGATGACGCCCTCCGCGCCGTCGCCGATCTCGCCGTCGCCCGCAAGACCGGTGCCCGCGGACTCCGGGCCATCCTCGAGGACGTCCTCGGTCCGATCATGTTCGAGATCCCCTCCGCGGAGGACGTCGACAAGGTCGTGGTCACCCGCGCCGCCGTCCAGGACGGCGCGCCCCCCACCCTCGTGCTGCGCCAGAAGCGCAAGAGCGCCTGACGCCCGCGGATGTCGTAGGTCGGGGGTAGCGTCCCCGTCATGGGACGCATCCTCTACGACACCGCCACGACGGCCAACGGATTCATCGCCGACGAGGAGAACTCCCTCGCCTGGCTGTTCGCCGTCGAGGACGGCGACACTCCGGACGACGCCCTCCTGCCGTCCGGGGCGACCGTGCTCGTCGAAGGATCGACGACCTACGAGTGGGTGCTGGCGGAGTCCGACATCCTCGCCCACCCCGAGCGGTGGACGCAGTTCCACGGCGACCGTCCGACGTTCGTGTTCACGACGCGGGACCTGCCGAGACCCGCGGGCGCCGACATCCGCTTCGTCCGGGGACCGGTGGCATCCGTCCTTCCCGACATCCGTGAGGCCGCCGGCGACGGCGACGTCTGGATCGTCGGCGGGGGAGACCTCGCCGGTCAGTTCCTCGACGTCGGCGCGCTCGACGAGATCGCCGTGTCGGTCGCGCCCGTCTTCCTTACCGGCGGCGCACCACTGTTGCCGCGTCGACTCGAGTCCGACCGCCTGCGGCTCGTGTCGGCCGAGGCGGTCGGACAGTTCGCGCGACTCGTCTACCGCGTCGGCTCGGCGGCGGACTGAGCCCGGTCAGCCCGTGAGACCGCGGCGCTCGAGCAGCGGCTCGATCCGCGCGTCGCGACCGCGGAAGTCACGGTAGGCCTCGAGCGGGTCCTTCGCCCCGCCCACACCGAGCAGGCGATCGCGGAACCGGTCGCCGTTCGCACGGGTGAGGCCGCCGTTCTCGCGGAACCATTCGACGGTGTCAGCGTCGAGGACCTCGCTCCAGATGTAGGAGTAGTAGCCCGCGCTGTACCCGCCAGAGAAGACGTGGGCGAAGTAGGTCGACGAGTAGCGGGTCGGTACGGCGGGATTGTCGAGGCCGATGTCGGCGAGTGCTGTCGCCTCGAAGGAGTCGACGTCGATCTCGGATGCCGTGTCCTCGACATCGAGGCTGTGCCACGCCTGATCGATCCAGGATGCGGCCAGGTACTCGCTGGTGGCGAAGCCCTGATTGAAGGCCTCCGATTCGCGCAGCTTCGCGACGACCTCCGCCGGGAGCGGCTCGTCAGTGTCGATGTGGCGGGCGTACGAGGCCAGGATCTCGGGCCAGAAGATCCACATCTCGTTAACCTGGCTCGGGAACTCCACGAAGTCGCGGAAGACCGCCGTGCCGGCGAAGTGCGGGTAGGTCACCGTCGCGAACAGTCCGTGCAGCGCGTGACCGAATTCGTGGAAGAGCGTCGTGACCTCGTCGAGGGTCAGCAGTGTGGGGCTGCCGGGCGCGGGCTGCGGCACGTTGAGGTTGTTCACGACGATCGGCGCCGTGCCGCGCAGGGCGGACTGCGAGAGGATCGAGTTCATCCACGCCCCGCCGCGCTTCGAGTCGCGGGTGTAGAGGTCGAGGATGTAGAGCCCGAGATGCGAGCCGTCCTCGTTCCGGACCTCGAACACGCGCGCCTCGGGGTGGTAGGCGGGCAGATCGGGGCGCTCGGTGAAGGTGATGCCGTACAGGTCGGTCGCCGCGCGGAACACGCCGTCGACGAGCACGCGCTCGGCCTCGAACCAGGGCCGCAGCGCGGTGCGGTCGAGGTCGTACCGTGCGGCGCGGACCCGCTCGGTGTAGAACGCCCAGTCGTGCGCCGCCAGGTCGAACCCACCGCCGTCGCGGTCGATGATCTCCTGCAGTGCCGCCTGCTCCTGCCGGGCGTTCTCCGCCGCCGGCACCGCGAGGCGGCGCAGCAGCGCGTGCACCGCCTCGGGCGAACCGGCCGTCTCGTCCGCGGTGACGTACGCCGCGTGCGAGTCGTACCCCAGCACCCGGGCGCGCTCCGCGCGCAGCCGGACGATCTCGGTGAGGACCGCGCGGTTGTCGTTCTCGTTGCCGCGTCGCCCTCGCGAGCGGGAGGCGGTCATCAGCTTCTCGCGGCTCGCGCGGGACGTGAGCGAGGAGAGGTAGGGATGCCCCGTGAACAGCGTCAGCGTGACGACGAACTTTCCGTCGAGGCCGCGATCGGCGGCGTTGCGTGCCGCGGCTGACAGTTCGCCGTCGGTGAGGCCGTCGAGTTCCGCGGCGTCGTCGAACACGACGGCGAGCTCGTTGGTGTCTGCGAGGAGGTTCTTCTCGAAAGTCGTCGTCAGCACGGAGAGCTGCTGGTTGAGCTCCGTGAGGACGGTCTTGTCGACCTCGTCGAGTCCGGCACCCGCGTTCGTCATCTCGCGGTGGGTGCGCTCCACGAGGTAGCGGTCCTCCCCGGTGAGGCCGAGGTCGTTCAGCTGCGCGTGGACGGCGGCGACCCGCGCGTACAAGCGGGCGTCGAGGGTGACGGCGTCGTGGTGCGCGGCCATGAGCGGCGCGAGCTGCTCGTCGATCTCCTGGATCTCGGCCGTCGCGTCGGCGGAGCTGACGGTGTAGAAGGTGCGTGCGACGCGTCCCAGCAGCTCGCCGGAGCGCTCGAGGGCGACGAGCGTGTTCTCGAACGTGGGCTCCTCCGTCGAGGCGGCTATGGCCTCGATTTCCGCGCGGTGAGCCGCGAACGCCTGCTCGAAAGCGGGCAGGTAGTGCTCAGGGCGGGTGCGGGGGTAATCCGGCAGATCGAACGGGAGAGGGGAGGGCGAGAGGAGCGGGTTGGCAGCGGCATCCGTCATCGTTCCAGCGTACGTCGCGGTCGGGAGCCGCGGCGTGCGAAGGAACCGTTGCAAAGGAAAGCTTGCAAAGATTGCCATGCAAAGGTATCTTTGCATCATGACCCAACAGCGACAGGTGCGCGAAGACCGCAAATTGGATGCCGGGGCCCTCCGTGCCCTCGCGCATCCACTGCGTGTGCAGCTCTTCGACATCCTGTCGCAGTACGGCCCCCAGACGGCGAGTTCGCTCGCCGAGCGCACGGGGGAGTCGTCGGGGGCGACGAGCTACCACCTGCGGGCGCTGGCCAAACAGGACCTCATCCGCGAGATCCCCGACCGGGGTTCGGCGCGAGAGCGGTGGTGGGAGCGTGCGGACAAGTCCGTCTCCTTCGACAGCCCCGAGGCCCTCGCGTCGCCGGCCATCCGGTCGGCCACGCAGCTCATCATGAACGAGTTCCTCGGTCGCCGGCACCAGCAGTTGATGCGTCACGTCAGCGAGGGCATCGCGTCGCCCGACAAGGAGGACGACGCCGCGATGATCTCCACCGCGAACATCCACCTCACGCGCGATGACGCCATGGCGCTCATCGAGCGTCTGTCCGCCGTCGTCGACGAGGCCGTCGCCGGTGCCCGCGGGCGCGAAGAAGAGCCCGACCGACTGCCGTTCACCATCCGGGTGGACGTGTTCCAGCTTCCCGAGGACGGAGACGGACGATGACCACGATCACCATTCCTGTGCTGGACGTCGCCGCGCGTCCGACCCGGCTCGAGGCGGCACTGCTCGCGGCGTCGGCCTCGGTGCAGCGCGCCGTGGCCGCACGGATGATGCGGCGCGCCGAGCAGGCACTGACGCAGTCAGCCGCCGACGAGCACGTCGAGCGCACCCGCGCCGACGTCGCCGCGCACCTCGCGCGTCATCCGCGCGGCTGAGCCCCCGTCAGGCCATGCCGTCGTCGTCGAGATGACCGACGACGATCTCGCCCTCACGGCCCACACGCACGACGACCCCTGTCTCGAGCTCCGCGACCGGGCGTCCCTCGAGCCAGGTCAGCGTCCATCGTGGGCGGGGCTGGCCGAGCGGATCCTGGTCGATCGTGGCGTCGACGGCCGCGATCTGCTCTCGCAGGATCTCCGGCACGGCGGACGGCGGCTGGTCGCCGCTGGTCCAACGGGTTCCGAGCTGCATGTCAGGCCTCCTGCGGGGTGAGGACGATGTCGCCGACCGACACCGTGTCGCCGGTCGCGTACGAGACCTGCGCGATGCGTCCGACGGCCGCCAGGTCGCCCTCGGCCGAGCGGATGGCGTCGAGTGCGGCATCCGGTCCCGTGATGGTCAGCGACGCGACCGGCGTCTTCTGCGAGGCCTTCGCCTCGGTCTTCGCGCGGCGCACGCTGATGAGCGCTTCGCCCACCGTCCGCAGCACGGCCGGGTCGCCCTCGATGCCGAGCGGTTCGGGCCACGAGGCGGTGTGCACCGACCCCTCCTCGAACCACGACCAGGCCTCCTCTGCGGCGAACGAGAGCACCGGCGCGAGCAGACGCAGGAGCGTCGACAGGGCCATGCGGAGCGCGAGCGCTGCCGACGCCTGACCGGCGTCGGCCTGGTTGTACGCACGCTCCTTGACGAGCTCGAGGTAGTCGTCGCAGAAGGTCCAGAAGAACGCCTCGGTGACTTCCAGCGCGCGGGCGTGGTCGAAGGCGTCGAACGCCTTCGTGGCATCCCGGACGACCTGGTCGAGGGTCGCGAGCATCGACGCGTCCAGAGCGTGCGTGATGCGAGCGTCCTCGGGGACGGGGAACGAGAGCACGAACTTCGCCGCGTTCAGCACCTTGATCGCCAGGCGGCGACCGATCTTCACCTGCGTCGGGTTCTGCGGGTCGAACGCCGCGTCGGCGCCGAGGCGGCTGGAGGCCGCCCAGTAGCGGACCGCGTCCGTGCCGTGGGCGTCGAGGATGTCGGCGGGCGTGACGACGTTGCCCTTGGACTTCGACATCTTCTTGCGGTCGGGGTCGACGATGAAGCCCGAGATGGCGGCATCCGTCCACGGCGCGCGACCGTCCTCGAGCACCGAGCGGACCATGGTCGAGAACAGCCACGTGCGGATGATGTCCTGCCCCTGCGGGCGCACGTCGAACGGGGCGACGAGGTTCCACAGCTCCTCGTCGCGCTGCCATCCGCCGGCGAGCTGCGGGGTCAGCGACGAGGTCGCCCAGGTGTCGAAGATGTCGCGCTCGGCGTCGAAGCCGCCGGGCACGCCGCGCTGGTCCTCGGTGTAGCCGTCGGGCACGTCGGTGGTGGGGTCGACGGGCAGGCGCGACACGTCGGGCGTGAGGACGCGGTCGTAGTCCCGCTCGCCGTTCTGGTCGAGGCCGTACCAGACCGGGATCGGCACACCGAAGAAGCGCTGCCGCGAGACGAGCCAGTCGCCGGTGAGGCCGTTGGTCCAGTTCTCGTATCGCACACGCATGAAGTCCGGGTGCCAGCCCATCCCGCGGCCCATCTCGATGAGCTTGTCGCGCAGTTCCGCGTCGCGGGCGCCGTTGCGGAGGTACCACTGGCGCGTCGAGACGATCTCGAGGGGACGATCGCCCTTCTCGTAGAACTTCACCGGGTGGGTGAACGGCTTCGACACCTCGAGCAGCTCACCGGACTCCTGCAGCAGCTCGACGATGCGCTTCTTGGCGCTGAACACCGTCTTGCCGGCGAGCTCCGCGTACGCCGCCTTCGCGGCATCCGTCACGAGCACGTCGGGGGCCTCGTCGATGATGCGGCCGTCGCGGCCGAGGATCGTGCGGTTGGGCAGGTCGAGCTCGCGCCACCAGATGATGTCGGTCACGTCGCCGAACGTGCAGATCATGGCGATGCCCGTGCCCTTGTCCTTCACCGCGAGGGGGTGGGGGAGGACGGGGACCTCGACGTCGAACAGCGGGGTGCGGACGGTAGAGCCGAAGTACGGCTGGTAGCGCTCGTCGTCGGGGTTCGCGACGAGGGCCACGCACGCGGGGAGCAGCTCGGGACGCGTCGTCTCGATGTGGATGTCGCCGGAGCCGTCGGACTTGTGGAAGGCGACGCGGTGGTACGAGGCCTGCTGGTCGCGGTCCTCGAGCTCGGCCTGCGCGATGGCCGAGCGGAAGTCGATGTCCCAGAGGGTGGGCGCCATCGCCTGGTAGGCCTCGCCGCGCTCAAGGTTGCGGAGGAAGGCGAGCTGGCTCGTGCGGATCGTGTCGTCCGAGATGGTGCGGTAGGTCTGCGTCCAGTCCACCGACAGGCCGAGCTTGCGGAACAGGTCCTCGAACTGCTTCTCGTCCTCGATCGTCAGCTCCTCGCAGAGCTCGATGAAGTTGCGACGGCTGATCGGCACCTGGTCGGCCGGCTTCAGGCTCTTCGCGTCACCGCGGAAGGGCGGGGTGAAGTCCGGGTCGTAGGGGAGCGAGGTGTCGCAACGCACGCCGTAGTAGTTCTGCACGCGACGCTCGGTCGGCAGGCCGTTGTCGTCCCAGCCCATCGGGTAGAACACGGTCTTGCCGCGCATGCGCTCGTAGCGCACCTTGACGTCGGTGTGGGTGTAGCTGAACACGTGACCGATGTGGAGCGAGCCGGATGCCGTCGGGGGAGGCGTGTCGATCGAGAAGACGCCCGCGCGTCCCTTCGCCTTGGCCGCGTCGCGGTCGAACAGGTACGTGCCGGCGTCGGACCACGCGGCATCCCACTTCTGCTCGAGGCCTTCCAGGGCGGGCTTGTCGGGAATGTGCGCATTCGTCATGGTGGGGCTCCTCGAGCGATATGTGCGGCACTGTGTGAGCGTGCCTGAGTGTGGGTGCCGAGCCAGTCTACCGCCGAGGCGTCAGCCGGACGGGTGACGCTTCGCGAGGAGATGGAGGTTATCGAGGAGCGGATTCCGGGATCCGCCCCTCGGGACGCGTCATCTCCTCGCGAACCTCCGCACAGCGGCGCACCGCACGCGCCGCGGCCGGCGTCAGCGCGTCAGAACGCGGCCTCGATCGTCTCGTTGCCGTCGATGATCTCGCGCACCGGGTCGCTCGTGAACGCGTCGATGAGCGCCGCGGTGGAGGCGGCATCCGCGTCCTCCTCGGGGACGACCAGCTGCAGGGCGAAGCGGTCGTCGAGCTCGGTCAGCAGCCCGTCGTCCTGCGGGGTGAGGCCGAGGGCCGCGATGTGGGACGGCCACTGGAAGATGAGGTCGGCTTCGTCGTACGCCGTGTTGAGCTGGTTGATCTGGAGTTCGAGGAACTGCAGGTCCTTCGGGTTCTCGGCGATGTCGTCCACGGTCGCCTCGTACGGGTCGACGCCCTCGGCGAGGGTGATGATCTTCGCGTCGGCGAGCATCTTCAGCGCGCGGCCGGTGTTGGAGGCGTCGTTCGGGATCGCGACGGTAGCCCCCTGGGGCAGGTCCGCGATGTCGTCGATCGTCTTCGAGTAGAACGCGATCGTGAAGTTGTAGACCGGCTGCACCGCTGTCAGCGACGCGTCGTTCGCGGCGTTGAACTCCTGCATGTAGGGCTCGTGCTGCGAGAAGTTCGCGTCGATGTCACCGGCGGCGAGCATCTTGTTGATCGTGACGTAGTCGGCGACCTCGACGAGCTCGATGGCGTAGCCGTCCTCGATCTCGTCAGCCGCGGCCTCGACGATGTCGGTCATGGGCGAGGTGACGGCGCCGACCCGCAGCGTCTGCACCTGCTCACCGCCCGGTGCGGCGGGTGAGGCACAGCCGGCCAGGAAGGCGACGGCGGCGGCCGTGAGGGTGGCGGCGAGGGTGAGGCGGCGCGGGGACATGGTGCTCCTTGTGGGATGGGGGTGGTGGCGGACGCTCAGCGATGGTCGAGGCGGACCGAGATCCGCTGCCCGACCGCTTGAATCACGAGGACGATGGCGAGGATGACGAGGATCGTGAAGTACATGAGCGCGTCGTCGTACTCCTGGTAGCCGTACCGCAGAGCGAAGTCTCCGATCCCGCCGCCGCCGACCACGCCGAGGACGGTCGAGTAGGACAGCAGGCTGATGCTCGCCGAGGTCAGCGCGTACACGAGACCCGGCAGCGCCTCGGGCAGGAGGAACCGCCACACGGTCTGCGGCACCGTGGCCCCGAGGGTCTGCGCGACGCGGGGGATGCCGGGGCTCACCTCGCGGAGGATCTGCTCGACCAGCCGGCCGTACACGGCGACGGCGACGACGCACAGCGAGAATGTCGCAGCGGGCGTGCCGAAGGTGGTGCCGTAGATCGCCCGGGTCGCCGGCACGAGAAACACGACCAGCAGCAGGAACGGGAAGGACCGGATGACGTTGATGAGGACGTTCGCGACGGTCCACACGACCCGCTGCGGGCGGATGCCCCCGGGGCGGGTGAGGTAGACGGCGGCGCCGAGGGGCAGGCCGAGCACCACGGCGGCCGCCAGCGAAACGCCGAGCATGTAGCCGGTCTCGCCCAGGGCCTCGATGAGGTCGTCGCCGCGCTCGGCCAGCGACGCTCCGAGCGAGGCGAGGACGTCCTCGGGGTCGTTCATGCGCCGAGCTCCCGTCGCGCGCGATCGAGGTACGTCTCGCGCTCGCCGCGTGCGGTCGGGGAGACCGCGAGGATCTCGACGAGCCGGCCGTCGTCGAACAGGGCGACGCGGTCGCAGATCGAGCGGACGACGTCGAGGTCGTGGGTGACGATCACGACGGTCGTCCCGAAGCGATCGCGGGCGTCGCGCAGAAGATCGAGCACCTCACCGGCGGTAGCCGCGTCGAGCGCCGACGTGGGCTCGTCGCAGAGCAGCAGCCGGGGGCGCGTCACGAGGGCGCGGGCGATGCCGACGCGCTGGCGCTGACCACCGCTCAGCTGGGCGGGATACGCGTCGGCCCGGTGGTCGAGCCCGACGAAGCGCAGCGCATCATCGACGGCCTGGGCTGACCGCTCGCTCCGGGGACGGAGGGCGAGCGGGAGGTCGACGTTCTGCCGCACGGTGCGATTCGCGAGGAGATGCACGCCCTGGAAGACGACGCCGACCTCGCGCCGCAGGCTGCGGAGCCCCGTTCGACCGAGCCGTCCGACATCCTGGCCGAGCACGCTGACCGCGCCGGAGGTGGCGGCGACCTCACCCGTCAGCACCGAGAGGAGGGTGCTCTTCCCGGCGCCGCTCTCGCCGATGACGCCGAGGATCTCGCGGTCCGCGACGGTCAGGTCCACGTCCGCGAGACCGCGGACGCCTCCGGGGTACTCCACACCTGCGCGAGCGAGCTCGACAGGGGGCGCAGGCAGCACGGACGGACCTCAGAACGTTGTTGGATGAAGTCCAATTATAGTTCTGCCATGAGCACCAGGTACCGGACCGAGGCGATCAACGACGACGGCGGGACCGGTGTCAGCCGGGTCGTCGGCGGCCTGGAGGTCGCGGTCTCGAACCCGCTGAGCCCCGATGCGGACCTGTCGCGCAGCAATCCCGAGCAGTTGCTCGCCCTCGCCTGGGCCACCTGCCTCGACGCCACCCTGCAGGCGATCGTGAAGGCCGCGCACCGGACTCGGGTCCGAGTCAAGGTCGAGCTCCACGACTCCCCGGAGCGCGGCGGCTACGAGTTCCACGTCACCGCTTTCGTCTCCGCCGAGGGACGCACCCTCGCCGAGACAGAGGAACTCGTCGCTGCCGCCCACCATCGATGCCCGATCTCCCGCCTGCTGCAGGGCGCGGCGACGGTCGGCATCCGTGCGGAGGAGTGGGCCTCCTAGCGGTCCACGGCGAAACCGAGGTGCGGCATGTCGACGCCTCGGTAGCGGGTGACGAAGCGGCGACGGGCCGTCATCCCGAGGCGGATGGCGACATTCATGGACGCGATGTTCGTGTCGCGGACTTTTGCCCACACGGTCGAGGCGTCGAGGTTGCGGAAGGCCCAGTCGCGTGACGCCGCGGCGGCCTCGGTCGCGTATCCCCGATGCCAGTGCGCCCGTTGGAAGAGGTACCCGACTTCCAGGACCTCGACGTCCTCGATCCGCTGGCGGGTGATCCCGCACTGGCCGATCATCCCGCCCGGCGCGGCGGCGAGCTCGACCGCCCAGAGCCCGAACCCGTCCTCCTCGTAACGTTGCAGGTTGCGATCGAGCCATGCCCGGCACTCCGCCTCGGCGAAGGCCCCTTCGTAGGCGGTCATCGCAACCGGGTCGGTGAGAATCGTCCGGAGCGCCGGCAGATCGTCTTCGCCCATGTCTCGGAGAACCAACCGGGCAGTACGCAGCCTCATTCGCCGGTCCGGACGTCGATCCCGAGGGATGCCGCGAGCGCGAGTGCGTGCGAGGTCGCCTGATCGGATGTGAGAGTGACGCCGCGCAGCATCCGTACGTCGGTGAAGGACAGGACCTCCGCGCCGCGCAGGTCGACGTCTGCGGCCTGCCACTCGCGGATGTCCATCTCGTCCACCGACGTCCCCCCGAACCGCATCCGCTCGACGCGGGCGCCCGGCAGGTCGAGGGTGCCGATGCGGCATCCGCTCACCTCGACGTCGCGCAGGGTCGCGCCCCCACCCGTCAGGTAGTCGACCCGCACGCCGTCGAGGACGAGCCCGTCGCACCGCGCTCGCGAGAGGTCGAGCGTGCCGATCCGGCCGCCGCGCACCACGACCGTCCGCCACGTCGCGTCGCGGGCGGTCAGTTCGGCGGCCGACACCCCGTCTACGACGACGTCCGCCAGGATCGCGCCGGTCAGATCGAGGGAGTGGACGGATGCCGGGGCCACGACGCTCTCGCTGATGCGGCTGTGCGCGGCATCCGTCGTTCCGGGGTCGAGGTCGATGCGCGCCTCGGAGAACCCGCCCGACCGGCGCAGCGTCGCGGGTTCGAACGCGCGGGGCAGATCGGGATCGGGGATGCGGGGCGGCTCGGGACGGGTGCGGGGGCGGGCCATGACGCCAGGCTATGCCGACGGTATGATTGTGGACATCAGCACCGATCCGGCCATCACCGGGGAGCTCTCGGAAGAACAGCGGTCCGCCGCCCAGTAGAACCGAGCGGGGCAGGCCCGTCATCGCCGCAGGTGAGTGGGTGCCCCCGGATCCGGGTGGCATCAAGCGGGGTGGTACCGCGGTCTCCGGATCGTCCTCGCAGGAGCAGACCTGCAGGAGTGACATGACCTACCCCCGACCTTCCGCCTTCGGCCCGGCCGCCGACGCGCCCGCGGCCGTCGTCCCGAGCCCGCGCTTCCCCGACCTCGAGCGCGAGGTCCTCGCGTTCTGGGAGCAGGACGACACGTTCCGCGCCTCGATCGCGCAGCGCGACGGCGCCGACGAGTGGGTGTTCTACGACGGTCCGCCGTTCGCCAACGGCCTGCCGCACTACGGGCACCTCCTCACCGGCTACGCGAAGGACCTCTTCCCGCGCTTCCAGACCATGCGCGGCAAGAAGGTCGACCGGGTCTTCGGGTGGGACACGCACGGCCTCCCCGCCGAGCTCGAGGCGATGAAGCAGCTCGGGATCACGGAGAAGAGCGAGATCGAGGACATGGGGATCGCCGCCTTCAACGCGAAGGCGCGCTCCTCCGTGCTCGAGTACACGCAAGAGTGGGAGAACTACGTCACCCGGCAGGCCCGCTGGGTCGACTTCGAGCGCGGCTACAAGACGCTCGACACCGGGTACATGGAGTCGGTGCTGTGGGCCTTCAAGGAGCTCTACGACAAGGACCTCGCCTACGAGGGGCACCGCGTGCTGCCGTACTGCTGGCGCGACGAGACGCCGCTGTCGAACCACGAGCTGCGCATGGACGACGACGTCTACAAGATGCGCCAGGACCCGTCGGTGACGGTGACCTTCCCGCTCGTCGGCGCGAAGGCCGAGGCCCTCGGCCTCACCGCCGTCCGCGCACTCGCCTGGACGACGACGCCGTGGACCCTGCCGACCAACCTCGCGCTCGCCGTCGGACCCGACATCGAGTACGTGGTCCTGCCGGGCGGTCCCGCCGGCGCCGCCGACATCCACGAGGACGCCCTCGAGGGGCAGTCCCACCGCTACCTGCTCGCCGCCGACCTCCTCGCGAACTACGCGAAGGACCTCGGCTACGCCTCCGCCGAGGAGGCGCGCGCCGCCGTCGACCAGACCGTCCGCGGAGCGGAGCTCGCCGACATCGCGTACGACCGCCTGTTCGACTACTACGCCGACGAAGAGACGTGGGGCACGCAGAACGCCTGGCGCATCCTCGTCGACGACTACGTCACCACCACCGACGGCACGGGCATCGTCCACCAGGCCCCGGCCTACGGTGAGGACGACCAGCGTGTGACGGGGGCCGCCGGCATCCCGCTCATCATGAGCCTCGACGACGGCGGACGCTTCCTGCCGCAGGTGACCGACGTCGCCGGCGAGCTGTGGATGGACGCCAACCGTCCCCTCATCCGCCTGCTGAAGGCCGAGGGGCGCCTCTTGCGCGAGGCGTCGTACGAGCACTCGTACCCGCACTGCTGGCGCTGCCGGAACCCCCTCATCTACAAGGCCGTCTCGAGCTGGTTCGTGCGGGTCACCTCGATCAAGGACCGCCTCGTCGAACTCAACGAGCAGATCACGTGGGCGCCCGAGAACGTCAAGCACGGGCAGTTCGGCAAGTGGCTCGAAGGCGCGCGCGACTGGTCGATCAGCCGCAACCGGTTCTGGGGCTCGCCGATCCCGGTGTGGAAGAGCGACGACCCCGAGTACCCGCGCGTCGACGTCTACGGCTCGCTCGCCGACCTCGAGCGCGACTTCGGCCGACTCCCGGTCAACGAGGCGGGCGAGGTCGACCTGCACCGCCCCTTCATCGATGACCTGACCCGTCCGAACCCCGACGACCCGACCGGCACCTCGACGATGCGCCGCATCGAGGACGTCTTCGACGTCTGGTTCGACTCGGGTTCGATGCCGTACGCGCAGGTGCACTACCCGTTCGAGAGCCGCGAATGGTTCGACGAGCACGCCCCCGCCGACTTCATCGTCGAGTACATCGGGCAGACGCGCGGCTGGTTCTACGTCATGCACGTGCTGTCGGGCGCGCTGTTCGATCGTCCCGCGTTCTCGGGCGTCGCCTGCCACGGCATCGTCCTCGGCAGCGACGGGCAGAAGATGTCGAAGTCCCTGCGCAATTACCCGGACGTCAGCGAGGTCTTCGACCGCGACGGCTCCGACGCGATGCGCTGGTTCCTGATGAGCTCGTCCGTCTTGCGCGGCGGCAACCTCGTCGTCACCGAGGAGGGCATCCGCTCGGGCGTGCGCGAGTTCCTCCTGCCGCTGTGGAACGCCTGGTACTTCTTCTCGACGTACGCGAACGCGGCCGGCGGACCCGACGGCGAGGGGTACGAGGCCGTCTGGCGCACGGACTCCACGAACGTCCTCGACCGTCACATCCTGGCGCTCACCGGCGACCTCGTCCGCGACGTCGCCGCCGACCTCGAGGCGCTCGACTCGACGATGGCCGCCGCCAAGCTCCGCGAGTTCGCCGAGGCGCTCACCAACTGGTACATCCGCCGCTCCCGCGACCGGTTCTGGGTGGGGGTGGATGCCGCCGACCCGAGCACGACCGAGGCGTTCGACACGCTCTACACGGTGCTCGAGACGCTCACCCGCGTCGCAGCGCCCCTCATCCCGCTCGTCGCCGAGCGCGTCTGGCAGGGACTCACCGGGGGTCGCAGCGTGCACCTCGAGGACTGGCCCGACGCCGAGCGGTTCGCCGCGGCATCCGACATCCGCGAAGCCATGGACACCGTCCGCGAGGTCTCGTCGGTCGCCAACGCGCTGCGCAAGAAGGAGGGCAAGCGCGTGCGTCTGCCCCTCGCGTCGCTGACGGTCGCCGTGACGGGCGCCGACGGACTCGCGCAGTTCGAGGACATCGTCCGCGACGAGCTCAACGTCAAGGAGGTTGAGGTCGTCGAGCTCACCGACGGCCTGGCCGAGCAGTACGGCATCAGCCAGCGTCTCGCGGTCAACGCGCGCGCCGCGGGGCCGCGCCTGGGCAAGCAGGTGCAGCACGTCATCAAGGGCGCCAAGGCGGGCCTGTGGAGCGAGGAGGGCGGCGTTGTCGTCGTCGACGGCATCGCGCTCGAGCCGGGCGAGTACGAACTCACGCTCGAGGCGGGCGGCGTCGCCGAGGGCACCGCGATCGCGCTCCTGCCGCGCGGCGGCTTCGTCCTGCTCGACACCACGACGACGCCCGAGCTCGAGGCCGAAGGCCTCGCGCGCGACGTCATCCGCGCCGTGCAGGACGCCCGCAAGGCGGCCGGATTCGAGGTGAGCGACCGCATCGCGCTGCAGCTCACCTTCGCCGACCGTGCCGACGCCGAAGCCGTCGCCGCGGCGTTCGACGTCGCCGACGTCGCGGGCGAGACCCTGTCGGTCGCCGACCTCGTCGCGACCGCCGACGGCGACACGCTGCGCGGCGAGGCCCTGCGCTCGAGCCCCGAGTACACGGCATCCGTCCCCGCCGGCACGTACGCGAACGCCGGCGACCTCACCATCGGCGTCCGCCGGATCGGAGCGACCTCATGAGCGACCGGACCCGAGCGGATGCCGTGTACGCGGCGCTCCTGCAGCGGCAGGGCGAGCGGTGGGTCGAGCCCCGCGTCGAGCGCACCCGCCGCGCCCTCGAGCTCCTCGGCGATCCGCAGCGGACCTACCGCGTCATCCACGTGACGGGCACGAACGGCAAGACGTCGACGAGCCGCATCGCGGAATCGATCGTGCGTGCCCACGGACTGCGCACGGGGCTGTTCACCAGCCCTCACCTCGAGCGGTTCACGGAGCGGATCATGATCGACGGCGAGCCGATCGCCGACGCCGCGGTCGCCGACGCGTGGGACGAGATCGCCCCGATCGTCGCGCTGGTGGACGAGGAGCTCGACGGCAAGGGCGAGCCGCCGCTCACCTTCTTCGAGCTGCTCACCGTGCTCGCCTTCGTCTCGTTCGCCGACGCCCCCGTGGACGTCGCCGTGATCGAGGTGGGCATGGGCGGCGCGTGGGACTCGACGAACACGGCCGACGGCGACGTCGCAGTCTTCGCCCCCATCGACATCGACCACGCCGACAAGCTCGGCGACACGATCGCCGAGATCGCGACGGTGAAGGCCGGGATCATCAAGCCGAACGCGGCTGCCGTCTCGGCGGCGCAGCAACCCGCGGCCCTCAGCGTGCTGACGACCGCCGCGCGGGCTCAGGGCGCGTCCCTGGCCGTCGAGGGTGAGCAGTTCGGCCTGCTCGACCAGAAGCTCGCGGTCGGCGGTCAGCTGCTCACGGTCCGCGGACTCGCCGCGACCTACGAGGAGCTGTATCTGCCCCTCTACGGCGCGCACCAGGGGCGCAACGCCGCCCTCGCGATCGCCGCGGTCGAGTCGCTCATCGGCGGTGGCACGCAGCCGATCGCCCCCGACGTGCTGGCCGACGGACTCGGCGCCGCCACCTCGCCGGGGCGCCTGCAGCTCGTGGGAGTCGCGCCCACCGTGCTCGTGGACAGCGCCCACAATCCGCATGGCGCGCGATCGCTCGTCGCAGCGCTCGGCGAGTCGTTCGACTTCGACGAGTGGGGCCTCGTTCTCGGCGCCTTCGCCGACAAGGACGTCGCCGGCATCGTCGGCACGCTCGCGCCCGCCGTCGCGCACGTGTTCGCCACGGCGCCCGAGTCCGACCGGGCGGAGGAACCGGATGCCGTCGCCGACCTCGTCGAGCAGACCGAGACACCCGTGACGGTCCACCGCGACCTCGCCGAGGCCGCCGAGGCCGCGCGTGCGTGGGCCGCGGCATCCGACCGCCGGGCCGTCGTCATCGCCGGCAGCGTCGTGCTCGCCGGCGAAGCCGTCGTGCTCGCCGAGGCGGAGGACTGGAAGTCGGGGTACGAGGCGTGAGCGGGCCACGCGTGCGCCGCCGGCGCGGCGCCCGGGAATCGCTCCTCTCGGTCATCCTCGGGTTCGAGTCGATCGTCGCGTTCCTGGCCGGTCTCGCGGTCTACGGCCTGCGCGCGCTGCCCGAGGGCATCGAGCCGTGGTGGGGGATCGTCGGCGGCGTCGTCCTCGGCGTCCTGATGATCGCCCTCGCAGGGGTCACCCGGTACCGCTGGGCGGTCATCGCCGGCGGCGCCCTGCAGGTCGTCATCGCGCTCGGGGCGATCCTCGTGCCCGCGCTCCTCATCGCGGCGGCCGTTTTCGGCGCGTTGTACGTCTATGGCACCATCAAGGGCGGCGCGCTCGATGCGCGCAACGCCTCACTCGCCGCCGAGGCGGAGAAGAACGGAGACTGACATGGCCACCGAACAGACCCTCGTCCTGGTGAAGCCCGACGGGGTCGCCCGCGGACTCACCGGCGCGATCCTCGCCCGCATCGAGGCGAAGGGGTACTCGCTCGTCGACATCCGCCTCGTCGAGCCCGACCGTGAGCGTCTCGAGCAGCACTACGCCGAGCACGCCGGCAAGCCCTTCTACGAGCCGCTGCTCGAGTTCATGATGTCGGGGCCCTCGGTCGCCATCCGCCTCGCCGGCAACCGCGTCATCGAGGGGTTCCGCTCCCTGGCCGGCACCACCGACCCGACCACGGCGGCACCGGGCACCATCCGCGGCGACTTCGGCCGCGACTGGGGTCTCGCCGTCCAGCAGAACCTCGTCCACGGCAGCGACAGCGTCGAGTCCGCGAACCGCGAGCTCGCCATCTGGTTCGACTGACCCGGATCCACGAGAGCGCCCGTCCCGTCATCGGGGCGGGCGCTTCGTCGTGTCAGCGGGTGAACTCCGAGATCCAGTCGAGCTGCACCTGCGCGATCACCCCGATGATGGCGAAGGCGACGATCGCCATGAGCGGCGTCCACGCCATCAGGGCGTCCGCGCGATGGCGTGCGGCAGCGGAGACCGGCAGCGCGCCGACCCGCACCAGATGCACGGCGACGGCGAAGAACGTCGGGATCGTCACCGACCACGTGACCATGCACCAGGGGCAGAGGGTCGCGAGCACGAAGATGCTCTGAGAGATGAGCCAGAGGACGAAGGCGAAGGCGGCGGTGACTCCGAGCCCGAACAGCACCCAGAACCATCGCGCGAAGCGCGCGCCGGCGAGCAGCGCCGCACCGACCACGATCGGCGCGACCCAGCCCGTCAGGCCGAGGATCGGGTTCGGGAATCCGAACACCGACCCCTGCGCCGATTCGAGGTTCTTGCCGCACTGGACGAGCAGGCTGATGTCGCAGGATGCCGCCGACCCGGGATTCTCGAGGAGATGGAAGCGCTCGGTGGTCAGCTGGAAGGCGGCGAACCAGCCCACGACGCCGGCGAAGATGAGCCACAGGGCGAAGACGGTCGGGCGGGAGGTGCGGCTCGGGGAGGGCATGCGGGCGATTATCGCACCGCGCGTGATCCGCTCCCTGAGGCGCCGGCCGTGCATATCCGAGGGCGTCGGTCACGGCTCCGGCTCGGGAAGTGGGATAATGGGGGTCGACGTCCCCGCGGCCGCGCCGCCAGGATGTCACCAGAAGACTTCGGGCGAGCAACGCCCGCGCAGCATCACCCCGCCGCGAGTGCGGGGATCGGCTGCAGACCAGATGAGTTCGCGGCACACCTCCGAGACCGGAGCGGAGCCGCCCGATTTTCGCCGGACGGCACGCGGAGCCGTCGGCTGGGAGTAAGCCAGAGATGGCAGATGAGACGAACGACACGACAGCATCCGATGCGACCGAGGGCGTTCTGACGCCTCACGACGCCGACGGTGGGACCGAGACCGGCCAGCCCGTCGAGGCGGAGTCGCAGCCCGCCGAGCCGACCGAGGACGGGCCCGTGGACGCGGCCGTCGAGGTCGAGGCCCCCGCCGAGGTGGCTCCGGCCGCGGAGGCGCCCGCCGAGGTGGCTCCGGCCGCGGAGGCGCCCGCCGAAGAGGCGCCCGGGACCGAGGCGCCCGCGGAGGAGGCGCCCGTGACCGAGACGCCCGCGGCGGGAGCGCCGGTGGCACCGGAAGAGCCCGCCGCCCCCGCGATCCCCACCGCCGTGAGCCTCGGTCTGCTCCCGGAGCAGTTCGTCTCCGCGGTGTCGACCGCGCTGCACTTCTACGCCCCCGAGGTCGCCCCGCTCCCGGCCCTGTCGCGCGACGATCGTGACGACCGCGACGACGCCGGAGCCGAGGCATCCGGGGGATCGCGTCGCCGCAACCGCCGGCGCGGCGGCGGCAACACGTCCGAACAGAACGACGAGCCCGCGGCGCCGCGTCGTCGCGTCGTCGAGGTCATCACCGAGCCGCAGCGCATCAAGGGCTCGACTCGCCTCGAGGCCAAGAAGCAGCGTCGCCGCGACGGACGCGAGGCGGGCCGTCGGCGCGCCGTCGTCACCGAGGCGGAGTTCCTCGCGCGCCGCGAGTCGGTCGACCGCGACATGATCGTTCGTTCGCGCGGCGGCCGCATCCAGATCGCCGTGCTCGAGGACAACGTCCTCGTCGAGCACTACGTCGCGCGCAACCAGGACGCTTCCCTCATCGGCAACGTCTATCTCGGCCGCGTGCAGAACGTGCTCCCCAGCATGGAGGCGGCCTTCGTCGACATCGGTCGCGGTCGCAACGCCGTGCTGTACTCGGGCGAGGTGGACTGGGATGCCGTCGAGACCGGCAACCAGCCGCGCCGGATCGAACTCGCCCTCAAGTCCGGCGACCGCGTCCTCGTGCAGGTCACCAAGGACCCCGTCGGCCACAAGGGTGCGCGACTGACCAGCCAGATCTCGCTCCCCGGCCGCTACCTCGTGTACGTGCCCGGCGGCGCGATGAACGGCATCTCGCGCAAGCTCCCCGACACCGAGCGCGCCCGCCTCAAGAAGATCCTCAAGGAGGTCCTCCCGGAGTCCTCGGGCGTCATCGTGCGCACCGCGGCGGAGGGAGCCACCGAGGAGCAGCTCACCCGCGACGTGCAGCGCCTCACCTCGCAGTGGGAGCACATCAGCACGCAGGCTCAGACGGGCCAGGCGCCCGCGCTCCTGCACTCCGAGCCCGACCTGCTCGTCAAGATCGTCCGCGACGTCTTCAACGAGGACTTCCGCAAGATGCTCATCCAGGGGGATGAGGCGTACCAGACGATCACGTCCTACCTCACCGGCGTCGCCCCCGACCTGCTCGAGCGCATCGAGAAGTACGAGGGGGAGCAGGACCCGTTCGACGTGTTCCGCGTGACGGAGCAGATCGAGAAGGCGCTCGACCGCAAGGTGTGGCTGCCCTCCGGCGGATCGCTCGTGATCGACCGCACCGAGGCCATGACGGTCGTCGACGTCAACACCGGCAAGTTCGTCGGCACGGGCGGCAACCTCGAGGAGACCGTCACCAAGAACAACCTCGAGGCCGCGGAGGAGATCGTCCGTCAGCTGCGGCTGCGCGACATCGGCGGCATCATCGTCGTCGACTTCATCGACATGGTGCTCGAGTCCAACCGCGACCTCGTCCTGCGCCGCCTCGTCGAGTGCCTGAGCCGCGACCGGACGAAGCACCAGGTCGCCGAGGTCACCTCGCTCGGCCTCGTGCAGATGACCCGCAAGAAGATCGGCCTCGGGCTGCTCGAGACCTTCAGTGAGGCGTGCGAGGTGTGCGCCGGTCGCGGCGTGATCGTGCACCACGACCCGGTCGTCAAGCACCGCACTTCGTCGGGCGGGGGCAACGGCAACGGCAACAACCGGCGCCCGCGTCAGAACGGCGGCTCCGCGCCGGCGCAGAACGGCGCCGCCGCCGCACCGGCACCCGGCGGCACGCACGTGATCACCGAAGGTGTGAAGTCCGCGCTCGCGCAGATCGCGGCATCCACCATCCAGCCGCACGAGGAGCCCGCCGCCGTCGTCGCGGAGGAGCCCGTCGCCGAGCGTCCCGAGCGGCCCAAGCGCCCGCGCCGCAAGAAGGCGGAGCCCGCCAAGACCGACGCCGACCGCCTGCTCGACTCGGTGCTCGAGGCGCTGCCCGAGCCGAAGGCGCCCGGTCAGGGGCGCGCGCGTCGTCGCGTGACGACCGCCGCGCTGACCGGCACGCCCGTCCAGACCCCGACCGAGGACTGAACGCGCACGTCACCGTCCGCGGCGCTCGCGGGCGGTGACGCGCAGTCCCGAGGCGATCAGCCGACGGACGAGGTCGTGCGCACTCACGCGCTCCGCACCGCCCGCCACGAGGCGATCGATCGCGTCCTCGGGGACGTCGTAGTGGTCGCGGTCGAAGGCGCGGGGCGGGATGCCGTGGGTCGCCGCGAAGGCGTGGAGCTCGTCGAGGTCGCTGTCCGAGACCATGTGGGCCCAGAGCCTGCCGTGCGCCGGCCACATCGCGGAGTCGACGAGGATGGCCATCCGCCGATCATATGACCGCGCCGCGCGAGGGGGACCGGCCGCGGCGCGCCGGGCCGCGCTTTTGCCCTCACTGCGGCGATCGGGTATTCTGGCTCCTTGGTGCGTCACGTGTCGCAGGCAGTTGCGACGCAGAGCCTGGCTTCCGCACCACGACTTCCAGTCTCATCAGACAATCGGAGCCGAGCGCTCCACAGAAGAAACAAGGTGTGAAGTGGTTTACGCAGTTGTGCGCGCCGGTGGCCGTCAGGAGAAGGTCCAGGTCGGCACCATCGTCGTCCTCGACCGTCAGGCGGCGAAGGTCGGCGACAAGATCGAGCTCCCCGCCGTCCTGTTCGTCGACGGCGACGCCGTGACGACCGACGCCGACAAGCTCGCGAAGGTCAAGGTCACCGCCGAGGTCCTCGGCGAGGAGCGCGGCCCGAAGATCGTCATCCAGAAGTTCAAGAACAAGACCGGCTACAAGAAGCGCCAGGGCCACCGCCAGGACCTCACGCGCGTCAAGATCACCGGCATCAAGTAAGAAGCCGAGAGGACACGAGAGATGGCACACAAAAAGGGCGCAAGCTCCACCCGTAACGGTCGTGACTCCAACGCACAGCGCCTCGGCGTGAAGCGTTTCGGCGGCCAGCAGGTCCTCGCCGGCGAGATCATCGTCCGTCAGCGCGGCACCCACTTCCACCCGGGCGCCGGTGTCGGCCGCGGTGGCGACGACACGCTGTTCGCGCTGGCCGCGGGCGCGGTCGAGTTCGGCACGAAGGGCGGCCGCAAGGTCGTCAACATCGTGTCGGTCGCCGAGTAATCGGACGCAATCCTTCACGAGGGGCGGGCTACGGCCCGCCCCTCGTCTTTTCCCCTGATAGGAGACATCGCATGGTGACGTTCGTCGACCGCGTGACGCTGCATCTGCGCGCGGGCAAGGGCGGCAACGGCTGCGTCTCTGTCAAGCGCGAGAAGTTCAAGCCGCTCGCCGGCCCCGATGGCGGCAACGGTGGGCACGGCGGCGACATCGTCCTCGTCTCCGACCCGCAGGTGACGACGCTCCTGTCGTACCACCACTCGCCGCACCGCTCGGCCGGCAACGGCGGGTTCGGCATGGGCGACCACCGCTCCGGCGCGAACGGCGAGCCACTCGAGCTCACCGTCCCCGTCGGCACGGTCGTCAAAGACGACAACGGTGAAACCCTCATCGACATGGCGACCCCCGGCATCCGCTTCGTGGTCGCGCCGGGTGGGCAGGGCGGTCTCGGCAACGCGGCGCTCGCGAACCCCAAGCGCAAGGCCCCCGGCTTCGCGCTGCTCGGCACGCCCGGCTGGGAGGGGGATGTCCACCTCGAGCTGAAGACGGTCGCCGACGTCGCCCTCGTGGGCTTCCCGTCCGCCGGCAAGTCGAGCCTGATCGCGGCGATCTCCGCCGCGCGGCCCAAGATCGCCGACTACCCGTTCACGACGCTCCACCCGAACCTCGGGGTCGTCCAGGCAGGCGATGCGCGGTACACCGTCGCCGACGTGCCCGGCCTCATCGAGGGTGCCAGCGAGGGCAAGGGTCTCGGACTCGAGTTCCTGCGCCACGTCGAACGCTGCACGGCGCTCGTGCACGTCCTCGACTGCGCGACGCTCGAGCCCGGTCGCGATCCCCTCAGCGACCTCGACGTGATCCTCGCCGAGCTCGGGGCCTACCCCGTGCCCGAGGGCCAGGTGCCCCTGCTGGAGCGTCCGCAGCTCGTCGCACTCAACAAGCTCGACGTCCCCGAGGCGAAGGACCTCGCCGACCTCGTCCGGCCCGAGCTCGAAGCGCGCGGCTTCCGAGTGTTCGACATCTCGACCGTCAGCCGCGACGGTCTGCGTCAGCTGACCTTCGCGCTCGGCGAGATCGTCGAGGAGCACCGCGCGGCCCTCGCTGCCGCGCCCGCGCCTGAGCGCGTCGTGATCCGCCCGAAGGGATCGACGAAGGACTTCGAGATCCGCGTCGAAGGCGGCACGTACGGCAACATCTACCGCATCCTCGGCGACAAGCCGGTGCGCTGGGTGCAGCAGACCGACTTCCAGAACGAGGAGGCCGTCGGATTCCTGGCGGACCGCCTCGAGAAGCTGGGCGTGGAGGACGGCCTCTTCAAGGCCGGCGCGCAGGCCGGGTCGACGGTGGTGATCGGCCCCGGCGACGGCATCGTGTTCGACTGGCACCCGTCCCTCGGGTCCGCGGCCGAGCTCATGACCGCACCCCGCGGCACCGACCCCCGACTCGATCTGAACCCGCGTCGGACGACGTCCCAGCGCCGTGACCGCTATCACGAGCGGATGGATGCGAAGGCCGAGGCCCGCGCCGAGCTCGAGTCCGAGCGCCTCGCGGCCCGCGGGGAGGACGAGGACGCGTCGTGACGCTGCAGGACCGCGCGGGCCTCGCCGGCGCACGCCGTGTCGTGGTGAAGGTCGGGTCGTCCTCGATCAGCGGTGAGAACGCCGGCAAGATCGGACCGATCGTCGATGCCCTCGCCGAGGCGCACGCGCGCGGCACCGAGGTCGTGCTGGTCTCCTCCGGCGCCATTGCCACCGGCATGCCGTTCCTGCTCCTCGACGCGCGTCCGAGCGACCTCGCCACGCAGCAGGCGGCGGCCGCGGTGGGGCAGAACGTCCTCATCTACCGCTACCAGGAGGCGCTGCGTCCGTTCGAGATCGTCGCGGGTCAGGTCCTGCTGACGGCGGGCGACCTCGAGAACCCGACGCACCGCTCGAACGCGCGACGCGCGATGGAGCGGTTGCTGGGTCTGCGGATCCTGCCGATCGTCAACGAGAACGACACCGTCGCGACCCACGAGATCCGCTTCGGCGACAACGACCGGCTCGCCGCCCTCGTCGCCCAGCTGATCGGGGCCGACGCACTCGTGCTGCTGAGCGACATCGAGACGCTCTACACCCGCCCGCCCGACGAGCCCGGCGCCGTCCCCATCACGCGCGTCGACTTCGGTGACGACCTCGCCGGGTATCAGTTCGGCTCCGTCGTCGTGAACAGCGTCGGCACCGGGGGAGCGGCCACGAAGGTGTCGGCGGCCCGGCTCGCGTCCGCTGCGGGGATCGCGGTGCTCGTCACGAGCGCCGATCTCGTGCACGCGGCGCTCCGCGGCGACGAGGTGGGCACGTGGTTCGCGCCGAACCCGCATCCCGCCGCGCCGTCGATCACCGGATCCGTGCGGGTTCCCGAGGCCTGACACGGGGGGAGCGGCGGCATCCGTCCGCTCTAGACTTGGCGGATGACGATCACCGCGACCACCCCCCAGGAACGCATGCACGCGGCGCGCACCGCGTCCCGGTCCCTGGGTCTGTTGACGGATGCCGCCAAGGCCGACCTCCTGCGCTCGATCGCCGCCGCGATCGAGGCGAACATCGCGCCCATCGTCGCCGCCAACGCCGAGGACCTGGCGCGCGGCCGCGCCGACGGCCTCTCGACCGGCCTGCTCGACCGGTTGACGCTCGACGATCAGCGGGTGCGCGCCCTCGCTGCCGCCGTGCGCGACGTCGCCGAGCTCCCTGACCCCGTGGGTCGCGTGCTCGATGAGCGCGTCCTGCCCAACGGATTGCACCTGCAGAAGGTGTCCGTCCCGTTCGGGGTGATCGGCTCGATCTACGAGGCCCGCCCCAACGTGACCGTCGACATCGCCGCCCTCGCGCTGCGGTCGGGCAACGCCGTGGTCCTTCGCGGCGGGAGCGCTGCGCAGTCCTCGAACGCGGCCCTCATCTCCGTCATGCGCGGCGCCCTCGCCGAGGCCGGCGTCGACCCCGAGGCCATCCAGACCGTCGACGACTTCGGTCGGGACGGCGCGCGGGCGCTCATGCGCGCCCGCGGACTCGTCGACGTCCTCGTCCCGCGCGGCAGCGCGCAGCTGATCGAGACGGTCGTCACGGAGTCGTCGGTGCCAGTCATCGAGACCGGTGCGGGCGTCGTGCACATCGTCCTCGACGAATCGGCTCCGCTCGAGTGGGCGACCGACATCGCCGTCAACGCGAAGGTGCAGCGCCCCAGCGTGTGCAACGCCGTCGAGACCTTGCTGGTGCACCGGGGCGCCGCCGAGCGCCTCGTGCCGCCGGTGGTGGCCGCCCTGCAGGCCCAGGGGGTCACCGTCCACGGCGACGACGCCACCGCGGCCCTGGCGGCCGACGTGGTCCCCGCGACGGAGGCCGACTGGGCGACCGAGCACATGAGCCTCGACATCTCGGTGCGTGTCGTCGACGACCTCGACGAGGCCCTCGCGCACATCCGGCGCTACTCGACGCAGCACACCGAGTCGATCATCACCGCCGACGACGCGGCCGCGGAGCGGTTCCTGGCCGAGGTGGATGCCGCGGTCGTCATGGTCAACGCCTCGACCCGTTTCACCGACGGCGGCGAGTTCGGCTTCGGCGCCGAGGTGGGCATCTCGACGCAGAAGCTCCACGCGCGAGGCCCCATGGGTCTCCCGGAGCTGACGACCACCAAGTGGCTGGCGCGGGGCGCCGGGCAGATCCGCTCGTGACCACCTAAACTGTTCCTGCACCCGACCCCTCGAACGGAGCCCGAATGAATCTCGCGACGACCATCGTTTCCGCTGCGGCGGAGGCCGAGCACCACGGCGGCAACGTCATGGCCACGACCTTCGTCTACGGTGTGGTGGCCTTCGTGCTCTTCCTGCTGCTCGCGCTCGTGTCGGTGTCGTACCGCAACGTGGCGAACCGCCACGCGCACAAGGCCGAGGCGTACGCCGCGAAGAACCCCGTGCAGCAGGCGGGCCACGGCCACCACTGAGGCCGTGTCCATGGCAACCACGCGCGCACCGCGTATCGGTGTGATGGGCGGCACGTTCGACCCGATCCATCACGGCCACCTCGTGGCGGCGAGCGAGGTCGCTCAGTCGTTCGATCTCGAGGAGGTCATCTTCGTCCCGACCGGTCAGCCATGGCAGAAGTCGGGCGTCTCCTCGGCGGAGCACCGGTATCTGATGACCGTCATCGCGACGGCATCCAACCCGATGTTCACCGTGAGCCGCGTCGACGTCGACCGGACCGGGGCGACCTACACGATCGACACCCTGCGCGACCTCAAGGCGCAGCGGCCCGACGCCGACCTCTTCTTCATCACCGGGGCCGACGCCATCGCGCAGATTCTCGGGTGGCGCGATGTCGCCGAGCTATGGGAGCTCGCGCACTTCGTGGCGGTGTCGCGTCCGGGGCACACGCTCAGCGTCGACGGGCTGCCGGCTGAGGACGTCAGCAAGCTCGAGATCCCCGCCCTGTCGATCTCCTCCACCGACTGCCGCGCTCGCGTGAGCCGTGGACACCCCGTCTGGTACCTCGTCCCGGATGGCGTCGTCCAATACATTGCGAAGCATCACCTGTATCGGAGCAAGGCATGAGCACACCTGACCAGCCGAGCACTCCGCCGCTCACCCGGCGCCAACTGCGCGAGCTGCGCAACACGGCATCCACGCCCATCATCACGCCCGAGCAGGCGCAGGCGGATGCCGAGATGTCGGATGCCGCCGCGGAGGAAGCGGCTGAGGCGGCCGCCGCCCACGAAGCCGAGGTCGCGCCCGAGCGGACGCCGATCGCGCTCGACGATCTCTCCGACCTCGACCCGGACGCCCGTCCCGTCACGCGGCGACAGGCGCGTCTGCTGGAGAAGCTGCGCACCGGCACCGTCGAGGTGATCCCGACCGACACCGGCGACGTCCCCACCTCGGAGACCGAGGCCGAGCCCGATGTCGCCGACGGGGTCCCCCAGGCCGACGCCGCACACGAAGCGCCCGAGGATGCTCCCGACGTCGTCGACGCCGAGGACATCGAACACCTCGAGGAGCCCGCGACCGCCGACGAGCCCGCCGCTGTCGATGAGCCCGCGGACGAGGCCGAGCCGCTGCACGCTGCGGACGACGAGGACGCGCACGTTGTCGACGACGAGGACGCGCACGGTGTCGACGACGAGGACGCGCACGATGTCGACGACGAGGAGCCCGCGGCCCACGGCGACAAGTCCGCGGAGCACGAGAAACTCGCCGAGGAGGAGCGCGCACAGGACGACGCGCCCGCAGAGGCGGATGCCGACGAACCGACCGACGACGCCGCCGCCGAATCCGCGGAGCGCAAGGAGACGGAGGCGCACGACGAGGAGCAAGAGCCGGCGCGCGTCGTCGCGCCCGACCTCGGCGCGCAGCTGCTCGAGGACGGGGCGGCGCACGTCGAACTGCCGCCGTCATTCGACCACCTGCTGACCCGGGGAGGGAGCGGGTCCGCCTCGGCGCCGAACGCCCTCATCCTGTCGCAGACGCCCGACACCGGCTCGCTGTCGGTCCCGATCCTCGGTACCGGTGAGTTGATCATCACGGGCAGCTACCAGCTGCCCGACACGTTCGGCTCGACCGGTGGAGCCCCCGGGGTCTCCGACGGGAAGGATGCCGACGCCGCCCTTATGGACGGGGAACTCCCGCCGGCGTCCTCGCCCACCCCGATCGCCGCGTCGGCCGCGATCAGTACGATCAAGAGTGCGGATGACATCATCCGCCCCCCGGCGCCCGAAAAGGGCAGCCGACTCATGATGACACTCGCGATCTGCGCCGGAGCCCTCGGGCTCGCCATCGCGACAGTGCTCGTCCTCATCCTTGTGAACGGAAGTTTCTGATGGTCGCTGCAGAGCACACGCACGAACTCGTCCAGGTGGCCGCCGCCGCCGCCGACAGCAAGGGGGGCACGGATCTCGTCGCCTTCGACGTCTCCGGTCCGCTCCCGCTGATCGACGCGTTCCTCCTCGTGACGGGAAACAGCGAGCGCAATGTTGCCGCCATCGCCGACGAGGTCGAGGACAAGATGCTCGAGGCCGGGCAGAAGCGTCTGCGCCGCGAAGGGCGCGACGAGTCGCGTTGGGTGCTGCTGGACTTCGGCGACCTCGTCGTGCACGTCTTCCACGAGGAGGAGCGGGTCTTCTACGGGCTCGAGCGCCTGTGGAAGGACTGCCCGGTCATCCCTGTGACGATCGCGGAGCCCACTCCGAGCGAGTGACGATGTCGCCTCGTGTTCAGAGCACTCCTCGGCGTGTAGTAAGCTGAATGAGTTGCCGCGAGCGGCGACCAAGGGCCTGTGGCGCAGCTGGTAGCGCACCTGCATGGCATGCAGGGGGTCAGGGGTTCGAGTCCCCTCAGGTCCACCAAAAACCCCCGGTTCGCCGGGGTTTTTGTGTATCCGGCTCCGCCCTCGGCGCGACCTGTCGGCCACGCCTTCCCGTGGGCGCGGGGTCGGTCCGGCGGGCGACGCGTGCGAGAACGGCGGCGCCGCCGAGGCGTCAGAGGTCTCCGAGCTCGCGGGTCCGGTCGGCCGCGTTCTCGACGACGTCACGGGCGAGATCCGCGAGCCGACGCCGGCTGCTGCGGGCCCGGTCGCGGAGTCGCTGGAAGGCCTCGTCCATGTCGATCTGATGAGCGTGCGCGAGGACGCCCTTGGCCTGTTCGATGACGACGCGACTGTCGAGGGCCCGTTGCAGTTGACGGCGTGCCACGTCCGCTTCGCGGAACGCCTGCTCGTGCAGGATCCCGATGGTCGCGATGTCGGCGAGCCCACGCACGGCACGAGCGTCCTCAGGGCTGAGGCTCTCGGTCCCGTCGCCGAAGAGGTTGAGCGATCCGATCACCTCGTCACGCAGGCGCAGCGGCACGGCGTACATCCAGCGGTAGCCGAGGGCGCCGGCCCTCGCCGCGAAGTCCGGCCAGCGCGCGCGAATGCCGTCGATGTCGCTGACGGTGACGGGCTCACCGGTCCGATACGCGTCGACGCACGGTCCCTCGTCCGCCGTGAGCTGGAGGAGGCTGATGAGCTGACTCCGCTCGGTCGTGGAGGCGACGACCTCGAGCGGGTGACCTTCGGTGCGCAGGAGGATGCCGGCGTCGGCGGCATCGAAGATGTCCGAGCACCGCGACACCAACCGGTAGAGCAGATCGACCACGTCGTATCCGCCGACCATCGTGTCGGCGATCTCCACGAACGTCTCGATGAGTTGCATCTCGCGCGTGTCGCTACCCATGTCTGCAATCTCCTCCGAACCAGCCCATGATCACACGGTGAAGTCGATCTCGCGACTGATGATCGACTCGGCGATCGACAGCACGGATCGCCCCGACGCGAACGCGTGGGCACGGATGACGATGAGTGCGTCATCCGGACTGACCCGCAGTTGCGCGCACACCATCCCGGTCGCCTGGTGCACGATGCGTCGGGACGAGCCACCGGTTCCGCGCGCGATGTCCTCGCCGGCCAGGACGCGATCGAAGATCCGCAGGGCAGCCGCTTCGGCCATGGCGGATGCCAGAGCCACATCGCGGTGTTTCAGTGCATCGGGATCGTCGACGTAGAGGTCCACCGCTCCCACCTCGATCATGCCCACCGCCATCGGGAACGCGTAGATGGAGCGGACGCCACGATCAGCCGCCGCAGCGTGAAAGCCCGTGCGGTCGAGCGTGGTCGACTCCCGCAGATCGTGGATGAGCACGGGAGCGCCGGTGGCATGCGCCGTCCACCCGGGACCGACGCCGGAGTCCAACTGGATCTCCTCGAGGGCCGACGCGATGAGGTCACTGGCGCACACGGTCTCGACGTCGAAGGGGGGAGCGAGCGTCGAGACGCCGACGTGGTGTACGGGCAGCATGGTCATGAAGACCGCGCAGATCGGATCGTCCTCAGCGGCACCGGAATTACTCACGACATCCTCCATGGCCTGGCTCGTTCTGGAGCGGCCTAGGCCAGGGACGCTGGCCCCAGTCTAGGGGCCGCCCTTGATGCGGTGCGATCTTGCGACGCCGTCGCGGCCGCGGATACACTCGGCCCACGTCGCCCCGGACCCTGGCGCTCCTTGCACATGTCGCGAGATCGGGGAACGGTATGGCACAGCAGGCTCGGCGTCCGCCGGACGGGATCGTCTGGACCACAGCGGAACCCGACATGTACACATGCGCCATCGAGGGGCGCACGGTCGGATTCGTCCTCCGCGTCGCGGGCGGTTTCAACGCGTTCGACGATGCGTCGAACCCGTTGGGCCGCTACCAGCGTGCGCGTGCGGCGAGGAGGTCGGTCGAGACGATCCGGGCGCGGCGTTCGTTGGAGTGACCGCGTCGCTCGGCGCTGCGTGCGTGGCAGCATGGTCCACGTGAGGATGAGGGCGGGATGAGAGGTCCGGTGGCGTCGACGATGCGGCTCGTCCCCATGCGGCCGCGGGACCCGCGCGAGCCGGGGCGCGCAGCATCCTCTCTCGAGCTGTTCTTCGACCTCGTGTTCGTCGTCGCCGTGAGCATCTCGGCCGTCCAGCTCCACCACGCGCTCACCGCGGACCATGTGCTCGACGGAATCCTCAGCTACGCGGCCGTCTTCTTCAGCATCTGGTGGGCGTGGATGAACTTCACGTGGTTCGCCACGTCCTTCGATACGGACGACTGGCTCTACCGTGTGCTGACGATCCTGCAGATGGGCGGTGTCCTCGTCCTTGCGGCGGGTGTCGAGCCGGCCTTCGTCGACGGCGACTTCCGGATCGTCACCGCAGGGTACGTCGTCATGCGCCTGGCGGTGGTGGTGCAGTGGTTGCGCGCATCCCGGCGCGCCGGCCCCGCGCGACGGGCGACGCTCGTCTACGCCGGCGGGATCACCGTCGTGCAGGTCCTCTGGGTCGCCGCCCTCGCGCTACCCGATGGTGTCTTCCGAGTCGCGATCCTCGGCCTGATCCTGGCGGAGCTCGCCATCCCGGTGATCGCGGAGACCCGGGGGAACACACCGTGGCATCCGCACCACATCACCGAGCGGTACGGACTGTTCACCCTCATCCTGCTCGGTGAGAGCCTGCTCGCCTCGGCCAACGCCATCCTCGAAGCCCTGCACGACGACGAAGCGCCCGCACCGTTGATCGGTGTCGCCGTCCTGGCACTCGTGGTCACCGCAGCGCTCTGGTGGATCTACTTCTGGCCGCCGCACCACCACGCCATCGGGCGGCTGCGAAACAACCTCGTCTACGGGTACGGACACTTCTTCGTCTTCGCCGCGGCCGGAGCGTTCTCCGCCGGCATCGAGGTGGAGATCGACGTGCTCACCGGGCACAGTGCACTGACCGCACCGTGGGCATCCTTCACCTACACGGTGCCGATCGCCGTGTTCGTGGGGGTGATCTGGCTGCTCGCGATCCGGCCGTACGCGGATCGCGTCGTGAACGCCGTCGTTCCGGTCGGAGCGGCGCTCGTCCTGATCGACCCGATCATTCCCGTGCCGATCGCATTGACCGCCGTGATCCTCGCGGTCGTCGTCGCCGTCCTGGTGTGGCGCGCACCCACCACACCCGAGCCTGGGCGGTCAGATCTCGTCGGTTGAGTCCGGATCCTCTTCGGTCGCGCCCGTGTCGACGACGAGATCACCGTCGTCCGGTGCCTGGAAGCGCTCGTCGGGGGCGACGACGTCCGCCGGGTCGGGCGCGCCCTCCGGCGCCGGAGGAAGGCCCTCCTGTTCACCGCCGATGAAGCGGTCGAGCTCGGGGGAGTGCGAGGTGCTGTCAGCGCTCACGATGATCCTTTCGACCCCGCCAGTCTCGCGGCGCAGGCGAAGAGGGTCGAGGGCTTGACGTCGGCGTCGATGCCGACCGCGTGCCCTCTGACGTTCGACGCTCGCGGTGAGTAACCTCGTGCCTGGCTCCGCCCTCGCGGAGCTGAGAACGGAGAGACGATGAAGTTCTTCCAGAGGCTCGGCCGGTCGCTCATGCTGCCGGTGGCCGTCCTTCCCGTCGCCGCGATCCTGTCCGGCATCGGCTATTGGATCAAGAACGCCAACGGCGGCGCCGACAACATCGGCTCCGCGTTCCTGAGCGCGGCCGGCGGCGCGCTCCTGGACAACCTGGCGCTGCTGTTCGCCGTCGGTGTCTCGATCGGGATGGCGAAGAAGTCCGACGGCACCTCCGCCCTCGCCGGCCTCGTCTCGTGGCTCACCGTGACGACCATGCTGAGTCCGGCCACGATGGCGGCCCTCACCGGAGCCGCGGTCGGGGACGTCGACCCCGCGTTCACGAAGATCCAGAACGTGTTCGTCGGCATCATCTGCGGCCTGATCGGGGCGTGGTGCTACAACCGCTTCAAGGACACGAAGCTGCCGGACGCGCTGTCGTTCTTCTCGGGCAAGCGCTCGGTCGCCATCGTCACCGCGGGACTCTCGCTGGTCCTCGCGATCGTGCTCATGTTCGTGTGGCCGTTCGTCTACGGGGGCCTGGTCGGCTTCGGCGAGTGGATCGTCACCCTCGGACCGGTGGGCGCGGGCATCTACGGATTCTTCAACCGGCTGCTCATCCCGCTCGGGTTGCACCACGCGCTCAACTCCGTGTTCTGGTTCGACGTCGCGGGCATCAACGACCTCAACAACTTCCTGCAGGGCTCCGGCGGGGACGGTGTCTATGGCGTCACCGGGCAGTACATGACCGGCTTCTTCCCCATCATGATGTTCGGCCTGCCCGGCGCGGCGCTCGCGATGTACGTGACCGCCAAGACGACCCGGCGCAAGGTGGCCGCCGGCATCCTGCTCTCGGGAGCCATCTCGTCGTTCTTCGTCGGCGTCACCGAGCCGCTCGAGTTCTCGTTCATGTTCCTCGCGCCGTGGCTGTACCTCATCCACGCGGTGTTCATGGGCATCTCGCTGTTCGTCTCGGCGATCCTCCCGGTGCGCATGGGCTTCGGCTTCTCGGGCGGATTCATCGACCTCGTCCTGGGGTGGGCGAACCCGCTCGCCGAGAACCCCTGGACCATCCTGATCATGGGACCGATCTGGTTCGCGATCTACTTCGTGGTCTTCCGCTGGATCATCCGACGGTTCGATCTCAAGACGCCCGGTCGCGAGGACGACGACGCGCTGGAGGACGAGGGAACGGATGCCGCGCCGCGCGGCGACTTCCATGCGACGGCGGAGCGGTTCGTCGAGGCCCTGGGCGGTCGCGAGAACATCGTCGAGCTCGACAATTGCGCGACGCGTCTGCGCATGGAGATCGCCGACGTCGCGCGGGTCGACGACGCCGCCCTCAAGCGTGCCGGTGCGGCGGGGACGATCAAGCCGGGTGGGCACTCCGTCCAGGTCGTTTACGGATTGAACGTGCAGTTCGTGAAGGACGCGATGGAGGACGTTCTGGCGGGTCGCGCCGTGTCGGCGGCGCCCGCACCCACGACCGGCACCGCTGTCGCACAGGCGACGCAGGCTCCGGATCTCGTCCGGCTGCGCCCGCCGGTGGCCGGGCGCGTGCTGGCGCTGTCGGAGGTCCCCGATGAGATGTTCGCCGACGGGACGATGGGGCCGGGCGTCGCGATCGACCCGACGGGCGACGTGATCTCGGCGCCCGCTGATGGCCGCGTCGAGAGCGTGTTCCCGACCGGGCACGCGATCGGTCTGCGCCTCGACGACGGGACGGAGCTGCTGATCCACGTCGGGATCGACACCGTCGCGATGAAGGGCGACGGATTCGAGACACTCGTGACCGCCGGTCAGCGCGTGACGGCGGGTGAGCCGCTGGTGCGCTTCGACCGGGCGAAGATCGTGGCCGCGGGGCACTCGCCGATCACGCCGATCGTCGTCCTCAACAACCCGGCGACGCGCGTCGAGCTCGGGTGAGACCGGGGTCAGCCGATCCGTGCGAGGAGCGCCGCACGGATCGGCTGCGCCCTCGCCGTGAACTCGCGCTGGGCGGCGACGTAGGCCGCCTTCCCTTCGGGTGTCTCGACGGGGACCGCGCTGTACCCCCACCCGGTCAGATCGTAGGGCGACGCGCGCATGTCGAGTTCCCGGATGTCGCGCGCGAGCTCGAACGCATCGAGCGTCAACTCGCCGGGCACGAGCGGCCCCAGTTTCACGGCCCACTTGTAGAGGTCCATGCCGGCGTGCAGACATCCCGGCTGTTCCATCTGCGGCTGCGTCTCCCGCGTCGGGGCGAAGCGGTTGCGGGGCACGGCGTCGGGCGTGAAGAACCGGAACGCGTCGATGTGCGTGCACCGCACATCGTGCGCCTCGACGACGGCATCCGTCCCTTCCGCGCCGAGTCGGAGGGGGACCGGATGCCGCGTGTCCCGGTCGCGGTACACCATCGCCCACTCGTGCATGCCGAAGCAGCCATACGATGCCGTGCGTCCCAGGGCGCCCGCGAGGATGCCGCGGATCGCCCGGACGAGCGGGCGCTTCTCGGCGAGGAACGCATCGGTGTCCGCGCCGACGACGCCGCCCTCGGCGCGGTACCACCGCCAGGCCGCGTGGGGTGCGTCGGCCGCGTCGTCGAGCGCGACGTCCCGCCCGGGATGCCACCGCCGCAGCAGGGAGGGTTTGTACGAGTAGTACGTGTACAGGAAGTCGTCGACGGGATGCGTCTCGCCGCGCGCCGCCCGCTGACGGCGCCCGGCGGTGAGCGCATCCGTGCGGGCGGCGTGCGCCCGCATCCGCTCGGTCCAATCGGACCGGTCGAGCACGGTCGCGGTGGCGGTCGTCACGAGCGGGTCATACGGGCTCGATGAGGTCGGGGGAGTCGTTGCGGACGTTCCCGACGGCGTTCGAGACGACATGGTCGGTCAGGCCGGCGACCACCTGGTCCGCGGCGTCGACGGCCGCGTCGAGCAGGTCGCCCACGTTGTCGACCTCGGTGTCGAGCCAGGCGTCGGCGAAGTCGGCGTCGAGGAACAGCGGCATCCGATCGTGGATGGAGCCGAGCGGATCGATGGCGGCGCGCGTGAGGATGGTGAACGAGAGCAGCCAGCGGCTCGGATCGTCCTCGGCCTTCGCGGGATCCTTCCACCATTCGTAGAGCCCGGCGAACAGCAGGGGCGAGCCGTCGGCGGGGTGGATGAAGTAGGGCGTCTTGCCCTCGTCTGTGGTCTGCCACTCGTAGTAGCCGGTCGCCGGCACGATCGCGCGGCGCTTGATGAGGGCCTGCCGGAACATCGGCTTGTCCTCGAGTTCCTCGGAACGCGCGTTGAACGCCCGCGCACCCACCTTGACGTCCTTCGCCCACGACGGCACGAGACCCCACCGCGCCGGCTCGAGGCGCCGCGTGGGCGGATCGGTCTTGGCCGAGTCGAGGACGATCGCGACCTGCGACGTGGGAGCGATGTTGTAGGACGGCGCCGGGAGGTCGTCGCTCTCGACGTCGACGCGCAGCACGCCGACGAGCTCGGAAGCGACATTCGCGACGACGAAGCGACCACACATGTCGGACAGCCTAGGAGGAGGGGGGGACATCGCGGACGATGTCGACGTCCGTCAACCGTTCCAGAAGTTCCGCCCCGTCATCGCCGGTCACCCACGGCACCCCGGCGGCGCTGTGGTCGTCGACCGCCGTGCGGCCACCCGCGAGGACCGCTTCCGCCGGTGTCAGCCGCCGGATCGCGACCGCCGCGACCTGTTCGGGATGCTGGATCGTGAACTGCGTATAGATCTCATCGTCGTGCTGCCCGTCGTCACCGATGAGGAGCCAGTCGATGTCGGGGAACTCGTCGGCCAACCGGCGAAGGCTCTCCTGCTTGTGCAGCTTGCCGCTGCGGAACCAGCGGTCGTGCGTCGGCCCCCAGTCGGTGAGCAGCATCGCGCCCATCGGGAACAAGTGCCGCCGCTGGAACCGGACGAGCGTCGGCGCGACGTTCCAGGCTCCCGTCGACAGGTACAGGACCGGCGATCCGGGGTTCTCGCGGGCGAGCCGTTCGAGCAGCACGGCCATGCCGGGCACCGGCTGCCGGGCGTGCTCGTTGAGGACGAAGGAGTTCCACGCCGCCACGAAGGGGCGGGGGAGAGCCGTCACCATGACGGTGTCGTCCACGTCCGAGATGATGCCGAATCGGATGTCGTCCCCGACCACGAACACGCGCGCCTCGACGGGCTCGGCCTCCTCGACCCGCATCGTGACCGTCTGCCATCCGGGCGGCAGCGTGGCGGGCAGGACGGCGTCGATCACGCCGCCGCGGTCGGCGGTGACCTCGTGCGGCACACCGTTCACGGTGACGGTGACCGTCGCGTGTGCGACTGGGACCGATGCGAAGCTGCGCCATCCGCGCACGCCCGCGTAATCGCCGCGTTCGCGCCTCTTGTCCTTCGGGGGGATGAGGACCCTGCCGAGCACCCGCACCCACTGGGTGCTCCCGTACCCCGGGAACGCGGCGACGGTCGCTCTCCGCCCGCGTGCGCGGGCGCGTTTCTCGCGCCACGCGTGGAACCTGTACTCCAAGCGCGCGAGCCAGAGCACCTTCATCGGGGGCGAAGCGGGGGAAGCCATCGCTTCAGTCTTTCACGTCGTCGGCGTCGACCCCGGCGGGCTCCTCCTCGGCGAGGTGACGGGCCTCGCGCGCGCTGATGACGCGCTTCGCGACGTAGACCAGCAGGAGGAACGCCGCGATCACGCCGACGAACAGGTACCCCGCGTAGTGCAGGTTGTCGGAGAGCTCGCGGTAGCCTTCGGCGGCCGCCGCCGCCACCGATACGTAGGCGACGGACCACACGGCGCACGCGGGCACGGTCCAGGCGAGGAAGCGCCGGTAGGCGAAGCCGCTCATCCCGACCGTCAGCGGCACCAGGGAGTGCAGGACGGGCAGGAACCGCGACAGGAAGATCGCCGGCCCGCCCCGCCGCCGCAGGTACAGCTCGGCGCGCGCCCAGTTGCGCTCACCGATGAGCCGGCCGACGCGGGAGAAGCGGATGCGGGGACCCAGCCAGCGGCCCAGGGCGAAGCCGATGCTCTCGCCCGCCAACGCTCCGATGAGGACCGCTGCGACGAGCCACGCGCCCTCGGGGAAACTGTCGACCGCGGTGCCCGACACGATCACGATCGAATCGCCGGGGACGATCAGGCCGATCAGCACGCTCGTCTCGAGCATCATGGCGACGCCGGCGACGATCGTCCGCACGACCGGGTCGACAGCCTGAACGGTGCCGAGCAACCAGTCGAGGATCTCGTTCACGACCTCAGATTATCCGCCGTCTACCCTGAAGGGATGTCGAGTGACCTGCCGCACCGCGTCCTCGCGGGGTGGGTCGATCCTGCGGTCGCGTTCACGGGGCTGTTCGCGGCGGGCGACGCCTTCTGGCTCGACGCCGGTCCGGACGCGCCCGACGGATGGAGCTGGGTGGGCAGCGGCATCCCGTCGTCCTCTCCACGCGACGTGATCGCCGCGGGCAGCGGTGACCGTGCCGCGGGGCCGTTCCGCGGCGGCTGGGTCGGATGGGCCGGGTACGACGCCGCGGCGGCCCGGGCGGGCGCGCCGGCCGCGATCGACCCGGGCCCGGAAGAACTCTGGCTGCGCGTCGAGCGGATGCTGGGGTTCGACCACTCTTCGCGTCGTGTCCTCGCCTTCGCCCCGGCCGATCGGTTGGCCGCGTTCGTCTCCGAAGTCGAGTCGGTGGCCGAGGCGCCGCTGCCGTCCGCCGGTCCTGCTCCGCACGTCGAGGTCACCGCGCGCCACGAGCCGGAGGAGTACGCGGGGCTCATCGAGCAGTGCCGGGACGAGATCCGCGAGGGGCGCGCGTACCAGTTGTGCCTGACGACGCGGTTCGAGACGGCGGCATCCGTCGATCCTGTGGGGACCTACCTGCGGCTGCGCGCCGCGACGCCCGCCCACCACGGCGGGTTCATCCGCAGCGGCGGGTGGGCGCTCGTGAGCGCGTCGCCGGAGCAGTTCCTCGCCGTGGACGACGGGATCGTCCGCACCCGCCCCATCAAGGGCACGCGCCCGCGATCCGCGGAGCCGGAGCGCGACGGGGCTCTCGCGGCGGACCTGCGCGCCAGCGTCAAGGAGCAGGCCGAGAACGTGATGATCGTCGATCTGATGCGCAACGACCTGCAGCGGGTCTGCGTCCCCGGGTCGGTGGCGGCGGAACGGCTGCTCGAGGTGGAGTCGTACCCGGCGGTGCATCAACTGGTGAGCACGGTGGCGGGTCGGCTGCGCCCCGGGACGACCGTCGGCCGGCTGTGGGATGCCGCATTCCCGGCGGGGAGCATGACGGGGGCGCCGAAGCTGTCGGCCATGCAGATCCTGCACCGGCTCGAGGCCGCGCCGCGCGGGGTGTTCTCGGGATGCTTCGGGTGGATCGGCGACGACGGCGGGATGGACCTCGCCATGGTCATCCGCTCGATCGTGGTCCATCCGGACGGCGCGTACGTCGGCGCCGGAGGGGGGATCACCTGGGGGTCCGTCGCCGCGGACGAGGTCGCGGAGGTGGGGATCAAGGCCCGGGCGCCGCTCCGCGCCTTGGGGGCGGACCTGCCTCCGGGCTGGTGAAAGTCCCGGTCCGCTAGGCTGAAACGGCGCTTTCGCGCGCCCTCCCGACTTTGCACGATTGGTTCACCGTGTCCTCCAGCACCTCCCACGACGCATCGACTCCCGAGCAGACGAGCTTCGACTCCCGCGCCATCCAGACCAAGTGGCAGACCCGGTGGGCGGAGGCCGACCCCTTCAAAGCGGGCGGCGACGAGGACACCCGACCGCGCAAGTACGTGCTCGGCATGTTCCCCTACCCCTCGGGCGACCTGCACATGGGGCACGCCGAGAACTACGCCTACGTCGACGCGGTCGCGCGGTTCTGGCGCCACCGCGGGTACAACGTCCTGAACCCGATCGGGTGGGACTCGTTCGGCCTTCCGGCGGAGAACGCGGCGATCAAGGGCGGCGCCGGGTCCGATCCGCGCGAGTGGACCTACAACAACATCGCCCAGCACAAGACGAGTTTCCGCGCGTTCGGATCGTCCTACGACTGGAGTCGTGTGCTCCACACGAGCGACCCCGAGTACTACCGCTGGAATCAGTGGCTGTTCCAGCGCCTCTTCGAGCGCGGTCTCGCGTACCGCAAGCAGAGTGCCGTCAACTGGTGCCCCAACGACCAGACGGTGCTCGCCAACGAGCAGGTCGTCGACGGTCACTGCGAGCGGTGCGGGTACGAGGTCGTCAAGAAGAAGCTGACGCAGTGGTACTTCAAGATCACCGAGTACGCCGACCGTCTGCTCGACGACCTGAACCAGCTCGAGGGCTTCTGGCCGCACAAGGTGCTGCAGATGCAGCGCAACTGGATCGGCCGTTCGGTCGGTGCGGACATCGACTTCGAGATCGAGGGGCGCGACGAGAAGATCACGGTCTTCTCCACCCGTCCCGACACGCTGCACGGCGCGACCTTCATGGTCGTCGCCCCCGACTCCGACCTGGCTGCCGAGCTCGCCGAGGGCGCCTCGCCCGAGGTGCAGCAGCGCTTCCGCGACTACCTCGACACGGTGCAGAAGACGAGCGAGATCGAGCGGCAGACCGCCGACCGTCCCAAGACGGGTGTCTTCCTCGATCGCTTCGCGATCAACCCGATCAACGGCGAGCGTCTGCCGATCTGGGCGGCGGACTACGTCCTCGCCGACTACGGCCACGGCGCCGTCATGGCCGTGCCCGCGCACGACCAGCGCGACCTGGACTTCGCCCGCGCGTTCGACCTTCCGGTGAAGGTCGTCGTCGACACGACGGCGCCGGTCACGGGCGCCATCCCGGTCATCGAGGTCGACGAGGACGGTGTGCCGATCGGTGATGACCTCGAATCGATCGACCCCGCCCGTACCGGCACCGCGCTGACGGGCGACGGGCGCCTCATCAACTCGGGTTCGCTCAACGGTCTCTCCAAGCGCAACGCGATCGCGCGCGCGATCGAGGAGCTCACCGCGGCGGGCACCGGTCGGGCCGCGAAGACCTACCGCCTGCGCGACTGGCTGATCTCGCGCCAGCGCTTCTGGGGCACGCCCATTCCGATGATCCACACCGAGGACGGCCGCATCGTGCCCGTCCCCGACGAGCAGCTGCCGGTCGTGCTGCCCGACGCGAAGGGTCTCGACCTGAAGCCGAAGGGTACGTCGCCGCTGGGCGGCGCGACCGAGTGGATGACGACGGTCGACCCCGAGACGGGGGAGCCGGCGCTCCGCGACGCGGACACGATGGACACGTTCGTCGACAGCTCGTGGTACTTCCTGCGCTTCCTGGCCCCGAACGGGGCGACGGAGCCGTTCCCGACGGCCGAGGCATCCAAGTGGGCCCCGGTCGACTCGTACATCGGCGGCGTCGAGCATGCGATCCTGCATCTGCTCTACGCCCGGTTCATCACGAAGGTCCTCTTCGACATGGGCCTCGTCGACTTCACCGAGCCCTTCACGAGCCTCATCAACCAGGGCATGGTGCTGCTCGACGGCTCGAAGATGTCGAAGTCGAAGGGCAACCTCGTCGAGTTCGCGTCGAGCATGGACGACCCGGGTGCGGATGCCGTGCGTGTCGCGATCGCGTTCGCCGGGCCCGTGGAGGACGACATCAACTGGGAGGACGTCTCGACGACGGGTGCCCAGAAGTTCCTCGCGCGCGCCCTGCGGATCGCCGCGGACGTCGCGAGCCCCACGGATGTCGTCTGGGCCGAGGGCGATGCCGCTCTGCGCCGCGTCACGCATCGCCTGTGGGCCGATGTCGTCGGCCTCGTCGAGCAGTCGAAGTTCAACGTCGTCGTCGCGCGCCTCATGGAGCTCGTCAACGCGACCCGCAAGACGATCGACTCGGGCGCCGGTTCGGCCGACCCGGCGGTGCGCGAGGCCGCCGAGGCCGTGGCCATGGTCCTGGACCTGTTCGCCCCGCACACCGCGGAGGAGATGTGGGAGATCCTCGGCTACGAGCCGTTCGTCGGTGTGGTGCCGTGGCGTCAGGCCGACCCGACGCTCCTCGTCGAGGAGTCCGTCACGGCGGTCGTCCAGGTCAACGGCAAGGTGCGCGGCACGCTCACCGTCCCCGCCAAGATCTCGGGCGAAGAGCTCGAGCAGCTCGCGCGCGCCGACGAGAAGGTCCGTCGTGCGATCGGCGACAAGGAGATCACGCGCGCCGTCGTCCGGGCGCCGAAGGTCGTCAGCTTCACCGTCGCGTGAGTCCGGCCGCGGGCGGCTGGAGCGGTGGCGTGGCGATGCGCAGATTCGGATATCGTTCGCGGACCTCATCCGACTGCGACGGTTCCTCCACGACACGCGATCCGTGATAGCCGTCCACGGCTGACGGGCGGCGGATGATCGCGCGCGTGGCCGCGGGCGATCCTCGACGCATGGGTGCGCAGACGGTGCCGGTGTCGCGTCGCCGGCTGGGGATCGGTGCCGCCGTCGCCCTCGTGGTCGTTGTCGCGGCGGTCACGATCGCGATCGGCATCGTCCGGACCGGGGCGGAGGCTGCGGTCGAGACGGTGCCGGATGCGGTGTCCGAGACCGTGGCCCCCGCGACCGTTTACGTGCACGTGTCGGGCGAGGTCGCCGAGCCCGGGTTGTACCGGCTCGACGAGGGCGCGCGTGTCGTGGATGCGGTCGCCGCGGCCGGGGGATTCACCGATGCGGCATCCCGCGAAGGCGTCAACTTGGCGCGACCCGTCAGCGACGGCGAACAGCTCGTGGTTCCCGCCGAGGGGGAGGAGGGATCGGATGCCGTGGGTGCGACGGCGCCCGAGGGCGACGGTCGCGTGAACCTCAACACCGCGGACCTCGCGGCCCTCGACACCCTGCCGCGCGTGGGTCCCGCGATCGCGCAGCGGATCCTTGACTGGCGCGAGGACAACGGCCGCTTCACGAGCGTGGACGATCTGCTCGCGGTCCCCGGCATCGGCGAGAAGATGCTCGCCTCGCTCCGCGACCTGGTCACGGTGTGAGTGCCCGGACGGCGCGACGCCGCGACCTGCGTCTGCTCCCGGTCGCCGGCGCGGCGTGGGCGGGTGCGGGGGCCGCGATCACGTTCCCGGAGCACGCGGTCGTGTGGGCGGTCGTCCTGTGGGGCGTGGCCGTCGCGTTCCTCGGTGTGGCGCTGCGCCGCGCGAGACCCACGGCGCTCGCGCTCGTCGCGGTCTCCCTCGCCGTCGCGGCGGCCGCGGCATCCCACGTCGCGCTCGCGCAGCCGGCGCGGGACGCGCTGGCCGGTCTCGAGGTCGACGGGGGCCGCAGCGTCACGTTCGAGGTCGACGTCGTCGGCAAGGTGGAGCGCTCCGCCACGGGGCACCGCTTCGACGCGATCACGCGGTCCGCGACCGTCGGCGATGACGACCGGGCCGTGTCGGCCCCCGTCGTCGTCCGCGCGCCCGAGCGTGCACCGGGTCTCGACCTGGGTGCTCGCGCGACGGTCACGGGCACGGCGTTCCGGGCGGACCCCGGCGACCGTGCGGTGCTCGTCGTCGAGGCATCCGCCCTCGTCGTCGACCGGCCTCCCTCGGGCCCGTTGGGCATGGCCGCGACGTTGCGCACCGGTCTCGTGTCGGCCGTCGACGGGCTGCCCGATCCCGGCGCGGGCCTCGTCCCCGGACTCGCCGTCGGCGACACCTCGGCCGTGAGCGACGAGCTCGACCAGCAGATGAAGGCGTCGTCGCTGTCCCACCTGACCGCGGTCTCCGGGGCGAATTGCGCGCTCGTGGTCGGGATCGCGTTCGGTATTGCAGCGCTCTGCGGGGCGCGGCGCGGCATCCGCGTCGCAGCCGGGCTCGTGACGCTCATCGCGTTCGTCGTCCTCGTCTCGCCGGAGCCGAGTGTCGTCCGAGCGGGCGCGATGGCCGCGATCGCGATGCTCGCCCTGCTGCTCGGGCGGATCGGCGCGGGTGTCTCGGTGCTGTCGGCGTCGGTGTGCCTGCTCCTCGTGCTCGATCCGTGGCTCGCGGCATCCCTCGGGTTCGCCCTCTCGGCCGTCGCGACCGGATCCTTGCTGCTGTTCGCCGGACCGCTTGCCGACGGACTGTCGAGGTGGATGCCGTCGCCCGCCGCACTCGCGCTGTCGGTGCCGCTCGCCGCGCAGCTGGCCTGCGGACCGCTGCTCGTGCTCATCGAGCCGACGGTTCCCCTTGTCGGAGTCCTCGCGAATCTCCTGGCGGGTCCCGCCGCGCCCGCCGCCACGGTACTCGGCCTGCTCGCCTGCCTCGCGTTGCCCGTTCCGGTCCTCGCACAGGGGCTCGCGGCGATCGCCTGGCTGCCCGCGGCCTGGATCGCAGGGACGGCGGACCTCGCCGCACGCCTGCCCGGGGCATCCCTGCCCTGGCTCGAGGGGATGCCGGGACTCCTCGCACTCGCCGCGACGGGAACAGCGATCGGGGCGGTGATCGCGGCGCGGCATCCCCGTCTGCGGCGCGTGGCGGCGTGGAGTCTCGCCGGCGTCGTCCTCGTGGTCGCCGCCGCCGGCCCGGTGCGGACGCTGCTGGACCGCACCCGCGTGCCGGACGCGTGGGCGATCGCGGCGTGCGAGGTCGGGCAGGGTGACGCGGTCCTCGTGCGCGACGCCGCTTCCGTCATGCTCATCGACACGGGCCCTGAGCCCGCGGCGCTGGCGGGATGCCTCGACCGCTTCGCGATCGACCGCGTCGACATCCTCGTGTTGACCCACTTCGACATGGACCACCGCGGCGGCGCCGGCGCTGTGCTCGGGCGCGCCGACCTCATCGTGCACGGTCCGGTCCCCGATGCGGAGGCCGCGGACCTGCTCGCGCGGTTCACCGCGCGCGGCGCCCGAACGCAGCAGGTGTCCGCGGGTCAGAGCGGTGCGTTGGGGGAGTGCAACTGGCGCACGCTGTGGCCGAAGCCGCGGGAGCCGGTCTATCCCGCCGGGAACGACGCCAGCGTCATCATCGACGTGACCGGATGCCGCGTCCCCGACGCGATCTTCCTCGGCGACCTGTCGGCTCAGCCTCAGCGCTCCCTCGCGGCGACCGGCGCCGTCGATCGCCGCTACGCCGTCGTCAAGGTCGCCCATCACGGCAGCGCCGACCAGGACGATGGGCTGTACCGCGATCTCGACGCTCGCGTCGCCCTCGTCACCGTGGGCGAGAACACCTACGGCCATCCCCGGGACGAGATCCTCGATCTCCTGCACGAGGAACAGGCGACCGTCGCGCGCACCGACACCTCCGGCGACCTCGTCGTCTGGCGCGACGACGCCGGCCTGCGCCTCTGGCGCTCGCGCGAGGGCTGACGCTCCCGTCACCGTCCGCCGCCCTCGGTAGGCTGGACACCATGCCGAGCCCCCGTCGTCCCGCCGCGAAGACGACGAAGTCGGCGATCCCGCAGATCTCCTGGCGGGCGCCGCAGCCGGCACCGGTCGTGCTCGTCTCCGGTCCCGAAGAGGTCTGCGCCGAGCGGGCGACCGCCGGCATCCGCGATTACCTGCGCGCCGAGGATCCGAGTCTCGAGGTCACCGACGTCCGCGCCGACGACTACGCGCCCGGCACGCTGCTGGCCGTCTCGTCGCCGTCGCTGTTCGGTGAGCCGCGGCTCGTCCGGGTGTCGGGGGTCGAGAAGTGCTCCGACGCGTTCCTCGCCGAGGCGCTCCGCTACCTCGAGGCGCCGCAGGACGGCGCGACGATCGTCCTCCGCCATACCGGCGCGAGCGTCCGCGGCAAGAAGCTGCTCGACACGATCCGCGCGGGCGTCGGCGGCGGTATCGAGATCGCCTGCCCCGCCGTCAAACGCGACTCCGACCGCTTCGACTTCGCCGCGGGCGAGTTCCAGGCCGCGAAACGACGCATCGCCCCGCCCGCCCTCCGTGCCCTCGTCTCTGCGTTCTCGGACGATCTCACCGAGCTCGCGGCCGCGTGCCAGCAGCTCATCTCGGACGTCGACGGCGACATCACCGAGCAGGTCGTCACCCGCTATTACGGTGGTCGCGTCGAGACCACCGCGTTCGCCGTTGCCGACACGGCCATCGCGGGTCGCTACGGCGACGCCCTCATCACCCTCCGGCACGCTCTCGCCTCGGGCGCCGATCCGGTCCCGATGGTCGCCGCCATCGCGTCGAAGCTGCGCACCATGGCGCGCGTGGCCGGCTCCCGCGAACCGTCCGGCGCCCTCGCCGCGCGCATCGGCATGAAGGACTGGCAGGTCGACCGGGCCCGCCGCGACCTCGCTGGCTGGACGGAGTCGTCGCTCGGCGTCGCCATCCAGGCGGCAGCGCGAGCGGATGCCGAGGTGAAGGGCGCCTCGCGCGACGCCGTCTTCGCGGTGGAGCGGCTCGTCACCGTCGTCGCGACGCGCGCGCCCTACGGCGCCTGAGACCACATCCGGGAACGACGAAGGCCCGCCCCCAGGGGGACGGGCCTTCGGAAGTTGCGGCTCAGAGAGCGGCGACCTGCTTGGCGATCGAGGACTTGCGGTTGGCCGCCTGGTTCTCGTGAATGACGCCCTTGCTGACGGCCTTGTCGAGCTTCTTGGTGGCCTTGAGCAGCGCCTTCTCGGCAGCGGCCTTGTCGCCGGCCGAGATGGCCTCACGGGTCTGACGGACGACGGTCCGCAGCTCGCTCTTCACGGCCTTGTTGCGCTCGCGGGCCTTCTCGTTGGTCTTGTTGCGCTTGATCTGCGACTTGATGTTCGCCACGTTCGACGTATCTTTCGTTCGGAGTTATCGGTTGGAAGTGCCGGCGACAGAAGAGGGCTGTCACGCAGCGGTCGTGTGAGGGAGGAACCCACACGCAAGCCAAAAACCGATTCTATCAGGTGCGCGCCTCATCCCGAAGTCGGCCGGTCCCGCGCCATCGTCGCCAGCGCCAGGTCCACGATCGCGTTGAACACACGGGGCCGCATCGCGGTGACGAGATGGGATGTCCGGGGCACGACGATGAGCTCCGCCTCGGGCTTGAGCTTCGTGAACAGGCGCTCGTTGAGCCGCAGCTGGTCCCACTGCCCGTTCACGAACCACATGGGAACGGAGATCCGCTGCAGCGCGACGACGAGGTCGAGGACCGACAGGCTGCGCAGAGCGATGTCCTGCGTGTCGTACGCGTAGCCGCCGGCGCCGAAGTCCGCCCGTGTCTCGGGTGGGAGCGTCCGGTCGAGCACGAGGTCGGCGAGCGGCTGACCGCGTCGGGGCAGGCGATCGAACCCCCGCGCCAGTGCCCGATAGATCGCGAGGCCGGCGCCGCGGGGGATCGACGTGCAGCCGGCGGCGATGAACGCATCCACGGGCGGGGGCTCCTCACGGCCCATGTACTCGATCGCCACCAGCCCACCCATCGAGTGCGCGACCAACAGCACGGGGCCGCGGGCCGCGGCATCCCTCACCGCGGTGTCGATCGTCTCGAACGCGCCGTCCAGCGTGAACGTCTCGCTCATCCGGCGACCGTGCCCCGGCAGGTCGACGGCGATCGCGCCGACGCCCGCCGCGGTGAGATGCTCCACCTGCGCGCGCCACATCGTCGCGGAGGTCCGGATGCCGTGCACGAACACCACCTGAGGCGTCATCCCCTCAGCCTACGAATTCGGCGCCCCTTCGACGCGGAAACGGGGCGGATCCATGGATCCGCCCCCGTTCCGGATGCGTCCGATCAGAAGAGGACGCGCACCTTCACAGCCTTGCTCTCCGATCCCTCGGCGACCGTCGGGTCGTCGGGGACGAAGGTCGCCGTGTAGGCGTGGGTCCCGCGGGACAGCCGGCCGAGCGTCGTCGACGCGGTGCCGCGGCGGACCTCCGCCGTCGCGATCACGGTGTCGCCCTCGCGGAACTCGACGACGCCCTCGGCGCGGCCGCCCTCCTGCGTGACGATCGCGACGAGCGTCGTGGGCAGGAACCGGTTGATGTGGACCGGCGTGACGGCCACCAGACGCGTCCTCGTCGCCGCGGCGGGCTCAGCCGACTCCTCGACGGTGACGGGCACCTGCACGACCGTGCCGCTGGGGGCGGCGGTCACGGTCAGCTGCGCGGCGCCGGCGAGCGTTCCGGCGGGCAGGGTGACGCTGACGGATGCCGCGCCCTCCGACACCGGCGCCGTGCCGAGCACCTGCTCGCCCAGGCTCACCGAGACCTCGGCGTTGGCGGGAGCGCCCTTGCTGGTCAGGTCGAGCCCGGCCACCTGGAACGACACCGTCTCGCCCGCGGCGACCGTTTCGGGCACGCCCGAGACCTGCACACCGTGCTTCGCGAACGAGGGGGCGACGGGCGACCCCTCGGCGAGGTAGTCGACCCACGCCTCGTAGTCGAGCAGACCCGTGTCGACGTAGTCCTCGCCCTCCGTGAAGGCGCGGAAGTTGTCGCCGCCGGCCGCGAGGAACGAGAACGTGCCGATGCGGTAGGTCTCTTCGGGATCGATCGGAGCCCCGTCGACCGTCACGGACGTGATGCGCTCACCCTCCGGCAGCGCCGGGTCGTAGGTGTACGAGACGTTGTCCGAGAGTCCCAGCTGCAGGTAGGGGCGCTGGGGGACGTTGCCCGCGGCATCCCGCTGCCACTGCTGCTCGAGCATCGTCGTGAACTCCTCACCCGTGAGGGTGACCAGCGCGAGCGTGTTGTTGAACGGCAGCACCGCGTTCGCCTGGCTGAACGAGATCGATCCGTCCTCGAGACCCGCGACCGCACCGGCCCCGAACTCCGCCTGCGTGTCGAACAGATCGGCGCGCAGACCACCCGGGTTGGTGACGCCGATGACGGCGCCGTTCGGCAGGTCCGCGAGGCTGTCGCGGAGCATGTTGGCGACCGTGTTGCCGAGCGTCGACTCCGCCGCCCGATTGTCGCGCGATCCGCCGGTGTAGACGCCGTCGACGTACGAGCCGCCGCTGTAGGCGGTCGTGATGTCGCCCGAGACCTGACCGACCTCGGTGTTGCCGATCGCGGCGGCGTTCGCCAGCGCGGCCTTCGTGATGCGGTCGACCTCCGCGACCCGCGGGTAGGCGGCGACGAGGTCGGCGGCGGGGGTCGTCGTCCGGGCGACGTTGCGCTCGGTGTGCGCCGAGACCTCGCCCGTGGCGGCATCCACCGTCAGCGTGATCTCCCCGATCTTGGCGCCGTACGAGCCGGTCTGCACGACGGGACGCGTGCGGTCCGTGCCGGGGATCGGTGCCGACCACGCGTACTCCTTGTGCGTGTGACCGGTGAAGATCGCGTCGACCTCGGGGGAGGTGTCCTCGATGATCGCCCCGAACGCGCCGCCCGCGGCGACCTCCTCCTCGAGGGTCGCGCCGTCCGGCGTGCCGGCCCCGGCGCCCTCGTGGTAGAGCGCGACGATGACGTCCGCCTCGCCGTTGGAGGCGTCGCCGTCGGTCAGCTGCGCGGCGACGCGGTTGACCGCCTCGACCGGGTCGCCGAAGTCCACCGACTCGATGCCGGTCGGCGTGACGAGCGTCGGGGTCTCCTCCGTGACGGCGCCGATGACGCCGACCGTCAGTCCGTCGGCCTCCAGCAGCGCGTACTCGTCGAGCGCCGGGGTCGTCGTGCCCTTCTCGTAGACGTTCGCACCCAGTTGCGGCGTATCGAACGCGTCCGACACCCGACCCGACAGGTCGGCGAAGCCGCGATCGAACTCGTGGTTGCCGACCGCGCTCGCCTGCAGGCCCAGAGCGTTCAGGACGTCGATCGTGGGCTCGTCCTGCGCCACGGACGACGCGAACAGCGAGGCGCCGATGTTGTCGCCGGCCGACAGGAACAGGGTGGGCCCGGATGCGGCCTTCCGCAGCTCTTCGACAGTCCCCGCGAACGCGACGGTGTTGCCGTCGATGCGTCCGTGGAAGTCGTTGATCCCGAGAAGGGTCAGCTGCACGGGGGCGGCATCCGCGTCCATTCCGACGATGACCGGATCGTGGTCGCTCGAACGGAACGGGTCGGCCGAGTAGAACTCGGTGCCGTGGGTGCGGAAGCGGCTGTACTCGAGGGCGATCGACTCTCCGGAGTTGATGTTCCAGATGTCCGCGCCGGTGGAGCGCGCGAGCGCCGCCTCGTTCAGCAGGACGTGGTCGAGCGAGCCCGAGAGCCCCGAGAAGCTGTACGACGACGAGTCGAGGTCGAACGCCTGCTCGGCATCCGCGTACCCCGCCTCGTAGAGCACCTGCAGCGGGTCCTCCTGGCTGTACGAGTTGAAGTCGCCGGCGAGGGCCACCGCATCCACGTCGCCCTGGATCTCCGCCACCCAGTCGCGCAGCGCCGTCGCCTGGCGCACGCGCGACTCGTTCGACGTTCCCTGACCGTCGCCGGTGTCGGCGTCGCCCGGCCAGGGGCCGACCGATCCCTTCGACTTGAAGTGGTTCACGACGAACAGGAACGGGTCGCCGCCGGCGGCCGGCTCGAACACCTGCGCGATCGGCTCCCGCGCGTTGCCGAACGCCTCGCCGTCGGCGCTCTGGTCGCCCAGGGCGCGCGCGGCGCCGACGGGGGAGACGAGGGCGGGCTGGTAGATGATCGCGTTGGTGATGACGTCCTGCTCGGATGCCGAGGGCAGATCCGCCGACGAGGGGACGAAGGCCCAGGTGCCGGCACCCGCCTCCGCGTTCAGCGCGTCGACGAGCGTGGCGGTCGCCTCATCCTTCTCCTCGCCGAGAGCGGCCGAGTTCTCGATCTCCATGAGACCGATCACGGCGGCATCCACCGAGGTGATGGCCTCGACGAGCTTGGCCTGCTGACGCTCCAGGTCGGCGGCGTCCCACGCGCCGCGCTGGGCGCAGCCGTCGCGGACGGTGACGCCGTCGCCGAACCGGTCGGGGTAGGCCTCGCAGCTCGCCGAGTCCGTGCCGAGGGTCGTGAAGTAGTTGAGGACGTTGAACGACGCGATCGACAGGTCCCCGCCGACGTCCTGCGGAGCGTCGGTGCGGACGTTCTCGAAGACGACCTCGTCGGCTCCCGTGCCGTCGCCGACGAGCGGCTCGGTCGGGTTCAGCTTCCACGTGCCGTTGCGGTAGTCGACGATCAACGGCGCCGTGAAGGACACCCCGGCGCCCACGGTGACGGGCTCGGTGAGCGAGACGTACGCCGGGGTCAGCGCGCGGTTGGCGCCCGACGTGTAGTCGATCCCGGCGCCGTCGTCGAGGCGCACACCGCGCGCGGCGTTGTCGGCGGCCACCGCGGCGGCGGCGTCACTGCCCGGGCGGGCGGCGTCGGTGGGCTGACGCAGAGGGGTGTCGCCGGCAGCCAGACCCACCTCGCCGAAGCGGTTCGTGCTGTAAGTGTCGCTGACGGTGAACGCGCCTTCCGGGGCGACGAGCATCGACTCGAGCGACTCGCGCTGCGCCGCCGTCGTCGGCCAGCCGATCGTCGCGGGCGTGGGCGCCGCGGCGTCGTCGATGACGTCGGCGTCGCCCGGCTCCACGGTGATCTCGGTCAGTCCGTCGAACTCCGACACGACGCCGGTGACCGACACGGTGTCGCCGAGCGCGACCTCGCCGGTGGCGCCGGGCGCGTAGACGAAGACGGCGTCGGAGGCGGTGTGCGTGTCGAGATCGAGCGCGCCGCCGGTGCCGGGCGTCTGGATGACGTACCCGTTGTAGCCGCCGGTGGGGTAGTGCGCCGTGACCACGCCGGTCGTGGTGACGGTGCGGCCCGTCAGCGGGGACGCATCCGTCGTGCCCTGGATCTCGGCGATCGTGGCGACCTGCGGCTCGGGGTCGGGTTCGGGCTCAGGCTCGGGGTCGACGTCCGCGCCGAGCCCGGTGGGCGTGGGTGCCCCGGCGGCGAAGTCCGTCGCGTTGTCCGCGCTGTTCGAGGCGTCCTCGTCGCGGGAGACGCTCGTCGCGTTCGAGGTCCCGGGCGCCGGCGCGGAGCCGGCGAAGGCCGAGGCGGTGCTGCCCCAGCCGACCAGGTCGACGACCTGGTCCAGATCGGCGATCCCGGTGCTGCCGGTCAGTGCCGTCTCGGTGGACACAAGGGCGACCTTGGCGCCGCTGCCGCTCATCGCGATCGAGCCGTCGACGTCGGCCTCGAACGCGGGGAGCGTCGTGTTGCTCCCGAAGGCCTGACCGATGAGCAGGTTCTCGCCGGCGGGAAGGTCGACGTCGCCGAGCTTCGTCACCTGCCAGGTGGCGCCGGTCGCAGAGGCGTACTGCACGCTGAACCCGCTGAGGTCGACCGTCTCGTCGCCCGTGTTGGCGAGCTCGATGAAGTCGCGGTTGACGGCGGCGCCGCTGTTGCCGCCGCCGCCGTACACCTCCGAGATGACGACGGGTGCGTCGGCCGACACGGCGGCGTTCGCCGCGCTCGGCACGAGGGCGAGACCCGCGGCCGTCACGGCGGTGACGGTCAGCAGGGCGCCGGTGCGGCGGAAGGCGGACGGTGAGGCGGGCGCGGGAACGGGTGGGTTCGACACGGTGGGATCTCCCGAAGCGGCACGGGCGCGGGGCTTATCGCGCAGGAACCGACCGCCACATTGAGCATTCGGTCGGTTCCACAGCCCCGCAAGTGTCAGATCGGTTAACTCTTTCTCATGCGTCCGCGTGCTGGCGTGTCGTCGACGCGGCGGCTATCGTGCCGGATCCCCGGGCCGGCCGCGCGGCCGTGCGCCGGTAGACTCGGCTGGTCATGTCACCCCGCGCCCTTCAGCCCCTGCAGCCCGCGGCCACGCCGCCCGCGCAGCTCCGCAACTTCTGCATCATCGCCCACATCGACCACGGCAAGTCCACCCTGGCCGACCGCATGCTGCAGATCACCGGCGTGGTCGCCGACCGCGACATGCGTGCCCAGTACCTCGACCGCATGGACATCGAGCGCGAGCGCGGCATCACCATCAAGAGCCAGGCGGTCCGGATGCCGTGGGCCACCGCCGACGGCACCTTCGCCCTCAACATGATCGACACCCCCGGCCACGTCGACTTCACCTACGAGGTCAGCCGGTCGCTCGCGGCCTGCGAAGGCGCGATCCTCCTCGTCGACGCGGCGCAGGGCATCGAGGCGCAGACCCTCGCCAACCTCTACCTCGCCCTCGAGAACGACCTCGAGATCATCCCGGTCCTCAACAAGATCGACCTGCCCGCGGCGGACCCCGAGAAGTACGCCGCCGAGCTCGCGAACCTCATCGGCGGCGACCCGGCCGACGTGCTCAAGGTGAGCGGCAAGACCGGCATGGGGGTCGAGGCCCTCCTCGACCGCATCGTCGAGCGCATCCCCGCACCCGTCGGGGATGCCGACGCCCCCGCCCGGGCCATGATCTTCGACTCGGTCTACGACGCCTACCGCGGCGTCGTGACGTACGTGCGGATGGTCGACGGCAAGCTCGAGCCGCGCGAGCGGATCCAGATGATGTCGTCGAAGGCGGCCCACGACCTCCTCGAGATCGGGGTGTCGAGCCCCGAGCCCGTGCCCACCAAGGGTCTCGGCGTCGGCGAGGTGGGCTACCTCATCACCGGTGTGAAGGATGTCCGCCAGTCCAAGGTCGGCGACACGATCACCAATCACCGCAAGCCCGCATCCGAGGCGCTCGCGGGGTACACCGACCCGAAGCCCATGGTCTTCTCGGGCATCTACCCGATCGACGGCAGCGACTACGCCGAGCTTCGCGAGGCGCTCGACAAGCTGAAACTGTCGGATGCCTCGCTGCAGTACGAGCCGGAGACCTCGGTCGCCCTCGGGTTCGGGTTCCGCTGCGGCTTCCTCGGTCTGCTGCACCTCGAGATCATCACCGAGCGCCTCGCCCGCGAGTTCGGACTCGACCTCATCACGACCGCGCCGTCCGTGACGTACGAGGTGATGACCGACACGGGCGAGACCGTGACGGTGACGAACCCGTCCGAGTACCCCGACGGCCGCGTCGCCGAGGTCTCCGAGCCGGTCGTGAAGGTCGGCATCCTCCTGCCGAAGGACTACGTCGGCACCGTCATGGAGCTCTGCCAGTCCCGCCGCGGCACCCTGCTCGGCATGGACTACCTCAGCGAGGACCGCGTCGAGCTGCGCTACAACATGCCCCTCGGCGAGATCGTCTTCGACTTCTTCGACCACCTGAAGTCCAAGACGCAGGGCTACGCGAGCCTCGACTACGAGCCGGCCGGTTCTCAGACCGCCGACCTCGTCAAGGTCGACATCCTGCTGCAGGGCGAGAAGGTCGACGCGTTCAGCTCGATCGTCCACCGTGAGAAGGCCTACGCCTACGGGACGATGATGACCGAGCGGCTGCGCAAGCTCATCCCGCGTCAGCAGTTCGAGGTCCCCATCCAGGCCGCGATCGGCGCCCGCATCATCGCCCGCGAGAACATCCGCGCGATCCGCAAGGACGTCCTCGCGAAGTGCTACGGCGGTGACATCACCCGTAAGCGCAAGCTGCTGGAGAAGCAGAAGGAGGGCAAGAAGCGCATGAAGATGGTCGGCCGCGTCGAGGTCCCCCAGGAGGCGTTCATCGCCGCGCTCTCGGGAGACGTCGAGGGCAAGGACAAGAAGTAGGCTGGCACGATGCGCCGCGGGAGTTTCCAGGCAGGGACCGTCGACTACGCCGCCGTCGGGGCCACGCAGGCCCCCGATCTCATGGGCTATCCGCCGAAGGGCACGACCCCGGCGGAGGCGTCCTGGCGTCTCGGCAGCGGTGAGAGCCGTTTCGTCACCTCGACCGAGTCGCTCCTCGGGTGGGGAGCGCAGCGCGGGGCGGGTCTCCAGGTGACCGATGTGCGCCCGGCATCCGGTCCGATGTACTCCGGTGTCGGCTTCGACGCCGACGGCAACGCCGTCCAGCCCAGTCGTCTCGACGACGAGCAGCGCTTCGACGCCGACGGTGTGCCGTTCGCGAGCGCCGGGACGACCGTGCACCTTCGGGGGCGCGTCGGCGGGATGCGAGCGGATGCCGAGCTCCGGGTCATCTCGGTCGTCGACGAGCCGCGTCGGGTCGGGTTCTCGCTCGGCACCGTCGGCGGATCCGTCGTCAGCGGCGAGGAGTCCTTCCTGCTCGAATGGCGCGACGACGACGAGGTCTGGTTCACGGTCCGCGCCTTCGACAAGCCGACCGGCGTGCTCTACCGCCTCTGGCGTCCGCTGGTGAAGCGTCGGCGTCGCGCCCTGTTCCAGGGGTACCTGCAGGCGATGTCGCCGATGTACGCCACCGGCTCCTGATGGGCTCGGCCCTTCCCCTCGGCGATCCCGCTCCTCTCGACGGCGCACTGCCCGCCGACGTGCGCGTGTCGGACGACGTCGACTTCGGCGTCTACCTGCACGTCCCGTTCTGCCGCGTCCGCTGCGGCTACTGCGACTTCAACACCTACACGGCGACCGAACTGCGCGGCGCCCGACAGGACGCGTACGCCGACGAGGTCCTGCGCGAGATCGCGATCTCCCGGCGCGTGCTGGCCGAACGCGGACCGCTCCGCCCCGCGCAGACGGTGTTCTTCGGCGGCGGCACCCCGACGCTCCTGCCGCCCGGCGACCTGGCGCGCATGCTCGACGGCGTCCGGGAGGCCTTCGGTCTGGCGGACGGTGCCGAGGTGACGGTCGAGGCGAACCCCGACACGATGACGGACGCCGTGGCCGAGACCCTCGCGGCCGCCGGTGTGACACGCCTGTCGATCGGCATGCAGTCGGCTGTCCCGCACGTCCTCGCCGCCCTCGACCGCACCCACGACCCCGCGAACATCGCCACCGCGGTCGCCGCGGCACGGAACGCGGGGCTGGCGGTCAGCCTCGACCTCATCTACGGCGCTCCGGGGGAGTCGTGGGAGGACTGGCGGACCTCGCTCGAGACGGCGACGGCCCTCGCACCCGATCACGTCTCGGCCTACGCGCTCATCGTCGAGGACGGCACGAAACTCGAGCGGCAGATCCGCCGCGGCGAGGTGCCCGCTCCCGATGACGATCTGCAGGCCGACATGTACGAGCTGGCCGACGAACTGCTCGCCGCGGCGGGATACGGGTGGTACGAGGTCTCGAACTGGGCGACGAACCGCGCGCAGCGGTCACGCCACAACCTGTCGTACTGGCGCGGCCAGGACTGGTGGGGGTACGGCCCGGGCGCCCACAGCCACATCGGCGGACTCCGGTGGTGGAACGTGAAGCACCCCGCGGCGTACGCGCAGCGCCTCGCGGCGGGACAGTCGCCGGCGGCCGGACGGGAGCGACCGGATGCCGAGGCCCGCCGCCTCGAGGACATCCTGCTGCGCTCGCGCATCGTCGATGGGGTGGCCGTCGACGAGGCGACGGCCACCGGGCGGCGGAACGTGGCATCCCTCATCGCCGACGGGCTCGTCGACGGCGCGGCGGCGGTCCACGGCACGATCGTGCTGACCCGCCGCGGGCGGCTTCTCGCCGACGCCGTCGTGCGGGCGCTCACCGAGTGATCCGAGCAGAACGCTCCGCGCGCGGTAGAATTGGCACTCCAAGATCGAGAGTGCCAGCGGAGGAGGGATGATGGTCTCGGAACGCGGTCTTCAGGTGTTGCGCGCGATCGTCCAGGACTACGTGGACACGCGGGAACCCGTCGGCAGCAAGGCGATCGTCGACCGCCACCAGTTCGGTGTGTCCGCCGCCACGATCCGCAACGACATGGCCCTCCTCGAGGACGAGGAACTCATCATCGCGCCGCACACGTCGTCGGGCCGTGTGCCCACCGACAAGGGGTACCGGGTCTTCGTCGACCATCTCGCCGAGGTCCGTCCGCTGACCTCCGCGCAGCGCTCCGCGATCGGCGCGTTCCTGGAGGACACCGGCGACCTCGACGACCTGCTCGTCCGCACGGTCCGCACGCTCACCCGCCTCACCGGACAGGTCGCGATCGTGCAGTACCCGTCGTTCGCCCGGGCGAACGTCTCGCACGTCGAGGTCGTCCACCTCGGCGGCACCCGCATCGTCATCATCGTCGTGACCGACACCGGACGGGTCTCGCAGCGGGTCGCGTTCCTCGCGACCGAGCCGTCCGCCGAGGAGGCCGAGCAGCTCAAGCTCGCGATGGCCGCGCTGCTGACCGGCAAGAGCGTCCGCGACGGTGCCGCGGCGATCGCCCGCATCCTCGAGGAGGAGGCTCCGGCCCCCCGCGAGGAGAACCGGCGGATCGTCCTGCGCGCGATCGGCGAGGAGCTCGACGAGTTCCGCTCGGACCGCATGGTCATGGCCGGGTCCGCGACCCTCGCCCGTCGCGAAGCGGACTTCCGCGGCAGCATCTACCCTCTGCTCGAGGCGATCGAGGAGCAGGTCACGCTCCTCCGCCTCATGGGCGAGATGGTCGCGGACGACCGGGGACTGGCGACCAGCATCGGCCGCGAGAACGAGCCGTTCGGGCTCGCCGAGGCATCCGTCGTCGCGGGGGACTACGACGCCGGCGGCTCGCAGGCGCGCGTGGGCGTGCTGGGTCCGACCCGCATGGACTACCCCACCAATCTCGCGGCGGTCCGTGCCGTCGCGCACTATCTGACGCGTCTGCTCGAAGAAGACGAGAAGTCGCGCTGAACGAATCGGCCTCCGGGCCGGAGAGGTGATTGTGGCTGACCACTACGAGGTCCTGGGTGTCGCGCGCGACGCGAGCCCCGAGGAGATCAAGAAGGCGTACCGCCGACTGGCGCGACAGCTCCACCCCGATGTGAACCCGGGAGAGGATGCGGCGGAGCGCTTCAAGCTCGTGACGCACGCGTACGACGTGCTGAGCGACCCCGACCAGCGCCAGCGGTACGACCTCGGTGGCGACTCCGGGGCGTTCGGCGGCGCCGGGGCCGGCTTCGGCGGCTTCAGCGACATCTTCGAGACGTTCTTCGGCGGAGGCGGCGGGGGCACGCGTGCCGGACGCCCGCGCTCGCGTCGCGAGCGGGGCCAGGACGCCCTCGTGCGCGTCGACCTGACTCTCGGCGACGTCGTCTTCGGCGTGCACCGCGACATCGAGGTCGACACGGCGGTGCTGTGCGAGACCTGCCAGGGCTCGTGCTGCCAGCCCGGCACCCAGCCGGTGACCTGCGACATCTGCCACGGCTCGGGGCAGATCCAGCGGACCGTGCGGAGCCTGCTCGGCAACGTCGTCACGTCGCAGCCCTGCACGACCTGCCAGGGCTACGGCACGACCATCCCCTACCCGTGTTCCACGTGCCAGGGCCAGGGCCGCGTTCGCGCGCGCCGCACCGTGTCGATCGACATCCCCGCCGGCGTCGAGACGGGACTGCGCCTGCAGCTGCCCGGATCGGGCGAGGTCGGCCCCGCGGGCGGGCCCAACGGCGACCTGTACCTCGAGGTGACGGTCGCGCCGCACGACGTCTTCAGCCGTGACGGCGACGATCTGCTCGCGACCCTCGAGGTGTCGATGATCGACGCGATCCTCGGCACGAGTGTGACGATCGATTCGCTCGACGGCCCCGTCGATCTCGAGATCCGCCAGGGTGTCCAGGCGGGCGACGAGCTGACCATCCGCGGGCGCGGCATCACCCCGCTCCGCGGCGAGCAGCGCGGCGACCTCCGCGTCGCCGTGCAGGTGGTCACCCCGTCGCACCTCGATCCCAAGTCGCGGGCCCTCGTCCAGGAGCTCGCCAAGCGCACGCGCCCCGCGCCGCCGCACCTCGCCGAGTTCCACCCGGGCCTGTTCTCCAAGCTCCGCGGCAAGTTCAAGCGCTGACCGTGGCCCTGCACTTCCTGATCGAGGATGCCGGTGCCGCGCGCCCGGGCGACGTCGTCCGGCTGACGGGCGCCGAGGCGCACCACGCGGCCGCCGTGCGCCGCATCCGGGTCGGGGAGGGGGTGAGCGTGGGCGACGGACGCGGCCTCTGGCTCACGGGAACCGTCGCCTCGGTCGCACCGAAGGAGGTCATCGTCGAGGTCGTCGAGCGGCGGGAGCACCCGGCGCCGTCGCCGCGCTCGGTGCTCGTGCAGGCGCTCGCGAAGGGTGATCGCGACGAGCTCGCGGTGCAGGCCGCGACCGAACTCGGCGTCGACGCGATCCTCCCGTGGCAGGCAGCCCGGTCCGTCTCGCGGTGGGACGGCGCGAAGGTCGCCAAGGGCGTCGCACGCTGGGAGTCGATCGTCCGCGAGGCGGCCAAGCAGGCCCACCGTGCCTGGCTGCCCGAGGTGGCCGACCCGGTGACGACGCGGCTACTCGTCTCGCACGCCGAGTCGGCACGGATGCTGGTGCTCGAACCCACGGCATCCGCTGCGCTCTCCGCGGTCGACCTCGACGCCGCAGACACCCGTGACGTGCTGCTCGTCGTCGGGCCGGAGGGCGGGATCTCGCCCGACGAGCTCGACGCGTTGCAGGCCGCCGGCGCTACCCTCGTGCGGCTCGGCGACACGGTCCTGCGCACCTCGACCGCCGGTCCCGCAGCGCTCGCGCTGGTCAACCGGGCGCTCGGCCGCTGGTGAGTCGGCACCGGCCGACGCCGGGAGCCGCTGACTAGACTGGGAGGATGAGCGAGTCTTCGGTGTTCACCCGCATCCTCCGGGGTGAGATCCCCTCCGAGATCATCGCGGAGACCGAGAACGCGTTCGCTATCCGTGACATCGCCCCGCAGGCTCCCGTGCACCTGCTCGTGATACCGAAGAGCGAGCAGTACCGCGACGTCGTCGAGCTCGCCGCGGGCGACCCTGCCCTGCTCGCCGAGCTGGTGGGGCTCGCGAACAGCCTGGCCGCCGAGCACGCCGACGGCGACTTCCGATTGATCTTCAACACCGGCCCCGGCGCCGGTCAGACCGTCTTCCACGTCCACGCCCACGTGCTGGGCGGCGGGCTCAGCGAAGGGAGCCTCGGTGGCTGACAGCACCGAACCCACCGTCGACCGCATCTACGCGGACGGCGTCGCGATGGTGCAGCTGCTGGGTCCTCAGGACCGCCTGCTGCGCACCGTCGAACGCGAACACCCCGACGTGCAGGTGCACGTCCGCGGCAACGAGATCACGCTCACCGGCGAGGGCGACGCCGTGGCGCGTGCCCGCGAACTCGTGGACGAGCTCATCGGCATGGCGCGGGCGGGGCAAGGCCTCGACCCGAGCGACGTCACCCAGTCGAGCCGCATCCTGCGGGACAACGGCGGGATGCGTCCCTCCGAGGTCCTCGGCGAAGCCATCCTCTCCTCGCGCGGCAAGGTCATCCGTCCCAAGACGCTCGGCCAGAAGGAGTACGTCGACGCGATCGAGGAGAACACGATCGTCTTCGGCATCGGCCCCGCCGGCACCGGTAAGACCTACCTCGCGATGGCCAAGGCCGTCCAGGCGCTGCAACGCAAGGAGGTCAGCCGCATCATCCTGACCCGTCCCGCCGTCGAAGCGGGGGAGCGCCTCGGATTCCTGCCGGGCACGCTGACCGACAAGATCGACCCGTACCTGCGGCCGCTCTACGACGCGCTGAACGAGATGATGGACCCCGAGCTCGTCCCGAAGCTCATGGCGTCGGGAACGATCGAGGTCGCCCCCCTCGCCTACATGCGCGGGCGCACCCTGAACGACTCCTTCGTCGTCCTCGACGAGGCGCAGAACACGACGCCCGAGCAGATGAAGATGTTCCTCACCCGTCTCGGGTTCGGCACGCGAATGGTCGTCACGGGCGACATCACGCAGGTCGACCTGCCGCAGGGCGCGTCGGGCCTCCGGCTCGTCACGCGGGTGCTCAAGGACATCGACGACATCCACTTCGCGCGCCTGACGAGCGACGACGTCGTGCGCCACACCCTGGTGGGCCGCATCGTCGACGCCTACAGCGCGTACGACGAGGAGAAGCTCGCCGCACGCCGTGAGCGCGACGAGGCGAGCGAGTTCGCGAACCGCGCCGAGCGCCGCGCGGGCCTGCGGCCCGCCGGACCCCGCGACCGACAGCCCAAACGAGGACGATCATGACCATCGAGATCACCAACGAGTCCGGTGTGGAGGTCGACGAGACCGTCCTGCTGCGCCTCACCGAGCACAACTTCGCCGAACTGCACGTCAGCCCCGACGCGGACGTCGCGATCCTCCTCGTCGACGAGGGTGCGATGGAGGCGCTGCACGTGCAGTGGATGGACGAGCCCGGTCCGACCGACGTGCTGAGCTTCCCCATGGATGAGCTGCGCCCCGGGACCGAGGAGGCGCCCACTCCTCCCGGGCTTCTCGGCGACATCGTGCTGTGCCCGCAGGTCGCCGAGACCCAGGCGCAGGCGGCGAAGCACTCCACGATGGACGAGCTCATCCTCCTGACGACGCACGGACTGCTCCACCTGCTCGGCTTCGACCACGCCGAGCCCGAGGAGGAGCGCGAGATGTTCGGACTCCAGAAGGAACTCATCGGCGCGTTCCACTCCAGCGAGCGCCGCCGGCGCGCATGACCGAGATCCTCCTCCTCGTCGCGGCGGGCCTGCTCGTCGCGCTCGGCGGGCTGATGGCCTCGCTCGAGGCCGCGCTCGACGTGACGGGTCGCGCCGACCTCGCCGACCTCGCGGACGAGGCGCGCTCGGGAACGGCCCTGCGGCGGATCGCCGCCGACCCCGACGCCCACCGCACGGCGGTCGTGTTCATCCGCATCCTCGTCGAGACGGCGGCCGCGGTGCTCGTGACGGTCGCGTTCACGCTGATCTTCGACAACATCTGGTGGGCGATGCTCGCCGCCGTCGTCCTCATGACGATCGCCTCCTTCGTCCTCGTCGGCGCCTCGCCGCGCGCCGTCGGGCGTCAGCACGCGAAGGGCTTCCTGCGGGCCTGCGCCCCGCTCATCCGCGGCGCGCGCATCGTGCTCGGGCCCCTCGCGCACCTCCTCGTCCTCGTGGGGGACCGGCTGACCCCCGGCATCCACCGGGGTGCTTCGTTCGCCTCCGAGGAGCAGCTCCTCAGCATGGTCGACGAGGCCGCCTCGCAGGACCTCATCGAGGCGGACGACCGCGACCTCATCCACTCCGTGTTCGACTTCACCGATCGGTTCGTGCGCGCCGTCATGGTGCCGCGCACCGACATGGTGACGATGGATGCCGCGGCCACGACGCAGCAGGCGATGACGCTCTTCCTCGACAAGGGCGTCTCGCGCATCCCGATCGCCGACGGCGAGGCCGATGACATCACCGGTGTCGTGTACCTGAAGGACCTCGTCCAGTTCGCCTACCGCGACGAGACCGCGTGGCGCGGCGTGCCGGTCGCCCAGATCGCCCGGCCGGCGGTCTTCGTGCCCGAGTCGATGCGCGCCGAGACGCTGCTGCAGCAGATGAAGCGCGAAGCCGTGCACGTCTGCCTCGTCGTCGACGAGTACGGCGGGGTGTCGGGGCTCGTCACCCTCGAGGACCTCATCGAGGAGCTCGTCGGGGAGATTGCCGACGAGTACGACCTGCGCACGAGCGAGGTCACGGACCTCGGCGACGGCCGCTTCCGCGTGAGCACGCGCCTCGGGCTCGACGAGGTCGGCGACCTCTTCGGCATCGAGCTCGAGGACGACGACGTCGACTCGATCGGCGGCCTGTTCGGCAAGGCGCTCGGCAGCGTCCCGGTGCCGGGCGCCCGCGTCGAGCACAGCGGCCTGATCCTCACCGGCGGCACCTCCCTCGGTCGCGGCCGCGGTCTCGCCACCGTGTTCGTCGAGCGCGCCGAGAGCCTGGAGGCCGCCGAGAGCGCCTTCGCACCCACCACCGGAGAGATCCGCGTCTCGCGGGGATCGGAGTGACCGTGACCGACCGTTCCGGTTTCGTGACGTTCGTCGGACGCCCCAACGTGGGCAAGTCGACGCTGACCAACGCCCTCGTCGGCGAGAAGGTGGCGATCACGAGCGACAAGCCGCAGACGACCCGAAAGGCGATCCGCGGCATCCTGAACCGCCCGAGCGGACAGCTCGTCATCGTCGACACCCCCGGCATCCACAAGCCGCGGACGCTGCTGGGTCAGCGCCTCAACGACCTCGTCGAGCAGGTGCTCGGCGACGTCGACGCCATCGGATTCCTCGTGCCGGCCACCGAGAAGGTCGGGCCCGGCGACCGGCGGATCGCGGCATCCCTCGACGGGTACGGTCGCGCGAAGAAGGTGGCCATCGTCACGAAGGTCGATATCGCGACCCGCGAGGAGATCACCGAGCGCCTCATCGAGGTCGACGCGCTGCGCGAGGACTGGGCCGCCGTCATCCCGCTCTCGGCCGTCACCGACGACCAGCTCGACGTGCTCGCCGACGAACTGCTGAAGCTCATGCCCGAGGGCCCCGCGCTCTACCCCGAAGGGGTCGTCACCGACGAGAGCGTCGAGGATCGGATCGCCGAGATCATCCGCGAGGCGGCGCTCGACGGCGTCCGCGACGAGCTGCCCCACTCCATTGCCGTGACGGTCGAGGACATCTCGGCCCGCGAGGACAGTGATCTGACCGACGTGTACGCGAACATCGTCGTCGAGCGCGACAGCCAGAAGGCCATCATCATCGGCCGCGGCGGGTCCCGTCTGAAGGAGGTCGGGGCGCGGTCGCGAGCGGGCATCGAGCCGCTCGTCGGCGGCCGCGTGTTCCTGTCGTTGCGCGTCCGGGTGGCCAAGGAATGGCAGCGCGACCCCAAGCAACTGGGGCGCCTCGGATTCTGACCGGCGACGGCGTCGGCATCTCACGGAAGGACGACGGCATGGCACAGGCATGGTTCGCGACGGGGCCGGAGGGTCTGTCGCAGTGGGAGCTCCGCGAGGTCGAGGTGCCGGCACCGGGCCCCGGCGAGGTGACGATCCGGGTGCACGCCGCCGGGATGAACCCCGCGGATGTGAAGTACCCCACTCGTCCCGGCGCGTCGTTCCCCTTCCCGATCGGGTACGAGGTGTCCGGCGAGATCACCGCGCTCGGTGCCGACACGCAGATCGGCTCGGGCGCGGCGACGGTCGGCGACGAGGTGCTCGCGTTCCGCGTGAGCGGCGGGTACGCGACCGAGCTGACGGTCCCCGCCGAGAAGGTCTTCGCGAAGCCGTCGAGCCTCACGTATCCCGAAGCCGCGAACCTGCTCCTGGCCGGGGCGACGGCCGCCGAGCTGCTCGAGCTGAGCGGTGCGCGAAGCGGCGACACGGTGCTGTTCCACGCCGCCTCCGGCGCGGTCGGCGTGAGCTTCCTGCAGCAGGCGGCGATCCGCGGTGTCCGCGTGGTCGGGACGGCGAGCGAGCGGAACGCCGACGTCGTGCGGCGCTACGGCGGCATCCCGATCGCGTACGGCCCGGGCCTCGTCGACCGGGCGAAGGATGCCGCGGCGGGCGCCTCCTTCGTCGCGTCGCTCGACGGGGTGGGGACCGACGAGGCGATCGAGGCCTCGCTCGCGCTCGTCGAGGACCGGACCCGCATCATCACGATCGTCCGTCGCGACCTCGAGTCCGAGGGCATCGTCGCGATCGGCGGCATGCTGCGCGCGAGCGCGGCCTTCCGTGACGCCGTCCGCGGCGAGCTCGTCGACCTCGCGCAGCGCGGACTGCTCGAGGTGCCGGTCGCCCGCACCTTCCCGTTCGCCGACGCGGTCGAGGCGGCGCGTTTCCTCATGGAGGGGCACCCGGGCGGCAAGCTCGCGTTGCTGCCCTGACGGAGAGCGACGCCGCTCAGTCGACGGAGCGCAGCGCGGACCGGATGATCACCTTGCCGGGACCGAAGTCCTCGTTCGCCGCGCGCTGCCAGGTGCCGTCGTCCCAGATCACGTCGACGTACACCCAGCCGTCCTGTTCGTACGAACCGAGGTAGCCCGAGCCGAGGGCATTGGGCACGATCGACTGGATCGTCGCGGCGTCCTGAGCGGACGCGGCGCCCGCCTTCCCGCCGGTGGGGTCGGGCAGTGCGATCGGGTCGAACAGTGCGAGGGGGACGGGTGTGTCGCGGACGGTGAAGCTCTCGCCGTCGTAGACACCGCGCACCGCGTACGTCCCCCAGGTCGTGCCGCCGGCAGTAGCCGCGTCCGTGAGGCCCTCCCAGGACCATCCGACGAGGGGGATGCCGCTGCACTGCGGCGGCGCGGACTCGGCGACGGCCCCCAGGCACAGCTTCGCCGTCGTCTCGTCGTCGAGGACGGTTCCCTGTGCGAGCACCTCGCCGGTCGGGTTCTCCGGTGTCAGCGCGGCGAGGGCAGCCCCTGGAGGCGCAGCGGAGCCGCCCGCATCAGCCGCGGCGGCGCAGGAGGTGAGCAGCAGGGTGGCGCCGGCGAGCAGGACGGCGGCGGATCGGCGGAGCGTCATACCGGGAGAGTGTCGGGGCCGCGGCATCCGTCTCGTATGTCGGCGCTTCGGATCGGGGTGTAACGTGTCGGTATGCGCTTCTGCGGCCTCCTTCTTCGTCGCCGCGACGAGTCCTCGATCTAGGACCAACTCGTCGCGGAGGTTGTCGTGGGTCCGCACCAGTGACGAGAGAAGAAGCACCCATCATGCGAAACACCCAGAAGCCCTCCGGCGCCCCGATCCACAAGTACCGCCCGTTCCACGAGCAGATCCGCGTCGAGCTGCCCGATCGCACGTGGCCGGGCGAGCGCATCGAGGTCGCACCCCGCTGGTGCGCCGTCGACCTGCGCGACGGCAACCAGGCGCTCATCGACCCGATGAGCCCCGAGCGCAAGCGGATCATGTTCGAGCTGCTCGTGAAGATGGGCTACAAGGAGATCGAGGTCGGCTTCCCGAGCGCGAGCCAGACCGACTTCGACTTCGTGCGCCAGCTGATCGAAGAGGACCTCATCCCCGAGGACGTCACGATCCAGGTGCTGACGCAGGCCCGCGACCACCTCATCAAGCGCACGTACGAGTCGATCGCCGGTGCCAAGCAGGCGATCGTCCACCTGTACAACTCCACGAGCGTGCTGCAGCGCGAGGTCGTCTTCCGCACCGACCAGCAGGGCATCATCGACATCGCCCTCGAGGGCGCCCGCCTGTGCCGCGAGTACGAGAAGACGATCCCCGAGACGACCGTCTACTACGAGTACTCGCCCGAGAGCTACACCGGCACCGAGCTCGAGTTCGCCGTCGACGTCTGCAACCAGGTCATCGAGGTCTTCGAGCCGACTCCCGAGCGCAAGGTCATCATCAACCTGCCGGCGACGGTCGAGATGGCGACGCCGAACGTGTACGCCGACTCGATCGAGTGGATGAGCCGGCACCTGGCGCACCGCGAGAACGTCATCCTGTCGCTGCACCCCCACAATGACCGCGGCACCGCGATCGCCGCGGCGGAGCTCGGCTACATGGCCGGGGCCGATCGCATCGAGGGATGCCTCTTCGGCAACGGCGAGCGCACGGGCAACGTCGACCTGGTCGCCCTGGGGATCAACCTGCTGACGCAGGGCATCGACCCGCAGATCGACTTCAGCGACATCGACCACGTCAAGCGCACCGCCGAGTACTGCAACCAGCTGCCCGTGCCCGAGCGGAGCCCCTGGGCGGGCGACTTGGTCTTCACCGCGTTCAGCGGGTCGCACCAGGACGCCATCAAGAAGGGCTTCGAGGCGATGGAGGCGCGTGCCCAGGCGGCGGGCGTCTCGGTCGACGAGATCGAGTGGGCCGTGCCGTACCTGCCGATCGACCCGAAGGATCTGGGACGCTCGTACGAGGCGGTCATCCGGGTCAACTCGCAGTCCGGCAAGGGCGGTGTCGCGTACCTGCTGAAGACCGACCACGCGCTCGACCTGCCGCGCAAGCTGCAGATCGAGTTCTCGGGGGTCGTGCAGGCGAAGACGGATGCCGAGGGCGGCGAGGTCTCGAGCGGTCAGATCTGGTCGATCTTCTCCGACGAGTACCTGCCCGCTGCCGCCGCCGACGAGAAGTGGGGTCGCTTCGAACTGCTGTCGACCCGTACGCAGAGCGACATGTCCGGGGAGGTCGCGCTCGAGGTGACGCTCCGCGACGGCGAGGAGCGCGTCTCGGCGACGGGCGCCGGCAACGGTCCCATCGCGGCTTTCCTGAAGGTGCTGGGCGAGCGCGGTTTCGAGATCTCCCTCTACGACTACGTCGAGCACACCCTGGGTGCCGGCGGCGACGCGCACGCGGCCGCGTACGTCGAGCTGCAGGTCGGGGACCAGCGCCTGTGGGGCGTCGGCATCGACGGTGACATCTCGACGGCGAGCCTGAAGGCGGTCGTCTCGGCGGTCAACCGGGCGATCCGCAGCCGCGTGTCCGAGAGTGAGCTCGCCGGCGTCTGAGTCCGCGCGGTCGCCGTCGGGACCGGATCACGGTCTGATGATCGGGATGGTCGAGGTCTCGACGGCGACCTTGCGCCGATAGAGGGCGCGCTGCTCCGGCAGCGAGATGTCGAACGCGACGGCGAGGACCCGGATGACGGCGGTCACCGCGATGCAGGTGATCGCCGCCGGCACCGCCGCGACGCCGACGAGGTCGAGGACGGCCAGGACGGCGCATCCCACCGCCGCGGCGACGGCGTAGAGCGAGCCGACGTGCATCATCGCGACGGGGAGACCCATGAACACGTCGCGCAGGAGGCCCCCGCCGACCGCCGCGCACGCGCCGACGAAGACCGACGGGATGAGGGGGAGGCCGAGCGCCAACGCCTTGGTCGTCCCCAGCGCGCCGAACATGCCGATCGCGACGGCGTCGAGCGCCACGATGACGGCGTTGAGCCGCTGGAAGAGGTTCGCCAGCAGCATCCCGACGAGGGCCGCGGCGGTGACGGTGATGAGGTATCCGTCGCTCTGGAGGGCGACCGGTGTCGTGTTCAGGAGCAGATCGCGGATCATGCCGCCGCCGAGGCCCATGACGACGCCGATGATCGCGACCCCGAGCAGATCGAGTCGGCGCTGACCCTGGAACCCCGAGGCGAACAGGGCGCCCTGTACGCCGCCGAGCCCGACGGCGGTCAGGTCGGCCCAGAGGGGGATGAGGAACTGCGGCTCGGTCACGCCTTCATTGTGCCCGGTCACGGGATAATCGAGGGGTGCCCACTTACCGCGACGAGGTCGTGGTCCTTCGCACCCACAAACTGGGGGAGGCGGACCGCATCGTGACGATGCTCAGCCGTCGTCACGGCAAGGTGCGCGCCGTCGCGAAGGGGGTGCGCCGCACCTCGTCGAAGTTCGGTGCCCGGCTCGAGCCCTTCATGGTCGCCGACGTCCAGATGTACAAGGGCCGCTCGCTCGACATCGTGCAGCAGGCCGAGTCCCTCGGCGCCTACGGTGCGGACATCGCGACCGATTACGACCGGTACACCGCGGCATCCGCCATGTCCGAGACCGCCGACCGGCTCAACGAGGCCGAGACGACGCCGCAGCAGTACCTCCTCCTCGTCGGCGGGCTCCGCGCCCTCGCCCGCGGCGACCACGCCCCGCGGTCGGTACTCGACTCGTACCTGCTGAGGGTCATGTCCCTCTCGGGGTGGGCGCCGTCCCTGCGGGAGTGTGCGCGGTGCGGTGCTCCGGGGCCGCACGAGTGGTTCGTCGCGCAGCTGGGCGGCATCGTCTGCGCCGCGTGCGCGCCCACCGGTGCTCCGCGGGTGAGTGTCGAGACCAGCGATCTGCTGCGGGCGCTGCTGGCGGGGGAGTGGGATGTGGTGGATGCCGCCTCGTCCGGCGCCACCGCGGCATCCTCCGGCCTCATCGCCGCCTACGCGCAGTGGCACACCGAGCGCGGCATCCGTTCCCTGTCCCACCTGGAGGCGCCTCGGTGAGTCCCAAGCCGTACACGCATCGCGACGCGGTGCCCTATCGACCGCTCGACTGGACCGGCGTCTATCCGCCGGAGTTCCCGAAGGGCTCGGTCCCCGCTCACGTCGCGATCGTGATGGACGGCAACGGCCGGTGGGCGAACCGCCGCGGGCTGACCCGGATCGAAGGGCACCGCGCGGGCGAGGAGGTGCTGCTCGACGTCGTCGCCGGGGCGATTCAGGCGGGCGTCAGGCACCTCAGCGTCTACGCGTTCTCGACGGAGAATTGGGCGCGTTCGCCCGAGGAGGTGCGCTTCCTCATGGGGTACAACCGCGACGTGCTGCACCGCCGCCGGGACCAGCTCAACGAGTGGAACGTCCGCATCCGCTGGGCCGGACGCAAGCCGCGGCTGTGGGGATCGGTCATCAAGGAACTGCAGTACGCCGAGCAGCTCACGTCCGGCAACACCGGCCTGACCCTGACGATGTGCATCAACTACGGCGGGCGGCTGGAGATCATCGACGCGATGCGGGCGATGGGTGAGGAGATCGCCCGCGGAAAGCTGAAGCCCTCGGCCATCACCGAGAAGACGCTCCGGCGCCACCTGTACGTCCCCGACATGCCCGACGTCGATCTCTTCGTGCGGTCGAGCGGTGAGCAGCGGACGTCCAACTTCCTGTTGTGGGAGGCGGCGTACGCCGAGATGGTGTTCCTCGACACGCTGTGGCCCGACTTCTCGCGGACCGACCTCTGGGGAGCAATCGAGCTCTATCTGTCGCGCGACCGCCGCTTCGGCGGGGCGAAGGACGCCCCGACGTCCTCCTGAGGTCAGTCCGCGGCTCGCGCGGCGGGGCCCGCGAGCCAGCGCTCGACCTCCCGCGGATGCCGGAGGTGCACGACGGGCAGGCCGTACTCGGCCGCGACTCGCGGCATCCGTTCCCGCCAGGTGCCGTGCGTGCGCATCTCCCACCGCAGGATGTGGTCGGGGTCGCGGAGGACCGTCCACAGGGGAGGCTCGACGTTCCCGTTCCACAGGGGTTGCCGCAGGATGCTGCGCCGCAGGGTGCGTCGCACCAGCCGGGCGCGCGCGATGCGACGGGGAAGGTCGAGCCACACCGCGAGGTCGGCGCGCTCGCCGAGCACCTGCCCGCCGCCCGCGCTGAAGTAGTTCCACTCCGAGACCCACCGCTCACCGGCGGCGACGCGGCGCACGTCGTGGAGGAATTCGGGCCGGGGCGTCCAGCCCGGTCCGTGGAAGAGCGAGTCGAGCTCGGTGTACTCGAGGCGCCACAGGTCTGCGAGCCGTCGTGCGAGGGTGGACTTGCCCACCCCCGTCGTGCCCGCGATCACCAGGCGACGCGGCAGGGCCGGCAGCGGGTCGTCGGCGGAGAGCATCCCGCCAGCCTAGGACGGCGGCGGGAATAGATGCGAGTGTCGGGCGCGTTGCAGGCGATGTGACGGATGCCATCAAGATCGACGTGTGGAGTGACATCGCCTGCCCCTGGTGCTACATCGGCAAGCGCAACCTCGAGACGGGGCTCGCGGCGACGGCGGATGACGCCGACGCCCCCCGCGTGGAGGTGACGTTCCACTCGTACGAGCTGTCCCCGGACACCCCCGTCGACTTCGACGGGAACGAGGTCGACTTCCTGTCGCAGCACAAGGGCATGACACCCGAGCAGGTCAAGCCGATGCTCGACCGGGTGACAGGTGTCGCCGCCGAGGCGGGCCTCGAGTACCGGTTCGACCTGCTGAAGCACACGAACACGGTGAAGGCGCACGAGCTGCTCCATTTCGCGAAGGAGCAGGGTCTCCAGAAGGAGATGACCGAGCGGCTCATGTCGGCCTACTTCACCGAGGGCCGTCATGTCGGTCGCATCGACGACCTCGTGGAGCTCGCCGCCGACGCGGGACTCGACCGGGAGGCCGCGCGCGACGCGCTGGAGTCCGGTCGCTACCTCGAGGCGGTGCGGGCCGACCAGGCGCAGGCGCAGGCCTACGGCATCCAGGGTGTGCCGTTCTTCGTCATCGACGGCAAGTACGGCGTCAGCGGGGCGCAGCCCGCCGAGGCGTTCGCGCAGATCGCACGTCAGGTGTGGTCCGAGCGCGCGGAGGCCTCGGCCGCGAGCTGATCAGGCCAGCGCGTCCTCGATCGCCGCGATCACCTCGGGCTCGTTCGGCTTGGTCTGCGGACGGAACCGGTGCAGCTCGCCGTCCCGCGTCACGAGGAACTTCTCGAAGTTCCACATGACGGGGCCCTTCGCGCGCTCCGCGTTCGGGGTCTTCTTCAGCGCCTTGTAGAGCGGAGCGGCGTGCGAGCCGTTCACCCGGATCTTGTCCATGACGGGGAACGTGATGCCCCAGTTGACGGCGCAGTAGTCGAGGATCTCCTCCATCGACCCGGGCTCCTGCCCCATGAACTGGTTGCACGGGAACCCGATGACCTGCAGGCCGCGCTCGCCGTACGTCTTCTGCAGCTCCTCGAGCTGCTCGTACTGCGGGGCCAAACCGCACTTCGACGCGACGTTGACGATGAGGAACGCCTTGTCGCCGAAGTCGCCCAGTGTCGCCTCCTTCCCGTCGGCCGTGGTGAACGGGATGTCGCGGAGGGAGGGGGTCTCGGTCATGTCTCCACGATAGGACGCGCACGTATGCCGCAAGCGCTCGCCGTCTGGGAGAATGGGAAGGATATGTCCTCGACCCTCGCACCCCCCGCGCCCCTGCGTATCGGGCCGATCACCCTCGACGCCCCCGTCGTCCTGGCACCCATGGCCGGCATCACCAACACGGCGTTCCGCCGCCTGTGCCGCGAGTACGGTGCGGGCCTCTACGTGAGCGAGATGATCACGACGCGCGCTCTGGTCGAGCGCAACGCGACGACGATGCGGCTCATCCGCCACCACGAGTCGGAGACCCCCCGGTCGATCCAGCTGTACGGCGTCGACCCGGCGACCGTCGAGGCCGCGGTCCGGATCATCGTCGAGGAGGATCACGCCGATCACGTCGATCTGAACTTCGGATGCCCCGTCCCCAAGGTGACCCGCAAGGGCGGCGGCGCGGCGTTGCCGTGGAAGACCGAGCTGTTCCGCGAGATCGTCGAACGCGCCGCGAAGGCCGCCGGCGACATCCCGTTGACCGTCAAGATGCGCAAGGGCATCGACTCCGACCACCTGACCTACCTCGAGGCGGGCCGGATCGCCGAAGGCGCCGGCGTCGCCGCCGTCGCGCTGCACGCGCGAACGGCATCGGAGTTCTACTCGGGCCACGCGGACTGGTCCGCGATCGCGAAGCTGAAGGAGACGGTCACGAGCGTCCCCGTGCTCGGCAACGGCGACATCTGGTCGGCGGAGGACGCCCGCCGGATGATGGCCGAGACCGGTTGCGACGGTGTCGTCGTCGGACGCGGATGCCTCGGCCGCCCCTGGCTCTTCGGTGACCTCGCGCGCGAACTCGGCACCGGCCACGCCGCTCCGCCCGTCGATGCGACCCTCGGGTTCGTCGCGGCCGCGTTCCGTCGCCACGCGGAGCTGCTGGTCGAGTTCTTCGAGGACGAGGACCGCGGCTGCCGCGACATCCGAAAGCACGTCGCCTGGTACTTCAAGGGCTACCCCGTCGGGGGCGACCTGCGGGCTCGCCTCGCGACCGCGTCGAGCCTCGCGGAGATCGACGAGCTGCTCGCGACGCTCGACCTCGACGCGCCGTACCCCGGCGCCGCCGCGGAGGGTCAGCGCGGGCGTGCGGGCACGCCGAAGCGGCCGGCCCTGCCCGACGGGTGGCTCGACTCGCGCGAGATCGGACACGCGGCATCCACCGCCCTTGCGGATGCGGAGCTCGACACCAGTGGCGGCTGAGTCGGTGGTCGGCGCGAGCGTGGGCATCGCCGCCGGACGTCCCACGGGCTACGACGACCACGACGCCGAGCGTTTCCACCCGGAGAAGCACCGTTCCCTGCGCGACGGGTTCGCCCGTGACCGCGCCCGGGTGCTGCACTCCGCGGCGTTCCGACGGCTCGCGGCGAAGACGCAGGTGCTGAGCCCCGCGAGCCCCGACGACTTCGCCCGCAACCGGCTGACCCACTCGCTCGAAGTGGCACAGGTGGGACGCGAGCTCGCGATCGCGCTCGAGCTCTCGCCCGACGTGGTCGACACGGCGTGCCTGAGCCATGACCTCGGGCATCCGCCCTTCGGGCACAACGGCGAGCGGGCGCTCAACGAGTGGGCCGAGGACATCGGCGGGTTCGAGGGCAATGCGCAGTCGCTCCGGATCCTCGCCCGTCTCGAGCCGAAGGTCGTCGACGACGACGGCGAGAGCTTCGGGCTGAACCTCACCCGCGCGAGCCTCGACGCGACCTGCAAGTACCCGTGGACGGCGGATCACGCAATCCCGGATCCCGGAGGACGCCAGAAGTTCGGTGTGTACGCCGAGGACGAGGCGATTTTCCGGTGGATGCGGCAGGGCGCGCCCGGTCGGGTGCGGTGCATCGAGGCCGAGGTCATGGACCTCTCCGACGACATCGCCTACTCGGTGCACGACTTCGAGGACGCCGTCCTGAACGGCTACCTCGATCCCCGCCGACTCGCGGATGCCCGGGAGCGCGAGGCGCTGCTGACGGCGATCCAGTCGTGGGTCGGGCTCGGGTTCAGCCGCGATGAACTCGCCGATGCGCTGTACCGACTCGTGCGACTTCCCGAGTGGATGACCGACTTCGACGGCACGCGGGCGTCGGTGGCCCGGCTGAAGAACCTCACGTCCGACTTCATCGGGCGCTTCGCTCGTGCCGCGACGGCGGCGACGCGCGAGCACTACGACACGCCCGCGCTGACCCGCTACCGGGGACGGATGATCGTGCCGCGGGTCATCGAAGCCGAGATGGCGGTGCTGAAGGGCACGATCGGGGCGTTCGTCGTGTCGATCGACGGTCGTAAGGGGCTCTACAAGGAGCAGCGTCGGGTGCTGAAGCGCCTCGCGTCGGCTCTGCTGGAGCGTCCGGAGCACCTCGATCGGGTGCACGCGGTGGACTTCGCGGCGGCGTCGAGCGATGTCGAACGCAAGCGCGTCGTGGTCGATCAGGTGGCGACGCTCACCGACCGTTTCGCGATCGAGTGGCACTCGGCTCTCGTCGGGCCGGTGGACTTGCGCGAACTCGGCCTGTGGCCGGCGGGGTCTCGGGTCGTCGCGAACGCGAGCTTCGCCCTTCCCGAGCCGATCGAAGGTCTCTGATGGCCCGCATCCGGCAGTCCGACGTCGACGAGGTGAAGGCCCGGACGAACATCGCGGACATCGTGGGGGAGCGGGTCGCCCTGAAGTCAGCGGGCGTGGGGTCCCTCAAGGGGCTCTGCCCGTTCCACGATGAGCGCAGTCCGAGCTTCAACGTGCGGCCCCAGGCGGGCTACTACCACTGCTTCGGATGCGGGGAGTCGGGCGACGTCTACTCGTTCCTGCGCGCGATGGACCACCTGTCGTTCACCGAGGCGGTCGAGCGTCTCGCGGCTCGCATCGGGTACCAGCTGCACTACGAGGACGGCGGTGCTGCGCCCGAGACCGGCGGCCGCACGCGGCTCTACCAGGCGAACACGGCCGCGGCCGAGTACTTCCGGGGGCAGCTCGCGACGGCGGAGGCCGACGCGGGTCGCCGGTTCCTCGGCGAACGCGGGTTCGATGCCGGTGCCGCCGCGCACTTCGGTGTCGGATACGCCCCGAAGGGGTGGAACAACATGCGCGACGCCCTGCGTGCGCAGGGCTTCACCGACGAGGAGTTGGCGACGGCGGGGCTCGTGTCGCAGGGGCAGCGCGGGGTGTACGACCGGTTCCGCGGACGGGTGGTGTGGCCGATCCGCGACCTCACGGGCCAGACGATCGGCTTCGGGGCGCGGAAGCTGTACGAGGACGACCAGGGGCCCAAGTACCTGAATACGCCCGAGACGCCGATCTACAAGAAGGCGCAGGTCCTCTACGGTCTCGACCTCGCGAAGAAGGACGTCTCCCGCTCGCACCGTGTCGTCGTCGTCGAGGGGTACACCGACGTGATGGCGTGCCACCTCGCCGGGGTGACGACGGCGATCGCGACGTGCGGCACCGCGTTCGGGTCGGACCACATCACGGTGCTGCGTCGGGTGATGGGTGACGACAGCGCTTCGGGCGAGGTGATCTTCACGTTCGATCCGGATGCCGCGGGGCAGAAGGCGGCGTTGCGGGCGTTCTCGGAGGAGAAGCGGTTCGCGGCGCAGACATACGTGGCGGTCGCGCCGGACGGTCTCGACCCGTGCGATCTGCGGCTCAATCGCGGCGACGGTGCCGTGCGGGCGTTGATGGACGCGAAGGCGCCGATGTTCGAGTTCGTGATCGACCAGAAGCTGGCCGGGTTCGATCTCGGGAGCGTCGAGGGCCGGGTCGGCGCGTTGCGCGCGGCCGCGCCGATCGTCGCGGAGATCCGCGACTCGTCGCTGCGGCCGGGGTACACGCGGGTGCTGGCGCGCAAGCTCGGGATGGACCTCGGTGAGGTCACTCCGGCGGTGGAGCGCGCGGCGCGCGGGCCGCGCGGCCCGCGGGAGCCGGAGGCGGCTCCGGTCGCGAGGTCCTCGGATGGGGCGGCACCGTCGTTGCGGGTGACGGTGGCGAGCCTTCCGCGGACGGCGAGCGTGACCCTCGAGCGGGATGCGCTGATGGGTGTGCTGCAGTACGGGCACGTCATCGACCGGGAAGAGGTGGATGCCGCGTTGCAGATCCCGATGGAGCATCCGGCGCTCGACGCGGTGCGCCAGGCCGTGGCGGCGCAGCCGGACCGTTCGCGTGTCGGGTGGTCGACGGCCGCCGTGGATGCGACGCGGGAGCCGTATCGGGGGCTCGCCGCTGAGTTGTTGACGGCGTCGTTCCCGGCGCTGACGGAGGTGGAGGCGACGACGTCGGCGCGTGCGCTGTGCCGTCGGCTTCGGCTGCGGGCGATGGATCGGGAGAAGGCGGAGCTGCTCGGCGCCGTCCAGCGCGTGCCGGCGGACTCCGAGGAGGGTCGCGCGGTTCGGGTCGCGCTGCGCGACCTTGACCAGCGGCGCCGGACGCTGGCTGATCTCGTCTGACGCTCTGTGTCGCCGCGCAGAAACGCGGGATGGTGGGATGCGGGGCGTTCTCGCACCGCCGCGTGACGGTGGGCTGCGCGGGCGACGCTCTCTCCCCGCCGCGTCACGCTCAGGAGTGTTCGCTGGGCTACGAGAGCGACGCGCTCTGATTGCCGAGTGATGCTTAGAAGGGTGCGGGTTTCGCTGGTGCGGTCGGTGGCGGCGGTGATGGTGCGGCAGGGGTGAAGGCGACGGCCGGGGTGGGGGCGTCTTCGCGGTAGGTCCTGCCGAGGGGTGAGGTCCATTCGAGGACGCCACCCTGGAGTTGTCGGACCCTCCACGCGGTGAACTGCTTCATCGAGTGATGCCTGTGGCACAGGTGGGCGAGGTTCGAGAGTTCGGTTCGTCCGCCGAGCGCGTGATCGTGAGTGTGGTCGACTTCGCAGTGGATGGCTGCGACGCGGCATCCGGGGAATCGGCAGTGCTGGTCGCGGGCTTGCAGGAATCGTCGCATCCCGAAGGGGACACGGTACGAGTCGGTTGAGACGGTGACCTTGGTCGTGGGGTCGTGGAACAGGCGCTCCCAGATCTGCGCACCGCTGGCGAGGGTGCGGGCGGTCGCGGGATCGATGGCGGAGCGGCCCGCGAGGTCGCACGGCCCATCGTCCTCTCCCGTGAGGGTCGCGGCGGGGACCAGCACCTGCACGCGAGCGCGGATCGCGCCGAGCGGCCCGGCGGTGGTGTCGCGGGTGTCATCCAGCGCCGGTGTCCCTGCGAGGAGGAGGTCGGCGAACACGTCCGCCCGGACCTGATCCGTGGAACGCTGATCGGTGGCGATGACCGTGGCCAAATCTCCGTCGCCGTCGCCATTGCCCGTGCCGTCGTCGCTCTGCGCGGCTTCGCGCCCGGACGCGACACCCGCGTCGCCGCGCGCGGCGGCACGCTCGTCACGGGTGTCGATGATCGCCCTCGCCTGCTGCGTCAGCCTGTCGTGAATCCCCTCCGCAATCACTGTCGGAAGGGTCGCGATCAGGTCGCTCATCCCGTCCCGCCCCGGCACGATCCGCACGCACCGCCCGGCCGCGGCTTCCTCGTGCCGTTCCGCGAACGAGCGCGGGTGCATCCGGTGCGCAAGGATCTCGAGCTCGCCTCGCACCCGGTTCGGGGTGTCCCGTTCACACCGCGGGATTGCGACCTGCTCGAACTCCGCCCACATCTCGGCCGGAAGACTCGTCCCGGTCTCGAGGATCGCGATCGCGTGACCACGCACGATCCGCCCTTGCTCCCATGCCTCGACCGTCGCGGGGAAGCCTTCGACCAGGGTTCGTGCTTCGCCGATCCGGCGTTGCACGGTCCGATCAGTGACACGCATGACCCCGCCGACCTCCGCCGCGATCGACCGAAGGGCCATGTCATGGACCTGCACACGGGCGTTGCGCTGCGCGATCTGCGCTTCGGCCAGACGGCCCGCCGCAGCGAGCATACGCAGCTCGTCGATCTGCGCTGCGGCGATCCGTCGAGCCGCGGAATCGACGCCCGCGACAACCCCCGCCAGAGCAGCGAGATAGTCCTCGCCACCGGGGGTTTCCGCCGCATCCGTCATACCTGCACTCTGCCACTGGCCACCGACATCCACCCCGGCAAAACCGGCCCAGAACACACGTTATGCACACCCCGAAAATGAGAGTCCTCTCATCCTCGTCAGCCGGCCGCGAGCGGATGATGCGCCACGACACCCCGCGCCCCCAAAAGCCCCGGCGGAACAACGCACCGCCCCGGACTGGCGCCCGCGTCCCCGACGGATGAGGATGGATCGCATGCCTCGAGTGACCGAACCGGATGCCGCCATCTACTGCTCCGACCTGTCGATCGCTCGTGTCTCCGCAGATACGCGTGTCATCGACGGGGTGTCTCTGCGGGTCGCGCCGGGCGAGGTCGTCGCGGTGATGGGCGCGACGGGTTCCGGCAAGTCGAGTCTCGCCTCCTGTCTCGCGGGGGCGGACCACCGCGACCTGCGCATCGTCGGCGGGGTCGGGGAGGTCGCCGGCATCTCCCTTCGTGCACGGGGTCGCGCCCGGCGGGTCCTGACCTATCGCACCGGGCACCTGCGTCAAGGCGCGAACTCGGATCTTCCGGCGCGGCTCACCATCTCGGAGATCGTCGCGGAACCGATCACCGCCCGTGATCGCAAGGTCAACGCGCGCGCCCTCGCGCTGCGGGTCGCCGCGCTGCTCGACGAGTTGCAGCTCCCCATCGGGGCGTCGGAGAAGTACCCGTACGAGCTGAGCTCCGGCATGCGTCAACGCGTCGCGATCGCGCGCAGCCTCGTGCTCGATCCCACGGTCCTCATCGCGGACGAGCCCTATGCGAACCTCGATGTCGACGTCCGGCCCGCCGTCCTCGACGCTCTCCGGCGACGTGTCGACGACGGGATGGCTCTGCTCGTCGTCACGAACGAGCGCGAGCTCGTTGCCGACCTCGAGGCCCAGGTCCTCGTCCTGCGCGCCGGTCGCCCGATCGGTGTCGGCCCCACCCTGGACGACGTGCTCTGGACCCCCGACGAAGCGACACGCATCGGCGGCTGATGTCACGAGCACCCCTCGGGCTTTGCTACGATTGTGTGGTTGCCCGGTGGCGGGTGACTGATCCTCGGTAGCTCAATTGGCAGAGCAATCGGCTGTTAACCGATAGGTTCTTGGTTCGAGTCCAAGCCGGGGAGCCATTGAACGAAACCCCCGGTCCCGCCGGGGGTTCTCGCTTTCGCGGCACGGATGCCGGGGCGCGGCATCCGCTCTTGCGAGAAGTTTTCTTGCGCGGGGCCCGGAGCGGCCTCATCCTGGAGCCATGAGCACCGTCGTCGGAGGCTGGAAGGTGTGGAGCTGGGGCGAACGCGCGGGCGTGATCGTCCTCGCCGCCTCCGTGGTCCTGCTGGTCTGGGCCGCGTTCCAGTACGGCGGCGGCCAGGACGTCGCCTTCTTCGCCCTCTTCGGCGCGCTCGTCGCGGGCATCACGGGACTCGGCGTCCACGTCGCGTCCCGCGAAGCCCGGTTCCGCCGGCAGTCGCGCCCGTGCCGGCGCTGACCCTCAGCGCAGGACGCTGACCCCGCGCCGTTCGAGAGCGGACAGCGTCGCGGCGCCGGCAGCATCCTCCGCGTCGACGATCACCCCGTCGACCGCATCCCAGGTCAGGACCTGGTACCGTGACGCGGCCCCGATCTTCTCCGCACTGCCGAGGACGAACGTCTCCGCCGCGCGGCTCGCGAGCGTGCGCTTCATCGCGGCCTCGTCGGCGTCGCCGGTGGTGAGACCGGCGTCCTCGTGGACACCCGTGACGCCGAGCAGGAACCGGTCCGCGGAAACGGTCATCGCCGCCTCGACGGCGGCGGCGCCCGAGGCGACCGCCGAGTGCTTGAACAGGCGGCCCCCGAGGATGATGACCTCGGCTGTGTGGTGCAGCAGCGCGGCCGCCACGGTGGGGTTGTGCGTGATGATCGTGCACTCGCGTCCGGGGTCGAGGGCGCGCACGGTCGCGAGCGCGGTCGTCCCGCCGTCGAGGATGACGGTGCTGCCCGGTTCGATCAGCTGGGCCGCGCGCCGCGCGACGCGTGTCTTGCTGTCGGTCGCGACGGTTTCGCGCACCCCGTAGTCTGCGACGGCGGGGGATGCGGGAAGGGCGCCGCCGTACACCCGGACGGCCAGCCCGGCGGCATCCAGTTCGCGGAGATCGCGGCGGATGCTGTCCTCGGAGAGCCCCAGTTCCGCGGCGAGCTCCTTCGCGACGATGCGGCCGTCCGAGCGGAGTCGGTCGAGCAGCAACTGTTTGCGGGTGGCGGCGAGCATTCGCGATCCTTCACGTTTATGCATGTTTGTGCTTATTCTATCGGCATGACCGCCTCCGACGCACCTCGCCCCCTCCTGATCCTCATCGCCGGCCCGTACGCCTCGGGTACGAACGGAAACCCCGACCTCATGCGGCGCAATCTCGAGCGCCTCGAGCAGGCCGCCTGGCCGATCTTCCGAGCCGGCCACATCCCGATGATCGGGGAGTGGGTGGCACTGCCCGTTCTGCGCAGCGCCGGCGCCGAAGGTCCGCACGATCCCCTGGCCGCGCAGGTCATGTACCCGACGGCCGAGCGACTGCTGCAGCACTGCGACGCCGTGCTGCGCCTTCCGGGCGAGTCCCGAGGCGCAGATCAGGACGTGGCGATCGCGCGGGAGCGCGGCCTCCCGGTGTACACCTCCCTCGCCGAGGTGCCGGGCGTCGCCGTCGCGACCTGACGACAGCTTTCCGAGCCGCTTTCTCACGGTGTTTCTGGTAGACAGATCAGGTCGTCAGTCCCTGGGGGCTCTGAGGAGCAGGGCTGACGGGAGCGAACGGGGATCGCGTGCGCGCGAACAGGGATCTTCTGGCCGACGCCGTCGACGCGGTCGTCCGCAACGACAACTGCACGGGCTGCGGTGTCTGTGCGCTGGTGTCCGACCGGATCACGATGGGACTGTCCGCCGACGGATTCATGCGACCCACCGTGGCACCGCGCGGCGGGGACGATGACGCGGCGCGCACCTTCCAGGCATCCTGCCCCGGCGTCCGACTGCGCGCACCCGACTCGGAGGGATCGACGCACTGGCTGTTCGGTCGCGTGGTCGCTGCGTGGGAAGGGCACGCGGTCGACGACTTTGTCCGACGAGCGGGAAGCAGCGGGGGCGTGTTGACGGCGTTGACCGCCTTTCTCGTCGACGTCGGAGAGGCTGCGGTCGTCACCGGTGCCGCGCAGGACGCTTCGCGTCCGAAGCGGACGGTGCCCGTCACGATCACCTCCCGGGAGGAAGCGCTTGCGGCTGCCGGCTCGCGATACGCGCCCGTCAGCGTGCCCTCCGCGTGGAACGGTGGCGGGATGGTCGGTAAGCCCTGCGAGGTCGCCGGTCTTCGCCAGTACCTCGACGCCACCTCCGGGGATGACCCGATCCTGCTCTCGTTCTTCTGCGCCGGCACTCCGAGTCAGCATGCGACCGACGGTCTCGTCCAGAAGCTCGGCGGTGACCCCGAGCAACTCACCTCGCTGCGGTACCGGGGGGACGGGTGGCCGGGCCGGTTCGTCTTCACCGGTGCGGCCAGCGGATCCCAGGACTACAACGAGTCGTGGGGTCACCACCTCGGTCGGCAGCTGCAGTCCCGCTGCAAGATCTGTCCCGACGGCACGGGTGAGCACGCCGACATCGCGGTGGGTGACTTCTGGGCGACGGACGAGCGGGGTTTCCCGACCTTCGACGAGGGTGAGGGGTCGTCGGTGGTGATCGCGCGCACCCGTCGAGGTGCTGCGTTGATCGAGCGTGCCGTCGCGGCGAAAGTCCTGGCGCTCTCACCGATCGACCTCGACGACGTCGCACGCGTGCAGCCGCTGCAGTCCGAGCGCCGCGCGGTGCAGCTCGGACGATCGCTCGGGCGCCTGCTCGCGGGCTTCCGCGTCCCGCGATTCCGCGGATACGGAGCGCTCGTCCTGGCGCTCAAGAACCCGCAGCGGAACATACGAGCTGCGCGCGGAACGCGGAGTCGAGCGCGGCGCTCACGCCGAGCCTGACCTCACCCGTCGCGGAGCACAGCGCCCGACCACACCCAGCACCGGCGCTCCTGATCGCCGACCCGGAATCGGATCGCCGCGGCCCGGTCGGTCCACATGCACAGATCCGCATCGACGAGCACCGGCTCGGCGCCGAAGCGCACCCACGCCTGCACCCGGGCGGGGCGCGGATCGGTCGTCACGGGCCTGCGGTCGAGCTCCAGCTCCTCTTTCGTGAGGGACTGCAGGATGCCGCGCGACGCCACCCGCTGCAGGATGCGGTCGTCCATCCGCGCATCGACGCTCGCCGCGTACCGCCTGTTCGCACCCAACCGGCATCCCTCTCTCCGGCCGACTCCGCGATCGTACGCAGAGCGGCGGACATCGGTGTCAGTCGGTGAGTTGGGCCTGTACGGCCTCGTCGCCCGATCCGGTCACGGCGACCACGCGTCCCGCCGTGATGCGCAGGAACAGGAACTCGGCGACGTTCACGTGCCGACGCGTCGGCGGGATGCCGCGCCACACCCCGGTGTGCGTTCCGCCGGCGCGCAGGTGCGCGGCGATCCGATCGTCCTCGGCGACCACCTGGATCGTCTTCCACCGCCAGTCCGGGAAGCCGTGGAACAGGTCGGCCAGGTCATCGATCCAGGCGTCCGCTCCTGCGGGCAGGTGGGCGCGCCGGACACCCGGATCGAGAAGATCCCGGATCGCCGCCAGATCGTGCCGGTTGCAGGTGTCGACGAAGTCGTCGAACCACCCGTGCAGCTCCCACGGCTCCATGGCGGGACGGTCGTTCAAGCGTCGAGGTCGTCGACGCCCGGCATCCAGCTCTGTCCGGGCTTGCCCCAGCCGCGCTTGCGGGCGATCTTCTGGGTGGTCTTCCAGTCGGAGTCCGACAGGCGGTCGACGTAGAGGATGCCGTTGAGGTGGTCGAACTCGTGCTGCATGATGCGTGCGCGCCACCCCTCGACGCGGATCTCGACCGGAGCCCCGTCGAGGTCCGTGCCCGTCACCAGGACCGCGTCGGCCCGGCGCAGGGGGAACCGCTCGCCCGGGAAGGACAGGCACCCCTCGGACTCGTCGTCGGGGTCGGGGGAGCCGGGCTCGGGAGGCGTCATCCAGAGTTCCGGATTGATCAGGACGCCCCGCCACGGCTGCCCGTCGTCGTCCTGATACGAGTACGTGTAGATGCGGAGCCCGACGCCGACCTGCGGGGCGGCGAGGCCGACACCCGGTGCCGTGTCCATCGTCTCGAACATGTCGGCGACGAGCGTGCGGATGTCGTCGGTCACCTCGTCGACGGGAGCGGCGACGGAATGGAGGACGGGATCGCCCATGATGCGAATCGGAAGTACGGCCACGTCAAAAGCCTAACGAGGCTCGCGCCCGGTATCGTCGAGGCGTGATTCTTCCCGGGACGCCGATCGACGACCTCACCGACGAGCTCGTCGGCGTCTTCGGCAACCCGGCGATCCTCATCGGCATCCCGCTCGCGATCATCGGCGCGGTGTTCATGTCGTTCGGGGCGCAGTACCAGCACCGCGGCGTGCAGAAGGTCGAGCAGCTCACTGCGCAGGCGGGTGTCTCCGGACTGACCGGCGGTCAGCTACTGCGGTTGCTGCGCCGTCCGTCGTGGGTCCTCGGGACCGTCATGCTGGGCCTCGCGATCCTCTGCCAGCTCGCGGCGTTGTCCTTCGCGCCGCTGATCCTCGTGCAGCCGATCGGTGCGATCTCTCTCGTCATCACCACGCTGCTCAACGCGCGGGTCAGCGGTCACAAGCCGACGCGACGGTCGATCACCTCGATCGCCCTGTGCGTGGGCGGCATCTTCATCTTCGTGACGGTCGCCGCTCTGTACGCGACCGAGCGTCCGATCAGCGACCCGCAGCTGCTGACGGTCCTGTGGATCCTCCTCGGCGTCGTCGTCGTACTGGGCGTCCTGTGGGTGACCCTCCGCAAGCGGATGCGGGCCCTTTTCTACATCGTCGCGGCCGGCATCGTCTACGGCTTCGTCGCGACCCTCGCGAAGGTCGTCATCAACCGCATCGCCAACGGCGACTTCGAGTGGCTGACGGTCCTGTGCATCGTCGCGCTGCTCGCCGGAACGGCGATGGGCGCCTACTTCGTCCAGACGGCGTACTCGTCGGGCCCGCCGGACCTCGTCATCGCCGGACTCACGGTGATCGACCCGATCGTCGCGATCGTCATCGGCCTCGCCGTCCTCGACGAGGCGAGCGGTGCCCCGTTCTGGGCGTACATCGGGTTCACCGTGGCGGGCGCGCTCGCGATCGTCGGCGTCTTCCAGCTCGCCCGGTACCACCCGCAGGTGATCAGCGACAGCCAGGAGATCCCGATCTCCCGCGGCAGCACCGAGTTCACCGACGGCAAGAAGCCCACGACGGGATCGATCCGGATCACCGAGACCGTCGCGAAGGTCTGGCCGGATCCGCCCGTCAAGGACGAGGAACGACCGAAACGATAGGCTCGTCCTCACAGGGGGCGGTGGCCAAGCTGGTCAAGGCAGCGGGCTCATAACCCGACGATCGTGGGTTCAAGTCCCACCCGCCCTACCGATCACCGCGTTGCACGGCGTCGTAGGACGGCTGACGCAGCGCCTCGAACCACGCGGGCATCCGCGCGCCGGGGATGAGGCGACGACCGGCATCCGCCCTCATCACGTCCGGACTGTCGGCCGCTCGCAGGTCGACCAGGGCGAACGGATGCCACGGCCCCGCGGGTGTCGCATGCGAGAGCTCCACCCACCACGCCGTCCGGCGCAGCGTGCGGTGCAGCTCGCCCAGCCGCGCGGGCAGACGCGGCCCGAGCGAGCGCGCACGCACCATCACGCGGCCCTGATCGCTTTCGTAGGGGACGAGCGTGCCGTACACGCCCGGCGACGGTCGCGAGCGCAGCAGGAGGGTGAATCTGAGCGGCACGCCGGACCCGGTCGAGGCGAGCTCGATGTCAGCCGGCCCCTCGGGCGTCTGCACGCGCAGCGCGAGCCCGATGACGTCGGGCAGGGGTGCCGGGAGCCCGATCGAGCGCGAGAGGCGCCCCTCGAGCGGCTGTCGTTCCCCGGCGGCGGGGTCGTCGATCCAACGGATGCCGGAGCGGGTGTTCCGAGGCATCCAGTGCACCGAGCCGGTCAACGGCAATCCGCGGGGATGGATCGGGCGTGGATGCTGCACCCGTTGCACGGCTAGGAACACGAGGGCGAGTGCGCGGCCGACGACCGCGGATCCTCGCCCCATCAGGGATGTGTGATCGACGGTCCCTGGGGGAAGGGGTCGTCCTCGTCGTCCGACAGGCCGTCGTCCGACACCTCGTCGCCGGCTCGGGCCGCGTCGGCCTTGACCTCGTCGCTCGCGGCGTCGGTCGGCGGCGCGTCGTCGGCGTGGGCGTCGTCGGCGTCGCGGTGGTGAGGGGCGTTCTCGTTCATGATCTTCCTTCCGTCGAGCGGCCACTGTGCCTCTGCAGAGGGCAGCGTCCTACGGGGTTGACGGATGACCGGAGCCGTGAGTGTTACACGGTTGTGATTCGACGTCGACGTAGGCGATAATGGCGGCACAACCGGATATCCGGCCAGCACTCTTCATCAGGTCGTAGGGGAAGACGTACCTGAACGAAACGGAGAGATCGATGGCCACACCTCAGGCGCGCGGAGTGATCTTCATCCACTCCGCGCCACGCGCGCTGTGCCCCCACCTCGAGTGGGCGGCCGGGCGTGCCCTCGGGCACGCCGTCAACTTCGAGTGGGCGGACCAGCCCGTCCTCGACGGCAGCCGACGCGCGGAGTTCTACTGGGAGGGACCCGCCGGCACCGGCGCCGCCCTCGCGACCGCCATGCGCGGGTGGGAGCACCTGCGCTACGAGGTGAGCGAGGACCCGACGCCGCGCAGCGACGGCGGCCGGTGGCTGCACACGCCGAGCCTCGGCATCCACTACGCCCAGACGGACTCGGCCGGCAACGTCGTCATCGGCGAGGACCGCCTGCGGTACGCCATGGAGATCGCGGCCGGCGACATCACCGAACTCCAGCGAGAGCTCGACGTCGCGCTCGGCGTCGCCTGGGACGACGAACTCGAGCCGTTCCGTCACGCCAGCGACGACGCACCGGTCGTCTGGCTGCACAAGGTCGGCTGAGACGACCCGTCCCGAGCGGACACTCCACGATCGGACAGGTCTTCAGGCGGGGCAGGAGAGCTTCGACCGGCTTCGGACGGCTTCCCGGAGACCGGGGCGGCCTCGGCCCCGCCTGGATAGAACGACAGACGCCCCCGGTGGCTTCCCGGGGGCGTCTGTCGTGTGTCGGATCAGACCGAGCGGAACGCGACGACGGCGTTGTGACCGCCGAAGCCGAACGAGTTGCTGATGGCCAGCTGGTCACCGTCGCCGAGCGGCACCGCGTCGCCGGACAGGCGGAACGGCACGGCCGGGTCCGGCTCAGTGATGTTGATCGTCGGGGGAGCGACACGGTCGCGCAGGGCGAGCACCGTGAACATCGCCTCGAGGGCGCCCGTACCGCCCAGCAGGTGGCCCGTGGAGGCCTTCGTAGCCGAGACCGGCATCTCCTCGACACGGTCGCCGAAGACGGACTTCAGTGCGACGTATTCGTTCGGGTCGCCGACCGGGGTGGAGGTCGCGTGCGCGTTGACGTGGGTCACGTCGTCCGGCGCGGCATCCGCCATCTCCAGGGCGAGACGGACGGCGCGCGCGGCGCCGGTGCCCTCGGGGTCGTTGGCGGTGATGTGGTACGAATCCGCCGTCACGCCGCCGCCGACGAGCTCGGCGTAGATCTTGGCGCCGCGCGCCTTCGCGTGCTCCTCGGTCTCGAGGATCAGCACGGCCGCCCCCTCGCCCATGACGAAGCCGTCGCGGTCGATGCTGCCGGGACGGGATGCCGTCTCCGGGGAGTCGTTGCGTCGCGAGAGCGCCTGCATCGATGCGAACGAGGCGATCGTGATGGGGTGGATCGCCGATTCGGTACCGCCGGCGATCACGACGTCGGCGAGGCCCGCGCGCATGTGCTCGAGGGCGTTGACGATCGACTCGGTGCTCGACGCGCAGGCGCTCGCGAAGGTGCGGGCGTAGGCGCGGGCACCGAAGTGCAGCGACAGGTTGCCCGCCGCCGCGTTGGGCATGAGCATGGGCACCGTCATCGGCATGACGCGACGCGGCCCCTTCTCGCGCAGGGTGTCCCAGGCATCGAGGAGCGTCCACACGCCGCCGATGCCCGTGGCGAACTCGACGCCGAGGCGCTCAGGGTCGACCTCGGGCGAACCCGCGTCCTCCCAGGCCTCCTTGGCGGCGACCATCGCGAGCTGCGACGACGGGTCGAGCCGCTTGGCGACGGGGCGTTCCAGCACAGTCTCGGGGCGCACCTTCGCCTCGGCGGCGAACGTGACGGGCAGCTGGTACTGCTCGACCCACTCGTGCTCGAGGGTGCGCGCGCCGGACTCTCCGGCGAGGAGGGCGTCCCAGCTCTCGCCGGCGGTTCCGCCGATGGGGGAGGTCGCACCGATGCCGGTGACGAAGATTCGCTTGTTGCTCATGGTTCCCTCGTGCTGCTCCGGTGGGGGCGAACCCCCACCGGACGCGCGGATCAGGCCTGGTTGGACGAGATGTAGGTGACGGCGTCGCCGACGGTCTTGAGGTTCTTGACCTCGTCGTCGGGGATGGTGACGCCGAACTTCTCCTCGGCGTTGACGACGATCGTCATCATCGAGATCGAGTCGATGTCGAGGTCGTCCGTGAACGACTTCTCGAGGGCGACCTCGTCGGACGAGATTCCGGTCTCGTCGGTGATGAGCTCGGCCAGGCCGGCGAGGACCTCGTCGTTGGTGAATGCCATGGGATTTCTCCTTCTGTGGGAATCGGGCCCAGCCGGGCCGGTAGTCAGTTTAGGTGGGGGAGTGCCGTCGTCACGGGAGGACGACGACCTGGGCGCCGAACACGAGTCCGGCTCCGAATCCGATCTGCAGGGCGAGGCCGCCGCTGAGTTCGGGGTGCTCTTCGAGCAGACGGTGCGTCGCCAGCGGGATGGATGCCGCGGAGGTGTTGCCCGTCGTCTCGATGTCTCGACCGATCACGACGGACTCGGGCAGCTTCAGCTGCTTGGCGAACTCGTCGATGATGCGCATGTTGGCCTGGTGCGGCACGAAGGCGGCCAGGTCGTCGGGGGTGATCCCGGCGGCTTCGATGGCCTGCCGTGCGACCTTGACCATCTCCCAGACGGCCCAGCGGAACACCGTCGGGCCCTCCTGACGGAGGGTGGGCCAGGGGGCGAGGCCGTCGCGGAACTCGGTCAGCGTGTGGTTCATGCCCACGGCATCCGCCTTCGAGCCGTCCGAGCCCCAGATGGTCGGACCGATGCCCGGAGTCTCACTCGGTCCGACGACGACCGCGCCCGCGCCGTCGCCCAGGAGGAACGAGATCGAGCGGTCGGTGGGGTCCACGACGTCGCTGAGCTTCTCGGTACCGATGACGACCGCGTAGTGGGCGGCGCCGGCGCGGATGAGGGCATCGGCCTGGGCGACCCCGTAGGCGAAGCCGGCGCAGGCGGCGTTGAGATCGTAGGCGGCCGCCGGGTTCGCGCCCACGCGGTCGGCGACGATCGCCGAGACCGACGGCGTCTGCTTCGGGTTCGAGATCGTCGCGACGATGACGGCGTCGATCTTGTCGGCCGGGATGCCGGAGCGTTCGATCGCCTCGGCGGCGGCGTCGGCGGCGAGATCGATCGCCGAGGTGTCGGCATCCGCCCTCACGCGGGTGATGATGCCGGTGCGCTGACGGATCCACTCGTCGCTGGAGTCGATCGGTTCGATCAGGTCCTCGTTGGGGACGGCGTTCTGACCGCGCGCCGCACCATAGGAGTAGATGCGGGTGTGGGCGGCGCCGGTCGGCTGGATCAGCTGGGGGGTCATGCGTTCTCTCCGGTCAGGAGGGCGTTCGCGGCGGCGAGGTCCTCGGGCGTCTTCACCGCAACAGACGGTACGCCGCGCAGCCCGCGCTTGGCGAGTCCGACGAGCGTGCCCGCCGGTGCGAGCTCGATGATCCCGGTGACGCCGTTGTCGGCGAACGAAGTCATGCACAGATCCCAGCGGACGGGGTTGGCGACCTGCGCGACGAGCAGATCCAGTGCGGCGCGGCCGTCGGTGACGGTGCCGCCGTCGCGGTTGCTCCAGAGCGTGAGGGAGGGGTCGGATGCCGAGACGTCGGCCGCGGCCGACCGCAGCGTGTCGACGGCCGGCGCCATGTACCGCGTGTGGAACGCTCCGGCGACCTGCAGCGGGATCACGCGGCTGCCGCGCGGCGCTTCGGCGGTGAGCTCCGCGAGGGCGGGCAGCGCGCCGGCGGCGACGATCTGACCGCCGCCGTTGTAGTTGGCGGGGGTGAGGTCCAGCTCCTCGAGGCGGCCGAGCACCGTGGCCTCGTCTCCTCCGACGACGGCGCTCATGCCGGTCTCCTCGAGCGCGGCGGCCTCGGCCATCGCGCGGCCGCGGATGCCCACGAGGCGCATACCGTCCTCCTCGGTGAGGACGCCGGCGGCGACGAGCGCCGCGATCTCGCCCACGGAGTGCCCGGCGACACCGTCCGGGCGGTGACCGGCGGCGACGAGCGCCCGCCAGGAGAGCAGGCTCGCGGCGACGATGAGGGGCTGGGCGACCTTGGTGTCGCGGATGCGGTCGGCATCCCACTCGGTTCCGGCGGCGACGAGGTCGACCTCGGCGAACGCGGAGTACTGCTCGAGCAGCTCGCGGGTGCCTTCGGTGTCGAGCCACGGGGTGAGGAACCCGGGGGTCTGCGAACCCTGGCCCGGGAAGACGGCGATGATCACGGTTTCCATCCTTGCAAGTTCGGGTCGGACGTGCTGTCGGTCGGCGCACAACAAAGTGCGGATCGTTTGTCTATGTCGTACAGGATCAGCCGCGACGCGCCGGGCGTCGGCGGGTCACCTCGGCGCCGATCGAGCCGAGGATCAGCGCCGTCTGGAGGATGAGTGCCTCACGGGGACCGGTGGCATCCCACCCGATCACGTCCGACACCCGCTTCAGGCGGTACCGCACCGTGTTGGGGTGGACGAAGAGCTCGCGGGCCGTCGCTTCGAGCGAGCGACCGTTGTCGAGGTAGCTCCAGAGGGTCGTCACGAGGTCCGTCGAGTGCGCCTGCAGCGGTCGGTAGATCTTGTCGATGAGGGTGGCCTTCGCGAGGGGGTCACCGGCGAGGGCGCGTTCGGGCAGCAGGTCGTCGGCGTCGACCGGCCGCGGCGCGTGACGCCAAGACTTCGCCACCGCGAAGCCGGCGAGGGCGGCACGCGCGCTGATGCCGGCATCCAGCAGGGCGGGCGCCGTCGGGCCCAGCACGAGATGACCGCTCCCGAACCCCGGTTCGAGACGTGTCGCGATCTCGGTGAACGGGAGCTCCTCGGCATCCTCCCGGCCCGTCTGGTCGGCCCGCCCGATGACAAGCACCAGGCGCGAACCCTGCACGCCAATGAGGACGTCGACGCCGAGCTTGCGGGCCGTCCGGCGCACCTGGTCGACGTCCAGCTGAGGCGGTGTCGTCCCCACCAGGACGGCGACCTCGCCGTGGCCGTGCCAGCCGAGCGCCGCGATGCGGCTCGGCAGCTCCTCGTCGGCCTCGCCCGTCAGGATCGAGTCGACGACGAGCGCCTCGAGGCGGGCATCCCACAGTCCGCGCGCCTCGGCCGCGCGGGCGTACACGTCCGCGGCGGCGAAGGCGACCTCGCGCGAGTACAGCAGGATGCTCTCGCGCAGCCCGTTGCCGCGCCCCGCGACACGTTCCTCGGTCGTCTCCACCGTCACGCGGATCAGCTGGAGCGTCTGGGTCAGGCTGATGCTCCGCAGCAGCTCGCGGGGAGCGGAGGCGAAGATGTCGGCCGCGATCCACGGCGTCGAGTTCGGGTCGTCGTACCAGTCGATGAAGGACGAGATGCCCGACTGCGCGACGAGACCGACGGCCGACCGCCGCCCGGGGGGCATCTCGGCGTACCACGGCAGGGACTCTTCGAGCCGGCGCAGTGTGGTGGTCGCGAGATCACCCGAGATGCGACGGAGCCACGCCAGTGTCTCCGCCTTCTCCTGGGCGGTCGGCCGTTCGGTCATCGCGCGGGTCAGGCTTCGCCGCCCGCGTTGCCGGAGGTGCCGGCGTTGACGTCGTGCAGACGGTACTTCTCGATCGCCTGAGCCGACAGGCCGCGGTCGACGACGCCGTCCTCGGCCAGGGCCTGCAGCGTGCGCACGACGATCGACGGGCCGTCGATCTTGAACTGGCGACGGGCCGCGGCGCGCGTGTCCGAGAAGCCGAAGCCGTCGGCACCGAGCGTCGCGTACCGGCGGGGGATCCACTGGCGGATCTGGTCCTGCACGGCGTGCATGAAGTCGCTGACGGCGACGATCGGTCCCTCGGAGTCGCGCAGCTTCTCGGTGACGTAGGCCGTCTTGGGCTCTTCGGTCGGGTGCAGGAAGTTGTGCTCGTCCGCCGCCAGACCGTCACGACGCAGTTCGGTCCAGCTGGTGACCGACCAGACGTCGGCGCTCACGCCCCAGTCCTTCTGCAGCAGATCCTGCGCCTCGAGCGCCCACGGCAGACCCACGCCCGAGGCGAGGATCTGGGCACGGTGGCCCTCACCCGACCCGGTCGCGACGCGGTGGATGCCGCGGATGATGCCGTCGACGTCGACATCCTCCGGCTCCTTCGGCTGGACGATCGGCTCGTTGTAGACCGTGATGTAGTACATGACGTTCGGGTCCTCGTGCTCCCCGCCGTACATGCGCTCGAGTCCCGACTGCACGATGTGCGCGATCTCGTAGCCGTAGGCCGGGTCGTAGGAGACCGTCGCCGGGTTGGTGGAGGCGAGCAGGTGCGAGTGGCCGTCGGCGTGCTGGAGGCCCTCGCCGGTCAGCGTGGTCCGTCCGGCGGTGGCGCCGATGATGAAGCCGCGCGCCATCTGGTCGCCCGCCGCCCACTGGGCGTCGCCCGTGCGCTGGAAGCCGAACATCGAGTAGAAGACGTAGACCGGGATGAGCGGTTCGCCGTGCGTCGCGTAGGAGGTGCCGACACCCGTGAAGGCGGCAAGGGCGCCGGCCTCGTTGATGCCGACGTGCATGATCTGGCCCTGCGGGCTCTCCTTGTAGGCCAGGAGCAGCTCGCGGTCGACGGACGTGTAGTTCTGTCCGTTCGGGTTGTAGATCTTCGCGGTCGGGAAGTAGGCGTCCATACCGAACGTGCGCGCCTCGTCGGGGATGATCGGCACGATGCGGTGGCCGAAGTCCTTCGTGCGCAGCAGGTCCTTGAGCAGGCGGACGAACGCCATCGTGGTGGCAACCTCCTGCGTGCCCGACCCCTTCTTCGGCAGCGCGTAGACGCTGTCGTCGGGGAGGCTGATCGCGGTGTGCGTGCTGCGACGCTGCGGGAGCGTGCCGCCCAGCGCGCGACGGCGCTCGACCATGTACTCGATCGTCTCGTCACCCTCGCCCGGGTGGTAATACGGCGGCTCGTACGGGTTCTCCTCCAGCTGCGCGTCCGTCAGCGGGATGTGCATCTGGTCGCGGAAGAGCTTGAGGTCGTCCAGGGTCATCTTCTTCATCTGGTGCGTCGCGTTGCGCCCCTCGAAGTGCGGACCGAGGCCGTATCCCTTGACCGTCTTGGCGAGGATGACGGTGGGCTGGCCCTTGTGCTCGACGGCGGCCTTGTATGCCGCGAACACCTTGCGGTAGTCGTGCCCGCCGCGCTTGAGGTTCCAGATCTGCTCGTCGGAGTAGTCCTTCACGAGGGCGGCGGCGCGCTCGTCGCGGCCGAAGAAGTGCTCGCGGACGTACGCGCCGTTCTCGGCCTTGTACGTCTGGAAGTCACCGTCGGGGGTGCTGTTCATGAGGTTCAGCAGCGCGCCGTCGGTGTCGCGGGAGAGCAGGTCGTCCCACTCGCGGCCCCAGACGACCTTGATGACGTTCCAGCCGGCGCCGCGGAAGAAGCTCTCGAGCTCCTGCACGATCTTGCCGTTGCCGCGCACCGGGCCGTCGAGTCGCTGCAGGTTGCAGTTGACGACGAAGGTGAGGTTGTCGAGGCCCTCGTTCGCCGCGACCTGCAGCTGACCGCGGCTCTCGACCTCGTCCATCTCGCCGTCGCCGAGGAAGGCCCAGACGTGCGAGTCGGAGAGGTCCTTGATCCCGCGGTTGGTGAGGTACTTGTTCGTCATCGCCTGGTAGATGGCGTTGATCGGACCGAGACCCATCGACACGGTCGGGAACTGCCAGTAGTCCGGCATGAGACGCGGGTGCGGGTACGACGGCAGACCGTGGGGGGCAGCGGATGCCTCCTGGCGGAAGCCGTCGAGCTGCTGGCTCGTGAGCCCGCCCTCGAGGAAGGAGCGGGCGTACATGCCGGGGGAGGCGTGGCCCTGGAAGAAGACCTGGTCGCCGCCGCTGGAGTGGTCGGGGCCGCGGAAGAAGTGGTTGAAACCGACTTCGTAGAGGGCCGCCGACGAGGCGTAGGTCGAGATGTGACCGCCGACGCCGATGCCGGGACGCTGAGCGCGGTGCACCGTCAACGCGGCGTTCCAGCGGATCCAGCGGCGGTAGCGACGCTCGATCTCTTCGTCACCGGGGAACTCGGGCTCGCTGTCTGCCGGGATCGTATTGATGTAGTCCGTGGTGGGGACCTGCGGGACATTCAGGTGCAGTTCGCGCGAGCTCTGCAGCAGGCTCAGCATGATCTCGCGGCCGCGGCCGGCGCCCCGGGCGTCGACGAGCTGGCGCAGGGATTCCTGCCACTCCGACGTCTCTTCCGGGTCGCTGTCCTGCGGGCCCTGCGAGTACGGATCCTGATCGTTGACAGTCACAAGAGGCCTTTCGTCGCCTGGCAGATCGTGCCAGGAAGGAGGGTTCGAGCGAGGGCGCGCTTGTTCGCCGCGCACAACTCGCTTGTCCTCAGCCTACCCATTGCGCCCGGCGGCGTTCGCCGTTCGAGACGGCGAAATGAGACAGCGGAGGGCGGATGCCGGGAGTGGGCCCTGCCGGGATCGAACCGACGACATCCACGGTGTAAACGTGGCGCTCTACCAGCTGAGCTAAAGGCCCTGACGGACCGAGTCTACGGGCGGGAGCCGCAGGCCCGGTGCGCCGTCACCGCGCGGTGGGCGCGGTGTACAGGTCGCCGCCCTTCGCTAGCCGCGAGTGCCGGCGCGAGTACGCGAAGTAGATGACGAAGCCGAGCGCGAGCCAGATGAGGAAGCGCAGCCAGGTCTCGACCGTGAGGTTCAGCATCAGGTAGATGCAGACGACGGCCGACAGGGCGGGAAGCCACGGGTTCAGCGGCACGCGGAACCCGCGCGGCAGGTCGGGGCGACGCCGGCGCAGCACGATGACCCCGACGGAGACGAGGACGAACGCCGACAGCGTGCCGATGTTGACCATCTCCTCCAGCACGCCGACGGGGGTGAGCCCGGCGACCACGGCCACGATGACCGTCACGATGATCGAGATCACCCACGGGGTCCGGAAGCGAGGGTGCACCTTCGCGAGTCCGCGGGGCAGGAGCGCGTCGCGCGACATCGCGAAGATGATGCGGGTCGCGCCGATCATGAGCGTCAGGACGACCGTCGTGAGCCCCGCGACGGCGCCGGCGGAGATGACGGTGGCCATCCAGGTCTGGCCGTGGAAGGCGAAGGCGTTCGCGAGCGCGGCGGCCGGGTCGAGGTCCTGGTACGGCACCATGCCGGTGACGACGAGGGCGACGGCGCCGTAGAGGATCGTGCAGATGACGAGCGAGGCGATGATGCCGATCGGGAGGTCGCGCTGCGGGCGCTTGGTCTCCTCGGCCGTGGTGGCGACGACGTCGAACCCGATGTAGGCGAAGAAGACGAGCGCGGCGCCGGCGAAGATCCCGCCCACGCCGAAGGCGGTCGGCTCGATGCCGGAGAAGAACTGCAGGAGGGGCTGCGTGAGCCCCGACGCCGTCTCGCGCGGCGCGGCATCCGGGATGAAGGGGGAGTAGTTCGCGGGGTTCACGAACAGGAGACCGGCGATGATCACGAAGAGGACGATGAAGAGCTTGACCGCGACGAGGACGAGGTTGACGCGCAGGGATTCCCGGATGCCGAGGGTGATGAGCACGCCCAGCACGACGACGAGCAGCACGGCCATCACGTCGATGGTCCCGCCGTAGCCGATGGCCGCGGGGATCGGTGCGCCGAGCTGTTCCATCAGCGACCCGAGGTAGGCGCTCCACCCCTGCGCCACGACGCTCGCCCCGAGGAACATCTCGAGGATGAGGTCCCACCCGATGATCCAGGCGAAGAGCTCGCCGAGGGAGGCGTAGGAGAAGGTGTACGCCGATCCCGACACCGGGACGGTGGAGGCGAACTCGGCGTAGCACATGGCGGCCAGGCCGCACGCGATGGCCGCGACGACGAAGCTGATGACGATCGCGGGCCCGGCGACCTCGTGCGCGGCGCGCCCGGTCAGGGTGAAGATGCCGGCGCCGATGACGACACCGACGCCGAAGACGGTGAGGTCGAGCGCGGACAGCGACTTCTTGAGGCGGAACTCCGGCTCCTCGGTGTCGGCGATCGACTGTTCGACCGTCTTGGTGCGCAGCATGCTCATGCTGATCTCCTCCCGCGCGATTCCGGCACGTCATGCTAGTGCGTTGCGGCATCCCGCTCGTAGCCGACGCCCCGGCGGTCCGTCGGCCGAGGGTAGGTTGGAGGGCGTGAAAGCCAGCTTCGCCGACCAGCGCCGCCTCCTCGATCTCGCCGATGCGGACCTCGCCGCGCAGCAGGCGGATCACGCTCGCCGCAACCCCGCGCAGGCCGCCCGCGTGAAGGAGCTGCTCGCCGAGCGCGCGACGCACTCGGCCGAGCTCACCCGTCGACTCGGTGCCCGTGACGACGCGAAGGCGGAGCTCGCCCGCATCCAGTCCGACGTCGCCGTCGTCGACGCCCGGACCGCCCGCGACAACGAGCGGCTCGCGTCGACGTCGAGCGCGAAGGACGCGCAGGGGCTCGAGCACGAGATCGCCTCGCTCGCCAAGCGCAAGTCCGACCTCGAGGACGCCGAGCTCGAGGTCATGGAGCGCCTCGAGGAGGCGCAGGCCGCGGTCGCCGCCCAGGAGGCGCTCATCGCCTCGGTCAATGAGGAGGGTGCCCGCCTGAGCGCCGAGGCCAAGGAGGTCGTGGCCGACGCGACCGCCCGCCACGAGGCCGCCACGCGTGACCGCGCCGCGATCGCGGCGAGCCTGCCGGCCGACCTGGTCGCGATGTACGACCGCCTCGCGGCCCGGGGCGTCGGCGCCGGTCTCCTGCAGCACCGCACCTGCGGCGGGTGCCGCATGGTGCTGTCGGGGACCGACCTGAACACCGTCCGCGCGGCGGCCGAGGACGACGTCGTCACGTGTCCCGAGTGCGGCTGCATCCTTGTCCGCGGCGAGGACTCCGGGCTCTGACCGTCCCGGGCGCCTCCGCCGGGGACGCCGTCCCCTGGATCGTGGTGGGGGCCATCGGCGACGGTGTCGCCCTCGTCCCCGTCGCCGCCGACGGATCACGCGGCGACACGACCCGCCTCGACAGGCGCGACTTCGCCGATCGGGTGCGGCGCACGGAGGGCACCGCCCGCTGGGTGTGGAGCGACACGACCGCCTGGTACCCGGCCCTCCTCGCGGGAGGCGTCCGCGTCGCGCGGTGTCACGACCTGCGCCTCGCGCACGCGATCCTGCGCGACAGCGCGCGTGCCGTGGCAGCGGACCGCCTGCGCTCTGCGACGGAGTGGGATGCCGCGGCATCCGTCGTCGATGACGGACCGAGCGCGCTCTTCGACATCGATCCGGGCACGCGCGAGGTGCCCCACGACTTGGACTCGGCCCTGGCGGAGTTCGAACGTCAGCGCGAGGTGATCGCCGCGAGCGCGGCGGGGCTGCGCCTGCTGGTGGCCGCGGAATCGGTCGGAGCCCTCGTCGCGACCGAGATGCACGCGGCGGGCGTTCCCTGGGACGCGGAGGTGCACGACGGGATCCTGACCGGGCTGCTGGGGCCCCGGGAACCCGCCGGACGCCTGCCCGCGCGCATCGAGGCGCTCGGCGCCGAGGTCCGTGCGCTCCTCGGCGACCCCGGTGTCAGCCTCGACTCGCAGCCGAAGCTCCTGCGCGCGCTGCACCGCGTGGGGGTCGCGGCGGCGTCGACCAGCAAGTGGGAGCTGCGCGAGTACGACCATCCGGTGATCGCGCCGCTGCTCGAGTACAAGCGCCTCATGCGGCTGTTCACCGCGAACGGGTGGGCCTGGCGCGACGAGTGGGCACCCGACGGCCGGTTCCGCCCGGTGTACGTGCCGGGCGGCGTGGTCACGGGACGGTGGGCGTCGTCCGGGGGAGGTGCACTCCAGATGCCGCGTCAGCTGCGCCCCGCGGTGCGGGCCGACCCCGGATGGTCGCTCGTGGTCGCCGACGTGGCGCAGCTCGAACCGCGGGTGCTCGCCGCGATGTCGCGGGATGCCGCCCTCGCCGACAGCGCGAGGGACACCGACCTCTACGAGGGCATCGTCTCGCGCGGCGTCGTGAGCACACGGTCCGAGGCGAAGTTCGCGCTGCTCGGCGCGATGTACGGCGCGACGACGGGGGACAGCGGACGACTCGTGCCGGCCCTCCGCCGCGCCTACCCGCGCGCCATGGGGCTCGTCGACGACGCCGCGCGAGTCGGCGAGGAGGGCGGGGTCGTCTCGACGTGGCTGGGGCGCAGCAGCCCGCCGCCGTCGCCGGGGTGGCGAGCGCTGCAGGGGAGCGCGGGGGACCCCGAGGCGACCGAGGCGGACAGGACGCGCGCCCGCCGCGCCGCGCGCGACCGTGGGCGCTTCACGCGCAACTTCGTCGTGCAGGGGACGGCGGCGGAATGGGCCCTCGCGTGGCTGGGCGACCTGCGTGCACGCCTCGCGGCACTGCCGCTCGTCGACGAGGTGGATGCCGCGCCGCGGTCGGGTCCGCTCCACGCACGGCAGGCGCACCTGGCCTTCTTCCTGCACGACGAGGTCATCGTCCACACGCCCGCCGCGCACGCGGCGCTCGCGGCCGAGGCGGTGTCGCTCGCGGCCGATGCGGCCACGCGCCTGCTCTTCGGCGACATCCCGCTGGACTTCCGCCTCGACCTGCAGGTCCGGATCGACGCCGCGAAGGAGTGACCGGCCGGCCGGATAGACTCGACCCCGCGAATGGGTCGGCTGGACGGTCGCGTGGCGCGAGAGCGCACCGAGGAACGTCCGGGCTCCACAGGGCAGGGCGGTGGGTAACACCCACCCGGAGTGATCCGCGAGACAGTGCCACAGAGAGCAGACCGCCCCGGTTCCGACCGGGGTAAGGGTGAAAGGGTGGTGTAAGAGACCACCGGGGTCGTGGTGACACGACCCGCACGGTAAACCTCGCCCGGAGCAAGGTCAGACAGGGGATGCCGACGCGGCCCGCTGAGTCCCCGGGTAGACCGCTGGAGCGGCACGGCAACGTGTCGCCGAGAGAGATGACCGTCCACGGGGTCCGCGAGGACCCCCGGACAGAACCCGGCGTACAGGCCGGCCCATTCGCCCCCCGGACGACGCGTCAGCGCGCGGTGGTGTCCGCCAGGTCGCCGCCCTGCTCGGCCGGCACGTCCTCACGCTCGCCCGCGAGAGCGAGCGCCGCCGCGCCGATGATGCCCGCGTTGTTGCGGTGGACGGCGGGGACGATCTCGGTCTTCAGATCGAGCAGCGGCAGGAACTTGTCGGCGTGCTTCGAGACGCCGCCGCCGACGACGAACAGGTCGGGCGTGAAGAGGAACTCGAGGTGGCTGTAGTACTGCTGCAGACGGCCGGCCCAGGCATCCCATTCGAGTTCCTCGCGCTCCATCGCCGAGTAGGCGGCGAAGTGCTCGAAGTCCTTCTTGTGACCGGGGCGGTGCAGGTGGCCCAGCTCCGTGTTCGGAACGAGGACGCCCTTGTAGATCATCGCGGTGCCGATGCCGGTGCCGAGGGTCGTCAGCAGGACGAGGCCGTCGCGGTCCTTCGCGGCGCCGTAGCGCATCTCGGCGACGCCGGCGACGTCCGCGTCGTTGGCGAAGTGGATCTGGCGGCCGAGTCCCTTCTCGAAGAACGCCTCGGCCTCGAAGTCGATCCACGTGTCGGCGACGTTCGCGGCGGACAGGGTGCGGCCGTTCTTCACGATCGCCGGGAACGCGACGCCCAGGGGGACGTCGGCGTCGGTGACTTCCAGCTTTTCGAGCACCTCGCGCACGGCCGTGAGCACGTCGTCGGGTTCGGCGCCCTTGGGCGTCGGGACCTTGATCCGGTCGGTGAGGAGCGTTCCTTGCGAGAGGTCGACGAGGGCACCCTTGATGCCCGTCCCTCCGATGTCGATGCCGACGGCGGTGGTGGCGGTCCCAGTCATGCCTCCGAGCCTACTGCGACCGCGCGATGCGAATCGTAGGATGCCGGGCGCCGCCTTCGTAGGATGAAGCACACGAGGCCGAGGAGGACCCCATGAGCGACGCCGACAAGTACTGGTACAACCTGAAGACGGGCGAGGTGCAGCAGGGGTTCGAGGTGCCGTCGGCCGATCGGGCCGGCCCGTTCGACACCGCCGAAGAGGCGGCGCGCGCTCCCGAGATCATGCGCGAACGCTCCCGCGCGTGGGCGGCGGAGGACGCGGCCGAAGACGACTGAGGCGCGCCCGCGTCGCGTGAGTGCGGCGCCGTGGCGGACCGATAGTCTTGCAGTCGGCTCGGCACCGGGAAGGATGCGATGGACAAGCAGCGTGACTTCGTTCTGAGGACGATCGAGGAACGGGGGGTCAAGTTCATCCGGTTGTGGTTCACCGATGTGACCGGAACCCTGAAGTCGGTCGCGATCGCCCCCGCCGAGGTGGAGGGCGCCTTCGCGGAGGGTCTCGGCTTCGACGGGTCCGCGATCGAAGGTCTGACCCGTTCCTACGAGTCCGACCTGCTGGCCCACCCGGACCCCTCCACGTTCCAGACCTTGCCCTGGCGCGGCGAGATCGACCCGACGGCGCGCATGTTCTGCGACATCACGACCCCCGACGGGCAGCCCGCGGTCGCCGATCCGCGCAACGTGCTCAAGCGCGCCCTCGCCAAGGCGGGGGACGCCGGCTTCACCTTCTACACGCACCCCGAGATCGAGTTCTACCTGCTCAAGTCGTCGTCCTTCGGTCCCGAGGGCCCCGAGCCCGTCGACTCGGCGGGCTACTTCGACAATGTCCCCGGCGGCACGGCGCACGACTTCCGCCGCCGCTCGGTGCGGATGCTGGAGGACCTCGGCATCTCCGTCGAGTTCAGCCACCACGAGGGTGGGCCGGGTCAGAACGAGATCGACCTCCGGTACGCCGACGCGCTGGCGACGGCCGACAACATCATGACGTTCCGCACCGTCGTGAAGGAGGTGGCGATCGAGCAGGGCGTCTACGCGACGTTCATGCCGAAGCCCCTCAGCGGCAAGCCGGGCAGCGGCATGCACACGCACATGTCCCTGTTCGAGGGCGACATGAACGCGTTCTACGAGGAGGGCGCGCAGTACCAGCTCTCCAAGACCGGCCGCCAGTTCATCGCCGGCCTCCTGCGCCACGCGAACGAGATCTCGGCCGTCACGAACCAGTTCGTGAACTCCTACAAGCGCCTCTGGGGCGGGGACGAGGCGCCGAGCTTCATCTGCTGGGGCCACAACAACCGCTCCGCGCTCGTGCGGGTGCCGATGTACAAGCCCAACAAGGGCCAGTCGACGCGCGTCGAGTACCGCGCGCTGGACTCCGCCGCCAACCCGTACCTCGCGTACGCGCTCATGCTCGCCGCCGGCCTCAAGGGCATCGAGGAGGAGTACGAGCTCCCGCCCGAGGCCGAGGACAACGTGTGGTCGTTGACGGATGCCGAGCGCCGGGCCCTCGGCTACGGCCCGCTTCCCTCGAGCCTCGACCACGCCCTGGAGTACATGGAGGAGTCCGAGCTCGTCGCCGAGACTCTCGGCGAGCAGGTGTTCAACTACGTGCTGCTGAACAAGCGCCGCGAGTGGCAGGAGTACCGGTCGCAGGTCACCCCGTTCGAGCTGCAGAAGAACCTCGAGATGCTCTGAGGCGATGGCCTCCACCGAGCGACGCGCAGCACTCACCGATCTGGCCCGTGCGGGCTTCTCCGACCTCGAGACATCCTCCGACGCCCTCGACGAGCTGAGCTCCCTCACCGGGATCGACCGCGGCCACCTCGTCGAGAGCGCCCAGCGAGCGGCGGATCCCGACGGCGCGGTGCAGGCCTGCGTGCGGATCGGCCGGCGCGATGCCGCCGCCCTGCGCACCGCCATGGACGACGCGGGCGCGGTGCTGTGGTCGCTGCTCGGTGCCTCGTCGGGGTTCGCGGACTTCTTCCTCCGCCACCCCGAGGAGCTCACCCACCTCGTCGGGGCCGGTCGCATGCTCCCCTCGCCGCAGGCGATGCGGGAGGGGCTGCTCGAGGCGATCGGAGCGGATGCCGACGGTTTCGCGGCGGCATCCGATGAATCCGCGTGGGTCGCCCTGCGCGTCCGCTACCGGCGGATCGTCGCCCTCATCGCGGCGTACGATCTCGCCGCGGACGACGCGACCGACGTCCTGCCCGAGGTCGCGGCCGCTCTCGCCGACGCCGCCGGCGCCGCCCTGGACGCCTCGCTGTGCGCGGCGCGGACGCGCGCGGCGCTCGCGATGTTCCCGCGCGAGCAGGTCGCGGCGACGCGGCTGGCCGTCATCGGGATGGGCAAGACCGGGGCCCGCGAACTGAACTACGTGAGCGACGTCGACGTGATCTTCGTCGCGGGTGTCGTCGACGGCGCCGACCTGGCGGAGGGGCGCGCGATCGACATCGCGACCCGTCTCGCCACCCTCACGATGCGCGGCATCTCGGACGTCGAGATCGAACCGCCGCTGTGGGAGGTCGACCCCAACCTGCGCCCCGAGGGCAAGCAGGGTGCGCTCGTGCGGACCCTCGACTCGCACCTGTCCTACTACGCCCGGTGGGCGAAGAGCTGGGAGTTCCAGGCCCTCCTCAAGGCGCGCCCGCTCGCGGGCGACCTGGCGCTGGGGGAGGAGTACTGCGCGGCCGTGCAGCCGCAGGTGTGGACGAGCAGCGCGCGCGAGAACTTCGTCGACAGCGTGCAGCGGATGCGCGAACGCGTGACGGATCACATCCCCGCCGACGAGGTCGCGCGGCAGTTGAAGCTCGGGCCGGGCGGCATCCGCGACATCGAGTTCACGGTTCAGCTGCTGCAACTGGTCCACGGTCTCGCCGACGAGGGGATCCGGCAGCAGAGCACGCTCGGGGCCCTCGTCGCGCTCGTCGGGGAGGGGTACATCGGACGGACGGATGCCGCGGCCTTCGGCCAGCACTACCGCACCCTCCGGGTCATGGAGCACCGACTGCAGCTGCGCCGCCTGCAGCGCACGCACCTCATGCCGACCACGGACGACGAGCTGCGCGTCCTGGCGCGCGCCACGGGCCTCGCCACCGACGCGGCGGGCATCGGTGCGGTCTGGGAGCGGATCAAGCAGCAGGTACGCGAGATCCACATCCGTCTGTTCTACCGGCCGCTGCTGTCGGCCGTGGCGGCCCTCCCGGCCGAGGAGCAGGGGGCGCTGTCGTCCACGCAGGCGCACGATCGTCTCGCGGCCATCGGCTTCCGCGATCCCGCCGGCACGCTCCGCCACATCGGCGCACTGACGAGCGGACTCAGCCGCAAGGCCACCATCCAACGGCACCTCATGCCGGTGATGATCCGGTGGTTCGCCGACGGCGTCGACCCCGACTACGGGATGATCTCGTTCCGCCGCATCAGCGAACGCCTCGGCGACACGCCGTGGTTCCTCCGCATGCTCCGGGACTCGTCGGGTGCGGCCGAACGGCTCACCCACGTGCTCTCCGGCTCCCGCTATGCCGCCGACCTCATGGAGTGGATCCCCGAGGCGGTCGCGTGGCTGGACTCGTCCGAACAGCTGCGCCCGAGGTCCGGCTTCGCCCTGCAGCAGGAGGCTCGCGCCATCCAGGCCCGTCACGAGTCGATCGGCGACGCGATGCGGTCGGTCCGTGCGCTGCGACGCCGGGAACTGCTGCGTCTCGCCCTCGGCGGCCTGCTCGGCGAGTTGACGATGGCCGAGCTCGCCGACGGTCTCACGTCCATCAGCGAGGTGACGATCCAGGCGACACTGCGGGCCGTCTGGCGGGAGGTCGTGCCCCCCGAGGACGATTCGCTCGATTTCGCGGTGATCGCGATGGGGCGCTTCGGTGGCGGCGAGCTGGGCTTCGGATCGGATGCCGACGTCATGTTCGTCTACGATCCCAACGGTGTGCCGCCCCAGCGCGCCCACGATCTCGCGCTGAAGATCGTGCAGGGTCTGCGCACGCATTCCGAGGACCATCGCGCGCCGTTCGACCTCGACGCGGGGCTGCGGCCCGAGGGCCGGAACGGGCCCATGGCGCGCTCGATCGACGCCTATGCCGAGTACTACCGGCGCTGGTCCCTGTCGTGGGAGGCTCAGGCCCTGCTGCGGGCGAGGGGCGTCGCCGGCAGCGTCAAGCTGATCGCGCGGTTCATGGCGTTGGCGGACGAGGTCCGTTATCCGCTCGATCCCGATCCGCAGGGCCTGCGCGAGATCAAACGCATCAAGGCGCGCGTCGAGAACGAGCGGCTGCCGCAGGGGGCCGACCGGTCGCGTCATCTGAAGCTCGGCCCCGGCGGCCTCAGCGACGTCGAATGGCTCGTGCAGCTGCTCCAGTTGCAGCACGCCGCGCAGGTCGAGGGTCTTCGGACGACGTCAACGACGCAGGCACTCGCGGCAGCGCAGGGCGCCGGATTGATCCCGGATGCCGCAGCCGAGAGGCTGTCGTCCGCCTGGTGGCTCGCGAGTCGCCTCCGTTCGGCGAACACGCTCCTGTCCGGTCAGACGAGCGACGTGCTGCCGAGCGACCGTGGCAAACTCGACGGGATCGGCCGCCTCCTGGAGTATGAACCGCGCTCGGCCACGCAGGTGGAGGAGGATTGGCTGCGGACCGCGCGGCGAGCCCGCCGCGCCTTCGAGAATCTCTTCTACGGCTGAGCGCCGACCCACCGAAAGGCTTCCCCCATGTCCGTTGGACTGCTGGCCGTCGTCGACGACATCCTGAGCGCCGCCCTGAAGGCGTCGTCCAAGACTGCGGGCGTCGTCATCGACGACGCCGCGGTGACCCCGCAGTACGTGCAGGGTGTGACCCCGGCCCGTGAACTGCCGATCGTCGGCAAGATCGCCCTCGGCTCGTTGATCAACAAGTTCCTGATCATCATCCCGATCGCCCTCGTACTGACCGCTTTCGCACCGTGGGTGCTGCCCTACCTCCTGATCCTGGGCGGCGCCTTCCTCTGCTTCGAGGGTGCGGAGAAGGTCCTCGAGTGGTTCGGGTTTCACCTCCACGCGGAGGAGGAGGCGGAGCGCGACGAGAAGAAGCTCGTGCTGGGCGCCGTCCGCACCGACCTCATCCTCTCGAGCGAGATCATGCTCATCTCGCTGGACAGCCTGGAGGAAGGGCTCGGGATCTGGCAGACCCTCGCCATCCTGGCCGTCATCGGATTCATGATGACGCTGCTCGTCTACGGGGCCGTCGCCCTGCTCGTGAAGATCGATGACATCGGTCTGCGGATGGCGAAGAGCCCGGTCAAGCGCGTCCGCCACAACGGCGCCCGCATCGTGCGGTCCATGCCCGCCGTCTTCCGCGGGATCAGCATCCTGGGGACCGTGGCGATGCTGTGGGTCGGTGGACACCTCGTCCTCGAGAACGTGGGCAAGGTCGGATGGCACTGGACGACCGACCTCCTGCACGGCGTCGAGCACCTGCTCGAGGCTGCCGGTCCGGTCGTGGTCTGGGTCGGCGAGACGCTGGTCTCCGCGATCGCCGGCCTTCTCCTCGGCCTCGTGATCGTCGGGGTGATCATGCTCGTCGGCCGGCTCCGCGGAGGCCACAAGGAGCACCGCGACAGTTCGTCCGCTTCCGTTCACTGACCTGTCAAGGGGTCCGGCGGCTGCCGTGCGGGGCCGTACCGTCCAGACATGACGAACGATCAGAACTCCGCTCCGGTCGATCCCACCGAGGCCACCGACACCGCCCACTCGCAGGACGACCAGATCGATCACGACACCGCGTACAGCCCCGGCAGCGAGACCGAGACGCAGCAGAAGCAGGACGAGCACGTCTCCGACGAGGTGGCGGGCGACATCGACGAGGATCAGGTGCAGGTCGCACCGGGCACCGGGGGACCCGACGACGTCGGCGAGGTCGAGGTCGACCCCAAGGACATCAACCTCCCCGGGTTCTGACCCGAGACCGCAGACGCGAAAGGCCCGCCGGCGCGATGCCGGCGGGCCTTCACAGTCGGGAGATCAGACCCCGAAGTACAGCTCGTACTCGAACGGGTGCGGACGCGCCGCGATCGGCTTGATCTCGTTCTCGATCTTGTACTCGATCCACGTCTCGATGAGCTCGGGGGTGAACACGTTGCCCCGCGTCAGGAACTCGTGGTCGGCGCGCAGCGCCTCGAGCGAGTCGAGGAGCGAGTTCGGGACCTGCGGGATGTTCTTGGCTTCCTCAGGGGGAAGCTCGTACAGGTCCTTGTCGACCGGCTCGTGCGGCTCGATGCGGTTGATGATGCCGTCGAGGCCGGCCATCATCTGCGCGGCGAAGGCGAGGTACGGGTTACCGGAGGCATCCGGTGCGCGGAACTCGATGCGCTTGGCCTTCGGGTTCGACCCGGTGATCGGGATGCGGATGGCCGCCGAGCGGTTGCCGGCCGAGTAGACCAGGTTGACCGGCGCCTCGTAGCCCTTGACCAGTCGCTTGTACGAGTTGATCGTCGGGTTGGTGAACGCGAGGACCGCGGGGGCGTGCGCCAGCAGGCCGCCGATGTACCAGCGGGCGGTGTCCGACAGTCCGCCGTAGCCCTTCTCGTCGTAGAAGAGCGGCTTGCCGTCGAGCCACAGCGACTGGTGCGTGTGCATGCCGGAGCCGTTGTCGCCGAAGAGCGGCTTGGGCATGAAGGTCGCGACCTTGCCCCACTGCTCGCAGGTGTTCTTGACGATGTACTTGAACTTCAGGATGTCGTCCGCCGAGTGCACCATGGTGTCGAAGCGGTAGTTGATCTCCTGCTGGCCGCCGGTGCCCACCTCGTGGTGCGAGCGCTCGAGGACGAAACCGGCCTCGATCAGCTTCAGGGTGATGTCGTCACGCAGGTCGGCGGTCTTGTCGACCGGGCTGACCGGGAAGTATCCGCCCTTGTACGGCGTCTTGTTGGCGAGGTTGCCGCCCTCTTCGGCGCGGCCGGTGTTCCAGGCGCCCTCTTCGGAGTCGACGGAGTAGAAGCTCGAGTTCTGCTTCACCTCGTAGCGGACGTCGTCGAAGATGTAGAACTCCGCCTCGGGGGCGAAGAACGCGGTGTCGGCGATGCCGGTCGACGCGAGGTACTTCTCCGCCTTCTTGGCGACCTGACGCGGGTCCTTGTGGTAGATCTCGCCGGTGCGCGGGTTGTAGATGTCGAAGATCATGACGAGCGTCTTCGCCTCGCGGAACTGGTCGAGGTAGGCCGTCGTGACATCCGGGATGAGCTGCATGTCCGACTCGTGGATGTTCGCGAAGCCGCGGATCGAGGAGCCGTCGAAGAGCTGGCCGACCGTGAAGAACTCCTCGTCGACGGTCGAGGCCGGGATGTTGAAGTGCTGCTGCACACCAGGGAGGTCCGTGAAACGGATGTCGAGGAACTTGACGTCCTCGTCCTTGATGAACGCGAGCACCTCGGAAGAATCTTTGAACATGGAGTCTCCAAGATCGGGTGCGTTGTCGTCGCCCGTCGGATCAGGCGCTCCTCGAACCTATCGGGGTGCAGTTGCCCGGCAGTGTCCCCGATGTTTCGAGGATGTTACGCGGTCCGGATTACGCTGAGACGGTGTCATCGACCCTGCCCGACTACCCCGGCGAACGGCTCGGCCGTCCCGCCACCGGCCGCGGCAGCATCGGTCGGCCCGGGCGACGCATCGGCGCCCTGTTCATCGACTACGCGGCGGCGACGGTCCTGGCGACCGCGTTCTTCGGATACGACCAGTTCGCCCTGCCCGAGAAGGCCGGCTGGACGCTGTTCGCGCCGATGATCGTGTTCGCCGCCCTGCAGATCCTGTTCATCCCCACGATCGGCGGGAGTCCGGGTCACCGGATCCTCGGGATGCGGGTGGAGCTGGCGCGGGGCGGATGGCCCGGCCTCTGGCGTCCGATCGTCCGCACAGCACTGCTCGTCGTCGTGCTGCCCGCGGTGATCTGGGACGCCGACCAGCGTGGCCTCCACGACAAGGCGGTCGGAACCGTCCTCGTCCGCGGCTGACGCAGCGGCTTACCGGGGTCGCGGAGCGCGGGCGCGCGTCGGGTCGATGCCCTTGGGGATCGGCAGCGACGTCACCGACTGCGACACCGAGTCGATGCGCTTGACGACGGCCGCGAGGGTGGCGCGATCGACGGTCTTGGGCAGCGCCTTGATGGTCTTGGCGAGCTTGGAGATGTGGACGTCACCCTCGCCGTCGCCGACGTAAAGGACCTCGATGTTGATGCCCGAGGCGACCCGCGCGACCTTCTTGCGCTCGTCGTTCACGAGGCGCGTCAGTCGCCCACGCGCACCCTCTCCGATGATGACGACCCCGCCGCGACCGACGGCCCGGTAGACGGCGTCCTGCGTCCGCGGGTTGACACCCACGGGCATGTCGGACGTCACCCAGCTCCGACCGAGACCGGTCGAGAGGATGTGCCCGGTGGCACCCGGCATCCCGTCGAGCTTCTTGTACATGACCCGGGTCGACAGGCGCGTCAGCAGGATCATCGCGAAGAGGAAGCCCATGAGCAGGCCGCTGACACCCCAGAGGATGACGCTCCAGATCTCCACCGGCGGCACGAGGAAGCCGAGGCCGACGCCCAGGGCGACACCGAGGAGCAGGGCACCGATCAAGGCCCACGGCAACCACCGGAACTCGCTCCGGGTGAACGTGTACAGCGAGCGGATCTGGGAGAAGAATCCGGGGCGCTTCTCAGGTGCGGTACTGCGGGATGCCATGTGCTCAGCCTACCTTCGCGGCCCGCGGACTTCTTCACACGTCGTCGGGCGCGGGCGGCTGTCCACCGGTCGTCGGGGCGCAGCCGATGATGGTGGGCGCGGGCGGAGGGTGGAGGAATGGAACCCGTCGCTCTGGACATCCCGCCGGCGCTGCGCGAGCTCACCGCGGCCGAGGCCCCGTTCGCCGGGGTACTGCGCGCCGGTGACCCGCCGACCGTGTGGGTGGACGCCGCTGCCTTCGGTGCCTCGCCCGCGTGGGCGGCGCACGGGGCCGAGCACCTCCTCGCCCCGATGGACGCCGCGGGGACGCCGGAAGGTTCCCGTGTCGTCCTGCCGCACTGTCCCGTCAGGCTCGACGGGGTGCTGACGGACGGCTCGCCTCCGCCGGGTGTCCTCGTCACGCTGGCGGTCAGCGCCCTCCGAGGCGCACGCGAGGCGGACGGACTCGGTGCCGAGGCCGGACGATGGTGGGTCACAACAGAGGGCAGACCCGTCCTCGCGTTGACCGGCACGCTCGCCTGGCGCGAGGACACCGTCGACCTCCTCCGGCGGGTGGATGCCGCAGACCCGGCGCTGCAGCGAGCACTCGAGAGCGCCGCAGCGGCGATCGGCGACCCCCGGCTTCTGCGGAGAGAGGGCGAAGCGATCGAAGGCGCGTTGTTCGCCGCGGCGGATCCCGAACCGCTTCCGACGGAACGGCGCGAGGACGGGCACCTGCCCAAGAGACGCGAACGCGCCGTGGCTCCTCCGCACGCGAGTGGGAGCGTCGCCGGCACCGTGCGGGACCTGCTCGCGCGCTTGGTGGACGTGGGGGTCGCCGAGCGGGTCGGGCGCGCGTGGGCCGCGGTCGTCCGTCGCACCCGTGCGACGCCGCGCGCGGGTGATCGGCAGGCAGACCGGCCCACGGGGGGACGGCGCCGTGTCCTCCTCGTCGCGGCAGCCGTGGCCACGGCGGTCATCGTCGGGGGCGCCCTGTGGCCGTCAGGGGAGGGGGAGCGCCCGGCAGCGGCGGCCGGCGGGTCCGCTGATCCGACGCGCGCGGCGGCGCCGTCGGCATCCGCCTCTCCGGTGCGCGACGAGGATCCTGCGACGGAGGACGCCGCCCGGTCCGATGAGGGGCCGGCGGAGATCGTCGACGCGGCTCGCGGCCTGGTGGACGCGCTGGCTGCCTGTGGTGACGACGCGTGTCTCGAAAAGCTCTGGGAGGAGCCCGGATCGGCCCGACCGATCGACGCCGCGGGTGGGGACTACGCGGTGGAGGTGGTCGACGAGTACGGCGGTGCCGCGGCCGTCCGGATCGTGACGGCCGAGGTGACCCAGGTGCTCGTCATGGTGCGGGTGGAAAAGCGATGGCTGGTCCGCGAGGTGTACGACCTCGCGGACCAGCCATGATCCCGCTGGGGGTGTCAGACGCCGAGCTGACCCTCGAACTGCGCCGCCTCGAGGCGAGCCTTCACCGCGCTGAGGAAGCGCGCGGCGTCGGCACCGTCGATGACGCGGTGGTCGTAGGACAGCGCCAGGTAGACGTAGGAGCGGACGCTGATCGCGTCCTTCCCGTCGACCGAGACGACTCCGGGACGCTTCACGACGACGCCCGTGCCCAGGATGGCCGACTGCGGCAGGAACACCACGGGGGTGTCGAACAGCGCGCCACGCGAACCGGTGTTGGTGAGCGTGAACGTGCCACCGGCGAGCTCGTCGGGCTTCAGCTTGTTGTTGCGCGTGCGGTCGGCGAGATCAGCGATCTCGTGCGCGATCTGAGCGATGTTCTTGTCGCCCGCGTCACGCAGGACGGGCGTCAGCAGACCCCGCTCGGTGTCGACCGCGATCGAGAGGTTCTCGCTCGCCGGGTAGACGATCTGGTCGCCGTCGACGGTCGCGTTGATGATCGGGAACGCCTTGAGGGCTTCGGCGGCCGCCAGCGCGAAGAACGGCAGGAACGACAGCTTGTCGCCGGTCTTCTCGAGGAACGAGTTCTTCACCGAGTCGCGGTAGTTCGCGAGCTTCGTGACGTCGACCTCGACGACCGTCGTCAGCTGAGCGGTCTGCTGCATCGACTCGACGGCACGGCTGGCGAGCACCTTGCGCAGACGCGACATCGCCTGGGTGGTGCCGCGCAGCGGCGAGACCTCGACGGCGGCGGGCGCCGGCGCGGCGGCAGCGGCCGGTGCGGACTCGGCCTTGGGGGCCTCGGCGGCCTTGAGGACGTCCTCCTTGCGGATGCGTCCACCGACGCCGCTGCCACGCACGTTCGACAGGTCGACGCCGTGCTGCTGGGCGAGCTTGCGCACGAGAGGGGTCACGTAGGTGACGCCCTCGTCGTCCGACGCCGACTCGGCCGGCGCCGGTGCGGCCGGAGCGGGCTGCTCGGCCTTGGGCTGCTCAGCCTTCGGCTCCTCAGCCTTCGGCTCCTCGGCCTTGGACTGCTCGGCGGCGGGCGCCTCGCTCTGGGGCGCCGGGGCCTCGGGGGCCTTCTCCTCGGCGGGTGCCGCGGGGGCCGATTCAGCGGGTGCCGCGGCGGCGCCGGATCCGACGCGGGCCAGGACGGCGCCGACCTCGACGGTCTCGTCCTCCTGGACCAGGATCTCGGTCAGCGTGCCGGCGATGGGCGAGGGGATCTCGGTGTCGACCTTGTCGGTCGAGATCTCGAGGAGGGGCTCGTCGACCGCGACGTCGTCGCCGACCTGCTTGAGCCAGCGCGTGACGGTGCCCTCGGTGACGCTCTCACCGAGCTCGGGGAGGACGACGTCCTTCGCGTCACCGGATGCCGCCGGTGCCGGTGCGGACTCGGCGGGAGTCTCCTGCGGGGCGGGCTCGGCGGGTGCGGACTGCTCGGGCGCGGACTGCTCAGGTGCGGACTCGGCCGGAGCGGACTCGGCGGGCTCGGACTCGGCCGGCGCGGACGAGCCGTCACCGATCTTCGCGAGCACGGCGCCGATCTCGACGGTCTCGTCCTCCTGCACGAGGATCTCCTCGATGACGCCGCTGACGGGCGAGGGGATCTCGGTGTCGACCTTGTCGGTCGAGATCTCCAGGAGTCCTTCATCGGCCTGGACGGAATCACCGACCTTCTTGAGCCAGCGGGTGACCGTTCCCTCGGTGACGCTCTCACCGAGCGCGGGGAGGACCACGGATGTGCTCATGACTGTGTCTCCTTCAAGAAAGTGCGATGTGCTGTCTAGCTTAGTGTCGCCCGTGCGACGGGGTCAGACGGTATGGAGGGGCTTGCCCGCGAGCGCGAGGAACGCCTCGCCGAGGGCTTCGCTCTGGGTCGGATGCGCGTGGACGAACGGTGCGATGTCCTCGGGGTGGGCTTCCCATCCGATCGCGAGCTGCCCCTCGGTGATGAGCTCGCCGACGCGGTCGCCGACGAGGTGCACGCCCACGACGGGGCCGTCGACGATGCGGACGACCTTGGCGAAGCCCGCAGTCCCGAGGATCTCGCTCTTCGCGTTGCCGGCGAGGTTGAACTCGTAGGCCGCGACGCGATCCCCGTGCGCGGCGCGCGCCTGCTCCTCGGTGAGGCCGACCGAGGCGACCTCCGGGTGGGAGTACGACACGCGCGGGATGGTCGATTCGGGGACGGCGACCGGCGCGAGACCGGCGATCCGCTCCGCAACGAAGATGCCCTGCTGGAAGCTGCGGTGCGCGAGCTGGAGCCCGGGGACGATGTCGCCCACGGCCCACACGTGGGGGACCGAGGTCTGCAGGTCGTCGCCCACGACGACGAACCCCCGGTCGCGGGTGACACCTGCCTCGTCCAGGCCCAGGCCGTCGGTGACGGGACCTCGTCCGACCGCCACGAGGACGTAGTCCGCCTCGACGACGGCTCCGTCCGAGAGCGTGACGGCCACGCCGTCCTCGCGCTGCGAGACGCCCTCGCAGCGGGTCGAGAGGGCGGTCCGGATGCCGCGCTTGCGGTACGCGCGTTCGAGGGCCTTGCTCGATGCGGCATCCTCTGCCGGGAGCAGCCGGTCGAGGGCCTCGACGATGAGGACGTCGACGCCGAGCGAACGCCACGCGCTCGCGAACTCGACCCCGATGACCCCGCCGCCCAGGACGACCACCGAGCCGGGGACGGTGTCGAGCGTCAGCGCGGTCTCGCTCGTGAGCACCCGCCCGCCGACCTCGATCCCCGGGAGCGACCTCGTCTGCGAGCCCGTCGCGAGGATGACGTCCGCACCCGCGTACTCGTCCTCGCCGACGATCACGGACCGGTCCGCGCTCAGCCGGCCCTCGCCGGCGACCACGGTGATGCCGCGCGTGGACAGCAGGCTCTGCAGGCCGCGGTACTTCTTGGCGACGATGCCTTCGCGGTAAGCGGTCATCCGCGCCGGATCGAACCCCGTCAGCGAGGCGTTGACGCCGACCGCGGCGGCTTCCCGCACGTGGTCAGCGATCTCCGCGGTGTGGAGGAGCGCCTTGGTCGGCACGCAGCCGCGGTGCAGGCAGGTTCCCCCGACTTTGTCCTTCTCGATGAGGGCGACCTTCTTGCCCAGCTCGCTCGCGCGGATCGCGGCGGCGTACCCGCCGCTGCCGCCGCCCAGGACGACGACGTCGAACTCGTGGCGGCTCATCGGATCTCCGCCTCGAGGAAGGCGAGCAGCGAACGGACCGTCGCCGCCGTGGGTCCCTTGTCGGTCGGGCCGAAGGGCGAGGCCTTGTTCTCGCCGCTGCCCGCGATGTCGAGGTGCACCCACGGGATGCGGGGGGCGTCGGCATCCTCTCCCGTGCGTCCGACGAAGCGGCGCAGGAAGAGTCCGGCGAACATCGTGCCGCCCGCCGGGTCGCCGACCTTGGCGTTGCGGAGGTCCGCGATGGGGGAGTCGAGTTCGTCCTCCATGTGGTCGGGGAGCGGCAGCTGCCATGCGGCCTCACCGGCGGATGCTGCCGCCTCGAGGTAGCGCGCCACGGTCGCGTCGTCGCCCATGACCCCCGTGTGGCGGTTGCCGAGCGCGACGATCACGGCACCCGTGAGCGTCGCGACGTCGACGATGACATCGGGTCGCGTCCGGCTCGCCGCGACGAGCCCGTCGGCGAGGACGAGGCGACCCTCGGCATCCGTGTTGAGGACCTCGACACTCGTCCCGTCGAGCATCCGCAGGACGTCGCCGGGGCGGGTCGCGCGCCCGGAGGGCATGTTGTCGGCGATGCACAGCCACGCGGTCACCGCGATCGGCAGTTCGCGCTGCGCGGCGGCGCGCACCACCGCGAGCGCGGTCGCCGCGCCCGCCATGTCGAACTTCATCCCGACCATGGATGCCGGTGGCTTCAGCGAGAGTCCGCCGGTGTCGAACGTGATCCCCTTGCCCACCAGGGCGATGTGGCGGTCGGCGCCCGCGGGGGCGTAAGTCAGGCGGACGAGGCGCGGCGGACGGTCGGACCCCTTGCCGACGCCCAGGATGCCGCCGTAGCCCTCCGCCGCGAGCTCGGTCTCGTCGAGCACCTCGACGTCGACGGGGAGCCCCGCGACGGCCTCGATGGCGCGCTCGGCGAGATCGGCGGGTCCGAGCCACTCCGCGGGCACGTTGACGAGGTCCTTGACGAGGGCGACGGCGGACCCGGTGACGTCGACCGCGCGCAGATCCTCCGGGTCGACGTCGGCCGACAGGTGCAGGACGACGTGGGAGGCGCGGGTCTTCGCGGACTCGGAGGACTTGTATCCCTCGAAGCGGTATCCGCCGAGGACCGCGCCTTCGGCCGCGGCGCGCCAGTGCGCTTCGGCGTGCGGGAGGGCGACGGCGAGCCGGACGAATCCCGTCGTCGTGCGCACGGCGGCACCGACGGCATCCCGGATCGCCTCGGCCGAGGGCGCAGAGCCGGTCCCCACGACGAAGAGGGGGAGCGCGGTGGACGCGGGGGCGAAGACCCGGGTCGTCGTCCCGGGGGTGCCGCTGAATCCGATGCCGCGGAGGACCTCCTCGACACCCGGCCAGTCCGCGAGGACCGACGCCGCGTCGTCGAGCGGCGGGAGGGCGAGGATGATTGCGTCGGCACCGCCGTCGCGTGCAGGAGAAGTGGACACGGTCAGCTCGGGGTACGGCATGGACTCCATCCTATGGACGGGGCGTTCGCTCAGAGCGGGACGGGTGGCGCGCCGCCTGCTTCGGGCGTGCTCCTACAGTGGAGACATGCCCCTGTCTGGTCCCCTCTACGAGCGCATCACGACGGCGCCGCCCGTGCCCGCGGGCCTTCCGCTGGTCGTCGCGTTGACCGGCTTCACGGATGCCGGTTCCGCGGTCACCCGCGTCGTCGACCACCTCCACACCGAGCTCGACCCGCAACCGGTCATCACCTTCAACCCGGACGTGCTGTTCGACTACCGCGCCCGCCGGCCCCTCATCACCTTCAACGGCGACCACCTCGAGGACTACCAGCCTCCCCGTCTCGACCTCGCGCTGGTCCACGACTCGCTGGGTCAGCCCTTCGTCCTGCTGTCCGGCTACGAGCCCGACTTCGCCTGGGAGGCCTTCGTCGACACCGTCGTCGGACTCGCCGAGGGGCTGCAGGTCCGGTCGGTCACGTGGGTGCACGCGATCCCGATGCCGGTGCCCCACACGCGGCCGCTGGGGACGACGGTCAGCGGCAACCGCGCCGACCTCACCGAGGCGCACTCCGTGTGGAAGCCCCGCACCCAGGTCCCCTCGACCGCCGGGCACCTCCTCGAGTACCGGCTCTCGGATGCCGGTGTCTCGGTGTCCGGGTTCGCCCTGCTGGTGCCGCACTACCTCGCGGAGACGGACTTCCCCGCGGCGGCGATCGCCGCGCTCGACAGCGTCTCCGTCGCGACCGGTCTCGTCTTCGACAGCGACACCCTCCGTGAGGAGAACCGGGAGTACCTCGAGAAGGTGGACGACCAGGTCGCGGCCAGTGAGGAACTAACCGCCATGCTCGGCAACCTCGAGAACCGTTACGACGCTTACATGGCGGGCTCGACGCAGGCCCAGCCGATCATCCACACCGGCGATCTGCCGTCCGCCGACGAGCTGGCCGCCGAGCTCGAGCGGTTCCTCGCGAACCGTCCCTCCGGCGACGACGACCGGCGCCCCGGGCTCGGCTGAGTCGCACCCCGCGCCGCCGTGACAGCATTCCGCCGGGGAATGCGCACAACGTATTCGGTGTTGACACGGGTACGTCCTTCATGCATCCAAGACGTATGAGAGAATGGACGAAATGACCCGTTGTCGGGCCCGTGGAGTCGCTTCCGTGCGAGTCCGGCGGACTTGACAAGGGTCTTACTAGTGTCCGAAACCCGGCGGAGTGCCGTCGGTGAAAGGCGAAACGTGACTTCGAGCACGAGGACCACCCGTACACGCGCGGCCGACACGGTCGACGACGCCGAAGCGGTCGAGCCCGAGGCGGCGACCACCCCGGCGAAGAAGGCTCCGGCTCGCAAGGCCGCGGCGAAGAAGCCGGCCGCGACGAAGGCGTCCCCGGCCAAGGCACGCGCCAAGAAGGCAGCCGACGACGAGGACGAAGACGAAGAAGTCGACGAGGTCGAGATCGACGTCGACGCCGCCGACGACGCCTCGGACGACGACACGAAGAAGGATGCCGAGAAGGCGGACGGCGAGGACGAGGACGAGCCCGCGAAGCCTGCCTTCACCGAGCCGCTCCCGACGGGCGCGATCGTCATCTCGTCCTCGGACGACGACGAGGTCCCGGTCTACTCGACGCAGATCACCGGTGCGACCGCCGACCCGGTCAAGGACTACCTGAAGCAGATCGGTAAGGTCCCGCTCCTCAACGCGGCCGAAGAGGTCGAGCTCGCGATGCGGATCGAGGCGGGCCTGTTCGCCGAGGAGAAGCTGTCGCACATGACGGCGGCCGAGAAGTCGTCGCAGCTCGGTCTCGACCTGCAGTGGGTCGCCCGTGACGGGCAGCGCGCCAAGAGCCACCTGCTCGGCGCGAACCTGCGACTGGTCGTCTCGTTGGCCAAGCGCTACACCGGTCGCGGCATGCAGTTCCTGGACCTCATCCAGGAGGGCAACCTCGGCCTCATCCGTGCCGTCGAGAAGTTCGACTACACCAAGGGCTTCAAGTTCTCGACCTACGCCACCTGGTGGATCCGTCAGGCGATCACCCGCGCGATGGCCGACCAGGCGCGCACGATCCGCATCCCCGTCCATATGGTCGAGGTCATCAACAAGTTGGCCCGCGTGCAGCGGCAGATGCTCCAGGACCTGGGTCGCGAGCCCACGCCCGAGGAGCTCAGCCGCGAGCTCGACATGACGCCCGAGAAGGTCATCGAGGTCCAGAAGTACGGCCGCGAGCCCATCTCGCTCCACACGCCCCTCGGTGAGGACGGCGACAGCGAGTTCGGTGACCTCATCGAGGACACCGAGGCCGTGGTCCCCGCCGACGCCGTCGGGTTCACGATGCTGCAGCGTCAGCTGGAGTCCCTGCTCGACTCGCTCAGCGAGCGCGAGGCGGGCGTCATCCGGATGCGGTTCGGCCTCGGCGACGGTCAGCCCAAGACGCTCGACCAGATCGGCGACACGTTCGGCGTCACGCGGGAGCGGATCCGTCAGATCGAGTCCAAGACGATGGCGAAGCTGCGGCACCCGTCGCGGTCGCAGTCGCTGCGGGACTACCTCGAATGAGCGGCGCCGCGAACGAGGGCAAGGAGCTCACGCGAGCGGTCGACGGCGCGACGTACGCCCGGATCCCGATCCGGACGCACGTCGTCATGCCGGGCGAGGACATCGACGAGATCGTCGCGACCTACGCCTCGCCCGAGCTGCAGCCCGGTGATCTGCTGTTCGTGACGGAGAAGATCGTCGCGATCACGCAGGGCAGGTCGTACCTCGTCGAGGACATCGCGCCGCGCCCGCTCGCGCGTTTCCTCTCGCGTTACGTCGTCAAGACGAAGTACGGCATCGGCCTGGGCATGCCCGAGACGATGGAGATGGCGCTGCGCGAATGCGGGACGCCCCGCATCCTGTTCGCCGCCGGCGTCGCCGCGATCACGAAGCTGTTCGGACGACGCGGTGACTTCTACCGGATCGCCGGCGACAAGGCGCGCTCGATCGACGGCCCGACTCCGCACACGATCCCGCCGTACAACAAGGCGGTCGTGCTCGGTCCGAAGGAGCCGGCCGCCGTGGCCGCGCGCCTGAAGTCCCGTCTCGGCGGCGCGTTCGAGGTGGCGGTCGTCGACATCAACGACATCGGCGGCAACATCCTCGGGTCGACGCTCGACAAGGCGGGGGAGCAGCGGCTCGTTCGCATCCTCTCGGACAACCCGCTCGGCCAGGGACACCAGTCCACGCCGCTCGGCATCATCCGTCCGTCGAAGGGCTGACCGTGGGCGCCGTGAACAGGCTCTACCGCCGTGCCCGCTTCTTCGTGCGCCGGGTGGTCAACTTCGACACCGAGCGTGTGCTGCAGTTCGCCCGTCAGTCCGCGCGGCTGTCGAAGGCGCCGCTGTGGTGGGTCGTCGCCGACATGGCCTGGTGCTCGGTGCGCTACGAGACGACGTTCGAGAACTACTCGGAGTGGGACTTCCGCATCCTCAAGGGTCGTGAGCGTAAGACGTACATGACCGACCCCAAGTCGTTCCACCTCTCGCGACGCCTCAACGACAACGCGCAGCGGGCGATCTTCGACGACAAGCTCCAGTTCGCCACCCGTTTCGGGCTCGAGTTGGGTCGTCAGTGGCTCGACCTCGGTGAGTCGGATGCCGCGACCTTCGCCGCCTTCGTCGCCCGCCACCCGCGCATCATCGCCAAGAACCCCGGCGGCGTGGGCGGCAACGGGATCACGCTCGTCGACTCCGCCGACATCGGGGACGTCGACGCCTTCCGCGATCGGCTGCTCGCCGACGGTCAGACGCTCGTCGAGGAGGTGCTCGTGCAGCATCCCGACATGGCGGCGCTGTACCCCGGGAGCGTCAACTCGCTCCGGATGGTGTCCTACCTCGATCCCGACGGCGAGGTGCACGTCCTCGCGGGTGTGCTAAAGATCGGCAACGGCGGCGTCATCGACAACTTCAGCAACGGCGGCATGTACACGATGCTCGACGAGCAGGGTCGTGCCCTCCACGCCGCCAGCGACGAGGAGGGGCGCCCCTTCGCCGAGCACCCCGCGACGGGAACACCCATCACGGGGTTCCAGGTGCCGCTCTACGACGAGGTGCTCGAGCTCGTCGACCGGCTCGCGCGTCGCGTGCCGGCCTTCCCGTACATCGGGTGGGACATCGCCATCACGCCCGACGGCCCCGTCGTCATCGAGGGCAACCACAACTCCGGCGTCTTCCAGTCGAAGCCCTCGGTCTCCGGCATCCGTCGCGGTCTGCTGCCCCGCTACCGCGCTGCGATGCGCTTCTGACCGACCCCAACCGAAGGGACCGACATGCGCCGCATCCGCGTCCGCCTGCAGTACCTGATCCGTCGCGCACGCAAGCTCCGCCCGGGCAACCTCGTCGAGTTCGCGCGTACCGTCCAGCGGGTGTCGAAGGCGCCGCTGCCGGTGATCATCGCGGACATGCTGTGGTGCTCGGTGCGCTACGACATGGCGTTCCGCGACTACGCGGTGTGGGACATCCGGCTCCTGAACGCGCGTGAGCGGAAGACGTGGATGACGCATCCGAAATCCTTCCGGATCACGAAGATGTACAACACGCCCGAGGGGCGCTCGAAGCTCGAGGACAAGCGCCGGTTCGCCCGCGAGTACGCCGATCTGCTCGGTCGCGAGACGATCGATCTGCGGGACGTCGACGACGCGCAGCTGGCGGCGTTCCTCTCCCGGCACCCGCGTGTGCTGGCCAAGCCCAACGAGGGTCACGGCGGCGGGGGGATCGAGCTCCACGAGGTCGGCCCCGACGTCGACCCGGCGCGGTTCCGGGCCGAGGTGACCGCCCAGGGCCAGACGGTGCTCGACGAGTTCATCATGCAGCACCCCGAGATGTCGGCGCTGTACCCGGACGCGGTCAACACCGTCCGGCTCATCACGTTCCTCGACAAAGACGACCGTGTGCACCTGCTGGCGGCCGTGCTGCGCATCGGCAACGGCGACGTCATCGACAACTTCGCCTCGGGCGGGATGTTCACGATGCTCGACGACGAGGGCGTCGCGCTGTACCCCGGTGTCGACAAGAACAGCAACGTCTACCGCGAGCACCCCGTGACGGGAACGCCGATCGTCGGGTTCCGGGTGCCGCTCTACAGCGAGGTCCTCGATCTGGTCGCCGCCCTCGCCCGACGGACGCCCGAGGCGCCCTACGTGGGCTGGGACATCGCGATCACCGCGAACGGTCCCGTCGTCATCGAGGGCAACCACAACTCCAGCGTCTTCCAGCCGAAGCCGTCGGCGTCGGGTGTGCGGACGGGCCTCCTCCCGGTGTACCAGGCGGCCGTCGGGTTCTGACCTGCAACGCGAAAGCCCCCTGCATCGCAGGGGGCTTTCGTCGTGATCGGGATGCCGCGGCTCAGACCGACTCGGTCAGGCGGGCGGTCTCGTCGTGCCACGAGGTGGCGACGGCGCGGAGTTTCTCCTCGTACTTGCGGCCGTGGTGGGCGCAGAACAGGAGTTCGCTCCCGTTGACCTCGGCGGCGATGTAGGCCTGGGCTCCGCAGGAGTCGCAGCGATCCATCGCCGTCAGGCGGTGTTCGAGGACGGCTCCGGGCTCGGTGGTGGTCGACGTGCTCATGTCAGGTGCCTCCTCGTACTGCTCATGACGGGTGAACTGTCACGCAATACAACCACGCCGATGTTGCGGGTATGCCGCCATTGCATGACATTTCGCTGTGCGCGTACGGTATGCGCCCGCTGTGCGTGTCGACCTCGTGACGGCGTGTGTGTCGGTCGGCGTCGTGTCGGGGGTGCCGCATACGATGGGAGATCGTGACAGCCGAGTATTCCGCCCATCATCTCCAGGTCCTGGAAGGGCTCGAGGCCGTGCGCAAGCGGCCCGGTATGTACATCGGCTCGACCGACTCCCGCGGACTCATGCACTGCCTCTGGGAGATCATCGACAACTCAGTCGACGAAGCCCTCGGCGGACACGGCGACCGCATCGAGATCATCCTGCACGCCGACGGCAGCGTCGAGGTCCGTGACCGGGCGCGCGGCATCCCGGTGGACGTCGAACCGCGCACCGGCTTGACGGGTGTCGAGGTCGTCTTCACCAAGCTGCACGCGGGTGGCAAGTTCGGCGGTGGGTCGTACGCGGCATCCGGTGGGCTCCACGGTGTCGGCGCGTCCGTCGTCAACGCCCTCTCGGAGCGGCTCGACGTCGAAGTCGACCGGGCCGGCAAGACGTACGCCATGTCGTTCCACCGGGGTGAGCCCGGCATCTTCGAGGGCGCTTCCCCGTCATCCGGATTCCGGCCGTTCGAGAAGTCCAGCGAGCTGCGCGTCGTCGGCAAGGCGGCGAAGGGTGTCACGGGTACCCGCATCCGCTACTGGGCGGACCGGCAGATCTTCACGAAGGACGCAGCGTTCGATCTCAGCGAGCTGGAGCAGCGCGCGCGTCAGACCGCGTTCCTCGTCCCCGGTCTCGAGATCGTCATCGTCGACCAGCGGACAGCGGACACCGTCGAGACGAGCTATCGCTTCGACGGAGGCATCTCGGAGTTCGCCGATTTCCTCGCCCCGGATGCGCCGATCACGGACACGTGGCGTCTGACCGGCACCGGCACGTTCACCGAGACGGTGCCCGTCCTGCAGGCCTCCGGAGCCATGGTCCCCACCGAGGTGCAGCGCGAGTGCGAGGTCGACATCGCGCTGCGGTGGGGGACGGGCTACGAGACGGTCACCCGCTCGTTCGTGAACATCATCGCGACGCCGAAGGGCGGCACGCACCAGCAGGGCTTCGAGCAGGGCCTCATGAAGACGCTGCGCGGGCAGATCGAGTCGAATGCCCGCAAGCTCAAGGTCGGTGCGAACGACAAGATCGAGAAGGACGACATCCTCGCGGGACTGTCGGCGGTGCTGACCGTCCGCCTGCCGGAGCCCCAGTTCGAGGGCCAGACGAAGGAGATCCTGGGCACGCCGGCGGTCCGCAACATCGTGACCTCGGTGGTCTCGAAAGAGCTCGCCGCCAAATTCGCCTCGACGAAGCGGGACGACAAGGCGCAGACCGCCCTGCTGCTCGAGAAGGTCGTCTCCGAGATGAAAGCCCGGATCTCGGCGCGCACGCACAAGGAGACCCAGCGCCGGAAGAACGCGCTCGAGTCGTCCTCGCTGCCGACGAAGCTCGCCGACTGCCGGACGAACGACGTCGCCGAGTCGGAACTGTTCATCGTCGAGGGGGACTCGGCCCTCGGGACGGCCAAGCACGCCCGCAACAGCGAGTACCAGGCGCTGCTGCCGATCCGCGGCAAGATCCTCAACGTCCAGAAGGCGTCGATCAGCGACATGCTCTCGAACGCCGAGTGCGCCGCGATCATCCAGGTGATCGGTGCCGGTTCGGGCCGCTCCTTCGACCTCGAGGCCGCCCGCTACGGCAAGATCATCCTGATGAGCGACGCCGACGTCGACGGCGCACACATCCGCACGCTGTTGCTCACCCTCTTCTTCCGGTACATGCGGCCCCTCATCGAAGAGGGTCGGGTGTACGCCGCCGTGCCGCCGCTGCACCGCGTCGTCGTCATGAACCCCGGCTCCAAGCCCAACGAGACGATCTACACCTACAGCGAGCAGGAACTCCACACGCTGCTTGCGAAGCTGACGAAGTCGGGCAAGCGGTGGCAGGAGCCGGTGCAGCGCTACAAGGGCCTCGGCGAGATGGACGCGGACCAGCTCGCGACGACGACGATGGACCGCGCGGGACGCACTCTCCGCCGCGTCCGGGTGCAGGACGCCGAAGTCGCTTCCACCGTGTTCGAGCTGCTCATGGGATCCGAGGTGGCGCCCCGCCGGGACTTCATCGTCACCTCGAGCGAACGGCTGGATCGCGAGCGGATCGACGCCTGACCCGGCGCCTCCTCGGGTCTACCCTGGGCTCATGACCTCCCACCGCGTCGTCGCTCCCGTGATCGCCCCCGGCGACAAGCCGAAGGGGCCGGCGTCGTACTTCCCGAGCATCGAGAAGACGTATGGGCAGCCCGTGCAGCACTGGCTCGACATCGCGGCCGACGCGCTCGACACGAGGACGCATATGGAGACGGTGGGGCTCCTCAAGGAGGAGCACGGCCTCGGCCACGGCCACGCGAACGCGATCGTCGCCTACGTCAAGGCGAAGCTGACCGCCTGACTCAGAGGCGCCGCTCGTGGCGACGCGGCTTCAGATGAGCCGGGGCGTCGGATGCCGGCATCCACTCGCACGTGAAGGACCCTCGGTAGCCGAAGAGGTACCCGAAGCGGTCGTTGTCGACGCGGAGGTCGACGTGGAACCGTCCGTCGGTCTCGTCGAACCGCTCGCGGAGAGTCGCGCGGCCGCTGAACAGCATCGGGAAGCGGAAGGCGACCGGCCCCTCGTAGAAGCGCTGCGCGCCGCTCCGCAGGAGGAGTGACCCGTCGGGCTCCGCCGACACGTCGAGGTCGACCGCGAGGTGCTGGTGGGTCCCCAGGTAGTCGACGATCCCGTCGTGCCCTGCCACCATCGTCGCGTCGAACCGGCGCCTCCTGCCGCGGACCCGGTACTCGCGCACGAAGGTGACCGTCTCCCGTCCGTACGGATCGAGGTAGGGGTAGTTGGCGATGGTGAAGGGGACGTCGGCGCCCACGTCGGGGACGAGGATGTTGCGAAGGCGCCCGATCTGCAGGAACGGCACCGTCCACCACGGGCCGCGCGTGATCTGCCTCATGACCCCGCGTCCCACGCAAGCCATGCCGCCCGTCAGCCCGACGTCGAAACGACGCTGGAGCTGCGGGTGCAGACGATCGAAGTCCGCTCCCATCGTGGTGCGGAAGAGCGAGGTCATGTCGGCTCCCGAAGGCCGACGAGGGTTGCCGGCGCATCGTCGAGGGCGTGCCGGCCGGCGGGTCGACGACCGCACCGCGCCGCGCGAGGTCGGTCGGCGCGCCACCAGGCCAAGACGGAGACGAGGCCCCAGCGCTCCGGTGCGACCCCCGTCTCGGCCCAGATGCGCAGCCGGTCGAAGCTCCACGCCGTCGCCCAGCCGAGGAGCGGACGCACGAGGACGTCGGCGGGGCCCCACCCGGGGTCGTAATCGTACCCCGTCACGAATCGCACCCTGCCGTCGCGCAGGGGGATGTACCGCCAGTACCCCCGTCCGCGGCGTATCGGAGAGAGTCGATCGGTCGTCGAGAAACGCAGCGCCGACGTCCGGGCGCGGTCGGGCCGCAGGCGCTCGCCCAGGCTGACACCCGTGCCCCGCACCGTGTGGAGCGGCGTCCGGCGTTCGTACGTGAACCGCTGCCTCCCGGACGCGTCGGTGCCCGTCGGCTGGATGCGCGAGAACCGGACGTCCCAGCGCGGGTGCAGCTCGGGGTCCTGGGTGAGCGCCCAGAGGTGCTCCATCGGCGCGGCGATGTCGATCTCCACATGGATGCCGCGCCGAGCCACGCCGTGCCGCCTCAGGAGACCGCGGTGCCGATGGCGCCGATGACGGCGTCGAGGACCTGACCGGAGGCGTCGCGTTTCGCACCCGGTTCGGGCAGCTGCCGGACCGAGCCGTCCGCACCCACGGCGCGGGGGCCATCGCCCACCCAGGCGAGGATGAGCGCGTCCTCGCCGCGCAGGAATCGCTGCGCGCGTACGCCGCCGGTCGCACGCCCCTTGGCGGGGAACTCGGTGAACGCGGAGACCTTCGCGGATCCGGCATCCGTCCCCGGCAGGGCCGCGGTGGATCCGGCGACGGTCGCGACGACGGTGTCGTTGCTCGCGGCCACGGCAGTGAAGGCGATCACGCGGGCGTCGCCTGTGAGACGGATGCCGGCCATGCCGCCCGCCGAGCGGCCCTGGGGACGCACGGCCGCGGCATCGAACCGCAGCAGCTGAGCATCGGTCGTGACGAAGACGAGTTCGGTCCCGTCCGCCGCGAGCGCCGCCCCGACGACGGTGTCGCCGGGCTTGAGCGCGATGATCTCGACGTCCGGCTTACCGGCCGGGAGCTCGGTCGCCGCGACCCGCTTGACGACGCCCTGCGCCGTGCCCAGCGCGATCGGCGCGTCGGCCGTCAACGGGACGAGGGCGAGCACGTGCTCGTTCGCGCCCAGCCCGAGGTACTGCGCGGCGCGCGTGCCGGCCGCCAGCTGTACCGAGTTCGCCGGGACCGAGGGGAGGTCGACGGGGGTGAACCGGACGAGGCGTCCGAGCGTGGTCACCGCGCCCAGGTCGCCGCGGGTCGTCGTGTCGACCGCCGACCGGATGGCGTCGTGCTTGGACCGGCGTGCCGGCGGCACGATGCCGCCTCCCGGTGCGTCGGGTACCAACTCTGCGCGCACCATGCGGCCGGTCGCGGAGAGGAAGACGCGGCACGGGGCGTCGGCGATCTGCAGATCGGCGGGGGCAGCGGCGCGGCCGCGCGGGGTGACCGGTCCGCCGTTCATGAGCAGGGTGCGGCGCGGCGTGCCGAAGGCCTCGGCCGCGGCATCCAGCTCCTTCGCGACCTGACGGCGCAGGAGCACGTCGCTGGCCAGCAGCTCCTCCAGCGCGGCGATGTCGGCCTTCAGGGTGTCGCGCTCGCTCTCGAGCTCCACACGCGAGAACTTCGTCAGCCGGCGCAGGCGCAGTTCGAGGATGTACTCGGCCTGCGGCTGCGACAGGTCGAACACGTCCATGAGTCGCGTGCGGGCCTGATCGCTGTCGTCCGAGGTCCGGATCACCTGGATGACCTCGTCGATGTCGAGGATCGCGATGAGGAGGCCCTCGACGAGGTGGAGGCGTTCCTGCTTGCGGGCGAGCCGGTAGCGGCTGCGCCGCGTGACGACCTGGATGCGGTGGTCCAGGTACACCCGCAGGAGGTCCTTCAGCCCGAGCGTCTGCGGCTGACCCGCGACGAGGGCGACGTTGTTGATGCCGAACGAGTCCTCGAGCGGCGTCAGGCGGTACAGCTGCTCGAGCACGGCGTTCGGGTCGAAGCCCGTCTTGATGCCGATCACGAGCCGCAGACCGTTGTTGCGGTCGGTGAGGTCGGTCAGGTCCGAGATGCCGGTGAGCTTCTTCGCGGTGACGGCGTCGCGGATCTTCTCCATCACCCGCTCGGGGCCGACCATGTAGGGGAGCTCGGTGACGACGATGCCGGTGCGGCGCGGGCCGAGCGATTCGATCGACGTCTTCGCGCGGGTGCGGAAGGAGCCGCGACCGGTCTCGTACGCCTCCTTGATGCCGTCGAGTCCGACGATGACGCCGCCGCCGGGGAGGTCGGGACCCGGCACGAACTCCATGAGCTCGTCGAGGGTCGCGTCGGGGTGCTCGAGCAGGTGGACGGCGGCCGAGACGACCTCGATGAGGTTGTGCGGCGCCATGTTGGTCGCCATGCCGACGGCGATGCCGGTCGCGCCGTTGACGAGGAGGTTCGGGAAGGCGGCCGACAGCACCTCGGGCTGCTGGAACTGGCCGTCGTAGTTCGGGATGAAGTCAACGACGTCCTCGTCGAGGTTCTCGGTGAGTGCGAGGGCGGATGCCGCGAGTCGGACCTCCGTGTACCGCGCCGCGGCGGGGCCGTCGTCGAGCGAGCCGAAGTTGCCGTGGCCGTCGACGAGCGGGACGCGCAGGGCGAAGTCCTGGGCGAGACGCACGAGCGCGTCGTAGATCGCGGAGTCTCCGTGCGGGTGGAGCTTTCCCATGACGTCGCCGACGACGCGCGCGCTCTTGACGTGCCCGCGGTCGGGGCGCAGCCCCATCTCCGACATCTGAAAGAGGATGCGGCGCTGCACCGGCTTCAGGCCGTCCCGCGCGTCGGGCAGGGCGCGCGAGTAGATGACCGAGTAGGCGTACTCCAGGAAGGACCCCTGCATCTCGTCGGCGAGATCGACGTCCTCGATGCGTTCAACGGCGGGAGGGGGAGGGGGAGTGCGCGATGCCATGGCCTCGATCGGTCTTCGGGAGATGCTGCCAGGGGTCAGGACGGCGGCGGGGCACCGTGTGGAAGACTGACCCGGATGACTGCCAGCCTACCCGCGGACCCGCCCACGGCCCGGAGCCTCACCGGTGTCGTGCCGCAGATCCTGGCGTCGCTGCAGGGGCGCGGCGAGTGGTTCGCGCCGGCGCGATCGGCGATCGTCGTCATGGTCGACGGACTCGGTCGATCGAACCTCACCGCCCGCGCCGGGTACGCCCGTTTCCTCGCCGGACGCATGACGAAGAAGGATGCCGCGCGCACCGTCTTCCCCGCGACGACCGCAGCGGCGCTGACGAGTCTGCTCACCGGAGAGTCGCCGGGCCGGCACGGCCTCGTCGGCTACCGCGTGCGGGTGCCGGGCACCGACCTGGCACCGAATCAGCTCAAGGGTTGGGAGACCGACGGTCTCGATCCGCTCACGTGGCAGCGCTGCGCGCCGATACTCGAACGCGAGACCGCAGCCGGGCGACCCTGCTTCGTCGTCTCGTCGCCGCGGTACGCCGCGACCGGGTTCACCCGCGCGCTGCAGCGCGGCGCGGAGTTCATCGGGGCCACGACCATCGCCGAGCGCATGGAGCGCTCCGCGGATCTCGCGTTGCGGCATCCTGGCGCCCTCGTCTACACCTACATCCCCGAGCTCGACACGATCGCGCACGCGCGCGGGTGGGAGAGCGACGAATGGTCGGCCGCGCTGGAGACCGTCGACGTGGCGGCGCGCGATCTCGACACGGCGATGGGCGCCCATGCGGGTGCCATCGTCACGGCCGACCACGGGGTGGTCGACGTCCCGCGGCACCGTCACCTGCTCCTGCAGGACGGCGATCCGCTGGTCGACGACGTCCGCATCGTGGGCGGCGAGCCGCGCATGCTCCATCTCTACGCGGAGGAGGGACGCGCGGACGACGTCTTGCGTCGGTGGCACGAGGCCGAGTCCGGAAGGTCCTGGGTGCTGTCGCGCGACGAGGCGGTCGTGGCGGGCCTGTTCGGCGAGGTCGTGGACGCGGAGGTGCTCCCTCGCATCGGCGACGTCCTGGTGGCCGCCCGCTCAGCGGTCGCGTACTACGACGACCGGGAGTCGGACAAGCGGCCGCAGAGCATGATCGGGCAGCACGGATCACTCACCGATCAGGAGCGCGTCGTCCCGATGGTGCGACTGGGGTCGTTCGCCTGACGCTCAGCCGTCCTCGGTGCGGGCGCCGAAGACGATCTCGTCCCACGACGGCATCGACGTGCGTCCGCGGCGGCGCGTCTGCTCGGCCGGAGCCTCGCTCGCCTCGGTCTCGGTGGGTGCCGGCTCGTCGGGGGCGGACTCCTCGGGCGTCTCGAGCGCGTCGAACAGGGCGACCGGGCTCGACGACCGCTGTTCGGTCTGCTCCGTCGGCATCGGCTCGCGCTGTCCGCGGCGGCGGCGGAGCGCCTCGAGGAGGTCGGCCGTCTCCGCGGAGGTCACCGGGGCGTCCGGGGCACGCTTGATCGCGGCCTGCTGTACAGCCGCCGAGGAGGAGGGGCGATCGTCGGTCGCTTCGGCCGCGCCGTCGGGGGCGACGAGCCCGCGGGGACCGAACGATCCGCTGTCGAACCGCGAGGCATCCTTCTGCGGAGCGGTGTCGAGGGCGCGCAGGCGAGGGATGAGGCCCTCCGGGAGGGAGCCTTGCCGGGAGAGCTGCGTCGCGTCGGAGTTCTGGGGTGCGAGCGAGGATCGGCGGGGGTCGAACGACCACCGCGCGTCGTGCTCGACCTCGCCGACGGTGAACTCGAGCTTCACGGTCCAGCCGTTCTGGTCCTTCCAGCTCGTCCACCGTTCGCCGGTCGCGCCCGCCTCGGCGAGCTTCGCGCGCACGGCGTTGCCGAACGTGGGCTGCGCCCCGGGGTCGAGCTCGCCGCCGATCAGCACGGTCACGGCGAGGGCCTGGTCGACGACGTGCTCGCGCTCGGCGAGGACGGGCCCTTCGAAACGCTGGACGTCCTCGACGCGGACTCCGAGCAGCTGGGCGACGTCCTCAGCCGACATCCCGGCACGGATGTGCGCCTGGATGTCGCGGGGGTTGGGGCGGGCGAGTCGAGGTTCGGCGTCGCGCTGCAGGCGGCGCAACTGCGTGCGCAGCGCCTCGTCGACGGCGAGCGAGAAGCGGTCACCGGCGTCGGTCGCGAGCATGAGGCGACCGTCCTCGGTGCCGATCACTTTGAGCTGTTCCATGCGGACGTCCTCCAGATCCAGCGTGTGCGCCCATGGTGTCACGGCGGGCGCCCGGCGACGGGAATATCCCGGGCGTGCCGCGAGTTTGCGGTGAGGCCCCTCCGAAAGGCGGCGGTGACCCGGCGGCCCATTTGCGATTCACGGGTGCGTGATGCAAACTATGGCCGCCCGAACGGGCCGTACCCACTGCAACACCCCGAAAGTTGAGACGTTCTCGCATGGCCACGGATTACGACGCCCCCCGCAAGACCGAAGACGACAGCGAGTCGATCGAGGCTCTGAAGGAACGCGTCCCGGACAAGATGTCCGGCTCGGTCGACGTCGAGGACTCCGACAACCCGAGCGGTTTCGAACTGCCCGGCGCCGACCTCTCCGACGTCGACCTCGACGTCGTCGTCCTGCCTCCGCAGGAGGACGAGTTCACCTGTGTTGAGTGCTTCCTCGTGAAGCACCGCACCCAGATCGACCACCAGACCTCGATCGGTGCCATCTGCACCGAGTGCGCGGCCTGACCGGCCCCGACCTTCAGGTCTCAGCGACCCCGCTGCGCGCGGGTGATCATCGCCGCCACCCTCTCGGGGGTGCGGGACGAGAACACCCACCGCGCCGTGGGGTCGTCTTCGTCTGCGACGGGAACGCGGACGACACCGTCGATGCCTCCGCGCAGGAGGTGCCAGTCGTCGCGGCGGAGGTCGCTGCCGCGGGCGGCCCGCGCGGCCTCGCCGGCGAGGATCTCGGGCTCACCGAGGTCGCTGACGGCGATGTGCGCGCGGCCCACGCGGAGCTCGCCGTCGCTCACCGAGATGACCGGAGCGCCGGCGATGAGTGCCGAGACGAGGCCCACGCCGACGGCCAGACCGACCACGAGCGCGAGGGTCGTGTCGATCGGCGCGAAGGTCACCGCGGCCATCGGTGCGCACACCGCGGCACTGACCAGCAGCCACAGCGACGGGCTCAGCCGCTCGCGGTACGAGGGGGGAGCGGAGCGGTCGGTGTTGTGCATTAGCCTCGGGGGGTGATGGATACCGTGGACGTTCCCATTATCTCGGCTCAGGTCCCCGTCTACGCGCACCCGGGCGACGCGGGCGCCGACCTCGTCGCCACGGAGCGGGTCCGACTCGCCCCCGGGCAGCGCGCCCTGATCGGCACCGGCGTGCGCATCGCGTTGCCCGACGGCTACGTCGCCTTCGTCGTGCCGCGCAGCGGTCTCGCGGCGAAGCACGGCATCACGGTGGTCAACTCCCCGGGGACGGTGGATGCCGGCTACCGCGGCGAGATCAAGGTCACGCTGTTGAACACGGATGCCGCAGAGGCGTTCGACGTCGCGCCCGGCGACCGCATCGCCCAGCTCATCGTCATGCCCGTCTCGCGGGCGACCTTCCTCCCCGTCGACGCGCTTCCCAACAGTGTGCGCGGCGACGGGGGATTCGGATCCACCGGCTATACGACAGGACAACCCGCATGAGCGACGAGCTCGCCCCCAAGTCGGCACCGAGCGATCGTGCCAGCAACGGTCCCTTCGACGAGGCGGAAGCCAATCCCGTCCGTCCGTACATCGATCTCGGCGGCGTGAAGGTGCTGCCCCGCGAGGGCCTGAACCTGCGTCTCGAGGTCGAGGAGCAGACCAAGCGCATCGTGGCCGTCGGCCTCGACTACGCCGGCTCCACGCTGCAGGTCCAGCCCTTCGCCGCGCCGCGCTCGAGCGGCCTGTGGGAGGAGACGCGTGAGCAGATCCGACAGCAGGTGCGCCAGCAGGGCGGTCGCGTCGAGGAGCGCGAGGGCCCGCTCGGTCCCGAGCTGCTCGCCGAGGTCCCCGTCGCGGGAGCCGACGGCGCGGCCGGCAAGCGTCTCGCCCGGTTCGTGGGTGTCGACGGTCCCCGGTGGTTCCTGCGCGGCGTCATCGGCGGAGCCGCCGCGAGCGACATCGACGCTGCGGCGCAGGTCGAGGACCTCTTCCGATCGATCGTCGTGGTGCGGGGAGCGACCCCCATGCCGCCACGCGACCTGATCCCGCTGAAGATGCCCGCCTCTCCCGGCAGCGCATGACCGCGTCGCAGGACCAGGGCGGATCCGACGAGCCCTCGACGCCCCGCCCCGACCTCGTCCCCCCGGTCGCATCCGAGGGTGCGACGGCGTCCGAGCTGCTCGGGCAGGCCCTGGGCGGTGCGGCGAAGCGGGCCGGACTGGATCCGGCCGAGGATGCGACGACCGGTCACGTCGTCTGGCGGGCGATGGGGGGATGGCGCGGCATCGCCGAATCCGTCCTCCCCGGCCTTGTCTTCGTCGTCCTCTTCACGGTCACCGGGCAGGACCTCGTGCTGTCGCTCGTCGCGTCGGTCGGGCTCGCGGCCGTGTTCACGATCATCCGCCTCCTCCAGCGGTCGCCGGCGGCCGCCGCCTTCGGCGGTCTCGTCGCGACGGGCGTCGCTGCCGCGCTCGCGCTGTTCACCGGTCGCGGCGAGGACAACTTCGTCCCCGGGCTGATCACGAACGCCGCGTACGGCACCGGTCTGCTGATCTCGGCACTGATCGGCTGGTCGCTCATCGGACTCGCCGTCGGCTTCCTCATGAACGAGGGCACCGCGTGGCGCGCCGACCGGCGCAAGCGTCGTGCCTTCTTCTGGCTCACGATCGCGTGGGCGGCGTTGTTCTACGCCCGGCTGGCCGTGCAGCTCCCGTTGTACCTCGCGGGAGAGGTCGCAGCACTCGGCACGCTCAAACTCGTCATGGGTCTGCCGCTGTTCGCCCCGATGGTCGCCGTGACATGGCTCGCGGTCCGGGCGCTGTACCCCCCGCGTGTCCCGCGCCTCGACGAGAGCTGAGGAACCACCCCACCGGCGCCGCGGGGCTGATTGACTGAGCCCATGGACGCCGTGCCGATGTTCCCGCTGGGAAGCGTGCTGCTCCCGCACACGCCGCTTGCGCTGCGCGTCTTCGAGCCGCGGTACCTCACGATGATCGGGCGGCTGCTCGATGCCGACGACCCGTCGTTCGGGGTGGTCCTGATCGAGCGCGGATTCGAGGCCGGGGGCGGCGACGAGCGCGCGATGCTCGGAACCCTGGCGCGCATCGTCCGGGTCGAGGCGGGCGCCGAGGACCTGTTCGTGATCGCCGTGGGAGGGGAGCGGATCGCCGTCGACAGGTGGGGTGAGGACGACCCGCATCCCGTGGCGGACGTGTCACCCGTCGCGCCGCTCGCCTGGGACGAGGACCTCCTGCCGCTGCGCCGTGAGGTGGAGCGCGTCGTGCGTCGTGTCGCAACGTTGGCTGCGGTCCTCGACGAAGCGCGGTGGGACCCGGATGCCGAGGTGGCCGACGATCCCGTCGTCTCGACGTGGCAGCTGGCCGCCATGGCCCCGCTGGGGGAGTACGACCGGTTCCGCCTGCTGGGTTCTACGAGCATCGCGGATCTGCTCGAACGGCTGCGCGGGATGTGTCTCGAGGAGGAACCGGTCCTCGTCGCCCGGATCGCGGATGCGGCCGATACGGACGAGGAGGACGTCTGACACACGTGTCGGAGGCGTCCGTGAGGTATCTTGATATCAAGATAGATTTCGCCCGTCACGGTAAGGCAGACCTCACTAGCCGCCGGGACCGGGCGGGGCGAAGATGGGAGGGCCGGCTCACGCCGCGCCCGCCGACGAAGGAGAGCACACGTGTCCACTGTTGACAGCTTCGGTGCGAAGAGCACACTCACGGTCGGCGACACCGACTACGAGATCTTCCGCATCGACACCGTTCCCGGCTACGAGAAGCTTCCGTACAGCCTCAAGATCCTCCTCGAGAACCTGCTCCGCACCGAAGACGGTGCGAACGTCACGAAGGAGCAGATCGAGGCTCTCGGGAACTGGCAGCCCGACGCCGAGCCGAACACCGAGATCCAGTTCACGCCCGCACGCGTCGTGATGCAGGACTTCACCGGTGTCCCGTGCATCGTCGACCTCGCCACGATGCGCGAGGCCGTGACGGCCCTCGGCGGCGACCCCAACAAGATCAACCCGCTCTCGCCCGCCGAGATGGTCATCGACCACTCGGTCATCGCCGACCTCTTCGGCAGCGAGAACGCTCTCGAGCGCAACGTCGAGATCGAGTACGAGCGCAACGGCGAGCGGTACCAGTTCCTGCGCTGGGGCCAGACCGCCTTCGACGACTTCAAGGTCGTCCCGCCCGGCACCGGCATCGTCCACCAGGTCAACATCGAGCACCTGGCCAAGGTCGTCTACGACCGCACCGTCGACGGTGTGCTGCGCGCCTACCCCGACACCTGTGTCGGCACCGACTCGCACACCACGATGGTCAACGGCCTGGGCGTGCTCGGCTGGGGCGTCGGCGGCATCGAGGCCGAGGCCGCGATGCTCGGCCAGCCCGTCTCCATGCTGATCCCGCGCGTCGTTGGCTTCAAGCTGACCGGTGAGATCCCCGCCGGCGTGACCGCCACGGACGTCGTCCTCACGATCACCGACATGCTCCGCAAGCACGGCGTCGTCGGCAAGTTCGTCGAGTTCTACGGCGAGGGCGTCGCCCAGGTGCCGCTCGCCAACCGCGCCACCATCGGCAACATGAGCCCCGAGTTCGGCTCGACCGCCGCCATGTTCCCCGTCGACGACGTCACGCTCGACTACCTGCGTCTGACCGGTCGCGACGAGCAGACCGTCGCGCTCGTCGAGGCGTACGCGAAGGCGCAGTCGCTCTGGCACGACCCGGCGCGCGACCTCAGCTTCAGCGAGTTCATGGAGCTCGACCTCTCGACGGTCGTCCCCTCCATCGCCGGCCCGAAGCGCCCGCAGGACCGCATCCTGCTCTCCGAGGCGAAGAGTCAGTTCGAGAAGGACATCCTCAACTACGCGGATGCCGCCGAGGAGGACTCGGTCGAGATCGAGGGCACGTTCCCCGCCTCCGACCCGGGTACCGCCCCGGGTGTCGAGCACGAGACGGTTTCGGCCGAGGGCGTCTCGCACCAGCACGACCACGAGCACGTCCCCTCGATAATCTCGAGCGGTGCCCGCCACGCGGCATCCAAGCCGGTCAAGGTCACGACGCCCGACGGGCAGTCCTACCTCCTCGACAACGGCGCGGTGACCCTCGCGGCCATCACCTCGTGCACGAACACGTCGAACCCGTCGGTCATGATCGCGGCGGGCCTGCTCGCCAAGAAAGCCACCGACAAGGGCCTGAAGCGCAAGCCGTGGGTCAAGACGACGCTCGGCCCCGGCTCGAAGGTCGTCACGGACTACTACGAGAAGTCCGGGCTCGACAAGGCGCTCGAGGCGCTCGACTTCTACACCGTCGGCTACGGCTGCACGATCTGCATCGGCAACTCGGGCCCGCTCATCGACGAGGTCTCGGCGGCCATCAACGAGAACGACCTGGCCGTCACCGCGGTGCTCTCGGGCAACCGCAACTTCGAGGGTCGCATCAGCCCCGACGTGAAGATGAACTACCTCGCGTCGCCGCCGCTGGTCGTCGCCTACGCCCTCGCCGGGTCGATGAACTTCGACTTCGAGACCGACGCTCTCGGAAAGGACGCGGACGGCAACGACGTGTTCCTGAAGGACATCTGGCCCTCGCCCGACGAGGTGCAGGAGGTCATCGACCACTCGATCTCCCGCGAGCAGTTCATCAAGCAGTACTCGACCGTCTTCGACGGCGACGAGCGCTGGAAGAACCTGCCCACGCCCACCGGTCCCGTCTTCGAATGGGACGAGGACTCGACGTACGTCCGCAAGGCGCCGTACTTCGACGGCATGGAGCGCACCCCCGCACCGGTCACCGACATCTCCGGCGCGCGCGTCATGGCGACGCTCGGCGACTCGGTCACGACCGACCACATCAGCCCGGCCGGGAACATCAAGGCGGGCACCCCCGCCGCGCAGTACCTGACCGAGCACGGGGTCGCGCAGAAGGACTTCAACTCCTACGGCTCGCGCCGCGGGAACCACGAGGTCATGATCCGCGGCACCTTTGCCAACATCCGCCTGAAGAACGAGCTCGTGGCCGCCGTCAACGACGGCAAGGTCGTCGAGGGCGGGTTCACCCGCGACTTCACGCAGCCGGGCGGCCCGCAGTCGTACATCTACGACGCGAGCCAGAACTACCAGGCGCAGGGCACCCCGCTCGTCGTCTTCGGCGGCAAGGAGTACGGCTCGGGCTCGTCGCGCGACTGGGCGGCCAAGGGCACCAGCCTGCTGGGCGTCAAGGCGGTCATCACCGAGAGCTTCGAGCGCATCCACCGCTCGAACCTCATCGGCATGGGTGTCGTGCCGCTCCAGTTCCCCGAGGGGGAGAGCTGGAAGTCGCTCGGCCTCGACGGCACCGAGATCGTCTCGATCACCGGTCTCGAGGAGCTGAACGAGGGCGTCACCCCCAAGACGGTGAAGGTCGTCGCCGAGCCCAGCGAGTTCTCGCCCGAGGGTAAGCAGACGATCGAGTTCGACGCGGTCGTCCGTATCGACACCCCCGGTGAGGCCGACTACTACCGCAACGGCGGCATCCTGCAGTACGTGCTGCGTTCGCTCGTCTGAGGTCCGTTGTCAAGAGGACCCCGGCTCCGCGTGGAGTCGGGGTCCTCTCGCGTAGGGCCACGTAGACTCTGGACATGAGTCTTCTCGAGGGAATTACCGGTCCACGTGACCTCGACCGATTCTCGAGCGAGGAGCTCCATATCCTCGCCGACGAGATCCGGACCTTCCTCGTCGAGAACGTCTCCCGCACCGGTGGCCACCTCGGCCCGAACCTGGGCGTCGTCGAGCTCACGATCGCGCTCCACCGTGTGTTCGACTCGCCGAACGACCCCATCATCTTCGACACGGGGCATCAGTCCTACGTCCACAAACTGCTGACCGGGCGACAGGACTTCTCGAAGCTCCGCTCCCGCGGCGGCCTCGCCGGCTACCCGCAGCGGTCGGAGAGCCCGCACGACGTCGTCGAGTCCTCGCATGCGTCGAGCTCGCTGAGCTGGGCCGACGGCGTCTCGCGTGCCCTCACCCGCACCGGGCGCAAGGACCGTCACGTCGTCGCCGTCGTCGGTGACGGATCGCTGACGGGCGGGATGACGTGGGAAGCGCTCAACAACATCTCCGACGACAACGACCGCAACCTCGTCATCGTCGTCAACGACAACGGCCGGTCGTACGCGCCGACCATCGGTGGCATGGCCCGCTACCTCAACCGCGTGCGCACCGCCGACAGCTACAAGACGCTCCGTCGCAGCTCCGCGCACGTCTCACGCCTGTTCGGCCCGGTCGGGCGCGCGGTCTACCGCGGTGTGCGCGGCGGCACCCACGGGTTCCTCTCCCGGTTCACGAACAACATCGCGCTCTACTCCAACCTCGACATCAAGTACCTCGGTCCCGTCGACGGGCACGACCTCGACGCGATGGAGGAGACCCTCCGCCTCGCGAAGGAGTACGGCGCCCCGGTCATCGTGCACGCGATCACCGACAAGGGGCGCGGCTTCGAGCCGGCCCGGCGTGACGAGGCCGACCAGTTCCACGCGGTCGGCAAGATCGACCCCGTCACGGGTGAGCCCATCGGAGCCTCGGATGCCGTGGCGTGGACCGACGTGTTCGCGGACGCCCTCGTCGACGCCGGCGACCGGCGCGAGGACATCATCGCGATGACCGCCGCGATGCTCCGCCCGACAGGTCTGCAACCGTTCGCGCAGCGGTTCCCCGACCGCGTGTACGACGTGGGCATCGCCGAGCAGCACGCGGTCGCCTCGGCCGCCGGTCTCGCGTTCGGCGGACTCCACCCCGTCGTTGCGATCTACGCAACCTTCATGAACCGCGCGTTCGACCAGGTCATGATGGACGTCGCCCTCCACAAGGCGGGCGTCACCTTCGTCCTCGACCGCTCGGGTGTCACCGGCCCCGACGGCCCCAGCCACCACGGCATCTGGGACCTCGCCATGCTGCAGCTCGTCCCCGGCATCCGCCTGGCGGCACCCCGCGACGGCGAGCGGCTGCGCGAACTGTTCGACGAGGCCATCACGGTCGAGGACGCCCCGACCGTCGTGCGCTTCCCGAAGGGGTCCGTACCCGACGCCCTCGAGGCGATCGAGCGGCTCGAGGACGGTACCGACGTCCTTTACCGCAGCGGTGCGGAGGACGTGCTCCTGGTCGGGATCGGACCCATGGCCCACCTCGCCGTCGACGTCGCCGAACGTCTGCGGGCGCAGGGCATCGGGTCGACCGTCGTGGATCCTCGATGGGCCGTGCCCATCCGCCCCGCGATCGTCGACCTGGCGGCATCCCACCGCCTCGTGATCACGATCGAGGACGGCATCCGCGTCGGCGGCGTCGGCACCCGCGTCCGGCAGGTGCTGCGCGAGGCCGGTGTGTCGACCGCGGTCGATGAGCTGGGGCTCCCCGACGAGTTCATCGACCACGCGAGTCGCGAGCAGATCCTCGCGGATGCGGGGCTCACGGCACCGAAGATCGCGCAGGACGTGGTCGCTCAGGTCCTCGGCACCCGCGTGCCGATCGCCCGGCAATCGACCGACGACGCGGTGTGGTCCTCGCAGGACGTCGAACTGCGCGGCCCCGCCGACTCCGCGTCGGACTGACGTCGCCCCTGCGTGACAGCATGGAGGGATGCAGACACCGCAGCATCCCGGCGATGAGAACCTGAGTCGAGAGGATGCCGCGGCCCGCGCATCCGTCGTCACGCTCGAGACGATCGAGGTCGACCTCGACGTGCGATCGGCGTCCGACCCGGCGCGCGAGGACTTCGAGACGCAGAGCATCCTCCGCTTCGACGCGGCGACCTCGGAGACCTGGGTGGACTTCCTGGGCGCGTCGGTCGACGAGGTGGAGATCAACGGGGAGACCCGAAAGGTCGACTGGGACGGGGCCCGCATCCGACTGACGGGCCTGGCCGAACGCAACACGGTGCGGATCCGCGCGCGCGGCCGGTACAGCCGGTCGGGTGAGGGTCTGCACCGCTTCACCGACCCGGTCGACGGCGCGGTGTACCTCTACACGCAGTACGAGCCCGCCGACAGCCGCCGGGTCTACCCCTGCTTCGAGCAGCCCGATCTGAAGGCGCGGTGGACTTTCCACGTTACGGCCGCGGGCGACGGCGTCATCCTCTCCGGCGGTGCGGAGACCGGGCGCACCGACGTCGACGGCGGCGTCCGGGTCTCGTTCGCCGAGACACCGCCGCTCTCGAGCTACGTCACCGCGGTCGCGGTGGGCCCGTACCACCGTGTGGACGGTGTGTGGCGAGGCGAACGCCAGAGCGTCGACCTCGGGGTGCTCTGTCGTGCCTCGCTCGCGGAGCACCTCGACGCGGACGAAATCCTCGACATCACCCGTCGCGGTCTGGACTTCTTCACGAGCGCGTTCGACCAGGACTACCCGTGGGGCAAGTACGACCAGATCTTCGTCCCGGAGTATAACCTCGGCGCGATGGAGAACCCCGGGCTGGTGACCTTCACCGAGGCGTACGTCTTCCGGGGAGCGGCGACGGCGGCCCAGCGCGAAGCCAGGTCGAACACGATCCTGCACGAGATGGCCCACATGTGGTTCGGCGACCTCGTGACGATGCGGTGGTGGGACGACCTGTGGCTCAAGGAGTCGTTCGCCGACTTCATGGGGACCCACGCGAACGTCGCGACGGGGCTCCACCCGGATGCCTGGGTCACCTTCGCGAGCCGGCGGAAGGGCTGGGCGTACGTGCAGGACCAGCTGCCGACGACGCATCCGATCGTCGCCGACATCCCCGATCTCGAGGCGGCCAAGCTCAACTTCGACGGGATCACCTACGCCAAGGGCGCCTCGGTCCTGAAGCAGCTCGTGGGCTTCGTCGGCGAGGAGGCGTTCTTCCGCGGAGCGCGCCGCTACTTCGCGGCGCACGCCTACGGCAACACGACGCTGGAGGACCTCCTGGCGGCTCTCGAAGAGGCCTCGGGCCGCGACCTGCGGTCGTGGAGCGCCGCGTGGCTCGAGACGACGGGTCTGCCCACCCTCACGACCGAGCGTGCCCCCCTCGCGGTCGCGCAGGACGTCGCGAGGCCCCATGCCGTCCGCGTCGGGCTCTGGAACGACGAGGGCGGGCGGCTCGTGGCCCGCGGCGACGTCGCCGTCGACCTGTTCGAGGAGCGGACGGTCGTGACCGCCCCCGTCCTCCCCGACGCCGCTGTGGTCGTGGCGAACGTCGACGACCGGTCGTACGCGAAGGTGCGGCTCGACGACCGGTCGCTCGAGGCGGTCCAGGAGGGTCTGTCGACCATGCCGGATGCGGTCGCGCGGGGCGTCGTCTGGGCTGCGCTGTGGAACGCCGTCCGGGACGGCGAGCTCGCGGCATCCGTCTACCTCGCCATCGCGGCGCGGCATGCGCCGCAGGAACCGCACCCCGCCCTGCTCGCGGACGTCCTCGCCCACGCGGCCTTCGCGGTCCGCCACTACGTCCCGGACGCCGCCCGTGCCGCGGCGGCGGATGCGTGGCTCGACACCGCCGGGGCCGCGATGGACGCCGCGGCCCCCGGTTCGGACGCGCAGCTCATCTGGGCGCGTGCCGTCGGGGTGGCCGCTGAGCTGTCGGACGGTCGCGCCGAGCTGATGACGGCGATCCTCGACGGTCGGGCCCCGACTCCCGAGGGGCTCGCGCTCGACCCCGACCTGCGCTGGGGGTGGGTGTTCGGACTCGCCGCCTCGGGCCGGGCGGACGCGACGCGGATCGAGGAGGAGGCGGCGCGGGATGCCACATCGTCGGGCCGTACGGCGCGGCTGGCCGCTCTCGCGGCTCGGCCCGAGGCATCCGTCCGTGCCGATGCGTGGCGCGCGGCGTGGGACGACCCGACGCTGACGAACGATCATCTGGACGCGGTCATCCGGGGCGTCCGGGCGGGCCGGAGCCGGTCGCTCGTCGCGGCGTTCGACGACGATCACTTCGCCCGCATCCTGCCGGTCTGGCGCTCGCGCAGCATCGAGATCGCGGCGCGTCTGGTGCGGGGGCTGTTCCCCGCCACGGAGGACACCGCGGCGGTCGACGCGTGGCTGGCCGAACATCCGGACGCGCCGGGCTCGCTCCGCCGCATCGTCCTGGAGGAGCGCGACCACCTGGCGCGCGACCTGCGGGTCCGTGCGGCCCAGGCGGTGCTCGAGGCACGCTGACGCACGGGAGCGGCCCCGGGGATCCACCCCGGGGCCGCTCCCGTCCTGCCGTCCGATCAGGCGATGCCGCGGATCGGCGGGTGGTGGAACGTGTCACCGAACACCCGCTCGCTGGCTCCCTCGCGGTCGAGGTACGGCGTGGCGCCACCGTCGATGAAGGGCCAACCCGCGCCGAGGATGAGGCAGAGGTCGATGTCCTCGACCTCGGGCACGACGCCCTCGTCGAGCATCAGCTTGATCTCCTGCGCGAGGCCGTCCTGCACCCGGCGGAGGATCTCCTGAGCGGATGCCGGTGTCGATCCGGTCGCCTTCTTCGCGACCTTCTCGGCGGCCTTCGTGAAGCCGGTCACCCGGCCCCCCTTGTCCTTCTCGACGACCGCGTCGAGCGCGGCGAGCTCGTGGAAGTTCTCGTTCGCGTAGAAGCGGTCGGGGAAGGCGCGAACCATCGTGTCCTGCACGTGAGCGGCGACCTTCCAGCCGACGAGGTCGATCAGCTGGAACGGACCCATGGGCAGGCCCAGCGGAGCGAACGCCTTCTCGACATCGGCGACGGGTGTGCCCTCGTAGACGGCGCGGGCCGCCTCGCCCATGACCTTGGCGAGCAGTCGGTTCACGACGAAGCCGGGCGCATCGGCAGTGAGGACCGCGTTCTTGCCGAGGCCCTTCGCGACGACGAACGCGGTCGACAGGGCGGCATCCGAGGTCTTCGGCGTCTTCACGACCTCGATGAGCGGCATGACCGCGACCGGGTTGAAGAAGTGGAAGCCGACGAGCCGCTCGGGGTGCGCGAGCTTCGCGCCGATCTCCTCGACCGACAGCGACGAGGTGTTCGTCGCGAGGATGGCGTCCTCGGCCACCACGGCCTCGATCTCGGCGAAGACGGCCTGTTTGACGCCGACCTCTTCGAAGACGGCTTCGATGACGAAGTCGCAGTCCGCGTACGCGGACTTGTCCGTCGTCCCGGTCACGAGGGCGCGCAGCTTGTTGGCGGTGTCGCCGTCGAGCCGGCCCTTCGCCTCGAGCTTGCCGATCTCGTCGTGGATGTACGCGACACCCTTGTCGACGCGCGCCTGGTCGAGGTCCGTGATGAGCACGGGCACCTGCAGCTTGCGCACGAACAGCAGCGCGAACTGGCTGGCCATGAGTCCCGCACCGATGACGCCGACCTTCGTGACCTTCTTCGCGAGAGCCTTGTCGGGCGCACCGACCGGCCGCTTCGCGCGCTTCTGCACGAGGTCGAACGCGTACATGGATGCCGCGAACTGGTCGCCCGTGACGAGCGAGGCGAGCGCCTCATCCTCCCGCGCGAAGCCCTCGGCCTTGGTGCCGCTCTTGGCCTTGTCGAGCAGGTCGAGAGCCACGTACGGCGACCGGGGCACCGTTCCGATCTTCGACTCGAGCATGCCGCGGGCCATCTTGATCGCGATGGGCCACTTGGTGAGGCGCTCGATCTTGCCGGGGGCGTTCTTACGCTCGACCTTGACGGCGCCGGTGAGGACGTCGTCGGCCCAGCGCAGCGACGATTCGAGGTAGCTCGAGGCGGGGAAGATCGCGTCCATGATGCCGAGGTCGTACGCCTGCTGCGGCTTGAGCACCCGGTTCTGCTTCAGCGGGTTCGAGATGACGACCTCGAGGGCGTTCTCGATGCCGATGAGGTTCGGCAGCAGGTACGCGCCGCCCCAGCCGGGGATGATCCCGAGGAAGACCTCCGGGAGGGCGATCGCCGCAGCCGAGGCATCCACCGTCCGGTAGGTCGAGTTCAGCGCGATCTCGAGGCCGCCGCCGAGCGCGAGCCCGTTCACGAACGCGAACGAGGGCACGCCGAGGTCGGACAGCTTGCCGAGCACGTGATGGCCGAGCTGGGCGATGAGTCGCGCGTTCTCCACCGAACCGACGTTGCTGACCTCGCTGAGGTCGGCGCCGGCGGCCAGGATGTACTGCTTGCCGGTGATGCCGACGGCGTCGATCTCGCCCGCGGCCGCGCGCGTCGCCAGGGTGTCGAGCGTCGCGCCGAGCTCGGTGAGCGTCGCCGGACCCAGCGTGTTGGGGCGGGTGTGGTCGCGGCCGTTGTCGAGCGTGATGAGGGCGAGGACCTTGCCGCTGGCGAGCGTGATGTCGCGGACGGGGGAGTGGGTCACGACCTCGCTGTCGGAGAGGGCGAGAAGGGGCGAGAAGTCGATCCGGTCGTAGTTCGTCATGGTCGGCTGCCTCACTTCTTCTTCTTGCCGTTGTAGTGCGGGTTCTCCCAGATGACGGAGCCTCCCTGTCCGAGGCCGACGCACATCGCGGTGAGGCCGTAACGGACGTCGGGTCGCTCCGCGAAGTGCGCCGCCAGCTGGATCATGAGGCGGACACCGGATGCCGCCAGCGGGTGCCCGAGCGCGATCGCGCCGCCCCAGGGGTTCACGCGCGGATCGTCGTCGGCGATGCCGAAATGGTCGAGCAGCGAGATGACCTGCACGGCGAAGGCCTCGTTCAGCTCGAACAGGCCGATGTCGTCGATCGTGAGGCCCGCCTTCTTCAGCGCCTTCTCGGTCGAGGGGATCGGGCCGATGCCCATGATCTCGGGCTGGACGCCCGCGAAGGCGAACGAGACCATCCGCATCTTCGGGGTGAGCCCCAGTTCCTTGACCGCGCCGCCGCCGGCGAGGAGCGACATGGTCGCGCCGTCGGTAAGGGGGGAGGATGTGCCGGCCGTCACGCGACCGTGCGGGCGGAACGGCGTCTTGAGGGCGGCGAGGTCCGCCATCGTCGTCTGCGGACGACGGCCCTCATCCTCGGTCGCCAGTCCCCACGCGCCTTCGGCATCCTTCACCGCGACGGGCACGAGGTCGGGCTGGAACTTGCCGGCTTCGTAGGCGGCCTGGGCCTTGTGCTGGCTCAGCATGCCGAACCGGTCGGAGCGCTCCTTCGTGAGCTGCGGGAACCGGTCGAAGATGCGCTCCGCCGTGACTCCCATGTTGAGGGCGCCGGGATCGACCATCTTCTCGGCGACGAACCGCGGGTTGGGGTCGGCGTTGCCCCCGATCGGGTAGTGCCCCATGTGCTCCACACCGCCCGCGAGCGCGACGTCGTACATGCCGACGCCGATCGCCCCGGCCATCGTGGTGACGCTCGTCATGGCGCCCGCGCACATCCGGTCGATGGCGAAGCCGGGGACCGTCTGCGGAAGCCCCGCGAGGATCGCCACCGACCGCCCCAGGGTCAGCCCCTGCTCGCCGGTCTGGCTCGTCGCGGCGATCGCGACGTCGTCGACGCGCTCAGCCGGGACGTCGGGGTTCCGTTCCATGAGGCCGATCGTCGCCTTGACGGCGAGGTCGTCGGCGCGCGTGTTCCAATACATGCCCTTTTCGCCCGCACGCCCGAACGGGGTGCGCATTCCGTCGACGAAATAGACGTCCGAAAGCTCGGCCACACTGCCTCCAATGATTGGGTTCCCACCCAGCCTAAGGAGGCCGCGATACCGCGAAAATCGGTTGGGTCGAACCTACGAAGCGGTCTCGGATGCCGCGTCGGGCACCTGCACGGAATCGACAAAGGCCGTGGCGATCACCTGTGCAGTCTGTGCAATCTGCCAGGGGCGCGCGCCCAGCTCGCCGAGGGCGTCGCCGATCGACTCGGCCGTCACTTCGGCCGGCGGATGCCAGGCCACACGGCGGAGCAGGTCGGGCGTCAGGAGGTTCTCCGTCGGCATCCCCAGCTCTTCGGCGCGCGCCTCCACGAGAGGCCGGGCGGCCTTCAGGCGCGCGTCCGCCGCGGGGTTGCGGTCGGCCCATGCGCGAGGCGGCGGCATTCCGTCACCCGGGCCCCGCTCGGCGGGCAGGGCGGGATCTGCGCGCCCCGCCTCGATGGCCGCCCACCAGCGGTCCAGCTGGCTGCGGCTCGCGCGTCCCGTGAACTCCTTCACTCGGGCGAGGTCCTGCTTGGTCGCGGGGTCTGCGATGACGGCCGCGACCAGCGCGCGGTCGGGCACGAGCCGTCCCGGGGAGACGTCCTCTTCGCGGGCGTAGTCCTCGCGGGCCTGCCACAGCGAACGGGCGACGGCGAGCGCGCGGCGACCGCGCACCGTGTGGAGCCCGCTCAGCCGGCGCCACGGCTCTTCGCGCGGCGGCTTGGGGGCGCGGGTGCGCACTGCCTCGAACTCCTCCTGGGCGAAGGCGGTCTTGCCCTGTTCATTGAGTTCGGTCGCCAGGGCGTCGCGGACGTCGATCAGGTGCAGCACGTCCAGCGCGGCGTACTCGAGCCACCCCTGGGGGAGCGGCCGCGTCGACCAGTCCGCGGCCGAGTGCGCCTTGGCCAGGGTGATGCCGAGCGTGTCCTCGACGACGGCGCCCAGACCCACCCGGTCGTGACCGAGCAGTCGGGCGGCGAGTTCGGTGTCGAAGATGCGGGGCGGCTCGAGTCCGGCCTCGCGCAGCGACGGCAGATCCTGGCTGGCGGCGTGCAGCACCCACTCCTCGTCGCCGATCGCCGCCTGCAGGGCGGAGAGGTCGCCGATCGCGGGCGGGTCGAACAGGAACACCTCGCTGCCGCGCCGGTAGACCTGGATGAGGTAGGCGCGTTGCGAGTAGCGGAAGCCCGACGCCCGCTCGACGTCGACGGCCACGGGACCGTGACCGGCCGCCAGGCGCGACGCTGCGGCCGCCGCCGCATCCAGATCGGCGATGACCTCGTATTCAGCCACGTGTACTCCGCTGTCCGCCGAACACGGCGATGTTCTCCGAACCCGGGGGGAGCCCTGCCAACATGCAGACCAGCTCGCCCCAGGCGTCCATGTGACCGGTCGGATCCCCATCGGGGGACCACGACGCGCGGAGTTCGATCTGCGCACCGTCGCCCTCGGCGGCCAGCGTTCCGAAACCCTTCGAGAGGGTCTTGGTCGCTGTGCCGGATGCCGCGTGGAACGTCGCTCCACGCGCTGCGAGGGCATCGACCAGCCATGACCAGGCTACGTCGGCCAGCAGCGGATCGGTGCCGATCTCGGGTTCGAGAGGGGCCTGCGCGAAGCAGACGATCCGCCAGGGGCCGCCCCAGGCATCCGGTTCCGAGGCGTCGTGGAGGATGACGATCCGGCCCGTCCCGTAAGGGGATTCACCGTCGTTGTCCGGACGCACGTCGCCCGCGAAGGCGATGGCCTCGGGAGCGAGGGATGCCGGTGCGGCGATCTCGCGCACGACGAAGTCCTCGCGGAAGTGCAGGGCGCGCAACGCGTCGCTCACAGCGAGGAACTCCGGCGTCCCGGTCGGGGGTTCGGTCACGGCGACAGACTAGAGTGAGGGCACCATGAAGGCTTCCAGGCGCGCCGTCCCCGACGCGGCCCGACCCGGGACCGTTCCCACGATGCGCAGCACGGTCGTCGCGCTCACCACGGCGCTCGTCAGTACGACGGGACTGCTGGCCCTCCTCGCCGGTCGCGTCGCGCGGCGCGTCGTGACGCTCTCCGCTCGGGTGCCGGACACGACCCTCGTCGACGTCGACGTCGCCGCGCAGACCATCACGCTCTCGCGCTCGGCGGACACCGTCCTGCCGGGGCGTTACGGCCTGTTCACCACCGGGACGCAGAGTTACATCAAGCTCGGCACCGTGCTCGCCGCGGGGAGGGACACCGTCACCCGGAAGCTCCTCACCCAGATCGACGAGTCGGATCGCCTCGACGCCGCCGCAGCCTTCAGCGGGTGGTACTTCGCCGATCCCGCCGAATTGCATCTCCCGTTCGAGGAGGTCTCGGTCAGCACTTCGCTCGGGTCGTGCCCCGCGTGGGTGTTCCCCGCGGACGGCGGGAGCGACGTCTGGGCGGTGCACATCCACGGACGCGGCACGACGCGTGCGGAGACCCTGCGTGCCGTGCCGGTCTTCCATGCCGCGGGGATCACCTCGATGCTCACCTCCTACCGCAACGATGCCGACGCCCCGCGCAGCCGCGGAGGGAGTTCGGCACTGGGCGCGACCGAGTGGCGCGACGTCGACCGCGCGATCGGCTACGCCCGTCGCGCCGGGGCGCGGCGCATCATCCTCATGGGGTGGTCGATGGGCGGCGCGATCGCGCTGCAGCTGGCGGCGGGATCCGCCCACCGCGACCTCATCGTCGGCGTCATCCTCGACTCGCCCGTCGTCGACTGGCGCCGCGTGCTGACGCATCACGCCGACCTCACCCGCATCCCGCGCCCGCTGACGCATCTCGCCCTCGACGCGCTGACCCGCCCGTGGGCGTCGTCGCTGACGGGGGCGGGCGACCCGATCCCGTGGGACCGTCTCGACGTTCTCGCCCGGGCGGACGAGCTCGTCGCGCCGATCCTGATCCTGCACAGCGCGGCGGACGACTTCGTGCCGCCGGCGGCCTCCCGTGCGCTGCGGGATCGACGTCCCGACCTCGTCACGCTCGATGAGTTCGAGGGGGCCCGGCACACGAAGCTGTGGAACTACGACGAGGAGCGCTGGACCTCGGACATCCGCGACTGGCTGTCGGCGCGGGGCCTCACCGGCGACGCAGACGCAGGTAACTGAATCCGTCGTCGTCGACGAGCACGCCCGCGGGTGTCGTGTCGACGGCGTCCGCCAGCGGCAGGAACGGTCCGGCGCTCGGGACCAACCGGGGCGCTGTCGTGATGCAGTACTCGTCGACGACGTCGGCCGCGGCGAACTGTCCGGCCAACGACGGGCCGCCCTCGCAGACGATGCGTCGGATGCCGCGGTCGGCGAGTGCGGAGAGGATGCCGGGCACCGGCATCCGTCCGTCGTCCAGCGTGACGCGGACGATGGTGACACCGGGCACGGGGCGCGGGATCGGCGCGTCCGGGGGCAGCAGGAGGAGCGCCTGGTCTTCGGGTCCGTCGGCGGCGGGTTCGAGTCGGTGCCCGGCGAGGTCACCCGCTCGCGACACGACCACGAGGCGGGAGCGACGGGGGAGGACGTACCCCTCGGCTCGCACGGTCTGCGCTCCCACGACGACGGCGTCCGCGCCCGCGCGGATGACGCCCAGGATCGCGCGGTCGGCGCGGTTCGTGAGGGTGTCGCTCGTGCCGTCCGGGCCGACGGCCGACCCCGTCAAGGAGGTGATCATGTTGAGGCGGACCCAGGCGTCCGCGGCCGGCGCGTACCGGTCGGCCAACCATGCGCGCCCCTCGGGCGTCGCGGCATCCACCCGCTCCCCGGTCGACGGCAGCACCTCGGTCACCCACACGCCGCCATCCTCGCACGCGCTGCGGGCCGCGAACGGGACTGCGCCCGGCGGCTAGGCTGGTCGGGTGCCCCTCACCTCCTCCGGAACCACGCACCTGAGCGAACGCGATCCGAAGGTGAGCGGTGCCGAGATGGTCGCCGCTCTCGTGCCGCCGCCGCAGTTCGACGGGGCCACCTTCGAGACCTACCGCGCCGACGAGGCCTATCCCTCGCAGCAGGAGGCCAAGGACCTGCTCGAGGTCTTCAGCTCGGGTCGTGGGGCACCCGCCGCGCGGGGAGGGTTCTTCCGACGCGCCAAGCGCGAAGCGCCGATGAAGCCGGGCGTGTACCTCGACGGCGGCTTCGGTGTCGGCAAGACCCACCTGCTCGCCGCGATCTACCACGCGATGCCGGCACGCCGGAAGTACTTCGGCTCGTTCATCGAGTACACCGCGCTGGTCGGGGCGCTGGGCTATCAGAAGACCGTCGAACTCTTCCGTGGCGCGGACCTGCTGTGCATCGACGAGTTCGAGCTCGACGATCCGGGCGACACGATGGTGATGACGCGACTCATCGCTGAGCTCGTCCCCACCGGCACGAAGCTCGCCGCCACCTCCAACACCCCGCCGAACGCCCTCGGTGAGGGTCGGTTCGCCGCGCAGGACTTCCTGCGCGAGATCCACGCGATGGCGGAGCACTTCCAGACCATCCGGATCGACGGCACCGACTACCGGCAGCGCGCCGTCGACGGTCACGCGGTCGTCCTCGACGACGTCGCCTACGAGAGCGCGATGACGGATGCCGCGGCATCCGCTCTCGTCTCCGATGACGACTTCGGGGCGTTCATCCGCCACCTCGCCTCGGTGCACCCGTCGCGGTACATCCGCCTCATCGAGGGGATCGGGACCATCGGCTTGCGGAACGTGGTCGGATTCGACGACCAGTCCGCCGCCCTGCGCTTCGTGGCGTTCGTCGACCGCGCGTACGACGCGCAGATCCCGATCCGCGCCACCGGGACTCCACTCGATTCCGTGTTCCGCGAGGACATGCTCGCGGGCGGATACCGCAAGAAGTACCTCCGCGCCGTCTCGCGCCTGGTGGCTCTCACCCACTCGTAAGGCGCAGGACGCCTCACTCGCAGAGGCGGGAAACGTGATGTTTACCTGATCGGCACCCTCGTAACCGACCCGAAACACACCTGGACCGCCGGGCGAAACTGCGGGCCCCGACACTGGGGGCACCCGACGCTACACCTGCGTCCCTGCAGAGAGGTTCCCTTTCGAGATGGATCAAGGCAACACCGCATTCATACTCATCGCGGCGGCACTAGTCCTGCTGATGACTCCCGGTCTGGCGTTCTTCTACGGCGGCCTCGTCAAGGCGAAGAGCGTCATCAGCATGATGATGATGTCCTTCGGCGCTCTCGGCCTCATCGGCGTTCTGTGGGTCATCTACGGCTACGCGATCGCCTTCCCCGGTGCTGACGGCACGCTCGCGCCGTGGTCCATCGACGCAGGCGCCGTCGGACTCACCAACGTCCTCGAGCCGGGCGAAGGTGCCGCGTACCCGCCGCTCGCCTTCGTCGCGTTCCAGGCCACGTTCGCGATCATCACCGTCGCCCTCGTCTCCGGCGCGATCGCCGACCGTGCGAAGTTCGGTGCGTGGATGGTCTTCGCGGCCGTCTGGGCCACGGTCGTCTACTTCCCCGTCGCCAGTTGGGTCTTCAACTTCGGCCTCGCCGAGGACGGTTCGTTCGCGTACGGCGGCTGGATCACCCACGGCCTTCAGGACGTCTTCGGGGTCGGCGCGATCGACTTCGCCGGCGGCACGGCCGTCCACATCAACGCGGGTGCCGCGGCCCTGGCCCTCGCGCTCGTCCTCGGCAAGCGGGTCGGCTTCCAGAAGGGCGTGCACGTCCCGCACAACCCGCCGTTCGTCCTCCTGGGCGCAGGGCTCCTGTGGTTCGGCTGGTTCGGCTTCAACGCGGGCTCCGAGCTCGCCGCCGACAACACGGCTGCGCTGGCGTTCGTGAACACGATCGCCGCACCGGCGGCCGCGCTGCTCGCCTGGCTCCTGGTGGAGAAGATCAAGGACGGCAAGCCGACCTCGGTTGGTGCCGCGTCCGGGGCCGTCGCCGGTCTCGTCGCGATCACGCCGGCGTGCGGTTCGCTCGACCCGATCTGGGCCATCGTGCTCGGCCTGATCGCCGGTGCCGTCTGCGCCCTCGCGATCGAGCTGAAGTTCAAGCTCGGGTTCGACGACTCGCTCGACGTGGTCGGCATCCACCTCGTCGGCGGCCTCATCGGCACGCTCTACCTCGGCTTCTTCGCACGCGGCACCGGCCTGTTCATGGGTGGGGATGCCTCGCAGCTCATCGTCCAGGCGATCGCGGCCTTCGCGGTGCTGGCGTACTCGTTCGTGCTGGCCTACATCATCGGTCTCGTGATCGAGAAGACGATCGGCTTCCGCGTCAAGAACGAGGACGAGATCGCCGGCATCGACACGGTCATCCACGGTGAGGCCGGCTACGTCCTCGCCGACGCCAAGAGCTGACCCGACCACCTGGTCACCCCGAGGGGGCGTCGCGGAGATATCCGCGGCGCCCCCTGTCGTGTGCAGCGGCACGCGTGTCAAGGCCCTCCGAGGGGTGGTTCCGCCTCCCTACGTTGCGTTGCATGTCGAGCGACGCAGATCAGACGCCCCCAGCCCTCCCGGTCGTCCGCCGCCTGGCGGAGCTGGCCGCGCTCGTCCGTGCGCGCCCCGGCCTGCACGTGCGCTGGTCGGAAGGACCCGCACGGGATGCCGAGCGCACGAGCGTCGACGCGGAGAGCGGCCTGCGGCTACCGGGTCTGTCGGTCAACCCGCTGGACGCCGAGGGCTGGTGGTCCCGTCCTCTCGAGGACTGGCTGGCGCGTCAGCTGTCGCAGTATCGACATCTGCAGGACGAGAACCCCGATCGCTTCGCCTGGGTCCTGACCGGCGAGCACGCGGGCAGGGGGCCGGATTGCGAGCCGCTGCTCGCGGACGCGCGCCCCGTCGCGGTACTCGACGAGCAGCTCCTCCAGGAGGCGGAGCGCCGCTACCGGAGTGAGTTCGACGCCGGCCGAGGGTCGGAGGGATGACGATGCCGGCTCCGTGGGTCGAGGATCGTCCCGGCTTCTTCCGGATCACCGTGGCCGCCACCAACTGCTACCTGGTCCTCGCGGCCGACGGCGTCACCCTCGTCGACGCCGGCCTGCCTGCGTCGCGGAAGGTGCTCGACGCGCTCCTCAAGCATCTGGGGCTGCGGGTGCAGGACATCGATGCGGTCCTCCTCACCCACGGGCACTTCGATCACGTCGGCGTCGCGCGGTCCTTGCACGCGTCGGGCGTTCCGGTGCGCGTCCACACGGCGGATCGCCGGCTCGCGCGGCATCCATATCGGTACCGCCCCGCGGTCGCGCGTGTGCCGTACCTCCTGACGCATCCGAGCGGGATGCCGATCATCGGGCGGATGGCGGCCGCCGGAGCGCTCGCGGTGCGCGGCGTCGACGCGGAGGCATCCGTCCCGCCCTCGGGCGTGATGGACGTCCCGGGGCGTCCCACCGTCGTGCACACGCCCGGCCACACCGACGGGCACTGCGCCTTCTTCTTCCGGGCCCACGGCATCCTGCTGTCGGGGGACGCGCTCGTCACGCTGGACCCGTACACGGGCGTGCGCGGTCCGCAGATCGTCGCGAACGCCGCGACGAAGGATGCTGCGCAGTCACTGCGCTCCCTCGACGCCCTGGAGTCCACCGGGGCCGCTGTCGTCCTCCCCGGTCACGGCGATCCCTGGACGACGGGCGTCGCGGCCGCTGTGCAGCGGGCCCGGATCGTGGGGGAGCACTGACGTGCGGAACCATCGGTCCCGGGAACCACGAAGCCCCGGTGATCGGGGATCTACCGGGGCTTGTTCGGTGGGCGATGCCGGACTCGAACCGACGACCTCTTCCGTGTGAAGGAAGCGCGCTACCAACTGCGCCAATCGCCCGAATGACACTCGGGCCGGTGTCCGAGCATACCGGATCGGAAGGCTCGGACCGAACCGGCGCGGGGGTGCGGGGGATGACACGCGCGGGGCGTGCTCGGTTTTGCACTGGGCCCGGAATCGTCTACTGTTTAACGAGTGCCGGAGAGATCCGGAACGAAATGCGGATGTAGCGCAGTGGTAGCGCATCACCTTGCCAAGGTGAGGGTCGCGAGTTCGAATCTCGTCATCCGCTCGAGTGTGGGGATCTTCCTCCGGGGAGATCGCGTCACGTGGGTCAAACCACACACGGTGGCGTGGCCGAGTGGCTAGGCAGCGGCCTGCAAAGCCGTCCACACGGGTTCGAATCCCGTCGCCACCTCCACTCACAACTCAACAGCCTTCACAGGCGCGATTGGCGCAGCGGTAGCGCGCTTCCCTGACACGGAAGAGGTCACTGGTTCGATCCCAGTATCGCGCACAGACAAACCCCCGGTTATCCGGGGGTTTTTTGTTGTGCGCGGGCGGCGCTGCGCGGGCCCGAGGCGTCCCGGACCCGCGCAGCGAGGGGTCAGCCCACGGCTGCGACCTGCTCCGTCTCGGGCAGCTCGTGAAGTCCGGCGGGGGAGTTCGCGGCAGCCATCAGGCGCTCGACCCACTCGTGGTTGAGCGGGATGCGGGTGTCGCCCCGCCGGCGGAAGGCGAGGCTCGACGCCCGGTTCATCCACACGGTCGTGCGGCCGGTGCCTTCACCCGCGGCCCGCGACCACGTGAAGAGGAAGGCTTCGCCGCGGCGGAGCTTGGCGTAGATGACGGCTTCGAGGTGCGCGAGAGTGCGATCGTCGATATCGAAGCGTGTGGTGCTGTTGTAGGCGAGGAGTCCCATGGAACCGACCCTGGTCGAGGCGTACAGAAGGGCGGAGCTGCGGTCTCCGCGGTCATCCTCTCACCCGCGCGGGCCATCCCCGCGCACCGGCCGGACGTGTCGCACGGTCGTCACAGGTCGCTGAGACAATGCGGACATGACCACCGCCCGGATCATCGTCCTGTTCGTCCTCGCCGCCGTCGCCGAGATCGGCGGCGCCTGGTTGATCTGGCAGGCCGTGAGGGAGAACCGAGGATGGTGGTTCGCGCTGCTCGGGATCGTCGCCCTCGGCGCCTACGGCTTCATCGCCGCCCTGCAGCCCGACGCTCATTTCGGACGGGTGCTCGCCGCGTACGGCGGAGTGTTCGTCGCGGGATCCTTGGCTTGGGGGATCGTCGTCGACGGGTTCCGCCCCACCGTGTGGGACTATGTGGGCTCCGGTGTCGCCCTGGTTGGGGCCGCGATCATCATCTTCGCGCCGGTGGTGACCGACGCCGTCGACGGATGATCGCGACCCCGCGGCCGATCAGGGGACGATGACCGCGCGCCCCCGCACCTTCCCGGCCGCGAGCGCCTCATAGGCCTTCGGGCCGTCGTCGAGGGAGTACCGCTGCACCTCGACCGACACCTGACCCGATCGTGCGAGGTCGAGCACCTCGATCAACTCACTGCGCGATCCCCAGTACGGGATGCGGACGGCGGCGTCGTAGGCGATGGATCCGAAGCCCACATGAGCCGTGCCCCCGCCGATCCCGACGATGGTGACGTCGGCGTCGACGGCCGCTGCGCCGACCGCGGTGGCGATGGTCCGTTCCGCACCGACGAAGTCGAACACCGCATTCGCACCCAGGCCGCCGGTGAGGTCGCGGATGGCGTCGACGGCGTTCTCATCGCTCAGCACGGCGTGATGCGCGCCGACCTCGCGCGCGAGCGCCAGCTTCTCGTCGTTCACGTCCAACGCGATGACCGTCGTCGCCGACACCGCACGCAGGATCTGGATCGCGACGTGCCCGAGACCGCCCGTCCCGATCACCACGGCGGTCGTGCCGGCGCCGAGCTTCGGCAGCGAGGTCTTGATCGCGTGATACGGGGTGAGCCCGGCATCCGTCAGGGAGACGTTCTTCACGGGGTCCAGATCGCCGAGCGGAACGAGGTGACGGGCGCTGTCGACGATCATGTACTCGGCCATCGATCCGGGTGCGCCGAGGCCGGGAGGCATGATCCCTTCGGACTGCGCGTTCGTGCAGTAGTTCTCCTTGCCCTGCGCGCAGTTGCGGCAGCGCCCGCATCCCCACGGACCGTACACCGCGACGGCGTCCCCGACCTGCAGGTGCTCGACGCCCTCGCCGAGCTCTTCGACGATGCCCGCCCCCTCGTGACCGAGGGTCAACGGCAGGGGGTACCCCGCGGCGGTGTACTCCTCCTCGCTCAGCCCCATGACGAACTCGTCCGAGTGGCAGACGCCCGCCGCGGTGACCTTGAGCAGCACCTGCCCGGGACCTGGAGTCGGCTTCTCGATCTCGACGACCTCGGGGTGTGAACCAATGCGCGTGTACTGGAGTGCCTTCATGAGCGGCACGCTACGCCGTACGCGTCTCGCGGCGCATGCCCCTGCGCCGCAGCATCCCGACCGATAGGATCCCGCCATGGCCCACCTCGTGCTCACTGTGGTCGGCGACGACCGTCCCGGACTCGTCAACGCCCTCGCCGAGCAGGTCTCGGCCGCGGGAGGCAACTGGGAGCGCAGCGAGCTCGCCGAGCTGGCCGGCGCCTTCGCCGGCATCGTGCTCGTCTCGATCGACGACGACCGTGAGGCCGACCTCGTCACGGCGCTCGAAGGACTCGACGGGATGCTGCGCGTCACCGTCCACGGCGGACGCGTGGCCTCGGTGACCGAACCCGTCGAGCGTGCGATGGAGGTCACCGTCCTCGGCAACGACCGCCCCGGGATCGTGCGCGACGTGACCGCGGCGATCGCCGCCCATGCGCTCAGCATCGACACCTTCCGCAGTCGGACGCTCGACGCGCCGATGGCGGGCGGGACCCTCTTCGAGGCGACGGTCGCGTTCCGCGTGCCGGCCGGAGCGGATGCCGCGCCGGTGACGGCCGCGCTGGAGGAGCTCGCGGGCGAGATCCAGGTGGACCTCACCGTCGCCTGACGTGCACCGCGTCGACGAGATCCGCTCCCGCCTGCGGGCCGCAGCCGACCCGTCCCGCGCGGCCGGCCAGCAGGCGTACATGAAGTCCGACCTTCCGTTCCTGGGCGTGCGGGTGCCGGAGACGCGACGGATCGCGCGGGCGGCGGCCGCGGGGGAAACCGACCCCCTGCGCATCCTCGACGACGCGCGGGAGCTCTGGGATGCGGCATCCCATCGCGAGGAGCGGTACGCGGCCATGATGCTCCTGGCCGTGCCGCCCGCCCGCGCGGACCTGCGGATCGTCCCGCTCGTCGAGCACATGGTGCGGACGGGCCGCTGGTGGGATGTCACCGACGAGCTGAGCGGCCGCGTCCGCGAACTCCTCGACGAGCATCCCCGCGACGGAGACGCCCTCGTTCGCGGGTGGTGTGTGAGCGAGGAGCTGTGGCTGCGACGCCTCGCGATCCTCAGCCAGCTCGGTCGCCGCGAGCGGACGGACCTGCGCCTGCTGACCGACGCGCTCGAGCCGAACCTCCGCGACGGCGAGTTCTTCATCCGCAAAGCCATCGGCTGGGCGTTGCGCGACGCCGCCCGGGCGTACCCGGAGTGGGTGTCCGCCTACGTGGCCGCCCACGCGCTGAGTCCACTCAGCCGTCGCGAGGCGCTGAAGCACCTCTGAGGTCAGCGCAGCAGCAGCGGGACGGTCGCTGCGGCGACGACGAGGGGAGCCGCGACGAGACCCCACAGCATGAAGCGACGCCACGGCAGGTGCACCCCCGCCGCCACGAGCCGCTGATGCCAGAGGAGGGTGGCCAGCGACGCCCACGGCGTGATGAGCGGCCCGGCGTTCACGCCGATCAGCAGGGCGGCCAGGCGCTCCGGCGTGTCCGCCGTCGGTTCGAGCAGGAGATACGCGGGAAGGTTGTCGAGCGCATTCGCGGTCACGAGCGCCGTTCCCGACATCCGCAGCAGGTCGACCGGCGCCGACCCCGATCCGGCCACGGCCGTCGCCAGCTGTCCTGAGCCCCACGCCTCGAGGGCGGCGACGGCCGAGAAGAGTCCCGCGGCGAACACGAGCAGCGACCACGGCACGAGCCGCAGCCCCAGCGCCTTCGGCGAGCGCCACGCGAACAGACCGATCAGGGCGAGGGCCGCCACCGTCGCGGGGATCCACGGCTCGATCCCGCTCACGAGCAGCGGCAGCAGGGTGAGGACGATGACGGATGCCGCGACGAGCTGCACCCGGTCGCTCACCCGCGGCGGCGGGGCCACCGTGAACGAGCCGACCAGCGAGCGCCGATGGATGACCCATAGGAGGGCGACGGTCACCAGGACGGCGACGGCGGCGGACGGCCCGAGGAGGAGCACGAACGACGCCGGGTCGGCGGCCCCCGGCATCCGGGCCAGGGCGAGGAGGTTCGTGAGGTTCGACACCGGCAGCAGGAGCGACGCCGTGTTCGCCAGCCACACCGTCGCGAGGGCGAACGGCAGCGGCGGCAGCCCGTTCGCGCGTGCGACGGCGATCACGACGGGGGTGAGGAGGACGGCGGTCGTGTCGAGCGACAGGAACGCGGTGGTCACGATCGCGAGGGCCACGACGAGTGCCCAGAGCAGAGCGGTGCGTCCCCGGGACATCCGGGCCAGCCACGACGCGGTGACGTCGAAGACCCCGGCCTTCGCCGCGAGCTCCGCGACGACGGTGACCGCCACGACGAAGGCGAGGATCGGGAGGACACGCTCGGCGACCACGCCGAGCTCGGTGAGGGGCAGGATGCCGGTGGCGACGGCGACGATCGCGCCCACGAGCAGGACGACCCCCGCGAGAGCGAGCTTCACGGCATCCATCATCGCCCCTCCCGGCGGCCCAGTAGACTCGCATGATGCAGAACAGCCGGGTGTCCCACCTCGCCGGCACGCGAACGCCGCGGGCCTGAGCGGGCGGAGCGCGTACAGCGCTCGAAGCTGAGTCACCGTGATCCGAGCCACCTTCTGGAGATCTCCCCTTGTCTGATCCGATCGCCCCGGCGGATGTCGCCCTTCCCGCCGACGGTTTCGCCCTGTTCCCCGACCGCTCCGTCGTCGCGCTCCGCATCCGCGGCGAGCTGAAGGACCTCGCGACGGTCGTCGACTCTCTCGACGGCGTCGAGCCGGTCACCGTGTCGAGCCCCGACGGGCTGAACATCCTGCGCCACTCGACGGCCCACATCCTCGCGCAGGCCGTGCAGCGCGTCCGCCCGCAGGCGAACCTCGGGATCGGCCCGCCGATCACCGACGGCTTCTACTACGACTTCGGCGTCGAGGAGCCCTTCACCCCCGAGGACCTCAAGGCCATCAAGAAGGAGATGGAGCGCATCGTCCGTGAAGGACAGCGTTTCGTCCGCCGCGTGGTGACCGATGACGAGGCCCGCGCCGAGCTCGCCCATGAGCCGTTCAAGCTCGAGCTGATCGGGCTGAAGGGCGGGTCGCAGGAGGCGGCCGAGGGCGCGTCCGTCGAGGTGGGCGCCGGCGAACTCACCATCTACGACAACGTCACCCGCGACGGTGAGACCGCGTGGAAGGACCTCTGCCGAGGGCCCCACGTCCCGAGCACCCGCATCGCCGGCAACGGCTGGGACCTCACCCGCGTCGCCGGGGCCTACTGGCGCGGCAGCGAGAAGAACCCGCAGCTGCAGCGCATCTATGGCACCGCGTGGCCCACGAAGGACGAGCTGCGCGCCTACCAGCACCGACTCGAGGAGGCCGCCAAGCGCGACCACCGCAAGCTCGGCAAGGACCTCGACCTCTTCTCCTTCCCCGAGGAGATCGGGCCCGGCCTGTCGGTGTTCCACCCCAAGGGCGGGATCATCCGGTACGAGATCGAGCGTTACATGCGCGAGAGTCTCCTCGCCAACGGATACCAGGTCGTGAACACGCCCCACATCACCAAGGGTGACCTGTTCATGACGAGCGGTCACCTGCAGTGGTACGCCGACGGCATGTACCCCCCGATGGTGCTGGATGAGGTGGTGGATGCCGACGGTCACGTCTCACGCGAGGGCCAGGAGTACTACCTCAAGCCCATGAACTGCCCGTTCCACAACCTGATCTTCCGCTCGCGCGGACGCAGCTACCGCGAACTGCCGCTGCGGCTCAGCGAATTCGGCTCGGTCTACCGCTACGAGAAGAGCGGCACGCTCGCCGGCCTCACCCGCGTACGGGGGATGACGCAGGACGACACCCACATCTATGTGACCGCCGACCAGGTCAAGGGCGAGCTCGAGCACAGTCTCGAGTTCGTGCTGAAGACCCTGCGCGACTACGGGCTGAACGACTTCTACCTCGAGTTGTCGACGAAGGAGGAGGGCAACCCCAAGTTCATCGGCGACGACAGCCTGTGGGACGAGGCGACGCAGACCCTGCGGGAGGTCGCCGAGGGTTCCGGTCTCGAGCTCGTGCCCGACCCGGGCGGGGCCGCGTTCTACGGCCCGAAGATCTCGGTCCAGGCACGTGACGCGATCGGTCGCACCTGGCAGATGTCGACGATCCAGCTCGACTTCAACCAGCCGGAGCGGTTCGGGCTCGAGTACACCGGTCCCGACGGTGAGAAGCACCGTCCCGTCATGATCCACCGTGCGCTGTTCGGCTCGATCGAGCGCTTCTTCGCGATCCTCCTCGAGCACTACGCGGGTGCTTTCCCGGTGTGGCTCGCTCCGGTCCAGGTCGTCGGCATCCCCGTCGCCGAGGAGTACGGGCCGTACCTCGACGAGATCGTGGCGCGCCTGCGCGCCGAGGGCGTCCGCGCCGAGGTCGATCACTCCGACGACCGCATGCCGAAGAAGATCCGCACCCACACGACCCAGAAGGTCCCCCTTCAGCTCATCGCGGGGGAGCAGGACCGTTCGGGGGGCACGGTGTCGTTCCGGTTCCGCGACGGCTCGCAGACCAACGGCATCCCCGTCGACGAGGCGATCGACAAGATCGTCGCGGCGATCGCGGACCGCACGCTCGTGAACGCCGCCGCGGACCTGTCATGACGGACGACGACCGTCGTGTGGAGGATGCCGCTCAGCTCGCCGGCGTGCCCGACGAGTTCCAGCGCCTGTGGACGCCGCACCGGATGGCGTACATCCAGGCGGGCTCCGAGCCACTGAAGCACGACTGCCCGTTCTGCGCCGCGCCGGACAAGTCCGACGAGGAGGGGCTGATCGTCGCGCGCGGCGAGACGGCCTACGTGCTGCTGAACCTCTTCCCGTACAACTCGGGTCATCTGCTGGTGTGCCCGTACCGTCACTTCGCGACGTACGACGATGCGACCCCCGAGGAGGTCGCCGAGATCGGCGCGCTGACCCAGATCGCGATGCGGGTTCTCAGGACCGTCGCGAACTGCGACGGGTTCAACCTCGGAATGAACCAGGGGGCGGTCGCCGGCGCCGGTGTCGCCGAGCACCTGCACCAGCACGTGGTGCCGCGCTGGGCGACGGACGCGAACTTCTTCCCCATCATCGCCAAGACGAAGGCCCTGCCGCAGCTGCTCGGTGAGGTCCGCCAGGCCGTGCAGGAGGCCTGGCCGACTCTCTGACCCGGCCGGCCCTCCGTACGCTCAGCGGACCTGCGTGACCTCGAACTGCATCCGCGGGTGGGCGTAGGCCTCCTGCGCCTCGATCAGTCGGAGCTCGCGCGAACCCGCGTCGTACGTCTGCTGCAGCAGGTCGAAGACGCTCGAGGTCGTCCGCGCGAGGGCGTCCGCCGCGTCGCCGGTGCGGCGGAAGTGCGCCGTGAACAGAGCTGCCGTGACGTCACCCGAGCCGTTGGCCTTCATGGGGATGTGGGGGGTGCGGACGATCCACGCGCCGTCGTCCGTGACCGCGAGCATCTCGATCGTCCCCTCGGGGCGGTCGGGACGCTCGACGCTCGTGACGAGGACCGTCGACGGGCCCATCGCCCGGGCGGCGTCGACCGACGCGAGCGTCGACTCGAGGCCCGACGGCTCGGTCCCGGTGAGGAACCCCAGTTCGAACTGGTTCGGGGTGATGAGGTCGGCGGCCGGGACGACCCGCTCGCGCAGCAGGACCGGGATGGCGGGGGCCACGAAGCATCCGCTCTTCGCGTTGCCCATGACGGGGTCGCACGCGTAGATCGCGTTCGGGTTGGCGGCCTTCACCCGGGCGACCGCGTCGAGGATGACGTCGCCGATGCCCTCGCCGCCCTGGTACCCCGAGAGGACGGCGTCGATCTCGCCGAACGCGCCGCGCTCCTCGATGCCGGTGATGACGTCGGCGACGTCCTGCGGGCTGATGAGCGGGCCGCGCCACGCGCCGTATCCGGTGTGGTTCGAGAAGTTCACGGTGTACACCGGGTACACCTCGACGCCGATGCGCTGCAGCGGGAACACCGCGGCGGAGTTTCCGACGTGACCGTACGCGACGGCGGACTGGATGGAGAGGATCTTCACGGGGCGGTACTCGCTTCCGGTGAGGGCGCGATGGCTCGCGCCGAGGCGGCGACGTCGGCGGCCAGGCGCGCGAGGTCGGTGTCGGACAGATCGTGGACGGTCAGGCGCAGGCGGTGGGTCGCCGCGGGATCGGCGAGGACGAACTCGTCGCCGGGACGGGCGAGCCACCCACGACGCATGAGCTGCTCGGCGACGGCGCGGGCGGGAGCGGGGACACGCACCCACACGCTCAGCCCGTCGCCCGCCGCGGTGGGCAGGCCGAGTCGCGTGAGCTCCGCAGCGAAGCGGTCGTTACGCGCGCGGTAATGGCGTGCCGCGCGCTCCACCCCGGCCAGGACGGCGTCGTCGGAGACGAGCGCGAGCACAAGACGCTGCAGCAGGTGGCTCACCCACGTGGACCCGGGGCTCAGTCGGCGCGCCAGGCGCTCGGCGGTCTCGGTGTCGCTCGCGGTGACCGCGAGGCACATGTCGGGCCCGAGGAATTTCGACACCGAGCGGATGAGGGCCCACCGTCGGTGCCCGGGCCCGATGATCGAGTGGTACGGCTCGCGCGAGAGCATCGAGAAGTGGTCGTCCTCGATCACGAGGACATATGGATGCTGCTCCAGCACGGCGCGCAGCTGCGCCGCCCGCTCGGCGGTCAGGCTCACACCGGTGGGGTTCTGCGCGCGTGGGGTGCACACGATGGCGCGCACGCCGGCGTCGAGCGCGGCGCGTAGTCCGGCGACCGTCATCCCCTGATCGTCGACCGGGATCGGGACCGGCCGGTAACCGCCGATCCTTACCGTGCGGAGGGCGGAGAGGAAGCAGGGGTCCTCGAGCCCGACGGCGTCGTCGCGGGTGAGGGCGTCGGCGAAGAGGCGCTCGAGCGCGTCGACCGCACCGCCCGTGATGGTGAGGCGCAGCTCGGCGCGTTCGGGCAGATCCTTCGCGATCCACTGAGACGCCCACGCCTCGAGGTCGGGGTCGATCGTCGGTTCGCCGTAGAGGACGGGCCGACCCGCGAGGCTCGACAGCGCATGCGAGGGGTCCGGGATGAGCGCGGGGTCCGGGTTCCCGGTCCCGATGTCGCGCAGCACGGTGTCCGCGGCGAAGCCCTCCTGCGCCGGGTCGGAGCGCGGCGCGACGCGGGTACCGGCGCGGCCGGCGGTCTCGACCGCTCCGGCGGCGGCGAGGAGGCGGTACGCGGCGACGACCGTGTTGCGGTTCACCCCGACGAGCTCAGCGAGCGCGCGGACGGAGGGGAGTGCGGCGCCGGGGGTGAGGTCGCCTCGGTCGATGAGGGCACGGATGCTGTCCGCGATCTCGGCGGCGGTCTCGCCGCCGATCGTCAGGACATCGTCTGCCATGGGACGAGTCTATGTCCGTGTCATGCTAACTTTTGGCCTATGCCAACGAACACGACTGGAACCGCGCGGGTGAAGCGCGGCCTCGCCGAGATGCTCAAGGGCGGCGTCATCATGGACGTCGTCACCGCCGATCAGGCCAAGATCGCCGAGGACGCCGGCGCCGTCGCCGTCATGGCGCTCGAACGCGTGCCCGCCGACATCCGCGCCCAGGGTGGGGTCGCCCGCATGAGCGACCCCGACCTCATCGACGACATCATCGCGTCGGTCTCCATCCCCGTGATGGCCAAGGCGCGCATCGGGCACTTCGTCGAGGCGCAGGTGCTGCAGGAGCTCGGTGTCGACTACATCGACGAGTCCGAGGTGCTCTCACCCGCCGACTACGTGAACCACATCGACAAGTGGGACTTCACGGTGCCGTTCGTCTGCGGAGCGACGAACCTCGGCGAAGCCCTGCGACGCATCACCGAAGGCGCGGCCATGATCCGCTCGAAGGGTGAGGCCGGTACCGGCGACGTGTCCGAAGCGATGAAGCACATCCGCAGGATCCGCGGTGAGATCGCCGCCCTCGCCGCGCTGCCGAAGGACGAGCTCTACGTCGCGGCCAAGGAACTGCAGGCGCCCTACGAGCTCGTCGCCGAGGTCGCCGAGACCGGCAACCTGCCCGTCGTCCTCTTCGTCGCCGGCGGTGTCGCGACACCCGCGGACGCGGCCATGATGATGCAGCTCGGAGCCGACGGCGTCTTCGTGGGCTCGGGCATCTTCAAGAGCGGCAACCCCGCCGAACGTGCCGCGGCGATCGTCACGGCGACGACGTTCCACGACGACGCGAAGGTCATCGCCGACGTCTCGCGTGGGCTCGGTGAGGCGATGGTCGGCATCAACGTCTCCGACCTCGCCGCGCCGCACCGGCTCGCTGAGCGGGGATGGTGACCGCTCCCCGCGTCGGCGTCCTCGCCCTCCAGGGCGACGTCCGCGAACACACGCGCGTGCTCGCCGAGCTCGGCGCCGACGTCGTCCCAGTCCGACGGCCGGAGGAGCTCGCGAAGGTGCAGGGGCTCGTGCTCCCGGGGGGCGAGTCGAGTGTCATCGACAAGCTCGCCCGCGCGTTCGGGATGCAAGAGCCCATCCGTTCCGCCATCGCGGAGGGGATGCCGGTGTACGGCACCTGTGCCGGCCTCATCCTCCTCGCCGATCGCCTCGCGGACGGGATCGCCGGGCAGCAGACGTTCGGCGGCCTGGACGTGACGGTGCGCCGGAACGCGTTCGGCGGCCAGGTCGAGTCCTTCGAGACCGAGCTCTCGGTGCCGGCGGTCGGCGAGCCGCCGGTGCGCGCGACCTTCATCCGCGCCCCCGTCGTCGAAGAGGTCGGACCGGCGGCCGAGGCGATCGCCGCCCTCCCCGACGGCAGGGTCGTGGGGGTGCGCCAGGGTGCGGTCATCGGCCTCTCCTTCCACCCGGAGCTCGATGCCGAGACGCGTTTCCACGAGTTGTTCCTTGCGAGCGTGCAGGATGCGTAGCGGCCCCATGTCGGCACGGTCGTAGACTGGACCCCGCGCTTTTTCCGAGAGGAGTCCCGTGAGCGGACATTCCAAGTGGGCCACCACGAAGCACAAGAAGGCCGTCATCGACGCGCGTCGTGCGAAGTCGTGGGCGAAGCTCATCAAGAACATCGAGGTCGCCGCCAAGCTGGGTGGTGCGGACCTGCAGGGCAACCCGACCCTCTTCGACGCCGTCCTGAAGGCGAAGAAGACCTCGGTCCCGAAGGACAACATTGACCGCGCCATCAAGCGCGGCGCCGGCATCGGCGGCGAGTCGGTCGAGTACACCTCGATCATGTACGAGGCCTACGGACCCAACGGCGTGGCGCTCATGGTCGAGTGTCTGACCGACAATAAGAACCGTGCCGCCGCGGAGGTCCGCACGGCCCTCACCCGGAACGGCGGCACCCTCGCCGATCCGGGATCGGTCGCGTACAACTTCACCCGCAAGGGCGTCATCGTCGTCTCCGGTGAGGGGACGACCGAGGACGACCTCATGATGGCGGCTCTCGAAGCCGGTGCCGAGGAGATCGAGCCGCGGGCCGAGGGCTTCGAGGTCGTCACCGAGGCATCCGATCTCGTCTCGGTGCGCACCGCGCTCACCGACGCCGGCATCGAGTACGACTCGGCCGACGTCGAGTTCGTCCCGAACCTCAAGGTCGAGATCGACGCCGACACCGCGCGCAAGATCTTCCGCCTCATCGACGCCCTCGAGGACAGCGACGACGTGCAGAACGTCTACGCCAACTTCGACCTGACGCCCGAGGTCCAGGCCGAGCTCGAAACCGACGACGAGGACTGACTCCGCAGGCGCGCCGACGAGCGGATGCCGCACCTCCCGCCTAGCGTGGGGGAGTGGCATCCGCTCTTCGCGTCCTCGGCATCGATCCGGGACTCACCCGCTGCGGCGTCGGGGTCGTCGACGTGCGCGCCGATCGGTCGGCCACGCTCGTGCACGTCGGTGTCGTCCGTTCGGCGACCGATGCGCCGATCGAGCAGCGGCTCGCGAGCATCGCGGCCGGCATCCGCGCGGTGATCGCCGATCACGGGCCGGACGTCGTGGCCGTCGAGCGGGTCTTCGCCCAGCAGAACCGCAGCACCGTCATGGGGACGGCGCAGGCCAGCGGCATCGCGCTGCTGCTCGCCGCCGAGCACGGGCTGCCCGCCGCGACGCACACGCCGTCCGAGGTCAAGGCCGCCATCACGGGCTACGGCAACGCCGAGAAGCTGCAGGTGCAGACGATGGTCGCGCGGGTGCTGCGCCTCGACGCGCTGCCGCAGCCCGCCGACGCCGCCGACGCGCTCGCCCTGGCGCTCTGCCACGCGTGGCGTCGCGGTCCGGCCGCTGGAGGCGCCGTCGCGGCGCTCACCCCCGCCCAGCGTGCGTGGGCCGCCGCTGAGAAGGCGACGCGACGCTGAGACCGCACGTCCCAGGTGTGTCGCTCGAACATAGGTCCGAAGGCTCGCTTAGGCTCGGATCATGATCTCCTCGCTGCGCGGCCGTGTGCTGCACCTCGAACCCGACTCGGTCGTCATCGACGTGCACGGGGTCGGTTACGCGGTCGCCGTCACGGCGCAGCACGCGCGGCAGCTCCACCTCGGCGACGAGGTCCTCGTGCACACCTCGATGATCGTCCGCGAGGATGCCATGCTGCTGTTCGGCTTCGAGGACCGGTCCGAACTCGACGTGTTCGGCCATCTGCTCAGTGTCTCGGGTGTCGGACCGAAGTCCGCGCTCGGGGTGCTCTCGGCCCTCACAGTCGATCAGATCGCTACCGCGGTCGCCGATGAGGACGACGCGCCCTTCCGCCGCGTCTCGGGCATCGGCCCGAAGACCGCCAAACTGATCGTCGTGCAGCTCGCCGGCAAGCTCACCGCGCCGGCCCGCGCGACGCCCGGCGTCCCCGCCGCGCAGGGTCTCGGCGTGCAGCTGGCGGCGGCGCTCGTCGCGCTGGGGTGGAGCGAGCGCGTCGCGACGGAGACCGCCGAGAACGTCCTGGCCGAGGCGCCCGCGGGAGCCACCGTGCCGGCGCTGCTCAAGCTCGCTCTCGCCCATCTCGGTCCCGCACGTGCGGAGCGCACCGGTGTCTGAGGCTCGCGACCAGCGCCTTCCCGAGGACGAGGGCGAACTCGCCGTCGAAGGCGCGCTGCGCCCGGGGTCGCTCGCCGAGTTCGTCGGTCAGATGAAGGTGCGCGGGCAGCTGCAGCTGCTGTTGGATGCTGCCCGCATCCAGCAGCGTCCGGCCGACCACATCCTGCTGTCGGGCCCTCCGGGGCTCGGCAAGACCACCCTCGCGATGATCGTCGCGCACGAGAGCGAGCGTCCTCTGCGGATGTCCAGCGGTCCCGCGATCCAGCACGCCGGAGATCTCGCCGCCCTGCTGTCGAGCCTGGTGCCCGGCGAGGTCCTCTTCATCGACGAGATCCACCGGATGGCGCGCTCGGCCGAGGAGATGCTGTACCTCGCGATGGAGGACTTCCGCGTCGACATCATGGTCGGCAAGGGGGCCGGGGCCACCAGCATCCCGCTCGATCTCGCTCCCTTCACCCTCGTCGGCGCGACGACGCGGTCGGGAATGCTGCCGAACCCGCTGCGCGACCGGTTCGGCTTCACCGCCCACCTCGAGTACTACGAGCCGATCGAGCTCGAGCAGGTCATCGCCCGTTCGGCGGTGATGCTCGACGTCGACCTGCCGGCGGCATCCCGCGCCGAGATCGCACGTCGGTCGCGCGGCACACCCCGCATCGCGAATCGGCTGCTGCGCCGGGTGCGGGACTACGTCGTGGTCCACGGCGGCTCCTCGACGCAGGCGACGACGGCGGACGTGTCCGCCGCGCTCGACCTGTACGACGTCGACGATCTGGGACTCGACCGGCTCGACCGCGCGGTGCTCGACGCCCTCGTACGCCGCTTCCGCGGCGGCCCCGTGGGGCTCAACACCCTCGCGGTGACGGTGGGGGAGGAGGCCGACACCATCGAATCGGTCGTCGAGCCCTACCTCGTGCGCATCGGCTTCATGGGGCGCACCCCCCGCGGGCGCGTCGCGACCCCCGAGGCGTACGCGCACCTGGGCATCCCCCGCCACGACGGGGCGCTGACCCTCGATGACCTATAATCGCTGAAGGCTCCGGCCTCCCACCCTCTTCGCCGCATCGCTGCGGCGTGCCCACCCGAAAGGCGGACACCCGTTCATGTTGCTTCTCTCCCAGCAGAACACCACGCAGGCCACCGGAGGCAACTTCTTCACGGACTACGGCCTGCTCATCCTGCTGGCGGGTCTGCTCGTCTTCATGTTCATCAGCTCGCGTCGTCGCACGAAGCGGATGAAGGAGGAGCAGGAGAAGAAGGCCCTGCAGATGGTGCCCGGCGTGAAGGTGCTGCTCCAGGGCGGCCTCTACGGGACGATCGTCGAGTACGACCCGACCGACCTCTCGAAGCCTGCCCACGTCGAGCTCGCCCCGGGCATGGTCGTCGAGGTCCACAGCCAGGCGATCCTGCGCGCCGTCGAGGAGGAGGAGCCCGTCGTCGATGAAACCGAGCAGGTCCCCGGTGACGACGTGATCGTCTCCCGCGACGAGGCCGACGTCGACCCGCGCCCGGTCGACGGCACCCCCGACGCGGACGACAAGCCCAAGGCCTGACCTCACCGCTCCGGCGGCCCCTCACGAAAGTTCCCTCCGTGGCTTCATCCACCCCCGTCCGGCGCGCGTGGCGCGCACTGATCGGACTCCTGGCCTTGACGGCCGTCCTCTTCGGCGTGAACGCCGCGGGCGTCTACCTGTTCGAGCGGAGCTCGTGGGTTCCCGAGCTCGCCCTCGACCTGCAGGGCGGCACGCAGATCATCCTGCAGGCGCAGACGGAGGAGGGGGCGCAGCCCACCGCCGACCAGATGCAGCAGGCAGTCTCGATCATCCGCCAGCGCGTGGATGCCTCGGGTGTCGGTGAGACCGACATCACCACGCAGGCGGGCAACCAGATCGTCGTCCAGCTCCCGGGCATCGCCGACGAGGAGACCCGCGACCGCATCGGCCGTTCGGCGCAGATGCAGCTGCGCGCGGTGCTCTACACCGCCGCTCCGACGAACACCTTCATCGGCGACGACGGCAAGGAGACGCCCTACCCGACCCCGGGCCCCTCGCTGAACGCGACGCCCACCCCGTCGCCGACCAACGGCAGCGACCTGTCGTGGGCGACGGAGGAGGTCCAGGCCGAGTTCCTCGCCTACGACTGCGCGAACCCCGCGAACGACGCCGCACAGGAGCCCGCCGACCAGCCGCTCATCACGTGCGACGCCGACGGGTCGGCGAAGTACCTGCTCGGACCGGTCGAACTCGACGGTTCGGCCATCTCGGACGCGTCGAACGGTCTCAACTCGCAGAACGGTCAGTGGGCCGTCAACATCGTCTTCGACAGCGCCGGGACGGAGACCTTCGGCGAGATCAGCCAGCGTCTGTTCAACCTGCAGCCGCCGCAGAACCAGTTCGCCTTCGTGCTCGACGGCGAGGTCATCTCGGCGCCTTCGATGAACGCGGTCATCACCGACGGCAAGCCGCAGATCACCGGCAACTTCGACCAGGAGACCTCGAAGACCCTCGCCGACCAGCTCAAGTACGGTGCCCTGCCGCTGAGCTTCGAGGTGCAGAGCAGCAACGCGATCTCCGCGACGCTCGGTTCCCAGCAGCTGCTGATCGGCCTCGTCGCGGGCCTCATCGGCCTCGCCCTCGTCGCGGTCTACTCGCTCGTGGTCTACCGCGCGCTCGGGTCGGTCATCATCGCCTCGCTCGCCGTGATGGGCATCCTGACCTACATCACGCTCTGCATCCTCGCCTGGCGCATGGGCTTCCGCCTGTCGCTGGCCGGTGTCGCGGGCCTCATCGTGACGATCGGCTTCACCGCCGACTCGTTCATCGTCTACTTCGAGCGCATCCGAGACGAGCTCCGTGACGGCAAGTCGATCACGAGTGCGGTGGAGGACGGCTGGGCACGCGCCAAGCGGACGATCTACATCTCCAAGTCGATCAACATCCTCGCCGCCGTGGTGCTCTACATCCTCGCCGACGCGACCGTGAAGGGCTTCGCCTTCACGCTGGGTCTCACGACCGTCATCGACGTGCTCATCTTCGTGCTCTTCACCCACCCGGTGCTGCAGCTACTCGCGCGCACGTCGTTCTTCGGGGGCGGACACCCGCTGTCCGGGCTCGACCCGACCGCGCTCGGCGCGGTGTATCGCGGCCGTGCGCAGTTCCGCGCCCCGGTGGCCGCGGGCGGAAAGTCGCAGTCCGAGAAGCGGTCGTCGAGGTCCCGCAGTGAGGCGGTCCGCCGCCAGACGATCGCCGAGCGCAAGCTCGCGCAGCAGAGCGGCGATACCCGCTCCGCAGGGGAGGGGAACGACTGATGCGCTCCATGAACGATTTCGGTAACGACCTGTACACGGGGAAGGTCTCCTTCCCGTTCGTCGGCCGTCGGCGCCTCTGGTTCCTCATCGCGGCGATCCTCGTGATCGGTTCGGCGCTGGTGCCGGTCTTCCGCCCCATCCAGTTCTCGATCGAGTTCACGGGCGGCTCGCAGTTCACCGTCAACGACGTGGCATCCCCGGACCAGTTGCGTGCGACCGATGCGGTGCAGTCCGTCGTCCCGGATGCCGCGACCCGCGTCACCACGGTCGGCGACGACAGCCTCCGCATCCAGACCGACCAGCTCGGCGAGCTGGAGACGCGCGAAGTGACCTCCGCCCTCGTCGAGGCGTTCAACGTTCCGGATGACAGCGTGAGCTCGTCCTTCATCGGGCCGAGCTGGGGTGAGAGCGTCACCCGGCAGTCGCTGTGGGGTCTGGCGATATTCCTCGTGCTGACGTTCCTGATCCTGGCGCTGTACTTCCGCACGTGGAAGATGTCCGTCGCGGCGATGATCGGTCTGGTCGACGTGCTCGTCGTGACGGTCGGGGTGTACGCCCTGTTCGGGTTCGAGATCTCCCCGGCGGCCGTCATCGGCTTCCTCACGATCCTGTCGTACTCGCTGTACGACACGACGGTCGTGTTCGACAAGATCCGCGAGAACACGTTCGAAGACGGGGAGAAGTCCGGGAGGACGTTCGGCGAGTCGGTCAACCTCGCGGTGAACCAGACGCTCGTCCGCTCGATCAACACGACCGTCGTGGCCGTGCTGCCGACGGGAGCGATCCTCTTCATCGGCGCCCTGTGGCTCGGTGCGCAGACGCTCACCGACATCTCGCTCTCGATCTTCGTCGGAACGATCGTCGCGGCCTATTCGACGCTGTTCGTCGCGGCCCCGCTGTACTCGCTGCTGCGCGAGAACGAGTCCGACCTCAAGGCGCGGGATCAGCGCGTCATCGAGGCTCGTTCGGCCGCCGTCGCCGCGGTCTGAGCCGGATGCGCGCGGGCGTAGGATTGTCCTCCAGTTCCACGCGCGTGCGGACAGACGGGAGGCGATCGCATGGCTGAGGCGGTCACCCCGACAGGAGTCGCGACCGGGGGCCAGTCGCTGCGCCGACTCGTGCCGCGCATCTTCTCCCGCGCCCCCTCGCGGGACGCGCTCGAGGAGCTCATGCGCACGGTGCGCATGCACCACCCCAAGGGCGACATCGCGATCGTGGAGCGGGCCTACCGCACGGCCGCGAAGGCGCACGCGACGCAGAAGCGTCAGAGCGGCGAGCCGTACATCACGCACCCCCTCGCCGTCGCGCAGATCCTCGCCGAGCTGGGCCTCGGCCCCCGCGCCATCGCGGCGGCCCTCCTGCACGACACGGTCGAGGACACCGACTACTCGCTCGACCAGTTGACGGCGGACTTCGGCGACGAGGTCGCGATGCTCGTGGACGGCGTCACGAAGCTCGACAAGGTCAAGTACGGCGATGCGGCACAGGCCGAGACCGTGCGGAAGATGATCGTCGCGATGTCGAAGGACATCCGCGTGCTCCTCATCAAGCTCGCCGATCGCCTCCACAACGCGCGCACGTGGGGCTTCGTTCCGCCCGAGAAGGCCGCCAAGAAGGCCCGTGAAACCCTCGAGATCTACGCGCCGCTGGCGCATCGCCTCGGGATCCAGACCGCGAAGAGCGAACTCGAGGACCTCTCGTTCGCCGTCCTGCACCCGAAGCTCTACGCCGAGATCGACTCGCTGGTCAAGCAGCGCACCCCGCAGCGCGAGCAGTACGTGCACACGGTCATCGACGCCGTGGAGACGGACCTGCGCGATCTTCGTATCCGCGGTCGTGTCATGGGGCGGCCGAAGCAGCTCTACTCCGTGTACCAGAAGATGGTGGTCCGCGGTCGCGAGTTCGACGACATCTACGACCTCATCGGCATCCGGATCATGGTGAACACGGTCCGCGACTGCTACGCCGTGCTCGGCGCGATCCACGCGCGGTGGACCCCGATCCCCGGGCGGTTCAAGGACTACATCGCCACGCCGAAGTTCAACCTCTACCAGTCCCTCCACACGACCGTGATCGGTCCCGGCGGGCGCACGGTCGAGATCCAGATCCGCACCCACGAGATGCACCAGCAGGCTGAGTACGGTGTGGCGGCGCACTGGAAGTACAAGGAGCAGATCGCCGGCGGCAAGGCCGACTCCAAGGCCATCGACCAGGACATGGCCTGGCTGGCGCACATCTCGGACTGGCAGGCCGAGACCGCCGATCCGGGGGAGTTCCTCGACTCGCTTCGGTTCGAGATCGGTGCGAAGGAGGTCTACGTCTTCACGCCGAAGGGACGAGTCATCGGTCTTCCGGCCGGGGCGACCCCCGTCGACTTCGCGTACGCCGTCCACACCGAGATCGGCCACCGCACGATGGGCGCGAAGGTCAACGGCCGCCTCGTGCCGCTGGAGTCCGAACTCCACTCGGGCGACGTCGTCGAGGTGTTCACCTCGAAGAACCCGGATGCCGGGCCGAGCCAGGACTGGCTGGCGTTCGTCAAGAGCACCCGGGCGCGCAACAAGATCCGCGGCTGGTTCACGAAGGAGCGCCGCGACGAGGCCGTCGAGCAGGGCAAGGACGCGATCGCCCGTGCGATGCGCCGCCAGAACCTGCCGCTGCAGCGTCTGATGAGCCAGGACTCCTTCACCGCGGTGGCTCACCAGTTGCGCTACGAGGACGTCACCGCCCTCTACGCCGCAGTCGGCGAAGGACACGTCTCGACCCAGTCCGTGATCGAGAAGGTCACCGCGCTCGTGCGCTCGGAGGAGGAGGACACCTCCACCGGTCCGATCGACCTTCCGGCCGTCGGTCGGTCGAGGGCGCCGCGCGGCGGCGACTCCGGCGTGCTGGTGCGGGGTGCTCCCGACATCCTCGTGAAGCTCGCCAAGTGCTGCACGCCGGTGCCGGGCGACGAGATCGTCGGGTTCGTCACGCGCGGCAGCGGGGTCTCGGTCCACCGCGCGGATTGCACGAACGCGGCCGCGCTGCGCGACCAGCCCGATCGGATGATCGAGGTGTCGTGGGCACCGACGTCGAAGAGCGTGTTCCTCGTGCACATCCAGGTCGAGGCGCTCGACCGGTCTGGCCTGCTGAGCGACATCACGCGGGTGCTCAGCGAGCACCACGTGAACATCCTCTCGGCATCCGTTCAGACGACCAACGACCGCCTCGCCCTCAGCCGCTACGTCTTCGAGATGGGGGACACGGTGCACCTCGACCGCGTGCTGAACGCCGTCCGCCGGATCGACGCCGTGTACGACGTCTACCGGGTCACCTCGTCCTGACGACGCCGGAGCTCGGTGGCGGCCGCCCGTTTGTGGTGGACAGGTCCGGAGGTCTCGATCCAGCTCAGCGCATCCGCGAGGAGCTCCGGGCGCCAAGCCAGTACGTCGTCGACCAGCCGTGACGGACCGGCGCCGACGACGGCGTCCCGGACGAGGTCGACGAGCGTGCGCACCGGCGTCGTCACAGCCACGCCGCTGATGGTCTCGACGTCGGAGGCGGGGAGGGCCACGTCGCGGAAGCGGATGCGGGTGTCGAGGGGGACGGCGGCCCGCGTCCGGCCGGCGCGCTGCAGGGTCTGGATGAGGGGCGGTTCGGGGATCGCCCCGTGCACCCATGCCGCGCTCGCGTGCGTGACGGCCCGGTGGATCCCGGCAACCGCGCGGAACGAGGCCGCCCGCAGTTCGCGCGTCTCGACGGCGTCGGCGGGCATGAACGCCTCGCCGATCTCGATGAGGTCACCATCCAGCCGGGCCGCGGTCAACTCGGCGGTCGACAGGCGGTCATCGGCGAAGTAGAGGAACGGCCACATGAGGGCAGTCTGCGACACCGCGCCGAGACGACGACGCCGCGGCAGGACTCTGTGGAGAATCCCGCCGCGGCGTCGGTGCTGTGTCGGAGGCGGTCAGCCGCCGAGGGCGCGCAGCCAGCCCTTGCGGGCTTCGAGCGCGTCCTTCGCCTTGGCGATCGCGGCCTTGTCCTTCGAGGCCTCGGCGGCGGCGAGCTCGTCCTCGAGCTTGGAGATCGCATCCTGGAGCTGACTCGTCATGTCGTTCTGACGCGCCTTCGTCTCGGGGTTGTTGCGCTTCCAGTCCTCGTCCTCGCGCGCCTTCAGCGCGGTCTCGACCTTGCGGAGCTGGTCGTCCAGGCCGCGCTCGGTGTCACGCGGGAAGACCCGACCGATCTCATCCCACTGGCGCTGGATGTTGGTGAGAAGAGCGCGCGCCTTGCCGTTGTCTTTCTCCTTCGCGACGCCCGCGGCCTCGTCGAGAAGAGCGCGCTTGGCCTCGATCTTCTCCTTGGATGCCTCGACGTCGGCGTTCTCGCGTTCGATGCGCGCCCCGTAGAGCACGTCGCCGGCGGCCTTGAAGCGGGCCCACAGCGCGTCGTCGGCCTTCTTGCCCGCGCGGCCGGCGGACTTCCACTGGTCGAGGAGCGTGCGGTAGGCGGCGATGCCGTCCTCACCCTGCGGCGCGAGGGCCTCGGCGCGCTCGACCAGCCGGGTCTTCGCGTCGCGGGCGGCCTTGTGCTGCTCGTCGAGGCTCGAGTAGAACTCGCGGCGGTTCTTGTCGATGACCGCGCGGGCGTCGCGGAACCGCTTCCAGAGCTGCTGACCTACGGCCTTCGGCAGACGCGGGCCGCTGCTCTGGTGCTCCTGCCAGCGGGCGAACAAGGCAGCCACGTCCGCGGTCGTCTGCTTCCACTGGATGGAGCGGGGGTCCTTCGCGGCGATCGCCTCGATCTCGGCAACGATCGACTCGCGCTCGGCCACCGCGGCATCCACTGCGGCACGCTGAGCCTGGGCCTCCTCCGCGCTCGCCTCGGAGAGGGCGCCTTCGAGCGCGGTGACGCGGGCTTCGAGCGCGGCCAGGTCGCCGACGGCGGCGGCACCGTCCAGGCGCTCCCGGATGGTACGTGCCGTGGAACGGAGGTCGGATGCCGAGGCGCCGCCGCGACGGTGGCGCACTTCGAGGAGCGTCACCTCGGACGCGAGGTCGGCGAACTTGCGCTCGAAGTAGGCCAGCGCCTCTTCGGGGGTGCCGTCGGGGTACTGCCCGACGACACGCCACTGGTCGCCCTCACGGACGGAAACGGTGCCGTCGTCGTCGACGCGGCCCCACGGCTGGGTCTCGGCGGATTCAGGGGTGGCGGAACTCACGGGGGTCACCTCGTCGGCGGCATGCGCCGCATGGGGGTCGGATTAGTGACTCAGCCTAGTACGGCGGTCACGGGGTCGGAGAGGGGGTCGGCGAGCCCGACGGTGAGGCGGACGGCGTCGGCGACCCGCTCGGTCCCGGGGTGGGTGTCCCGCTGGGGGAGGTGGGCGCGGTCGGTGTCGGCTCCGGCTCCGGCATGCCCGGCCCGAGCGTGTAATAGGCGACCTGCGCACCCAGCAAGGCGGCGATCAGGAGGCCGCCGGCGACGCCCGCGATCAGGTTGTCCCGGCGCCTGCGCTGGATGACGGAGGCGTGGAACCGGCGCCGCGCCTCATACAGGCGGGCACGCTCGCGCTCCTGCGCGGTGTCGCGCCCCTTGCCTCTGCCCGCTGCCACGATGATCCTCTCGTCGGCGCCGCGCACGCCCGCGCGGCCATCTGCAGAGTATTCAGTCCCCGGCATCCGTTCCAAACCGGAGCCCCGCAGCCTCGGCACGATGTCGGTGGGGGCGGTTAGCCTGGGGGGATGGCCCAGAGTGACGCGCTTTTCCGTGGTGCGACGCCGCTGGCCGTGAGGATGCGGCCCGCATCGCTCGACGAGGTCGCAGGGCAGACGCACTTGTTGCGCCCCGGCTCTCCGCTCGTGGCTCTCGCCGACCCCGGCCGTGCGACGACCGGAGCCGTGTCGGTGATCCTCTGGGGCCCGCCCGGCACGGGCAAGACGACGCTCGCCCAGGCTATCGCGCGGACGTCGGGCCGTCGGTTCGTCGAACTGTCCGCGGTGACCGCGGGCGTGAAGGACGTGCGCGAGGTCATGCAGGAGGCGATGACCCAGCGCGACCTGTACGGAACGTCGACCATCCTGTTCCTCGACGAGATCCACCGGTTCACCAAGGCGCAGCAGGACGCCCTGCTCCCCGGCGTCGAGAACGGATGGGTCATCCTCATCGCCGCGACCACCGAGAACCCCTCGTTCTCGGTGATCTCGCCGCTGCTGTCGCGCTCGCTCCTGCTCACCCTGCAGCCGCTGACGGACGCCGACCTCGGCATGCTGATCGACCGCGCCGTGACCGACGCTCGCGGACTCGCCGGGGCCGTCGAGCTATCGGACGACGCACGTGCCGCGCTCGTCCACCTCGCCTCGGGCGACGCGCGCCGCGCCCTCACCTCGCTGGAGGCCGCCGCGGCCATGGCGGAGCCCGGGGAGGACGCCCCGGTCATCACCGCCGAGCACGTCGCCCAGGCCGTCGACCGCGCTCTCCTGCGCTACGACCGGCAGGGCGACGAGCATTACGACGTCATCAGCGCGTTCATCAAGTCGATCCGCGGTTCGGATCCGGATGCCGCCATGCACTACCTCGCCCGCATGATCGAAGCGGGGGAGGACCCGCGCTTCATCGCGCGACGGCTCGTGATCTCGGCCGCCGAGGACATCGGCCTCGCCGATCCGCAGGCGCTGCAGATCGCGGTCGCGGCCGCCGACGCCGTGGCCTTCATCGGGATGCCGGAGGGCCGCATCCCGCTCGCGGAGGCGACGGCGTACCTGGCGACGACGGCCAAGTCGAACGCGGCGTACAACGCCATCAACGCGGCGATCGCGGACGTCCGCGCGGGCGGCTTCGGGCGGGTGCCGGTGCACCTGCGCGACGCGCACTATGCGGGAGCCAAACGCCTCGGTCACGGCAAGGGCTACGTCTACCCGCATGACCTCGACGTGGGCGTCGCGACCCAGCAGTACCTCCCCGACGAGCTGCGCGGCCGACGCTACTACGAGCCGACCTCGCGCGGCGTCGAGCGCGACATCTCCGCCCGCCTAGAGAAGATCCGGAAGATCCTCGGTGACTGACTCGTGGGAGCGCCGCATCGAGGCCATCTGGGAGGGCGCCGACGACGGTAAGCCGGAAGCGCTGCGATCGGCGATGGCGGACGCCCTCGCCGATCGCCCGGAGGACGATGCGCGGTGCCTGTTCGAGCGGGCATCGGTCGAGGACTTCCTCGGGGAGGAGGCGGCCGCCATCCCGCTGTACCGGCGCGCGCTGGATGCGGGACTCCGCCCGCCCCTGCGCAGTCAGGCGATCATCCAGCTCGCGAGTTCGCTCCGGAACGTCGGCGATGCCTCCGGGGCGATGGCGGCCCTCAAGGGGATCGATCCCGCCGACCCGCTGTCCGCGGCGGCGGCAGGATTCGAGGCCCTCGCGCTCTACGACGACGACAAGCCCGCGCGTGCCCTGCGGACCGCGCTCGGCGCTCTCGCGGACGAGGTTCCCCTCTACGGTCGTGCGCTGCGCGCCTATGCGGCGGACGTCCGCACGCGCCCCCGCATCCGGGTCATCGCCGTCGCGGTGCTGATCCGCGACGGCCACGTCCTCGCCGAGGAGTACGCCGCGACGCCGGCCCGTCCCGTGTTCCTCCGTGCTCCCGGCGGAGGAGTGCAGCCGGGCGAGACCGCCGAGGCGGCCGTCCGCCGCGAGATCGCCGAGGAGCTGGGGGCGACCGTCACCGAGACCCGACTCGTCGGGGTGGTCGAGAACATCTTCGACAACGAGGGCCGGCCGGGACACGAGATCGCCTACGTCTTCGCGGTCCGGAGCCCCGAGCTGGAGGCCCACCCGCAGGGCGACCGCCTGCCCGTACTCGACGGCGACACCACCGTCGGCTGGTACCGCCTCGAGGACGTGTCGGAGGAGTCCGTGCCGTTCTATCCGCCCGGCGCCCTCGATCTGGCACGCGGCCGGGGATGATCCGGCCCGTCTGTTAGACTTGACCGGCTCGAAACCGTGTTTTCGGGCATCCTCTTCTCTCTTTCCCACCTTTCGGCGTGCCCCGGCGTGCAGTCCGGAAGGGCGAGAGACGGCGATACGCCCGTGAGCCGTGAAAGACATGGCCACGTCATGGAAGGAAGATTTCGTGGCAACGAAGTCCCAGGACCGCCGCAAGGTGCACCTCTCGCGCGCCCTCGGCGTCGCACTGACCCCCAAGGCCGCCCGCTACCTCGAGAAGCGTCCCTACGCTCCCGGTGAGCACGGCCGCACCAAGCGCAAGCAGGACAGCGACTACGCCGTCCGCCTCCGCGAGAAGCAGCGTCTGCGCGAGCAGTACGGCATCCGCGAGAAGCAGATGCGCAACACGTTCAACGAGGCCCGCCGCACCGAAGGGCTGACCGGTGAGAACCTCGTCGAGCTCCTCGAGATGCGTCTCGACTCGCTCGTGCTGCGTGCCGGCTTCGCCCGCACCACCGCACAGGCTCGTCAGCTCGTCGTGCACCGTCACATCCTCGTCGACGGCCAGCTCGTCGACCGCCCGTCCTTCCGCGTGAAGCCGGGCCAGACGATCCACGTCAAGCCCAAGAGCGAGGCTCTCGAGCCGTTCCAGGTGGCAGCAGCCGGCGGTCACGCCGAGGTCCTGCCCCCGGTTCCCGGCTACCTCTCGGTCGAGCTCGACAAGCTCCAGGCACGTCTCGAGCGTCGCCCGAAGCGCGCCGAGGTCCCCGTGACCTGTGAAGTCCAGCTCGTCGTCGAGTACTACGCCGCGCGCTGAGCGGGGCGTAGTACCGCTGCGGAGCAGCCAACGGCTCTACTACGCTGCGCGCTGAGCGAAGCTCATCACCGCCAGAAGGGGCGTCGGGTTCACCCGGCGCCCCTTCTGCTTTGCACCTAACATGGATCCCATGAAGAGCGTCCTCTGGTTCCTGCTGGGCATCGCCGGTGGCTTCGTCGTCGCGCACCTGGTCAACAAGGACCCCCGAGGTCAGGAGCTGCTCTCCGAGGTCGATCTCCGGATCTCCGAGTTCACCGACCGGATGGCCGACGCCTACCGGGCGCAGGAAGCGAAGATCGACGGCATCGTCGCCGACGCGAAGGACCTCGCCGCCGACGTGGCCGCCGCCGGCCGCTCGGCCGCAGCGAAGCTCGACGACTGACCACCCCCACATCTCCCGGTCGCCTCCTCGCGGATGCGACCGATCCCGCCTGCAGTTGAGGACACACGATGAAGACCGCTGAGATCGCCCGGCGCTACCTGGACTACTTCGAGAAGAAGGGGCACACGATCGTGCCCTCGGCATCCCTCGTCAGCGACGACCCGGCGCTGCTGTTCACGGTGGCGGGCATGGTCCCGTTCATCCCGTACCTGTCCGGCGACGTGCCCGCGCCCTACAAGCGCGCCGCCGACAACCAGAAGTGCATCCGCACGAACGACATCGAAGAGGTCGGCAAGACCCCTCGCCACGGCACCTTCTTCCAGATGCTCGGCAACTGGTCGTTCGGCGACTACTTCAAGGAAGGCGCGATCCGCTACGCCTGGGAGCTGCTCACGACGTCCGAAGAGGAGGGCGGCCTGGGCTTCGACCCGAAGGATCTGTGGGTCACCGTCTACGAGGAGGACGACGAGGCGATCAAGCTCTGGCTCGAGCTTTCCACGCTGCCCGAGGAGCGCATCCAGCGACTCGGCAAGGACACCAACTACTGGACGACCGGTCTTCCCGGCCCCGCCGGCCCCTGCTCGGAGATCTTCTTCGACCGCGGCCCGGCCTACGGCGTCGACGGCGGTCCCGCGACCGACGACGACCGGTACGTGGAGATCTGGAACCTCGTCTTCATGCAGTACGAGATCACGAACGTCCGCTCGAAGTACGAGTTCGACATCGTGGGCGACCTCCCGGCGCAGAACATCGACACCGGCATGGGCCTCGAGCGGGTCGCCTTCATCAAGCAGGGCGTCGACAACATGTACGAGACGGACCAGGTGCGTCCCGTCCTCGACAAGGCCGTCGAGCTGTCGGGCAAGCGCTACGGCGAGAACCACGACGACGACGTGCGCTTCCGCGTGGTGGCCGACCACATCCGGTCCTCGCTCATGCTGCTCTCGGACGGGGTGACACCCGCCAACGACGGCCGCGGCTACATTCTGCGCCGTCTGATGCGCCGCGCCATCCGTTCGATGCGCCTGCTCGGCGTCGACGGTCCGACGTTCGCCGAGCTGTTCGCCGTCTCCCGCGACGCCATGAAGGAGTCGTACCCGATCGTCGAGACCGACTACGCGCGGCTGTCGCAGTACGCCCTCGCGGAGGAGGCGACGTTCCTCCGGACCCTGGCGAGCGGTTCCGAGATCCTCGACACCTCGATCGAGTCCGCGAAGTCGTCCCAGTCGACGTCGCTCAGCGGCTCGCAGGCGTTCCTGCTGCACGACACCTACGGCTTCCCGATCGACCTCACCCTCGAGATCGCCGAAGAGGCCGGGCTCACGGTCGACCGCACCGGCTTCGACGCCCTCATGAAGGAGCAGCGCGAGCGCGCGAAGGCCGATGCGCGCTCCCGCAAGGGCCAGCTGGCAGACACGAGCGTCTACCGCGACTTCCGCGCGCTGGGCGAGACGGTCTTCACGGGGTACACCGACCTCGAGACCGAGTCCCGCGTGCTCGGCATCCTCGTCGGCGGCGCACCCGCCGACCGCGCCTCCCAGGGCCAGATCGCCGAGGTGATCCTCGCCGAGACCGCGCTCTACGCCGAGTCCGGCGGCCAGGTCGCCGACAAGGGCGTCATCGTCGGCCCGGGCTACGAGCTCGAGGTCCTCGACGTGCAGAAGCCCGTGCCGGGGCTGGTCAGTCACACCGTCGAGGTGACGACGGGCGAGGTCGCCGTCGGTCACGCCGCGACGACGGTGGTGGATGCCGCCAACCGCCGCGCGGCTGCGCAGGCGCACTCGGCGACCCACCTCGTCCACGCCGCGCTCCGCGACACCCTCGGCAAGGGGGCGACGCAGGCGGGCTCGCTCAACCGCGCCGGTTACCTGCGTTTCGACTTCTCGTGGGGTCAGGCGCTCTCGCCCGAGACCCGCAGCGAGATCGAGGAGATCGCCAACAACGCGGTCCGCGACGACCTCGAGGTCACGACCCGCGTCCTCTCGCTCGACGAGGCCAAGTCGGCCGGCGCGATGGCGCTGTTCGGCGAGAAGTACGGCGACCGTGTGCGCATGGTCGACATCGGCGGACCCTGGTCGCGTGAGCTGTGTGCCGGGACGCACGTGTCCTCGAGCGCGCAGATCGGGCTCATCAACCTGGTGGGGGAGTCCTCCGTCGGTGCGTCGAACCGTCGTGTCGAGGCTCTCGTGGGTCAGGACGCCTTCCGCGAGCTCGCCGCCGAGCGCGCGATCGTGTCGCAGCTCACGTCGGGGCTGAAGATCCCCCGCGACCAGTTGCCCGCGCGCATCGCGGAACTGCAGGCGAGCCTCAAGGCGGCGGAGAAGAAGATCGCCCAGTTCGAGGCCAAGGCCCTCGGCGAGCGCGTCCCGACGCTGGCGGCATCCGCTGTCCGCGCCGGTGCGCACAGCGTCGTCGCCCAGTCCGTCGGCACCGTCGGGTCCGCCGACGACCTGCGCTCGCTCGCCCTGCAGGTGCGCGAGCGCCTCGGCACCGACGCGGCCGTCGTCGCGCTCGGCGGCGAGGTCGGCGGGCGCCCCGTCGTCATCGTCGCCACGAACGAGGCGGCCCGCGCCGCGGGCGCCAAGGCGGGCCTGCTCGCGCGCTCTGCGGCGGGTGTGCTCGGCGGCGGCGGCGGCGGACGCGACGACGTCGCGCAGGGCGGCGGGACGGATGCCTCGGCACTGCCGGCGGCGTTGCAGGGCATCGTGTCGGCGCTGGAGAGCGCTGCCGCGTGAGCGGGTTCCGCCGCGGGGTGCGCCTCGGGATCGACGTCGGGCGCGCCCGTGTCGGCGTGGCGCGGTGCGACCCCGACGGCCTGCTCGCCGTTCCGGTCGAGACGGTGCCGCGTGCGGAGACCTCGGTCGCCCGCATCGTCGAGATCGCCCGCGAGTACGACGCGATGGAGGTGCTGGTCGGTCTGCCGATCAGTCTCGGGGGAGCGGAGACCGCGTCGACGACCGACGCCCGCGAGTTCGCGATCGCTCTGGATGCCGCGCTGGAGGTGCCCGTGCGCCTCGTCGACGAGCGTCTGAGCACCGTGTCGGCCAACGCCGTCCTCCGGCAGAACGGGCGTTCGCAGAAGTCATCTCGTAGGATTGTCGACCAGATCGCCGCGGTCGTCCTCCTCCAGCAGGCGATCGACGTCGAGAAGAGCACCGGTAACCCGGCCGGTGCGGCGCTGTAGGAAGACGCAGGAGTCCACCGATGCCCGAGACGCCTTCGCGCGACGACTATTCCGGCGCCCCCGCGGACGAGACCGCGACCACCGGCGCACCCGTGTCCCGGCGCGCCGCGCGTCAGGCTCAGCAGGACGGGACCGGTCCCGCGACGCAGGCGTCCGCTCCGACACCGCCGTCGCGTCCGCAGGCTCCACCGCGTGCGACGGTGTCCTCGACGGCTCCCATCGACGCCCTCTTCGAGGAGAAGGGCCTGGGCGCGCCCTCGACCGCGTCGAACCGCCACGACCGCGACCGGCGCAAGAGCCGGGTGGCGGCGTGGGGGGTCTTCGCGATCGTCCTCGCGATCCTGGGCGGTCTCGTCGCCGGCGGCTTCTACGTCTGGAACACCTACGAAGACCAGATCCGCGCCGTCATGGGCTGGGAGGAACCCAAGGACTACGACGCGGGTCTCGCCGAGGGCGAGGCGAGCGTCACGATCCTCTCTGGTCAGACGGGCGCCGACATCTCGCGTGCCCTGTTCGACGCGGGTGTCACGAAGACCTCCGACGCGTTCTACTCGTACCTCATCGACAGCGGCGAGGACCCCAACGTCCTGAAGCCGGGTGTCTACTCGCTCCAGCAGAAGATGACCTCCGAGGCGGTCTTCACCGCCCTCCTCGACCCGGCGAACAAGCAGGAGTACACGGCGCAGCTGCGCGAGGGGCTCACCGTCGCCCAGTCGGTGCCCCGTATCGCCGAGGGCATCGGTCTGCCCGTCGAGGACGTCGAGGCCGCCGTGAAGGACCCCGCCGCCTACGGCGTGAAGGCGCAGAGCCTCGAGGGGTGGCTGTTCCCCGCCACCTACACCTTCGATCCGGACGTCACGGCGACCCAGGTCATCCAGGCCATGGTGGATCGCACGGTGAAGGCCCTCGACGACGCCGGCGTCCCGGTGGATCAGCGCGAGCGGATCCTGACGGTGGCGTCGATCATCGAGAAGGAGGCCCGCAAGGAGGACGACTTCTACAAGGTCTCGCGCGTCATCGAGAACCGTCTCGACCCCGCCATCAGCGACACGAACGGCAAGCTTCAGATGGACTCGACTGCGCAGTACCCGTTCGCGGACCGCGAGGGCGGCACGAGCTCGCGGGCCGAGGAGCTCGAGGACGACAACCCGTGGAACACCTACGTCAACACGGGCCTGCCGGTGACCCCCATCGCCAACCCGGGCGAGCTCGCGATCAAGGCCGCACTCGAGCCGGCCGACGGACCCTGGCAGTACTTCGTGACCGTCAACCTCGACACGGGCGAGACCGTGTTCTCGGCGACCTTCGCCGAGCACGAGAAGGCTGTCGCGCAGTACCAGAAGTGGTGCCGGGACAACCCCGACGGAGGCTGCTCCTGATGACGACCGCCCTGGAGGTCTGGGGCGATCCGATCGGGCACAGCCTGTCGCCGGCCATGCACACGGCGGCCTACGCGCTGCTGGGGTGGGACTGGACCTACGGTCGGCGGCGGGTCGATGAGGCCTCCTTCGCCGATGAGCTCGCCTCGCTCGGCCCCGCGCACCGCGGACTCTCGCTCACGATGCCCCTCAAGCACGTCGCCTACGCCGCCGCTGCGCAGCACGACGCCCGGGCGACACTGACCGGCGCGGCGAACACGCTCGTCCGCTCCGGCTCCGGGTGGCATGCCTTCAACACGGATGCCGGGGGCATCGTCGCCGCGTTGGCGGAGGCCGGTGTCGTGGCCGCCCACCGGGCACGCATCGTCGGTGCGGGGGCGACAGCATCCGCTGCGCTCGTCGCGCTGTCGGAGATTGGCGTGCGGCAGGTGTGGATCGCGGCACGCCGTCCCGCCGCGGCCGCCTCGCTGCAGGACCTGGGGGAGCGGCTCCGGCTCCGCGTCGATGCGGTGCCGCTCGACTCGGCGACTCACCCGTCCGTGGACGTCACGATCGCGACGCTCCCCGGCGGCGTCTCGGTGGACTCGTCCGTCGCGGATCGTCTCGCCGCCGCCGGCGGCGCACTCCTCGACGTCGTCTACGGCCACTGGCCGACGGACCTGTCGCGGGCGTGGGACCGCATCGGCGCGCCCGCGCAGGGCGGGGCGGGGATGCTGCTGCATCAGGCCGTGCTGCAGATCCGCGCGTTCGCCTCGGGGGGTGTCGAGCAGCCGCTGCCGCGCGAGGACGAGGTGGTGGCCGTCATGCGCCGCGCGCTCGTGGGAGACTAGGGCAATGCTCCGCGTGCTCACCGCCGGCGAATCCCACGGCCCCGAACTCGTCGCCATCATGGAGGGTCTGCCCTCCGGCGTGCCCGTCTCGCTCGACGCGATCCGCGCCGACCTCGCCCGCCGCAAGCTCGGCTACGGACGCGGGTCGCGGATGAAGTTCGAGGAGGACGAGCTGAACCTCTCCGGAGGCGTGCGGCACGGCCTCTCGCTGGGCAGCCCGATCGCCCTGCGCATCGGCAACACCGAGTGGCCGAAGTGGGTCGAGGTCATGAACCCCGAGCCGGTCGAGATGACCGAGCGCTCGCGCGGGCGCGGCGCCGCTCTGACGCGCCCCCGTCCCGGCCACGCCGACCTCGTCGGCATGCAGAAGTACGACTTCGACGAGGCCCGCCCGATCCTCGAGCGCGCCAGCGCCCGCGAGACCGCGGCGCGCGTCGCGCTCGGCGCGATCGCCCGCGGATTCCTGTCGGAGCTCGGTATCCGCCTCGTCAGCCACACCCTGTCGATCGGTCCCGTGCAGGTGCCCGAGGGCTCCGCGCTCCCCGGTCCGGACGACGTCGCGACGCTCGACGCCGATCCGCTGCGCTGCTTCGACCCGCAGACCTCCGAGCGCATGGTCGCAGAGGTGGATGCCGCCAAGAAGGACGGCGACACCCTCGGCGGCATCGTCGAGGTGCTCGCCTACGGACTGCCCCCGGGACTCGGCTCCCACGTCCACTGGGACCGTCGCCTCGACGGCAAGCTCGCCCAGGCGCTGATGAGCATCCAGGCGATCAAGGGCGTCGAGGTCGGCGACGGGTTCGAGACCACGCGCCGCCGCGGATCCGCGGCCCACGACGAGCTCTTCGCAACGGCGGACGGCATCACCCGCGCGTCCGACCGCGCCGGCGGCACCGAAGGCGGCATGTCGACGGGTACCGTCCTGCGAGTCCGCGCGGGCATGAAGCCGATCGCGACGATCCCGCACGCGCTGCGCACCGTCGACGTCGCCACCGGCGACACCGCAGCCGCGCACCACCAGCGCTCGGACGTCTGCGCGGTCCCCGCGGCCGGCGTCGTCGCCGAGGCGATGGTCGCGATCGTCCTGGCCGACGTCGTCCTCGAGAAGTTCGGCGGCGACAGCGTGCGCGAGACGAGGCGGAACCTCGAGACCTACCTCGCGGCGATCCCCGAGACGCTGAAGACGACCCCTGCGTCAGAGGCGGCGCTGCTCGCGCATGACCTCGCCTGAGCGCCAGGCGATCGTCCTCATCGGCCCCATGGGGGCCGGCAAGACGAGCGTCGGCAAGCGCGTCGCGAAGCGATTAGGCCGCAGCTTCACCGACACCGACGCCGCCATCGTCCGTCAGCACGGTCCGATCGCCGAGATCTTCGCGACGCACGGCGAGAGTCACTTCCGCGTGCTCGAGCGCGACGCCGTCGCGGCGGCACTCGAGACCGGGGGCGTCGTGTCGCTCGGCGGGGGCGCGGTGCTCGACGAGACCACCCGGCAGCGGCTGCAGGCGCACCGGGTCGCCCTCCTGACGGTCGCCCCGCGCGTCGTCGCGCGTCGGCTCGGCGAGGCGGCGACCCGGCCCCTGCTCACCGCGGGCGACGAGACCCCGATCGCCCGCTGGGAGCGCATCTACGCCGAGCGGCGTCCCGTCTACGAGGCGGTCGCCGATGCGACCTTCGACACCTCGTCCGGCCCGCTCGAGAACATCGTGACCGCCATCGCGGAGTGGGCAGCCCCCTCCGCCGACCCTTCCGGAGCACACGAATGAGCCACACCACCATCAGCGTCACGGGAGCGACGGCGTACGACATCCACGTCGGACGCGGGCTCCTCGCCGGTGTCCGCGAGCACCTCGCGCCCACGGTGAAGAAGGTGCTCGTCGTGCACACGCCGCGGCTCGGCGCGAAGGCCGCCGACCTGCGCGAGACGCTCCTCGCCGACGGCACCCTCGAGGTCCTGACCGCCGAGGTGCCCGACGCCGAGGACGGCAAGCGCATCGAGGTGGCCGCCTTCTGCTGGCAGGTCATGGGCCAGGCCGACTTCACCCGCTCGGACGCGGTCATCGGCTTCGGCGGCGGCGCGGTCACCGATCTCGCCGGGTTCGTCGCGGCATCCTGGCTGCGCGGCGTGCAGATCGTGCAGATCCCGACCACCGTCCTCGGCATGGTGGACGCCGCCGTCGGGGGCAAGACCGGGGTCAACACGGCAGAGGGGAAGAACCTCGTCGGCGCCTTCTGGGCGCCGAGGTCGGTGATCTGCGACCTCGACGTGCTCGACACCCTGCCCCGCAACGAGACCGTGGCGGGCTTCGCGGAGGTGGTCAAGGCGGGCTTCATCTGGTTCCCCGAGATCCTCGACATCGTCGAGCGCGACCCCGAGGCCGCCGTCGACCCGACGACGGCGGAGTTCCGCCGCTGCATCGAGCTCGCCATCGAGATGAAAGCGCGCGTCGTGAGCGAGGACTTCCGCGAGGCGGGCCTGCGCGAGATCCTCAACTACGGCCACACGCTCGGACACGCCATCGAGCACGCCGAACGCTACCGCTGGCGCCACGGCGCCGCCATCTCGATCGGCATGATGTACGCCGCGGAGCTCTCGCGCCTCGCCGGCCGCCTCTCCGACGAGGACGTCGCCCGGCACCGCCGCATCTTCGATCTGCTCGGGCTCCCCGTGAGCTACCGCATGGACGGGTGGCAGCACCTGCTCGGCGTCATGCAGCGCGACAAGAAAGCCCGCGGCGGGATGCTGCGCTTCATCGTCCTCGACGCGATCGGCAAGCCGACGGTCATGCAGGCGCCCGACGAGTCGATCCTGTTCGCGGCGTACCAGGAGGTCGCGGGGTGACGGATGCCGTCGTCCGGCGGGTGCGCCTGCAGGAGTGGCGGCAGGTCCGGGATCTGCGTCTGAGGGCGCTGCGGGACCCGGTGGCATCGATCGCCTTCCTCTCCACCGCCGAGGAGGCGCTCGCCCAGGCCGACGACTTCTGGCAGCAGCGCACCGCGGATGCCGCGATGGGCGAAGACGCCGCGCAGTTCGTCGCCGTCGCGGGGGAGCGGTGGGTGGGCTCGGTGACCGTGCTGCTGCGCGCGGCGGGCTCGACCGACACCCTCGGCCGGACCGTCGACGCGCCCCAGGCCGACCTCGTCGGGGTCTTCGTCGACGCCGATCACCGCGGCCGCGGCATCCTCGACGCCCTCGTGGAGGCGGCCGCGGCGTGGGCGGAGGAAGCGGGCGCGAGCGGACTGACGCTCGACGTCCACACCGACAACGCGCGGGCGCAGGCGGCCTACCGCCGGCTCGGGTTCACGCCGACGGGGCTCGGTGTCGACACCGCAGCGGGGTACGAGATCCAGATGCACCGGGCCGCCCGATAGGGTGCTGACGTGTCGACCCGCCGCCTCCTGCTCGTCAACGGACCGAACCTGAACCTGCTCGGCATCCGCGAACCCGAGGTCTACGGCACCGAGACGCTCGCCGACGTCGAATCCCTGGTCGCAAGGACCGCGGCGGAGTCCGGCTACGAGGTGCGTGCCGTGCAGAGCAACCACGAAGGTGTGCTGATCGACGCGATCCACGCGGCACGCACCGACTGCGCCGGCATCGTCATCAACCCGGGCGGACTCACCCACACCTCCGTCGTCCTGCGCGACGCCCTCGCGGGTGTCGCCCTGCCCGTCGCCGAGGTGCACATCTCCGACGTGATGGCGCGCGAGGCGTTCCGCCACCACTCCTACGTCGCCGACGTCGCGGTGGTCCACGTCGTCGGTCGCGGGGTGGCGGGGTACGCCGAGGCGACCCGCGCGTTGCTCGCCCGGCTCGCGGACTGACCCGTTCCCGGGGCGGATGCCGCGGCATCCCGTAGAATCGATCGTCGGCCGCTCCGGCCCCCGAACTCATCGAACGGAAAACCGCACTCTCATGGCATCCACTGCAGACATCAAGAACGGCGTCGTCCTGTCCATCGACGGACAGCTCTGGAACGTCGTCGAGTTCCAGCACGTGAAGCCGGGCAAGGGCGGCGCCTTCGTCCGCACCAAGCTCAAGAACGTCGTCTCGGGCAAGGTCGTCGACCGCACCTACAACGCCGGCGCGAAGATCGAGATCGAGAACGTCGACCGGCGCGACTTCACCTACCTGTACAACGACGGTGACAGCTACGTCTTCATGGACGTGTCGGACTACGACCAGCTGAGCGTGTCCTCGACGGTCGTCGGTGACGCCGCGAACTACCTGCTCGAGAACCAGCAGGTCCAGATCGCGCTGAACAACGGCAACCCGCTGTACGTCGAGATGCCCGCGTCGGTCGTCCTCGAGATCACCTACACCGAGCCGGGCCTGCAGGGCGACCGCTCGTCGGCCGGCACGAAGCCCGCGACCCTCGAAACCGGGCACGAGATCCAGGTCCCGCTGTTCGTCGAGCAGGGCACGAAGGTCAAGGTCGACACGCGCACCGGGGACTACCTCGGCCGCGTGAGCTGACCCGTCGATGAGCGCACGGAGCAAGGCGCGCAAGCGCGCCCTCGACATCCTGTACCAGGCCGACATCCGCGGCGACGACCTCGCCGTCACCCTCGCCGCCGAAGCGAAGCGCGCGGCCAGCGAGCCTGCGCGTGAGGCGTCGTGGCTGTACGCCCGCGAGATCGTCGACGGCGTCATCGACACGCAGAGCGAGATCGACGAGCAGATCGTCACCCACGCCCGCGATTGGAAGCTCGAGCGGATGCCGGCGGTCGACCGCGCGATCCTCCGCATCGGCGTGTGGGAGATCCTCCACAACGACGACGTGCCCACGGCCGTCGCGATCGACGAGGCCGTCGAGCTCGCGAAGGAGTTCTCGACCGACGACTCCGGCTCGTTCGTGCACGGCGTGCTCGCCCGCATCGCGCGGAGCTGACCCCCCGGCCGCCGGCGGGCGCCGTCGCTGCGCTCGAGCGGAGATCCGCCTTCGCGAGGACGTTTGCGGTGGCATCCGTCCGCGGGAACGCAGATCTCCGCCGGACGGAAGCTCCGTCATGCGAGGTGGAGGCCCTGCGCCAGCGCCCGGAGGATCCGATCCTGGACGTCGGGCCACCGGTCCACGACGTCGGTGTATCCGACACGGATCACGGTGTAGCCGTGCAGGGCGAGGAGGGTGTCGTGCGCGTTGTCGGCATCGCGTTGTGCTCCGACGTGATGGCCTCCGTCGATCTGCAGCACGAGCCTGGCCCCGATGAGGAAGTCGACCCGGTGACCGTGCAAGTACACCTGGGGGTGGACGGTGGCCGGAATCCAGCGGAGCCGGACCGAGACGAAGGTCTCGAGGCCGGAATCGAGGTGAGCACAGGCATCCTCGAGCACGCGCCGCGCGGCCGGACGCAGGGCGTAGCGTCGCATGACCGCCGCGGACACCAGTCCCTGCCGCATCGCGGAGTCCCACACGGCGAGCGCCTGTTCGAACGGCCGGCACTCCGCGACGATCGCGAGGACGTTCTCGATGGGGTCCTCCAGCGCGCCCGGCACGCGTGCGATCAGCGGCGCGCTCCAGTGGACGCGCGCGCCGCGAGCAGCAACGGCACCGGATGCCGGTGGCGCGCCCACGTGCGGCCGTGAGGAGTCGTCCAGCGTCCAGAGACCGAGCCGCCGCGCCTGCGTGACGCACGTCAGGACCACGCCCGCGCGTGCCGCGCTGTACAGGAGCGGATCGGCTCCCTGCTCGGCGACCCAGCCGCGGCGCGGTCGTTCCAGGCCCGCCGTGCCGATCCGATGTCGGGAGAACCCGGCATCCCGAAGATCCGAGGTCCGCACCACGCCGCCGCGGTGCCGCACCCATTCGCGGATATCCATCCGTCGAGCGTGCCCCTATCGCCGCATCCGATCATGCGCGCGGGTGCCGTTGTGGGCGAGTGATCCGTCCGCAGCGGGTGTGGAGGGACCCAGGGACCGGCCCCCGAGCGGAGATCGGCCTTCCAGCGGACGACCGGGCCGCCATCCCTCCGCGCGAACGCAGATCTCAGCGCGCGGGGCGGAAAGCGGCGAGCTTCCCGACGCCGCGCCCGGCGCGGTGCACGAGGATCCCCGCCCCGACGCCGAGGGCGAGGAAGCAGGCGACGAAGCTCGTGCTCGCGAGGACGAGCCAGACCTCCGAGTCCGAGCCGCCGATGGGCAGCACGTCGCCGAGGTCGCCGAGGGACATCCCGACGCCGAAGGCCACGCCGAGGTAGGCGGGCAGACCGCAGACGAGCAGCGCGAGGTACGCGAGCGCGACCCACTCCGTCCGGAACACGGGGAACATGATCGCGGCGACGAGGACGGCTGCCGCCAGCGCGACCCCGACGAGCGGGAGGGCGACGGCGAGGGGCGTGAAGACGGGCTCACCGCCCGCCTCGGCGGCGACGGCGATCTGGCCGAGCGTCCGCCCCGGCACGGTCGACAGCGGTGTGAGGATCTGGGTGACGACGTACATCAGCTGCGCGTACAGGACGACGAGGACCGTCCCGGTCACCACGATGGTCGTGCGTACAGGTGCCATGTCTTCCCCCGGAGTCATCCTGGCATGCCGAGCGGGCGCACCCCGCTAGACTGGTCGCACACAAGCAACCTTTAACACCGTCCTGTGAGGCGGAGAAGGGAGCGGCGGATGACTTCGCGCATCGTCTTGCACGACAGCGACATCGCCCGCGCACTCACGCGCATCTCTCACGAGATCCTCGAGTCGAACAAGGGCCCCGACGGGCTCGTGCTCCTCGGGATCCCCACCCGCGGCGTCACCCTCGCCGAGCGGATCGCGTCACTCATCGCCTCGTTCACCGGGGCCACCGTCCCGGTCGGCGCGCTCGACGTGACCATGTACCGCGACGATCTGCACCGCAACCCGACCCGCACCCCGCGCCCGACGGAGATCCCCGCCGGCGGGATCGACGCCAAGACCGTCGTCCTCGTCGACGACGTGCTCTTCTCGGGGCGGTCCATCCGCGCGGCGCTCGACGCGCTGCAGGACATCGGCCGTCCCGCCGCCGTGCGGCTCGCGATCCTCGTCGACCGCGGTCATCGCGAACTGCCGATCCGGCCCGACTTCGTGGGCAAGAACCTGCCGAGCTCGCGCGACGAGCGCGTCAACGTCCGCCTCGCCGACGTCGACGGCGCCGAGGAGGTGACGATCGCGTCATGAGGCACCTGCTCGACACCCGCACGCTCGGCCGCGCCGACGCCCTCCGCATCCTGGACGTCGCCGAGGACATGCGCGACACGCAGTCGCGCGAGATCAAGAAGCTCCCGACGCTCCGCGGCAAGACGGTCGTGAACCTCTTCTTCGAGGACTCGACCCGCACCCGCATCTCCTTCGAGGCGGCGGCCAAGCGACTCTCCGCCGACGTCATCAACTTCTCGGCGAAGGGGTCGTCCGTCTCCAAGGGCGAGTCACTCCAGGACACGGCCCAGACCCTGCAGGCGATGGGGGCCGACGCCGTCGTCATCCGCCACGGCGCCTCCGGTGCCCCCCACACGCTCGCGACGAGCGGATGGATCTCCGCCGGCGTCCTGAACGCGGGTGACGGGACCCACGAGCACCCGACGCAGGCGCTGCTCGACGCCTTCACGATCCGCAAGCGCTTCTTCGGCGACGACAGTCGGGGTCGCGACCTGTCGGGCCTGCACGTCGCGATCGTCGGCGACATCCTGCACTCACGCGTCGCCCGGTCGAACGTCTGGCTGCTCACGACCCTCGGGGCGCGCGTCACCCTCGTCGCGCCGCCGACCCTCGTCCCGCAGGACGTGACGGCGTGGCCGGTCACCGTCCTCTACGACCTCGATCAGGCCATCGCCGACGCCCCCGACGCGGTCATGATGCTCCGCATCCAGCTCGAGCGGATGAACGCCGCCTATTTCCCGACTGAGCGGGAGTATTCGCGGCGCTGGGGATTGGATGCCGCGCGGATGGCCGCCCTGCCGACCGATAGCATTGTCCTGCATCCCGGGCCCATGAACCGGGGTCTGGAGATCTCCGCCGACGCCGCCGATTCGCCACGCTCGACCGTTCTCGAACAGGTCGCGAACGGGGTGTCGGTGCGCATGGCGGCGCTCTACCTGCTCCTGGCGGGGGAGCGACCCACCCACGACGCACAGGAGGAGGCCCGATGACCGAGACCACCCTCATCCGCGGAGCGCGGATCGACGGCGGCATCGCCGCCGACATCCTGATCCGGGACGGTGTCATCGCCGAGCTGGGTTCCGGACTCAGCGCCGCCGGGGCGCGGACGGTGGATGCCGACGGCCTGATCGCGCTGCCGGGACTCGTCGACCTGCACACCCACCTCCGCGAGCCCGGTTACGAAGCGTCCGAGACGATCCTGACCGGGTCGCGGGCGGCTGCCGCGGGCGGCTACACGACCGTCTTCGCCATGCCGAACACGTCGCCGGTCGCCGACACCGCCGGAGTCGTCGAGCAGGAGCTCGCCCTCGGCGAGGCCGCGGGTTACGTCCACGTGCAGCCGATCGGCGCCGTCACGGTCGGACAGAAGGGGGAGCGGCTCGCCGAGCTCGGCGCCATGGCGTCGTCGCGGGCCCGCGTTCGCGTCTTCAGCGACGACGGCTTCTGCGTGTTCGACCCGCTCATCATGCGGCGCGCGCTGGAGTACGTGAAGTCCTTCGACGGCGTCGTCGCGCAGCACGCGCAGGACCCGCGGCTCACCGAGGGCGCGCAGATGAACGAGGGCACCGTCTCGGCGGAGCTCGGGCTCACCGGCTGGCCGGCGGTCGCCGAGGAGTCGATCATCGCCCGCGACGTGCTGCTGGCTGAGCACGTCGGATCGCGCGTGCACGTGTGCCACCTCTCCACTGCGGGATCGGTCGACCTCATCCGGTGGGCCAAGAAGCGCGGCATCCACGTGACCGCCGAGGTCACGCCCCACCACCTGCTGCTCACCGAGGAGCTCGTCCGCGGGTACGACCCGCGGTTCAAGGTGAACCCGCCGCTGCGGCGCGACGAGGACGTGATGGCAGTTCGCGAGGGTCTCGCCGACGGCACGATCGACATCGTCGCGACCGACCACGCGCCGCACCCCGCCGAGGCGAAGACGTGCGAGTGGCAGGCGGCGGCGAACGGCATGGTGGGGCTCGAATCGGCGCTCCGCGTCGTCCACGCCGCGATGATCGAGACCGGTCTGCTGGAGTGGGCCGACGTGGCGCGCGTCATGTCGACCGCTCCGGCCCGCATCGGCCGCCTCGCCGACGCCGGCACGCCGCTCGCGGTCGGCGCCCCGGCATCCCTCACCCTCTACGACGCGAACCCGGTCCGCGTGTTCGGCACCGACGACCTGCGCGGCCGGAGCGTCAACTCGCCCTACCTCGGGCGCGAGCTGCCGGGCGAGGTGCGCGCGACGTTCTTCCGCGGGCGACAGACCGTGGCGGACGGCGTCGTCGTCGACGAGGTCGCCCCGTGAGCCGCGAGGCCGCCGGCCTCGTCATGGCGGCGGTCGCGGCACTGCTGATCCTCGCGGGCCTCCTCGCCTGGCGACGACGATCCCGGCGGGATGCGGGTCTGACCGCTCCCGTCGGCGAGGCACCGGCCGGCGCCACGACCCGACTGCGGTCCGAGGGACTGTACGTCGCGACGACGCGCCACGACGAGCCGCTCGAGCGGCTCGCGATCCGCGGGCTCGCCTTCCGCTCGCGCGTCGACGTCACCGTCACCGACCGCGGCGTCGCGCTCGATCTGACCGGCCAGCCGCGGGTCTTCCTCGCGGCGGACCGCCTCGTCGACGCGGGACAGGCCACCGTCGCCATCGACCGGGTCGTCGAGCGCGACGGGCTCGTCCGGGTCGCGTGGACGACGCCCGAGGGCACCCTCGTCGACAGCTACCTCCGCCCGCAGGACACCTCGGCCCGCTCGCTCGCCGACGCGATCGCCGGGATCCTCCCCGCCACCCCCACTCCCACCTCCCCCCAGCAGACTCCCGGAAGCGACGCATGAGCATTCAGAGATTCCAGGCTCCCGAACCCGCCGTCCTCGTCCTCGAAGACGGTTCCCGCCACCCCGGTCACGCCTACGGCGCGCGCGGCACCACCCTTGGCGAGGTCGTCTTCGCCACCGCGATGACCGGTTACCAGGAGACCATCACCGACCCGTCCTACGCGGGTCAGATCGTCCTGCAGACCGCGCCCCACATCGGCAACACCGGCATGAACGGCGAGGACCACGAGTCGCGCCGCATCTGGGTGTCGGGCTACGTCCTCCGCGACCCGTCGCGCATCGTCTCGAACTGGCGCGCCGACCACTCGCTCGAAGACGCCCTCGTCCGCGACGGCATCGTCGGGATCAGCGGCGTCGACACCCGCGCGGTGACGCGTGTGCTCCGTTCGGCCGGCTCCATGCGCGGCGGCGTCTTCTCGGGGGATGCCGCATCCCTCACCGACGACGAGCAGCTGCGCATCGTGCGCGAGGCGCCCGAGATGAGTGGGCAGAACCTGTCCGCCGACGTCTCGGTCGCCGCCGCCGAGGTGACCCCGGCGGTGGGCGAGAAGATCGGCAACCTCGCGATCCTCGACCTCGGCGTCAAGCAGGCCACCGTGAACAACCTCGCCGCCCGCGGGTTCGAGGTGCACATCCTGCCGCAGTCGATCACGTTCGCCGACATCCAGGCGATCGACCCGGTGGCGGTCTTCTACTCGAACGGCCCCGGCGACCCCGCGGCATCCGACCGTCACGTCGCGCTGCTGCGCGAGGTGCTGGATGCGCGCCTGCCCTTCTTCGGCATCTGCTTCGGCAACCAGCTGTTCGGCCGCGCTCTCGGGTTCGGCACGTACAAGCTGCCCTTCGGGCACCGCGGCATCAACCAGCCCGTCCTCGACAAGACGACCGGTCGCGTCGAGATCACGGCGCACAACCACGGGTTCGCCGTCGACGCGCCCATCGAGGGCGTCATCGACAGCCCGAACGGCTACGGCCGCGTCGAGGTGAGCCACGTCGGTCTCAACGACAACGTGGTGGAGGGCCTGCGCGCCCTCGACCTCCCGGCGTTCAGCGTGCAGTACCACCCCGAGGCCGCCGCCGGCCCGCACGACGCCAACTACCTCTTCGACCGCTTCCGCGACCTCGTGATCGCCACTCAGGAGACGACCCAGAATGCCTAAGCGCGACGACATCAACAGCGTCCTCGTCATCGGATCGGGCCCGATCGTCATCGGTCAGGCCTGCGAGTTCGACTACTCCGGCACCCAGGCGTGCCGGGTCCTCCGCGAGGAGGGCGTGCGCGTCATCCTCGTCAACTCGAACCCCGCGACGATCATGACCGACCCCGACTTCGCCGACGCCACCTACGTCGAGCCGATCACCCCCGAGGTCATCGAGACGATCATCGCCAAGGAGAAGCCTGACGCGATCCTGCCGACCCTCGGCGGCCAGACGGCGCTCAACGCCGCGATGGCGCTGCACGACCGCGGCATCCTCGAGAAGTACGGTGTCGAGCTCATCGGCGCGAAGGTCGACGCGATCCGCAAGGGCGAGGACCGTCAGGTCTTCAAGGAGCTCGTCCTCGAGTCCGGCGCCGATGTCGCCCGCAGCGTCATCGCGCACACGATGGACGACCTGCTCGCCGGCGCCGCCGAGCTGGGCTACCCGCTCGTGGTCCGCCCCTCCTTCACGATGGGCGGGCTGGGCTCCGGCTTCGCGTACGACGAGGAGGACCTCCGCCGCATCGGCGGCGCGGGCCTGCGCGACTCTCCCACGACCGAGGTGCTCCTGGAAGAGTCGATCCTCGGCTGGAAGGAGTACGAGCTCGAGCTCATGCGCGACACCGCCGACAACACGGTCGTCGTGTGCTCGATCGAGAACGTCGACCCGGTCGGCGTGCACACGGGCGACTCGATCACCGTGGCGCCGGCGCTGACGCTGACCGACCGCGAGTACCAGAAGCTCCGCGACATCGGCATCGACATCATCCGCGCCGTCGGCGTCGACACCGGCGGCTGCAACATTCAGTTCGCCGTCGACCCGCAGACCGGCCGCATCATCGTCATCGAGATGAACCCGCGGGTCTCGCGCTCGTCGGCCCTCGCCTCGAAGGCGACCGGCTTCCCTATCGCCAAGCTCGCCGCGAAGCTCGCGATCGGCTACCGCCTCGACGAGGTGCCCAACGACATCACGAAGGCGACGCCGGCGAGCTTCGAGCCGACGCTCGACTACGTCGTCGTCAAGGTGCCCCGCTTCAACTTCGAGAAGTTCCCCGCCGCCGACACGACGCTGACGACCACCATGAAGTCGGTCGGCGAAGCGATGGCGATCGGCCGCAACTACACGACCGCCCTGCAGAAGGCGCTGCGCTCCCTCGAGAAGCGCGGCTCGAGCTTCCACTGGGGCGCCGAGGAGCGCTCGGTGGAGGAGCTCCTCGAGATCGCGAAGACCCCGACCGACGGCCGGATCGTCGTGCTGCAGCAGGCGCTGCGCAAGGGCGCGACGCTCGAGCAGGCGTTCGAGGCGACGGCGATCGACCCGTGGTTCCTCGACCAGATGATCCTCATCAACGAGGTGGCCGAGTACATCCGCGAGGCCGACGAGCTGACCGAGGACGTCCTGCGCCTCGCGAAGGACCACGGCTTCAGCGACGCCCAGATCGCGGAGATCCGCGGCCTCGGCGAAGCGGAGGTGCGCGGCATCCGTCACGGCGTCGGACTGCGCCCGGTCTACAAGACCGTCGACACGTGCGCGGGCGAGTTCCCCGCACTCACGCCGTACCACTACTCCTCGTACGACCGCGAGACCGAGGTCACGCCGAGCGAGGGCCGCAAGGTCGTCATCATCGGCTCGGGCCCGAACCGCATCGGCCAGGGCGTCGAGTTCGACTACTCGTGCGTCCACGCGTCCTTCGCGCTGTCGGATGCCGGATTCGAGACCATCATGGTCAACTGCAACCCCGAGACGGTCTCGACCGACTACGACACGAGCGACCGGCTCTACTTCGAGCCGCTCACGCTCGAGGACGTCCTCGAGGTCCTGCACGCCGAGGCGCAGTCAGGCGAGATCGTCGGCGTCGTCTGCCAGCTCGGCGGTCAGACCCCGCTCGGACTCGCGAAGGGGATCGAGGCCGCCGGCTACACGATCCTCGGCACGAAGCCCGCCGCGATCGACATCGCCGAGGAGCGCGAGCAGTTCTCGCAGCTGCTCGACCGGGCGGGACTCATGGCGCCGCGCCACGGCACGGCCACCGACGAGGCGGGCGCCATCGCGATCGCCGAGGAGATCGGGTACCCCGTCCTGGTGCGCCCGAGCTTCGTGCTCGGCGGACGCGGCATGGAGATCGTCTACGACACCGAGAGCCTGCGCGACTACTTCGTCCGCATCGCCGACCAGGCGATCATCCGCGAGGACGCGCCGCTGCTCGTGGACCGCTTCCTCGACGACGCCGTGGAGATCGACGTCGACGCGCTCTTCGACGGCGAGCAGCTCTACATCGGCGGCGTCATGGAGCACCTCGAGGAGGCCGGCATCCATTCCGGCGACTCGTCGTGCACCCTGCCGCCGATGTCGCTCGGACGCGGCGAGATCGACCGCGTGCGCACCGCGACCCACGCCATCGCCGAGGGCGTCGGGGTACGGGGCCTGCTGAACGTGCAGTTCGCGGTCTCGGCCGGCGTCCTTTACGTCATCGAGGCCAACCCGCGCGCATCGCGCACCGTGCCGTTCGTGTCCAAGGCCCTCGGCATCCCGATGGCCAAGGCCGCCAGCCGCATCATGGCGGGCGCGTCGATCGCCGAGCTCATCGCCGAAGGCCTCCTGCCCGAGCAGGACGGCTCGCGCGTTCCGCTCGACGCCCCCGTCGCCGTGAAGGAGGCCGTGCTGCCCTTCAAGCGGTTCCGCACCGCCGACGGGCGCACGGTCGACTCCGTGCTCGGCCCCGAGATGCGCTCGACCGGCGAGGTCATGGGCATCGACCGGGACTTCCCGACGGCGTTCGCGAAGAGCCAGGCGGCCGCGTACGGCGGGATGCCGACCTCGGGCACCGTGTTCCTGTCGGTCGCCGACGACGACAAGCGCGCCGTCATCCTGCCCGCCCACCGGTTGCAGGAGCTCGGCTACACGCTCATCGCCACCGAGGGCACGGCCGAGATCCTGGCCCGCAACGGCATCCGGGTGGAGGTCGTCTCGAAGTACTCCGAGACGCAGGACTCCGGTGAGTCGAACGTCGTCGACCTCATCAACGCGGGCGAGATCGACATCGTCGTGAACACGCCCTCGGGCGGCATCGCCCGCGCCGACGGGTACGAGATCCGCGCCGCCGCCGTGGCCGCCGACAAGGCGCTGTTCACGACGATGGCCGTCCTCGGCGCCGCGGTGTCCGCGATGCCGGTCCTCCGCGAGGGCTTCGCGGTCCGGAGCCTGCAGGAGTACGCCGCCGACCGGAAGGCGGCGGTGTGACCTCATTCGGTTCACGGCTGGCCGCGGCGGTCGACGCCCGCGGCCCGCTGTGCGTCGGGATCGACCCCCACGCGTCCCTCCTGGACGCGTGGGGGCTCCCGGCATCCGCTGCGGGTGTCCGCGAGTTCGGCCTGCGGGTGGTGGATGCCGCGCGCACCCGCGTCGGCGTCGTCAAGCCGCAGGTGGCGTTCTTCGAGCGCTACGGCTCCGCGGGCTATGCCGCGCTCGAAGAGGTCATCGGAACCGCGCGGGCGGCGGGGCTCGTCGTGATCGCCGACGCCAAGCGCGGCGACATCGGCACGACGATGGACGGCTACGCCGAGGCGTGGCTGGCGGCCGGGTCCCCGTTGGAATCGGATGCCGTGACGGTCAGCCCGTACCTCGGCCCGGACTCGCTGCGCGGGACGATCGCGACCGCCGTGCGTGCGGGCAAGGGCGTGTACGTCCTCGCCGCGACGAGCAACCCCGAGGCCGCGGGCCTCCAATCGGCCGAGGTCACGGCCGTCGACGCGGAGCGCGGCCAGACGGTGGCCGACTGGGTCGCCCAGCGTGCCGGAGCCGCCAACGCCTCGGCCGTCGTCGGGGACGACCGGTTCGGACCGGTGGGGTTCGTCGTCGGGGCTACAGTGGAACGCGCCGACCTCGGACTGTCGGATGCCTCGCTGCACCGCGCATCGATCCTGGCCCCGGGATTCGGCGCGCAGGGTGCCCGCCTGCGCGACCTCACCGAGCGGTTCGGTCCGCTCGCACCGCAGGTGCTCGCCAGCGCGAGCCGCAGCATCCTCGGTGCGGGTCCCGACGGGATCGGCGCGGCCATCGACACCCACAACTCCGAACTCCAGGACGCACGACATGCCTGACTCCCGCACCCCTCCCGAGGTCGACCGCGCCGCCGCATCGCGACGCGCCGTCGCGGCACGCCGCGAGCGTGCCGCGCTCAAGCGCGACGTCTCGACGCGCGTCATCAGCCCGCAGGACCTCCTGCGACGCGCGTGGGCCGAGCCCCAGTCCGCGGCGGCCGCCATGCGCGTGACCGAATTCCTGACCGCGATCCCCGCCATCGGCGAGGGCAAGCGCGACCGCATCCTCGCCGACCTGCAGATCGCACCGGTGAAGAAGATCGGCGGTCTCGGCATCCGTCAGCGTCAGGTGCTGCAGGAGTACCTCGATCGTCGCCTGCCCGAGCCCCGCGCGCGCGCCGAGCGCAGCCGGCTGATCGTCCTGGCGGGTCCCACCGCGGTCGGTAAGGGCACCGTCGCCGCGCACATCAAGGAGCACCACCCCGAGATCCTGCTGTCGGTCTCGGCCACGACGCGGCCGCCCCGGCCGGGAGAGGTCGAGGGCGAGCACTACTTCTTCGTCGACGACGCCGAGTTCGACCGGATGGTCGCAGCCGGCGAGCTTCTCGAGCACGCGACGGTCCACAATGCCTACCGGTACGGCACGCCGCGCCGTCCCATCGACGCCGCCCTCGCGGAGGGCCGCACGGTCCTCCTCGAGATCGACCTGCAGGGCGCGCGCCAGGTGCGGGCCGCCGCGCCGGACGCGACGCTCGTCTTCCTTCTGCCGCCGAGCTGGGACGAGCTCGTGAACCGCCTCGTGGGGCGGGGCACCGAGGGCGAGGAGGAGCGCGCACGCCGTCTGAAGACCGCCCGGGTCGAGCTGGCCTCGCAGGGCGAGTTCGACTACCGCGTCGTGAACGACGACGTCGCCCGGGCTGCCGCCGAAGTGGCGGACCTCGCCCGCTGACGCCCGCTGGGAACGATTCGTTTCAGACCGTTACAGCCGATGAGGCGGGACGGCGGCGGTCCGGAAAGCTGGACGCATGTCCACCGTCCTGACCGCCACCGCGCCTGCGTCGAGTCCCGCCGCGGCACCCGGGGCGGTGTCGCTCGCGGGTGTGGAACGCACCTTCGCCGGCGCGAACGGCGCGGTCCCGGTGCTCCGCGGCGTCGACCTGACGATCGACCCCGGGGAGATCGTCGCCGTCGTCGGTCCGTCCGGGTGCGGCAAGTCCACGCTCCTGCGTCTGCTGGCAGGCCTCGACACCCCGACCGCGGGGTCGGTGACCGTCGACGGCACGCCGCTCCGCGACACCGACGAGCGCACCGCCGTCGCCTTCCAGGAGCCGCGCCTGCTGCCGTGGCGCAGCATCGCCGAGAACGTCGAACTCGGGATGCCGCGCGGCACCGCGCGCGCCGCGACGAGAGCCCGCGTCGCCGAGCTGCTCGACCTCGTGGGGCTGACCTCCGCCGCGACGCGTCGCCCGAGTGAGGTCTCCGGGGGGATGGCGCAGCGCGCATCCCTCGCGCGCGCCCTCGCCCGCGGACCCGAGGTGCTGCTGCTCGACGAGCCGTTCGGCGCCCTCGACGCGCTCACGCGGCTGCGGATGCAGGACCTCCTCCTCGACATCCACTCCGCCGAACCGACGACCGTCGTCCTCGTGACGCACGACGTCGAGGAAGCCCTCTACCTCGCCGACCGCGTGCTGCAGCTGCGTGCGATCGACGCCGGATCCCGGGAATCCTCGATCGCACGCGTGATCGAGGTTCCCGGCATCCGCCCCCGTGACCGCGCCGATCGCGGCTTCACGGACCTCCGCGCCGAGCTCCTCGACGGACTCGGCGTCGACACCCACCGCTCGACCCCTCAGGAGACCCGATGAGCACCGTCATCCGCCGCACCGCCCCCACGATCGTCGTGGCGGGAGCGGTGATGCTCATGGCCACGGGGTGCCTCGCCGGCGAGAACGCCGCCTCCACCTCCGAGAGCACGGGGGAGTGGTCCACCGACACGCTGTCGATCGACTTCGCGACCTACAACCCGCTGAGCCTCGTCGTGAAGGACCAGGGCCTCATCGAGAAGGCGCTCGGCGACGACGTCGACGTCGAGTGGACGCAGTCCGCCGGGTCGAACAAGGCCAACGAGCTGCTGCGCGCCGGTTCGCTCGACGTCGGATCCACGGCCGGCTCCGCCGCGCTGCTGGCCCGCGCCAACGGCTCGCCGATCAAGGTCATCGATGTCTACTCGCAGCCCGAGTGGTCGGCGATCGTCGTCGGCCCTGACAGCGACATCACCTCGGTCGCCGACCTGAAGGGCAAGAAGGTCGCGGCGACCAGCGGCACCGACCCGTACTTCTTCCTGCTGCAGGCGCTCGAGACGGCCGGTCTCGGCGTCTCGGACGTCGAGGTGCAGAACCTGCAGCACGCCGACGGCCGCTCGGCCCTCGACGGCGGGTCGGTCGACGCGTGGGCCGGTCTCGACCCGATCATGGCGGCCGCCGAGGTCGAGTCGGGCGACAAGCTGATCTACCGGAACGTCGACTTCAACTCGTACGGCTTCCTCAACGCGACCGAGGAGTTCCTCGCCGACCACGCCGACGTCGCGCAGGTCGTCGTCGACGCGTACGAGGAGGCCCGCCAGTGGGCTCTGGCGAACCCCGACGAGACCGCGGCGCTCCTCGCCGAGGTCGCCGGGATCGACCCCGCCGTCGCGACCACCGTCATCTCCGAGCGCTCGAACCTCGACGTCAGCGGCATCCCCGGCGACGCCCAGCTGGCGGTCCTCGAGAAGATCGCTCCGGTGCTCGTCGACTCCGACGCGGTGACCGGTGGGCAGGATGCCGTGGACACGGCGCTCGACACGATCATCGAGCCGACGTTCGCCGAGAAGGCCGCGGGCTGATCATGACGGCCTCCGCAGAGGCGACCACCACCGCCGCGGCGCCCTCGGGTGCGGCGGCGGTGCGGCCGTTCTGGTCCCGCACGAGCGTCCGCGTCGTGGGCGGACTCGTCGTCCCCGTCGCCCTCCTCGCCGTGTGGCAGGCGGTGACGGCGTTCGGGGTGATCCCGACCTATCGCCTGCCCGCGCCGGTCGACGTCCTGAACGGGGCGGTGGGGCTCGCCCAAGACGGGACCTTGTGGCGCCACATCGCGATCTCGGTGCAGCGCGTCGTTCTCGGCTTCGCGGTCGGGTCCGTCGTGGGCCTCGCCGTCGCCGCGGTCGTCGGGCTGACCCGTTCCGGGGACGTCCTGCTCAGCCCGATCCTCGCGGGTTTCCGCGCGATCCCGTCGCTGGCGTTGGTGCCGCTCCTGCTGTTGTGGATGGGCATCGGCGAGGAGCCGAAGGTGACGCTGGTGGCGATCGGCGCGTTCTTCCCGGTCTTCACGACCGTCGCGGGCGCCCTCCGCCATGTCGATCCGCACCTCGTCGAGATGGCGCGCTCGTTCGGTCTCCGCGGGTGGGAGCTGTTCCGCACCGTCCAGCTGCCGGCGACCGTCCCCTCGCTCGTCTCGGGTCTGCGCCTGGCGCTCGCGCAGGCGTGGTTGTTCCTCGTCGCCGCTGAGCTCATCTCCGCCTCGATGGGTCTCGGATACTTGCTCACCGATTCGCAGAGCACAGGACGCGTCGACCGCATCTTCCTGGCGATCGTGATCCTGGCGGGCCTCGGGGTGCTCTCGAACGCGCTCGTCACCCTGCTCCAGCGCCGTGTCTTGCGGAAGTGGTCATGACTTCGACGACCGCAGACGACGAGCTCCGCCTCGTCGAGATTCGCACGTACCCGGCGCCAGCAGCGTTCGCCGCGCAGGCCAACGTGACCGCCGATGCGTACGGGGAGGCTGCCGCGGATCCCCTGGCCTTCTGGGAGCGTGCCGCGCGGCGCCTGGATTGGACGACCCCCTGGCACACCGCGCTCGACTGGCAGCCCCCCGCCCGCTCCGACGACGGCACACTGGCCGTCCCGGTCGCCCGCTGGTTCGACGGGGGCACCCTGAACGTCGCCGTGAACTGCGTCGACCGCCACGTCGCCGCCGGGCGAGGTGAGAAGGTCGCTCTCTACTTCGAAGGCGAGCCCGGCGACCGCACCGCCGTCACGTACGTGGACCTGCAGCGTCGGGTGTCGCAGGCGGCGAACGCGCTGACCGCCCTCGGCATCCGTCCGGGCGATCGCGTCGTCGTGTACCTGCCGGTCCTCGTCGAGACGGTCGTGATCACCCTCGCGTGCGCGCGGATCGGCGCCGTGCATTCGCTCGTGTTCGGCGGGTTCTCGGCCGAGGCCCTGCGGTTCCGCCTCGAGGACACCGGCGCGAAGCTGCTCGTCACGAGCGACGGGCAGTTCCGCCGCGGGGGAGCGGTCGAGGTGAAGTCCGCCGCCGACACCGCGGCTGCGGGACTGCCGGCCCTCGAGCACGTGCTGGTCGTCCGGCGCACCGGCGACGAGGTCGCGTGGACCCCGGGTCGCGACGTCTGGTGGCACGATGTGGTCGACGCGGCGCCGCCCGTCCACGTGGCGCCGGCGTTCGAGGCGGAGCATCCGCTCTTCATCATCTACACCTCGGGCACGACGGGCAGGCCGAAGGGTCTCGTGCACACCTCGGGTGGGTACCTCACCCATGCGAGCTGGGCGCACTGGGCGCACTTCGACGCGAAGCCCGACGACGTGCACTGGTGCACCGCCGACCTCGCCTGGGTCACCGCGCACACCTACGAGATCTACGGCCCCCTCTCGAACGGTCTCACGCAGGTCATCTACGAGGGCACCCCCGACGCGCCGCACCGCGAGCGTCATCTCGAGATCATCGAGCGCTACGGGGTGACCGTCTACTACACGGCGCCCACCCTCATCCGCACCTTCATGACCTGGTTCGGGGACGCGCTCCCGGCCGGTCACGACCTGTCTCGCATCCGCCTGCTCGGCACCGTGGGCGAGGCGATCAACCCCGCCGCGTGGGTGTGGTTCCGTCGCACGTTCGGCCGCGACGAGGTGCCCGTCGTCGACACGTGGTGGCAGTCCGAGACCGGTGCGGCGATGATCGCTCCGCTGCCCGGCGTCACGACCCTGAAGCCCGGCTCCGCGACCGTCCCGCTGCCGGGGATCGACGCGGCCGTCATGGACGACGAGGGCCGCGAGGTCCCGCCGGGACGCTCGGGCACGCTCGTCGTGCGGCGGCCCTGGCCGGGCATGGCGCGGACCGTCTGGGGTGACCCGGACCGCTACCGCGACGCGTACTGGTCGGCCTACGCCGGGCACGGGGAGTACGGCGGCTACTACGTCGCGGGAGACGGTGCGACCCGCGACGCCGACGGCCACATCCGCATCCTCGGGCGACTCGACGACGTCGTGAACGTCTCCGGTCACCGCCTGTCGACGATCGAGATCGAATCGGTCCTCGTGGCGCACGAGACGGTGGGCGAGGCGGGCACGACGGGTGTCGCCGATCCCGTCACCGGCCACGCGGTCGCGGCCTTCGTCGTCCCGTCCGGGGCGGGGAGGCCGGATGCCGCCGACCTCCGCGCGCACGTCGCGCGCGAGATCGGGCCGGTCGCCAAGCCCCGCCATGTGGTCGTCGTCCCGGACCTACCGAAGACCCGTTCCGGCAAGATCCTCCGCCGCTTGCTCGCACAGCTGTGGCAGGCGGAGCAGGACCGCCGTGCCGGCCGCGAGCCCGCGCCGCTCGGCGACACCACGTCGCTGCAGAACCCCGACGCCGTCGCAGAGATCGCCGCCGCCCTCGCCGCGGCCTGACACGCGGCATCCCGAAAGAGAAGACATGACCGACGAACACCGCTTCGGCTTCCGCACCCGCGCCCTGCACGCCGGGGGGACCCCCGATGCCGCCACGGGCGCCCGCGCCGTGCCGATCTACCAGACCTCCTCGTTCGTCTTCGACGACGCGACGGATGCCGCGAACCTCTTCGCGCTGCAGAAGTACGGCAACATCTACTCCCGCATCGGCAACCCCACCGTCGCCGCGCTCGAGGAGCGCCTCGCATCGCTCGAGGGCGGGATCGGCGCGGTCGCGACGGCGTCGGGGATGAGTGCGGAGTTCATCACGTTCGCCGCCCTCGTCGGCGTCGGCGACCACGTCGTCGCGTCGGCGCAGCTCTACGGCGGCACCGTCACGCAGCTCGACGTGACGCTCCGCCGCTTCGGCGTCGACACCACGTTCGTCGCCTCGAGCGATCCGGCCGACTACGCCGCGGCGATCCGGCCCGAGACGAAGGTCCTCTACGTCGAGACGATCGGCAACCCGTCGGGCGAGATCGCCGACATCGAGGGGCTCGCCGAGGTCGCTCACGCGGCCGGCATCCCGCTCGTCGTCGACTCGACCCTCGCGACCCCCTACCTCGCCCGGCCGCTCGAGCACGGCGCGGACATCGTCATCCATTCGGTCACCAAGTTCCTCGGCGGGCACGGCACCACCCTCGGCGGCGTGGTCGTCGAGAAGGGGACGTTCGACTGGGGCAACGGGAAGTTCCCGCAGATGACCGAGCCGGTGGCCTCCTACGGCGGCATCCGCTGGTGGGACAACTTCGGCGAGTACGGCTTCCTGACCAAGCTCCGCACCGAGCAGCTCCGCGACATCGGCGCGGCGCTCAGCCCGCACTCCGCGTTCCTGCTGCTGCAGGGCGTCGAGACCCTGCCGCAGCGCATCGACGCGCATCTCGCGAACGCGCGCATCGTCGCCGAGTGGCTGGACTCCGACCCCCGCGTCTCGTTCGTGACGTGGGCGGGGCTTCCCGGTCATCCGCACCACGCACGGGCGGAGAAGTACCTGCCGCTCGGGCCGGGGTCGGTCTTCGCTTTCGGCGTGAAGGCGGGCGACGACACGTCGACGGAGGAGGAGCGGGTGGCCGCGGGGCGGCAGGCGGGCGAGGCCGTCATCGACGCGCTGCAGCTCGCGTCGCACCTGGCCAACATCGGCGACGCGCGGACCCTCGTCATCCACCCCGCCTCGACGACGCACCAGCAGCTGAGCGCCGAGCAGCTCGTCGCCGCCGGCGTCCCCGCCGACCTCATCCGCATCTCGGTCGGTCTCGAAGACCCCGAGGACATCATCTGGGACCTCGACCGGGCCCTCACTAGAGCCACAGGAGTCAACCGATGAGCGACGCGAACGCGTGCGCCCTGCCCACGCCCGCCGGGCACCACTCCGCCCCCCGCACGTGGCCCGCTGCCGGCGCGCAGGAACGGTTCGAGATCCTCCGCCGGGCGAAGACGGTCGCGATCGTCGGTGCCTCCGACAACCCGGCGCGGGCGAGCTACTTCGTCGCGACCTACCTGCGGGGGAGTTCGCCGTACGACGTGTACTACGTCAACCCGCGGGCCACTGAGATCCTCGGGCAGCCCGCGTACGCCTCGCTCGCCGACCTCCCCGTCGCCCCCGACATCGTCGACGTGTTCCGAAAGCACGACGACCTGCCGGGCGTCGCCCAGGAGGCGGTGGATGCCGGCGCCTCGACCCTCTGGCTGCAGCTCGGCTCGTGGCACGAGGGAGCCGCGAAGATCGCCGCCGACGCGGGACTGTCGGTCGTCATGGACCGCTGCGTCAAGATCGAGCACGCGCGCTTCCACGGCGGGCTGCACCTCGCCGGGTTCGACACCGGAGTGCTGAGCTCGAAGCGGCAGCTGCTCGGCCGGTGACCGCCCGCGCGGCGGAACCACCGCGCGCCCTGTAGACTGGCGGGATGCCGCGCCGCGCACACGCGCGTCCGTGCAGTCTTCTCGCCTCACCGATCCTGGAGGACCACCATGGCCAACCGTGACCAGGGCATCATCGACCCGCCCATCGACGCACTGCTCGACAAGGTCGACTCGAAGTACCAGCTCGTGATCTACGCATCCAAGCGTGCGCGTCAGATCAACGACTACTACTCGGACCTCCACGAGGGCAACCTCTTCGACAACGTGGGCCCCCTCGTCGACTCGAACGTCGAGGACAAGCCCCTCACGATCGCCCTCCACGAGATCCACGAGGACAAGCTGCGCCTGCGCGCGGCCGAGTGACCTCGACGTCATGACCCGGGCGCCACACGGCGTCATCCTCATGCCCGCGAATCCCCGGTGTCGGGGACCGCGGGCATGATGGTTTCCACACCCCCGATCCGCCCTCTGGAGGACCGATGACCGCGCTGCGCCTGTTCACGTCGGAGTCCGTGACCGAAGGTCACCCCGACAAGATCTGCGACCAGATCTCCGACAGCATCCTCGACGCCCTGCTCGAGGTCGACCCCGGCAGCCGCGTCGCCGTGGAGACCCTCGTCACGACGGGGCTCGTGCACGTCGCGGGCGAGGTGCGCACCGACGGCTATGTCGACATCCCCGGGATCGTCCGTCGTGTCGTGAACCGCATCGGCTACACCTCGTCAGAGACCGGCTTCGACGGCGACTCCTGCGGCGTGACGGTCTCGATCGGCGAGCAGTCCGGCGACATCGCCGCGGGTGTCGACAACGCGCTCGAGCACCGCGAAGGCGGTTCGGTGGACCCCGTCGACGCGCTCGGGGCGGGCGATCAGGGCATCATGTTCGGCTACGCCACGAACGAGACGCCCCAGTACATGCCGACCGCGATCTGGACGGCGCACCGCCTCGCGGAACGGCTGACCGACGCCCGCCGCAGCGGCGCTCTGCCCTTCCTCCGTCCCGACGGCAAGACGCAGGTGACCCTCGGGTACGACGGCACGACGCCGCGCACCGTCGACACGGTCGTGCTGTCCACGCAGCACCACCCCGACATCTCCCTGCCGGCGCTCCGCGCGGCGGTCCAGGCCGAGGTCATCGACCCCGTGCTCGCCCAGACGGGGCTCGACGTCTCGGACGTCCGGTACGTCATCAACCCGGCCGGCCCCTTCGTCGTCGGCGGTCCGAAGGGCGATGCGGGCCTGACGGGACGCAAGATCATCATCGACACCTACGGCGGCGCCGCCCGACACGGCGGCGGGGCGTTCAGCGGCAAGGACCCGTCCAAGGTCGACCGTTCGGCGGCCTACGCGATGCGCTGGGTCGCCAAGAACGCGGTCGCGGCGGGTCTGGCGGATCGTCTCGAGGTGCAGGTGGCCTACGCCATCGGGAGGGCCGCGCCGGTCGGGCTCTACGTCGAGACGTTCGGCACCGGTCACGTCTCCGACGAGGCGATCACTGCCGCGATCCGCGACGTCTTCGACCTGCGTCCGCAGGCGATCATCGACGACCTCGACCTGCTGCGTCCCATCTACGCGCAGACCGCCGCGTACGGGCACTTCGGGCGCGAACTCCCCGAGTTCACCTGGGAGCGCACCGACCGCGTCGACGCGTTGCGGGCCGCCGCCGGTCTCTGACCCCGTGATCGACGTCGCGCGGGTCCTCATCGACTCGCCGCTGCCGCAGCTCGATCGGCTCTTCGACTACGCGGTCCCGAGCGCCCTCCGAGAGGACGTCCGCCCGGGCGTGCGTGTGAAGGTGCCGCTGCGGAGCGCCGGACGCGTGGTCGAGGCCTGGGTCATCGAGCGCGCCGAGGTCGAGCCGGGCGGGCGGCCGTTGTCCGAGGTCGCCGCAGTCGTCTCCCTCGTCCCGATCCTCCCCGACGAGCTCTACCGGCTCGCCCGACGGGTGGCGGACCGTGCCGCCGGCTCGGCGAGCGACATCCTGCGTCTGGCTGTCCCCAAACGGATGGTGCGCGCCGAGAAGGCGTGGGTGGCGGCGGAGCCCCCCGCGGCGCCGACGGTGGACCCGGATGCCGCGACCCGCGCACGCGCGGTGGCATCGGCGTACCCCGGGCTCGCCGATGCGGTCCTCGCGGGGGAGCGGCTCGCGGTGGATGCGCCCCCGCATCCCTCGCCCGGGCAGCTGCGCGGCGCGTGGGCGGATCTGCTCGCGTCGCTCGCGACCCTCGTCCTGGACGGCGGCCGGAGCGCGCTCATCGTCGTGCCGGACCACCGCGACCAGTCGCAGGTCCTGGAGGCGCTCGCGGCGCTCGTGCCGGCGGATGCCGTCGTCCGCGACGACGCCCGGCGGTCGGGTCCGGAGAGATTCGCGACCTACCTCCGCATGCTGAGCCCCGCGCCCTGCATCGTGGTGGGCAACCGGTCGAGCGTCTACGCCCCGGCCCACGACGTCGGTGCGGTCCTCCTGTGGGACGACGGCGACCCGCTGCTCGCCGAGCCGCTGAGTCCCGGGGTCCACGCCCGCGATGCGGCGCTCGTGCGGCAGGAGGAGGAGCATTCCGCCCTCGTCTTCGCCGGTCACACCCGGACGACGGACGTCGAACGCCTCGTCCAGCTCGGCTGGGTGCGGGAGGTGCCCGCGCAGCGCCGCGTCAGCCCGCGGGTCGTCCTGTCGGCCACGCACGAGGCCGAGTACCGGGGCGCCCGCGTGCCGTCCGCGGCCTTCGCCGCCGCGCGCGATGCCCTGCAGCACGGTCCCGTGCTCGTGCAGGTCGCCCGTCCGGGGTACTCGCCCGTACTCGTGTGCGCCGAGTGCCGTCACCCGGCGCGGTGTCGGCATTGCGCGGGCCCGCTCCGCGCGCGCCGGCCGGGAGCCACCCCGGACTGCGGCTGGTGCGGCCGGTCGGCGCCGAACTGGACCTGCGCGAACTGCCAGGGAACGCGGTTCCGGATGGCGTCGTCGGGCAGCGAGCGCACCGCCGACGAGCTCGGGCGGGCGTTCCCCGGCATCCGGGTCGTCGTCGCCGACGGCGATCACCCCGTCGCGTCCGTCGACGCCCGTCCCGCCCTCGTCATCGCGACGCGGGGCGCGGAGCCGCCCGCCGAGGGTGGGTACCGCGCGGTGATCCTCCTGGACGGCGACAAAATGCTCATGGCCGAGCAGCTGCGCATCGGCGAGTCGTGCCTCCGGTGGTGGTCGAACGCCGCCGCCCTCGCGGCGCCCGGCGCTCCCGTCCACCTCGTCGGGGTCACCGGTCCGGTTGCCCGCGCGCTCGCGACCTGGACGCACGCGGCCTACGCCCGTGCGGAACTGTCCGATCGGGCGCCGCTGCTCATGCCGCCGACGGTCCGGGTCGCCGCCGTCGAGGGAGCCGCGGCATCCGTCGACCGCGCCCTCGCCGAGCTGCGCGAGGAGGTTCCGGGCCTGGGTCCCCTCAGCGTGCTGGGGCCGGTGCCGACCGACGACGGCGCGCGTGCGCTGGTGCGGGTCGACTACGCGCACGGGCGGGCGGTGGCCGAGCAGCTGCGGGCCTCGGTCGTCGCCGACGCCGTCCGCGGTCGACGGCGGGGTCCGGGGCCGCGGACTACACTCAGGGTTCGGCTCGATGTGCCCGAGCTCGATCTGTGAGGACCTGAATGCGCGTCGTTTTCGCCGGAACCCCCGAACCGGCCGTCCCCTCGCTCCGCGCCCTCGTCGCCTCGTCCCACGAGATCGTCGGCGTCGTCACCCGTCGCGACGCCCCCGTCGGACGCAAGCGCGTGCTGACGCCGTCCCCCGTCGCGGTGGCGGCCGAGGAGCTCGGACTGACCGTCGTCAAGGCCGACCGGCTCGACGAGGCGGCGACCGCCGAGATCGCCGCCCTCGGCGCGGACCTCGGTGTCATCGTCGCTTACGGCGGTCTCGTGCGGGAGCCCCTGCTCTCGACGCCCCGGCACGGATGGATCAACCTGCACTTCTCGCTCCTCCCCAAATGGCGCGGCGCCGCGCCGGTGCAGCACGCGCTCATCGCGGGCGACCGGGTGACGGGCGCCGCCGTGTTCCAGCTCGTCCCGGCCCTGGATGCGGGCGACGTGTACGACGAGCTGCGCTACGACGTCCCGCGCGGAGCGACCGCGGGTGACGTGCTCGCCGACCTGGCGGTCTCGGGTGCCCAGCTGGTGTCCCGCGTCGTCGACGCGATCGACGACGGCAGCGCCGTCGCGACCCCGCAGCACGGCGAGGCGACCCTCGCCCCCAAGCTCACGCAGGCGGACGGCGCGCTCGACCTGACCCAGCCCGCCGACCGTGTCGTCGACCGCTTCCGCGGGACGACCCCGGAACCCGGCGCGCACCTCTCCGTCGGCGGCGCCCGAGTGAAGGTCCACGCCGCCCTGCGCGGTCCCGACACCGACCTCGCGGTCGGCCGGCTCGCCCTCGTCGGCCGCGACGTGCTCGTGGGGACGGGGGAGGGGACGCTGCTCCTGCGCACGGTGCAGCCCGCCGGCAAGGGCGCCATGCCCGCCGCGGACTGGTGGCGTGGGCTCCGGTCCGACGATCCGCGCGCCGACCTGCCGGGGGAGTCGTCGTGACCGCCGCGCGCGACGTCGCGTACACCGTCATCCACGCGGTCGGTGCGGAAGACGCCTACGCAAACCTCCTGCTCCCGCGCGAACTCGAGCGCGCCCGGCTGTCGACGGCGGATGCCGCCCTCGCCACCGAACTCACCTACGGCACGCTCCGCCGGGTGGGCACCTACGACGCGATCATCGAGATCGCCGCGGCACGCCCGGTCTCGGGCATCGACCCCGCCGTCCTCGACGCGCTGCGACTGGGCGCGCATCAGCTGCTGGCGACGCGCGTCCCCGCGCACGCCGCGGTCCACGAGACGGTCGACCTCGTGGGGCGCGTCGCCGGACGTCGTGCGACGGGTTTCGCGAACGCCGTCCTGCGCCGCGTGTCCGAACGGGATGCGGACGAGTGGCTGTCGCGTATCGAGGATGCCGCCCGCTCCGACGACGAGCGGCTATCGGTGCGATACGCCCATCCCGTCTGGATCATCCGCGCCTTCCGACGCGCCCTCGCCGCGGAGGGTCGCGAGGCGGAGCTGCTCGACCTGCTGGCGGCGGACAACGCCGCGCCCACGGTGACGCTGTCGGCCCTCCCGGGCGTGGGCGAGATCCCGGCGGACGCCGATCGCACGCCGTTCTCGCCGCTGGGCTTCCGGCTCGCCGGCGGCGACCCCGATCGCATCGTGCGCGCCTCGGGCGGCGCCGTGCGCGTCCAGGACGAGGGGTCCCAGCTCGCCGCCCTCGCGCTGTCCCGTGCTTTGCCCGTCCGCGAGGGCGAGCGCTGGCTCGACCTGTGCGCCGCTCCGGGCGGCAAGACGGCGGTCCTCGCGGCCGAGGCGCTCGCGCACGACGCCCGGCTCGAGGCGAACGAGCTCTCCCCGGCACGCGCGCGACTGGTGCGCCAGTCGGTCGCCGCGGTCCCGCTCGAGGTGCCGGTGTCGGAGGAGGACGGCCGCTCGCGTGCCGGGCGGGGCGTGTACGACCGCATCCTCGTCGACGCGCCGTGCACCGGACTCGGTGCCCTCCGTCGGCGCCCCGAGGCGCGGTGGCGCAAGGCCCCCGCCGACGTCCCCGAGCTCACGCAGTTGCAGACCGAGCTCCTCACCGCGGCGGTCGACGCGCTCGCTCCCGGCGGAGTCGTCGCCTACGTCACGTGCTCCCCGCACCTGGCGGAGACGGCGGGCGTGGTCGCCGAGGTGGAGCGTCATTTCGGCGCCGAGCTCACCCAGCTCGACGCCCGCGCGGTGCTCCGTGAGATCTCCGGCGGCGACATCGATCTCGCCGCACCGGCCGACGGTTCCGGTCGCGCGCAGCTGTGGCCGCACCGTCACGCGACCGACGCCATGTCGATCTGGCTCTTGCGCCGTTCGTGACCCTGCAGGAAAGACGACGGGGCGCCGGGATAATGGCTGACGTGGCCGACTCCGACGTACGCATCAACCCCAGCATCCTCGCCGCCGACTTCGTGAACATGCAGGCGGAGCTCGCCCGCATCGCGTCGGCCGACTTCGTCCACGTCGACGTCATGGACAACCATTTCGTGCCGAACCTGACGTTCGGCCCGCAGATGGTCGAGCGCATCCAGGCGACCAGTCCCGTGCCGCTCGACGTGCACCTCATGATCAGCGACGCCGACCGGTGGGCGCCCGGCTACGCCGAGATCGGCGCGGCATCCGTCACCTTCCACCTCGAAGCGGCCGCCGAACCCGTCGCGCTCGCGCGGCGCCTGCGTGACATCGGGGCGCGCGCCGGTGTCGCCGTGAAGCCGGCGACCCCCGTCGAGCAGCTGTTCGACGTGCTCGACGAGTTCGACCAGATCCTCGTGATGACCGTCGAGCCCGGCTTCGGCGGGCAGAGCTTCATGGCCGACCAGATGCCGAAGCTCCGTCGCCTGGCCGACGAGGCGCGTCGGCGCGGGTCGCACGTCTGGTTGCAGGTCGACGGCGGTATCGGCGAGTCGACCATCGCGCAGGCGGCGGAGGCCGGGGCCGACACGTTCGTGGCGGGCTCCGCGGTGTTCGGCGCCGAGGAACCCGGCGCGGCGATCCGCGCCCTCCGGTCAGCCGCGGCATCCGCTCACCGGCACTGACGACCTCGTCACGGGAACCGGCCCGCGGCGCCGTGCCGGTACCCTGGAGGGTGTGAAGACCTTCGACGGACTGTTCTCCGAGCTGACCGAGACGGCGGAGACCCGTCCCGAGGGATCCGGAACCGTCGCGCAGCTCGACCGGGGCGTCCACGCGATCGGCAAGAAGATCGTCGAAGAGGCAGCCGAGGTCTGGATGGCCGCCGAGTACCAGTCCGACGCCGAGACGGCCGAGGAGATCTCGCAGCTGCTGTACCACCTGCAGGTGCTGATGCTCGCGAAGGGGCTGACGCTCGAGGACGTGTACCGACATCTCTGATCGGTCCTTCCCGCCGTCCGCACACCTCCACACCGAAAGACGTTCCATGCTGCGCATCGCCGTCCCCAACAAGGGCATGCTCGCCGAGACCACGGCGGGGATGCTCGCCGAAGCCGGGTACACCGGCCGACGCGACCCCAAGGACCTCCACGTCATCGACCCCGTCAACGACGTCGAGTTCTTCTACCTCCGTCCGAAGGACATCGCGACCTACGTCGGTTCCGGCGCGCTCGACGTCGGGATCACCGGCCGCGACCTGCTGCTGGACGCCCGGATGCCGGGGGCCCGCGAGATCGAGCAGCTCGGCTTCGGCGGTTCGACCTTCCGTTTCGCCGGTCCTCCCGGACGCTTCACCGAGCTCGCCGACCTCGACGGTCTGCGCGTCGCGACGGCCTACCCGGGCCTCGTCGACGGCTACCTCGACGAGCACGGCGTGGCTGTGGACCTCGTGCCCCTCGACGGAGCGGTCGAGTCCGCCGTGCAGCTGGGCGTGGCGGATGCCGTCGCCGACGTCGTCTCGACGGGGACGACGCTCCGCCAGGCCGGGCTCGAGATCTTCGGCCCCGTCCTGCTCGAGTCCGAGGCGGTCCTCATCGGCGCCCCGACCGAGGCGCCCGGCACCGAGACGCTGCTGCGGCGCCTGCGCGGTGTGATGGTCGCCCGCCGCTACGTGCTCATCGACTACGACCTGCCGGCGCACCTCGTCGACCAGGCGGTCGCGCTGACCCCGGGCATCGAGTCCCCGACGATCTCGCCGCTGCGCGACCCGGAGTGGGTGGCCGTGCGCGTCATGAGCCCGCGCAAGACCGTGAACCAGGTCATGGACGCGCTGTACGAGATCGGCGCCCGCGCCATCCTCGTGACGGCGATCCACAACGCGAGGCTCTGACGTGTCGCTCGTCTGCCGGGTCATCCCGTGCCTCGACGTGGCCGCCGGCAAGGTCGTGAAGGGCGTCAACTTCGAGAACCTGCGCGAGATGGGCGACCCCGTCGAACTCGCCCGCCGGTACTACGAGCAGGGTGCGGACGAGATCACCTTCCTCGACGTCACCGCGACCGTCGACGCGCGCGACACGACCTACGACGTCGTGCAGCGCACCGCCGAGCAGGTCTTCATCCCACTCACGGTCGGCGGCGGCGTGCGCTCGGCCGAGGACGTCGCCCGCCTCCTCGGCGTCGGTGCCGACAAGGTCGGCGTGAACTCGGCGGCCATCGCGCGGCCGGAGCTCCTCGGCGAGATCGCCGACCGGTTCGGCGCGCAGGTGCTCGTCCTGTCGCTCGACGTCAAGCGCGCCCCGCACACTGCCTCCGGGTTCGCCGTCACGACCCACGGCGGCCGCACCCTGACCGACCTCGACGCGCTCGCCTGGGCGCGCGAGGCGATCGAGCGCGGTGCGGGCGAGCTCCTCGTCAACTCGATCGACGCGGACGGCACGAAGGACGGTTTCGACCTCGAGCTCGTCGCCCTCATGCGCGAGGTCTCGTCCGTGCCCGTGATCGCCTCGGGCGGTGCCGGCGACGCCGCGCACTTCGCGCCGGCGATCGAGGCCGGCGCCGACGCGGTGCTCGCGGCATCCGTCTTCCACTCGGGCCAGCTGACCGTCGGCGACGTGAAACAGGCCCTCGCGGCCTCGGGTGTGGAGGTGCGGCGATGACCGGATCGATCGACGAGCGCATGGCGCGGGTCGTCTACAACGCGGACGGCCTCGTGCCCGCGATCGTGCAGCAGCACGACACGCGCGAGGTCCTCATGCTGGGGTGGATGGATGCCGAGGCCCTCCGCCGCACGCTCACCGAGGGTCGCGTGACGTTCTGGTCGCGGTCGCGGCAGGAGTACTGGCGCAAGGGCGACACCTCCGGCCACGCGCAGTTCGTCCGCGGCGTGCGCCTCGACTGCGACGGCGACACCCTCCTCGTGAGCGTCGAGCAGGTCGGCGCCGCCTGCCACACCGGCGACCGCACGTGCTTCGACGCCGACGACCTCGACCCCGTGATCGGCGAGTTCTCGTGACCGAGGCCACCGCGCGCCGGATGCGGCTGTCCGCCGTGCTGGCGATCCTCCTCGGCGGCGCGGTCGGCATCATCGGGTCGACCCAGACCTGGCTGAACGCGACCCTGAACGACGGCTCGCAGCTCGCGGTCCCGGTCCCCGGCGCCGACGCGCTGGCGGTGCTTGCGCCCCTGAGCCTCGCCGCGCTCGCGCTCGGCCTCGCGCTCACGATCGTCGGGCGTGCGCTCCGCTACGTCTTCGCGGTGGTCGCCATCGGCTTCGGGGCGGGGCTCGGCTGGGGAGCCTTCCGCATCGCAGCCGAGCAGCCCATCGACGCCGTCGCAGGGCCGGTGACGGATGCCACGGGCCTCAGCGGCGCGCAAGGCATCTCCGGCATCGTGTCCGGGATCACGGCGACGCCCTGGCCCGGGGTGACGGCCGCGGCATCCGCCCTCATCGTGCTGGGCGGGGTGGTCGTCCTCGCGACCGCCCACCGGTGGAGCGCCGGCGGCCGCAAGTACCGCACGACGCGCGCGGCCGGGACCGGCCCCCGCGACAGCATCGACTCCTGGGACGACCTGTCCCGCGGTGAGGATCCGACGAGCTGACGCGTCCGGGGCGGGGGAGGGTGCCCGCCCCGCTAGACTGGTGGTGCGGCTCCGGCCGCCCCCGAACCTGCATGCGAAGGAGAACAATGAGCGGCATCGAGGACCCCGGCCACGGACACTCCCCGGCGGCATGGACGACGGTCGTCATCATGCTCATCGCCCTGACGATCGGCACCGTCTTCTTCTTCCTCGAGATGCCGCTCATGGTCTGGCTCTCGGTCGTCCTGCTGGTCATCGGCCTCATCGTCGGCTACATCATGACCAAGGCGGGCTACGGCGTCGGCGGATCCAAGACCGTCTCGAAGCAGCACTGACGTGCTCGCCGACCTGACGGCCGGCGCGGTGGAGGACGCACGGGAGCGGGAGACCGTCCGCCCCCTGGCCGTGGTGGAGAAGCTCGCGCTCGCGCAGCCTGCCGCCATCGATGCGCTGGCCGCTCTCGCCCCCGCCGACCGCGTCAAGATCATCGCCGAGGTCAAGCGCGCGAGCCCGTCGCGCGGTGACCTCGCCGACATCCCGGATCCCGCGCTGCAGGCGCGCCGCTACGAGATCGGGGGAGCGTCCGCGATCTCGGTGCTCACCGAGGGGCGCAAGTTCAAGGGTTCGCTCGCCGACCTCGAGGCGGTACGGACAGCCGTCACCCTCCCGGTGCTCCGCAAGGACTTCATCGCGACGCCGTACCAGGTGTTCGAGGCCCGCGCCGCCGGCGCCGACCTCGCCCTCCTCATCGTCGCCGGTCTCGAGCAGCGCGTGCTGGCCGAGCTGTACGCGCTCGTGGTCGAACTCGGCATGACGCCTCTCGTCGAGACCCATTCCGCCGAAGAGGTCGCGCGCGCGGGCGACATCGGCGCGCGCCTGGTAGGCGTCAACGCCCGCAACCTCTCCACCTTCGAGCTCGACCGGGACCTCTTCGGCCGGCTCGCCCCCGAGCTGCCGGACGGCGTCATCAAGATCGCCGAGTCCGCCGTGCTCTCACCCGCCGACGTCGCCCATTACCGCGGCGCCGGCGCCGACGTCGTCCTGATCGGCGAAGCGCTCGTCACGAACGACCCCGTGTCGACGCTCGCCGCCTTCCTGGAGGCAGGCTCATGAGTCTTCGCGCAGAGAACGGTCCCTTCTTCGGCGAGTTCGGCGGGCGGTACATGCCCGAGTCGCTGATCGCCGCGATCGACGAGCTCACGACGGTCTATGAGGATGCGAAGGCCGACCCCGCCTTCGCGGCCGAGTTCGCCCGCTTGCTGAACGTCTACGCGGGGCGGCCCTCCGCCCTCACCGAGGTGCCGCGGTTCGCCGAGCACGCCGGCGGCGCACGCATCTTCCTCAAGCGCGAGGACCTCAACCACACCGGGTCGCACAAGATCAACAACGTGATCGGTCAGGCGCTCATCACGCAGAAGCTCGGCAAGAAGCGGGTCATCGCCGAGACCGGCGCCGGCCAGCACGGCGTCGCCACCGCGACCGCCGCCGCGCTGTTCGGCTTCGAGTGCACGATCTACATGGGCGAGGTCGACACCGAGCGCCAGGCCCTCAATGTCGCCCGGATGCGGCTGCTGGGCGCCGAGGTCGTGCCGGTCACGACCGGCTCCCGCACCCTCAAGGACGCCATCAACGAGGCGTACCGCGACTGGGTCGCCTCGGTCGAGACGACCAACTACATCTTCGGCACCGCGGCGGGCCCGCACCCGTTCCCGGCGATGGTGCGCGACTTCCAGAAGGTCATCAGCGAGGAGGCGCGTCAGCAGCTCCTCGACGAGACCGGCCGCCTCCCCGACGCCGTCATCGCGTGCGTCGGCGGCGGGTCGAACGCGATCGGCATGTTCGACGCGTTCCTCGACGACGAGGGCGTCGCGCTGTACGGCGTCGAGGCCGCCGGTGACGGCGTCGACACGCCGAAGCACGCGGCATCCATCGAACGCGGCCGTCCCGGCATCCTCCACGGTGCGAAGACCTTCGTCCTGCAGGACGAGGACGGGCAGACGACCGAGTCGCACTCGATCTCCGCCGGCCTCGACTACCCGGGCGTCGGGCCGGAGCACGCGTGGCTCGCGAGCATCGGCCGCGCGCAGTACATCCCCGCGACCGACACCGAGGCCATGGAGGCGCTGCGCCTGCTCAGCCGCACCGAGGGCATCATCCCCGCGATCGAATCGGCGCACGCCCTCGCCGGCGCACTCCGCATCGGCCGCGAGCTCGGTCCGGACGCGATCCTCGCCGTCAACCTCTCCGGCCGCGGCGACAAGGACATGGACACCGCCGCGCGCTGGTTCGAGCTGTACGACGCCGACAAGGAGCCCGTCGAGGTCCCGGCCGACCCCGAGCACGGCAGCGGCGAAGGGGTCGAGCTGTGACCTCGCGCGTCGCGGCCGCGATCGCCGCCGCGAAGGAATCCGGTCGCGGCGCGTTCGTCGGCTACCTCCCGATCGGATACCCCGACCTGCAGACGAGCATCGACGCCGCCGTGGCCCTGGCCGACAACGGCGCCGACATCCTCGAGCTCGGCCCGCCCTACTCCGACCCTGTCATGGACGGCGTCGTCATCCAGGAGGCCACGCAGGCCGCCCTCGCGGCGGGCTTCCGCTTCCGCGACACGTTCACGGCCGTCCGCGCGATCGCCGAGCGCGTCGACGTGCCGATCGTCGTCATGACGTACTGGAACCCCGTGTTCCAGTACGGCGTGGACCGGTTCGCCGACGACCTCGCCGCCGCCGGCGGAGCGGGCCTCATCACTCCCGACATCACGCCCGACGCGGCAGCCGAGTGGATCGCCGCCTCCGAGCGCACCGGCCTCGATCGCATCTTCCTCGCGGCACCGTCCTCGACCGACGAGCGCATCAAGATGATCGCCGAGCACTCCACCGGCTTCGTGTACACCGTCTCGACGATGGGCATCACGGGGGAGCGGACGGAATTGGATGCCGCGGCCCGCGCCCTCGTCGATCGCCTGCGCGCGCACGGCGTCGAGAACGCCTGCGTCGGCATCGGCATCTCCACGGCCGACCAAGTCGACGGTGTCCTCGACTACGCCGACGGCGCCATCGTGGGCACCGCGCTCGTGCGCGCGCTCCGCGACGGCGGTGTGGACGGCCTCGCCGCCACGACCCGTGAGCTGTCCCGCGGCGCAGGACCGCGTCCGGGCACCGCGTAGACTCGCCGTCGTGACTTCTGCAGCCCTCTCCGTCGTCGCGAGCATCCCCAGCCCGCCGATCAGTTCGTTCCAGCTCGGCCCGCTGACGATCCACTTCTACGCCCTCTGCATCCTCGCGGGCATCGTGGTGGCCACGTTCTGGACCAACCGCCGTCTGACCAAGCGCGGCGCGGAGCCGTGGGTCGTCATCGACATCGCGCTGCTCGCGGTGCCGCTGGCCATCATCGGCGCACGCATCTTCCACGTCCTCACGCACCCGGGGTTCTACTTCGGCGAGGACAAGGACCTGTGGGCGATCTTCCGCATCTGGGAGGGCGGCATCGCCATCTTCGGCGCCCTGATCGGCGGCGCCGTGGGTGCGTGGCTCGGCTGCAAGTGGAGCGGCATCCGCTTCTGGACCTTCGCCGACGCGCTCGCGCCCGCGCTCCTGCTGGCGCAGGCGTTCGGCCGCTTCGGCAACTGGTTCAACCAGGAGCTCTACGGCCTGCCCACCGACCTGCCGTGGGGCCTGGAGATCAGGTACCCGAACCCGGCCTGGCCGGCGGGTCTGCCCGAAGGCACCCTCTTCCACCCGACCTTCCTCTACGAGGTCATCTGGAACGTCATGGGCGTGATCATCATCGCCGCGGCCGGTCGCCGCTTCCGTCTGCAGTGGGGCCGGCTGTTCGGCCTCTACCTCGTCTGGTACTCCGCCGGTCGCATCGTGTGGGAATCCATCCGCATCGACCCGAGCGAGGTCTACCTCGGTCTGCGCACCAACGTGTGGGCCGCGATCCTCGGCGTCGTCGTGGGTCTGGTCATCATGATCGTGCAGAAGCGCCGCCACCCGGGCTTCGAGCCCTCGCCGTACCAGCCGGGGCGCGAATGGACTCCTCCGGGCGCGGTACACTCGCAGGGAACCGATGACTTCGTCGACGTGAGCGCACCCCCCGCGTCCGAAGAATCCTCCGACTCGGCCACAAGCTCAGTCACCACCCGATAGCACCGCAGGGCCGACGTCGTCCCAGGTTGAGCACCCATGTGAGGACGGTAGGCATGCCCTCGAGCTCCCGTCACGAAGACACCACGACCCGGTCGGCCGGGACGATCACCGGTGGTTCGTTCCCTGCGAAGCAGGGGATGTACAACCCGGCGTTCGAGAAGGACGCCTGCGGTCTGGCGATGGTCGCGACGCTGCGCGGTGAGGCGGGCCACGACATCGTGGACCTCGCCCTCACCGCGCTGCGCAACCTCGAGCACCGCGGCGCGATCGGGTCGGATGCCGGTACCGGTGACGGCGCCGGCATCCTGACGCAGATGCCCGACGCGTTCCTGCGCGCGGTGGTCGACGTCGACCTGCCGCCCGTGGGGGAGTACGCCGCAGGTCTCGCGTTCCTCCCGACGGACCACGACGAGCGCGCGGCCCAGAAGAGCGCGATCGAGGCGATCGCGGAGAGCGAGGGCCTCACCGTCCTCGGCTGGCGCGTGGTGCCGACGGCCGACGAGAACCTCGGCAAGTTGGCATTCCACGCCCGTCCGGCCTTCGAGCAGCTGTTCGTGTCGCGGCCGGCGGTCGGCGACGCGCCGGCGCTGTCGGGCATCGCGCTCGACCGGCGGACCTACCGCCTCCGCAAGCGCGCCCAGCACGAGCTGGACGCCTACTTCGTCTCGCTCTCGAGCCGCACCCTCGGCTACAAGGGCATGGTCACGACCCTGCAGCTCGAGCCGTTCTACCCGGACCTGCAGGACGAGCGGTTCGCGACCGAGCTCGCCGTCGTCCACTCGCGGTACTCCACCAACACGTTCCCGTCGTGGCCGCTCGCGCAGCCGCTGCGCATGCTGGCGCACAACGGGGAGATCAACACCGTCAACGGCAACCGCAACTGGATGCGGGCGCGCCAGTCGCAGCTCGAGTCCGAGCTGCTCGGCGACATCCGTCCCCTCCTGCCGATCTGCAGCCCGGGCCAGAGCGACTCGGCCTCGTTCGACGAGGTGCTCGAGCTGCTGACGCTGACCGGGCGCAGCCTGCCGCACGCCATCATGATGATGGTGCCCGAGGCCTACGAGAAGCAGGCCGACATCCCCGCCGACCTGCGCGCCTTCTACGAGTACCACTCGATGCAGATGGAGCAGTGGGACGGTCCGGCCGCCCTCATCTTCACCGACGGCTCGCTCGTGGGGGCGACGCTGGACCGCAACGGTCTGCGTCCGGGTCGGTGGACCGAGACCACCGACGGACTCGTCGTCATCGGCAGTGAGACCGGTGTGCTCGACTTCGAGCCCGAGCGCATCAAGCGCCGCGGCCGGCTGCAGCCCGGGCGCATGTTCGTCGTCGATACGGCCCAGGGCCGCATCGTCGAGGACGACGAGATCAAGCGCGACCTCGCCACCCTCCACCCCTGGCAGGAGTGGCTCGACGAAGGTCGCGTGCGCCTCAAGGACCTGCCCGAGCGCGAGCACATCGTGCACCCCATCGCCTCGATCACGCGCCGTCAGCGCACCTTCGGTTACACCGAGGAGGAGGTCCGCATCCTCCTGACGCCGATGGGCCAGACGGGCGCCGAGCCGCTCGGTGCGATGGGCTCCGACACCCCCATCGCCGTCCTCAGCGAGCGTCCCCGCCTGCTGTTCGACTACTTCGTGCAGCAGTTCGCCCAGGTCACGAACCCGCCGCTGGACTCGATCCGCGAAGAGGTCGTCACCTCGCTCGGGCTCGGCCTCGGTCCCGAGCGGAACCTCCTGGCATCCGGACCGGACCACACGCGCGTCATCACGCTCGACTTCCCGGTGATCGACAACGACGAACTCGCAAAGCTGCAGAACATCGACCGCGCCCTGCCCGGTCGGCGCTCCATCACGATCCGCGGTCTCTACCGCGCCGACGACGACGCGGACTCGCTCCGTGCGCGCCTCGACGAGATCAATGCCGAAGTGGATGCCGCCATCGCCGACGGTGTCGAGTTCATCATCCTCAGCGACCGCGACTCCACCTCGGACCTGGTTCCGATCCCGTCCCTGCTGACGCTTTCGTCGGTGCACCACCACCTCATCCGCAACGAGAACCGCATGAAGGTCGGTCTCGTCGTCGAGGCGGGCGACGTCCGTGAGGTGCACCACGTCGCGACCCTGATCGGCTACGGCGCGTCGGCGGTCAACCCGTACCTCGCGATGGAGACGGTCGAGTACCTCGTCCGCGCCGGCTACATCACGGGTGTCGAGCCCGAGAAGGCCGTCCGCAACCTGATCTACGCGCTCGGCAAGGGCGTGCTGAAGATCATGTCGAAGATGGGCATCTCGACGGTGTCCTCGTACGCGGGTGCGCAGGTCTTCGAGGCCGTCGGCCTGTCGCAGGAGTTCGTCGACACCTACTTCACCGGCACGGAGACGAAGCTCGGCGGCATCGGGATCGAGGAGATCTCGCGCGAGAACCTGGCGCGTCACGAGTTCGCCTACCCGGCGGACCAGGCCGCCCGTGCGCACGAGCGGCTGTGGACCGGTGGCGAGTACCAGTGGCGTCGCGACGGCTCGCCGCACCTCTTCAACCCCGATACGGTCTTCCGTCTGCAGCACGCGACGCGGACCCGTCGGTACGACATCTTCCGCGAGTACACCCACCTGATCGACGAGCAGGCCGCCGAGCTCAAGACGCTCCGCGGACTGTTCCGCCTCAAGACCGGGGTGCGTCCGGCGGTGCCGATCGACGAGGTCGAGCCGGTGTCCTCGATCGTCAAGCGCTTCTCGACGGGCGCGATGAGCTACGGCTCGATCTCGAAGGAGGCGCACGAGACCCTCGCGATCGCGATGAACCGTCTCGGCGCGAAGTCCAACACGGGTGAAGGCGGCGAGGACGTCGACCGTCTGCTCGACCCCGAGCGGCGCAGCTCCATCAAGCAGGTCGCGTCGGGACGCTTCGGTGTCACGAGCATGTACCTGACGCACGCCGACGACATCCAGATCAAGCTCGCCCAGGGCGCCAAGCCGGGCGAAGGCGGTCAGCTGCCTCCCGGCAAGGTGTACCCGTGGATCGCCCGCACGCGCGGCGGCACCCCGGGCGTCGGCCTGATCTCGCCGCCGCCGCACCACGACATCTACTCGATCGAAGACCTCAAGCAGCTCATCTTCGACCTGAAGCGCGCCAACCCGTCCGCGCGGGTGCACGTCAAGCTCGTGAGCCAGTCGGGCATCGGCGCGGTCGCGGCCGGCACCGCGAAGGCGCTGGCCGACGTCATCCTCGTCTCCGGTCATGACGGGGGGACGGGCGCGAGCCCGCTCAACTCCCTCAAGCATGCGGGCACGCCGTGGGAGCTCGGTCTCGCCGAGACGCAGCAGACGCTGATGATCAACGACATGCGCGGCCGCGTCGTCGTGCAGGCCGACGGTCAGCTCAAGACCGGGCGCGACGTGCTCATCGCCGCGCTCCTGGGCGCCGAGGAGTTCGGTTTCGCGACGAGTGCGCTCGTGGTGGAGGGGTGCATCATGATGCGCGTCTGCCACCTCGACACCTGCCCCGTGGGTGTCGCGACGCAGAACCCCGAGCTGCGCAAGCGCTTTACGGGCAAGGCGGAGCACGTCGTCAACTTCATGGAGTTCATCGCCCAGGAGGTCCGCGAGTACCTCGCCGAGCTCGGCTTCCGCTCGATCGACGAGGCCGTGGGGCACACCGAGGTCCTCGACGTGCAGCCCGCCGTCGACCACTGGAAGGCGCACGGCCTCGACCTGTCGCCCATCCTGCGGGGTCCCGCCTTCTCCGACGACGCGCCGCGACGCCGGGTGCAGGAGCAGGAGCACGAGCTCGAGGAGCACTTCGACGTCGCCCTGCTCGACCGGGCGCGCGACGTCGTCGAGCACGGCGGCCACCTGACGATCGACCTGCCGGTGCGCAACACCGAGCGCGCCGTCGGCACGATGCTCGGCCACCACGTCACCAAGGTGCACGGCGAGAACGGTCTGCCCTCCGGCACGATCGAGGTCAACCTGACCGGGTCGGCGGGGCAGTCCTTCGGCGCGTTCCTCCCGTCGGGGATCACCCTGCGCCTGGAGGGCGACTCGAACGACTACGTCGGCAAGGGACTCTCCGGCGGCGAGATCGTCGTCCGGCCGCCGCGTGCGGCGACCTTCGACGCGTCGAAGAACGTCATCGCCGGCAACGTCATCGGCTACGGCGCGACGCGGGGCTCGATGTTCCTGCGCGGCGTCGTCGGCGAGCGGTTCCTCGTCCGCAACTCCGGCGCGACCGCGGTCGTCGAGGGTGTCGGCGACCACGCGCTCGAGTACATGACCGGGGGACTCGCCGTCATCCTCGGCCCGACCGGGCGCAACCTCGGGGCGGGCATGTCGGGCGGTTCGGCCTACATCTACCGGCTCGACCGGGCGCTCATCAACCGCGAGGCGCTCGCGACCGGCGAACTCGAGCTGCTCGAGCTGGGTGCCGGCGACGTCGAGATCCTCCGCGACCTGCTGAGCCGTCACGCCGAGGAGACCGGATCGGACCTCGCCGAGCGACTGCTCGCGAACCTCGACACCGAGGTCGCGAACTTCACTCGGGTCCTGCCGCGGGATTACGCGGCCGTTCTGAAAACCCGCCAGGAGGCGGCCGCTGAGGGGCTCGACCCCGACAGCGACGTCGTCTGGACCCGCATCCTGGAGGTGACCGGTGGCTGATCCGAAGGGCTTCCTCAAAGTCACCGAGCGCGAGCTGCCGCCGCGCCGGCCCGTTCCCGTCCGCATCATGGACTGGAAGGAGGTGTACGAGCAGGGCGACCAGGCCGTGCTCCGCCGACAGGCAGGCCGCTGCATGGACTGCGGTGTGCCGTTCTGCCACCACGGATGCCCGCTCGGCAACCTCATCCCGGAGTGGAACGACCTCACCTGGCGGGGCGAGGGTCGTGCGGCCATCGAGCGGCTGCACGCGACGAACAACTTCCCCGAGTTCACGGGTCGACTGTGCCCGGCCCCCTGCGAGAGCTCCTGCGTGCTCGGCATCAACCAGCCGGCCGTCACGATCAAGCAGATCGAGGTCTCGACGATCGACGAGGCCTTCGCCAACGGCTGGGTCGAGGCCGAGCCCCCCGGGCGCCTCACCGGCAAGACGGTCGCGGTCGTCGGCTCGGGGCCTGCGGGTCTCGCCGCCGCTCAGCAGCTGACCCGCGCCGGTCACACCGTGGCCGTGTACGAGCGCGACGACCGCATCGGCGGTCTGCTGCGCTACGGCATCCCGGACTTCAAGATGGAGAAGCGCCACCTCGAGACGCGCCTGCGTCAGATGCGCGACGAGGGCACCCGCTTCCGCGCGGGGGTCGAGATCGGCAAGGACCTGTCGTGGGCGGACCTGCGCGCCCGCTACGACGCGGTCGTCGTCGCCACCGGCGCCACCGTTCCGCGCGACCTGGCGATCCCCGGGCGCGACCTCGACGGGGTGCACTTCGCCATGGAGTACCTCGTCGAGTCCAACAAGGCCGTCGCGGGCGACCAGGTTCCCCACCAGATCCACGCCGAGGGCAAGCACGTCGTCGTCATCGGAGGTGGCGACACCGGTGCGGACTGCATCGGCACCGCTCACCGCCAGGGCGCGCTGAGCGTCACCAACCTCGCGATCGGCAAGCAGCCGCCGGAGTCGCGGCCGGACCACCAGCCGTGGCCCATGATGCCCACGATCTTCGAGGTCGCCTCGGCGCATGAAGAGGGCGGCGAACGCTCCTACCTCGCCTCGACGGTCGAGTTCCTCGGCAACGAGGCTGGCGAGGTGCGTGCCCTGCGCGTGGCCGAGACCGAGTTCGTCGACGGCCGCCGCGTCCCCAAGAGCGGGACCGAGCGCGAGATCCCCGCCGACCTCGTCCTCATCGCGATGGGCTTCACCGGCCCCGAACGCACCGCCCTCGAGGAGCAGCTCGGCACCGTGTTCGACACGCGCGGCAACGTCGAGCGTGCCGATGACTGGCAGTCGACCGCCCCGGGCGTGTTCGTGGCGGGGGATGCCGGGCGTGGCCAGTCCCTCATCGTCTGGGCGATCGCGGAGGGACGCGCGGCCGCTTCGGCTGTCGACGAGTACCTCATGGGATCGACCAGCCTCCCGGCGCCGGTCCGTCCGACCGACGTCGCGATCGGTCTCCCGCACGCCTAGGCTGGAACCGATCCCAGATCCCGAATCACTACCCGACGGAGCTATTTCTGTGAGACGCGCGAAGATCGTCGCCACGCTGGGTCCCGCCACCGAGAGCTATGAGATGGTCCGCGCGATCATCGACGCCGGTGTGGACGTGACCCGCTTCAACCTCAGCCACGGCGACTACGCCGACCACGACGCCCGACTGGCCAACGTCCGGAAGGCGTCGGATGACGCCGGCCGTGCCGTCGCCGTCCTCGTGGACCTTCAGGGACCGAAGATCCGTCTCGGTCGCTTCGCCGAAGGCCCCCACTTCCTCGCCGTGGGCGACGTCTTCAAGATCACGACCGAGGACATCGCGGGCACGAAGGAGATCGTCGGCACGACCTTCAAGGGGCTTCCCGACGACGTGAAGAAGGGCGACTTCCTCCTGATCGACGACGGCAAGGTCCGCGTCCAGGTCACCGGTGTCGAGGGCCCCGTCGTCACGACGGAGGTCATCGTCGCGGGCTACGTGTCGAACAACAAGGGCATCAACCTGCCCGGTGTCGCCGTCAACGTCCCGGCGCTCTCCGAGAAGGACGAGGCCGACCTCCGCTGGGGTCTGCGCGCCGGTGCCGACATCATCGCCCTCTCGTTCGTGCGCAACGCCGCCGACGTGACGCGCGTGCACGAGATCATGGCGGAGGAGGGACGCAAGGTCCCCGTCATCGCCAAGATCGAGAAGCCGCAGGCGGTCGACGCGCTCGAGGAGATCATCGACGCGTTCGACGGCATCATGGTCGCCCGTGGCGACCTGGGTGTCGAGCTCCCGCTGGAGGCCGTGCCCATCGTGCAGAAGCGCGCGGTCGAGCTCTGCCGCCGCATGGCCAAGCCCGTCATCGTCGCGACGCAGATGCTCGAGACGATGATCGAGAACCCGGTCCCCACCCGCGCCGAGACGAGCGACGTCGCCAACGCCGTCCTCGACGGCGCGGACGCCGTCATGCTCTCGGGCGAGACGAGCGTCGGCAAGCACCCCGTCGGCGTCGTCGAGACGATGGCGCGCATCATCGACGCGACCGAGACCCACGGGCTCGAGCGCATCCCGCCGCTGACGGCCAAGCCGCGGACGCAGGGAGGCATCATCACCCTCGCCGCGAACGAAGTCGCGGAGTTCGTCGAGGCGAAGTTCATCTGCCTGTTCACCGAGTCGGGAGACACCGCCCGCCGCATGTCGCGGTTGCGCCCCGGCATCCCGATGCTGGCGTTCACGATCGACCCGGCGATCCGTCGCCGTATGGCGATCACGTGGGGCATCCAGTCGGCCCTCGTCGAGCATGTGGCCCACACGGACCTCATGTTCCTGCAGGTCGACGACTACTTCCTCTCGCGCGGCCTCCTCGAGGAGGGCGACAAGGTCGTGGTCATCTCCGGTTCCCCTCCCGGGATCATCGGGGCGACCAACGACATCCGCATCCACAAGATCGGCGACGCGGTCCACGGTAAGGCACCGATCTACAAGGCGGAGAGCTGACGCCTCACGGTCGTCGGAAGCGGGCAGTCCCTTGGGACTGCCCGCTTTCTAGCACTCGGGATGCCACGGCGGAAGGCCTCCGGCCGGAGGTTCCGGCGGGCGTAGGGTCGGGCGGCAAGTAGTCACCACCCGATCGCAGGAGGTCATCATGGGTTTCTTCGGTTTTCTGATCCTGGGGCTCATCGCCGGCGCCATCGCCAAGCTGATCCTTCCGGGCAAGCAGGGCGGGGGCTGGTTCGTCACGCTCATCCTGGGCGTCGTCGGAGCGCTCTTGGGCGGCTGGCTGGGCAGCGTGCTGTTCAACAGGCCGCTCGAAGAGTTCTTCAGCATCCAGACGTGGCTTCTCGCCATCGGCGGCTCGCTCATCGTCCTGCTGATCTACGGCCTGATCGTCGGCCGTCGTCGGACCACCTGACGACGCGGAGAACACGGAACGGCGCCCCTGCGGGGGCGCCGTTCCGCTGTGGTGCCGGTGGTGGGAGTCGAACCCACACGCCCTTTCGGGCAACCGAGTTTGAGTCGGTCGCGTCTGCCATTCCGCCACACCGGCGCGAGCCTCAACGACGATACCGCAGGATGGCGGGTCGCCCTGGCCTAGGATGGACGGGTGACTGAGCAGGAACCCTCCACCGCCCCCCAGGCTGCCCCGGCTCCCCGACGCGTCGTCGTCGCGGAGGACGAGTCGCTGATCCGCCTCGACATCGTCGAGATCCTGCGTGACAGCGGCTTCGACGTCGTCGGCGAGGCGGGCGACGGTGAGACCGCCGTCCAGCTGGCCACCGAGCTGCGTCCCGACCTCGTCATCATGGACGTGAAGATGCCGATCCTCGACGGGATCAGCGCGGCGGAGAAGCTCAGCAAGAACCACGTGGCCCCCGTGGTCCTCCTCACGGCCTTCAGCCAGAAGGAGCTCGTCGAGCGGGCGAGCGAGGCGGGCGCCCTCGCCTACGTCGTGAAGCCGTTCACCCCGAACGACCTCCTGCCGGCCATCGAGATCGCCCTCGCACGCTACGAGCAGATCATCACGCTCGAGGCCGAGGTCGCCGACATGGTCGAGCGCTTCGAGACTCGCAAGCTCGTCGACCGCGCCAAGGGCCTGCTCAACGAGAAGATGGGCCTGTCCGAGCCCGAGGCCTTCCGCTGGATCCAGAAGGCGTCGATGGACCGCCGACTGACCATGCAGGACGTCGCCAAGGCGATCATCGAGCAGCTCGCGCCCAAGAAATCCTGACGCGGTCGCCGTGATCGAGGAGTTCGATCTCCCGGTCGACCTCGCCTCCCGTCGCGGCACGATCACGCTCCGCGGTGCGGAGGAGGGCGACCTCGACGCGATCGTCGCGCTGCTGTCGGACGACCCCGTCAGCGCGGGCCGCGGCGACGTCGCGGCATCCGACGATCGTCCGCTCTACCTGCGGGGGCTGCGGCGCATCCTCGCCGCAGACGGGAACGACCTGCTCGTCGTCGAGCGCGAGGGTCGCATCGTGGGGACGATGCAGCTGACCGTGGTGCCGGGCATGGCGCGACGGGGGAGTACTCGCCTCATGATCGAGGCCGTGCGTGTCGCCGGTGCGGAGCGCTCGGGCGGGATCGGAGCCGCGATGATGACGTGGGTTACCGACGTCGCGGCACCTGCGGTGGGCGCGTCCCTCGTCCAGCTCACGTCGGATGCGGCGCGCACCGAGGCGCACCGGTTCTACACGCGGCTGGGCTTCGTCGACTCGCACATCGGCTTCAAGTACCCCGTCTCGCGCTGAGCCGGGTCAGGATGCCGGCCGGTCCCGCACCATGTTGGTGATCCGGACCGTCGAACACCGCCTGCCCCGGTCGTCGGTCACCACGATCTCGTGAACCGTGAGGCTGCGGCCGAGATGCAACGGGGTGCATACGCCCGTCACCCAGCCCTCCGTCGCCGAGCGGGTGTGAGTCGCATTGATGTCGATGCCGACGGCGAGTCGCCCCGGTCCCGCGTGCAGGTTGGCGTGCATCGATCCGAGCGATTCGCCGAGCACGACGTAGGCGCCGCCGTGCAGGAGACCGACCGGCTGGGTGTTGCCGGCCACCGGCATCCGTGCCACCGCCTTCTCGAGGGTGAACTCGACGAGCTCGATCCCCATCTTGTCGGCGAGGGCGCCGAGGCCGCGGTCCTTCGCCCAGCTCAGGCCGTCGCCGTCGGAGAGGGCGTCGGGGGAGGGGGCGTTCTCGGACATGGCTCGGACCTCGGCTTCGGGTGGCGCCGACCCGGCGCCGATGCGGGGGAGTCGATGTCGCACGCCCGAACTAGGCTGGCTGGGTGAGCGACTCCGCACAGCCTACTCTGCTCGTCGTCGACGGCCACTCGCTGGCCTACCGGGCGTTCTTCGCGCTCCCGGTCGACAACTTCTCGACGAAGGACGGCCAGCACACCAACGGCATCTACGGCTTCCTGTCGATGTTCGTGAACCTCGTGAAGGCCGAACGTCCCACGCACCTCGCGGTCGCGTTCGACACCTCGCGGCAGTCGTTCCGCACCCGCGTCTATGAGGAGTACAAGGCGAACCGGTCCGAGTCGCCGGCCGAGTTCAAGGGGCAGATCCCGCTGCTGCAGGACTGTCTCGCGGCGATGGGCGTGCCGGTCCTCACGAAGGAGGACGTCGAAGCCGACGACATCCTGGCGACGCTCGCGACCCAGGGTGTCGAGAGCGGCTTCCAGGTGCTCGTCTGCTCGGGCGACCGCGACACGATCCAGCTCGTCACCGACGACGTGACGCTGCTCTACCCGAGCGTGCAGGGGGTCTCGCAGCTGAAGCGCTACACCCCGGACGCCGTCGTCGAGAAGTACGGCCTGCCGCCCGAGAACTACCCCGACATCGCGGCGCTCGTCGGCGAGACGAGCGACAACCTCCCCGGCGTCCCGAAGGTCGGCGAGAAGACGGCGGTCAAGTGGCTCACCCAGTTCGGGTCGCTCGACGAGCTGCTGAACCGCGCGGACGAGATCAAGGGGGTCGTGGGCGGCAACCTCCGCGAGCACCTCGACGACGTCCGCCGCAACCGTCAGCTCAACGCCCTCCTGCGCGACGTCGAGCTCGAGCTCACCCCGCAGGACCTCGCCGTCCAGCCCATGGACACGCAGGCGGTCCGCGACATCTTCGCCCGCCTGGAGTTCCGGACCCTCCTGCCGCGCGTCTTCGACGCGTTCGGTGCGGACGCCGAGCCGCCGGCTCCCGAGGTCGCGGCCCCCGAACCGCAGGAGACGGATGCCGCGACCCTCGCATCGTGGCTGGCGGAGCAGACCGGCGAGCTCGCCCTCACCGTCGCGGTCGTCGGCGGGCTCCCGACCCGCGTCGGCGTCGCGACGACGGACGCGGTGCGCGAGACCGCGTGGGATGAGTCCGCCCGCACGGCGCTCGCCCCGTGGCTGCAGGGCGACGCGGCGAAGGTGATGGTCGACGCGAAGCCGCAGGTGAAGGCGCTGCGCCGGGCGGGTGTGCGCCTCGGCGGCCTGGCATTCGACGTCCTCCTCGCCGGGTGGCTGCTGCGGCCGAGTCTGCCCGACAAGAACCTCGCCGACCTCGTCGACCGCTACCTGGACGAGAAGCTCCCCGAGGCCGACCCGTCGCAGCTGGTGCCCGAGACCGAGGGCGCGACCCCGGGTCAGCTCGCCTGGTTCGCCCTGCGCGTCGCGGCCGCCGAGCGGGCGGAGCTCCCGGCATCCGTCTCCGCGGTGCTGACCGACATCGAGCTCCCGACCCTCGACGCCCTGGCCGACATGGAGCTCGCGGGCGTCTCGGTCTCCCGCGACAAGCTGTCGGGTTTTTCGGGGGAGCTCGCCGCCCGCGCCGACGCGATCGCGCAGGACGCGTACGCGATCATCGGGCGCGAGGTGAACCTCGGCTCGCCGAAGCAGTTGCAGGAGGTGCTGTTCGACCAGCTCGAACTGCCGAAGACCCGCAAGACCAAGACCGGGTACTCGACGGATGCCGCGGTCCTCGCCGACCTGCAGGACACCCACCCGCACCCGTTCCTCGGCCTGCTGCTGCAGCACCGCGAGGCCACGAAGCTGCGCCAGATCATCGAGTCGCTGACGGTCGGAATCGCCGACGACGGCCGCATCCACACGACCTACGTCCAGACCGGCAGCCAGACGGGGCGGCTCTCGAGCACGGATCCGAACCTGCAGAACATCCCGATCCGCAACGAGGAGTCGCGCCGGATCCGCGCGGCGTTCGAGGTCGGGGCGGGGTACGAGACCCTCCTGACGGCCGACTACTCCCAGATCGAGATGCGCATCATGGCGCACCTGTCCGGCGACCCCGGCCTCATCGAGGCGTTCAACTCGGGCGAGGACCTGCACCGCTTCGTGGGCGCCCGCGTGTTCGGCGTCGAGCCCGCCGAGGTGACGGCTCCGATGCGCACGAAGGTCAAGGCGATGTCGTACGGGCTCGTCTACGGCCTCAGCGCCTTCGGGCTCTCGAAACAGCTGCGCATCGAGCAGTCCGAGGCGAAGCAGCTCATGCTCGAGTACTTCGCGCGGTTCGGCGCCGTGCGGGACTACCTGCGGTCCTCGGTCGAGCAGGCCCGCATCGACGGGTACACCGAGACGATCTTCGGCCGCCGCCGTCCGTTCCCCGACCTGACGAGCCCCAACCGGGTGCTCCGCGAGAACGCCGAGCGGGCCGCGCTCAACGCTCCCATCCAGGGCAGCGCCGCGGACATCATGAAGATCGCCCTCGTCGAGATCCACCAGGACCTCCTCGATCAGGGCCTCGGCTCACGCGTGCTGCTGCAGATCCACGACGAACTCGTCGTCGAGGTGGCCACGGGGGAGTGGGATGCCGTGGAACAGATCGTCCGCACGCGCATGGGCGACGCGGCCGACCTCTCGGTGCCGCTCGAGGTGCAGATCGGCCGGGGCGGCGACTGGGACGAGGCGGCTCACTGACGCGGAGCGTGCGACGCTCTACGCTCGGAGGATGACCGACGCACAACGCACACCCACTCCGATCGACACGATCGCGGACCGCTGGGTGGACACGCTGGCCGAACTCTCCCCGAGCCTCGCGACCTACATCGGGCGCACGGAGCACAACGGCCGACTGGACGACTACTCGCCCGCCGGGCACGAGCGTCTGGCCGCCGCTGCAGCCGAGACGCTCCGCGCGCTCGACGCCGCGGACGCGGTCGACGACGTCGACGAGGTCACGAAGATGGACCTCTCGGCCGAGCTGGGGCTCCACCTCGACCTCCACGCGGCGAAGTCGCACCTGCGCGACCTGAACGTCATCGCCTCGCCGTCGCAGGACATCCGCTCCGTCTTCGATCTGATGCCGACCGACACGGTCGACGACTGGTCGGTCGTCGCCACCCGCCTCGCCGCCATTCCGGGGGCCCTCGCCGGTTACGTCGAGACACTCCGGCAGGGCATCTCGGAGGGGGTCGTCCCCGCGCAGCGGCAGGTCCGGGAGGTCGTGACGCAGATCGCGCGCTACACGAGCGACACGGGCTTCTTCGCGTCCTTCGTCGGTGAGGCCGCGCCCGCCGAAGGGCACCTCCCCGCCTCGCTGGCCCGCGACCTCGCCGATAACGCCGGCGCCGCGCGGGTCGCCTACGATCAGCTCGCCGCATTCCTGCGCGACGAGCTGGTGCCCGTCGCGTCCGAGACCGACGCCGTCGGCCGGGAGCTCTACGCCCTCCACTCCCGCAGCTTCCTGGGCGCGACGATCGACCTCGACGAGACCTACGAGTGGGGGGTCGAGGAACTGGCCCGCATGGTCGCCGAGCAGGAGGCCATCGCGAACGAGATCAAGGGCGGCGCCACCGTCGAGGAGGCGGTCGCCTTCCTCGAGCAGGACGAGAGTCGCAAGCTCCACGGCACCGAGGCGCTGCAGGCCTGGATGCAGGCGACCAGCGACCGGGCCGTCGAGGAACTCGGCCGCACGCACTTCGACATCCCCGAGCCGATCCGTCGCCTCGAGTGCATGATCGCCCCCACGAACGAGGGCGGTATCTACTACACCGGGCCCACCGACGACTTCTCGCGGCCCGGGCGCATGTGGTGGTCGGTCCCCGAGGGCGTCGACTCGTTCGACACCTGGCGGGAACTCACGACCGTGTACCACGAGGGCGTCCCCGGGCATCACCTGCAGATCGCCCAGGCCGTCTACAACCGCGCAGAGCTCAACTCGTGGCGCCGACTCCTGGCGGGCTCGAGCGGCCATGCCGAGGGCTGGGCGCTCTATGCCGAACGCCTGATGGCCGAGCTCGGCTACCTCGACGACCCGGCCGACCGCCTCGGGATGCTCGACGGTCAGCGGATGCGCGCCGCCCGTGTCGTCCTCGACATCGGCGTGCACCTCGGCAAGCCGCGTCTGGACGGCACCGGGGTGTGGGATGCCGACTACGCGCTCGAGTTCATGCGTCGCAACGTCAACATGTCGGACGAGTTCATCCGCTTCGAGGTGAACCGCTACCTCGGCTGGCCCGGCCAGGCCCCGTCGTACAAGGTCGGCCAGCGTATCTGGGAGCAGATCCGCGACGAGGCGGCGCAACGCGGGGGCGCCGACTTCGACATCAAGCAGTTCCACATGCGGGCACTCCGCCTCGGCGGCGTCGGTCTCGACACGTTGCGGGCCGCTCTGCGCGACGGCTGAGCGACGGAGACAGACGAACGGGGATGCCGGGAATAGCCGGCATCCCCGTTATCGTTCATTCAGCTGAATGAAAGGGGCGGACATGACCGCAGTTGAGCTTGGCCTCGACACCTTCGGGGACATCACCGTCGACGAGCGGGGCGAGCGCGTGTCGGGCGCGCAGGCGATCCGCAACCTACTGGCGCAGGCGGAACTCGCCGATCAGATGGGGGTCGACTTCATCGGGGTCGGGGAGCACCACCGCGCCGAGTACGCCGTCTCGAGCCCCGAGATCGTGCTGTCCGCGATCGCCGCGCGCACCGAACGGATCCGGGTCGGGACGGCCGTGACCGTCCTCTCCAGCGACGACCCGGTACGCGTCTACGAGCGCTTCGCGACGCTCGCAGCGATCTCCGAGGGGCGCGCCGAGGTGATCCTCGGGCGCGGGTCGTTCATCGAGTCCTTCCCGCTCTTCGGCTTCGATCTGTCGGACTACGAGACGCTCTTCGAGGAGCGGCTCGAGCTGTTTTCGCTCCTGCGCCAGGAGAAGCCGGTGACGTGGCAGGGGACGACCCGCCCCGCACTGCAGCAGGCGGACGTCTTCCCGAAGACCGAGGCGGGCATCCGGGCCTGGGTCGGCGTGGGGGGATCCCCCGAATCGGTGATCCGCACCGCGCGCTACGGGTACGGCCTCATGCTCGCCATCATCGGCGGCCCGGCCGCGCGCTTCCGCCCGTACGTGGACCTCTACCACCGCGCGATCGGCGAGCTCGGCACCGAGGCGCAGCCCATCGGCATCCACTCGCCCGGTCACATCGCCGACACCGACGAACAGGCGTGGGAGGAGGCGTACCCGGGCTTCGAGGCGCAGAACAACACGATCGGCCGCGACCGCGGCTGGCCGCCGTACAGCCGGATGCGGTTCCAGCACGAGATCGGACCCGAGGGGTCGATCTACGCCGGCTCGCCCGAGACCGTCGCGCGGAAGATCGCCGACACGGTGAGGACCCTGGGGGCCGGCCGCTTCGACCTGAAGTACGCCAACGGCACCCTCGGCCACGACAAGCTCATGCGCTCGGTCGAGCTCTACGGCACGAAGGTCATCCCGCTCGTGCGCGAGATGCTCGGCGAGTGACCCGGGCGCGGCCCCGGCCCTCGTACGATGCAGGGATGACCGCGACCTCGACCGGCACGCTGACCGCCCGTCTCGATCGGCTGCCGTTCACGCGCACCCACCTGCGCGTCCTCACCGGATCGGGAACGGGCTGGGCGCTCGACGCGATGGACGTCGGGCTCATCTCCTTCGTCATCGCGGCCCTTGTGGACCAGTGGCAGCTGTCGACCACGCAGACGTCGTGGATCGCCTCGGCGGGCTTCGCCGGCATGGCGGTCGGCGCCACCGTCGGCGGACTGCTCGCCGACCGCATCGGACGCCGCTCGGTCTTCGCGCTGACGCTCCTCGTCTACGGCATCGCGACGGGCGCGAGTGCGCTCGCGGGCGGTCTCGTCGCGCTCATCGCGCTGCGTTTCGTCGTCGGCCTGGGTCTCGGCGCCGAACTGCCCGTGGCGAGCACCTACGTGAGCGAGTTCGCACCGGCACGGATGCGGGGACGCACCATCGTCGTGCTCGAGGCGTTCTGGGCGGTCGGGTGGACGGCCTCCGCGCTCATCGGGTACCTCGTGATCCCGACGGCCGCGGAGGGGTGGCGGTGGGCGCTCGCGATCGGCGCGATCCCCGCGGTCTACGCGCTCGTCGTGCGCTGGGGGCTGCCGGAGTCGCCGCGCTGGCTCGCCTCCCGCGGGCGGACGGCGGACGCCGAACGGGTCGTGGCGGGGCTCGAGTCCTCTCCCGCGGTGTTCGGACGCCTAGCTCCGGCCGCGGTCGACGCGGTCGAGGCGCCGGCCGCTCCGGCCACGACCGTGGCGATGCGGCTGCGAGGACTCTGGGCGCCGGGGATGCGGCGGCGCACCGCTGCGCTGTGGGCCGTGTGGTTCTGCGTGAACTTCTCCTACTACGGCGCGTTCATCTGGATCCCGACGCTCCTCGTCTCGCAGGGGTTCGGTCTCGTGCGCAGCTTCGAGTTCACCCTCATCATCACGCTCGCCCAGGTACCGGGGTACGCGGTCGCCGCCTGGCTCATCGAGGTGTGGGGCCGCCGCGCGACACTGTCGGTCTTCCTCGCGGGCTCCGCGGTGGCGGCGATTGTGTTCGGCCAGGCCACGACGGTGCCCATGATCCTCGGGGCCGGGATGGCGTTGTCCTTCTTCAACCTGGGCGCGTGGGGCGCCCTGTACGCCGTCACCCCCGAGACCTATCCGACGTCGCTGCGCGCGACGGGCGCGGGCTGGGCCGCCGGCATCGGCCGGATCGCGTCGATCCTGGCGCCGCCTGCCGTCCCCGCACTTCAGGCGATGGGCGGCGTCCCGGTGGTCTTCATCGTCCTCAGCGCGTTCTTCGCCGTCGCCGCCGCGGCGACGTGGGGGCTCGCCGAGTCCCGCGGGCGGAGCCTCGCCGAGTGAGCGCGTCCTACGCTGGAGGGATGCCGCAGGACATCCGCTACGTCGCGATCGGAGACTCGTTCACGGAGGGTGTCGGCGACGAGCTGCCGGACGGGAGCGTCCGCGGCTGGGCGGACCTCGTGGCGCAGGGCTGGGCGGATTCCCGCGCCGCAGCGATCTCGTACGCGAACCTGGCCATCCGCGGCAAGCTCATGCAGCCGATCGTCGAGGAGCAGCTCGAACGCGCGCTCGCCCTCCGGCCGACTCACCTGTCCTTCAACGGCGGCGGCAACGACATGCTGCGTCCGCGCACTCCGATCGCGCGCATCGCCGACGCGTTCTCGCACGTGCTCCGCCGCTGCGACGAGGAGGGCGTCACGATGATCGTCCTGTCGGGGGCGAACCCGTCCGCGCAGTTGCCGCTGGCGGGCCTCATCCAGCGCCGCGGCGACGAACTGTCTCGCGCGGTGACCGACCGCATCCGCGGACGCCACGACCTGGTCGTCGCGTTGAACTGGCCCGACCGCGAGCTCTCGGACCCGTCGTTCTGGTCGGCGGACCGGTTGCACATGAACGCGCGCGGGCATCACCGCGTCGCTGCGCGCGTGCTGGAGGCGCTGGGGGAGCAGCCCCCGACCGAGTGGTGGCGGCTGGAGGAGGAGGACACGGCGGTCGCCCTCGGTCGCGGACGCTATTTCCGCGAGCATCTCGGGCCGTGGTTGCGGCGCCGGCTCACGGGCACGTCGTCGGGAGACGGACGCGAGCCGAAGTTCGCCGACTGGCTGACGGTCGAGCCGCGCTGAAGCGGGTCAGGCCGTCCTGTCAAGAGGATCCAGGATCTTTCCAGCATCCGGGATGATCGGAGCACACAGCCTAGAAAGGGAGTGTGCGCATGAGCATCGGAACCGGAATCGTGCTGTTCGTCATCGGGGCCATCCTGGTGTTCGCCGTCAACGTCGACGTCCAGTACGTCAACCTCGACATGATCGGCTACATCCTGATGGCCGCCGGCGCTGTCGTCTTCATCATCGGACTCGTGCTGATGCTGCGGCGGCGTTCCAGCGAGTCGACCGTCCGAACGGTCGACCCTGTTGCGGGGGAGCGGGTCACCCGCTCCGAGACGCGTACGTCGGGAGACGGCACGTACTGACGCGTGACAGACCTCGAAGGCCCGTCCCCCAGGGGGCGGGCCTTCGTCGTGCGGGCGGTCACCGGCGCGGCCGGCGGGGCGGATCCATCCCGAGGTGGATGCGGGTGCGCCGCCGCTCGATGCTGATGAACGTCGCGCCCACGAGCCACAGCGGGATCTGGACGAGGAAGGCGATGCGGAAGGCCTCGAGCCGGTAGGTGTCGGGGGTGCCCGCGCCCTGGAGGTCGAGGACGAGGCCGATCGCGAAAATCGCCAGCAGCGCGGCGAGGAAGCCGCCGGCGTTCGTGACGCCCGTCGCGGTGCTGAGCCGGTGCGACGGATTGTGCGTGCGGGCGTGGTCGAAGGCGATCATCGACGCCGGTCCTCCCATCGCCAGGGCGACGAGGAGGACGATCAGCAGCCAGAGGGGCGCGGGGCCCGGCCACAGGATGACGGCCGACCACGCCGCGAACTGGAAGCCGACGGCCGGCAGGACGAGCGCGCGGGAGCGCCGGTGCGGGACGCGCCGCGAGAGCTCGCCGAGGACGGGGCCGAGGGCCATGCCGGCGAACACGTAGAGCGAGGTGAGGGCGCCCGCCTCGGCGACGGTCCGCCCCTCGCCCGCCGTCAGGTACGGGAAACCCCACAGGAGGATGAACGCCGTGCCCGCGAAGGGGGTCGTGAAGTGGGACCAGAACGCGAGACGGGTGCCCGGATGCGCGAGGGCGGCGCGGATGCCGACGCCGGTGTCGATCGTCGACGTCACGACCCGGATCGCCCCCGTGTCGGTGTCGACGCTGACGTCGCGCGCGAGGTCCGGCGGACGGTTGCGCACCAGGGCGAAAACGAGGGCGGCGAACAGGACGCACAGTCCGGCGATGCCGCCGAAGGTGACCGACCAGGAGGTCGCGTGGAGGATCGTCGCGATCGGGATGACGGCGACGAGCTGACCCGCTTGGCCCAGGATGCCGGTCAGCTGCACCATGAGCGGTCCGCGCTGCGCGGGGAACCAGGTCGCGACGAGGCGGAGCACGCCGGGGAACACCGCCGCATCCCCCGCACCGAGGAGCATGCGCGCGACGATTGCGACACCGACGCTCGGGGAGAGGGCCATCGTCAGCTGACCGATGGCCATGAGGATCATGCCGGCGGTCATGATCGGACGCGAGCCGAAGCGGTCGAGGAGGATGCCGACGGGGATCTGCATCCCGCCGTAGACGGCCAGCTGGACGACCGCGAACAACGACAGGGTCGCGGCATCCGCCTGGAACCTGTCCGCCGCGTCGACGCCGACCGCGGCGAGCGAGGTGCGGTTGGTGACGGCGAGGACGTACGCGGCGACGCCGGTGCCCCAGATGATCCATGCGCGCACGCCCGGACCGGTTCGACTCACCCCGCCCACGCTACTCTCCGTCGGGCGTACGCTGGCTCCACCCCACCCGGGCGAACGGAGGACGACATGAAGGCCACCATCGGCGACACCGTCATCGCGGAGGCGGACGACGACCAGATCATCCGCATCGAGGGGAACGCCTACTTCCCGCCCTCGTCGGTGAAGGACGGCGTGCTCGTCGAGAGTCCGACGCCGTACACGTGTCCGTGGAAAGGCGAGTGCCAGTACTTCCACATCGAAGCGGGTTCCGAGCGCCTCGCCGACGGCGCCTGGTCGTACCCGAACCCGTACCCGTCGGCGTTCGACCGCGTCGGTGCGGACTTCTCGGGTTACGTCGCCTTCTCGCCGGGGGTCACGGTCGGCGCCTGACGCCGCCGCATCTGCTCACTCGTGCAGCGGGCCGAGCTCGGCGGCGCGGACGAACCGGGCGGTGACGGGGAGCGGCTGCTCGAGCTCGATCACCGTGATCGTGTTGCGGCCCGCACGAGTGACCGGGGCGGGCACGTAGAGCGTCCGCTGCGGTCCGTTCGACCAGTACCGACCGAGCAGGAAGTCGCCGACGAGAACGTACCCCTTGCCCCATCCCGTCGTGTCGAGGAAGAGGTCGGAGGGCGACTCGAGGTCGAACGTGCCCGCTGAGACCATCAGCTCGGGAGCGGCGGCCGCCTCGGCGAGCAGGACCGGCGTGGTCCGCCACTGCGCCCGCTCGACGCCGTCGACCGCGACCGGACCGATGAGTCCCTTGGCCTCGCCCAGACGGTCGTCGTAGTTGACGCGTCCCTGCTCCTCGACGAGGAGCGACAGCCGGCCCCCCGCGGGGAGGCGCAGGGCGTGCTCGTGCCGCGTGCGCGACAGCGTCCCGACACGGATGCCGTCCACCGACACCCAGGCCTGGTCCCGGACCTCGCCCACCTCGAGCACGCCGCCGGCGAAGCCATCCGGAAGGTCGGTGTCGTAGCGCAGGAGCGTGCCGGCGTGCCCGAGGTCCTCGAACGTCAGGAGGCCGTCGACGGGCGACGGGGTGGCCGGGGCGCCCGGCGCTGCGGCCAGGTCCACGGTGAACTCCGGTCGGGGCGAGCCCGCCGCCGGCGTCTCGGAAGGGACCGGTGCGTACTTCGCGATGACCTCGCGGAAGGCGTGGAACTTCTCGGTCGGGTCGCCCGCTTCGTCGAGCGGGGCGTCGTAGTCGTACGACGTCGTGATCGGCAGGTAGCGGCCCTTGTCGTTCGCGCCGTTGGTCGTCCCGAAGTTCGTCCCGCCGTGGAACATGTAGATGTTCACCGAGGCGCCGGCGGCGAGCAGGTCGTCCAGCTCGCGCGCGGCGGTCGCGGCATCCGTCGTGTGATGCTGACCGCCCCACCAGTCGAACCAACCGTCCCAGAACTCCGAGCACATGAGCGGGCCGGTCGGCTGATGGGCGCGGAGGGTCGCGAGCCGCTCCTGCGCGCGCGAGCCGAAGGAGCCGGTGAGGTGCAGGCCCGGCAGGGAGCCGGCGGCGAGCATGTCGTCCTCGGGCTGGTCGACCGTCGTGAGGGGGACGGTGATGCCCGCGTCGCGCGTCACGCGGACGAGTTCGGCGAGGTAGTCCTTGTCGGAGCCGTAGGCGCCGTACTCGTTCTCGATCTGCACGAGGATCACGTTGCCGCCGCGGTCGATCTGACGCGGGGCGACGATGCCGTAGACGCGACGCAGGTACGTCTCGAGGGCGGCCTGGTAGGCGGCATCCGTCCGACGCAGGCGGATGCCGGGGGTCGCCGTCAGCCAGGTGGGCAGTCCGCCGTTGTGCCACTCGGCGCAGATGTACGGGCCGGGACGGACGATCGCGTGCATCCCCTCGGCGGCGACGAGGTCGAGGAAACGTCCGAGGTCGAGTCCGTCGGATTCGCTCCACTGCCCCTCGACCGGTTCGTGCGCGTTCCACGCGACGTAGGTCTCGATCGTGTTGAGCCCCATGAGCCGCGCCTTGCGGATGCGGTCGGCCCAGTCGCCGGGGTGCACCCGGAAGTAGTGCAGGGCGCCCGAGATGACGCGGTGCGGCCGGCCGTCCAGCAGGAAGTCGCGGTCGCCGATGGCGAAAGTGCTCATGTGATCTCCGCTCGGGGCCCACGGTCCGGGGGTCCGGCACTCGTGTGGTGGGGGTGCCCAGTCGCTGCGTGAACTGCTATGTTTACGCAATCATGTCGCTTCAGCGTAGCACGCGACCGGGTTCCGACACGGGTGTCGACACCCCCGTCGTCGAACCCGCGGCCCGCCGCGGCGGGACCCCGCACGGCGTCCCCACGCAGGCCGACGTCGCCCGTCACGCCGGCGTCTCGGCGCAGACGGTCTCGCGGGTCGTGACCGGCGCGGCGCGCGTCGACGAACCGACGCGCGAGCGGGTGCTCGCGAGCATGCGCGAACTCGGATACCGGCCCAATCGGGCCGCGCGCGCCCTGCGCTCGGCCCGGTACCGCAGCATCGGCGTCGTCATGAGCGACCTGACCTCCTACGGCAGCGTGCGCACGTGGGAGGCGATCTCGCGCGCCGGTGCGGCCTCGGGCTACGCCGTCGCGCTCGTGCCGACCGCGCGGTTCGACCGGCGGGCGGTCGCCGAGGCGATCGAACGCGCACGCGACCAGGCTGTCGACGGCCTCGTCATCGCGATCGGCGACCACCTCTCGGCGGGGGAGGACCTGCCGCTGCCCGACGACCTCCCCGTCGTCGTGGTCGACGCGTCGGCCCTGGCCGACCGCTCCTTCGTCGACACCGATCAGACGATGGGCGCGGGTCAGGCGGTGGCCCACCTCCTCGAACTCGACCACGGCACGGTGCACCATGTCGCCGGTCCCGCGAGCTCGTACTCGGCGGTGCGCCGCGAGGACGGCTGGCGCACGGCGCTCACCGCGGCCGGGCGAGACGTGCCGCCCCTCGAGCGGGGCGACTGGAGCGCCCAGTCGGGGTACGCGGCGGGATGCCGGTTGCGCGGCCGCGCCGAGGTGACCGCGGTCTTCGCGGCGAACGACCAGATGGCGCTCGGGGTCCTTCGCGCCCTCCATGAAGCCGGCGTCCCGGTGCCCGATCGGGTCAGCGTCGTCGGGTTCGACGACATGCCCGAGGCCGCGCAGTTCTGGCCGCCGCTCACCTCCGTCCACCAGGAGTTCGACGAGGTCGGCCGCGCCGCCGTCGACGTCCTCCTCTCACGCATCGACGACAGCACGGCCGTGCGCCGCCTGCTCGTCCCCACCCGACTGGTCGTGCGCGGCAGCACGGCCCCCGCTCCGCGAAAGGCGACGCCATGACGTTCCACTCCTCCGACACCGGTGTGCTCTGGCGCGGTGACGGCCAGACCGTCTCGATCGAGGCGTGGGGACGCGGCATCCGCGTCCGCGCCTCGCTCGCCCCCATCGACGACGCGCCGGGCGCGCTCGTCGAGGTGCCGGACACCCGCGCCGACGTGTCGATCGACGGTGCCGTCGCGACCGTCGCGGCCGGCGGGGTGCGCGTCGTCGCGACGCAGGACGACTACAACGACTGGTCGACCGGGTTCCACACGACCCGGCTGCGACTGCGGGTGGAGGATGTCGCGGGTCGTCTCCTCTTCGAGGAGATCACCGACGGCGGCGCACTCAAGCTCGCTGCGCGGGAGTTCCGACCGGGCGAAGGCGGGGACCACCGTCTGCGGCTGAGCCTCGCGACGCCCGCCGACGAGCACCTCGTGGGCATGGGGCTCTACCAGCAGGACGTCGTCGACCTGAAGGGCGCGGTGCTCGAACTCGCCCACCGCAACTCGCAGACCTCCGTCCCGTTCGTCGTCTCCAGCGCGGGATACGGCTTCCTCTGGAACCTCCCGGCGATCGGGCGGGCCGTCTTCGGACTGAACCGGACGGAGTGGGAGGCCGAGAGCGCCACCCAGTTCGACTGGTGGGTGTGCGCCGACCCGCGCCCCGCGCAGATCGCCGCAGCCTACGCCGAGGCGACAGGTCACCCGCCGATGATGCCGGAATACGGCCTGGGATTCTGGCAGTGCAAGCTCCGCTACTCGACCCAGGAGGAGCTGCTGGGTGTCGCGCGCGAGTACCGGCGCCGCGGCATCCCGATCGATGTGATCGTGGCCGACTTCTTCCACTGGCGCTGGATGGGGGACTGGCGCTTCGAGGAGGAGTACTGGCCCGACCCGGCCGCGATGACCGCGGAGCTGCGCGAGCTCGGCATCGAGCTGATGGTCTCGGTCTGGCCGCAGGTGGCGCCCGAGTCCGAGAACTTCGCCGAACTGCGCGACGGCAACATGCTGGTGCGCACCCGGCGCGGCATCGACGTGCAGTACTACTTCGACGGGCAGTACACGCGCTTCCTCGACGTCACCGAGCCGCGCGCGCGGGACTTCCTCTGGCGGAAGCTCGCCGAGCACTACGGCGCCTACGGCATCTCGGCGTTCTGGCTCGACGAGGCCGAGCCCGAGTACGGGGCCTACCACTTCGAGAACTACCGGCTCGCGGCCGGGCCGAGCGCGCAGGTGGCCAACCTGTACCCGCGCGAGTTCACCCGCGCGATCGCCGACGGCCTGCGCTCCGAGGGCAACGATCAGCCCGTCTCGCTCGTGCGTGCAGCGTGGGCGGGTTCGCAGCGCCACGGCGCCCTCGTCTGGTCCGGTGACGTGCACTCCAGCTTCGACGACCTGCGCGCGCAGATCGCGGCGGGTGTCCACATGGGGGCCGCCGGCATCCCGTGGTTCACGACCGACATCGGCGGTTTCACGGGGGGCGACGTCCGCGAGCCCGCCTTCCACGAACTGCTGGTGCGCTGGTTCCAGTTCGGCGCGTTCAGCCCCGTCATGCGGCTGCACGGCGACCGCGTCCCGGGCACGCCGATCGTCGACCGCAACGGGGTCGCCCGGGTCGGCACGGGTGCCGACAACGAGGTGTGGAGCTTCGGGGACGGGATCGAGGCCGTCCTCGTGGCCTACATCCGGCTCCGTGAGGACCTGCGCGGTTACACGCGCCAGGCGATGGCCGACGCGCACCAGCAGGGCGCGCCGGTCATGCGCGGCATGTTCTTCGAGTTCCCGGACGACGAACGCGCGTGGACGACTCCCGGCCAGTACCTCTTCGGTCCCGACATCCTCGTCGCGCCGGTGACGGTCCCCGGTGCGACGCGGTGGGACGTCTACCTCCCCGCCGGCGCGGAGTGGACCGATGCCCGCACGGGCGAGATGCACACCGGCGGCGCGACCGTCACGGTCGACGCGCCGCTCGCCTCGATCCCGGTCTTCCACTGCGGCGGACGTGTCGGCGACGCGCTCGCGCGCCTCGCCGACCTGCCACACCTGACCCTGTCCTGACCCCGGCCCGACCCCCTGAAACGACTCGACGGAGAGCACACCCATGAGCATCATCACCGCGACCACCCGCGCCCATCGCATCGACCGCCGCATCTACGGACAGTTCGCCGAGCACCTCGGTCGCGGCATCTACGAGGGTCTGTGGGTGGGTGAGCAGAGCGAGATCCCGCACAAGAACGGGCTCCGCACCGACGCCATCGCCGCCCTGCGCGAGATCAAGGTGCCCGTCGTCCGCTGGCCCGGCGGCTGCTTCGCCGACGAGTACCACTGGCTCGGCGGCGTCGGCCCCGCCGAAGGGCGCCGCGCGATGGTCAACACCCACTGGGGCGGCGTGGTGGACCCGAACACCTTCGGCACGCACGAGTACTTCGAGCTCCTCCACCAGCTCGACGCCGAGGCCTACGTCAACGGCAACGTGGGTAGCGGCACGGTGGCCGAGATGCAGGACTGGATCGAGTACATGACCCTCGACAAGCACACCCCGATGGCGGAACTGCGCCGGGCGCACGGGCGCGAACAGCCGTGGAAGCTGCAGTTCTTCGGGGTCGGGAACGAGAGCTGGGGATGCGGCGGCAACATGCTCCCGCTCCACTACGCGAACCTCTACCGGCAGTACCAGACGTTCGTGCGCGACTACGGCGACAGCCACGTCGCCAAGGTCGCGTGCGGCGCCAACGCCGACGACTACGAGTGGACCGAGGTCCTCATGGCCCGCGCGGCCGGCCACATGGACGCGTTGAGCCTGCACTACTACACGCTCCCGACGGGCGAGTGGGATGTGAAGGGTGCGGCGCTGAGCTTCGACGACGCCGCGTGGTACGACACGATCCACCGCACGCGGATGATGGACACCCTGCTGCGGCGGCACGGCGAGATCATGGACCGGCACGATCCGGCGCGACGCGTCGGCCTGTTCGTCGACGAGTGGGGGACCTGGTACGACGTCGAGCAGGGCACGAACCCCGGCTTCCTGTACCAGCAGAACACGATGCGCGACGCGATCGTCGCGGCGGTGAACTTCCACATCTTCCACCGCCACGCCGCCCGGGTGCGGATGACGAACATCGCGCAGATGGTCAACGTCCTGCAGGCGATGCTGCTCACCGACGGCCCGCGCATGGTGAAGACGCCGACCTTCCACGCGTTCGGGCTCTACGTCGACCACCAGGACGCCGAGTTCGTGGCGACGACGGATGCCGCGGGTCGGGTCGAGGGCCCCGCCGCGGCGCACCTCGACCACACCGTGAGCGTTAAGGACGACGTCTACACCGTCAGCGTCGTCAACTGGGATCTGAACGCCGAGTCCGAGCTCGTGCTGCGGTTGCCCGAGCGCATCGGCGAGGTGGTCGGGGCACGCATGCTGCACGCGGCGGCATCCGCGCACAACACCTTCGACGAGCCCGACGCCGTCGCACCGGTCGACTTCACCGGGACCGTCGTGCAGGGGTCCGAGCTGCGTCTCGCCGTGCCGCCGCGCAGCATCGTGACGGTCCGCGTCCGGGCCGCGGGGTGACGTCGACGCGCGGGGGCGCGGAACCGTTCCCGCTCTCCGCGGTGACGCTCGCGCCCGGGCCCTTCGCGCACGCCCAGGAGCTCGCGCTGCGGTCGGCGCTGCAGCTGGACCCCGACAAGCTGCTCGCGCCGTTCCGCCGTGAGGCGGGTCTGCCGACGGGGCCGGGCTACGGCGGCTGGGAGTCCGACGGTCTCGACGGCCACACGCTGGGTCACGTGCTCAGCGCCCTCGCGGCGCACGCGGCGGGCGGATCCGCCGCGGCGCGCGAGCGCATGGAGGTGATCGTGCGCGGACTCCGCGACTGTCAGCTCGCGCTCGGCACGGGCTACCTCGGCGGTGTGCCGGACGGGGTGTCGTTGTGGCAGGAGATCGCCGACGGGCGCGTCGAGGCGCAGACGTTCGACCTCGGCGGGCGGTGGGCGCCGCTGTACAACCTCCACAAGACCCTCACGGGTCTGATCGACGCGGTCGTCCACGCCGGTTCGGCCTCCGCCCGCGTCGTCACGGCGGACTACGTCGCGTGGTGGGTGCGCACTTTCGCCTCCCTCTCGGACACCCGTGTCGAACAGGTGCTGCGCACCGAGCCGGGCGGACTGTCGGCATCCTTCGCCCGGTGGGCGGATGCCGCCGGCGACCCCGCTGCCATGGATCTGGCCCTGCGACTCGCCGTCGATTCCTTCCTCGAGCCGCTCGCGGCGGGTGGTGACCCGCTCGACGGCCTGCACGCCAACGCGCACATCCCCCTCGCGGTCGGGTACGCGGTCCTCGCGCGGCTCGGCGCACCGGCCCGTTACGGCCGGGCGGCCGAGACGTTCTGGCGGAGTGTCGTCGGCCATCGCACGACCGCGATCGGCGGCGACAGCGTGCGCGAGCACTTCCCGCCGCGCGACGACTGGTCGAGCATGTTCACCGCGCGCGAGGGGCCCGAGACCTGCAACACCGTGAACATGGTGGAGCTCGCCCGCGAGATGTACCGCCGGTCGGGGGACCCCGCGCACCTCGCCTACATCGACCGCGCGCTCAGCGCGCACCTGTTGTCGGCGCAGCATCCCGAGCACGGCGGCATCGTCTACTTCACCTCCCACCGTCCCGGCCATCATCGGGTCTACTCGCGTCCCGAGACGGGGTTCTGGTGTTGCATGGGGACGGGGCTGGAGGCGCCCGCCCGGTACGCGCTGTCCGTATTCGGACGCGCGCCGGGCCGCATCGACGTGCAGCTGCTCATCGCGGCGCGCGTCCACGACGAGGGCGTGATCGTCGAGGTGGAAAGCGGCCGTCCGTTCGGCGACGACGCGATCGTCACCGTGACGGCGGCGTCCCCGCGCCGCCTCGCGGTAGGCGTCCGTGTGCCCGAAGGCGTCGTTCCCGGGGCCGCCGTCGCGCGCATCGACGGCGACGTCGTCCGACCGTCGTCCGACGGGTGGTTCGAATTCGATCGCGAGTGGCGCGGTCGCACCGCGATCGAGCTGGAGCTGCCGCCGCTGCTGCGCTGGGAGCACCCTGCGGGCGACGAAGGGTGGGGGTGGATCGTCGACGGACCCCGCGTGCTCGCCGAGCGGCTCGCCGGTCCGGCCGTCGACCCGCTCGGGACCGACGCGCGCATGGGGCACATCGCCCGGGGTGCGCTGCTCCCGCTCGCCGAGGCGCCGATCCTCGCTCCCGACGAGCTCGTGGGCGCTGAGCGCCGCGACGGCTTCGTCGTGGTCCTCGGCGAGATGTCCGCGCACCGCGAGGTCGTGCTCGAGCCGTTCGCCGCCCTCCACGACGACCGGTACATCCTCTCGTTCCCGGTCGCTTCGGAGCGGGATGCCGGGCGTCGCCGCACGGAACTCGCGGCGGAGGACGCGCGGTCCGACGCCCTCGAGGGGCGCACGCTCGACGCGATCTCCTTCGGACAGCAGCAGCCGGAGTCCGACCACGGGCTCACCCTCGTCGACTCGGAGTCGGGATACGACGAGGGCACCCACTGGCGGCGGTTCCGCGGCGAGGGCGCGTTCACCCTGCAGGACTGGGGCGCGTCCGCCGTGGAGCTCCGGATCGCGTGGCTGCGTGATACCGCTCCGCGCAGGCTGACGGTGTCCCTCGACGACGAGGTGCTCGTGGATCGCCTCGTCGATCCGCAGGACGAGCCGCTGTTCGATCTGGACCTCGGCGCTCACGCGGACGGCCGGGTGCAGTGGTGGCTCGCGGTCGGCGGCGGTGAGGCGACCACGCCTCGGCTGACCGAGGTCAGACTGATGAGCGCGCGGCTCGGTTAGCCCGAGCCGCGCCGCGTCATCCTTCGTACCGCCAGAACACGGACCCGTGCGGCGGGAGAGCGATGTCGAAGGCCGCGGAGTCGGGCGCGACACCGCGGACGGTGTCGTCGCCCGTGCGTCCGGGCCGGCCCGGGACCGCCCGGCCGGTCCACACGTCCGTCACGGTGCGGGGCGAGGGCCCGAACCCGAGGTCCCGGGCGTCGACCGTCGCCGTCACCGGCGCGTCGGTGGTGTTCACGGCGGCGATCCAGGTCGTGCCTCCGCCGACCGCGCGCCACAGTACGACGCCGTGCTCGCGCCGGATCTCGCCGCTGCGCTCCGCCCGTGTCAGCAGGTCGGCGATCGCGGGGGAGCGCAGCATCCCGATGGTCGCGGGGTCGGTCGAGGGCAGGTCGCCCCCGAACATGAGCGGGGAGCGCGCGATCGTCCAGAGCGTCAGCAGTGATCGTCTCTCGTCGGGGCTGAGGGCGTCCTCACGCGGTTCGCCGCGTTCCGCGCGGATGCCGATCCGGCCGAGGGGCAGCATGTCGGCATCCGGCCAGGCGCCACGCTCGGCGTGCGGTGCCCACCGGGCCATCCGGGCGAGGTTGTCCGCGACGTCCTCCCACCGGTCCCAGACGTCGTCGCAGATGCGCCACATGCTCGCGTGCCCGGCGAGGTGCTCGAGGTGGGCGGCGGAGAGGTCGCGGCCGGGAGAGAGGCTCAGCACGATCTCCCGGTCCACGCCGGCGACCGCCTCGCTGTAGGCGGTGATGTCGCGCTCCTGGTACGGCCACAGCATGTCGTCGGCCTTGATGAGGTCGACACCCCACTCCGCGTAGAGGGAGACGGTCGAGCGGTAGTACCCCGCGGCATCCGGGTGGTCGTGGTCGATCCCGACGAAGTGCGGGTTCCACTCGCAGTCGTTGGCGGGGTCGGCGAGGGCGGACAGCGGCGTCGCCGTGCCGTGGAGGACGAGGCCCTGCGCGATCGCCCGCCGCGGGATCCCGCGCATGACGTGGAGCCCGAACTTCAGCCCCAACGCGTGGATCTGCTCGGCCAGCGGCCCGAACCCGGCGCCGCCCGCCGACGAGGGAAAGCGCACCGGATCGGGATGCAGCCGTCCGGACGCGTCGAGGTGCAGGCGGGCGTCGTCGTTGTAGCCGTGCTCACGCGCGTCGGGGTCGGCCCAGTCGGCGTCGACGACGACCGTGTCCCATCCGGCATCCCGCAGGTGCTCGGCCATGAAGCGCGCGTTCGCGAGGACCTCCGCCTCGGTCACGGTCGTGCCGTAGCAGTCCCAGCTGTTCCAGCCCATCGGCGGGCGATGCGGGCGTGCGAGGACCATGGGTCTCCTGTCGTGTGGTCAGCCCGCGACGGGCTGAGGGGCGGATGCCGCCGGTGCCGGCACGGTCACCACGGGAACGGCGGCCGGGTCGAGCCGCGGTCGCGTGCGACGTGCGAGGGCCCGGGTGTCGAGGTGGTGCTCGAAGGCCAGGACGGCCATCCCGGTGGCGACGCTGTTGACGCGCACCGGCGAGACGTCGAGTGCCAGGCGCGCGGCGGTCAGCTCCGGCGCCCGCTCGGCGAGCGCCGCGCGGGTCGCGGGCAGCAGCAGGTCGCCGAGGGCCCAGGCGGTCCAGCCGGTGAGGGTCAGCACCTCGGGGTTGAGCACGGCGACGATGTCGGACAGTGCGATCCCCAGGTAGCGCGCGGTGCGCGAGAGGGTCTCGGCCACCGCGGGATCATCCGCGGCCTCGCCGAGTCCCTGGACGAAGTCGCGCTGGTGCAGTCCGAGCAGGTCGTGACCGTCGGCGACGTCGTGGAGGGTCTGCCGGATGCCCGGCACCCCCACGTACGCTTCGACGCATCCGCGGCGGCCGCACCGGCACGGGCGTCCGTCGAGCTCGAGGACGGTGTGCCCCCATTCGCCGGCGCTGCGGGTCGCGCCGCGCAGCACCCGTCCTTCGACGATGATGCCCGCACCCACGCCGGTCCCGAGGTTCACGACCACGGCCGTCGAGCGTCCGCGCGCCGTGCCGAACCACACCTCGGAATGGCCGACGGCCTGCAGGGGGTTCGCGGTCACGAGCGGGCTCGGCAGGTGCGGACGCAGGCGGTCCTCGAGGTCGCGGATGTGCGTCGCCCACGCGGGGGTCGAGGCGATGCGACGGGGGTCGGTCGACGTGAGGCCGGGAAGTCCGAGACCCGCCCCGAGGAGATGATCCGGTTGGCGACCGCTGCGCTCCATCGCCTGCGACACGGCCTGCAGCACGGCGTCGGCGATGAGGTCGGTCGATGCCCAGGCCTCGTCGACGTCGACGTTGGCGGCCCCGATCTCGGCGAGGGCGGCGTCGAAGACGACCGCGCGGATGTAGGTCTCGGCCACGTCGATGCCGAGGAGCGCCCCGCCGGCGCCGTCGATGCGCAGGAGGGTGGTCGGTCTCCCCGCGCCGCCGTTGTCGATCCCGGCATCCGCGATCAGACCGTCCTCGCGCAGTTCCGTCACGAGGTTCGAGACGGTGGCCGCGCTCAACCCGGTCGCCCGCGCAAGGTCGGTGCGCGTCGCCGTGCCGCCCACGGCGAGAGCCCGGACGAGCTCCCGCCGTGAGGCGTCGCGGATCTCACTCGACGAGCGCGTGCGGGTCATGGTCGTCGTGCGTCCCGGGCCCGAGCCGGGGCTCAGGCGCCACCGAGGCCGGTCTCGGCGACACCGCGCAGCAGCCAGCGCTGCAGCAGGATGAAGACGAGCAGGACGGGGATCGACGCGAGGAAGCCGGCGGCGAAGAGCCCGGTGTAGTCGAAGGTCTGCGCCGTGATGAACGACGACAGGTAGACCTGCACCGTGAGGGCTCCGAAGCCGGTTCCGGCCACGACGAGCGGCCAGAGGAAGGCGTTCCACGCCCCGAGGAACCCGAGCACCGTCAGCGCCGCCGCGAACGTGAGCGAGTTCGGCAGCACGACCCGCAGGAATGTGCCGATGTACCCGAGCCCGTCGAGCTTGCCGGCCTCCTCCAGTTCCTTGGGGAAGGACAGGAAGAACTGCCGGAACAGGAACACGTTGAACGCGGTGAACAGCGTCGGCACGACGATGCCCTGCAGCGTCTCCGTCCAGCCGAGCCACGACACGATGAGGTAGTTCGGCAAGAAGGTGGTGGCGCTCGGGATGAGCAGCATCGTCACGGTGACGGCGAGCAGGAACTTCGAGGCGCGGTTCGGGATGCGGGCGAGCCCGTACCCGGCGAGGGCGCCGATCACGATCTGTCCGACCGTCATCGAGACGGCCATGATGGTCGAGGTGATGAGCGACTGCCCGAACCGTTCGTCGGCGAAGATCTCCGCGAACTTGCCCCAGTTGGGGTCGGCGGGCCACCACACGAACTGCTTCGACGTGACGTCCGACGGCTGCGAGACGGCCGTCTTCACCATCACGTACAGCGGAAGCAGGAACAGGATCGCGAGGATGACGAGGACGACGTAGCGCAGCGCCAGTTCGACGCGACGGCGCACGGGGTTTCCGACGACGGTCACGAGGCACGCTCCTTTCGTGCGCCCCGGCGGGGCGTCTTCGTCTCATCCGCAGCACCGAATCCGAAGAACCGGGACTGCAGCAGGGCGACCAGCACGACGACCGCGGTCACCACGAACGCCCCGGCGGCACCCTTGCCGTAGTCCAACTGCTGGAAGGACAGGTTGTAGATGTACAGCAGGGGTGGACGCACGGAGGGGATCGTCCGGACGAGGTTGTAGAACTCGTCGAAGGCCTGGAAGGCGGCCACCAGCAGGAGCAGCATGACGGCTGCCGTGGTCGGACGCAGCTGCGGCCAGGTGATGGCGAAGAACCGACGCGGTCCGCGGGAGAGGCCGTCGAGGGCTGCCGCTTCGTACAGTGTGTCGGGGATCCGCTGCAGGCCCGCGATGAACAGCAGCATGTAGAAACCGACCTGCAGCCAGAGGCGCACGCTGACGATGACGACCCAGTAGTAGGGCGATTGCGTCAGCCAGGCGCTGACCGGCTCGAGGCCGAGCGCCTGCAGCACGGCGTTAGCGACCGAGGAGGTCGACCCGCTGAAGATGCCGAGCTTCCAAATGAGCGAGGCGATCACGTACGAGAAAGCCGTCGGCAGGAAGAACACGGAGCGGAAGAACGCCCGTGCGACCGGCAGGTTGGCCACGAGCATCGCCAGCAGCAGCGACACGATCAGCGTGGTGGGGACGACGAGGATCGCGAAGATCGTGAACGACAGCAGCGACGACAGGAAGCTCGGGTCGGTCAGCAGGGCGACGTAGTTGTCGAACCAGACGAAGTCCGTCGGCGTGATGGTCGCGACGGCGCGCGTGAAGCTCAGGTAGAAGCCCCAGAACAGCGCGATGATGCTGAAGATCACCAGGCCGATGAAGAAGGGGCCGACGAAGAGCCAGAACGCGCGGCGGGTGCCGCGGATCGGGCGACGCCCGCGCGGCACGGAGGGCGGGGGAGTGGGCCGGTGGCCCGGGTCTGAGACCCGGGCCACCGGAGGCGTGAGCTGAGTCACTGCAGCGTGTCCAGCATGCCCTGCATCGTGGACTGCGCGGCCGACAGCTCGGACTTCGCGTCGGCGCCGTCGACGACGATGCGGGTGACCGCGTCGGTCAGGGCCGTGCTCATCGCGGGCGTGTAGTACGGGCCGCCAGTCCAGCCGTATTCGGTCGTCAGGTCGACGATCTGCTTGGCGACACCGTCACCGAGGGTCTCGGCCTGCTCGCGGGCGTCCTTCAGCGGCGGGATGTGGAAGCCGTACTTGGTGCTGAACTCGATCTGCCAGTCGGTGTCCTCGATCCACTGCTTCTTGGCGATCTCCTTGGCCTGCTCGATCTTCCCGGACTTGCCGGCGACCACTTCGTTCCACTGGGAGACACCGACGATGGGCTGGCCGCCGTCGAGCGCGGGCACCGGGAAGGCGGCGACGTCGTCGCCGAGCGCTTCCTTGATGGCCGGGATGGCCCACAGACCCTGCCAGCTCATCGCGACGTCACCGGCGATGAAGGACGTCGGGTCCCACCAGTCGGTCGGTGCGCCCATGAGCAGCGAGCCGGAGTCGTACAGCTCGTGTGCGGAGGTCAGCGCCTCGGCGAGCTCGGGCGACTCGAGCGAGACCTTCGTGTTCTCGTCGTCGATGATGCCGCCGGGGGCTGCCGGGGGCAGGTTCGCGGCGAGGATGCCGGCGCCGCCGTCGTTGCCGAGGAACAGGCCCTTGTGATCGGCGTTCGTCAGCTTCTTCGCGGCCTCGACGAGCTCGTCCCACGTCTCGGGGACCTCGACACCGGCCTCCTTGAACATGGAGGGGCGGTAGATGAACAGCTGGGCGTCCGTGATCATCGGGATGCCGTAGTACTTGCCGTCGATCGTCACGGGCTTGAGCGCGATCGGCAGGATGTCGTCCTTGATGGGCTCGACGAGGTCGGTCAGGTCGGCGTATTGGCCCTGACGCGCGGCCTCGACGTTGATCGCGTTGTACTCGAACAGATCGATGCCCTTGCCGGAGGCGAGGAGGGCGTTCACACGCTGCGCGTAGTCGCCTTCGACCCACTGCAGGTCGATCTTGGCGTCCTTGTCCTCGTCGGCCCAGCGGTTGACCGCCTCCTGGACGCCTTCCTCACCGTACTGGTGGTAGAACTGCGTGATCGGGCCGTCGGCACCGCCGCCGCCGCTGTTGCTGGAGCAACCGGAGATCAACAGCGCCGATGCGCCCAGGAGTGCTGCTGTGACTGCGAGCTTGCGTCGCGTGGGTGATGTCATCCTTCTCGCCTCTCTGCGGGATGGTGACGGCGATACGGGAATCCGATCGGTCCGCCGTCGCACCGATCGCCCTTAATCTAATGCTTAAAAGAAGGGGTGGTCTACCCCCAATCAGATAACGGTTCGGACTCTGGCAGTATTCAGGCAGACATCCGCGCGGGATCTGAGGCGGATGCGGAAGAAGGAATCGTCGTGGGGAAGAGATCGTCGCGTGACATCCGCAGCGAGTCGCGGCTCGACGTCCTGCATGCGCTGTTGTCGGCGGGCACCTCGACGCGCGGCGAGCTCGCGCAGGTGACCGGGCTCAGCATCGCGACGGTCGCCACGATCGTGCAGGAGCTCCGGGGGGAGGGTCTGGTGGCGGATGCCGGCAGCTCCGCCCTCGGCGCCGGTAGACCCACGACGATGCTGCGCGTCAACGGCGACCGTGGACGCATCCTCGGCATCGACGTCGCGGAGACATACGTCCGCGCGATCGTCTTCGACGCCGCGCTCGAGCAGGTGGGGTCGGTCGAGGTCCCCATGGACGAGTCGTTGCCGTCGGTCGGCAGCGTCACGGAGAGCATCGTGCGCGCCGTCGACACCGCCCTGAGCGAGACGGGTGTCGACCGCGCCCACGTTCTGGGGGCAGGTGTCGCACTGCCGGGCCTGATCAGTGCGGAGGAGTCGGCGGATGCCGTCGCCCCGCGCTGGGCGGCGCGGAATGTCGAGGTCCTGCATCGGCTGCGCGAGCGCATCGGGCTGCCACTGGTCGTCGAGAACCCGCTGAAGGCGATCGCGACGGCGGAACTGTGGTTCGGGCGCGGGCGCACGGCCTCATCGATGGTCATCGCGAACCTCGGGACCGGTGTGGGCGCCGGCATTGTGCTGGAGGGCAAGATCCTGCGCGGCGCGACGCACAGCGCGGGGGAGTGGGGGCACGCGGTGCTCGTGCTCGACGGGAGATCCTGCCGCTGCGGCCGCTTGGGGTGCGTCGAGGCGTACGTCGGGGCCCCCGGCATCCAGCAGACCCTCCGTGAGATCGCACCGGATCACGAACTGGCCCGCGTGCCGCAACGCGAGTTCATCGACGGGCTCGCGCGCACGCACCGCGAGTCCGGGGGAGATCCGGTCGTCGAGGAGGTGCTCGAACGGACCGCGCACTACCTCGGCGTCGCACTCGGCGACCTGGCGTCGATCATCGACCCCGAGGTGATGATGTTGACCGGATGGACGGCGTGGGCCCTCGGCGACGATCTCGTGGATCCCACGAAGGCCGAGCTGCAGCGGCGGGCGCCCGCCGGTGCGACGACGGGAGTCGAACTCGGCGTGTCGACCGTTCGCGGTAGTTCGGTCGCCATCGGCATGGCGACCCTCGCGTTCGAACGCTTCCTCGGTGACGTCGGCCTGTCGACGACCCGTCTGCCGCTCGCTCTGTAGCTCGTCGACGCGTCCGCAGCGCCCTCGGTCGAGGAGAGCGGGGCCGAGCGGTCGCATCACCGAGTTGACATAATGTGCATTATCGGATGCCGGGAGACGCACCGCGTCGCACCGGACGGTTCACTCCGCCGTCTCACCGGCGTCCGGTGCGGGCAGGCATGGTGTCGTGATCGAGAGGTGGATCAGCCCATCGATCGTCGATCGGTCGCTGATCCGGAGCGCGACCCCGGAGTCGGGATCGAATCGGATGTCGCTCTGTATCGCCCGGTCGGCGTCGAAGCCGGCGGCATCCCAGGTCGCGAGGATGCGCGCGAGGGCCGCCGCGTTGTCCGAAGTGGCGAACTCGGCTGACACCGTCGACTGCATCGAGTCGGCGTCGCACGCTGTCCTTGTCGGGGTGACCGGCGCCCAGGGATCCCCGTCCGCATCCGTTGCACCGGGAACGACGTTCTGCGTCTGCCGATACATGTCCGCCAGGACGTTCTCTGCGTCCGAGAGGCTGACCGGCGGCTTCGGAGTCGGCGTCGGCGCAACCGGGCTCGGAACGTAGGCGGGACGTGACAACCCGCACGGTCCATACACGTCCTCACGCGGCGTGAGGGTCAGACGGTAACTCTCATCGATCGAACCACCCGCAACTGAGGCGTAGGACACGCGGAGGACGTGATCGACGATGGATGCCGTGTATGCACCGTCGTGGAACGGCGTGGCGGCGGGACCGGTCGGTGTCGAGCCTTGAGCCGTCGCGATGACACCGTCCACGAGATAAACGGCACCCGCCCCGCCGCCGTACGATTCCGTCTCCCGGACGACGTACCCCGTGTCGCATCCCTCGTCGTCGATGATGGGCGAAACGTGGCTCGTCTCCAGCGTTGCGAGCATGGCAACCGCGCCCGCGACGACCACCGCCACCGTCGCCGCGAGGCGCGCGAAGATCACTCCGGCGCGCGCCAGCGGATGACTGACGCGGATGCTGAAGGCGAACACCGCCAGGTCCCCGCAGCCGATGAGGACGAGCAAGACCGAAAGCTGCCACGAATCGAGCGTTCCCACCAGGACGACCCTGTCCGGGTCATCCGTCACGGCAGCGACGACGCCGATGGCGACGAGGATGAGGACGGCGAGGACGCCCGTCGCCCAGCGGACGACGACAGCGGGGCGCATGTCACTCATCCGGGGGGCGTTGACATCTCGGGTTCCCAGCGCAGCAGGTCGCCGGGCTGGCACTCCAGCACCTCGCACAGCGCATCCAGGGTGGTGAAGCGCACCGCTTTGGCGCGACCGTTCTTCAGGACGGCGAGGTTGGCCGGCGTGATGCCGATGCGTGCGGCCAGGTCGCCGACGGCCATCTTCCGCCGGGCGAGCATGACGTCGATGTCCACGATGATCGGCATCAGACGACCTCGTCCAGCTCGGTGCGCATCTCGATGGCCTTGCGCAGCAGTGAGCGCATGACGACCACGACGAGCGCGACTCCCCCGGTCGCCACGGCGGCTCCGTAGATCAGGCCGACGACCCCGGGGGCGACGTCTCCGGGCACGAGCAGGGTGGCGAGGCCCGCGGTCAAGACGGCGGCGACCGTGATCGCACCGATGACGATGTCGACGAAGCGGAACGCGCCGACCGAGAACACGGCCTCCGCGGCGGCCATCGAGACGAGCCGCCAGACGCAGACCGCGACGACCTGCAGGCACACGACCCAGAGCGCGAGGATCGAGACGGCGGCCACCCGCCACGCGAGCGGCGCGGTCTCGAGATCCCGCCAGATCGCGGGAAGGATGCCGACCTGCACGAGGAGCGAGCCCATGAGGGACGCCACCAGCGCCGTTCGGAGCGTCAGGATCGTTGCTGTGCTCATCATCGCCTTTCGATCTCAATCTATCGAAAAACGATAGCTCCTCCCCCGGTCCTCCGCAACGGGAGACCCGCCCTAGGCTCGAAGGGTGCTCGCAGTTCTCACGGGATTCGTCGTCATCGGCGTCGCCATCGCCGTGGGCTGGGTCATCGGACGCATCGACCTGCTCGGGCCGACCGGCGGTCAGGTCCTCAGCAGACTGACGTTCTTCGTCCTGAGCCCTTTCCTGCTGTTCGTCGTGCTGTCCCAGGCGGACGTTCGCACGCTCTTCTCGTCGCTGCTTCCGGTCTCGGCGATCGCCGCGGTCGTCATCTTCGCGATCTATGTACTCGTCTCACGCCTCATCTGGCGACGAGCGGCCGGAGAAGTGCTGATCGGCGCCCTCTCCGCAGGTCAGGTCAATTCGAACAACATCGGCATCCCGCTGTCGTTGTACGTCCTCGGCAGCGCGGCGTTCCCCGCACCCGTCATCCTCTTCCAGCTCCTCGTGCTCACGCCGATCACGATGGCGATCTTCGAGGCGCTCACCTCCCCTGCCGGCCGGCGTCCCTGGCCGATCCTTCGGCGGACGGTGACCAACCCGATCGTGGTCGGGTCGCTCCTCGGCACGATCGTGTCGGCGACCGGCATCCCGCTGCCGCCCATCGTCCTCGATCCCCTGCAACTCGTGGCGAACGCCGCCGTCCCGATCCTGCTGATCAGCTACGGCATCTCGCTCAACGGCCAACGCGTCCTCGGACCGTCGGGGCGTCGCCGGGACATCCTCCTGGCGACAGGATTGAAACTGGTCGCCATGCCCGTCGTCGCCTGGGCGGTGGCCGCGTTGCTGTTCCGGCTCTCCGCTGCCGAGGTGCTCGTCGTCACGGTCCTCGCCGCACTCCCCACGGCGCAGAACGTGTTCAACTACGCCCAGCGATACGACACCGGCCGGACGATCGCGCGCGACACGGTGTTCCTGACGACGCTGGGGTGCGTCCCCGTGCTGTTCCTCGTCGTGCTGCTGCTCGGTCCGGGAGCCTGAGCGCCGGACGCCGTCAGACGCCGAAAGAGCTGGTGTCGCCGATGAGGCGGGTGTGGTCGGCCGGGACCGGCTCGACGGCCGCACGCGCGACCTCCGCCGCGAACTCCGAGACGTTGTAGAGCTTGCCGGCGCTCTCGCGGCGCTCCGCGATCGCTCCCGGGTTGGCTCGCTCGAGCAGGGTCGCCGTGATCGTGCCTTCGATCATGTCGCCCGAGACGACCACGAACTCGACGCCCTTCTCGGTCAGGGCCGGGATCCGCTCGCGGAGGGCGTCCTCGCCGGCGCGCTTGGAGCGAGCGACGGGCTCGTACTCGGGCATGGTCGGCGTGGTCTCGATGAAGTGGGCCTGGTGGCTCGTCACGAACACGACCCGGCTGCCTTCGGACATCAGCGGCAGCGCAGCTTCGAGGGCGCCAACCTGCGCGTCGCGGTTGAGCGTCAGCGCGTAGTCCTCGGCCATGCCGCCTTCCATGCCGCCGGAGGCATTGAGCACGAGGATGTCGAGAGAACCGAAGCGTTCCTTCACTGCGGCGAACATCTCCGAGACGGATGCCGGATCCGTGAGGTCCGCGCCGACCGTGAGCACGTCGACTCCGAGGCCGCGCAGCTCCGTCGCGAGCCTCTCGGCGCGCGGTGCCTTGTTGCGGAAGTTGATGACGACGTTCGCGCCCGCCTGCGCGAGGTAGCGGGCGGTGTCGGCGCCGATCCCGCGGGACGATCCGGTGACGAGGGCGGTCTTGCCGGTCAGGGATGCGGCGGGAACGGGCTGCGACATGGGGACTCCTGCGGGGTGCTCGGCGGGTGCACGAGACGGACGGGACGGGGACGAGCCTATCAATCGGGGGCGGTTCGGCCTGGCCGTCGACCCCGGTTGGTAGGGTGCGAGGACACGCTGACCGAAGGAGCCGACGATGTTCCCCGATCTCATCCAGTACCTGTGGATCGGTTGGCTGGTGCTCGCGGTCCTCTTCGTCATCATCGAGCTCCTGACGCTCGAGTTCACCTTCCTGATGCTCGCCGCCGGCACCCTCATCGGCGGCCTCGGCGTGAACCTCGTCGGTGGGGTCTGGTGGCTTCAGGTGCTCGCCGCCGCGGCGGTGTCGGCGCTCCTCCTCTTCACGATCCGCCCGCTCCTGCTGCGCGCCCTGCATCGCTCGAGCCAGCACGTCCCGACCAATGTCGACGCGCTCACCGGGATGTCGGCGCGGGTGGTCTCCGCCTTCGTGGACGGTGACGGCTCGGTGAAGCTCGAGAACGGCGAGACCTGGACCGCCCGTCTGATCGACGCCTCGGCATCCGTCGTCCCGGGTCAACGTGTGACCGTCACCGCCGTCCGCGGCGCCACCGTCGTGGTGGCACCCGAAGAAGGGAACCCCGCATGACCCTCCCCGCTCGCGTCGACGTCGGCGCGTTCGTCGGCCAGATCTTCGTCGTCGTCCTGCTGGTCGTCGTCGCGATCTTCGTCGTCGTCGTCCTGTTCCGCTCCATCCGGATCATCCCGCAGGCGTACGCGGGCGTCGTGGAGCGCTTGGGTCGCTATCAGCGCACCCTCTCCCCCGGTCTGAACCTCCTCGTGCCCTTCATCGACCGGCTCCTCCCGCTGGTGGACATGCGCGAACAGGTGGTGTCCTTCCCGCCGCAGCCCGTCATCACCGAGGACAACCTGGTCGTCTCCATCGACACGGTCGTCTACTTCCAGGTGACCGATGCGCGCGCAGCGACGTACGAGATCAACAACTACCTCGGTGCCGTCGAACAGCTCACGACGACGACGCTCCGCAACGTGGTGGGTGGCCTGAACCTCGAAGAGGCCCTCACCAGCCGCGACAACATCAACACCCAGCTGCGTGTCGTCCTCGACGAGGCGACCGGCAAGTGGGGCATCCGCGTCTCGCGCGTCGAGCTGAAGGCGATCGATCCGCCGGTGTCCATCCAGGACTCCATGGAGAAGCAGATGCGCGCCGAACGCGACCGGCGTGCCGCGATCCTCACCGCCGAGGGGTCCAAGCAGTCCCAGATCCTCGAAGCGGAGGGCCGCCGGCAGGCCGAGATCCTCCGGGCCGAGGGCGACAAGCAGGCAGCCGTCCTCCGCGCCGAGGGCGAGGCCCAGGCGATCCAGTACGTCTTCGACGCGATCCACAAGGGTGACCCCGACGAGAAGTTGCTCGCCTACCAGTACCTGCAGACTCTGCCCAAGATCAGCGAGGGCGCGTCGAACAAGCTCTGGGTCATCCCCAGCGAGTTCACCGACGCGCTGAAGTCGTTCAGCACCGCGTTCGGCGGACCCGCCCGGCCGACGAACGGGACGACACCGGCACCATGACGCATCCGTGGTTCCTCGGTGAGGAGGCCCCGCGGGTGCTCGCCCATCGCGGGTTCGTGCCGCCGGACTCCGAGCAGGTCGTCGAGAACTCCGTCGCCGCTCTCGCCGCCGCCCGCGCGACCGGCACCGTCTACCTCGAGTCCGACTGCCACGTCACCGCCGACGGCGACGTGATCCTCTTCCACGACGACGATCTGCGACGCGTCACCGGAGACCCCCGCCCCGTCGCGACCGTCCGCACCCGCGAACTCGTCGAGATCATGTCGACGCGCGGCGGCCTCGCGGTGCTGCCCGACGTCCTCGACGCGTTCCCGGACGCGCGGTTCAATCTGGACGTGAAGGCGGATGCCGCGGCCGAACCCGTCGGCAGGCTCATCGCGCGCGAGTCGCACCGCGTGCTCCTCACGAGCTTCTCGGACGCCCGCCGCGCCGCCGCCCTCAGCGCGGCTCGCGCGCGCGGTGGCGAGCCGGCCACGTCCGCGGGGTCCCGCACGCTCGCGCGGGTGCTGGCGGCTGTCACGGCCCGACTCCCCCGCGTCGCGGCGCGGCACCTCGAGGGGCTCGACGCGCTCCAGATCCCGGAGCGTCATCGCGGCATCCGGATCCTGTCCCCGCGCCTCATCGACGCCGCGCACGCGGCGGGCGTCGAGGTGCACGTGTGGACCGTCGACGACCCCGCTCGCATGCACCAGCTGTGGAACATGGGCGTCGACGGCGTCGTGACCGATCGGACCGACGTCGGCGTCTCGACGAGGGCATCTCGCGTATAACCGGCGGTCCTGGAGATCGGCTGTGAATAGCACACTCGTTGAGGTCTTCTCGGATGATCCGCACAGGTGAGTTCGTTATACCTGAGGACGACGACGAGAGGACCACACAATGGCAGATCGCAGCCTGCGCGGCATGCGTCTCGGCGCTTCGAGCCTACAGAGCGAAGAGGGCGTCGTGTTCGTGGAGCGCACCAACCACACCTACGTCTGCACCCAGTGCGAGCGCGAGACTGTTCTCACGTTCGCGGCAGACGCCGAGGTTCCCGAGGCCTGGGAGTGCCGCACCTGCGGTTCCGAGGCCGTTCGACGCATCGGCGACACGGTCGCCGTGGTCGACCACTCCGGTGACAAGGCCGCACGCACCCACTGGGACATGCTGATGGAGCGTCGCACCATCCCCGAGCTCGAGGAGCTTCTGGAGGAGCGGCTCGCTCTGCTGCGCGCCCGTCGCGGCGGCAGCTCGGACAAGCTGAGCGCCTGACCCTCACACTCCAGCGGCGTCGTCCTCTTCGGACGGCGCCGCTTTTGTGCGCCGGCGGGCGAGGAACCCGAGCAGGACGAGCATCGGAAGCGCCGACCATCCCAGCAGCCACTGGAGGGCCGGACCGAGGACGACCGCGGGGGTGAGTCCGGATCGCAGCGGCACGTCGACCAGGAGGGCCCCTGCCGTGTCGGCGGCGAGGCCGTCGATGACGGAGCCATCCGGGGCGATCACCTGGCTGGTCCCGACGGTGGAGATGTTGACGACCGAGCGGCCCGTTTCGATGGCGCGCATGCGGGCGAAACCGAGCTGCTGCACGTTCTCGTCGGTCCCGCGGAAGTCGGCATTGTTCGTCTGGAACATGTAGACCTCGGCGCCGTCGCGTGCACCGTCCCAGATGACGTCGTCGTAGATCACGTCGAAGCAGATGGCCAGCCCGACGCCGACGCCGCTCACGTCAAAGAAGGGCGGGTTCGTGCCCGGGGTGTACTCACGCTGGATCAACCCGATGAGGTCGGGCGCGAGCGCTTCGAAGAACCATCGGTCGGGGACGTACTCCCCCATCGGGACGGGATGCGTCTTGTCGTGAAGTGCGAGCGGGTTCTCCGCGCCGGCCTGCCACAGCATCGAGGTGTTGTAGATCTTGTCGCCGCGCTCGGTCGCGGCGTTCACCAGGAGTGGCGCATCGACCTGGGTGGAGAGGTCGTCGAGCGCATTGGCGATGAAGGAGTTGTTGATCGGGTCGGCGTCGACGCCTCCCTCCGGCCACAGCAGGAGGTCGAGGTCCTGGCCGATCAGGGGCTGCGTGGCGGCGAGCTGGGCGCGGAAGACGGCGTAGGGCTCGCGCTGGTCGAAGTACCCCGACGGGCCGTTGCCCTGCACCGCGCCGACACGCATCGTCCCGGCATCCGTCGTCGGGAACTGCGGTACCAGCAGGAGAAGGGCGGCGGCGACGGCCGCGGGCACCGCGAGCCGTACGCGACGCCACACCCGCAGGCGGACGGCCTCGATGACGGCGGCCGTCAGGAAGACCATGACGAAGGTCAGACCGCTGACGCCGAGCCACGAGGCGAGCTCGGCGAGCGGACCGTCGGACTGACTCATCCCGAGCCGCGCCCACGGGAACCCCGTGTACGGCCACGATCCGACGAACTGCTCGCGCGCCGTCCAGGCGGCGGCCACGAGGGCAGGCAGTGCGGTGACGCGCGCCCACGGGCCGGGCAGCACCTTCGGCAGCCATCTGTAGGCCAGCGTGATGGCGATCGCGCCCACGGCGTTCAGCACCGTCTCGACCCCGGCGAGGGCGAACCACGGGACCGGGCCGAGGTAGCGGGTGATCCACGCGATGTGCAGCAGGTAGAAGGATGCCGCGAACACCGCACCGACGGCGACTGCACCCCACGCGGACCGGCCGATGAGCGTCACCAGGGTCATCGCCGCGCCGACGAAGGCGAGCGGCCAGACCCCGATGTCGGGGAAGGCGAGGTCCAGGACGGCGCCGCCGGCGACCGCCACGGGCAGGGCCAGCCAGAGCGGGAGGAGGGGGCGGTCGCGCACGGAGGAAGCCTAGATGAGACCCGCTATGGTGACGCTGAGGAGCCGCCTCACGCGGCGTCGCCGTGACGGGCGGAGTGGTCGAGGTAGATCGCGGCGTTGCGGAGGATCCCCGCCCGCTCCTCCGGGGTGAGGGGGCGACGCACCTTCGCGGGGACTCCCGCGACGAGCGAGCCGTCGGGGATGACGGCGCCCTCGAGCACGACCGCTCCCCCGGCGATGAGGCATCCCGCACCGATGACCGCGCCGGAGAGGATCACCGAGCCCATCCCGACGAGGGTGCCGTCGCCGATGCGGCAGCCGTGGACGACGGCGTTGTGGCCGATCGAGACGTCCTTCCCCACCTCGACACCGTGTTCGGCGTCGACGTGGACGGCGACGCCGTCCTGCACGTTGCTGCGGGCACCGATCGAGATCGGCGCACTGTCGCCACGGAGCACAGCGTTGTACCAGACACTCGCGCGGTCGCCGAGGGTGACCGCGCCGACCACGCGCGCGCCGGCGGCAACGAAGGCGGTGTCGGCGACCTCGGGGGTCGCCTCCGGGAGGGCGAGCAGGGTGGCCTGGTCGGACACGGTCATCGGGGTCTCCTCAGGGGGCGATGTGGCTGAGCCGGCCTGCGACCGTCGTCGCGCCCACGCGTGTCGCGCGGAGGCCGGGGTCGTCGGCGGCGAGAGGATCGCGGTCGATCAGGGCGAGGTCCGCGGTCAGGCCGGGCTCGAGCGCACTCCCGGTGGCGGAGCCGCCCGCCGTCGACGCTGCGAGCGCGGTCGCCGCCTCGAGACCCTGCTCGGGGCGCCACGGGTCGCGTCCCCCGCGGGTGCGGTGGACGGCGGCCGCCATCGCGGCCCACGGGTCGAGCGGCGACACCGGGGCATCCGATCCGAAGAGCAGATTCGCACCCGATTCGGCGAGGGCGCGCAGCGGGTACGGCAGCGCGGTCTGCGCCGCCCACACCGAATCGGTCAGGTCCCGGTCGTCGACGGCGTGCTCGGGCTGCACGCTGGCACCGACGCCGAGTCGAGCGAAGCGCGGGATGTCGGCGTGCGCGACGAGCTGAGCGTGCTCGATCGTGCCCGTGGCGCCGGTGAGGGCGAAGGCGTCCAACGCGTGCGAGTTCGCGACGTCGCCGATCGCGTGGATCGCGCAGGAGAGCCCGGCGCCGGTGGCCCGGATCATCAGCTCCACCAACTCGTCGGGAGCCACCGTCAGGACACCCGTGTTGTGCGGATCGTCGGGATACGGATGCGAGCACGCGGCGGTCCTCGTGCCGAGGGAGCCGTCGGTGATGACCTTCAGGGAGCCCATGCGCACCAGCCCGAGCGGGTCGACGGCGTCGCCGGTGGCCAGTCCGACGGCGATCGCGCGGTCGAGGAGGTCGGGGTACACGCCGAACGAGACGCGCAGGCTGTCGAAGCCGGCATCCAGGCGGCGGGCCCAGGCATCCGCGTTCCACGCCATGTCGAGGTCGACGATGCCCGTCACGCCGCGGGCGGCGGCACGGTCGAGGGCGTCCCGCACGAAGCGGTCCGAGACGGCGGGATCCACGTCGTTGAGCCGGCGCGAGATCTCGAACGCCGGTCCTTCGCGGAGGATGCCGTCCGCGGTCGGGGCGATCGACTCGCGGCGGAACGCGGCGCTGTTCAGCCAGACGCTGTGGACGTCCGCGTTGATGAGATACGTCGGGACCTCGCCGGTGTGCTCGTCGAGCAGACGGAGCGAGGGGGTGTCGGGCCACAGCGCGTCACGGAAGCCGGTGCCGACGCGTCGTCCGTCGTCGAGGACGGGAGAGTGCCCCATGACGGATGCCGCCTGCACCGCATCCGTCACGTCGCCGAGCGGCGTCCGCTGCGCGACGAGGGCCCACTGCACGGTGTGGACGTGGTGGTCCCACAGCCCCGGGACGAGCCATCCGCCGTCGCCCTCGACGACGACACCACGGCGGGGCAGCGCACCGGCCGGGGCGATATCCGTGATGACGCCGCCGCGCAGGTGCACGTCGACCGGCGCGTCGCCGAACGGGTCGACCCGCCCGGCGCCGGTCAACCGGACGCCGGCGATGACGTCGACCTGCTCGCCGCGCGACGCCGTCACGAGCGTGCCGCCCGGATCGCGTCGTGGGCGCGTCGCATCTCGTCGGCCAGACGCGGATCGGCATACGGGCTGTCACCGGCGTCGAGGCGGTCGATGATCGTGTCGACGACCTCGTCGGGACGGTTCTGGCTGAGCTTGCGCTTGGCCGTCACGTGCGTCGGGGTCAGTCGGAAGCCGACCGTGCCCTTCTCCAGCCGGCGCACGAACTCGTCGTCGTTCGGGGCCTCCCACATGCGGCGCGGCTGCGGCATCGACCCCTCAAACCGGTCGACGAGACGGTCGAGGACAGCGAGGTTCTCCTCCGCCGACAGGATCTCGGGTACACCGCGCAGGTGCACCGAGACGAAGTTCCAGGTGGGGACGGCGGGGCCGTCGCCGTACCAGCCGGGCGAGATGTATCCGTGCGGACCCTGGACGACGACGAGGATCTCGGCCTCGCCGAGGCCGTGGATGAGATCGTCCGGGCGTCCGACGTGCCCGACGATCGTCAGGTCCTCGCGTGTCGGGTCCAGCAGGACCGCGTAGTGGGACGCCACCAATCCCGCCTCGGTGTCGCTCACGATCGTGACCCAGGGGTTCTCGTCGATCACGCGGCGGAGCTCGGCGGCATCCGTCATCGTGAAACTCGGGTTCTGCCTCACCGTGCGCCCTTCCCGTCCCGGATCACGCCTGGCACCGCGGGCACCAGTACAGCTTCCGCGCGGCCATCTCCTCGAGGACGATCGCCGTGCCGCACACACGGCATGGGAGCCCGGCGCGGTGATAGACCCAGTGGCGGTCGTCCCGGTGCGCCATGGCACGGCGGTACGCCTCCGGGTCGAGGTCGTCCATCGTCATCATCTGGCCGGTCTCGACACCGATCGCGAGCAGGCGCACCCAGTCCCGCCACAGGCCCCGCACCGTCTCCTCGGGCACGTCGCGCGCCGGCGTGTGCGGGTTGAGGTTCGCGCGGAAGAGCAGCTCGGCCCGATAGACGTTCCCGATCCCGCTCACGACCTTCTGATCCATCAGCACCTGGCCGATGGGCGTCGGCTTGCGCCGGACGGCGGCGACGAAACGCTCCTCGCCCTCCGCCACGTCGTCCACCAACGGGTCGGGTCCGAGTGCGGCGACGGTGGCGAGCATCTCGTCCACGGTCTGCAGCTCACACGCAGTGGGGCCGCGCAGGTCCGCGCAGGTCGACGCGGTCAGCAGTCGCAGGCGCACCTGCCCGACGACGGGCGGCGGCCATTCGGCACCCGTCGTCTCGTCGAGTCCGCGGGTCTGCTCGCTCATCCGCACCGCGCCGCGCGCGCGACGGGGCGCTCCGATCGACGACAGCGAGTTCTCGCCCGCGTCGTCGTAGACCGGATCGACCCCGCGCTGGTTCGTCTGCCCCATCCGTCCGTTCGCCGACGCGATCGTGGGGTCGAGGAGGATCTCACCCGCGAAGTCCCACGCGCCGTAGATCCCGAGGTGCACCCGCAGCCACACGTCCGCATCGAACTCGAGGAACATCTGCTTGCCGACCGCGCGCACCTGCGTGGGGGTCCGGCTGTCGAGGACGGCGGCGCCCTCCGCGAAACGTCCCTGCGGGCTCGAGGCGGCGACCGGGCGCCCGACGAAGTTGCGGTCGAACTGACGGGCGATGCGGTGGACGGAATGCCCCTCGGGCATCAGCCCGCTTCCGGGTCGAAGGTCTCCGAGGCGTCGAGCACGTCGGGCTTGACGGCACGCGGATCGGCCTCGAGGGTGCCGTCCGTCTCGTACGCCGCGAGCTGCGCGATGCGACGCGCGTGACGCTCCTCCCCCGGGAACGGGGTCGCGATGAAGCGGTCGATGAACCCGACGGCCTCGTCGAACGTGTGCTGACGCGCGCCGATCGCGATGACGTTGGCGTCGTTGTGCTCGCGCGCGAGTTCGGCCGTCGCGATGTTCCACACGAGGGCCGCGCGGATGCCGCGCACCTTGTTCGCGGCGATCTGCTCGCCGTTGCCGGAACCGCCGAACACGACACCGAGCGTCGGGATGCCGCGCGCCTGATCCTCGGCGACCGCCTGGGCCGCCCGGATGCAGAAGGCCGGGTAGTCGTCGAGGGGGTCGTAGGTGACGGGACCGTGGTCGACGACGTCGTGACCGGCTTCGGCCAGGTGGTGCTGCAGGCGGGTCGAGAACTCCATGCCCGCGTGATCGGTCGCGATGTGGATGCGCATGTGACGATTCTAGGGAGGCGGATCCCCCGTTCCGGCGAGTCGTCGGCGTAGGCTGGGACGGTTGCCGTCGGCGCCAGCAGCGCCTGTCCACGGCACCCCACCCTCACCCCTGGGAGACACGAACGTGCCTGGAGAGAACCTCACCCGCATCGAAGCGCAGGAGCGCCGCGCGACCGTCGAGACGCACGCGTACGACGTCGCCCTCGATCTGACCACCGGTGACGAGGTCTTCGCGTCGCGCAGCGTCATCCGCTTCGCCGCCACCGCCGGCGCGTCGACCTTCGTCGACCTGATCGCCCGCACCGTCCGCGAGATCACGCTCAACGGTCGCTCGCTCGACCCCGCCGCGGTGTACGACGATTCGCGCATCGCGCTCGAGGGACTCACCGACGAGAACGAGCTCGTCGTCGTCGCCGACTGCGAGTACACGAACACCGGAGAGGGCCTGCACCGCTTCGTCGACCCCGTCGACGGCGAGGTCTACCTCTACACGCAGTTCGAGGTGCCGGACTCGCGTCGCGTTTTCGCGGTCTTCGAGCAGCCCGACCTGAAGGCCACGTTCCGCTTCACCGTGACGGCTCCCGACGCGTGGAAGGTGGTCTCCAACTCCCCCACCCCCGAGCCGCAGCCCGCGGGTGAGGGCGTCGCGACCTGGTCGTTCGAGCCGACGCCGCGCATCTCGTCGTACATCACGGCTCTCGTCGCCGGTCCGTACGAGCAGGTGTTCTCGGAGCTCACGAGCTCGGACGGGCGCACGATCCCGCTCGGCGTCTACGCGCGCAAGAGCCTGTGGCAGTACCTCGACGCCGACTATGTCTTCGAGAAGACCCGCCAGGGCTTCGCCTACTTCGAGGACAAGTTCGGCGTCCCCTACCCGTTCGCGAAGTACGACCAGCTGTTCGTGCCCGAGTTCAACGCGGGCGCCATGGAGAACGCCGGCGCCGTCACCTTCACCGAGACCTACGTGTTCCGTTCGAAGGTGACGGATGCCGTCAAGGAGCGCCGCGTCGTCACGATCCTCCACGAGCTCGCGCACATGTGGTTCGGCGACCTCGTCACCATGAAGTGGTGGAACGACCTCTGGCTGAACGAATCGTTCGCCGAGTGGGCGTCGACCATCGCCACGGCGGAGGCGACGGAGTGGACCGAGGCGTGGACGACGTTCAACGCCATGGAGAAGACCTGGGCCTACCGTCAGGACCAGCTCCCCTCGACGCACCCCGTCTTCGCCGAGATCAACGATCTCGAGGACGTGCAGGTCAACTTCGACGGCATCACGTATGCGAAGGGCGGATCCGTCCTCAAGCAGCTCGCCGCCTGGGTGGGCATCGAGGCGTTCTTCGCGGGGGTGTCGGCGTACTTCCAGAAGCACGCGTGGGGCAACACCGAGCTCAGCGACCTCCTGGTCGAGCTCGAGAGCACGAGCGGGCGCGAGCTCACCACCTGGTCCAAGAAGTGGCTCGAGACGGCTGGCGTCAACACGCTCGCTCCCGAGATCCGCGTCGACGGCGACGGTGTGATCACGCGCTTCGCGATCGTCCAGACCGCGCCCGCCGACTACCCGACGATCCGCCCGCACCGCCTGGGCGTCGGCTTCTACACCCTGCAGGGCGAAGAGCTCGTCCGGACGCACCACCTCGAGCTCGACGTCGACGGCGACCTCACCGAGGTCCCCGACCTCGTCGGGCACCGGCAGCCGGACCTCGTGCTGCTGAACGACAACGACCTCGCGTACGCCAAGATCCGCCTCGACGAGAAGTCGCTGCGCACCGCCACGGCGCACCTCAGCAAGATCAGCGACCCGCTCGCCCGCTCGCTCGTCTGGGGCGCGGCGTGGGACCAGACGCGTGACGGAGAGGCGTCGGCGACCGAGTACCTCGACCTGGTGCTGCAGAACATCGGCACCGAGACCGAGTCGACCACCGTGCGCACCACTCTCGCCCAGCTGCAGCTCGCCGCGAACTCCTACGTGGACCCGGCGACCCGGGACGCCGCTCGTGAGCGCGTCGCCGAGGGCCTCTGGGCACTCGCGCAGGATGCCGAGGCCGGCAGCGACAGCCAGCTGCAGTTCGTCACGGCGTACGCGTCCGCGGCATCCACCCCCGCTCAGTGGGAGCGCGTCGCGCAGTTGCGCTCCGGCGCGCAGGAGCTGCCCGGGCTCGAGATCGACGCCGACCTCTCGTGGGCGCTCCTCGTGTCGCTCGCCGCCGGCGGAGTCGTCTCCGCAGCGGAGATCGACGAGGCCCTGGCGGCCGACAACACCGCGAAGGGCGGCGAGTTCGCCGCACAGGCGCGCGCGGCGCTCCCGTCGGTGGAGGCCAAGCGCGCCGCCTGGCAGTCCCTCGTCGACAGCGCCGACCTGCCCAACACCGTGGTGCGTTCGGCCGCGGCCGGATTCGTGAACCCCGCGGGCGTGCCCGCGCTCCGCGAGTTCGTCGACGCGTACTTCGACATGCTGCTGCCGGTGTGGGAGTCGCGCACCTACCAGATCGCGCAGTACCTGATCGTGGGGCTGTTCCCGGCGCCCCTCGCCGATGCCGCCCTGCGTGACGCCACGCGCGGCTGGCTCGCCGAGCACCGGGACGCGCCCGCTGCCCTTCGACGCCTGGTGAACGAGAACCTCGCGGGCGTCGAGCGTGCCCTCTCCGTGCAGGAGCGCGACCGCCAGGACTGAGCCGCAGGTCACACGAGGGGGCGTCGTACCGTGGTACGACGCCCCCTCGTCGATATCGCCCTCACGGGGGACGCGGCGGCCGCATCCGGTCCGTAACGTCGAGGTCATGATCGTTGCAGAAGGCCTCACGAAGAGGTACGGAGACAAGACCGCCGTCGACGGGATCGACTTCGCCGTCCAACCCGGGAAGGTGACGGGATTCCTCGGCCCGAACGGCGCCGGGAAGTCGACGACGATGCGCATGATCGTCGGGCTCGACCGGCCCACGTCCGGCCGGGTCACCCTCGACGGACGCGAGTACCGGTCGATGCGCTCGCCCTTGACGGAGGTCGGCATCCTCCTCGACGCGAAGGCGGTCCACACCGGCCGCAGCGCGCGCAGTCACCTGCGGGCCATGGCCGCGACCCACGGCATCCCGCCTTCGCGCGTCGACGAGGTGATCGAGATCACGGGTCTCCAGAGCGTCGCCGGCAAACGCGCCGGCGGGTTCTCGCTCGGCATGGGCCAGCGCCTCGGGATCGCCGCCGCCCTGCTCGGTGACCCGCGCACCCTCATCCTCGACGAGCCCGTCAACGGACTCGACCCCGAGGGTGTCCGCTGGGTCCGGCAGTTCGTGCGAGCACAGGCCGCCGAGGGGCGGACCGTCCTGCTCTCGAGCCACCTGATGAGCGAGATGGCGCAGACGGCGGACCACGTCATCGTCCTGGGTCGCGGGCGCGTGCTCGCGGATGCGGGCATCGATGAGATCGTGCGCGCCTGGACCCGGGCCACCGTGCTGGTGCGCTCTCCGCGCGCCGCCGAGCTCGCGAACGCCTTGGCCGCCGCGGACGTGACCGTCTCGTCCGGTGCCGACGGCGTGCTCGAGGTCACCGGCCTCACCGCCGCGGCGATCGGCGACACCGCCGCCCATGCCGGCATCCCGCTCCACGAGCTGACTCCGCGCAGCGGGTCGCTCGAAGACGCCTACCTCGCCCTCACCGAGGGTGCTGTCGAGTACCAGACCAAGGAGGTCGCGCGATGACCGCCGTCGCCCCGTCCGCTCCCCTGACCCGTCAGACGTCCGCCCCGGGTCACCCGTCGGCCCGGCTGTCGTTCGGTCGCCTCGTGCGCAGCGAGTTCCTCAAACTGTTCACCCTGCGCTCGACCTGGTGGTCCCTGGGCATCGCCGCCCTCCTCACCGTCGGACTGGCCGCGATGATCGCCGGTGCGTCGTCGAGCTTCGGTCCCGGGTTGAGCCCTGTCGCCGCCATCACCCTGCCCGTCCAGTTCACGATGCTCGTGGCCGGCATCCTGGGCGCCATGGCGATCACCGGCGAGTACTCGACCGGGATGATCCGCTCGACCCTCACGGCCGAGCCCCGCCGTGGTCGTGTGCTCGTGGCCAAGTCCGTCGTGATCGCGACGACCCTCGCGCTGCTCGCGGCCGTGACGTCGGCGATCGCCGGGCTCGTGATCATGCCGATCCTCGGCGCCGACGCCTACGCCTGGGGCGACGGGAAGGAGCTGTGGCTGCCGCTGCTGCTCAGCGTGCTGGCCATGGCCACGTTCGGTCTGCTCGGCCTCGGGTGGGGGTTCATCGTCCGCAACGGTGCCGGGGCGATCGCGACGACCGTCGGCATCCTGTTCGTCCTGCCCCTCGTGCTGCAGCTGTTCATGCTGTTCGGCGAGTCCTGGCAGTGGATCGTCGATCTCGGCCGCTGGCTCCCGGGCAACGCGGCCGCGGCGCTCACGGACCTGGACGGAGAGGTCTTCTGGCCCTCGCTCGCCGCGACGGTCGCCTGGCCCGTGGGCACCCTGTTCCTCGGCTGGGCCGTGCTGCGCACCCGCGACGCGTAAGGTCATCGGGTGATCACCGGAAGCCGTGGCGACGCCTCTCCCGAGGCCGAGCCGCGGCTTCCGCGTCCTCCCGGCGTCCTCCGGCGGTTCTGGGCGCGTCACCCGGTCCTCGCCGACATCGCGATCGCGGGCTTCTGTCTGCTCCTCTCGGTCGCTCCGGTCATCGCCCTGCCGGACCGGGCCGTCGCAGACGATCGGATCGACCCGCAGACCTGGGACCGCATCTGGCCGGTCCTCGCCTCGGTCGTCGTCCTCGGGAGCTTCGCCCTCCTCGTCCGTCGTCGCAACCCCGTCGGGGTCTTCGCGATCACCGTCCTCGTCGCGGCGGCCTACCTCTTCTCCCCGGTGTCGCTCGGCGGACCGCTCGTCGGGATCGCGACCTACACCGTCGCGGTCTACCGCAGCAATCGGGTGTGCCTGATCGCCGTGGGAGCGGGGCTCTCGCTGTTGGTCGTCGTGGCGGGCGCGCTCGGGTTCAGCGGGGTCATCGCCCCCGACATCGCCTGGAACGTCCTCATCGGCGAAGCCCTTCTGATGCTGATCGGAGGGCTCATCGGTGCGAACGTCGGCGGCCGCAAACGCTACGTCGAAGCCCTCATCGCGCACTCCCGCCGCCTCCTCGTCGAGCGGGATCAGCAGGCGCAGCTCGCCGCCGCGGCCGAGCGCGAGCGGATCGCCCGCGAGCTGCACGACATCGTCGCCCACTCGCTGACGGTGATGGTCGCGCTGGCCGAGGGGGTGGCCGCGTCGAAGGATGCCGCGCACGCCCGTCCCGGTGCGGAGGCGATCTCGGCGACGGGTCGCGAGGCGCTCCGCGACATGCGGGCGACCCTCGGTGTCCTGCGGGACGCGGATGCCGCTCCGCTCGCGCCTCTCGTCCGTGACACGACGGCGGAGACGGTCGCCTCCGCCCGCGCTGCGGGCTTCGAGACGCACCTCACGGTGGTGGGCGAGCCCGACGTGCCGACGGCGACGCGGTTGGCGGTGTCGCGGATCGTCCAGGAGGGCGTGACCAACGTCCTGCGGCATGCCCGCGCGGCCACCCGCATCGACGTGGACATCCGGTACGCCGACGAAGGAGTGTCGGTCTCGGTCGTCGACGACGGCCTGTCCGCCTCGATTCCCTCGGCGGCGGGAGGCTTCGGCCTGCAGGGGGTGCGCGAGCGCGTCGAGCTCGCGGGCGGCACCGTGACGGCCGGCCCCGGCGAGCAGCGAGGATGGACGGTGCGGGCGTGGCTGCCGCGGGAGGAGCAGGAATGAGCGAGCGACCGATCCGCGTGGTCATCACCGACGATCAGCCACTCATCCGCCTGGGCTTCCGGATGGTGCTCGAGGCCGCCGACGACATCGAGGTGGTCGGCGAGGCCGCGGACGGAGCCTCGGCCGTCGACGCCGTCGCCGCGCTCGCGCCCGACGTCGTCCTGATGGACGTGCGGATGCCGGGGATGGACGGCATCGAGGCGACCCGCCGCATCCGTCGCGATCATCCCGGCACCCGCGTGCTCGTCCTGACGACGTTCGACCTCGACGAGTATGCCTTCGGCGCGCTCCGCGCCGGTGCCGGCGGCTTCCTTCTGAAGGATGCCGAGCGGGAGGAGCTCGTCGCGGCCGTCCGGGCGGTCGCTGCAGGCGAGGCCACGCTCTCGCCCCGCGTCACCCGCCGGATGATCGAGCTGGTCACCGCGGGAGGGCGACCGCACCCCGAGCCGCACCGGAGCGCCGCGTTGACGGCCCGCGAGCGGGAGGTGCTCGACGCGATGGCGCGCGGGCTCACGAACGCGGAGATCTCCGCGGCGCTGTTCCTCGGCGAATCCACCGTCAAGACGCACGTCGGGCGGATCCTCGCCAAGCTCCCGGCGCGCGACCGGGTGCACGCTGTGCTCATCGCCCACGGGCTGGCGGACCCCGCCGACGCCTGACGCGTCTCAGGTCGGTCCGGGACGGGCTCGATAGGATCGGTGGAATGAACGGAACGGGTGCTGTCGACTGGGAGACCGTCCGCGACGGCTTCCTCCGCTTCCTCGTCGATGCGGGCTGGAACATCCTGTGGGTGGCGGTCACCGTCGTGGTGGCCCTCGCCGCGTCGTGGCTGATGCGACGGCTCATCGCGCGCGTCGTGGACCGGATCGTGACGGGCGCCAAGTCCCGCGCGGCGGCCGAGGACACGCGCGCGATCGACATGTCGCCGCTGGCGCAGGTCCGGATCGTCCAGCGCACCCGCACGCTGGGATCGATCCTCACCAACATCGTCAACGTGGCGATCGTGATCGTCGCGGTGCTCACGATCGTGTCGATCATCAACCAGGGTGTGCTCGGCTCCTTCGCCCTGCTGTCCGCGGCCATCGGTGCGGGCTTGGGCTTCGGCGCGCAGAACATCGTCAAGGACGTCCTCAACGGCATCTTCATCGTGGCCGAGGACCAGATCGGCATCGGCGACGTCGTCGATGTGGGGCTCGCGACCGGCATCGTCGAGTACGTGAGCGTCCGCGTCACGCACGTGCGCGACGTCAACGGCACGCTCTGGTTCGTCCGCAACGGCGAGATCACCCGCATCGGCAACATGTCGCAGGGCTGGGCGCGCGTCGTGATCGATGTCGGGGTCCCGGCCGATGCCGACATCGACGCCGTCGAGGACGCCATGCTCACCGCGGCGAAGGATCTCGTCCGCGAACCGAAGTGGCGTACGCGCATCATCGACAAGCCCGAGATCTGGGGGCTCGAGTCGATCGACGGCGACACCCTCGTGACGCGTCTCGTGCTGAAGACCCGGCCGAACGCGAAGGACGACGTCTCGCGTGCGCTGCGCAAGCGCCTGAAGTCGGCGCTCGACACGCTCGGTGTGCCGCTGCCCCAGCTCCAGTCCACCCTGCTCGAGGGTGCGGACGCCGTGCAGAGCATCCGCGGAGCGAACCCGCCCAAGACCAAGCCCCAGCAGGTCGCTCCGGCTACTCCGCCGCGGCTGGCGTGGCGGCCGAAGAAACGCGGGCGCACCGACGGGGACGGACCCGAGGGGAGCTCGGCCCCGTGAGCGAGACCGTGAGCTTCTACGACGAGGTCGGCGGGCACGACGTGTTCCGGCGTATCGTCGACGCGTTCTACCGCGAAGTCGCCGCCGACGACGTGCTCCGACCCATGTACCCGGAAGAGGACCTCGGTCCCGCCGCCGAACGGCTGCTGCTCTTCCTCGAGCAGTACTGGGGCGGTCCGACCACCTACGGCGAGACACGCGGCCACCCGCGCCTGCGGATGCGTCACGCGCCGTTCCACGTCAACCCGGACGCCCGGGACCGCTGGCTGCGAGCCATGCGCATCGCGGTCGACGAGGCGCACCTGTCGCCGCTGCACGAGGCGACGCTGTGGGACTACCTCCAGCGTGCCGCCCACGCCATGGTGAACACCTTCGAGCCGACGGGCATCGGACCGACCGCGAAGCCGCACGGCGGATCGACGCTGCCGGTGCGTCCCGAGTCCTGAGCCCGTCGTCCGCTCAGCGGATGCCGGTCGCGCGGACGGCGGTCAGCCCCGTCGGGTTGCCCGCCCGGACGAGGACGTGACCGCGGGGCAGCGTGACACGTGTCCACGTGCCGGTCCGGAGGACGGATGCCTCCCCTCCCGCATCCGGTCCGAGGAACCCGAGTGCGTCGGCCGCGAAGGCGACCCCGGCGATGAGCCCGTTCAACTCGGTGTCCTCGGCGCCCCAGACGGCGGTGCGGACGGTGCGGACGAGGTCCTCCCCGGGGGACGCGGGGAGCGCACGGGCCACCTCGTCGACGCCGCGACGCACGGCGCGCGCGAGGTTCTCGACCGGCACCGGATCGCCCGGCACCCATCCTCCGCGCGGCGGGGAGATGCCCGCCCACGCCGCCGAGACGCCGCTGTCGGGCAGGGCGACACGGGTGGCGTCGTCGCCCGCGCGGAGGGCACCGGCATCCACCAGCAGATCGCAGGCGAGCTCGGGGTCGATGCGCAGGAACCGCATGCCGAGCACCGTCGGGGTGTCCTCCCCGAACCCGCGCGGCGAGAGCGGGGCCGCGGAGACGGCGAGCGTGCCGGCGGCGGCACGGAGGCGGACGGCGGGATCGCCCAGTCGGGCGGCGCGTCCGGCGAACGTGAGGAGGTCTGCCGCCGAGCGCGGGTCGGGGAAAACGAGCTGCGGGGCCATCCGACCTAAACTACCAACCGGGCGCCGCCTCGGGTCGCCCGGGAGGGGACGCTGTGCGCGAATCGGATCACGTCGACGGTTTGCTGGCGGTGCTGGATCTCGCGTCGAGCGATGCCCGCACGACCGAGGACATCTTCACCGGGGTCTCGCAGTCGATGCCGCTCGGCCGGGTGTTTGGCGGGCAGGTCCTCGCACAGGCGGTCATCGCCGCGGAGCGCACCGTCGAGGACGATCGCGCCGCCCACTCGATGCACGGCTACTTCCTGCGGCCGGGTGACTCGACGCGCGGGATGACTTTCTCCGTGGACCGCATCCACGACGGCCGGTCGTTCTCGACCCGCCGCACTCAGGCGTTCCAGGAGGGCGTCCCGATCTTCTCGATGATCGCGTCGTTCGAGACGGACGCCACGGGGCTCGAGCACCAAGACGAGATGCCGGCGGGCGCCCCCGGACCCGAGGACCTCTCGGACGACGCGGTGCTCGCCGGACTCCACCCGATGAGCAAACGGCACTTCGACCAGAGTCCCATCGAGGTGCGTCACGTCGAGCAGCCCCTCTACGCGACGGCGGGCGACGAGAAGGTGGCGCAGCAGTCCGTCTGGGTCCGCACCCGCGGCGACCTGCCCGACGACCCTCGCCTGCACCGGGCCGCCCTCGCCTACATGAGCGATCTCACGATCCAGGAGTCGGTGCTGCGGGCGCACGGCACGTCGTGGTCCACCCCCGGCCTCAAGGTCGCGAGCCTCGACCACGCGATGTGGTGGCACCGCCCGGCGCGGGTCGACGAGTGGCTGCTGTACGTGCAGCAGTCGCCGAGCGCGCAGGGCGGTCGCGGGCTCGCGACGGGCCGGATCTTCTCCCGCGACGGTCAGCTGGTGGCCTCGGTCGCGCAGGAGATCATGATCCGGGTGCCCGCACCCGAGTGAGCCGCCTCAACGGCGTCCGAGCGGCGGCAGCGGTTCGCCGAGGTAGGGCTCCCAGGCGGCACGCGTCTCGGGCGACAGCCGCACGGGGCGCCCAGTGACGGCATCCACCTGGACGATGACGGTGGATGCCCGTGCGTATAGCGTGCGCGGTTCGTGGCCCTCAGGCGTGAAGACCTCGTAGTTCACCTCGGCGCTCGATCCGCCGATCTTGCCGAACCACATCTGCACGTCGATCGGGTCCCGCTGGTACGGCACCGGCGCGAGGTACTCGATCTCCTGCCGCGCGATGAGCGTCAGCTGCGCCGCGCCGTGGCTCGCGTCGATGACCGCGGTGGGCACGGCGCGCTCGGTGGCGCCCGGCATCCAGAAGGCGCGGACGCGGGCCTCCTCGAGGAGCTTCAGCATGGACGCGTTGTTGACGTGGTTGTACGCGTCCAGGTCCCCCCACCGGAGGTGGATGGGGACCCGGATGCGGGCCTCAGTCACGCGTCAGCTTGCGGTAGGTCGACTTGGCCGGGTTGGCGGCATCCGCCCCCAGTCGCTCGACCTTGTTCGCCTCGTACGCCTCGAAGTTGCCCTCGAACCAGTACCACTGGTCGGGCTTCTCGGCCGTGCCCTCGTAGGCGAGGATGTGCGTCGCGATGCGGTCGAGGAACCACCGGTCGTGGGTGATGACCACGGCGCAGCCGGGGAACTCGAGCAGGGCGTTCTCGAGCGAGCTCAGCGTCTCGACGTCGAGGTCGTTCGTCGGCTCGTCGAGGAGGAGCAGGTTGCCGCCCTCCTTGAGGGTGAGAGCCAGGTTCAGGCGGTTCCGCTCACCACCGGAGAGCACCCCGGCCTTCTTCTGCTGGTCGGGTCCCTTGAAACCGAACTTCGACACGTAGGCGCGCGAGGGGATCTCGGTCTTGCCGACCGTGATGATGTCGAGCCCGTCCGAGACGACCTCCCACAGCGTCTTGTTGGGGTCGATGTTGGCGCGCGACTGGTCGACGTAGCTGATCTTGACGGTCTCGCCGATCTTCAGGTCGCCGCCGTCGAGGGGTTCGAGACCGACGATCGTCTTGAAGAGGGTCGTCTTGCCGACGCCGTTGGGGCCGATGACGCCGACGATGCCGTTCGGCGGCAGGCTGAAGCTGAGCCCGTCGATGAGCGAACGGTCGCCGAAGCCCTTCTGCAGCTTCTTCGCCTCGATGACGACGTTGCCCAGACGCGGCCCGGGCGGGATCGTGATCTCCTCGAAGTCGAGCTTGCGCGTGCGCTCGGCCTCGGCGGCCATCTCCTCGTAGCGGGCCAGGCGCGCCTTCGACTTGGTCTGGCGGCCCTTGGCGCTGGAGCGCACCCAGTCGAGCTCGTCCTTCAGGCGCTTGGCGAGCTTGGCGTCCTTCTTGCCCTGGATGTCGAGGCGCTCGGCCTTCTTCTCCAGGTAGGTCGAGTAGTTGCCCTCGTAGCCGATGAGGCGCCCTCGGTCGACTTCGGCGATCCACTCCGCGACGTTGTCGAGGAAGTACCGGTCGTGGGTGATGGCGATGACGGCGCCCTTGTAGGCCTGCAGGTGCTGCTCGAGCCAGAGCACGCTCTCGGCGTCGAGGTGGTTGGTGGGCTCGTCGAGGAGCAGCAGGTCCGGCTTTTGGAGCAGGAGCTTGGCGAGGGCGACGCGGCGCTTCTCACCACCGGACAGCGGCGCGATGGCGGCATCGGCCGGCGGGGTGCGCAGGGCGTCCATGGCCTGCGCCAGCTGGGAGTCGAGGTCCCAGCCGTCAGCGGCGTCGATCTCCTCCTGCAGGGTGCCCATCTCGGCCAGGAGCGCGTCGAAGTCGGCGTCGGGGTCCGCCATGAGGGCGGAGATCTCGTTGAAGCGGTCGAGCTTGGGCTTGATCGCCACGCCGTCCTGGATGTTCTCGAGGACCGTCTTGGACTCGTCGAGCTCGGGCTCCTGCATGAGGATGCCGACCGAGAAGCCCGGGGAGAGCTTCGCCTCGCCGTTGGACGGGGTGTCGAGGCCCGCCATGATCTTCAGGATCGTCGACTTACCGGCACCGTTGGGGCCGACCATGCCGATCTTGGCACCGGGCAGGAACGCCATCGTGACGTCGTCGAGGATGAGCTTTTCGCCGACGGCCTTGCGGGCGCGGACCATGGAGTAGATGTATTCGGCCATAACGACCCAAGTCTACGGGCGACGCTTCGTCCTGCGGCACCGCGGAGCGGTCACCAGTCGATCGGGCGGGTCTCCCCCACCAGGCACTCCCCCTCGGGAAGCCCCGGCATCACGAGCGCGGTCGGGCCCGGCACCGACGGACCGACCTGCCCGACGAGGCACTCGTCATCGATGCGCACCGAGAACTGGATGCTGTCGGCCGGGAGGCCGACGGACGTCTCGTCGAAGGTGACCTGCATGGCGTCCTTCGCGAATCCGGCGGCGACGAGCGCGTCGACGTAGTCGCGGCCCTTCACGGACTCCGATCGGCGCCACACCTCGTCCATGACGGAGGTGAAGGTCGGCAGGAGCGCGCCAGCCGAGCCGTCCGCAGGAACCGGGGTCCCCGTGGGCGTGGGACCGGGCGACGACACCGACGGCGAAGGAGAGGCCGGCTCGGAGGAACGCGGCGCCGCTTCCGGCGCGCACGCGACGAGGGACACGGCCACGGCGGGGGCGAGCGCGATGAGAAGCAGGCGGGTTCCCCGCGGGGACTGGTGTCGGCGCACGGGCCAGAGTCTAGGGCGTGCGCCCTCCGAGCCGGCTGGGTCCCCTCAGAACGGCGTCGCGACCGGTTCGGGTCGGTCGACTCGGTCGTCCGCGGAGTCCTCGACCGATCCGGCCGGTGCCCACTGGGCATCCGCCTCGACCGGTCGGGCCTCCTCCCGCAGCCGACTCGTGCCGGTGAACACGGTCGTCCCGAACGCGAGGTCGTGCCCGACGGCAAGAGCGTCGATCTCGGCATCCGTCCCCGACTTCTCCCCGGCCTCCCACCGCTTGATCGCGAGGGTGCCGAGCACGACGACGCGCTGGCCCCGTCGGACGGAGGCGGCCACGTGCTCGCCGAGGGCGCGGAACACCGACACCCGGTACCAGCTCGTGTGTCCGTCGACCCACGCGCCGGCCTTCGCGTCGTACCGGCGCTCGGTGCTCGCCACCCGCAGGGCGACCACCGGTGTGCCGTCGGGCAGCCGCCGGAACTCGGGGTCCGCGCCGACGTTGCCGACGATCGTGATGTGATCCTTCATTGCGACTCCTTGAGAGGTCGGGGGCACGGCGTGCCCGGATGATGCTCCGACGCCCGCGTGCCCGGCGGGCGTCGGAGCCCCCTCAGAATCGCGCCGGAGCCGCACGCACGAACGCCTCGGCCCCCGACCGGTGGATCCGATCGGGGGCCGAGGCGTTGTGGAGGAGGCTCAGCTGCGGGCGTACTCGCCGAACCGCGCCCGGACCTTGTTCACCTTCGGGACGGCGACGGCGAGGCAGTAGCCCTGACCGGGGTTCTTCGCGAAGAAGTCCTGGTGGTAGTCCTCGGCCGGGTACCACTCCGTCAGCGGCTCCATGGTGGTGACGAGTCCGCCGCCCCACCACTCGGCCGCGCGCTCGGCGGCACGCTCGAACGTCTCGCGCTGCGCGTCGTCGGCGGGGAACATCGCCGACCGGTACTGGGTGCCGACGTCGTTGCCCTGGCGGTTCAGCTGCCGCGGGTCGTGCATCGTGAAGAACGCATCGAGGATGACGTCGGACGGGATGACCTCCTCGTCGAAGGTCACCCTGACCGCCTCGGCGTGCCCGGTGGTCCCGGTGCACACCTGCTCGTAGGTCGGCGACGGCACCGACCCGCCGACGTATCCAGACTCCACCGAGACGACTCCGTTGAGAGCGCGGTAGGCGGCGTCGAGACACCAGAAGCAGCCTCCGGCAAGCACATAGGTCTGCATGCGAGACCTTCCTTTCACTGTTGGATCGTCACCGGTGACAACGCGCGCGACGGCTGCGCTGTTCCCCGAGGGAGGAGTGTCGGAGGCCGAGCGTACCGTGTGGACCCGTCGGAGGAGGGACCATGAGCACCATCGCAGCGAGCACCGCCCACCGGCTCCGTGCGTACCGGTTGGTCACGGTGTCCGACCGCGTGGCGCGTGTCGTCGACGGGTCGGGGCGCGTGATCGGCCACGTCGCACGGACCGGTGACGGCGACGGATGCCGCTACCGCGCCCGACGCTACCGCGCCGCGGCGGGCGGGTTCGTCGACGTCGGAGAGTTCTGGCGCCTGGAGGATGCCGTCGCGGCCCTCCACGATTCCCGCTGAGCGACGAATCAGACGATCGCGGCCATCGCTTCGCGCTCCTCGACGGGGTGGAGCGCGGTGCGACCGGTCACCTCCGGCCACACGCGCGCCAGCACGGCGACAGCCTGACGGATCTGCTCCGGCGGTGCGGTGAAGGGTAGGCGCAGGTGTCCGTCGTAGCCGCCGTCCACCGAGAAGCGCGGACCCGCTGACAGGAGCACCCCCTCGCGACGAGCCGCCAGGACCAGGCCGCCGCTGCGCGGCGCGTCCAGCCCGACCCAGAGCGAGACACCGCCACGGGGCACCGGCACCGACCAGGTCGGCGCCATCTCGCGCAGCGCGGCGACGGCGGCATCCCTCCCCCGCCCGAGCAGCTCCGCCCGCTGGGGCAGGATCTCGTGCATCGAGCGGACCAGCCGCGTCGCGACGGCCTGCTCGAACTCCGCCGTCCCGAGGTCCCGCCGCGGCCGCGACGCGACGAGGCGGCGGACGAACGCCCGCTCGGCGCGGACCCAACCCACACGCAGCCCGCCCCAGACCGTCTTGCCGAGGGATCCGATCCGGACGGCGCGAGGGCCGAAGTCGAGCGCGGCGGGGGTGTCGCCGTCGATGGAGAGCTCCGCCGTCGTCTCGTCGATCACGAGCACGCTGCCCGCGCCGTCGGCCGCGGCGCGGAACGTCGCCGCATCCGCCGTCGTCATGCTCCGTCCCGTCGGATTCTGGAACCACGGCATGAGGTACGCGAGGGTGGGCCGGGCGCGGCGGAAGGCCTGGACCGCGCGGTCGAGGTCCCAGCCGTCCTCCACCGTGACCGGTGTCCCCGTCACCCTCGCGCCCGTCGCCTTGATCGCCTCGGTCGCGTGCGGGTAGGTGGGCGTCTCGAGCAGCGCCGTCGTGCCCGGACGCAGGAGGGCGGAGGTGACGAGATGGATGGCGTGCTGGCCGCCGTTCGTCACCAGGATCTCGTCGGGAGCAGTCGGGAGGCCGCGCTTCGTGTACCGGTCCGCGATCGCCGTGCGCAGCTCGCTGCTGCCGACGATGTCGTAGCCCGGCCGGCCGACGAGGGATGCCGCATCGGCACCGACTTCGGCGATGATCCCCGCGAGGCCGGGCCACGCGGCCGGACTCGCCTGCTGCAGATCGATGCCGTCCCCGTCGTCGAAGACCCGGCCCGTCCCGCGACGCACCTGCGGGAGCGTCACGCTCCCCGATCCGCGGGTGCTCTCGATGTGACCGCTGTCGCGCAGCGAGCGGTATGCGGCGGCGACGGTCGCGCGGCTGAGTCCGAGGATCACGGCGAGTTCCCGCTCCGCGGGAAGGGCGGTGTTGGCCGGGATGCGGTTGTCGAGGCAGAGGAGCCGGATGCCGTCGGCGAGGGCTTCGTAGGTGGGCGTCCGGGTCCGCCAGCCGCCGAGGGCGCCGGCGAGGGTCCGGGCGCCGATTCGAGAGTCCATGGTCCACCGATCCGAGATTGGACTGTGTGCAGGAGGCCAATCGTACGCTGGAATGGCCTCATGACCCTCCGCCTCATCCGTCTCGTCGTCGGCCTCGCTCTCTTCGGCGTCGGATGCGCCGTGCTCGTCCAGGCCGGCATCGGCCTCGACCCCTGGACGGTGCTCGCCGAGGGACTCGCGCTGCAGACCGGGATCGGCATCGGCTGGATCGTCGTCCTCACCGGCGCCCTCGTCCTGGTGGCGTGGATCCCGCTCCGCCAGAAGCCCGGGATCGGAACGATCGCGAACATCCTCGTGGTCGGGACGGTCATGCAGGGCGCGCTGGCCGTGATCCCCCCGGTCGGGAACTACCTCTGGGGCGTCGTCGTCTTCCTCCTGGGCATCGCGCTCATCGCCGCCGCATCCGGGATCTACCTCGGGGCAGACCTCGGGCCGGGCCCTCGGGACGGACTCATGACGGGGCTGCACGCGCGGTTCGGCTGGCCGATCTGGGTGTGCCGGTTCGCGGTCGAGGGCAGCGTGCTCGTCACCGGATGGCTCCTCGGCGGCACGGTCGGGCTCGGGACCGTCCTGTTCGCCGTGCTCATCGGCCCCGGCGTCCACCTCGCCCTCGCCCTGTCGGCACGCTGGCGGGCGCTGCGTGTGCGCCGAGCGACCATCGCGGTCTGAGCGGTAGCCTGGGGAACGAGCATCCTTCCCTCCATAGCTCAGTGGACAGAGCGAGCGGTTTCTACCCGCCAGGTCGGGGGTTCGAATCCTCCTGGAGGGGCTCCGAGTCGCCGTGACCACGCCGACTCCTGTGGGAGGAGACCACGTGTCAGCTGCGGAGAACGACCGCCTCGTCTGGATCGACTGCGAGATGACGGGCCTCGACCTGTCGGTGGACGAGCTCGTCGAGGTCGCCGTCGTGATCACCGACTTCGACCTCCGCGTGCTCGACCCGGGGTTCCAGATCGTCATCAAGCCGGACGACTCAGCCCTCGCCCACATGAACGACTTCGTCACGAAGATGCACGAGAGCTCGGGGCTGCTGACCGAGATCCCGAACGGCGTCAGCCTCGCCGACGCCGAGTTCCAGGTGCTCGAGTACATCCAGCGCTTCGTGCCCGAGGGCAAGGCGCCGCTCGCGGGCAACACGATCGGCACGGACCGGATGTTCCTCGCCCGCTACATGCCGCGTGTCGACCGGTGGCTGCACTACCGCAACGTGGACGTGTCGAGCGTGAAGGAGCTCGCCCGGCGCTGGTACCCCCGGGCGTACTTCAACGCCCCTGCGAAGGACGGCGGACACCGCGCCCTCGCCGACATCCGCGAGAGCATCCGCGAACTCGCCTACTACCGCGAGACGGTCTTCGTCGCCGCCCCCGGACCGACGAGCGACGACGCGCGGAACGCCGCGGCCGCGACGGTGTCATCGTTCGCCTCGGGTCTGTAATACACTTGTGTGGTTGCCCGGAGACGGGCACATGGTGGGTATAGCTCAGTTGGTAGAGCACCTGGTTGTGGTCCAGGGGGTCGCGGGTTCGAGTCCCGTTACTCACCCCATGCTTTCCCCTCATGAGGCGCAATCGTGATCGAGATGGATGCCGAGGCCTTCCAGGACCTCGTGGCGTCCGAACTCGACGCCCTACCCGATGAGATGGTCGCCGGTCTCGACAACGTCGTCTTCGTCGTCGAGGACCGTCCCGAGGACGGATCCCTCGGTCTGCTCGGACTGTACGACGGCCTCGCCCTGACCGAGCGCGACCGGTACGGGATGGGGGATCTCCCCGACCGGATCATCGTCTACCGAGAGCCGCACCTGGATGCGTGCGACGACCTCGATCAACTCCGCGACGAGGTGCACACGACGCTCGTGCACGAGATCGCCCACTTCTACGGGATCGACGACACACGACTGCACGAACTGGGATGGGCGTGACATGAGCATCGCGAGTCCCGACCTCGACGAACAGGTCGACCTGCGGACATCTACGTCGGGTCCCTGGCAGACGGTCGTCTGGAACGACCCGGTGAACCTCATGAGCTACGTCGTCCACGTCTTCCGCGAGTACTTCGGGTACTCCCGTGAGAAGGCGCACCGGTTGATGCTGGCGGTCCACCACGACGGGCACGCCGTCGTGGCCGAGGGGTCGCGGGAGCAGATGGAACTCCACGCGCAGGCGATGCACGACTACGGACTCTGGGCGACCGTGCGCGAGGCGGGATCGTGACCGGCCGGCGGGTGAGCCTCGAGCTCACCCTGCTCGAGGCGGCGCACCTGTCGAACCTCCTCGCGCAGTTCGAGGAGGTCGTGTCCGCGGGCGACGCACGCGATCCCGCTGTCCGCCGGCTCGTCCCCGACGCCTACCGCGACGACGCCGACGCAGCCGCGGAGTTCCGCCGGCTCACGCAGGACGACATCCTGGAGCGACGGCTGACGGATGCCGGGGTGGTGCGCGCGTCGCTGCGCCGGGACGGACGCGACCTGGACCCTGCGGAGCTCGACCGCACCCAGGCCGAGGACGCGCTTGTCGTCGAGCTGACGCCGGAGGTCGCCGGCGCGTGGCTGCGGACCCTCGCCGCGCTGCGGCTCGTGCTCGCGGAGCGGCTCGGCGTCACCGGCGAGGACCATGACGACGACGGGGATCCCCGCTTCGGGGTGTACGAGTGGGTCGGGTACCGACTCGACGTGCTCGTCCGCGCCCTCGACGACTGACGGAGGATCAGGGCAGGGCGACGACGATCCGCGCGAGCTCCGCCGGTCGGTTCTCGCGCAGGTGCGCATCCTCCTGCGTCGCCCACCGCTCCCAGTGCGGGCGATAGGCATCGCCGTCGCGGGCGAGGGCGCGCGCCTTGCGCGCGACATCCGGTGCCTCCAGCCAGACCGTGACGTCCGCGAGAGCGGCGGATGCCGCGGTGAGGACGCCGGCTCCTTCGACGATGACCACCGGGGCGGGCTCGACCGTCGCGTGACGTCCCGACGGTCTGTCGCGGGACCAGTCCCACAGCGGCCATCGGGCGGGCTCACCGCGCCGGAGCGGCGTCAGGACCCGCTCGTGCACGATGTCGGTCGCCGCCCGCAGTCCGTCCCACCCCGGGTAGACGTCGTCGAGCCGCACGACGGCCGCATCCGGGAACCGCCCGGCCAGCGTGTCGGCGAAGGTCGATTTGCCGGCACCCGAGCGTCCGTCGATCAGGACGACGACCGGGACGCCGGACGCCGCGGTCACCGCGTCGGCGACCCGCTCGATCCCCGCCGCTGCCGCTGTGGTGAGGGAGGGATCAGCGGGTGAGGGCACGGATGACGCGGCTGAGCGCCCGTCCGGCGACCCACACGAAGGGGATCCCGACGGCCAGGAGCGAGACGAGGTTCGGCTCGAACCGCAGGTCGTCGCCCTTGCGGATGTAGGCGCCGACCGGGATCGCGGCACCGCCGCCACCGCCGCCGCCGCCGTTGGGGTCCTCCCCCGCGCCGAAGCCCGACCAGGTGAGGGCGACGGGGATGAGCCGGATGCCGTCGACGTCCTGCTGCTCGCCGTAGACGCTCGTGACACCGAGGGACGCGAACTGCTTGCCGAGTTCGAGAGGGAGGTTGGCCATGACGACCACGCTAGCCGGTCGCACCGTCACGCACAGGGGCTTGCGCGTGACGCATCCTCACTCCTGCACCGGTCGCGGATTGGTCGGCAGCGCATTGACGTCGCGTCTGGGGCCGAGCGTGCTCGCCCTCGTCACGGCGCCGCGCCCGAAGCGCGAGCGCGCGTCGTCGAGCGCGGCGTCGACCCGGCGCCACTCGGCATCGTCGTCCCACAGCGCGAGGCCGCCCACCCCGTCGGCGGTCAGCTTCTCGCCGCGGACGCCGATGAGGCGCACGGGTTGCACGAGGTCGATCTTCGAGAAGAGGTCGAGGGCGACGTCGCCGATGCGTTGGCCGACGTTGGTGGGCTCGGGGACGCTCACCGACCGCGACAGCGTCGTGAAGTCGGAGAACCGCACCTTCACCGCGATCGTGCGGGCCTCCCAGCCGCCCGCGCGGAGGCGGCTCGCGACCCGGTCCGACAACCGCCGGAACTCGCTCCGCAGCGTCGCGACGTCGGACACGTCCTCGAGGAAGGTCTCCTCGTGACCCACGCTCTTCTCGGTGTGCTCGGTCTGGACGGACCGCGGATCGATCCCGCGGGCCAGCTGCGACACCCGGGCGCCCATCGCCGGTCCCAGCGCCCGGTCGAGCACGCCCCGGGGCGTGTTCAGGATGTCCGACACCATCCGGATGCCGCGGGCCTCGAGCGCCTCGGCTGCTTTCGGTCCCACGCCCCACAGCGCGCCCACGGGCCGCGCCGCGAGGAACGCCTGGGTCTCCGACTCGCTGACGATGAGGAGGCCGTCGGGCTTCGACACGGTCGAGGCGATCTTGGCGACGTGCTTCGTGGCGGCGACGCCGATGCTGCACGTCAGTCCGGTCTCGTCGAGCACGCGACGCCGGACCATGCGGGCGATCTCGCCGGGACTCCCCCACAGCCGGCGCGCGCCGCTCACATCGAGGAACGCCTCGTCGATCGAGAGTGGCTCCACGAGCGGGGTGACGTCGCGGAAGATGGCCATGACCTTCTTCGACAGCTCCGAGTAGCGCTCGAACCGCGGCACGACGACGATCGCCTGCGGGCACAGCTGCAGGGCGCGGCCGACCGACATCGCGGAGCGCACGCCGAAGCGCCGAGCCTCGTACGAGGCGCTCGAGACGACGCCGCGCCCCTCCATGCCGCCGACGATGAGCGGCTTGCCCGCCAGTGAGGGGTCGTAGAGGACCTCGACAGACGCGTAGAACGCGTCCATGTCGACGTGGAGGATGCGGGTGCCGGTGTCGTCGGCGCCGTCGGGCGAGACGATCCGCCCCGTCCCGTCACCGCGTCCCATACCTCCATTGTCGACGATGCCGCCGACACCGGTACGGATCCGGTGTCGACGGCATCGTCAGGACGTTACTGGCCGGCGCGCTCCAGGATGAGCTCGCGGACACGGGCGGCATCCGCCTGGCCCTTCATCGCCTTCATGACCGCACCGATGACGGCGCCGGCCGCCTGGACCTTGCCGTCCTGGATCTTAGCCAGCACGTCGGGCTGGGCGGCGAGGGCCTCGTCGATCGCGGCGATGAGGGCCCCGTCGTCCGAGACGACGGCGAGACCGCGGGCGTCGACGACCTCCTGCGGCGTGCCCTCCCCCGCGATGACGCCTTCCAGGACCTGACGGGCCAGCTTGTCGGTGAGGGTGCCGGCATCCACCAGCTTCTGCAGCTGCGCCACCGACTCCGGCAACACGAGGGCGGCGGGCTCGGTGCCCTGCGCGTTCGCGATGCGGGTGATCTCGCCCGTCCACCACTTGCGGGCGGATGCCGGTGACGCGCCGGCGGCGATCGTCGCCTCGACCTCGGCGAGCAGCCCGCCGTTCGCGACGTCCTGAAACTCGAGGTCCGTGAACCCCCACTCCGCCTTCAGGCGGCGCCGGTACACCGCCGGAGCCTCGGGGAGCGCCGCGCGGAGCTCTTCGATGAGCTCTGCGGACGGCTCGACGGGGAGCAGGTCGGGCTCGGGGAAGTAGCGGTAGTCGTCGGCATCCGATTTGGGACGGCCCGGCGAGGTGCGCCCGGTGTCCTCGTGCCAGTGCCGCGTCTCCTGCGTGATGGTGCCGCCGGCGGCGAGGATCGCGGCCTGGCGCTGGATCTCGTAGCGCACCGCGCGCTCGACCGAGCGCATCGAGTTGACGTTCTTCGTCTCGGTGCGGGTGCCGAGCTTCTCCTGGCCGCGCGGGCGCAGCGAGACGTTCGCGTCGCAGCGGAGGTTGCCGCGCTCCATGCGGGCCTCGGAGATGCCGAGCGAGCGCACGATGTCGCGGATCGCGGCGACGTAGGCCTTGGCGACCTCGGGGGCGCGGTGCTCCGTGCCGAAGATCGGCTTGGTGACGATCTCGACGAGGGGCACGCCGGCGCGGTTGTAGTCGACGAGCGAGTACTCGGCGCCCTGGATGCGACCGGTCGCGCCGCCCATGTGCGTGAGCTTGCCGGCATCCTCCTCCATGTGCGCACGCTCGATCGGCACGACGACGACGTCGCCGCCCTCGAGCTCGATCTCGACGCTGCCCTCGAAGGCGATGGGCTCGTCGTACTGCGAGATCTGGTAGTTCTTGCCGAGGTCGGGGTAGAAGTAGTTCTTCCGCGCGAACCGCGACGACGGCGCGATCGAGCAGCCGAGGGCGAGGCCCAGGCTGATCGAGTAGCGGACGGCGGTCTCGTTCACGACCGGCAGCGACCCCGGCAGCCCCATGTCGACGGGCGCGACGAGCGTGTTGGGTGCCGCATCGTGGTTCGCCTCGTTCGCGGGGTTGCCGGCGGGCGAGAACATCTTGGTCTCGGTGTTGAGCTCGACGTGGACCTCGAATCCGAGGACGGGCTCGAACAGCTCGAGCGCCTTGTCGAAGTCCATCAGCGCGTCCTTGGCCATCAGCGGGCTCCTCCGAGGATCGGGGCGCGGTCCAGGATCGGACCGCCCCAGCTGTCGACGAGCAGCGCCTCGAGCGCCGCCCCCACGCGGTACAGTCGCGCGTCCTCGCGGGCGGGAGCGACGAACTGGATGCCGACGGGCAACCCGTCCTCTTCCGCGAGGCCCGAGGGGATCGAGATGCCGGGGACGCCGGCGAGGTTGACCGGGATGGTCGTGACGTCGTTGAGGTACATCTGCAGCGGGTCGTCGAGCTGCTCGCCCAGACGGAACGCGGTCGTCGGCGCGGACGGCGTCGCGATGACGTCGACCTGCGCGAACGCCTCGTCGAAGTCGCGCTGGATGAGGGTGCGGACCTTCTGCGCGCTGCCGTAGTAGGCGTCGTAGTAGCCCGCCGAGAGCGCGTAGGTGCCGAGGATGACGCGGCGCTTGACCTCGTCGCCGAAGCCGGCGTCGCGCGTGGCGGCCATGACGTCCTCGACGGTGCCGCCGGGCACGTTCACCCGCATCCCGAAACGGACCGAGTCGAACTTCGCCAGGTTGCTGGACGCCTCCGCCGGGAGGATCAGGTAGTACGCGGCGACGCCGTACTCGAAGTGCGGTGCGCTGATCTCGACGATCTCGGCGCCGGCGGCCTCCATCGCGGCGAGGGACGCTCGGAAGGATGCCGACACGCCGGACTGGAAGCCGGAGTCGTCGAGCTCGCGGATGACGCCGACCTTCAGACCCTTGAGGACCTCGCCGGTCGCGCCCTCGCGGGCGGCGGCGGCGAACGACGGCCAGGCGTCGGTCAGCGACGTCGCGTCGTGCGGGTCGTGCCCGCCGATGACGTCGTGCAGGAGCGCCGAGTCGAGGACGGTGCGCGAGACGGGACCGACCTGGTCGAGGCTGGAAGCGAGGGCGATCGCGCCGTAGCGGCTCACACCGCCGTACGTCGGCTTCATACCGACGGTGCCGGTGACGTGCGCGGGCTGGCGGATCGAGCCGCCCGTGTCGGAACCGAGCGCGAGCGGCGCTTCGAACGCGGCGACCGCAGCGGCCGAACCGCCGCCGGAGCCGCCGGGGATCCGATCGAGGTCCCACGGGTTCCGGGTCGGGCCGTACGCCGAGTGCTCGGTCGACGAGCCCATCGCGAACTCGTCCATGTTGGTCTTGCCGAGCGGGACGAGGCCCGCCGCCCGGGACCGTGCGACGACGGTCGCGTCGTAGGGCGACATGTAGCCCTCGAGGATCTTCGAACCGCTCGTGGAGGGCATGTCGGTCGTCACGAGGACGTCCTTGATCGCCAGGGGCACGCCGGCCAGTTCGCCGAGCTCCTCGCCGGCAGCGCGGCGGCGGTCGATGTCGGCCGCGACCTCGACCGCGTGGTCGGAGACGTGGAGGAAGGCGTGCACGTCGCCGTCGACGGCGGCGATGCGGTCGAGGTGGGCCTGCGTGGCCTCGACGCTCGAGAGCTCGCCGGAGCGCAGCTTCGCGGAGAGGTCGGCGGCGGTCAGCTTCAGGATGTCGCTCACTGCTCCTCCCCCAGGATCGCGGTCACGCGGAACCGGCCGTCGGCGGCATCCGGTGCGTTCTGGAGCACCTCGTCGACGGTCAGCATGTCGCCGGGGACATCGGGACGGAAGACGTTGCGCAGCGGGATCGGGTGGCTCGTCGCGGCGACCTCGGGGGTGGCGACTTCGGACACCTTGGCGATGTTGTCGACGATCGCGTCGAGCTGGCCGGTGAGCCGCTCCACCTCCTCGTCGCTCAGCTGGATCCGGGCGAGCACGCCGAGATGGCGCACGAGATCGGGGGTGATTTCAGACACCCCGACAGTCTAGTTCGGCCCGGTCGCCCTCCCGAGCCCGCGCCGACCCGCGCCCTAGGCTGGGGGCGTGACCGATTCGCCCTCCGCCGATCGCCCGTGGCTCTCCTCGTACGGTGAGGGCGTCCCCCTCGACCTGCCGCCCATCGACGGGTCGTTGATGGACCTGCTCGACGAGTCCGCCCGCGACTACCCGGACGCGCCCGCCCTCCAGTTCTTCGGCCGCGAGACGACCTACGCGGCCCTGCACGACGCCGTGGACCGGGCGGCCGCGGGGCTGCGCGATCTCGGGGTGAACAAGGGCGACCGGGTCGCGATCGTCCTCCCCAACTGCCCGCAGCACATCATCGCGTTCTACGCCGTCCTGCGACTGGGCGCGGTCGTCGTCGAGCACAACCCGCTCTACACCCCGCGGGAGCTGCGGACGCAGTTCCAGGACCACGGCGCGCGGCACGCCATCGTGTGGGACAAGGTCGCGCCGACCGTGCAGGATTTCCCCGCGGACCTCCGGGTCGAGGCGCTCGTCGCCGTCGACGTCACGCGGGCGCTGCCCCTGCACACGCGCCTCGCCCTGCGCCTGCCCGTGAAGAAGGCGCGGGAATCGCGAGCCGCGTTGACCTCGCCGGCGCGCGGTGCGCTGTCGTGGGACGACCTCGTGCGGACGCCCGCCCTGGCGGCATCCCACCCCGGTCCGCGGACCGACGACCTCGCGGTCCTGCAGTACACCTCGGGGACGACGGGGACGCCGAAGGGGGCGATGCTGACGCACCGCAACCTGCTCGCCAACGCCCGGCAAAGCCAGGCGTTCATCCCGGCCGTGCAGCGCGGGGACGGATGCGTCTTCTACGCCGTCCTGCCGATGTTCCACGCCTACGGGCTCACCCTCTGCCTCACCTTCGCCATGTCGATGGGGGCGCGTCTCGTGCTCTTCCCCAAGTTCGACGCCGACATGGTGATCGATGCGATCAAGAAGCACCCGCCCACCGTCCTCCCGCTCGTCCCTCCCATCGCCGAGCGGCTGCTCGCGCGGGCACGCGAACGCGGCGCGTCGATCCGCGGCATCCGGATCGGTGTCTCGGGGGCGATGGCCCTCTCCCCTGCCCTCGTCGAGCCGTTCGAGGAGGCGACCGGCGGTTACCTCATCGAGGGCTACGGCCTGAGCGAGTGCTCCCCCGTCCTCATGGTCAACCCGCCCGCCGACAACCGGAAGGCGGGCACCATCGGCATCCCGATCCCGGGGACGGACGCGCGGGTCGTCGACCCCGAGAACCCGTCCCGTGTCCTCGGCGACGGCGAGCCGGGCGAACTTGTGGTGCGGGGACCGCAGGTGTTCTCGGGGTACTACGGCAAGCCGGAGGAGACCGAGAAGGTGCTCGTCGACGGCTGGTTCCACACCGGCGACATCGTCGAGCGCGACGCCGACGGGTTCTTCCGGGTGGTCGACCGTCTGAAGGAACTCATCGTCACGGGCGGGTTCAACGTGTCGCCCTCCGAGGTGGAGGCCACGCTCCGGCAGCACCCGCAGGTCGCGGATGCCGCCGTCGTCGGTCTCCCCGACGCGCACAGCGGCGAGCAAGTCGTCGCCGTCGTGATCCCCTCGCCGGGGGTGAGCGAGGTCGACGTCGAGGACGTGAGCGCGTTCGCCCGCACCCGGCTGACGCCCTACAAGGTGCCGAAGCGGATCGAGACGGTCGAGGAGCTGCCGCGGTCGCTCATCGGCAAGGTCCTGCGCCGACAGGTGCGCGACGCGCTCCTCGCGAAGGACGCCTGAGCGTCACTCCGCGGCGGGAGCGTCGCCGAGCGCGGCCGGACCCTCGGTGACGAGGACGTGGAACTGCGCGGCGTCGATGATCCGGATGCCGAGGGCCTCGGCCTTCGCGAGCTTCGATCCCGCACCGGGCCCGGCGGCGACGAAGTCCGTCTTCTTCGAGACGCTCGACGCCGCCTTGCCGCCCGCCTGCATGATGGCCTCCTGCGCGCCCTCGCGGGTGTACCCCTCGAGCGACCCCGTCGCGACGACGGTGATGCCCTCGAGCACTCCTCCGGCCGCGGCCGCGGCGCCGGGACCCGGGTGCCCGGGCGTCGCCAGCCGCGCGCCCGCGGCGGTCCAGCGGTCGACGATCTCGACGTGCCAGTCGACGGCGAACCAGTCGATGAGCGCGTCGGCGATGATCCCGCCGACACCGTCGACCGCGGCGAGCTCGTCGCGCGAGGCGGCCCGGATCGCGTCGAGCGAGCCGAAGTACTGCGCCAGGGCGCGGGCGGCGACGGGTCCGACGTGGCGGATGTTCAACGCGACGAGGAAGCGCCAGAGGTCCTTCGTCTTGGCCTTCTCGAGCTCGTCGATGAGGGTGAGGGCCTGCGCCGACGGCTGCGGACCCGTGAGGCCCTCCTTCTTCTCCGCTGCGGTGGGGTTGCGGCGGAACGGCGCGCGGCGGACGACCTCGCCGGTGCTCTCGTCGACCCGCGGTTCGCCGGTCTCGGCGTCGCGGACGATGACCTCGATGGGCACGAGCCGCTCCAGCGTCAGCTCGAACAGTCCCGCCTCGGTCTCGAGCGCCGGCTGCTGCGGATCGATCGGCTGGGTCAGCGCGGCCGCAGTGACCTCGCCGAGCGCCTCGATGTCGAGCGCGCCACGCGAGCCGATGTGCTCGACGCGCCCTCGGACCTGCGCCGGGCAGCCGCGCGTGTTGGGGCAGCGCAGGTCGATGTCGCCCTCTTTGGCCGGCGCGAGGGTCGATCCGCACTCCGGGCACGCCGTCGGCATGACGAAGGCGCGCTCCGTGCCGTCGCGGAGTTCGGCGACCGGGCCCAGCACCTCGGGGATGACGTCCCCGGCCTTGCGGAGCACGACCATGTCGCCGATCAGGACGCCCTTCGCCTTGACGACGTCCTGATTGTGCAGGGTCGCCTGGCGCACGACGCTGCCCGCGACGAGCGCCGGTGCCATCTGCGCGTACGGGGTGGCGCGGCCGGTGCGCCCGACCGACACGATGATGTCGAGGAGCCGCGTCTGCACCTCTTCGGGCGGGTACTTGTACGCGATCGCCCAGCGCGGGGCACGGCTGGTCGCGCCGAGCTCGTCGTGCAGGGACAACTCGTCGACCTTCACGACGATGCCGTCGAGTTCGTGCGCGACCGAGTGGCGCTTCTCGCCGTACTCGGCGACGAAGGCGAGAACGCCGTCGACGTCGTCGAACGTCTGCGGATACGGGCTGACCGGCAGGCCCCATTCGGCGAGCAGGCCGTACACCTCGCTCTGAGCGGACACGGGCGGGTCGGGCCAGGCCCCGATGCCGTGGACGTACATGCGGAGGGACGAGAGACGGGCCTCGCCGGCTTCGAGTTCGAGCCCCGACTTCTTGTCGAGCTGCTGGCGCAGACCTCCGCTCGCGGCGTTGCGCGGATTGGCGAACGCCGGAAAGCGTCGCGCCGCGCTCTTCTGCACCTTCTCCTCGTCGTAGCGGGCACGGGAGGCGGCGTCGGCGACGACGCGGTCGCGCAGACGCGCCTGCAGCGCGTTGAGTTCTTCGAAGGCCGCCACCGGGATGAAGACCTCCCCCCGCACCTCGACGAGAGGGGGATGCCCCTCCCCCGACAGCCGCTCCGGGATGCCGGCCACGCGCACCGCGTTCACCGTGACGTCCTCCCCGATGCGGCCGTCGCCGCGGGTCGCCGCCGAGGTCAGCACGCCGTTCTCGTAGCGCAGCGAGATGGCGAGCCCGTCGATCTTGAGCTCCGTCAGCCATCGCACCTTGCGCCCCGCTGCGGCCTCGGCCTTCGTGCACCACTCCCGCAGTTCGTCCGGCGAGAAGACGTTGTCGAGGCTCAGCATCCGCTCGGCGTGCTCGACGGGAGCGAACATCGACGACTCCGCCGCGCCGACGGTCTGCGTCGGCGAATCCTGCCCCTGCAGCTCGGGGTGCGCGCGCTCGATGGCTTCGAGGCGATGCATCCACCCGTCGTAGGTGGCGTCGTCGACCAGACCGACGTCGCCCCCGTAGTAGGCCTCGCGCGCGCCGAGGATCTTCTCCGTGAGCCGCGCGGCCTCTGCGCGGGCCTCATCGAGGGTCAGTTCGGGGAGTTCTGCGTCAGCCACATCGACAGTGTAGGGAGGGCCGGCGACACCGCCGGGACCGTTCCGCGCTCCGGCCGGATGCGGTAGACGAAGGTCCCGGAGTAGCGGAAGACCTCGCCGAGCAGCGGCATCCGCAGTCGGACGTCGACGCGCTGCCGGCCGTTCCCGTCCTCCGTCTCCCGCACCTCCACCCCCGCGATGCGCGGCAGCGGGACCCGGAGGCCGCGGATCCACCACGCGAGACGGCGCGAGCGCAGCAGCATCCCCTCCGCCGACGCACGGGCGGCCAGACGGACCTCGAGACCGCCGCGGCGACCGAGCCGTTGGACGATCTCGCCGCCGTCGACGTGCATCGTGTCGCGCATCACGCGGGTCGTCCGCGGGAAGCCGAACCAGCGCGTCCCCCGGAGTGTGCCGTCCGCGGCGGCCCGGTTCTCCACCACGAACGGGATGTCGCGCCCGCTCTCGGGGAACAGCACGTCGTGTCGCGCGGACCACCGCAGCAGCGCCCCGGCCGTCCGCCGGTAGCGCGAGCCGACGATCGAGTAGACGCCCTCCCCCACGCCGACGTGTCCCTCCGGCACCGGGCCGAAGTAGCGTCGCAGCACGGGAGGCAGCGAGCGGATGCCGGGTCCCACGGCGCGTTCGTACACGGATGCCGCGTGTTCCCGGCCCTCGGAGTTCATGGTCGGAATCTACCGGCGACGTGACCGGGTAGCGTCGAGGCATGTCCCGTCCTCGTGCCGTCGTCGCCGGTGCCGGCGGATTCATCGGCGAGGCTCTCGTCGCAGCCCTCACGGACGACGGATACGACGTCGTCACCGTCGGACGCACCGCCGCCGTCCGCTGGGACGACCCCGCCGCGCTCGCGGCCGCCGTCGACGGCTCCGACCTGCTCGTGAACCTCGCCGGGAAGTCCGTCGACTGTCGCTACACCGATCGCAACCGCGACGAGATCCTGCGGTCGCGGGTGGAGACGACGCGCGCCCTGCACGCTGCGGTGGCCGCGGCATCCGCTCCGCCCCGGCTCTGGCTCAATGCGTCCACCGCGACGATCTACCGCCACGCGATGGACCGCCCGAACACCGAATCGGGCGGCGAACTCGGACAGGGCTTCTCGGTCGACGTCGCGCGGTCGTGGGAGCGTGCGTTCTTCGCGGGAGAACTGTCGCGCACGCGCCGCGTCGCCCTGCGTCTGGCGATCGTCGTCGGCGACGGTCCCGCCTCCCGGATGCTGCTCACCCTCGCACGTACCGGACTCGGTGGGCCGCAGCACGACGGCTGGCTCCCGCCGCACCGTCGCTACCGGGGCATCGGCGACGAGCCGACGGGCGACCGGCCGCCCTGGTACCGCACCCGGGGGCGCCAGCGCTTCAGCTGGGTGCACATCGAGGACGTGCTCCGCGCCGTCCGCTTCCTCATCGAGCGGGACGACATCTCCGGCCCCGTCAACATCGCGGTGCCCGAGGCATCCGACAACCGCACCCTCATGCGCACCCTCCGCGGCGTCGTCGGGATGCCGGTGGGCCTGCCGTCGCTGCGCTGGATGCTCGAGATCGCCATGTGGGTGCTGCGGACCGAGCCCGAGCTGATCCTCAAGAGCAGATGGGTCTTCCCCGAGCGGCTCGTCGACGCCGGATTCCGGTTCGCGCACACCGACCTCCGCGCGGCGTTCGCCGAGGTCGAACGGGGCCGCCGGGTCAGGCGTTCTGGGGAACGGCGGAGACGGTCCGCGCGATCGTGAACTGCCCGATCACCCGGGTCCCGTCGTACAGCACCGCCGTTTGACCGGGCGCGACGCCGTCGAAAGGGGTCTCGGGGACGACCGTGATCGACCCGTCTCGCACGCTCGCCCGAGCGGGGACCGGATCGGCGTGCGCGCGGATCTGCACGTCGCAGGCGAACACGCCGTCGGCAGGAGCACGTCCGGCCCAGCTGTGCCGCTCCCCGGAGATCTCCGCCGTCGCGAGAGCCTCCTTCGGCCCGACGACGACCGTGTTCGAGACGGGACGCACTTCGAGGACGAACCGCGGCTTGCCGTCCGCGGCGGGGACGCCGAGCTGCAGCCCCCGGCGCTGACCGACCGTGAACGCGTGCGCTCCCTCGTGCCGCCCGACGACCGATCCCTCGCGGTCCACGACGTCACCCTGCTCGGCGCCCACCTTCTCGGCGAGCCACCCGCGGGTGTCGCCGTCGGGGATGAAGCAGATGTCGTGGCTGTCCGGCTTCTGCGCGACCGTCAGACCGCGCTCGGCGGCCTCGGCGCGGACGACGGCCTTCGACGGCGTCGTCCCGAGCGGGAAGTAGGTGTGGGCGAGCTGGTCCGCGGTGAGCACCCCGAGGACGTAGGACTGGTCCTTCGCCTCATCCGACGCGCGATGCAGTTCGCGCCCCTCCGGACCGTCGACGAGGGTCGCGTAGTGGCCGGTGCAGACGGCGTCGAAACCGAGTTCGAGGGCCCGTTCGAGCAGGGCCGCGAACTTGATCTTCTCGTTGCACCGCATGCACGGGTTCGGCGTGCGCCCCGCCCGGTACTCGCTGATGAAGTCGTCGATGACGTCGTCGCGGAAGCGCTCGGAGAAGTCCCACACGTAGAACGGGATGCCGAGCAGGTCGGCCGCGCGCCGGGCGTCGAGTGCGTCCTCGATCGTGCAGCAGCCCCGGCTGCCGGTGCGGAGGGTGCCTCCGGCGCGCGAGAGCGCGAGGTGGACGCCGACGACGTCGTGACCCGCGTCCACCGCGCGCGCCGCGGCGACGGCCGAATCGACCCCACCGCTCATGGCTGCCAGTACGCGCATCGTCCCAGTCTACGAGCGCGACCCCGCACGGGCGCTGGACGCCGCCGCGCGGCGGTGCGCCTCGGGGAGGGCGGCGAGGAACGCGTCGACGTCGGCCGCCGTGGTCGTGCGCCCGAGCGTGACCCGAAGGACCGAACGGGCCTCGCGATCGGTGCGACCGAGGGCGAGGACGACGTGGCTCGGCTCGGCGACACCCGCTTGGCATGCCGATCCGGTCGACACGCGCACGCCCGCGGAGTCGAGGAGGAAGAGGAGGGTCTCCCCCAGTGCGTCGGGGAAGAGGAGGTGCAGGTGACCGGGCAGTCGCCGATCCGGTGCACCGAGTAGCCGGACCTCCGGGGCGATGTCGTGCACACCGATCAGGAGCCGGTCGGACAGCGCGCGCAGGCGTTCCGCCTCGGCGGCGCGCTCCGCCGCCGTCAGCTCCAGGGCCACGGCCAGGGCGGCGGCACCCGCGACATCCGGTGTGCCCGAGCGGAGGCCACGCTGCTGCCCGCCGCCGTGAAGGACCGCGCCCATGCGGGCGTGACGCGACACGACGAGCGCCCCCGTCCCGACCGGCGCCCCCACCTTGTGGCCTGCGACGCTCAGCGCGACGAGTCCGCCGCGACCGGCTCCCGGTCCCCGCAGCGCGGCGAAGTCGAGCGACAGATGGGCGATGGCCCCGACGGCGTCGAGGTGGAGGGGCACGTCTGCCGCCGCCGCCGACGCGGCCAGGGCGGCGACATCCGACACGCTCCCGACCTCGTTGTTGGCCACGAGCGCCGTCGCCAGGGCGGCGCCCGGGAGTGCCGCATCGAAGGCAGCGACATCGATCGCCGCGCTCTCGTCGAGCGGCACGGGACGGACCTCCGCCCCCTGGGCGGAAGCGAGCCACGACACCGTGTCGAGGGTCGCGTGGTGCTCGCCGTCGGGCAGGACGACCGCCGACCGGTCCGGGTCGCGCGCCCACCACGTCCCCTGGAGGGCGAGGTTCACCGACTCCGTGCCCCCAGAGGTCAGCACCACTTCGATGGGGTCGCACCCCAGCACCGCCGCGATCCGCTCACGGGCGTCCTCGAGCAGCCTCCGCGCCGCCTGGCCCGCGCCGTGCACGGACGACGCGTTGCCGGTGACCTCCGACGCGGCGAGCCACGCATCACGCGCCTCCGGCCGCAGCGGAGTGGATGCCGCGTGGTCGAGATAGACCGCCATGACCCTCCGCCTGCCGCTGACCTTCATCGCCTGCTCACTACTGTAGGACGCATGACCTCCGCTCCGGCCGGCCCGACGACCGCGGCGTCCGACACCCCCGTTCCGGGGATGCTGTCGGACGTCTACGACCGGCTCGGGGTACGCCTGCACGACGGGTGCGGGACGCTGCGGGTGTGGTCGGAGCACGCCACCGACGTCGAGCTCGTGGTCTTCGACGACGACGACCCGGATTGGATCGTCGACACCGTCCCGCTGGCCCCCGTGGGCGGCGGCGTGTGGGAGGCGACGACGCCCGCGCTGCGGGTCGGCGTCACCTACAGCGTGCGGGTCGACGGACCGCACGGCCCCGGGATGACCTTCAACCCGGCGACGCTGCTGATCGATCCCTACGCGCGGGGGTTGTCGGCCCCCGGCATCCACTCCTGGCGCTCCGTCGTCGTCGACGACTGCTTCGACTGGGGCGGCGTCGCGAAGCCGGCGACGCCGCTCGATCGCACCGTCGTCTACGAAGCGCACGTCAAAGGCCTCACCAAGCGGCATCCCGGTGTGCCGGCGGCGTTGCACGGCACCTACGCCGGGATGGCGCATCCGGCCATGATCGAGCACTACCGGAGCCTCGGGGTGACCGCGATCGAGCTGCTCCCGGTCCACGCCTTCGCGAGCGAGCCCCGCCTCCTGCAGCTGGGGTTGACCAATTACTGGGGCTACAACTCCGTCGGCTTCTTCGCGCCGCACGCCCCGTACGCGACGGCCGCCGCCCAGGCCGAAGGCGCCACCGCGGTGCTCCGCGAGGTGAAGGGGATGGTGAAGCTGCTGCACGCGGCCGGCATCGAGGTCATCCTCGACGTCGTCTTCAACCACACCTCCGAGCAGGGACTCGGCGAGCCCCGCTCGAGCTTCCGCGGGATCGACAACCGGTCGTACTACCGGCAGGCCGACGACGGAACCTACATCGACGTGACGGGATGCGGGAACTCCCTGAACACGTCGACGGATGCCGCGTCCCGCCTCGTCCTCGATTCGCTGCGCTACTGGGCGAACGAGGTGCAGATCGACGGGTTCCGCTTCGACCTCGCCCCCGTCCTGGGGCGCGATGCCTCCCACGCCTTCACCCCGGAGCACCCGCTCCTGCAGGCGATCGTCGAGGACCCCGCGCTGGCGGGCGTCAAGATGATCGCCGAACCCTGGGACGTCGGCACCGGCGGCTGGCAGACGGGGGCGTTCGGCGCCGGCTGGAGCGAGTGGAACGACCGCTACCGCGATCGGGTCCGCAACTTCTGGCTGAGCGACATCGACTACTCCCGCCGCGCCGAGGTCACGCCGGTGGGGATCGGCGGGTTCGCGACCCGGCTCGCCGGATCGGCCAACACGTTCAGCGCCGAGCGCGGACCGCTCGCGAGCGTCAACTTCGTCACCGCGCACGACGGGTTCACCCTCCACGACCTCGTCTCCTACGACTCCAAGCGCAACGAGGCCAACGGCGAGCACGGGCGGGACGGGGCGGACACGAACCGCTCCTTCAACCACGGCTTCGAGGGGCCGACCGACGATCAGGCCGTCCTCGCCGCCCGCCGGCGCGCGATGCGCAACCTGCTGGGCACGCTCCTGCTCTCGGCGGGCGTTCCGATGATCACCGCGGGCGACGAGATCGGGCGCACGCAGCACGGCAACAACAACGCGTACTGCCACGACTCCGCGCTGACCTGGTACGACTGGGGCCGCGAACCCTGGCAGGACGACCTGCACGCCCACGTCGAGCTGCTCACCCGCATCCGCCGGGAGAACCCGGCGCTGCGACCCGTCCGGTTCGCCCATGCCGAGAAGACCGTTCCGGGCGCGTCCGTCATCGACTGGTACGACGAGCAGGGGAACACGATGTCGGTGGAGCAGTGGACGGATCCCTCGCACCGCACGCTGCAGTACGACGCCTGCTCCACACCCGAGAGCGAAGCGCCCAACCGCACGCTCCTGGTGGTCCACGGCCGGGAGAGCGACGTCGAGATCACCCTTCCGGCGCTGGAGGGTGTGACGCGCTTCGCCCCCCTGTGGTCGAGCGTCGACGAGCGTCCGCGCTCGGATGCCGCCCCGCTCTCCCCCGGCGACGCGTTCACCGCGACCGGCCCGTCAATGTACCTGTTCCGGGCCGAGTGATCCAGGCCGTTTCGAGCCTTCCTCGGCACCGGTAGGTTCGGAACGTGGCCACACAGATCTCCCCCGCTTCCGTCCGCAGCTCCGCTGAGATCCCGGTCCGACCGGTGAAGGCGACCAGGAAGGATGCCGGCATCCGCAACGGCCGCATCCCGATCGCCTCCCATCGTCCCAGCGTCCCGGGCGGCCGGTTCGCGCCGACTGCGTTCGTCGGCGAGGCGGTGCCGTTCACGGTCGCCGCCTTCCGCGAGGGACACGACCGCATCGGCGTGCACCTGCGTCTGACGGCGCCCTCGGGCGCGGTCACGCTCCACCGGCTCCGGCCCCTCGACGACGGCTTCGACAATTGGCGCGTCGTCGTGGCACCCCTCGAGCAAGGCACCTGGAAGTTCCGTTTCGAGACGTTCGCCGACGACTACGCGACCTGGCGTCATGCAGCCGAGCTGAAGATCGCCGCGGGTGTCGACCCGATTCTCATGCGGGAGATGGGCGCGCGGCTGTTCGAGCGCGCCGCCGCGGAGAAGACCCGTCCCGTCGAGGAGCGCACCGCCCTCACCTCCGCGGCGCGCGCCCTCCGCGATGACGCCGTGGACGACGAGGCGGCCCTCATCGTGGTGCGCGACCCGGGGCTCGCCCGGGCGTTCGCCGACCGCCCCGCCCTCTCGCTCCACACCCTCCACGAGGAGAACACGCTCCTCGTCGAGCGCGAGCGAGCCGGCGTGGGCGCCTGGTACGAGTTCTTCCCGCGCTCCGAGGGGGCGGTCCGCTTGCCGGACGGCACCGTCCGCAGCGGCACCTTCCGGACGGCGGCCGAACGCCTCCCCGCCGTCGCCGCGATGGGCTTCGACGTGCTCTACCTCCCGCCCATCCACCCGATCGGCGAGGTGAACCGCAAGGGCCCCAACAACACCCTGAACGCCGGTCCCGGGGACCCGGGATCGCCGTGGGCCATCGGCTCGGCGGACGGCGGACACGATGCGGTCCACCCCGACCTCGGGACGCTCGAGGACTTCCGCGCGTTCGTGGACACCGCGAACGCCCACGGCCTGGAGATCGCCCTGGACCTCGCCCTCCAGGCCGCTCCCGACCACCCCTGGGTGACCGAGCACCCGGAGTGGTTCACGACACTGCCGGACGGTTCGATCGCCTTCGCCGAGAACCCGCCGAAGAAGTACCAGGACATCTACCCGGTCAACTTCGACAACGACCCGGTCGGCATCCGCGCCGAGGTGCTGCGCATCGTCCAGCACTGGATCCGACAGGGGGTGAAGATCTTCCGCGTCGACAACCCTCACACCAAGCCGCTGCAGTTCTGGGAGTGGCTGATCCGCACCGTCAACGCCGAGCACCCCGACGTCGTCTTCCTGGCCGAGGCGTTCACCCGTCCCATGCCGATGCGGGCCCTCGCACAGAGCGGTTTCCAGCAGAGCTACTCGTACTTCACGTGGCGCAACACCAAGACCGAGCTCGAGGAGTTCTTCGCCTCGATCTCGGACGAGACGGCGGATTTCATGCGCCCGAACCTCTTCGTCAACACCCCCGACATCCTCACCGAGTACCTGCAGTTCGGCGGGCGTCCCGCCTACCGGATCCGCGCCGCTCTCGCGGCCACCGCGGGGGCCAGCTACGGCGTGTACGCGGGATACGAGCTCTACGAGAACGTCGCCCGCCCGGGGTCCGAGGAGAACATCGACAACGAGAAGTACGAGTACAAGTTCCGCGACTGGGCGGGGGCCGAGGCCGCGGGCGACTCCCTCGCCCCGTTCCTGCGGCGGCTGAACGAGATCCGCCGGGCGCATCCCGCGCTCCGGCAGCTGCGCGGTCTGCACCTTCAGGGCACGGACGACGACGCGATCGTCGCCTACGTGAAGCACCTGCCCGCGGCGGTGGCCGAGCGCGGCGAATCCGACACGATCATCGTCGTCGTGAACGTCGACCCGCACTCGGCGCGCGAGACGACGGTGCACGTCGATTCGCAGATCTGGGGACTCCCCCGCGGCCACGACTACGAGGTCGAGGACCTCCTCACCGGCGCGCGCTGGACGTGGAACGAGCACAACTACGTCCGACTCGACGCTTTCGCCGAACCCATCCACATCCTCCACGTGAAGGCACACTCATGACCCGTCCCGATGATTCGATCCTGGATGCCGTCGGTGCCGGCGCCTACCACGCCCCCCACGACGTGCTGGGCCCGCACCCCGAGGGCGACGAATGGGTGATCCGGGCGCGGCGCCCCTTCGCGCAGACCGTGACCGCCGTGCTGGCCGACGGCTCCCGCGTCGAGCTCGAGCACATCCGTCAAGGGGTCTGGGAAGGCGTCGCGGAGACGCAGCCGACCGCCTACGATCTCGTCGCGACGTACGAGGGCGCTCCCGACTACCGCGTGGACGACCCGTACCGGCATCTGCCGTCGCTCGGCGAGATGGACCTGCACCTCATCCGCGAGGGGCGCCACGAGCAGCTGTGGACCGTCCTCGGGGCCCACGTCCGCCACTACGGCCCCGTCAGCGGCGTCTCCTTCGCGGTATGGGCGCCCAACGCCCGGGCCGTCCGCGTCGTCGGCGATCTGAACGGATGGGACGGCACCCAGCACGCCATGCGCTCGCTCGGATCGAGTGGCGTCTGGGAACTGTTCGTCCCGGGCATCGGCGCGGGCTCGGCCTACAAGTTCGAGATCCTCACCGCCGCGGGCCACTGGGTGATGAAGGCCGACCCGATGGCCCGGGCCGCCGAGGTCCCGCCCGCAACGGCATCCGTCGTCACGGAGAGCGAGTACACCTGGTCGGACGACGAATGGATCGCCGCGCGGGCGTCGGGCTCCGTGCACGACAAGCCGATGTCCACCTACGAGCTCCATCTCGGCTCGTGGCGGCCCGGTCTCAGCTACCGCGACGCCGCCGACGAGCTCGTGGACTACGTGGGGGCGCAGGGCTTCACCCACGTCGAGTTCCTCCCGCTCGCCGAGCACCCCTTCGGGGGCTCGTGGGGCTATCAGGTGACGGGCTACTACGCCCCGACGAGCCGCTTCGGCAGACCCGACGACCTCCGCTATCTCATCGACCGGCTGCACCAGGCGGGCATCGGCGTCATCATGGACTGGGTGCCCGGGCACTTCCCGAAGGACGAGTTCGCGCTCGCGCGCTTCGACGGAGCCCCGCTCTACGAGCACCCGGATCCCCGGCGCGGCGAGCACCGCGACTGGGGCACGTACATCTTCGACTACGGGCGCAACGAGGTGCGGAACTTCCTCGTCGCGAACGCGCTCTACTGGTTCGAGGAGTTCCACGTCGACGGCCTGCGTGTCGACGCCGTCGCCTCGATGCTTTATTTGGACTACTCCCGCGAGGAAGGGCAGTGGGAGCCGAACATCCACGGCGGCCGCGAGAACCTCGAGGCGATCCGCTTCCTGCAGGAGGTCAACGCAACCGCCTACAAGCGCTACCCGGGCATCGCGATGATCGCGGAGGAGTCGACGAGCTTCCCCGGTGTGACGGCTCCGACCAGCCAGGGCGGTCTCGGCTTCGGGTTCAAGTGGAACATGGGCTGGATGAACGACTCGCTCGTGTACATCGGCCGCGACCCGCTGTACCGGTCGCACCATGAGGGCGAGCTCTCGTTCTCGTTCGTCTACGCGTTCAGCGAGAACTTCGTGCTCCCCATCAGCCACGACGAGGTCGTGCACGGCAAGGGGTCGCTGTTCACCCGGATGCCGGGCGACCACTGGCAGCAGCTCGCCAACATGCGAGCCTTCCTGGCGTACATGTGGGGGCACCCGGGCAAGCAGCTCCTGTTCATGGGGCAGGAGTTCGGGCAGATGTCCGAATGGTCCGAGGGGCGCGGCCTGGACTGGTGGATGCTGGATCAGCCGGCGCACCAGCAGTTGCAGCATTTCGTCGCCGCCCTCAACCGCACCTACCGGGACGAAGCGCCGCTGTGGTCGCGCGACACCGACGGGTCCGCCTTCTCGCGCGTCTGGCCGCACACCCCCGACGGCAACATCCTCGGGTTCGCGCGCCGCGACCACGACGGCGGCACGGTGGTCGTGCTGTGCAACTTCGCCGGTTCCCCCCGCCACGACGTGCGGATCACCCTGCCCGGGGCCGGTGCGTGGGCCGAGATCCTCAACAGCGACGCGCAGGAGTTCGGCGGGTCCGGGGTCGGCAACTTCGGCGGCGTAACGACGGATGCCGACGGCACCGCGACCGTCGTCCTGCCGCCGCTCGGCGTCCTCTGGCTCCGTCACCAGGCGTGAGAGACAGGGGGTCCGGGCTGATGCCCGGACCCCCTTTCCTCTGTCAGAAAAGCAGACTCGCGAGTCGTCCCCGCGCTCGGATGACCCGAGGGTCTGCGTCGCCCACGACGCCGAAGAGTTCGAGCAGACGTGCCCGCACGGGCGCGCGCTCGTCCGCCGGCAGGGCGGCGAACAGATCCAGCAGTCGCGCGAACGCGTCGTCGACGTGCCCGCCGGCGAGATCCAGATCGGCGACGGCGAACTGCGCCTCGACGTCGTGCGGAGCGGCAGCGGCAGCGGCGCGCGCGGCGGCGAGGTCCAGGTTCTGCACACGGCCGAGCAGATGCACCTGCGCGAGGCCGGCTTTCGCGTCCTCGTCGCGGGGGTTCTCGGCGAGAGCCTGCTCGTACGCTGCCGCGGCGGCCTGGTAGTCACCGGACTCGATGGCGTCGAAGGCCGCCTGATGGAGCGGCGGCAAGGCGGCCGGGCGGTCCTCGGCATCCGTCTCAGCGCCCTCGACGGGCACCGTCCCGGTCACCCCGTGCTGCGCGGCGAGCTGCAGCAGTTGCGTGAAGACCTCGCGCACCTGCGCCTCCGGCACGGCCCCCGTGAAGAGCTGGACGGGCTGACCGGCGACGAGGGCGACCACGAGCGGGATCGACTGCGCACGGAAGCTCTGCGCGAGCTGCGGGTTCGCGTCGACGTCCACCTTCGCGAGCACGAGCCGGCCGCCGAGCTCGGTCACGAGCTTCTCGAGCACGGGGCTCAGCTGCTTGCAGGGGCCGCACCAGTCGGCCCAGAGGTCGACGACGACGGGGACCGTCCGCGACAGCTCGAGGACCTGACCGAAGTCGGCATCCGTCACGTCGAAGATGAGGCGGGATGCCGGGGCCCCGCCGCCGGCGGGCGCGGCGGCCTCGGGCTGTCCCGCGGGCCGGTTGCGGAGGGACGAGAGATCGACGGCGCCGCGGAGGACGGCGCCGGGTGCGGGGGTGCTCACTCTTTTTCAACCACCTTGGCGTCGAGGACGTTGGAACGGGAGGCGAGCAGCTGGATCTTGTCGTTCGAACCCTGCGCGGGCACGAAGAAGTACAGCTGATCGGTGTAACGGGTCTGGAAGCCGGTGCTCGACTGCGAGACGCCCGAGAGCGCCTTCACGACGACGTTCTCGCCGAGCTTGATCACGGCGTCGGAATCGGTCGGGACGGCGGTCTCGTTCTCCGTGACGGTGACGGCCACGATCGCGCCGCTGTCGAGTGTGACGAGCGAGAGCGGCTCGGAATCGCCGGGCTCGGCCTGGAACGAGACCCGGCCGGTCTCCTCACCGGTCTCATTGAACTTCTTCAGGACGGCCGCGCGATTCTCGGCGACGAGGGAGCGGAACGTGTCGGTCTTCTCATCGAACAGGGCGGCGAACTCGCTCTTGTCCCCCTTGTCGAGGACGTCGGCGTACGCGGCGGCCAGGTTCTCGGGCGGCATGAGGAGGAACGGTGAGGTGGGCTCGACGGCCACGGCACCGACATACTCCGCGGCGAGGTTCATCGTGGCATCGGCGCGGAGACTCGAGATGTAGGCGACCTTGTACTCGGCCCACGGGTCGCTCTGCGTCGCCGTCATGACGGTGGCGACGCCGTCCGCGTCCTCGACCACCGCCATGAACATGCGCGGCCAGTCGTTCTTCGCCTGCGGCAGGAGCGCGGTCATCGTGCCGGCCGGGATGGCGGGCAGCGGGTCGGCATCGGGGAGTTCGGTGCGGAGTCGGTAGTTCGTCTCACGCTCGGTGAGGGCGGGCCCCGTGAGTCGCAGCGCGGCGGCCTTCGGGTCCTTCGCCTCGTCGGCGGCGGCGACCTGCTCGGAGATCCGGCCGAGGATGCGCTCGGCCTGCGTCTTCGTCACGGCGGGCGCTCCCTGGCCCTCGGGCACGATGACGGATGCCGAGGGCGATGGCGTCGCCTCGGGCTGCAGGTCGGGCCAGGCGTCGGGCGAGCAGCCGGTGAGCGCGATCCCGCCGACGAGGAGGGCGGAGAGCGCGACGAACGGGCGCCGTCCGCGACCGAGTCGCTTCCGCGCGGGAGCCGCCGTGATGACGCCCTTCTCCGCCTGCTCGACCGAGAGGTCGATGGGTTGCGTCGCAGTGGTCGGCAGACCCTTGCGACGCGGGCCCCGGGACCGCCGGACGTGACGCAGAGCGAGGATGTACAGGACGAGGCCCACGACGGCCATCAGGATGCCGCCGGCCAGCAGCGGTCCGGCCCACGGCGTCGTCGCGCCGGTCGGCCAGGTGACGCTCAGCTCGGAGGGGGCCGCCGCAGTGCCGTCCGAGGCGACCAGAACGCTCATGTCCGCGGGGAGGCGGAGGGTGGTGGCGAGAGACCCGTCCTGCTCGAACTCGTCCAGCCAGAGGTCGGACCCGGCGGGCGCCGCGGTCGGCGCATCGCCCTCGACGGGGGCCGACGCGGCGACGGTCTCGGAGACGGGCAGGTCCTCGGCGCCGAGGGTCACGTGGACGTACTCGGTGGGAGCCAGCCACGCCGCGATGTCCTGCGTCCGACCGTAGGCGGCGAAGACCGGGCCGTCGCCCGCGATGCGGAGGGTCTGCGCGCCCGGGTGGCTGGCGAGGACCGCACCGTCGATGAGGACGTAGGGGGCGTCGGCATCCGTCGTGAGGGTCGCCGTCTCGGTCGCCGGTGCCTCGAGGATCGTGCGCTGGGCCACTCCGGCGCCGATCATCAGCGTGGCAAGGACGAAGGCGATGATCGCCCACACGAATCTCACGAACTGCCGCCCTCCTCCAGCCGGCATCCGGGGTGCACGGCCGATCATTCGACATTCCAGCCTAGCGAACGGTGCTGGCAAACGCGTGGGAGGGCGTCGCTCCCGCGTCCGGGCGCATCGGCGAACTAGGGTGAGGGAAGACCTGGGAGAGGGCACCGTGAAGATCCAGCATCCGTTCCGCACCGCGCTGATCGCCACCCTCGGCGTGGGCGTCGGCATCCTCATCCTCACCGGGGTGCAGACCCTGTCGACCGTCCTGCTCTACATCGGGACGGCCCTCTTCCTCGCCCTGGGACTCGACCCCGTCGTGTCGTTCTTCGAACGCCGCGGACTCCCCCGCTGGGGCGCGCTGCTGGCGACCTTCGCGGGCCTCCTCGCCATCGCGACGGCGCTCGTGCTCATCGTGGTCCCGGTCCTCGTCGACCAGATCGCCAAGCTCGTCCAGCAGATCCAGACACTGGTGGAGAGCGCGGTCGATCAGGAGTGGAACCCGGTCACGGTCGCGCGGGACTGGCTCACGCAGACATTCCCGCTGCTGCAGGTCGACATGGTCTTCAGCTACGTCAACCAATGGTGGAACGGGCTCGACTTCGCCGAGATCGGAGCCTCCCTGGGCACCGGACTGCTCTCCTTCGGTGCGGGGATCGTCGCGACGGCGACGGGGACCATCATCGTCCTCATCCTGACGATCTACTTCACCGCCTCGATGCGCTCCCTCAAGCGCTCCGTCTACCAACTGGCACCGGCCTCGAAGCGCGAGCGCTTCGTCGGGCTCTCCGAGCAGATCACGGCGTCCGTCGGCTACTACGTCATGGGGCAGGTCGTCCTCGGCGCGATCAACGGCATCCTGAGCGCCATCTTCCTCACCATCATCAAGGCGCCGTTCCCCGCAGTCCTGGCCGTGATCGCCTTCTTCTTCTCGTTGATCCCGCTGGTGGGGACCCTGACCGGATCCGCCATCATCGTGCTCGCCTGCCTGGGGCTCGCGTCGCCGTTGACCGCGCTCGTCGCCCTCGTCTGGTATCTCGTCTACATGCAGGTCGAGGCGTACTTCCTCTCCCCCAGGATCATGAGTCGGGCCGTCTCGGTACCCGGTGCCGTCGTCGTGATCGCCGCCCTCGCGGGTGGATCGCTCCTCGGCCTGCTGGGTGCGCTCATCGCCATCCCCGTGGCGGCGAGCGTTCTGATCATCTACCGCCAGGTGCTGATCCCCCGCCAGAACGAACTCTGATCAGGCGATCCGCCAGCACGCTGTGTGCCAGTGCCGCCTCGCGGCCAGGTCCGCGGCATCCCCGAGCACACCGTCGGCACGCCAGACGACGACGTGCGCCGTCCCGGCCGCCACGGTCCGTCCGCATCCCGGGCACACGTAGTCCTTCTGCGCCTGGACGGCGGACACCGGCTGCACCGTCCACTCGACACCGCGGCGCTGCTCCGTGCGCTTCCAGCCCGCGAGGAGACGGTCGAACGACGCGTCCGGACCGCTGGGCTTGCGCCGATTCGACCGGGGCACGGCTCAGTACCAGCCCGAGCGCTGCGACTTCCCCCAGGCGCCGCACGGGGTGCCGTAGCGACCCTGGATGTATTTCAAGCCCCACGTGATCTGGGTCGCAGGGTTCGTCTCCCAGTCGGATCCGACCGAGGACATCTTGCGGCCCGGGGTGGCCTGCGGGATGCCGTAGGCACCGCTCGAGGCGTTGTAGGCGTTCACCCGCCAGCCGGATTCCTTCTTCCAGAGCGCGACGAGGCAGGCGAACTCCGAATCCCCCCAGCCGCGAGCGGTCACCATGTCGTACGCGATGGCCTGCGCACTGCCGGGATTCGGCGAGACGAACGGCGGCTGCCAGGAGGAGGACGACCGCTTCGACGAGGACGACCCGGCCGGGGGAGGCGGAGTAGGCGTCGGGGTGGGCTTCACGTAGACGGTGTACTCACTCGCCCGCTCGAGCTCGACGGTCGGAGCGTCACCGGCCTGGTAGCGCTGCGCGTCCTCGACCGCCGACGCGTAGAGCGAGAGCGGGTCGAGTTGCGTCGCTTCGGCAGGGTCGGGGAACGAGACGAGCGGAACGAGCGTCGCGGCGACGAATCCCGCGGTGGCGACCACAGAGAAGACAGCCAGTACACCCCGGCGACGCGACCAGCGCGACGGCGGAGCCGCGCGCCCGGAGCGCCGGACGGTCTGCGTCGCGACGCCGGCGCGCGATGGGAGGATCTCGTTGCCGGAAGTCACAGTCTCCCGATCATATCGGCGACGCACGGCACCCGCCACGCATCAACCGACGGACTGCATGACGTCGACGACGGCGTCGAGGACGGCGTCGACCTGCGCCTCGTCGTAACCGCGGAGCTGCATGCGGAAGGCGACCGAACGGACCTGTTCGATCGTCAGCCCCTCCCCGGATTCGAGGTAGCGCGCGATCCGACCCGCGACGAGATCCACCTCGTCGACCCGGTACCCGAAACGGAGCGGGGAAACCCGACGGAAGCGGTGTCGCGGCTTCCGAGAGAGGCGGTCGAGGATCTCCTGCGCCAGCGCACGGGACGCCCCCACCCAGGCGCGGGCGCCCCGCTGATTCATCGCCGTCACGCGCTCCCGCTGCGCGAAGGCATCCTCGATGCGGGCGAGGGCCGCGTCGACCGCGTCGATCGCATACCCCTCGCTCACCAGCGGGAACGCGGCGGCGCGGACGTCGGCGGAGGTGAGGTCGGTGTCGTCGGCCTCGAAAGCGGCGCGCGCGGAGGCGAGGAACTCGTCGACCGCGCGGGGGGCGTAGCCCTTGCGACGCCCCGAGGTCTTCGGGAAGGCGGCGGGAGAGGTGAGCTCGGTCATGACAGTCCGCTCAGGGGGCTCAGGAGGATGTACAGGGCGAGACCCGGGACGAGCGACGGCAGGATCGAGTCGAGGCGATCGAGTACTCCGCCGTGACCGGGCAGGAAGGAGCTCATGTCCTTGATGCCGAGGTCCCGCTTGATGAGCGATTCGCCGAGATCGCCGATCGTCGCCGACACGAGGATCGCGAGCCCGAGGACCGCACCCGCCCACAGCGGCAGCTGCAGCATCAGCACGGCGAGCAGTCCGCCGGCGACCAGACTCGCGACGACGGCACCCGCGAAGCCCTCCCACGTCTTGTTGGGGCTGATCCGCGGGGCCATGGGATGCCGCCCGAAAGCGACCCCGCTCGCATAGGCCCCCGTGTCTACCGAGACCGCGATGACGAGGACGGCCAGCAACCACAGCTCACCGTGCTCCTGGCGCAGGATCACGAGCGCCAGGCTGCCGTGGAAGACGACGTACAGCTGGACGAGGGCGCCCGCGAGGACGTCGGTGACGACGTCACCGTAGCGACGACCGTCGCCGGCGGCCATCTGCGCGATGAGGCGCCACACGATCACGAGGACGACGGCGGCGAACAACACGAACCACTGCGTGAGGTAGCCGACGAAGGCGGCGCCCAGCACCAGCGCGCCGGCGGTCAGCTGCGCGGGGACGTCGATCCGCCGGCCCGATGCCTGCAAGGCCCGCGAGAACTCGAACGCCCCGAGGAGACAGAGCGGCACCGCGAACGCGATGAACGCCCACTTCCAGAAGAGGAGCGATCCCAGCACGATCGCGCCGATGCCGAGGCCGATGAGGGTCGCCATGATCAGGTTGCGACCCGATCGCGCGTTGATGCGCTCGTTGGCCTCTTCGAACTCGACCCGGGCACGCTCGATCTGACTCTCGAACTCGCTGCGCGCCGCGCGGACGTGCGACTGGAACGAGGACGGGTCGCCCGTCGCCTGACCGGCCCGCTTCAGCTCGGATCTGCTCGGCGGCGTCTCCGGTCCGACCGCGCTCCCCGGTGCGTCTTCGGACATGGCGCTCTCAGACCTCGAGGAGTTCTGCCTCTTTGCGCTTCAACGCCTCGTCGATGAGCTCGACGTGCGTCTTGGTCACCGCGTCGAGCTCCTTCTCGGCCCGAGCGAGGTCGTCGTCGCTCACCTCGCCCTTCAGGGCGTCCAGCTCGTCCTTGGACTTGCGGCGGATGCCGCGCACGTGGACCTTCGCGTCCTCCGCCTTGCTCTTGACGAGCTTGACGTACTCCTTGCGACGGTCCGCGGTGAGCTCGGGCATCGTCACGCGGACGATGTTGCCGTCATTCGTCGGGTTCGCCCCGAGGTTCGGCATGTCGCGGATCGCCTGCTCGATCGCCTTCAGCGCGGACTTGTCGTACGGCGTGATCACGAGGGTGCGCGCCTCGGGAGCGTTGAGCGACGCGAGCTGCGCGAGCGGCGTCGGCGTGCCGTAGTACTCGACCTGGACTTTCTGGAAGAGCTGCGGGTTCGCCCGTCCGGTGCGGACGGTCGCGAAGTCCTCCTTGGCGGCCTCCACGGCGCGGTCCATGCGGGTCTTCGTGTCGGCCAGGATGTCGGCGATCACGGTCTCTCCATTCGTCGGTACGTCCGGTTAAGTCTAGTCGGCAGCGTCCCCTGCCTCAGACGCTGACGAGGGTGCCGATCGATTCGCCGAGGAGCGCGCGGGTCACGTTGCCGCCGGGCTCCATGCCGAACACGCGCATGTCCATGCCGTTGTCCATGCAAAGGCTGAACGCGGTCGAGTCGACGACCTTCAGCCCGCGCTGCAGTGCGTCACGGTAGGTGATCGTGTCGAGCTTCTCGGCCGAGGCATCCGTCCTCGGGTCGGCCGTGTAGACGCCGTCCACGCCGTTCTTCGCCACGAGCACCTCGACGGCGCCGATCTCGAGCGCACGCTGCGCCGCGACGGTGTCGGTGGAGAAGTACGGCAGGCCGGCACCGGCGCCGAAGATGACGACGCGCCCCTTCTCGAGGTGACGCTCCGCCCGCCGCGGGATGTAGGGCTCCGCGACCTGGGTCATCGAGATGGCGGACTGGACACGGGTCGCCGCACCCGCCTGTTCGAGGAAGTCCTGAAGGGCGAGCGCGTTCATGACGGTGCCGAGCATGCCCATGTAGTCGGCACGCCCGCGGTCCATCCCGCGCTGACTGAGTTCGGCGCCGCGGAAGAAGTTGCCGCCGCCGACGACGACGGCGACCTCGACCCGGTCGACCGCTGCGGCGATCTCCTGTGCGATCTGGCTGACGACATCGGGGTTGACCCCCAGCTGTCCTGCGCCGAACGCTTCGCCGGACAGTTTCAGAAGGACGCGACGGCGTCCGGTGTTCTCGTCGATCACGCGGGGATCCTCTCATCTAGGGGGAGACTATCGAACGGCATGGAAAAGGGGTTCGCATCATCCGATGCGAACCCCTTTCTCATGTGCTTACGCGCCGACCTTGAAGCGGGCGAAGCCGGTGACCGTGATCCCGGCGTCGGCCGCGACCTTCGCGACGGACAGCTTGTTGTCCTTGGCGTAGTCCTGGTCGAGCAGGGCGACCTGCTTGAAGAACGCGTTGACGCGGCCCTCGACGATCTTCGGGAGCGCAGCCTCGGGCTTGCCCTCGTTGCGGGAGATCTCGGTGACGATCTCGCGCTCCTTCTCGACATCCGCCTCGGGCACCTCGTCGCGCGACAGGTACGTCGGGTTCGCGAACGAGATGTGCTGCGCGATCGAGCGAGCCGTCTCGGCGTCATCACCCGAGTAGGCGACGACGACGCCGACCTGCGGGGGCAGGTCCTTGCTGGTCTTGTGCAGGTACACCTGGAAGGCGTCCCCGGACAGCGTGCGCACGCGACGCAGCTCGACCTTCTCGCCGATGATGGCGGCCTCGTCCGAGATGAGGTCGGCGACGGTCTTGCCGCCGGCGTCGGCCGCGAGGGCTTCCTCGGCGGAGTCGGCACCGGCCGCGGCAGCGGCGTCGAGGACCTTCTCCGACAGCGCGATGAAGCGCTCGTTCTTCGCGACGAAGTCGGTCTCGGTGTTCAGCTCGATGAGCGTGACCTTGCCGTCCTGCTCCTTCGCGGCGACGAGTCCCTCGCTCGTGGAGCGGTCGGCACGCTTCGCGTTGCCCTTCGCGCCCTTGAGACGCAGGATCTCGACAGCCTTCTCGAGGTCGCCGTCGGCCTCCTCGAGCGCCTTCTTCGTGTCGACCATTCCCGTGCCGAGCTGCTCGCGCAGCGCCTTGATGTCGGCGATGGTGAAGTTTGCCATGGGTGGCGGCTCCTCAGTAGTTGGGTGGGTGTTTCCAGGCGCCTGTGCCCCGCGGATGGCGGGGCACAGGCGGGATGATCACTCGGCGGACTTCGCCTCGGCGGTCCCGTCGGCGGCGGGAGCCTCAGCGGCCTCCTCCGCGGCGGGGGCCTCGTCAGCGGGCGCCTCGGCGGCGGGGGCCTCGGTCTGCTTGGCCGGAGCGGACTCGAGCAGCTCGCGCTCCCAGTCGGCCAGCGGCTCGGCCTCGGCCGACTCGTCGGTCGGGTTGTGGCGCTGGATGAGGCCCTCGGCAGCGGCGTCGGCGATGATGCGCGTCAGCAGGCTGACCGAGCGGATCGCGTCGTCGTTGCCCGGGATCGGGAACTGGAACTCGTCGGGGTCGGCGTTCGTGTCGAGGATGCCGATCACGGGGATGCCGAGCTTCTTGGCCTCGTCGATGGCGAGGTGCTCGCGCTTGGCGTCGACGACCCAGATCGCCGACGGGGTCTTCTGCAGGTTGCGGATACCACCGAGCGACTTGTGGAGCTTGTCGAGCTCGCGCTTCTTGAGGAGGAGCTCCTTCTTCGTGAAGCCGCTCTCGGCCGGGTTCTCGAAGTCGAGCTCCTCGAGCTCCTTCATGCGCGCGAGGCGCTTGGAGACCGTCGAGAAGTTGGTGAGGAGACCACCGAGCCACCGCTGGTTGACGAAGGGCTGACCGACACGCGTGGCCTGCTCGGCGATGATCTCCTGCGCCTGCTTCTTGGTGCCGACGAAGAGGATCGTGCCGCCGTGGGCGACCGTCTCGCGCACGTACTCGTACGCCTTGTCGATGTACCCGAGCGACTGCTGCAGGTCGATGATGTGGATGCCGCTGCGCTCCGTGAGGATGAAGCGCTTGACCTTCGGGTTCCACCGACGGGTCTGGTGTCCGAAGTGAACGCCGCTGTCGAGCAGCTGGCGGATGGTGACGACGGCCATGGCCGTTCTCCTGTTCGTTGTGGTTGATCGCGCCGGACGATGGTCGCGGCGAGCCTGGTGCCCGGCACGCACCCGCTCCCGGAGGAGACCGTTGGGTGGGATGCCGCGATGTCGATCGACGGTGTCGGATCGAGCCGCTGTGGGCACGCGTAGTCACCCCGACGGACGGGGTGCCCCACCAGCATAGCAAGAACGAGACCTCCTCCCCCGCCGCCGCCCGCCACGATCCATCCCCCGTCGCCGAGCGGGACGCCCGTGCCGGCCACGTCGCGGAGCACCATCGGGTCATGCCCTCGATCCGCCGCGTGACCCTGGCTCTGGTGGCTGCCGCCACCCTCGTCCTGCTGACACCTCTGCGCGTCGACGCGGTCCCCGACGGCGGGCCGGACTGGCGACTGCCGGCGGAGGGTGCGAGCGTGGTCGCCCCGTTCGAAGCCCCCGCCCACGACTACGGCGCGGGCCACCGGGGAATCGACATCGGACCCATGGCGGGTCCCGTCGTCGCACCGGCGGCGGGGGTGGTCGCCTTCGCGGGAACGGTCGTCGACCGCGGTGTCGTCACGATCGACCACGGCGGCGGGTGGGTCACGAGCGTCGAGCCGATCGCGCCCTCCGTCGCCGTGGGCGTCATGGTGGACGCCGGCGATCCGATCGGCACCGTGTCCACGGGAGGCCACGCGCCCGCGGGGACGCTTCACGTCGGCGTCCGGCTGGACGGGGAGTACGTCAACCCGCTCCTGCTGCTCGGGCGGGTGCCGAGAGCGATCCTGCTGCCGTGTTGCTGACCTGGAGGTCCGGGTGTCTCAGGCCCGGGGGTGGGCCAGTCGATACGCGGCTGTGAGCCGTTCGGTCGAGACGTGCGTGTAGATCTGCGTCGTGCCGAGACTCGCGTGTCCGAGCATCTCCTGGACGGCCCGGAGGTCCGCGCCCCCGTCGAGCAGGTGCGTCGCCGCCGAATGCCGCAGGGCGTGGGGACCGACGGCATCCGCGCCGATCACGGGGCCGAGCGTGCGACGGACGACCTCGTAGGCCGTGCGGACACCGAGACGGCCGCCGCGGGCTCCGAGGAACAAGGCGGTGATCCCGGGGTCGGTCAGAAGAGCGGGTCGCCCGCGGACCAACCACGCATCGACGGCTCGGGCCGCTGGAGCGCCGTAGGGGACCACTCGCTCCTTTCCGCCTTTGCCGAGGACGCGGACGGTCGCCGCTGCGCGGTCGAGCGACCCGAGGTCGAGCCCGCAGGCCTCCGACACGCGGAGGGCGGCGCCGTAGAGGAGCTCCAGCAGTGCCGCATCCCGCAGCGCGACGGGGTCTCCTGTTCCATCGGCGTCGACGCGCTGCGCTTCCAGCACGGTGTCGAGCTCCGCCGCGGCGGCGACGGTCGGAAGGGTGCGACCGCGCTTGGGCGTCACGAGGCGGAGTGTCGGGTCGTCTTCCCGCATCCGCTCGGCGGACAGCCACCCGAAGAACCCGCGCATCGAGGCGGTGCGCCGCGCGAGGCTCGCGCGGGAGATGCCGCGCTGCGTGGCGGACCAGAGCCACTCGCGCAGGTCCTCGACGTCGAGGTCGGCGACCGCCGGGTCGTCCGCGAAGGCCACGAGGTCGGCGAGGTCGGCCCGGTAGGCGCGGACCGTGGCCGGCGACAGCCGCCGCACCCTGGCCAGATGCTCCGTGTAAAGCTCGACCGCCTCCGACATCCGCATCCTCCCAGGATGCCTCGCCCCTCGCCCTTCCGGCGCGAGGCGTGCGGGGAGGCCTCTGCCCGACGGATGGTCACCGCGCCGCCGGGGCGCGGCGCCACCCCTCCGGTCCGCGCTGCGCGCGGCCGTCGAGCTCGAGCAGCGCCAGCAGGCCCCTGGCCTCGCCGGCGGCGAATCCGGCGCGACGGGCGACGTCGTCCGGGGTCCGCGGGCTGCGGGCGCTCAGGGCGTCCAGGATCCTCGTCGCATCATCGACCCGTTCGGAGGACGCGTCGACCCGGGGGCTGTCGAGTCCCAGGAGCTCGCGGGCCTCGTCGGCGGAGGTCACGCACCGCGCGTCGTACTCGCGGAGCAGTCGATGGCACCCTGCCGATGCGGCGCTCGTCACAGGTCCCGGGACGGCGCCCAGGGGTCTCCCGAGCGCGGCGGCATGCCCCGCGGTGTTGAGCGAGCCGCTGCGCCACCCCGCTTCGATGACGACCGTCGCTCCCGACAACGCCGCGATCAGCCTGTTCCGCTGGAGGAAGCGCCATTTCGTCGGCGCGGTCCCACAGGGCACCTCGGCGACCACGACACCCGGACCCGAGGCGATCCGCGCGAGGAGGTCCGCATGGCCCGACGGATAGGCACGGTCGACACCGCCGGCGAGGACGGCCACCGTCACGCCGCCGGCTGCGAGCGAGGCACGGTGGGCCATGCCGTCGATGCCGTAGGCCCCGCCGGAGACGACGCAGACGCCCGCGCGCACCAGATGCGTGGCGAACTCCCCCGTCACGTGCTCGCCGTACCCGGTGGCGGCCCGCGCACCGACGAGGGCCAGAGCCGGACGCGCACCGCTCAACGCCGTGGTGTCACCGCGTGCCCACAGGGCGCGCGGTGCGTGGACGCCGAGATCGTCGACCGCCCGCGGCCACCCGTGACCGCCGGGGACCAGGAGCTGGGCGCCCACCCGCCGTGCGCGATCGAACGCATCCTCGACGGAGTCCCGCCGCGCATGCCACCGCCGTCTTCCCGCCTCGAGCTCCGCCGAGGTCGGCCCGCCGCTCGCCCACGCGACGTGGAGCGCAGCGACCGCGCCGAGTTCCGCGATGAGGGATCCCGCGACGCCGTCACCGGGTTCCGTCAGGCACGACCAGACGGCGCAGGCGTGATGGTGGGCGACGGCATCCTCGTCCGCGAGGACGTCTTCCGGCACAAGACCGGCCAATCGCTCGCGCTGCCGAGCGAGGCTCACGGTCAGCACGACGATGCCCCGCGCTTCAGGAACAGGGCTCCGCCGATGTCGGCCGCGTCCGGGCGCTCTCTGCCGGCGAGGTCCGCAAGGGTCCACGCGACGCGCAGCACGCGGTCGTACCCGCGCAGCGTCAGCGATCCCCGGTGCAGGGCGTCGTCGAGCGGCCTGGTGATCTCGGGCGCGGGGCGCAGAGGTCCCGATCTCAGCCACGTGCCGTCGACCTCGCCGTTGGTCGTCCACGGTGTGCCGGCGAGCCGTCGTCGTGCGCGGTCGCGTGCCGCCCGGACGCGCTCACGGGCGGCGGCGCTCGTGACACCGGCGCCCACCGTCTGCGTCGCCGACACCCGCTGGAGACCGAGCTCGATGTCGATGCGGTCGATCAACGGACCGGAGAGCCTGCCGAGGTAGCGGCGGATGGCCAGCGACGGGCACGAGCAGACGCCCCCGGGGATCCCGTAGTTGCCGCAGGGGCAGGGGTTCGTCGCGACCACCAGTTGGAAGCGAGCCGGGAGCACGGCGCGGAACCCCACTCGGTGTATCTCGATGCGACCGGACTCGAGCGGCTGCCGGAGGGCGTCGAGCGCGTGGCCGCTGAACTCCCCGGCCTCGTCGAGGAAGAGCACTCCGCCGCTCGCCCTCGCGATCGCCCCCGGCTGGAGGATGCGGCTGCCGCCCCCGACGAGCGCGACGGCGGATGCGGTGTGGTGCGGCGCCTCGAAGGGCGGTCGCCGTCGGAGGGTGGTGACGGGCAGACCTGCGAGCGATCGGATCGATGCGACCTGCAACGCCGTCTCGTCATCCAGGTCCGGGAGGAGCCCGGGCAGCCTGCGGGCGAGCATCGTCTTGCCCGCCCCGGGCGGACCGCTCATGAGGACGTGGTGTCCGCCCGCCGCGGCGACGATGAGCGCCTCGACCGCATCGCTCTGCCCGATGACGTCCGCGAGATCGGGGACCGACTCCTCCTCCGCCGGCGCGCTCTCGGGGGCCGACACGGGTTCGGCGACGACATCGGGGACGTCGAGGCCGTGAGCGCGGGCGACATCACGCAGGCTGACCGCGCCGCGGACCTCGATCCCGTCGACCAACTCCGCCTCGGAGAGGTTCGCGTGCGGCACGATGACGCGACGGAACCCTGCGCGAGCGGCCGCCAGGACCGCGGGCAGCACGCCGGAGACCGGGCGCAGACGACCGTCGAGCCCGAGCTCCCCCAGGTGGACGGTCTCGGCCAGCGACTGCCGGTCGAGTGGGGCCTCCGTCGCCACCGCGGCGATCGCGACAGCGACGTCCAGCGCGGATCCGCGCTTCGGGAGGTTCGCCGGTGACAGATTGACCGTCACGTGTCGCCGCGGGAGCGGGAGGTCGCTGTTCGCGCACGCGTTGTGCACGCGCTGCTGCGCCTCCCCGATCGCCTTGTCTGCCAATCCGATGATGGAGAAGCCCGGCACCTGGTTCGACAGATCGGCCTCCACCTCGACGATGTCGCCGACCAGCCCGGTGAGGACGACCGACCACGTGCGCCCCAGGCTCATCTCAGGTCCTCGAGGTGCTCCACCACGGCCGACTCCGGGTCGGGTCCCGTAATGCCGATGACATCGAGTCGCAGTCGGCGTCCCCGAGCCGCCTCGGGGTGTGCCACGATCCACGCGGCGGCCAGCCGCCACAGGCGATCCCGCTTGCGGGCGTCGACGGCGGCGAACGGATGCCCGAACCACTCCCCCCGGCGGGTCTTCACCTCGACGACCACGAGATCGGCCCCGTGCGCCGCGACGATGTCGATCTCCCCGCCGTGGGTACGCCAGTTCCGGTCGAGGATCCGATACCCGCCGGCACGCAGATGCCGCTCGGCGCGCTCCTCACCGGCCCGTCCGAGGTCGTCTTTCGCTGCCATGCGACCAGCGTGGCCCGCGCGTCCCGACGAACGGGGTCGTCGACCAACCCCGGTGGACGGACGCGGAGGGACGACTCCTGGGGAGGAGGCTCAGCCGTCGAGCGAGAGCTCCTCCGGCAGCTGGAAGTCGCGCCGCTGGAGTTCCTCGACGTTCACGTCCTTGAAGGTGAGCACCCGCACGGACTTCACGAACCGGTCGGCGCGGTAGATGTCCCACACCCACACGTCGTTCATCGAGATCTCGAAGTAGAAGTCGTGCTCGGTGTCGCGGCGGACGACGTTGACCTCGTTGGCGAGGTAGAACCGGCGCTCGGTCTCGATCACGTACTGGAACTGACCGACGACGTCGCGGTACTCCTTGTACAGGGCCAGCTCGAGTTCGCGGTCGTAGTCCTCGAAGACTTCGTCATCCATGGTGACTCCATCCTAGGCGGGCGGCGAACGGCCCCGGACCTAGAACAGGGTCGGGGCGGCCGCGATCGACCACGACGCACGGTGGTGTCCGGAAAGACCGTGCTCCTCGATGGCCGCGCGGTGTTCCGCGCTCGCGTACCCCTTGTTGCGGGCCCATCCGTAGACCGGCGCCTCGGCGTCCAGCTCGCTCATGTGCTCGTCCCGCGCCACCTTCGCGATGACGGATGCCGCCGACGCCGACGCGCAGTCACGGTCGGCCTTGATGATGGGCAGGACGCCGCGACCCACCGGCGCGACCGGGGTGATGTAGTCGTGGTTCCCGTCGAGGACCACCAGGGCATCGCCGATGTCGACACCCTGCACGCGGAGCTCTTCGATGGCGCGCGCGGCGGCAAGGCCCAGGGCCCGGATGATCCCGACCTCGTCCACTTCCGCCGCCGACGCCCACCCCACCGCGTGGGCGGGCACCCAGGCCCGGACGCGTTCCGCCATCCCCGCTCGGCGCGTTTCGACGATGAGCTTCGAGTCGCGCAGTCCCTCCGGCACGCGACGCCGGCTGAACGCGGCATCCGCGGCGACCGCGCCGACCGCGACGGGCCCCGCCAGCGCGCCCCGGCCGACCTCGTCGCACGCGATCACGAGGGGATGCTCCCGGAGCAGTCGACGCTCGAGCGACAGCGTCGGCGCGACCACGGCCATCACGGCGCCGGCACCCCGCGGAACACGTCGTGGTGCGAATCGATGAGACCGAACCGGTCGAACGGCCACGTGATGAGGAACGCCCGCCCGACGATGTTGTCCATCGGAACGAACCCCTGCCCCGGCTGCTCCTGCTGGTACCGCGAGTCCTGCGAGTTGTCGCGGTTGTCGCCGAGCACCCAGATCGAGCCCTCCGGCACCGTGACGTCGTAGTCGAACTCGTCGGGAGCCGACTGGGACGGACCGAGGTCCAGGTAGGGCGTCTCGTCGATGGGCACGTCGTTGACGGTGACCTGCCCGAGCGCGTTGCAGCACACCACGTGATCGCCGGGCAGACCGATGATGCGTTTGATGAGGTGGTCGTCGCTGTCGGATGCCGTGAGACCGACGAGGGATCCCAGCCAGTCCAGCGCCGCCGCCAACGGAGGCTGCGCCGGCTCGTACGTCGTCGGGAGCCACCCGCCGGGGTCTCGGAAGACGACGACGTCGCCGCGTTCGTACCCGTTGAACCGCGGCGTCAACTCGTCGACGAGGATGCGGTCGCCCTTCAACAGCGTGCGCTCCATCGAGCCGGACGGGATGTAGAACGACCGCACCAGGAAGGTCTTGACGAGGAAGGACACGAGGACGGCCACCAGGAGGATCACCAGGACGTCCCGGATGAACGGCCACGGTCCGCGTCGGGGACGGGAATCGGAGTCGCTGCCGAGCGTCGGGGACGGGGAATCGGTGGTCATGCTGTCCTTCACCGGTGCCGGGGTTCGGCGACCATCCACCAGCGTCGCACATCATGTGGACGCCGAGCACCGAAACACCCGGGAACGACGGATGCCCCGGGACTCGGTCCCGGGGCATCCAGTGGAGAACGCGATCAGTTGTCGCGCTTCTCCTTGATCTTGGCCTTCTTGCCACGCAGCTCGCGCAGGTAGTAGAGCTTCGCGCGACGCACGTCACCGCGGGTGATGACCTCGATGTGGTCGATCACCGGGCTGTGCACCGGGAAGGTGCGCTCGACGCCCACCTGGAAGCTGATCTTGCGGACCGTGAAGGTCTCACGGACGCCGTCACCGGAGCGGCCGATGACGACACCCTGGAACACCTGGATGCGCGAACGGTTGCCTTCGGTGATGTTGACGTGCACCTTCACGGTGTCGCCGGCGTTGAAGACGGGGATGTCGGAGCGCAGCGAGGCTGCGTCGACGGAGTCGAGGATCTGCATGATCGTCACTTCCTGCGACCGCCTCAGGTCGACCGCGAGAGTAAGAGGAGAAAAGGATGTGGCGCCCGTCGGAGCCGACTGGGCTCCGAACTCCCCCGAGGCAGAGAACTGTCAGGGCACAAAGGGTCATTCTGCCATGGATGCCGACGGCCGCCAAACCGCGGCGCGCGGCCTCACACGAGCGGGTCGCGCTTCTCCTCGACGACGACCACGCTCTCGGGCGTCCGAGCGGGCGCGGTGTACCTGCGCAGGATGACGGAGGGCCGTGTCTCCTGGAACAGCTGTCGCAGCGACAGCCAGAACACGCCGAGGAAGACGACGGTCGCCGCGAAGAGGAGAGGCCAGAACCACGCCTCCGAGAAGAAGCCCACGGCGATGGTCAGGACGTGCCAGAGACCGACGCCGCCGACGTCCCACCAGGAGACCGCGCGCGTGTGCCGGACCGTGCCGCGGGAACGGATCAGGAGCGTCAGGGCGAGCTGGCCGATGAGGACGGAGGGGATCGCGACGACCAGCACCCAGGCGAGCGCCCAGCCACCGGCATCCGACACGATCCATCCGATGATCAGCCACAGGGGCAGGATGACCGCGCTCGGCAGGAGCCAGAAGAAGAATCCACGACGCAGGGGCATCCTCCGATGCTACGCCGCCGGGCAGCCGCGGCGACCTCCGCCAGCTGATCACTCGCTGAGGAGGTCCGGGCGCCGTAGGCGGGTCCGCTCCACCTGCTGATCCCGCCGCCACTGCGCGACCCGCCCGTGGTGTCCGCTGAGCAAGACGTCGGGAACGTCGTAGCCGCGCCACGATGCCGGCTTCGTGTAGGAGGGGTACTCGAGGAGGCCGTCCTCGTGCGACTCCTCGACGAGGCTCTCCGGGTTGCCGACGACGCCCGGGACGAGGCGTCCGACGGCCTCGATCATGGCCATCGCCGCGACCTCGCCGCCGTTCAGGACGTAGTCCCCCAGGCTCACGAGCCGCACGCGGCCGATGGTCGCGGCGTAGGCGAAGACGCGCTCGTCGATGCCTTCGTACCGCCCGCACCCGAAGACGATGTGCGATTCGGCGCTCCACTCGCGCGCCACGGACTGGGTGAAGCGCTCCCCCGCCGGCGACGGGAAGACGAAGAGCGGTCCGGATGCCGCATCCGTCACCCTCTCGTGGGAGCCGGCGACGATCGCGTCGAGGGCCTGCGCCCACGGCTCGGGCTTCATGACCATCCCGGCGCCGCCGCCATAGGGCGTGTCGTCGACGGTGCGGTGCCGGTCGGTCGTGTGATCGCGGAGGTCGTGGACACGGATGTCGAGCAGTCCCGCGCCCCGAGCGCGCCCCAGCAGCGACACTTCGAGGACGTCGAAGAAGGCGGGGAAGATCGTGACGACGTCGATGCGCACGTCAGGACCCGGCGTCGGCCTCGTCGCCGGCCTCCGGACGAGGCTCGTCGTCACCGGGGAGGTCTTCGAACAACCCGGCGGGCGGAGTGACGACGAGACGACCGGCGCTCATGTCCACTTCGGGAACGATGGCCTTGACGAAGGGAACGAGCACCTCGCGGTCGTCCGCGGCCAGCTGGACACCCAGCAGATCCTGCGCCGGGAAGTGGTCGACCCGCGTCACGCGTCCGACGACCTCACCGTCGCGCACGACGTCGAGCCCCACCAGCTGGTGGTCGTACCAGGCGTCGTCCTCGACGACCGGCGCAGCGGCATCCTGGTCGATCCACAGGATGGCGCGGACGATGGATTCCGCGGCGGTGCGGTCGTCGATCCCGTCCAGGAAGACGACCGGGTGCGAGTTCATCCACTTGAACTCGCGGACCGTCACCGTCTTTCCGTGCCAGGGCGAGGACTCCGGCACTTGCAGGGTGAACTCCGCACCCCGGACGAACCGTCCGTCGGGATCGTCGGTGTAGAGCTCGAGTTTGAGGGCGCCCTTCAGACCGTGCGCCTTGACGAGGCGCCCGACGCGGAGCTGCGTGCGAGCCGACTTCGCCGACACGTCAGTCGTCCGCGACGTCGACGCGGACGCGCGTACCGTCGGCCAGAGCGGAGATGAGGGTACGCAGGGCTTTCGCCGTGCGTCCGCCGCGCCCGATCACACGACCCCGGTCGTCGGGGTGCACACGCACCTCCAGCACCTCGCCGCGGGGCGACGAGCTGGAGGCGATGGTGACGTCGTCCGGGTGATCGACGATCCCCTTGACGATGTGTTCGAGCGCGGCGGCCAGCAAGGTCTTACTCGGACTCGGTCGCGTCGTCGGCGGCCTCGGCGTCGGCGGCGGGCGCCTCGGCCTTCTTCTCCGCCTTCGGCTTGATGACCGACTTCTTGGACGAGTCGAGCTCGAACGGCGCCTTGGGCTCCGCCGTCTTCACGGTGGAGACGGCGTCCTTGTCGCCCTTGAACTTGCCCCAGTCGCCCGTGAGCTTGAGGATGGCGGCGACCTGCTCGGTCGGCTGCGCACCGACGGAGAGCCAGTACTGCGCGCGCTCCGAGTCGACCTCGATGAACGAGGGCTGCTCGGTCGGGTGGTACTTGCCGATCTCCTCGATCACGCGGCCGTCGCGCTTGGTGCGCGAGTCGGCGACGACGATGCGGTAGTACGGCGCACGGATCTTGCCCATGCGCTTCAGACGGATCTTGACAGCCACAATTCTCCTGAATGGTGTTGCGAGTGATGATGAACGTCGCCTGGAGCGTGGGGTGCACACCCGGCGGGAGCTCTGCGGTGGACCTCCGAGCCGGATAGAGGGTCGGGCAAGGCGGTCCAACCGTCCATTCTGCCAGATGCGGAGGGATGCCGCGAACCGCCGGACGCGCGTGACACACTGGCCCCATGACGGTGACCTTCGCCACATCCGCTCGTTCGACCGTCGGGATCGAGTGGGAGATCATGCTGGCCGACCGGACCACCGGCGATCTGGTCCCGGAGGCGCCCGCGATCCTCGACCAGATCGAGGAGCAGACCCGTCACGAGCGTCACACCGTCACCGGTGAACTGCTCACCAACACGATCGAGGTCACCAGCGGCGTGGGCGACACGGTGGCCGCAGCCGTGGACGACATCGCCGATGCGATCGCCCTGGTCCGCACCGTCACCGATCCCCGCGACATCGAGCTCCTGTGCGCGGGCAGTCACCCGTTCGCCCGGTGGTACGACCAGCAGGTGACCGACAAGACCCGGTACCACAAGCTCATCGAGCGCACCCAGTGGTGGGGGCGCAACATGATGATCTGGGGCATCCACGTGCACGTCGGGGTCGAAGACGTCGCGAAGGTCTTCCCGATGATCAACGCGCTCTCCGCCTACCTCCCCCATCTGCAGGCCCTGTCCGCTTCCAGCCCGTTCTGGGCAGGCGACCGCACGGGCTACGCATCCAACCGCGCCCTCGTCTTCCAGCAGCTCCCGACCGCGGGGCTGCCCTGGCCTCTCGAGTCCTGGGCGGAGTACGAGGCCTACCTCGCGGACATGGAGCGGACCGGCGTCATGGCGGACTCCACCGAGGTCCGCTGGGACATCCGACCGGCGCCGCGGTGGGGCACGATCGAGATCCGCGCCTGCGACGGGATGTCGACGCTCCCCGAGCTCGCCGCCGTCGCCGCCCTGGTCCAGGTGCTGGCCGAGCATTTCTCGCGCATGATCGACGAGGGTCGCCCGCTCCCCACCATCCAGCCGTGGTTCGTCCGCGAGAACAAGTGGCGGGCAGCACGCTACGGACTGGATGCCGACGTCATCGTCGACCGCGCCGGCCGGCAGCGTCCCGTCGCCGACCATCTGCGCGAGGTGACCGAGGCCCTCGCGCCGCTCGCCGCGGAGCTCCACTGCGCGAAGGAGTTCGCGGGGGTCACGCAGATCCTCGACCAGGGCGCCAGCTACGCGCGTCAGACCCGCGTGGCCGATGCCGCCGACGGAGACCTGCGCGAGGTGGTCCAGCACCTCATCCGCGAGTTCCGGGGCGGCCCCACACTGCGCGAGGTCGTCTCGGTCGGCTGAGCTCTCAGCCCTTGCCGAAGAGCTTCTGGATCTCGGCCAGGTCCGCCTCGCTCGGCTGCGGCGCGCCGCCGAGACCGAAGCCCGAGCCCGAGGGTGCGGTGTTCGCCGCCGCGAGGCCCGCGTTCTCGGCCGCGCGCTTGGCGGGGTTGCCCGACCTCGACCCCCCGCTGCTCTTCTGCTTCTTGCCGCGCTTGCTCGATGCGCCCGGCTTACCGCCGATCGCACCCATCCCGGGCATGGAGGGCACCCCGCCCCGCGCCACGGTCTTCATCATCTTGGCGGCCTGATCGAAGCGCTGTACGAGCTGGTTGACGTCGGTGACCGTCATCCCCGAGCCGCGCGCGATGCGGAGTCGCCGCGATCCGTTCAGGACCTTGGGGTTCCGGCGCTCGCCGGGGGTCATGGACCGGATGATCGCCTCGGTGCGGTCGATCTCGCGCTCGTCGAAGCTCTCGATCTGCTGCTTCATCTGGCCCATGCCGGGCAGCATCCCCAGCATCTTCTTCATCGAGCCCATCTTGCGGACCTGCTGGAGCTGCTCGAGGAAGTCCTCGAGGGTGAACTGCTCGGTCGCGAGCTTCTGCGCGACGCGCTGCGCTTCCTCCTCGTCGAATGCCTGCTGCGCCTGCTCGATGAGGGTGAGGATGTCACCGAGGTCGAGGATGCGGCTCGCCATCCGGTCGGGGTGGAAAGCCTCCAGGTCGTCGAGGCCTTCACCGGTCGACGCGAAGATGATGGGGCGGCCGGTGACCGACGCCACCGACAGCGCCGCACCGCCGCGGGCGTCGCCGTCCAGCTTCGACAGCACGACGCCGGTGAAGTCGACGCCGTCCTGGAACGCCTTCGCCGTGTTCACGGCGTCCTGTCCGATCATCGCGTCGATGACGAAGAGGACCTCGTCGGGATCGGTCGCCTTGCGGATGTTCGCGGCCTGCTTCATCAGCTCCGCGTCCACGCCCAGGCGTCCCGCGGTGTCGATGATGACGGTGTCGTACTGCTGGCGGCGCGCGTACTCGACGCCGTCACGGGCGACCTTCACCGGGTCGCCGACCCCGTTGCCGGGCTCGGGCGCGTAGATGGCGGCACCTGCGCGCTCGGCCACCACGGTCAGCTGGTTGACGGCGTTCGGACGCTGCAGGTCGCAGGCGACCAGGAGCGGAGTGTGACCGTCCTTCTCGAGCTGCTTCGCCAGCTTCCCGGCGAACGTCGTCTTACCGGAGCCCTGCAGGCCGGCGAGCATGATGACGGTGGGGGGCTGTTTCGCGAACTGCAGTCGCCGCTGCTGGCCGCCCAGGATGGCGACGAGCTCCTCGTTCACGATCTGGACGACCTGCTGCGCCGGGTTGAGGGCGCGGTTCACCTCGTCACCGAGGGCGCGCTCGCGAACCTTGCCGGTGAAGTCCTTGACGACCTGGAGCGCCACGTCGGCGTCGAGGAGGGCGCGACGGATCTCGCGCACGGTCCCGTCGATGTCGGCGGGCGAGAGCTTGCCCTTCGTGCGGAGGTTGCGGAAGGTCTCGGTGAGACGATCGGAGAGCGTGCCGAAGGTAGCCATGATGGCTCGAGTTTAGTCGAGTCCCGTCGTCGCGCCGGCGAGGGACGGAAGCGTGGCCGCGGCCACCGCCAGAGCGCGGGCGAGTTCGTCAGGCAAAGACGATCTGCCGGCGCCCGAGCGGGCCCACCCTTCGATGGCGATCATGACGGCCGCAGCGTGGGCGGCACCCGCGATCTCGGCGGCGACGGGTGGTGCCCCGAGCGCGGACCAGGATGCCGAAAGAGCCCGGGCGATCCGCGCCTGACGGACGGCGGCTCCCCGCTCGATCTCGTCCTGCACGCCCATCGCCTCGGCGTGGACGAGCGCGAGGGCAAGGCTGTCCGGCGCGAAGCCGTCGCAGAGCTCGATGAGCCCGGCGACGGGTTCGGACAGCGGCACCCGTGCGCGCAACCGGTCGATCCGACGGTCGAGCGAGGACCACAGGATCGCTTCCTTCGACTCGAAGTAGTTGAAGAAGCTGGATCTGCTCACGCCCGCGCGGACGGCGACGTCGGTGACCGATGTGGCGTCGTACCCGCGCTCGAGGAAGAGCTCGCACGCCGCCTCGGAAAGCACCTCCCGAGAGGATGCGCGTGGTCGGCCGGTCGTCATGCGAGGAGCCTATCGTCGCGTATTGTTGCACGCAGTCCAACAAACAGGAGATGGCCTCGTGATCGAGATCCGCACCGTAGGGATGGCCCCCGACCTCGTCCCGTATCGGCAGGGCTGGGACCTCCAGCGCACCCTGCACGCCGACATCGTCGCGGGCACCCGCCCCGACACGCTGCTCCTCCTCGAACACGAAGCCGTCTACACGGCGGGCGCGCGTACGGCACGGCACGAGCGGCCGGTCGACGGAACGCCCGTCGTGGACGTCGACCGCGGCGGCAAGATCACCTGGCACGGTCCCGGACAACTCGTGGGCTACCCGCTCGTCCGACTTCCGGAACCCGTCGACGTCGTCGCGCACGTCCGCCGGCTGGAGGACCTGCTCATCGAGGTCATCCGGACCGTCGGTGTCGCGGGTGAGCGCGTCGACGGACGCAGTGGCGTCTGGGTCGAACGGGCGGGGTCGCTCGAGAAGGTGGCGGCGATCGGGGTCCGGGTGCAGCGCGGAGTCACGATGCACGGCTTCGCGCTGAACTGCGACAACTCCCTCGAACCGTTCCGCAGCATCATCCCCTGCGGGATCGCGGATGCCGGGGTGACGACCGTCAGCCAGGTCACCGGTCGTGACATCTCCCCCGTGGACGTCCTCCCCGCCGTCGTCGCGGCGTTCACACGTGAGCACGGAGCGGAGGTCGCCGCGTGAGCGCGAACACCGCACCCGAAGGCCGCCGGATGCTCCGATTGGAGGTCCGCAACGCCGAGACCCCGATCGAGCGCAAGCCGGAATGGATCCGCACGAAGGCGAAGATGGGTCCCGAGTACCGGGAGCTGCAGGGACTCGTCAAGGACGAGGGACTCCACACCGTCTGTCAGGAGGCCGGTTGCCCGAACATCTTCGAGTGCTGGGAGGACCGGGAGGCCACGTTCCTCATCGGCGGCTCGCAGTGCACGAGGCGGTGCGACTTCTGCCAGATCGACACGGGCAAACCGGCCGACTACGACACCGACGAGCCACGCCGTGTCGCCGAGAGCGTCACCCGCATGCGCCTGCGGTATGCGACCGTGACGTGCGTCGCGCGCGACGACCTGCCCGACGGCGGCGCGTGGCTCAATGCGGAGACCGTCCGCCGCATCCACGCCGACAACCCCGGTACGGGTGTGGAGCTCCTCGCCACGGACTTCAACGGTGACCCTGAGCTCCTGGACGTCGTGTTCGCGTCGCGCCCCGAGGTCTTCGCGCACAACGTCGAGACCGTGCCCCGCATCTTCAAGCGGATCCGACCGGCGTTCCGGTACGAGAGGTCGCTCGGCGTCCTCACCCGCGCACGGGACGCAGGAATCATCACGAAGTCGAATCTGATCCTCGGGATGGGTGAGGAACGCGACGAGGTGGAGGACGCACTGCGCGACCTGCATGCCGCCGGTACCGACATCATCACCCTCACGCAGTACCTCCGCCCCACGCCGCGTCACCTTCCCGTGGCGCGGTGGGTCACGCCGCAGGAGTTCGTCGAACTGCGCGAGCTCGCCGAGTCCATCGGGTTCCTCGGGGTCCTGGCCGGGCCGCTCGTGCGCTCGTCGTACCGCGCCGGGCGGCTCTGGGCGCGCTCGATGCGGTCGAAGGGTCGCGAGATCCCGGCGGCGCTGGCGCACCTCGCCGACGAGGCCGACGCCGAGGGATTCGCCCAGGCGGTCTGACGCCTCCTCCCCAGGTCGGGCGCGGCCGCATCCCTCCCCCACCTGGCACGGACGGGATCGCGCGCGGCGCGACGCTTCTTACTTTCGGGATGCCGGACGCACCGGCCTCACCGAAGGAGACACATGCGTACTTCACTTCCGCTCGCGACCGCTCTCGGCGCGGCCATGGCGCTCGCCGCCCTGCTCCCCCACACGGCCTCCGCGCCGACCACGCACGATGTGCCCGAGCCCGCGCCTGACACCGTGGTGTCCGTGACCGGTGACGCCGCGAACGGGTTCGAGATCGGGTACTACGACGGATCCGCCGAGTACCCCCCGACCGACTCCGAAGCACTCGCCGAGTGCAGTGAATACGACACCCGCGTCGAGCGGGTGCGATGCCGCACCGAGGTGAAGACCTGGTACCGGGATCTCGCTACCCTGCGGGACGCGATCGACTGGGCGCACGCGTCGCGCGGCTGACCGCCCGGTGACGCAGACCGTTCAGTCGGCGCTGGTCACCGACTGGACGGCGCCCGAGACGTCGAGGTTGACCAGGAGGACGTCGTCGGTCGAGTCAGGGTCGAGGGCGTACTCCAGCACCGCGAAAGGGTCCTTGCCCCCGTGCTCGTCGGCGAGGATCGTCATGCTCATCAGCTGCAGGGAGCGGATGACGTCCATGTGGGTGTCACCCGAGACGTCGACGAGCAGGTCCTCGATGTCCTCGCCCAGCATCTCCTGCTGCTGGAGAATGAACTCCGTGACCTCGCTCGTGCGATCGTCCAGCTCGGAGACCATCGCGTTCCGGGCACGCAGATCGATGGTCTCCAACGCCGCGATCATGGCGGCCGCGACGTCGAGGGCGTCGATCGAGACGTCGTCCTGGTCGGGCGCGGTGAGGTCGACGGTCACCCGCTGATCACCGAAGTCCACGACCTCCGACCAGAAGATCGACCCGTCGGGTCCGGACTCGAGAAGTCCGAAGTAGTCGTGCTCGATCGCCATGCATCAATGAAACCAGCCTTGACGGTCGCGCGCGACCGCCTGGGTCAATCGACGAGGGCGGATGCGAAGACGTGGGGCGTGAAACCGGTCAGATCGCCGATCCCCTCACCCTGACCGAGGAGCTTGACCGGGATGCCGGTGCGCTCCTGGACCGCGAGCACGAACCCGCCGCGGGCCGAGCCGTCGAGCTTCGTCAGGACGAGCCCCGTCACTCCGGCGTGCTCGAGGAACGCCTCGGCCTGCATGACCCCGTTCTGGCCGGTGGTGGCATCGAGCACGAGGAGGACCTCACTGATGGGCGCCTGCTTCTCGATGACCCGGCGGATCTTGGTCAACTCGTCCATGAGGCCGCCCTTGGTGTGCAGGCGGCCGGCCGTGTCCACGAGGACGATCTCGGTCCCGGTGCGGATCGCGTGCTCGATCGTCTGGAAGGCGACGGATGCCGGGTCCTGCCCCTCGTGCTGCGGGCGGACTATCGCTGCTCCCCCGCGCTCGGCCCACGTCGCGAGCTGATCCACCGCGGCCGCGCGGAAAGTGTCGGCCGCGCCCACCACCACCGTCCGTCCGAAGCGCTTGAGGTAGCTCGCGAACTTCCCGATCGTCGTCGTCTTGCCGACCCCGTTGACCCCGACCACGAGCACCACCGCGGGGCGCTCCGTCAGCCGGAGGGTCGTGTCGAACTTCGCGAAGTGCTCCTCGAGCGTCTCGCGCAGCATCCGTTGCAGGTCCTTGGGATCCGTCGTGCGATACCGCTCGACCTTCTCGCGAAGCTCGTCGACGATGCGTTCGGTGATATCGGGCCCGAAGTCGGCGGTGAGCAGCGCGGTCTCGAGGTCCTCCCAAGTGTTCTCATCGATCGTCGGCTTGACGAACATGCCGCGCAGCGCGCGACCGAGGGACCAGGAGCTCTCCGCCATGCACCCAGGCTAGTTGACCGCGTCAGCGCTTCTCGCAGGCGATGCCGTCCTTGTCGCGGTCCATCTTCTTGTTGGCGTTGTAGAGCGCCGTCGAGACATAGGGCTTGACCTTGAACGGCTTCTTCTTGCCGCTGACCGTGTTGTGGGTCACCCCCGCCCGGGCGACACCGCCCTTGTAGGTCTTGTTGAGCGCCGTGCAGTTCTTGAAGGTCTTGATCGGCGACTTCGCGGCCGGGACGATCGCCCGCACCTGTGACGCCGCGGCCGTCGGCGCGGCCGCGGCCGCCGTCATCGTCACCGGCGCTGCGACGAGCGCCGCCGCCAGCATCGTCGCCACCGCACTCCGCCGCAGCGTTCCCGCGTGCACCGAAATCCTCATCCCCACCCCTTGTCTGGTGTCAGCGACGACGACACCGTCCCCGCTGGGCACACGCTAGCGCACACTCGCTGCGCTCAGACGCCCGCCCGCTCGCGCACGCGCTGTCCCACGACGGCGGAGACGCCGTCCTGACGCATCGACACGCCGTATAGGGCGTCCGCGATCTCCATCGTCCGCTTCTGATGCGTGATGACGATCAGCTGACTCGATTCGCGCAGCTGCTCGAACACGCCGAGCAGACGACCGAGATTCGCATCGTCGAGGGCGGCCTCGACCTCGTCGAGGATGTAAAAGGGACTCGGCCGCGCCTTGAAGATCGCCGTCAGGAGCGCGACCGCCGCGAGGGACCTCTCCCCACCCGAGAGGAGCGACAGCCGCTCGATCTTCTTGCCTACGGGTCGGACGGCGACGTCGATCCCGGTTGTGAGCGGGTTGTCGGGGTCGGTGAGCGAGATGGAGCCCGTGCCCCCGGGGAAGAGGATCGGGAACACCTCCCCGAAGGCGACCTTGGTGTCCTCGAAGGCCGCGAGGAAGATCGTCTGCATCCGCTCGTCGAGCTCCTCGATGATCGTGAGCAGATCCGTCCGGGTGCGGACGAGGTCGTCGAGCTGCTCGGTGAGGAATGCGTGACGCTGCTCGAGCGCGGCGAACTCCTCCAGGGCAAGAGGATTCACGCGACCCAACTGCGCCAGCTTGCGCTCCGCATCCTGCAATCGGCGCATCTGCGCCGAGCGGTCGAACGGCGACGCCTCGCCCTCCTCCGCTCCCGGGACGGGGGCGTCGGGACCATATTCCGCGAGGAGAATATCCTCGGAGAGGCCGAGCTCGGACTGCACCCGGTCGAGGAGGCTCTGCACATGCAGCCGCTTCTCGTGCATCTGCAATTCGAGGCCGTGCACCGACTCGGTGAGGCGATTCAGCCTCTCGCGGGCCGCCGCATCCTCCTTCCGAAGCTCGGCCAACTCGGCCGTCAGCGCCGTCCGCGTCTGCTCCGCGCGTTCCAGCTCGACCCGCGCCTGCGCCGTCGACCGGTCGATCGAGTCGAGGACGGGCGGCAGCGCACCGACGACCTCGGATGCGATCGCCCGCTGCGCGCGTCGGATCACGGCTCGACGGGCGGCCGCCTCGGCGGCTGCGCGCTCCTTCTCGCGTTGACGTTCGAGTTGCACCACGCGGCTCTCGGCGGCACGCACCCGTTCCCGGAGCGTTTCGACGTCGAGGCGTGTGTCCATCTCGCGCGCCCGAGCCGACTCGAGCGCATCGAGCAGACCGTCCCGGGCGGACGCATCCAGGATCGGACGCGGCATCTCCTCGGCGGCGCTGAAGGCCTCCGTCGCGGCCCGTGCCGCGTTCTCGGCATCCCGAGCCGCCGACTCGGCCTGAGCGAGGCCGGCGCGTAGCCGGTCGCACTCGGCCACCGCGGATTCCAGACGCACGGTCGCACGGTTGAGCTGTTCCGCGTGGGCCGCGAGAGCGGAGTCGTGCTCGCGCAGCGCGGCGAGGGCGTCACGGGTACGCTGGCGCGCCGTATCCCAGGCAGCCTGCGCGTCGGTCAGCGCTTCACGCAGGGTATCCGCGACCACCGTCACCTCGTCGAGACGGACACGGGCCGCGTCGCGCTCGGCGGCGAGCTCGAGACGTGAGCGCGACTGCCCGGAACCGGCACGGACCGTGCTCGGCGTCACGGTCTCGCCCGCGCGCGTCACCACCACGACCCTCTCCCCCGCGTCGGCGGCCGACATCGCGGCAGCGTGGGCCGCATCCAGATCCTCCGCGATCGCGACACCCGCGAGCACGGCGCGGAGGCCCGCCGGCGCCTCGACGACATCGACCGCCCACGTCACCCCCGCTCCGAGGGGCGTCCTGCGAGGAGCCGCAGGACCGTCGGCCAAGGCGACGTCGATCGAACCCAGATCGTGCTCGCGCACCGTCGCGATGACCGCGCGTGCGGCCTCGAAGTCGTCGACGAGGACCCCCTCGGCGAGGGCGCCGAGTGCCGCGGCGATCGCCGCTTCATAGCCGGCCGAGACGCGGATCGCATCGCTGACGATGCCACGGATGCCGTCGCCACCCCGATCGACGACCGCCGCGGCGGCGTTGCGGATGTCGAGGGCGCGGCCGAGGGCCGCCGTCTCCGCGAGCAGCGACTCGCGCTCCCGCTCCGCCGCGTGCAACCGGTCGCGTATCGACCCCACCTCGGATTCGGCTTCGGATGCCTCTCGCTGCGCGCGTTCGTACGCGGCCGAGTATTCCCCGGCGGCGTCCGCGGGGCCCTCGGTCGCCGGTTCGATCGCCGCCAGCGCGCCTTCGGCGTCGGCGCGACGCTCCTCGGCTGCATCGAGGGCGCGCTGCTGCCTCTCCACCGCCAGCCGAAGCGCCTCCGCCTTCGACCCGGCTGCCTCGGCTCGTCCTCTCAGTGAGGCGAGCCGCATGTCGTGCTCGGAGACCAGCGCACTCTGCGCGGCGATGTCGGTGTCGAGCGCATCGAGCTCGGCGCGCGCCCGGATGACGTCGCGCGCGGCGGCGGCGGCGGCATCCTGCGCGGCACCGAGACCCGACGCGATCTCGTCGATCTCCCGACGTGCGTCGTCGATGACGGCCTGGGTGACGGTGGTCCCGGTGTCCGGCTGGTCGCCGTCGTCGTCGAGCAGCGACAGTCGCTGGCCGGCGAGCGAGTACAGCCCGCGCAGCCGCTCCTGGACACGGCCGAGTTCGAACGTGACGGCGCGCGCCCGATCGACCGCCTCGGCGCGCTGATCGTTCTCGAGCTCGTCGATGCGGCGACGCAAGCCGTCAGCGCGGTCCTGCAGGACCAGCCGCTCGGCGTGACGCTCGTGCTCGGCTCGGGCGTGATCCGCCAGCTCCGCTCGGAGGCGCGACATCTCATCGGCGTAGAGGCGCGCCTTCGCGTCGCGCACGACCGCGGCGATCGTGGCCGCCTCGCGCGCGACCTCGGCCTGCTTGCCGAGCGGCTTCAACTGACGCCGCAGCTCGCCGGCCAGGTCGCTCAGCCGCGTGAGGTTCGCCTCCATCGCCTCGAGCTTGCGGAGCGTCTTCTCCTTGCGGCGACGGTGCTTGAGGATGCCGGCGGCCTCCTCGATGAAGCCGCGCCGATCCTCGGGACTCGCCTGCAGCACGGTGTCGAGTCGCCCCTGACCCACGATGACGTGCATCTCACGCCCGAGCCCGGAATCGCTCAGCAACTCCTGGACGTCGAGGAGCCGACAGGTCTCGCCGTTGATCGCGTACTCGCTCGACCCGTTGCGGAACAGGGTCCGGCTGATCGTGACCTCGCTGTACTCGATCGGCAGCGCGCCGTCTGCGTTGTCGATCGTCAGCTGCACCTCCGCGCGACCGAGGGGACCCCGCGTCGCGGTGCCGGCGAAGATGACGTCCTCCATCTTGCCGCCGCGGAGGGTCTTCGCCCCCTGCTCGCCCATCACCCAGGCGAGGGCGTCGACGACGTTCGACTTGCCCGATCCGTTGGGACCGACGATGCACGTGACGCCGGGCTCGAGGGCGAAGGTCGTCGGCTGCGCGAAGGATTTGAACCCCTTGAGCGTCACGCTCTTCAGGTGCATGCGGGTCCTCCGGGTCGTCGTCCCGTCCACGCTAGCGGACGAATCCCGTTTCCCACTTGACGCCGCGCGCGGGCCGGGTCTAGTGTCAGTGCTCGCGTCAGAAGTCTGAGAAAGGAGGTCCCCTGACATGATCATCGAAATGACACCCACCGGAATCGCGTCCACCGCGTTCCCGTGCGCGCTGGGGACCGTCTCCTTCGACGCCGCGGTGGCAGACCGCATCCGTTCCGGCCACTGACAGCCGTCCCGGATCCCGTCCTCGGACGGTGAACTCTCCCACGCCCTGAGGGCGGACTCCGTCCGTCCCCTCCCGGATGCCGGGCCTCTGTGCCCGTGCGTCCCCCCGTCCTCTCGTGCTGCGGCACGATCCTCCGCCGCGCTCCGCGGCATCCATCCCTTCCGAAATGAGATCACTCATGTCCACCCTCACCGCGCCGCAGCGCACTTCGGCGGTCCTCGCCGCGCTGCAGCATCCCACCTCGACGGGCACCTCCGCCCGTCAGACGTTCCTCGACCGGATCGCCCTGCGACTGGCCGTCGCGCTGCTCCTGTGGAGCACGCGCCCCGGCCCCGATCGCGAGGCCCTCCATGCCCGCCGTGCCCAGCGTCTCGCTCGCGAGGCGCGGGAAGCCGAGTGGGAACGCCGTCGTGCGCTCCTCGCTCCGCGTCGATGACACCCCGGGGGCCGCGACCCGCTCGCGGCCCCCTCACCTCTCAGAGAAGAGTCCCTCATGACCACGTCAGTCCCCTTCGAACTGCGCCCCCTCGTCGTACCGGCCAGCGTCGATGCCTCGGATGCCGCCGATTTCGTCGCCATGGTCGACGTCCGGAACGAGATCTACCGCGAGATCAGCGACAACGACGATGAAGCCGTGACACCGGCCCAACTGCTCCCCCACTTCCAACCCGACCCGGACAACGACAAGCGCAGCTGGATCGTTCTGGTCGAGGACCAGGTGGTGGGGCGCGTCATCGTCGACCTCCCCGCTGAGGAGGGGTCGCAGGTCGCCTACTGGACCGTCGAACTCCTCGAGCGGGTCCAGGGCAGGGGCATCGGCGGTGCGCTTCACGCCGTCGTCGAGGGCACCGCCCGTGACGCGGGACGCACCGTCCTGCAGGCATGGGCCGAGCATCCCGAGCCCGACGCCGGTGCGACCTCGGAACGGCTCGCCGCTCCGACGGGCTACGGGGAGATCCCGCTGGACCGTCCTGCGCGCTACTTCCGACGCCACGGGTACACGCTCGAACAGGTCGACCGGAAGAGCGTGCTCGAGATCGAACCCGCACTTCCGAGCGTGCGAGACCTCCTCGCCGATGCCCGATCGCATGCCGACGGTTACCGCGTGGAGCAGTGGATGCTCCCGACTCCCGAGGCCTACCGCGAGAGCTTCGCCTGGGCGAAGTCCCGGATGTCGACGGACGCCCCGGCGGCGGGGCTCGAGATCGACGAGGAGACCTGGGACGTCGAGCGCCTCGCGCGCCACGACGCCCGCTTCGTCGACGGCGGACAGACGGTGCTCGTCACGGTGGCCGTCCATGAGGCGACCGGCACGGTCGTCGCGTTCAACGAGCTCTGCTCCGGCGTCGACCCGACCGCGGCGACGCAGCAGATGGACACCCTTGTGCTCCGTGAGCATCGGGGGCATCGCCTCGGGCAGCTGGTGAAGTGCGCGGGCATCCTCCGGTGGCGCGAGGTCATGCCCCGGTCCTCCCGCATCGTCACCTGGAACGCCGAGGAGAACCGTCCGATGCTCAGCATCAACGAGACGATCGGCTTCGAGCCGGCGGCGTACATCGGCGCCTGGAAGAAGGTCCTCGACTGATCAGCGTCGCTGACACCGCGGGCAGTAGTGACTCGATCGGTTGGTGAAGCTCACCCGCACGATCGGCGTGCCGCAGCGCGGGCAGGGCTGACCCGTCCGCCCGTAGGCGTTCAGGGAATGGGCGAAGTATCCCGCCTGTCCGTTGACGTTCACGTACTGCGCGTCGAAGCTCGTCCCGCCCTCGGCGAGGGCCCGGTCCAGCACGGCCCGGACCTCGCCGAGCAGGCGGGTGACTGCGCGCGTCGGGAGCTCGTTCGCGGGGCGTTCCGGATGCAGCCGCGCGGCCCATAGCGCCTCGTCGGCGTAGATGTTCCCGATTCCGCTGACGACGGTCTGATCGAGCAGTGCACGCTTCACTGCGGAGCGCGTCCGCCCGAGCGCGGTCCGGAACGCGCGATCGTCGAACGCGGGGTCCAGCGGATCCCGTGCGATGTGCGCCACCTGCGTGGGGACGAGCGGGATGTCGCTCCCCCGTCCTGCCGCGGCACCGTCGGGAGTGCGCTCGAGCCGATCGATCGCCAGGGAGCCGAAGGTCCGCTGGTCCACGAAGACCATCGCAATCTCACCGTGGGTCGGATGCCGCACATCGAAGCGGATCCGCTCGTGGCGGAGTGTCGGTGTGCCGGGCTCGCGCAGCAGCATCTGCCCGCTCATCCCGAGGTGACCGACGATGGCCTCGATCGGTTCCGCACCGGCATCCGCTAGCGGCATCCAGAGGAACTTGCCGCGGCGGACCACGGCGTCGACGCGCCGACCCGTCAGCCGCGCTTCGAAGTCGCGTGCGTCGCCCGGGTGACGGGTGAGGGAGCGGGCGTCCAGAACGGTGACGGCGTCGAGGCGAGCGCCGGCGAGGGCGGGGACGAGACCGGCGCGCACGACCTCGACTTCGGGCAGTTCGGGCACGGGACTCAGGCCCGCGCGGAGAGTTCGCGCCAGACCGAGAGCGCTGCCGCCATCTCAGCCTGCTTCTTGCTCGAACCGCCGCCGGTCCGCGCGACCTCGCCGACGGCCACCGTCGCCGTGAACACCCGGTGGTGATCGGGTCCCGCCGCCTCGACGCTGTACGTCGGTGCCGCATAGCCCAGGCGTGCGGCGAGTTCCTGCAGGCTCGTCTTCGGGTCCATCGCGGCGCCGTACCGCTCGGGATCCGCCATCAACGGGGACACCAGTCGCAGGACGAGAGCGGTCGCCGCTTCGATCCCGGCGGACAGGTAGGCGGCCCCGATGAGCGCCTCGGTGGTGTCGGCGAGGATCGAATCCTTGTCGCGCCCGCCTGTCTGGTCCTCGCCCCGGCCTAGCCGCAGGTGGGCACCGAGGCCCATGCCGCGGGCGACCTCCGCGAGAGCGACGGTCGAGACGACGCTCGCCCGCCGCTTGGCGAGGGATCCCTCATCCAGGTCGGGGTGCGTCCGATAGAGGTGGACGGTGACGGCCATGCCGAGGATCGAGTCGCCGAGGAACTCGAGACGCTCGTTGTGCGCGATACCGCCGTGCTCGTACGCGTACGAACGATGGGTCAACGCAAGCGACACAAGCTCGGGGTCGATCTCGACCCCGAGCTTGTGTGTGAGCACCGAGTGATCGGTGGCGGCGTCCGTCACGACGCGACGATCAGATGTCGGCGACCTTGCGGCCCTTGTACTCGAGGAACAGCTCCGTGCCCTGCGAGTCGGTGACGACCTTCGCCTGGTGGGGACGGCTGTAGACGACCTTGCCGTTCTCGATGGTCTTGACGAGCGTGGGGGCCTCGGCCTTCCACTGCGCGCGGCGCGAACGGGTGTTGGAGCGGGAGACCTTCCGCTTCGGGGGGTTACCTGCCATGGTCAGCTCTTCTCTGTGTCGTCGGCGTCGGGGCGCGTGGCCTCGTCGTCGTGGTCTGGGGTTCGGGCCGACAAGGCGGCCAGCGCATTCCAGCGCGGGTCGATCTGAGTCTCCGGGACCGGTGCTCCGGTCAGCCTCTCGCCCGTGGACGGATCTAGTCCGGGGCAATCCGGCTGACACACCGGCTGGAACGGAAGCGACAGGACGATCGCATCCCTGACAGGAGTTTCAAGATCCACGTGGTCGTCTTGAACCTCGAAGTCAGTCGCTTCATCCCCAGAATACCCGAAGAGCTCCTGAAACTCGACTTCGAGGGGGTGTGTCAGGTCCACGAGGCAACGGCTGCACTGGCCGTCGTAGGTCGTGGCGATCTCGGCGGTGACCAGGATGCCCTCGTGCACCGACTCGAGACGGACGTCGACCTCGACCTCTTCCCCGGCGCGGACGAACGCGAGGCCCTCTCCCCATTTCTCCGGAGCGGGGACCCGCAGTTCGAACTCGCGCATCTCACCGGGAGCCCGGACGATGTCGCGGACGGGGAGGACGAACGGACCGCTCACACGCTTTCTGACCACGGTCGTCCATCGTACGCGTGCGCGGACGCCGGCGGGCCGGATCAGGCGGGGTGGGCTCCCGTGTCGAGGAATCGCGCGACCGGAGCCGGGACGAACGGGGACACGTCACCGCCGAGCGAGGCCACCTGGCGCACGAGCGAGCTCGAGACGAGCGCGTGCGCGGGATCGGGCAGCAGGAACACGGTCTCCACGTGGGCGAGGTGGCGGTTCACGATCGCCATGGGCGTCTCGTAGGCGACATCCACCTGCGAACGGATCCCCTTCACGAGCACCCCCGCGTCCACGTCCGTCGCGTAATCGACGAGCAGCCCGACGCTCCATGCCGCCACAACGACATCACCCTCGATGTCGCTCTCGGCGATGGACTGCTCGAGCAGCGTCAGTCGCTGCGCGATCGGGAGCATCGCCTCTTTCCCCGGGTTGTGGACCACGAGGACGTGCAGCTGGTCGTAGAGGGCGGCCGCGCGTCGGATCACATCGAGGTGGCCGAGCGTCGGCGGGTCGAAGGAGCCGGGCACGACGGCGATCCGGTTGTTCATATCGACGAGCCTAACGATGCGACACGACGTGGAGCGGGTCAGTTCTTCGCGAGGGCGGCGCGCTCGCGGTGACTCACGCGCCCGGAGATGGCCGCAGCGAGGCCCGGGTGGCGATCCAAGGCCGGGTCCTCCGCGAGAAGACGCTCGGCCTCGGCGCGGGCGGTGGCGATCAGATCTGCATCCGCCACGACACGCAGCAGTCGCAGGGACGAGCGGACGCCCGACTGCGCATCGCCCAGCACGTCCCCCTCGCCCCGCAGGTCGAGGTCGACCTCGGCGAGTTCGAAACCGTCCGTCGTCGCCGCGACCGCCTCCACGCGAGCGCGGGCCGGGGTGTAGGGATCGGCCTCGGTGACGAGGATGCAGAGCCCGGGGACCGCACCGCGGCCGACGCGACCGCGGAGCTGGTGCAGCTGGGACACCCCGAAGCGGTCGGCTTCGAGGATGACCATGGTGGACGCGTTGGGGACGTCGACGCCGACCTCGACCACGGTGGTCGCGACGAGCACGTCGATGTTGCCGCGGGCGAACGCCTGCATCACGGCATCCTTCTCATCGGCGGGCATCTTGCCGTGCAGCATCTGGACGCGGATGTCGCGGTAGTCCGGGTGGCTCTCGAGGAGCGCCTCCGCCTGCAGGACGCCCCAGCGGGTGCGGCCGGGCTCGGCCTCCTCGACGGGTTCGTCCTCGTCGGTCTCGGTCGACGCGTCGATCGCAGGACACACGACGAAGGCCTGCCGTCCGAGCCGCACCTCCTCGGCCACGCGCTCCCAGACGCGCGCGAACCAGCCCGGCTTCTCCCCCACCGGCGCGACGAAGGTCGAGATGCCCGCCCGGCCGCCCGGCATCGTCCGGATCGTCGAGACGTCGAGGTCGCCGAACACCGTCATCGCGACGGTGCGAGGGATGGGCGTCGCCGTGAGCACGAGGACGTGCGGCGAACTCCCCTTCGCACGGAGGGTCTCGCGCTGATCGACGCCGAACCGGTGCTGCTCGTCGACGACGACGAGACCCAGGTCGGCGAACGTGGTCGACTCGCTGAGGAGCGCGTGCGTCCCGACGACGATGCGCGCCTGGCCCGACGCGACCCGCAGGGCGGCGCGACGGCGTTCCGCGGCGGGTTGCTGACCCGTGAGGAGTGTCGGCATCAGTTCCGGTGCGAGCGCGGGTCCGAGCATGCGGGCCATCGAGCGGACGTGCTGCGCCGCCAGCACCTCGGTGGGGGCGATGAGCGCGGACTGGCCGCCCGACTGGGCGACCTGGAGCATGGCGCGGAGCGCGACGAGCGTCTTGCCGGAGCCGACCTCCCCCTGCACGAGCCGGTTCATCGGCCACTCGCCGACGAGGTCCGCCGCGATGCGGTCGCCCACTGTGAGCTGATCGGGGGTGCGCTCGAAGGGCAGCGCGGCATCGAAACGCTCGAGGAGGTCGCCCGCAGGGCGCGCGGTCGCCGACATCATGCGCACGAACTGCCGCTGCTGCAGGAGCGCCGCCTGCAGGACGAACGCCTCGTGCATCCGCAGGGTCTCGCGCGCCGGACCGATCTGGTCGAAGGACTCCGGTGCGTGCATGCGCACGAGCGCCGTCCGGGCATCGAGCAGGCCCTGCGCGGCGCGGAAGGCATCGGGGAGAGGTTCGGGCACCTCGCCGAGCCCGGTCAGCACCTGGTCGACGCAGCGTTTGACCTGCCAGCTGGAGAACGTGCTCGCGGCCGGGTAGATCGGGATGGGGACGTTGTGCCATGCCTCGGCGCTCAGCCGGGCCGTGCCCTCGTCGTCGAAGAGCTCGTAGTCGGGATGCGTCAGCTGCTTCTGCCCCCGGTACTCCCCCACCTTGCCCGAGAAGATCCCCTGGCGCCCGGCACGCAGGTCCTTCACCCGCCACGACTGCCCGAAGAACGTCAGGGACATCCTGCCGTTGCCGTCGCCGATCAGGACCTCGACGATCTCGCCGCGCCGACCGCGCATCTGCCGTGTCGTCGCCGAGAGCACCTCGGCGACGATCGTCACCAGCTCGCCGACCGGGAGTTGGGCGATCGGTGTCAACTGGCCGCGGCTCGCGAAGCGTCGCGGGTAGTGCGCCATCAGGTCGCCCACCGTGGTCATCTGGAACGCTCGACGCAGCCCCTTCGCCAGGGTGTCGCCGACCGCCTCGGCGAGCGGTGTGGCGAGCGAGTACGACGGCATGCCTCGAGTCTAGGAGCGGGCGCGGACGCCGCTATCGTGGCGGGGTGACGAGGATCATCGCGGGAGACGCCGGCTCACTGCCCTTGGTCGTGCCGAGCGCCGGCACGCGGCCGACGAGCGAGCGCGTGCGCGAGTCGCTCTTCGGCGCCCTCGACGCCGGCGACCTGCTCGCGGGGGCAGCCGTGCTCGACCTGTACGCGGGGTCGGGAGCGCTGGGTCTCGAGGCGGTGAGCCGCGGGGCCGCGTCGGCGGACCTCGTCGAGCGCGCGCCGCGCGCGGCATCCGTCATCGACCGCAACGTCCGCGCCGTGGGGCCCAGCCTCCCGGGGCGCCGGCTGACCGTGCACCGGTCCGCCGCCGACACGTTCCTGCGGGCCGGCGGACCCGCGTTCGACCTCGTGTTCGTCGACCCGCCCTACGACATGACGGATGCCGAGGTCTCGGCGACGCTCGGGCTGCTCGTGCCGCGGCTCACCCCCGCCGCGACGGTCGTCGTCGAACGCGCGACGCGCTCCGGCGAACCGCTCCTGCCCGACGGTCTCGTCGTCGACCGCAGCAAGAAGTACGGCGACACGACGCTGTGGTGGCTCGCTCGCTCGGGTCAGCCGAGCACCGCATCCCAGTCCGAATAGGGATCCCACCCGCCGCGGCCGTCCGGCGCGACGCCCCGGATCAGGACGGGCACCTCCCGCCGCTGCGCAACACGACCGATCACGGTGAAGCCGGCAGGCGCGGTGCCGGCCGGGAAGCACGCGAGCAGCGCGTGGTCCTCGCCGCCGGAGAGCGCGTCGTCCTCGAGGTCCGCCTCGATGAGGAGCGTCACCTCGGAGGCGTCCGCCAGTCGGGTCGCGTCGAGGACGAGGCCGTCCGAGACGTCCATGAGGGCGGTCGCGCCGGCCCGCGCGGCAGCGAGCCCCAGCCGCACCGGCGGCTGCGGCCGGAGCTGAGCCGAGAGGTCCCGCCGCTCCTGCTCGGTGAGGACAGCGAGGTCGACGGCGACCGGGCGTCCCTCGTCGTCGCGGAAGCGGGTGAACAGCAGGCGGAGGCCGCGGGCCGCCGCGCCGAGGCCGCCCGCGACGGCGACGTCGTCACCCGGCCGCGCTCCGGAGCGGAGCACGGGCGAGACGCCGTCCAGGACGCCCAGGGCGGTGACGGCGACGGTGAGGGTGTCGGACACAGTCAGGTCCCCGCCCTCGACGGCGCACCCGGGTGCCAGCTCGTCGAGCGCGTCGCGGAACCCTGTCGCGAGGTCGTCGACGAAGGCGGCCGGGAGGGAGTCCGGCAGGGCCAGGGCGACGAGCAGAGCCGTGGGACGCGCGCCCATCGCGGCGACGTCGGCGAGGTTGACGGCGGCGGCCTTGTATCCGAGGTCCCGCGGCGACGTCCACGCCAATCGGAAGTCGGGACCGTGGACGAGGGTGTCGGTCGTCGCCACGACGCGGCCGCCCGGGACGGCCAGGACCGTGGCGTCGTCACCGGGGCCCACCTCGGCGCGCGAAAGCGGTCCGAGGACGCGCAGGATGCGGCGCAGCAGCTCCGCCTCGGAGACGTCGCGCACACGAAGCTCACCCATGGCTCCACGGTAGCCTGGAGCGATGCCCCGGACCCGCTCGACCGTCGCGCTCGCCATCCTCGTCGCCGGTGTCGCGGCACTGTCGGGGTGCTCGTCGACGGTGGCGGTCGAGGCCGCCCCTGGAGCCGACGACCCGCGCTGCGCGGAGGTCATGGTGCGGCTGCCCGACGACCTGGGCGACCAGCCGCGGCGCTGGACCGACGCGCAGTCGACCGCCGCCTGGGGCGACCCCACGACCGTGCAGCTCGCGTGCGGGGTCCCGCCCCTCGGTCCGTCGGAGCTTCCCTGCGTGACGGTCGACGGTGTCGACTGGGTCGTCGACGACTCGCGGGCACCGCTCTACCGCATCACGACCTACGGCCGCGAACCGGCGATCCAGCTCATCATCGACTACGACGAGGTCAGCTCGAGCGGTCCGGTGAGCGCCGTCAGCCGCCTCATCACGAAGCGGTTCGAGACCACGGGACAGTGCGTCGCGGCATCCGACGTCGTCCCCTGAGGCGGATCAGCGCGCCAATTCGATCAGCTCGGTGATGAGCTCGGGATAGCTCAGTCCGCTCTCGATCCAGCAGGTCGGGAACATCGAGATCGGCGTGAACCCCGGCATCGTGTTCACTTCGTTCACGAAGAACTCGGTGCCGGTGTAGAAGAAGTCGACCCGCGACAGTCCCTGCCCTCCGACCGCCTCGAACGCACGGGCGGCGATCCGCTGCATCTCGCGGAGTTCGCCGTCGTGGAGCTCCGCGGGGCAGACGAGGTCGATGCCGGGGGCGCCGAGGTACTTCGCCTCGAAGTCGTAGAAGTCCCGCCCGCTCACGACGATCTCGCCGGCGACGCTGACTCGCGGGTCGCCGCCGTCGCGCCCCTGCAGCACGCCGCACTCGATCTCGCGGCCGGTGACGGCCTGCTCGACGAGCACGCTCGAGTCCTCCGCGAAGGCGGTCTCGAGCGCGGCATCCAGTTCGTCCCAGTCGGAGACCTTGGACACCCCGACACTCGATCCCGCACGCGCGGGCTTGACGAACACCGGCAGTCCGAGGCCGCGGATGCGGCGACGCCAGAGGTCACCGTCGCGCTCGAGGACCGCCCGCGTCACCGTGACCCACGGGACGACGGGCACACCGGCCGCCTGAAGGATGCTCTTGGTGGTGTGCTTGTCCATGCCGATGGCGGACATCAGCAGGCCCGCACCGACGTACGGCAGGTCCAGGAGCTCGAGGAACCCCTGCACCGTGCCGTCCTCGCCGAAGCGGCCGTGCAGGATCGGGAAGACGACGTCGATGTCGCCCAGGGACTCGACGGTCCCGTCCGGGCGACGGACCGAGAGCTCGCGCTCGACGGTCGACTCCGGCCATACGATGCGGGTGCCGTTGTCGACGACCTCCGGCAGCCGATCGGCGTTCAGGGCGAACTTGTCGGGATCGTCGTCCTCGAGGACGTACGCACCCTCGCGGGTGATCCCGACCGGGATGACCCGGTAGCGCTCGCGGTCAATCGCGCGGAGGACGCCCCCCGCCGTGGCGGAACTGATCGAGTGCTCGCTGGAACGCCCGCCGAAGAGCAGAACCACTGCCGCCTGAACCATTCTGAGTCCTCTCCTCGGTGGGCTCGTCGTCATCCGTCGTGAGATGCGGTGCGATGTCGCGCGGATTCATCGTGCCGTCGAGGACCATCTTGACCTGCTCGACGATCGGCATGTGGACGCCGGCCTCGCGGGCCAACTGCAGCACCGGTGCCACCGACGCGAGCCCCTCGGCCGTCTGGTCCATCTGCTTGACGACCTCGGTGAAGCTGTACCCCTGGCCGAGCAGCCGGCCCGCCGTGTTGTTGCGGCTCAGCGGGGACTGGCACGTCGCGATGAGGTCACCGAGACCGGCGAGGCCCTGCAGGGTCTCGGGCTGCGCGCCCTGCGCGACGGCGAAGTCGGTCATCTCGACAAGACCGCGCGTGATGATCGACGCCTTGGTGTTCTCGCCGTAGCCGACCCCGTCGACGATGCCGATAGCGACGGCGATGAGGTTCTTCAGCACGCCGCCGAACTCGGTCCCGATGACGTCGGTGTTCACGAAGGTGCGGAAGTAGCGGTTACGCGAGATGCGGGCGACGGCTTCGGCGGTCTCCTGGCTCGACGAGGAGATGACGGCTGCCGTCGGCTGTTCGCGTGCGATCTCGAGGGCGAGGTTGGGTCCGGATGCCACGGCGATGCGCGCGGGATCGCAGTGGAGCTCCTGCTCGAGGACCTGACTCATCCGGAGCCCGGTCTTCTTCTCCACGCCCTTCATGAGCGACACGATCGGTGCGTCGTTCGTCGCGAGCAGAGGCCGGACGCCCTTCAGGTTCTGACGGAGCGCCTGACTCGAAATCGCGATGTAGACCTGCGTCGCACCGTCCAGCGCCTCGGCGAGGTGGTGGGTGGCCGACAGCCCGCGCGGCAGGTTGATGCCGGGCAGGTACTGCGAGTTGCGCTTGCCCTCGCGGATCTCGTGGGCGAGCTCGGCGCGGCGGGCCCACATGACGACGTCCGCGCCGCCGTCGGCGAGCACCTTGCCGAAGGTCGTCCCCCAGCTGCCGGAACCGAGCACGGCGACGCGGGGCGCCGGTGCCTCGCGGCGCGACGCTTCCCTAGGAGTCAAGGCGACCCGTCTCCTTCTGACCGTGCTGGGCCGGGTTCCACCGCTCGGCGGGAGGCTGGACGCCGCGCAGGCGTCCCAGCAGGATCGAGATGTCGCGCATGACGGCATCCGTCGCTGCAGCGAGCGTCCCCGGCGTCGTGTCGGTGAAGGCGGACAGGTCGACCGGCGGACCCAGCAGAACGCGGACGCGGCGACGCGGCGGCCACAGGCGCAGGCGACCGTACCGCGGCAGGATCTCCTGCACGCCCCACGTCGCCACGGGGATGACCGGCAGCGGTTCGGGCGCGGACAGCGCGAGCCGGACGGCGCCGGTCTTGCCGCGCATCGGCCACATGTCGGGGTCGCGCGTGAGCGACCCCTCCGGGTAGACGATGACGCCGCGCTGCGCCGCCACCAGGGCGTTCGACTGCGCGAGGGTCTGTTTCGCCGCGGCGGAGGTGGATGCCCGGGCCACCGGCACCATCCCCGTCGCCCGCAGCAGCCACCCGAGAACGGGAACGTGGAACAGGCTCTCCTTGGCCATGAAGCGCGGGGCACGGCCGAGCCGCCATGTCGCGACGGCGAGGATCACCGGATCGAACTCGCTGTAGTGGTTGGGCGCGAGGATGTAGGAGCCCTCGCGGGGAAGGTGTTCGCCACCCTCGATCTCGATCTTCGCGAACCAGCCGGTCGCGGGTACGACGATCATCGCCGCCGGCCAGAAGACGCTCGGGCGGGTCTTCTCCGGGGAGGCGCGGCGACGAGGAGCCACCGCGCTCACTCCGTGACGTCGAAGTCGGCGCCGAGATCGGTCAGCTTCTCGAGGAACTTCTCGTAGCCACGACGGATGATCCCGATGTTGCGCACGGTCGACTCGCCCTCGGCCGCCAGGGCGGCGATGACGTAGGAGTACCCGCCGCGGAGGTCGGGCACGACGACGTCGGCGCCGCGCAGCGGGGTCGGGCCGTTGATGACGGCCGCCTGCTCGAGCGCCCGACGCGGCACGCGGCGGGCGGAGCTCGCGATGCCGTCGGGGTGCACCACGATGTCGGCGCCCATCTGGACGAGGGCACGCGTGAAGCCGAGACGGTTCTCGTACACCGTCTCGTGGACGACGGACTCGCCCTCGGCCTGCGTGAGCGCCACGATCAGGGGCTGCTGCCAGTCGGTCATGAAGCCGGGGTGCACGTCGGTTTCGACCATGACGGGCTTCAGCGGGCCGCCGCGACGGAAGCGGATGCCGTCCTCGGCGATGTCGAAGTCGCCGCCCACCTTGCGGAAGACGTTGAGGAACGTCAGCATCTCCTGCTGCTTGGCTCCGCCGACGAAGATGTCGCCGTCGGTCGCGAGGGCGGCCGCCGCCCAGGACGCCGCCTCGTTCCGGTCGAAGATGCTGCGGTGGTCGTACCCGCGCAGCGACTCGACGCCCTCGATGAAGATGACCCGGTTGGGCTCGTAGGAGATGATCGCGCCCATCTTCTGGAGGACGGCGATCAGGTCCATGATCTCGGGCTCGATGGCGGCGTTGCGCAGCTCCGTCGTGCCCTTGGCGCGAACCGCGGTCAGGAGCACCTGCTCGGTCGCACCGACGCTCGGGTAGGGCAGCTCGATGTTCGCGCCGTGCAGGCCGTCGGGAGCCGAGAGGCGGATGCCGCTGGGCAGCTTGTCGACGATGGCACCGAATGAGCGGAGGGCGTCGAGGTGGAAGTCGATCGGACGGTCGCCGATGCGGCATCCGCCCAGGTCGGGGATGAAGGCCTGGCCGAGGAGGTGCAGCAGCGGACCGCAGAACAGGATCGGGATGCGGGAGGCCCCCGCGTGCGCGTCGATCTCCTCCATGTGCGCCGAGACGGCACCGCTCGGGTCGAGTCGGAGGACGCCGTCCTCCAGGTCCTCGACGCGGACGCCGTGGACCTCGAGGAGTGAGCGGACGACGTGGACGTCGCTGATGTCCGGCACGTCCCGGAGGATGCTCGCCGTCTCTCCCAGGAGGGCGGCGACCATCGCCTTCGTGGCGAGGTTCTTCGCCCCCTTCACCTCGACGCGGCCGCGCAGCGGTCGACCGCCGCGGATCCGGAGCGTCTGACCGGTGCTGCCGCCGCCGGCGGGAGTCGACGCGGAGTCGCTGAGAAGTGTGTTCATCGGTGGGACCTCATTACTGGTGTCGAGGAAGCGTGGTCGGCCCCGTTGTGCGGGGCGCGGGCCGATCAGCGGACGGGGAGCGTCCGCGGCCGCCACGCCTCGCGGCGCGCCTCGAACTGCGCGATCTTGTCTTCGCTGCGCAGGGTGAGCCCGATGTCGTCGAGCCCTTCGAGAAGCCGCCACCTAGTGTAATCGTCGATGTCGAACGGGGCCTGGACGTCGCCGACCTGCACCGTGCGTGTCTCGAGGTCGACGGTCACCTCGCGCCCCGGCTCCGCCTCGAGGGCCGCCCAGATCGCCTCGAGCACCTCCTCGGTGACCACACCAGTGACGAGTCCCTGCTTCCCGGCGTTGCCGCGGAAGATGTCGGCGAACTTGGTGCTCAGCACCACCTGGAAGCCGTAATCGCGGAGAGCCCACACAGCGTGCTCACGGCTCGACCCGGTGCCGAAGTCGGGTCCGGCGACGAGGACGGAGCCGTTCCGGTACGCGTCCTGATTGAGGATGAACGAGGGGTCCTGCCGCCAGTTGGCGAACAGGGCGTCGTCGAAGCCGGTCTTGGTGACGCGCTTCAGGTAGACGGCCGGGATGATCTGGTCGGTGTCGACCGCGGATCGCTTCAGCGGGACGCCGACACCGGTGTGGCGGGTGAACTTCTCCATGTCAGGCCTCCGTGAGTGCGAGTGCGTCGAGATCGCTCGGGCTCGCGAGGCGGCCGAGCACGGCGGTCGCGGCGGCGACCTGGGGCGAGACGAGGTGCGTGCGACCGCCCTTGCCCTGGCGTCCCTCGAAGTTGCGGTTGCTCGTCGAGGCGCACCGCTCCCCCGGGGCGAGCTGGTCGGGGTTCATCCCGAGGCACATCGAGCATCCGGCGAAACGCCACTCGGCGCCGAAGTCGGTGAAGACCTTGTCGAGCCCCTCCGCCTCGGCCTCCAGCCGGACGCGCGCCGAGCCGGGCACCACCATGACGCGGACCCCGTCCGCCTTGGTCCGGCCCCGGACGATCGACGCGAACTGGCGGAGATCCTCGATGCGGCTGTTCGTGCACGAGCCCATGAAGACGGCATCCACCTGCACGTCCTTCAGCGGGGTCCCGGGGGTCAGGTCCATGTACTCGAGGGCGCGCTCCGCGGCGGCGCGCTCGTTGGGATCGGTCATCTCGGCCGGATCGGGGACCACACCGCTCAGGGTCACGCCCTGACCCGGGTTGGTGCCCCAGGTGACGAACGGCTCGAGCTCGTCGGCGTCGAGGAAGACCTCCGCGTCGTACACGGCTCCCTCGTCGGACGGCAGGGTCCGCCAGTAGGCGACCGCCTCGTCCCAGTCCGCGCCCTGCGGTGCGTGCGGCTTGTCCTTGACGTAGGCGAACGTCGTCTCGTCGGGCGCGATCATCCCCGCGCGGGCGCCGGCCTCGATGGACATGTTGCACATCGTCATCCGGCCCTCCATCGAGAGCGAACGGATGGCGGAGCCGCGGAACTCGAGGACGTACCCCTGCCCGCCGTTGGCCCCGATCTTGGCGATGATCGCCAGGATGATGTCCTTCGCGCTGACCCCCGGCTTGAGGATGCCCTCGACGGTGATGGCCATCGTCTTGAAGGGCTTCAGCGGCAGGGTCTGGGTGGCCAGGACGTGCTCGACCTCGCTCGTGCCGATGCCGAACGCCATGGCGCCGAACGCACCGTGCGTCGAGGTGTGCGAGTCGCCGCACACGACGGTGATGCCCGGCATCGTCAGTCCCAGCTGCGGGCCGACGACGTGGACGATCCCCTGCTCCTTGTCGCCCAGGGAGTGCAGACGCACCCCGAACTCCTCGGCGTTGCGGCGCAGGGTCTCGATCTGGGTGCGGCTCGTGAGATCGGCGATCGGCTTGTCGATCTCGAGCGTCGGGGTGTTGTGGTCCTCGGTCGCGATCGTGAGGTCGAGGCGGCGCACCGGGCGACCTTCGGCGCGGAGACCGTCGAAGGCCTGCGGGCTGGTCACCTCGTGGACGAGGTGGAGGTCGATGTAGATGAGGTCGGGACTGCCGTCCTCACCCTTCACGACGAGGTGGTCGTCCCACACCTTCTCGGCGAGGGTCCGCGGACGGTCGGGAATCATGCTCATGGTGTCTCCTGATGTCGGATGGCGCCCGCGACAGCCTCCGCGACGAGAGAGGGCTCAGAGCGAGGTCTCGTCGCGGCCGATAAGGAGTCGAGCGGTCCGCACCGCGCCAGACTACCACCGGCCCGGACGGGGCGAGACGAGCCGGCGGCGTAACACCGCGTCTCACGATCGGTGGCTCCGCGGCGCCCCGTGGCACGCTGTGTGCCCTGAGGGACAGGAGACGACGATGACGGAGCGGACCACCGGAGGGTTCACGACGCGACAGGTCCACGTGGGGACGGATGCCGCGACGGCGACCCCGCGCGCCCTGCCGATCCACCTCACGGCAGGCTTCACCTTCGACTCGTTCGACGCCGCCGCCGCCCACTTCGGTGCCGGCGACGGGTACGGGTACACCCGCACCGGCAACCCCACCGTCGACGCCGTCGAGCGCAAGCTCGCGTCGCTCGAGGGCGGTGCCGAGGCGGTCCTCCTCGCGTCGGGACAGGCCGCCCTCGCCGTCGCGTTGCTCGGGCTCGTCAGCGCCGGATCGCACATCGTCAGCTCCACGCACATCTACGAGGGCACCCGCGGCCTGCTCGTCGACAACCTGGCCCGACTCGGGATCGAGACGACCTTCGTCGACGACATCCACGACCCGGATGCCTGGCGCCGCGCGATCCGCCCGGAGACGCGCGTGCTCCTCGGCGAGTCGATCGCCAACGCCCGTAACGACGTCCTGGACATCGCGGCGGTCGCCGCGATCGGCGACGCCGCCGGCATCCCCCTCATCGTCGACAACACGTTCGCGACGCCGTATCTGCTGCGTCCCCTCGAACACGGCGCCGCGATCGTCGTCCACTCGGCGAGCAAGTTCCTCGCCGGGCAGGGCGCCGTGCTCGGCGGCGTGATCGTCGACGACGGACGGTTCGACGCTTCCCGTTCCGGCCACCTCTTCCCGCACCTCGTCGGGAGCGGCGCGGGCACGCCGAGCGTCTGGGAGCGCTACGGCGGGCGCGCGCGCATCGCCCACCTGCGGGAGAGCGTCGCACCGCGGTACGGGCCGACGCCCTCCCCCTTGACCGCATTCCTCATCGGTCAAGGCATCGAGACGCTCAGCCTCCGCGTGCAGCGCCAATCGGAGAACGCGCTCGCCGTCGCCGGGTGGCTGGCCGACCGCCCCGAGGTGGCGTCGGTCGACTACGCCGGGCTCGCCTCGCACCCCACCCACGACCTCGCGCGGACCTCCCTCCGCGGCGGGTACGGCTCGGTCTTCACCGTCACGCTCCGCGGCGGGCTGCCGGCTGCGCGGGCGTTCGTCGAAGCGGTCTCGGTGATCACCCACATGACGCACCTCGGCGACGTCCGCTCGCTCGTGCTGCATCCGGCGACGACCAGCCACGCCCGGCGCTCCCCCGCCGAGCACGCGACCCTGGGCATCCACCCCGGAACGCTGCGGCTGTCCATCGGCATCGAGGACCTCGACGACCTGCTGGCCGACCTGGACCAGGCGCTCGCGGCGGCGGCATCCGCCGTCCGGGACGATGCGGCGGTGCTCGCATGAGCCGCCCGCAGCACTTCGGGTGGTTCCTCGCGCGCGGCTTCGGCCCGCACGGATGGGGCCACCCGTACCTCGACTGGGGGTACGACTGGACCTCCCCCGCGCTGTACCAGGACGCCATCCGGACCCTCGAGCAGGCGGGGTTCGATCTGCTCATCATCGAGGACGCGCCGTCGCTGGGTTCGGCCGAAACGATCGACCTGCGGGTGCGCCAGGCCTTCGGCGGTCCGAAGCTCGACCCCCTGCTGCTGGCTCCCTACCTGTTCGCGGCGACCGAACGCATCGGGATCGTGCCCACGGTGAACCCCGCCGCAACCCTCCCGTACACGGCGGCCCGGCAGTTCGCGACGCTGCAGCACCTCAGTGGGCACCGGCTCGGACTCAACGTCGTCACCGACACCGGCAGCGCCCGCCACTTCTCGACCACTCCGCAGCTCGGTCACGACGCCGCGTACGACCGCGCCGAGGAGTGGATGTCGGCGGTACGGGCGCTCTGGCGGAGCTGGCCCGACGGAGCGCTCATCGCCGATCCCGCCGCCGGTCGGTACGCGGACGGGACTCGGCTCGAACCGACGATCCACCGCGGTGAGTACTACGCGTTCGACGGCCCCCTCAACGCGATCCCCTTCACCGACGGGGAACCCGTCATCGTCTCTCCGGGCGGCTCACCGCGGGGCCTCGGCTTCGCCGGGGCGAACTCCGACGTGCAGCTCGCTCTCGCGCCGATGACCGAGGACTCCGTCCGCGGCTACCGCAGCCGCATCCACGACGCCGCGGTGGCGGCGGGTCGGCTGGCCGAGGACATCACGATCCTCTTCGCCATCCAACCGATCGTGGTCTCCTCCGCCGAGGAGGCGGACCGGATCGTCGCCGCCTCGCTCGAACCGGACGAAGCGACGCTCCGACGGATCGCGGAACGGCAGTCGAGCGACCTCGAGACGGACCTGACGACCCTGGACCTCGACCGGCCCCTGGATCGGGGGATCTTCGGGGATCACGTCTCGCACGGCAGCATCCGCCGACTCGTGGGCGACCACGACGACGACGCACCCCTGCGACGGATCCTCGCGGCGCACGCACGCCTCGGCCGTCTGAGCGACGGCTCCGGCTGGGTCGGGACCGCCGACGAGCTCGCCGACCGCATCGAGGAGTACGGCGCGTGGGGCAACGACGGCGTGCTGCTCTGGGGCGACCTGCACCCCGTGACCGTGCACCGCACGCTCGACGAGCTCGTCCCGATCCTGCGACGCCGCGGCATCCTGCGCCGGGAGTACGAACCGACCCTCCGGGCGAACCTGCGACCGTTCTGAGGCGCCCCTCAGTCCTCCCGCGACGGGCGGGGGTCGACGGTCGAAGGCGTGCCCTGCTCGGCGGCGACGTCCTCGGCGTGGCCGACGGGCGTCGGTCCCGTCGCCGGAACGGGCTCGCGCAGCCCCTCTCGACGCGCAGCGACGAGACTGGCGACGGTCGCGACGACCATCGAGGCCACGATCACCCCGAGCGACACCCACGTGGAGATCTCGGGCGCCCACTCGATGTGCTCGCCGCCGTTGATGAACGGCAGCTCGTTCTCGTGCATCGCGTGCAGGACGAGCTTGACGCCGATGAAGGCGAGGATGAACGCGATGCCGAAGTGCAGGTACTTCAGCCGGTCGAGCAGACCGCCGAGCAGGAAGTAGAGCTGCCGCAGGCCCATCAGGGCGAAGATGTTCGCGGTGAAGACGATGAAGGCGCTCTGCGTGATGCCGAAGATCGCGGGGATCGAGTCGATCGCGAAGAGCAGGTCGGTCATGCCGAGGGCGGCGAACACGATGATCATCGGCGTGAAGACCTTCTTGCCGTCGATGACGGTACGCACCTTCGCGCCGTCGTACTCCTCGCTGATCGACATGCGACGGCGGAGCAGGCGGACGACGAAACTCTCTTTCTTCTGCTCGTCCTCGTCGTCCTCACTCGAGAAGGCCTGCTTCCAGGCCGTGTAGATGAGGAAGAGCCCGAAGAGGTAGAAGACCCAGCTGAACTGCTCGATGATCGCGGCACCGAGGAGGATGAAGATGCCGCGCAGGATCAGCGCGATGATGATGCCCACCATCAGCACCTTCTGCTGCGCCGCGCGCGGCACGGAGAACTGGCTCATGATGAGGACGAATACGAACAGGTTGTCGATCGACAGGCTGTACTCCGTCAGCCAGCCGGCGACGAACTGACCGGCGTAGTCGACGTCCGTCACGACCAGCATGATCAGCGCGAACACGAGCGCGAGGGCCACGTAGAAGACGACCCAGAGCGTCGACTCCTTCGTCGAGGGGACGTGCGGACGCTTGATGATCAGAAGCAGGTCGGCGACGAGGATGAGCGTCAGCACGACCAGCGAGCCGACCTCGAACCAGAGGGGGAGCTCCATGAGGGCCTTTCATGCGGGGGCGTCCCCCAGAGTACCTTTTGAGGTGCCTGAGACGATCCCCCGCGACGCGACACTCCCCCATCGACAGAACGAACGAGGATGCCATGGCCGACCCGCTCGCGAGGCGTGACGCGGACCTGGTGGCCGCCGCCGCGGGTGGCGATCAGCAGGCCTTCCGCGAGCTTTACCGCGCCTACGCGAGGCCGGTGTACTGGCTCGCCCATGGCCTCCTCGGGAACACGGCCGATGCGGAGGATGTCATGCAGGAGACCTTCCTGGTCGCGTGGCGGCGACTGCCGACGCTCGATCTCGTCAGCGAATCGCTGCTGCCGTGGCTCGTCACGATCTGCCGGTTCCAGAGCGCGAACCGGATGCGGCGGCAGCGCCGCGACCGGCTGCACACCGCCGGGGCGGTCGAGGAGACGCTCCCGGCTACCGTCGACGTCGAGGATCAGGTGATCGGCGGGGACCTGGCCGAGCGTGTGATGGCGGAGCTCGGGACCCTCTCCCCCCTCGACCAGCAGATCTTCCGGTTGTGCGCGACGGAAGGCTACGCGTACGCCGCCGCCGCCGCGGAGCTCGGGATCTCGCACGCGGTCGTCCGCAACCGCCTCTCGCGGGTGCGCACGAAGCTGCGCGCCGTCGTCGGAGCGGAGGGATCATGACAGGGCCCGACCTCGAGCTCCCCGAGCTCACACCCGAGCGGCAGGACGACATCGAGGCCGCGCTGTTCGCCGACATCCGCGCCGAGGTCTCGCGCTCGACGGAGCAGTCGCAGCGCCGGCGGCGTCGCGCCTGGGGGTTCACGGGCGCCGCGGCCGCGGTCATCGTGGTCGCCGGGTTCGTCGGACCCGCTCTGAGCGGCACGGGGGCGAGCAGCAGCGCGGGCGGATCCGTGGGGCTGTACGACGAGGGTGCCGGCGGTGCCGTCGCACCCGAAGCGAACGGGGACCTCGGGGGCGACGGGGGCGGTGGCGCGGAGGAGAACGGCTCGACCGCCGCCACCGGGCGCGAGGTCGTCGCGACCAGTTCGACCGTCCTCGAAGCAGGAGACCCGGCCGCCGCCGCCAGGGAGATCGGTGACCGGGCCGACGCGGCCGGCGGGTACGTCGAGTCGATGAACGTCTCGGCTGCGCCGTCCGCGGAGTCGTCGGGCGACGTCGCGACCTCCTCTGGGGACGGCACCTGGATCACCGTGCGCGTGCCGGCGGACACGCTGAGCGACTTCCTCGCCGATCTCGACGACGTGGGCGAGGTCCGGTCCTCGGAGATCTCGCGAGAGGACGTCACCGCCCAGTCGACCGACCTCCGCGCACGGATCTCGGCGCTGCAGACCTCCGTCGACCGCTTGGAGTCGCTGATCTCGGACGCAGCGACCACGGCCGACCTGCTGACCGCCGAGGAGGCGCTCTCGCAGCGACAGGCGGAGCTCGACTCGCTGCGGGCGCAGTCCGACGCGCTGGCCGACGACGTCGCCCTCTCGAGCGCCACGATCACCGTCACCGAGCCGGGTGAGGTCGTCGCCGCCGACCCGCAGGGTTTCGGCGACGGTTTCGCGACCGGATGGAACGCGCTCGTCGCGACAGTGAACGGAATCGTCCTCGGTCTGGGATTCCTGCTCCCCTGGCTCGTCGTCGCCGGCATCGTCCTCACCGTCGTCCAGGTGGTGCGCCGGGCACGACGCCGAGCACGGGTGCGGAGTGGATCGCCGGAGGCCTGAGATCCCGCGACGCGCCGAAACGACGACACCCCCGACCTGGTGGTCGGGGGTGTCGTCTGTCTGGTGACCCCAGCGGGATTCGAACCCGCGTTACCGCCGTGAGAGGGCGGCGTACTAGGCCGCTATACGATGGGGCCGTACTTTTCCGTTCCCTCCCTGCGGAGGCAACCGTTCAATTATGCATGACGTTCACAGCGGTGCAAAATCGGGCCGCCCTTGCCACAGCCCGCCCTGCTGAGTTGACTGGGACGATGCGCGTCACGAAGCACGAACATGCCTGCCTCCGCCTCGACAGCGAGGGTAAGACCCTCCTCATCGACCCCGGTTCCTTCACCCTGCCCCTCGACGATCTGAACGGTCTGGTCGGCGTGATCCTCACGCACGAGCACCCGGACCACTGGACCCCCGCCCAGCTCGACGCCGTCCTCTCCCAGGCGCCGGGTGTGCCGATCCTCGGCCCGGCCGGTGTCGTGGCCGCGGCATCCGACTACGACGTCACCGCGGTGGACGTCGGCGACGAGGTGGAGATCGGACCGTTCCGGCTCCGCTTCTTCGGCGGCACCCACAGCGTGATCCACGAGTCGATCCCCGTCATCGACAACCTCGGCGTCCTCGTGAACGACGACTTCTACTACCCGGGCGACTCCTACGCCGTCCCCGAGGGCGTCGAAGTCGGTCTGCTCGCGGCCCCCGTCGGCGCCCCGTGGCTGAAGATCGGTGAGGCGATCGACTACGTGCTCGCCGTGAAGCCGCGCCGCGCCTTCGGCACGCACGACATGACGCTCTCCCGCGCGGGTCTCGCGATGCACCGTGACCGGCTGAAGTGGGCGACGGAGCAGAACGGCGGCGAGTTCCTCGAGCTCGAGCCGGGAGACTCGACCGACCTCTGACCCGACCACGGAAACGACGGATGCCGCGGGGCTTGCGCTCCGCGGCATCCGTCGTTCGTGGGGGTCGAGCCTCACTCGGCGTCGTGATCCGTCTCGATGAAGGCGACGAGCTTGTCGAGCGCCTCCTCGGCGCCCTCGCCCTCGGCCTTGAGCGTGACGACCGTGCCCTGCGTCGCACCGAGACCCATCAGGGTCAGGATGCTGCCGGCGTTCTGGTCGGGGCCACCGGGAACGGCGATCGTGACGGGAACGCCCGTCTCCTTGACCGCCTGCACGAAGAGCTTTGCGGGGCGGGCGTGCAGTCCGGAGCTGCTCGCGACGGTTGCGGTCCGTTCGGCCATGGTGGATCTTCCTCCTTGAGTCGGTGTATCGAGACTATGCCGTGGCGGCGACGGCGGGCACATCCGCCTCGATCGGGCGGCGGCGGACGAAGCGCTTCAGGACCACGACGGCGACGGCGCTGACGACGGTGCCCGCCGCGATCGCGACCAGCCACAGCCAGAAGTTGTCGATCGCGAAGAAGACGAACACGCCGCCGTGCGGAGCGCGGGAGGTGACCGCGAAGGCCATCGACAGCGCACCGGTCACGGCACCGCCGAGCATCATGGCCGGGATGACACGGAACACGTCGGCAGCCGCGAAGGGGATCGCCCCCTCGGAGATGAAGGCGGCGCCGAGCAGCCAGGCGGCCTTGCCGTTCTCGCGCTCGGGCGCCGTGAACAGCTTGCGGCCGAGGACGGTCGAGGCGAGCGCCATCGCGAGCGGCGGGACCATCCCCGCAGCCATGACGGCGGCCATGATCTGCAGGTAACGCTCGTCGCCGGCGATGCCCGCCGCGAGGTTCGCCGTCGCGAAACCGTACGCGACCTTATTGACCGGGCCACCGAGGTCGAAGCACATCATGAGACCCAGGATGATGCCGAGCAGGATGACGCCGGCCCCGGTGAGCCCCGCGAGCCAGCCGTTCAGCGCGACCGTGAGTGCGGCGATCGGTCCGCCGAACACGAGCAGCAGGAGCCCGGAGGCGAAGATCGACCCGAGCAGCGGGATGATGACGACCGGCATGAGGCCGCGCAGCCAGCGTGGTACGTCGAGGCGGTTCAGCCACCACGCCGCGAGGCCGGCGAGCAGACCGCCGACGATGGCGCCGATGAATCCGGCGCCCATGAACACCGCCGTCGCACCCGCGACGAACCCGGGCGCGATGCCCGGACGGTCGGCGAGACCGTAGGCGATGTAACCCGCGAGGGCCGGCACGAGGAAGCCGAAAGACAGACCACCGATCTGGAACGCCACCGCTCCCAGGTAGTACAGGAGCCCCTCGGGCGGCAAATTCGCCAGTGTGAAGTTCTGCAGCGTGTACACCGCGTTGTTCACCGTCTGGCCGTCGGCGGTGTTGGCGATCTCATAGCCGGCCATCGCGAACCCCAGCGCGATCAGCAGACCGCCGCCGGCGACGAACGGGATCATGTAGCTGACACCGGTGAGGAGCGAGCGCTTGATCGCCCCGCCCAGAGAGGTCGGTGCGGCCGCGGACGCCGTGCTCGCCGTCGCCGAACCCGACACGCGCGCGGCGTTCGGGTTCTTCGCGGCCGCGACGGCCTCGCGGATCATCTGGGCGGGCTGCTCGATCCCGCGCTTGACCCCAGCCCGGACGACCGGCTTGCCGGCGAAGCGCGCCTGCTCGCGGACGTCGACGTCGACGGCGAAGATGACGGCATCGGCCTCGTCGATGATGCGCTGGTCGATCGCCTTGTAGCCGCTCGATCCCTGGGGCTCGACGGTGAGGTCGACACCCTCCTTCTGGCCGGTCGCCGTCAGGGCGTCGGCGGCCATGAAGGTGTGGGCGATGCCGGTGGCGCACGCCGTGACCGCGACGATGCGCGCGGGGCGGCCGTCGATCAGGAGCGCGTCGTCGGCGGAGGCGGCGGCGGCCGGTGCCGCAGCGCGCGCCTCGGCGCGCGAGGCGGGGGCCTCGGCGGCGGGCACGTCGGAGATGGCGTCGCGGACGATGGCGACGACCTCGTCGGGGGTCGATGCGGCGCGCAGGCCCGCCGTGAAGTCGTCGCGCATGAGGCTGCGGGCGAGCTTGGAGAGCACGGCGAGGTGCTCCTCGGCGGCGGTGTCGGGAGCGGCGATGAGGAAGACGAGGTCGGCGCCGCCGTCCTCGGCACCGAAGTCGACGCCGGGGTTCAGCCGCGCGAAGGCCAGAGAGGCCTGCGTGACGGCGGCGCTCTTCGCGTGCGGAATGGCGATGCCGCCGGGCAGGCCGGTCTCGTCCTTCTCCTCGCGCGCCCAGGCGTCGTCGGCCAGGCGGGCGCCGTCGGTGGCCCTCCCCTGCGCCGCGACGCGCTGGGCGAGGGCGTCGATGACGGCGCGCTTGTCGGCGCCGAGCGGCTCGTCGATACTGACGAGTTCCGCGGTGATGATCTCAGTCACGGTGACCTCCAGTGGTCGGGTTGTCCTGCGAGAGGAGTCGCACCGGCACCGCGCCGGTCGACAGGTCGTGGGGGGTGGGAGGTTGGGTGCCCGGAAGCGACGCAGCCGCGGATCCGTAGCGGATGCCGGAGCGCAGGCGCTCCTCCGGTGCGGCGCCGGTCGTCTCGGCGAGCAGGTAGCCGGCGAGCGAGCTGTCGCCGGCCCCCACTGTGCTGCGCACGCGCGTCGGGGGCGGTGTGCCGTGCCACGCGCCGTCGGCGGTGACGAGGACGGCTCCGTCGCCCCCGAGCGTCACGAGGGCGACGGCGACGGATGCCGGGACCAGCCGGCGCGCGATCCGCGCGACGGCGTCGGGGAGCTCGAGCTCCGCGTCGAGGCCGCGACCGGTGAGTTCGGCGAGTTCCTCGTCGTTGGGCTTGATCAGGTCGGGGCGCCCGGCGGCGACGACGGCGGCCAGGGCAGGCCCCGAGGTGTCGACCGCGATGCGCGGAGCGGAGGGTCCCCAGGCCGCACGGACCGCCTCGATCACGCTCACGTAGTAGTCCACGGGCAGGCCCGGCGCGAGCGATCCGGCGAGCACCAGCCACGACGCGGCCTCCGACGCGGCGACGACCGCGGCGGTCAGGGCTGCGGCATCCTCTTCCGTGAACGCGGCGCCCGGCAGGTTCAGCTTCGTCGTGGTTCCGGCGTGGTCGGCGATCGTGATGTTCGCGCGGGTGGCGCCGTCGTGGGCGACGGTCCGCGTCGGGACGCCGGTGGCCGCCAGGGCGCCCGCGAACGGATCGCGGGGATCGAGCGGCAGGACGGCGAGGGTGGGACGGGATGCCGCGGCGACCACCCGCGCGACGTTGATCCCCTTGCCGCCCGCATCCTCGCGGACGCCGAGCGCGCTCTGCACCTCGCCCACCTGCAGGGGCGCGGCGAGGGAGATCGTGCGATCGAGGGACGGGTTGGTGGTGAGGGTGACGATCACGCGACCTGCACCTCCACGTCGGCGTCGCGGAGTGCGGCGGCGAGGGCTCCCGTCGGCGCCGTGTCGGTCAGGAGGACGTCGACGTCCGTCAGCGACGCGAACGAGACGAGGAGCTCCGCGTCGAACTTGTCGCCGTCGGCGACGACCACGATGCGGCGGGCCGACGCGACGATGGCGCGCTTGACGGCCGCCTCGTCGGGATCCGGCGTGCTGAGGCCGAATGCGGCGGAGACGCCGTTCGTGCCGATGAAGGCGATGTCGGGCCGGAGTCGGCCGATCGCCTCTACCGTCTGCGCTCCGACGGCGGCTGCGGTGAGCCCGCGCACCCGCCCGCCGATCGCCGTCAGTCCCACGGCGGGGGCGCCGGCGAGGATGTGGGCGACGGACATGGAGTGCGTGACGACCTCGAGGTCGCCGGCGGGGTGCGGCCCGGTCGCGAGGAGCTGGGCGATGGCGCCGGTCGTCGTGCCGGCGTCGAGGTAGAGGGCGCCGTCGAGCTCGGCGCCGAGCAGGTCGACTGCGGCACGGGCGATGGTCTGCTTCGCGCCGCTGCGCTGTCCCGCCCGCTCGGCGACCGAGACCTCGGCGGTGCTCGCGCGAGCCCGGTGGACGGCGCCGCCGTGGACGCGGCGGACGAGGCCGACACGCTCGAGGGCGGCGAGATCGCGACGGACCGTCTCGGTGGTGACCCCGAAGCGGTCGGCGAGGTCGAGAACGGCGACGCGCCCGTCCGTGGCGATCAGCTGCTCGATCTGCTGCTGGCGCTCCGTTGCGTACATGTGGTCCTCCTCGAACAAGACCACACGTTACAACACAAAACCACACGAAACAAGAACCGCTTACGCGACGACGCCCCCGGGCCGAGGACCGGGGGCGTCGTCGGGGGGAAGCGAGTCAGGCCTCGCTCATCGCGAGGACCTCGCGCTGACCGCGAGCCGCGAGCGCGGCGGCGCGGGCGGCGATGCGCCGCTCCTGCTCGGCCTGCGCGGCGTCGATGGTCTCCTGGTCGAGCGGAACGCTCTCGACCTTGTTCACGCCGTTGTACTTCTCCATGTAGGCGTCGAGCTCGGGGCCGGACTCCCACGACGTGATGAGGCAGTACCGCGGGGCGTCGCCGGGGTGGTAGGCGGCGTGCCACAGACGCTGCGTGTCGATGACGAGCTGCGCGCCGGCGGGCAGGGCGATGCGGGTTTCGCCGCTCGGGTCGGTGCGGTTGTCACGCAGGACGAAGAAGCTGTCCTTGTCGTCGGTGAGGTTGAAGAAGCTCCGGACGACCCAGCCGGTGCCGTCGGGGTTCAGCCGATTGTTGTCGTCCTGGTGCAGGTTGTAGAGCGCGTCTGCGTAGGTGTTCGGCTGCAGCTCGATGATGCGGCAGCGTCCGACGTTCGAGCCCGGCTCGAGCGCGCGCTCGGTGAGCGTGGGCGCCTTCTCGGTCTGCGAGGGGATCCAGACACCGTCCTTGTCGGTGCGCGGCGGCTGGTGGTTCCAGAAGCCGTTGCACTCGATCTCACCCTTGGCCGAGGCGAGCGGTGCGAAGCGGGTGTCCCCCGACGACTTCCAGTCGACGTACTCGACGTCGAGCCATTCCTTCGGATCGATGTGCTTGCCGTACATGTCGAGGACGGCGTAGCCGGTCTCCTCGAGCAGAGCACTCTTGATGTAACCCATGCGGATCAACCTTTCTGTCGGGCGAGCGAAGTTTTTACAGGCCCGACTTAGGCAAGCCTACCTAGGCGTTCTGGGAGCGTCAGTAGACTCGACCGGGAAATTCGAGGAGCGATTCGAGGAACATGAGCAGCGCCACGAACGTCGATGCGACCGCCGTCAACACGATCGATTGGCTCTCCGCCTCGGACACCACGATCGTCGTGCCGGTCTATCAGCGGCAGTACCGCTGGGACATCGGCGGGTGCGAGCAGCTTCTCGGCGACATCCGCGCCGCAGCCGCAGGTGAAGACGGTCACACGCACTTCATCGGCTCCATCCTCTCGACCGCCAGTACGTCGGCGGAGGACGACGCCCACCTCGTCCTCATCGACGGGCAGCAGCGCGTCACGACGCTGATGCTGCTGGTCGCGGCGCTCCACCACACCCTCCGCGACGACGATCCGGGCCTCGCCGCCGAACTCGAGGCGGTGCTGGTGCGTCACGGCGAGCCGGCGCGGACGAAGCTGCGTCCCCACCGCGCCTGGGCGGACGTCTTCGAGAGCGTCGTGCTCGACCGCCGCTCCCCCGCCGACACCGACCGCGTGTCGCGCTTCGATGACAACTACGCGTTCTTCCGGAGCCAGATCCGGCCCGACGAGGCCGCCGACATCTGGCGCGGCCTGCGCAAGCTGGAGCACGTGTCGATCACCCTCGGCGGGCAGGCGAACGCGCAGCAGATCTTCGAGAGCCTCAACTCGACGGGCGAACCGCTGCGCGACCACGAGCTGATCCACAACTACGTGCTGATGGGCCTCACGCACGCCGAGCAGAGCGAGATCGAGAACGAGTACTGGCTCGCGATCGAGGCGAACACGGGCGAGCAGATCGGTGCCTTCTGGCGGGACTACCTCGTCATGCTGACAGGGCGCGAGGTGCTCGTCGAGGGCGAGCGCGGTGTCTACGACGCGTTCCGCCACGAGTTCCCGCGCTTGGATCGGACGACGCTGCGTGCCTCCGCGCAAGAGTGGCGTGAGCTGTCGGAGATCTACCGGCTCCTGCTCGAACCGGGCTCGGCGACGGATGCGGGCATCGCACGCCATTTCGCCGCGATCAACACGCTGGGCCGCGGCATGTATCCCCTCGCGATGCGGCTGTACCGGGACCACCTGCACGGTGAGCTCTCGGCATCCGATCTGTTGCTCGCCCTGACGCATGTGGAGTCCCTGCTGCTGCGCCGGACCGTCGTCGGCCTGTCCGTAGACCGGCTCGTCGCGCGCTTCTGCCGCGCGGCGGATGAGGGGATGGAGGCGCTCGTGCTCGCCATCGCCCGCATCACGCCCTCGGACGAGCGGACCCGGGTGGGTCTGCGCTACGGCGAACTTCCCCACGCGGGTTTCGTCCTCGCGCGCCTGGCGGAGGTCGACGACGACGCGGACGTCGTCCTCGAGCACGTCCTCCCCGCGGCGCCCTCCGACGAGTGGACCGGCGACGGTGCCCGGCGCTGGGCCGACCTCAGCGACGACGAACAGAACGCGCACCGCGCCCTCGTGAACACGCTCGGCAACCTGACGCTCCTCGAGGAGGACGCCGCCGATCGGGTGTTCGACGCCTCCTTCCCCGCGAAGCGAAGTGCCTACGCGTCGAGCGGCCTCGAGTTCACGCGTCGGATCGCGGATGCCGAGACCTGGACGACGGCTCGGATCGCCGAACGCACCGAGCAGCTGACCGCGCGCTTCATGGACGCGTGGCGCCGCCCCGCCGTGGTGGGGATCGACGACGACAACCTCACGCCGATCCTCGACGCCAAGAAGCGGCGCGGCTGGCCCCGCGGCTGGCAGCGCGAGTTCGACTACGTCGAGTACCGCGGCGAGCACTGGGACGTGCGGGACGTCCGCTACCTGTTCAACCGCGTGTTCGCGAGGCTCTGGGCCGACTCGCGGCAGAGTGTCGTCGACTACAGCGCCCGCCAGGGCGGACCCGTGTACCCGGCGATGGCGTGGAACGGCCAGTGGGACACCCTCGACGAGGGGCGGTACCTCTACCTCGGTTGGGATTCGAAGTACATGCTGACCGCCGTGCAGGGCGTGCTCGAAGAGGCCGGGTGGGCCTCGGAGGTCTTCGTCAAGTACTCCTACATCGGCGACGCGATGCGCTGAGCAGGGTCAGTCCCCGTCGGCGCCGTCCGGCTCGGGTGCGGGATCGACGGGGATCTCGATCCACGTCGCCGTGGCGGGCGACACGGAGAGCAGGTCCGGAGACCAGTCCGAGACCGCGGGCCCGTCTCCCAGCCGCTCCACGGGGTTTCGTGGCTCCATCGGTTCGGCGGGGAGCCCTGCCCATTCCGACGGTTCTTCGGGTCGCTGCGTGAAGAGTCCCATGCGACCATTGTGCGCCTGTTGCGCTGATCCGCGCACCGGTTCCAGCAAAGCAAAACCCCCGCCGGAGCGGGGGTTTTCTACTTGCTGGGGTACCTGGACTCGAACCAAGAACAACTGAACCAGAATCAGCCGTGTTGCCAATTACACCATACCCCACCGGGTTTCAACCGGAGTCGTACCGAGGATCAAGCTTAGCCCACGGTGCGGCCCCGGCCAAACCGGACGCGCATCCCGAGCGCGTCGCGTCTCAGCTGCGCTCGGCGCGCAGGCGCTCGAGACGGTCGAGCGTGACGGACTTGCCCAGCAGCTCCATCGACTCGAACAGCGGCGGCGAGACGCGCCGGCCGCTCAGTGCGACGCGCGCGGGTCCGTAGGCGACGCGGGGCTTCAGGCCCAACCCGTCGATGAGGGATGCCGCCAGTGCCGCCTGGATCGCCTCGGCGGTGAAGGCGTCCTCCGGCACCGCCTGCAGCGCGTCGATAGAGGCGGCGAGCACCTCGGCGGTGTTCGCGGGTAGTCCCTTCACCGCGTCCTCGTCGTACGCCTCCACGTCTCGGAAGAGGAATCCGAGCAGCCCCGGAGCGTCGCCGAGCATCTGCATCCGCTCCTGGACGAGCGGGGCAGCCTTCGCGAGCAGCTCGCGCTGCGCGTCGGTGGGAGGCGTGCTGACGACGCCGGCGCCGACCAGGTACGGGACCAGGCGCGACGCGAAGTCGGCGGGGTCCAGCATCCGGATGTGGTCACCGTTGATCGACTCGGCCTTCTTCTGGTCGAAGCGGGCGGGGTTGGGGTTCACGTTCACGATGTCGAACGCCTCGATGAGCTCCTGGCGCGAGAAGACGTCGCGGTCCGGCGCGATCGACCAGCCGAGGAGGGCGAGGTAGTTCAGGAGCCCCTCGTGGATGAAACCCTTCTCGCGCTGCAGGAAGAGGTCGGCCTTCGGGTCGCGCTTGGAGAGCTTCTTCGTGCCCTCCTCGCCCAGCACGAGCGGCATGTGCGCGAAGCGGGGCACGAAGGTCGTCACCCCCGCGTCGATGAGCGCGCTGTAGAGGGCGAGCTGACGGGCGGTGGAGGGCATGAGGTCCTCGCCGCGGAGCACATGGGTGATCCCCATCAGGGCGTCGTCGACGGGGTTGGTGAACGTGTACAGCGGCACGCCGCCGGCGCGCACGACGACGAAGTCGGGGAACGATCCGGCCGGAAAGGTGACCTCGCCGCGGATGAGGTCGACGTAAGTGACGTCCTCGTCCGGCACGCGCAGTCGCCAGGCGGGCTCGCGGCCCTCGGCGCGGAACGCGGCCTTCTGCTCGTCCGTCAGCGTGCGGTCGAAGTTGTCGTAGCCGAGTTGCTTGGCGCGGCCGGCGGCCTCGTTGCGGGCGTCGATCTCCTCGGCCGTCGAGTACGACTCGTACACGGCGCCGGTCGCGATCAGCGTGTCGAGCACCTCGCGGTAGATGTCGTGGCGCTGCGACTGCCGGTACGGCTCGTGCGGGCCGCCCTTCTCGACGCCCTCGTCCCAGTCGATCTCGAGCCAGGTCAGGGCGTCGACGAGCTGGCGATAGCTCTCCTCGCTGTCGCGAGCGGCATCCGTGTCCTCGACGCGGAAGATCATCTTGCCGCCGGTGTGCCGCGCGTACGCCCAGTTGAACAGGGCGGTGCGGACCATCCCGACGTGCGGGAGCCCCGTCGGCGAGGGGCAGAACCGGACGCGGACGTCGGAGCCGGAGGCGGTCGTAGTGAGAGGGTGCGGTGCAGTGGACATCGCCGTCAAGTCTACGACCGGCGCCGCTCCCGCCCCGCGCCCTCAGCGCCGGGCGTAGGGCGAGAGGACGGTGATCGCGGCGACCACCGCAAGGGCGACGAGGGCGAGCCCGCCGTAGCCGATGAGGCTCAGGATGCCGCCCGCGAGCACCGATCCGATCGCCGCCGACAGCGTCATCGCCGTGTCGCTGCGCCCCTGCCTGCGGGGACGCAGTTCGGTCGGCGTCGCCTCGGTCAGCAGCGCCGCGCCGCCCACGGTCGCCGCGCTCCACCCGAGACCGAGCAGCAGCAGGGCGATCAGGACCGCGGTGGGCGAGTTCGGGGCGACCGCCGCCGTCACGAGGGACGCGGCCAGGATGCCCTGCCCCAGGAGGATCGTCTGCAGACGCCCCCACCGGTCGGCCAGGATGCCGAAGACCGGCGACAGCCCGTACATCCCGAACACATGGAGCGCGATCGTGACGCCGACGATCGTCGTCACGTTGCGGGGGTCGAGGTGGGAGAGGTGCACCGGGGTCATCGCCATGACGGAGGCCATCGTCACGTGCGAGCCCGCCACCGCGAACACGGCGTAGCGGGCGACGACGGGACGGTCCGGCTCGTCGATCTGCGGGTCCCGGGGATCGCGCGACCGCGCGACCTGCTGCGCGACCTTCAGCGGGTCGGGGCGCAGCGCCACCAGGTAGAGCGCCAGGGCGAGGGTCTGCGCGACGATCGAGAACGCGTACGAACCCGTGAGGGGCGGCATTCCGAGCCATCCGCCGACGGCCTCCCCCGGTGTGAGCATGAGCGGACCGACCACGCCCCCGACCGTGGTCGCCCACACGACCGTGCCGAGGTCGCGCCCCCGCCGCCCCTGCCCCGAGAGGTCGGTCGCCGCGAACCGGGACTGCAGATTGCCGGCGTTGCCGGCGCCGATGAGGATCACGCCGACCAGGAGCAGGGGGAAGGCGCGGAGCGCCGCGGCCGTGATGACGACCGCGATCCCCACGAGGGCGAGCAGGTTGCCGAGGGTCAGCGCCCGGCGCCGCCCCTGCGCCGCCGCGAGCCGGGCGAGCGGGATCGCGCAGAGCGCGGCGCCGAGGGTGACGGATGCCGTCGCGAACCCCGACAGTGACTCCTGGCCCGACAGGTCGGCAGCCAGGAGCGCCCCCAGCGACACCGTCGCGCCGAACGCGACACCGCCGAGGACCTGCCCCGCCGCGAGGACGGTGACGGTGCGCCGCTGGATGCGCGCGACATCGGTCGTTGTGAGGGAGAGCAGTCCTTCTTCAGGCATTCCGCGCCGTGTTGCGCAGGATGCCGAGGCCCGAGATCTCCACTTCGAGGACGTCGCCGGCGTGGAACTCGCCGATCCCGGCCGGCGTACCGGTCAGGATGACGTCGCCGGGCAGCAGCGTGAACGCCGCCGAGGCGTAGGCGATGATGTCCGGTACCGTGTGGACCATGTCGGAGATCGGACCGTCCTGACGGACCTCGCCGTTCACGCGCGACACGATGCGCGCTCCACCGTCGAGGTCGAACTCGGTCTCGATGATCGGTCCGAGCGGGCAGAACGTGTCGAATCCCTTGGCGCGGGACCACTGGCCATCCGAGCGCTGCAGGTCGCGCGCCGTGATGTCGTTGCCGATCGTGTACCCGAACACGTAGTCGAGCGCCTTGTCGGCGGGGACGTTCTTCGCGACCCGCCCGATGACGACGGCGAGCTCGCCCTCGTAATCGGTGCGCTGCGACTGCGGCGGCCGCACGATCGCGTCGTCGGGGCCGATCACGGACGTGTTGGGCTTGAGGAACAGCAGCGGTTCGGTGGGCGCTTCCCCACCCATCTCGGCGGCGTGATCACGGTAGTTCTTGCCGACGCAGACGATTTTCGAGCGCGGAATCGAGGGCGCGAGGAGCGTGATCTCGGCGAGCGGGATCCGCTCACCCGTCGTCTCGAACCCGGTGAACATCGGGTCGCCGGCGAGCTCGACGACCTCCTTCTCGTCGATGATCCCGTAGCGGATGGCCTCGTTGCGGCTGTAACGGACGATGCGCACGGATCAGCCGTCCAGCCGGGTGAGCCAGCCGTGGACGTCCTCGACACGCCCGTACTGGATATCGGTCAGGTGCTGGCGCAGCTCGAGGGCGAGCGTGCCTGTGGGCTGCGCGTCCTCGAAGCCGGAGGCCTTGAGCGCGCCGATGGGGGTCACCACGGCGGCGGTACCGCACGCGAAGACCTCGACGATCTCTCCCGAGGCGACACCCTCACGCCACTCGGCGAGGGAGACGGCACGTCGCTCGACGCGGTGCCCGCGGTCCTCGGCGAGTCGGAGGATCGAGTCACGCGTGATGCCGGCGAGGATCGACTCCGACTCGGGGGTCACGAGGGTGCCGTCCTTCATGACGAAGACGACGTTCATACCGCCGAGCTCCTCGACGTTGCCGTCCTCGTCGAGGAAGACCACCTGGTCGCAGCCCTTCTCGTACGCCTCGGCCTGCGGCAGGAGGCTCGCGGCGTAGTTGCCGCCCGTCTTGGCCGCGCCGGTGCCGCCCTTGCCTGCGCGGGCATAGTCCTCGCTCAGCCAGATCTTCACGGGGGTCACGCCGCCCTTGAAGTAGGCACCCGCGGGGCTCGCGATCAGGTAGTAGGCGACCTTCTCGGCCGGGCGCACACCGAGGAACGCCTCCTTCGCGAACATGAACGGCCGCAGGTAGAGGCTCTGGTCGGCGCCCGAGGGCACCCAGTCGCCGTCGACGGCGATGAGTTCCCGCAGCGACTGCAGGAAGTACTCGACGGGGAGCTCGGGGAGCGCCATGCGGCGTGCGGAGCGCTGCAGGCGCCGCGCGTTCTCCTCGGGCCGGAACGTGTGGATCGAGCCGTCCGCGTGACGGTACGCCTTGATGCCCTCGAAGATCTCCTGGCCGTAGTGCAGCACGGCGGCGGCGGGCGAGAGCGAGATCGGGCCGTACGGCGAGACGCGGGGACGGTGCCAGCCGCCCTTGGACGACCAGCAGATGTCGACCATGTGGTCGGTGAAGTTCGTGCCGAAGCCAGGGTTCGCGAGGATCTCCTCGCGGGCGGACGGCGAAGCGGCAGCCAGGTTCTTCGTCACCGAGAAGGTGAGGGGGGCTGCGGTCGAGTCGGTGAGGGTCATGTCAGTCCTGTTCCTCGCGCGGCGTCTGCGCGGCGCGCATCCACTCAGATTACGCCCGGAGGCGTGCGGTGATGGCGTCGCCGACCTGCGCGGTCGTGCGGGCGGTGCCGTCCCTGCTCTCGATATCCTCGCGGGCCGCGCGGGTGACGCGCTCGGCCTCGCCCTGCAGTCCGAGGTGGTCGAGCAGCAGGGCGACGGAGAGGATCGCAGCGGTGGGATCGGCGATCTGCTGTCCGGCGATGTCGGGCGCGGAACCGTGCACGGGCTCGAACATCGACGGGAACGCGCCGTCGGGGTTGATGTTCCCCGAAGCGGCGAGGCCGATGCCTCCGGTGACGGCGCCGGCCAAGTCGGTCAGGATGTCGCCGAAGAGGTTGTCGGTGACGATCACGTCGAAGCGGCCCGGGTTCGTGACCAGGAAGATCGTCGCCGCGTCGACGTGCAGGTAGTCTACGGCCACGTCCGGGTGCTCCGCGGCCACCTCGTCGACGATCCGCTTCCACATGCCGCCGGCGTGGACGAGCACGTTGGTCTTGTGCACGAGGGTCAGCTTCCGACGGCGCTTCTGCGCCTGCGCGAAGGCGAACCGGACGACCCGCTCGACCCCGAACGCCGTGTTCACGGAGGTCTCGTTCGCGATCTCGTGCGGCGTGCCGGTGCGGATCGAGCCGCCGTTGCCCACGTAGGGGCCTTCGGTGCCCTCGCGCACCACGACGAAGTCGATCTCCCCCGGCTCCGCGAGCGGACCCGAGGCACCCGGGTACAGGACCGACGGGCGGAGGTTGACGTAGTGGTCCAGCGCGAAACGCAGCTTGAGCAGCAGGCCCCGCTCGATGTTCGCGTCCTTCAGACGGGGGTCCCCCGGCATCCCGCCCACGGCACCGAGGAGGACCGCGTCGTGCGCGGCGATCGCGGCGAGGTCCTCGTCGGTCAGGGTGTCACCCGTCTCGAGGTAGCGGGCGGCGCCCAGGGAGAACCGGGTCTTCTCGAACGTCACCTCGGCTCCCTCGATCACGGCGTCGAGCACCTTCTCGGCCTCTGCGACGACCTCCGGACCGATGCCGTCTCCGGGGATGACGGCCAGCTTCACGACGCGCGACATCGCTCTCCTCGTTCTCGGGGGAACCCGCGCGGTCAGTCCTCGACGCGCGGGGTGCGGGTTCCCTTCAGCGTAGTGGCCGCGATGACGGCCGCGCAGACGACCAGGACGGCTCCGATGATCGAGGTGACGCCCACGCCCGCATCGAAGGCGGATGCCGCGGCCTCGACGACGCGGTCGCCCAGCGCACCCGGGAGTCCGTCCGCGACGGTGACCGCGCCGCCGAGCGTCTCGCGCGCCGCTGCAGCCGCGCCCGCCGGCACACCGTCCGGGAGGACGAGTCCGGCGCGGTAGAGGGCGGTGAGGATGCCGCCGAGCACCGCGGTCCCGAGCACGGCACCGAGCTCGTACGCAGTCTCGGACACGGCGCTCGCCGCTCCCGCCTTCGCGGGCGGCGCGGTGGCCAGGATGAGTTCGTTGGACACCGTCTCGGCCGCACCGATGCCGATGCCGAGCAGGGCGAAGGCGGCGATGAGGATGCCGAGGGCCGCGGCATCCGTCGACACCGCGATCACGACGTACGCCGCGACCGACAGGGCGAGCGCGACGGGGACGACCACCCGGGGCGACACCCGGCGGGAGACCGGCACGACGGCGAGACCCGACACGATCATGAGCGCGAGCCCGGGCACGAGGGCGAGGCCCGCCTGCAGCGGGCTCAACCCGACGATCAGCTGCAGATGCTGGGTCACGAAGTAGAGGAAGCCGACGAGGGCGACCACGCTCAGCAGGTTCACGAGGAGCGCGCCGGTGAACGCGCCGCGACGGAACAGGCGCATGTCGAGCATCGGGCTCTCGGAGCGCAGCTGGCGGCGCACGAAGATCCACCCGAAGGCCAGCCCGACGAGCACGAGCACCAGCGGGATCGGCCCCGGACCGTGGACGGCGACCTCCTTGATCGCGTAGACGACCGGCACCATCGTCGCCATGCTGAGGACGATGCTGACGGGGTCGATGCGACCGGGGTGCGGGTCGCGACTCTCGGGCACGAGGAGGGGCGCGAGCACCAGCAGCGGGATGAGGACCGGCACGGCGAGCAGGAACACCGAACCCCACGCGAAGTGCTCGAGGAGCACACCGCCGACGATCGGTCCCAGCGCGGATCCGGCCGAGAACATCGATGCCCACACGGCGATCGCGAGGCGTCGCTGGTCGCGGTCGGTGAAGATGCTTCGCAGCAGCGACATCGTCGACGGCATGAGCATCGCGCCGAACAGGCCCATCGTCGCGCGTGCGGCGATGAGGAGCTCGGCCGAGGGGGCGAAGGCAGCCAGCGCCGACACCGCGGCGAACCCGGTCGCGCCGATCATCAGCATGCGGCGGCGGCCGAACCGGTCGCCCAGCGATCCCATCGTCACGAGGAGGCCGGCGAGCACGAGCGGGTAGACGTCGATGATCCACAGCTGCTGCGCGCTCGTCGGGGTCAGGTCGCGCGCGATCTCGGGCAGCGCGAAGCTCAGCACCGTGTTGTCGACCGACACCAGGAGCACAGGCAGCATCAGCACGGCCAGCGCCGCCCACCCGCGCCATCCCTGGCGCGTGCCCGCCGCATCGGTCGTTCGGATCTCTTCCGTCAACGTCATCATTAGTACACCGTCCAGCCGGTATAGTAACAGAGTCAGGCGCTCACCCGCGAGAGGATCGGAGCATGGGCAGACCACCGAAAGCCAAGGAGAGCGTCCTCGACGCGTTCGAGGCGGCGCTCATCGACGGCGGCGCCCGCGGCGCGACGATGGAGGCCGTCGCCGCCGCCGCCGGGGTCTCCAAGGGCGGCCTGCTCTACCACTACGCGTCGAAGGACGCGCTCGAAGCCGCGCTGCTGGAACGGATGAGGCGCCTCGTCGAGATCGACGTGGAGGACATGCTCCGGGCTCCCGAAGGCGTCGTCGCGGCCTTCGTGCGGACGTCGGTGCACACCGGGTCGCCGTTGGATCGAGCCATCATCGCCGCGTCCCGCCTGGCGCAGACCGGCCACGCCGAGGCCTCCGACGCCCTGCGGCGGGTGCGGGAGCTCTGGGAGGAGGCCCTCCGCCCCCACACCCGAGACGAGACCGCGCTGCAGCTCGTGCTGCTCGTCAGCGACGGCCTGTACTTCAACAGCGCGCTCGCGACGGGCGCGATCCCCGGCCCTCTCCCCCGCGGCGCCGAGCTCGACGCGCTGATCGCCCTTGTCGAGCGCGCCGCGCGCTAGCCGCATCCGCTCCCCTGTCGCAAACCGCCGCCGCGCACGGCGCGTCGTGACAGGGGAACAGCGGATGCCGAGACGGGTCAGACCTCGCTGAGCTCGATCTGCCGGAACAGGTCGGCGGCGACGGCGTCGCGCAGCTCGTCGAGCATCGCCTCGGGGATCGGCGAGTCGACCGTCAGCACGGACAGCGCGCGGCCGCTCGCGTCCGGTCGCGCGACCTGCAGGCCGGCGATGTTGATGCCCGCCTCGCCCAACTTCTGGCCGTAGATCGCGACGATGCCCGGGCGGTCGGCGTAGCGCATGACGACGTGGTACCGGCTGATCGGGACCTCGACCTCGTAGCCGTTGATGCCGACGACCTTGGGCACCATCCGCGTGCCGGCGAGGGTGCCTTCGACCGTGAGGACGGTGCCGTCGGACAGCGTGCCGCGCAGGATCGTGATGTTGCGGTACAGCGGGCTCTCGGATTCCACGATGAGGCGGGTCTCGATGCCGCGCTGCTCCGCGAAGAGCGGCGCGTTCACGTACGAGACGTTCTCGCTCACGATGTTGGTGAAGATGCCCTTGAGCGCGGCCAGGCGGTAGACGCTCACGTCGTAGTCGGCCAGTTCGCCGCGCACCTCGATGTCGAGGCTCGTCAGTGCGCTCGGTGCGAGCCCGGTGAAGATCTGGCCGAGCTGCTCGACGAGCGCGATGCCGGGGCGCACGAAGGGGTCGATGACGCCACCGGCGACGTTCACGGCGTCGGGCACCAGGTCGCCCTCGAGGGCGAGCTTGACGGACTTGGCGACCGAGACGCCGGCCTTCTCCTGCGCCTCCTCCGTCGAGGCCCCGAGGTGCGGGGTCACGACGACGTTCGGGAGCGACAGCAGCGGGAAGGCCGTGCCGTCCTGCGCGGGCGGCTCGCTCGTGAAGACGTCGAGTCCGGCGCCGGCGATCTGGCCCGTCGTCAGCGCGGTGTACAGGGCCTCCTCGTCGATGAGGCCGCCGCGGGCGACGTTCACGACATAGGCCGAGTCCTTCATGATCTCGAACTGCGCGGCCCCGATCATGCCCGTCGTCTCAGGGGTCTTGGGCATGTGGATCGTGACGAAGTCGCTCGTCCGCAGCAGCTCGTCGAGGCTGACGAGCTGCACACCCAGCTGCTGGGCACGCGTCGGCGTGACGTAGGGGTCGTAAGCGACCACGGAGACCCCGAAGGCCTGCACGCGGGCCGCGATGAGTGCGCCGATCCGCCCAAGGCCGATGATGCCGACCGTCTTCTCGTACAGCTCGGTGCCCGTGAACGACGAGCGCTTCCAGGCGCCGGCGGCGAGGGAGGAGTGCGCAGCCGGGATGTGACGCGCGAGGCTCAGGATGTGGCCGACGGTGAGCTCGGCGGCGGAGATGATGTTCGACGTCGGGGCGTTGACGACCATCACGCCGGCGCTGGTGGCCGCCTTGATGTCGACGTTGTCGAGGCCGACACCGGCGCGCGCGATGACCTTGAGCGACGGCGCGGCGGCGATCGCCTCGGCATCCATCTTCGTGGCCGAGCGGATGAGGACCGCGTCGGCGTCCGCGAGCGCCGGGAGGAGCGCCGCACGGTCGGCTCCGTCGACGGATCGGACCTCGAAGTCGGGGCCGAGGGCCTCGATCGTGGCGGGAGAGAGTTCTTCGGCGATGAGGACGACAGGCTTGGGCACGGCAGACCTTCGGGTACGCGGGGGTGGATCGCCACGGAGCCGACCGAGAGGTGACCGACGACGGTACGCGGCACGCCCAGCCTAGCGAAGACCCACGACCGCCCCCGACCGTGTGACACCCGTCACGATCCGACGAGCGAGTTCCCGTTCGTGATCGCGTAGGTGAGGATGTTCAGCCAGAACACGGCGACGAGACCGAGCCCCACGAGGAGGACGACCGCGAGGTGGAGCACCGGGCGTCGCCGCGCGAGGACGACTCCGGCGACGAACACGATGATCGGGAAGACGACGGAGAACAGCAGGATCGCCCATCCGCCGCCGTTCAGGCCCTCGACGCCCGTGGCCTGCGCGAGCAGGAAGGCGACGGCCGTCCAGACCGCGTACGCGTAGAACAGGCCGAAGACACCGGCGACGGCGGCGGGCAGCCAGGACGGACCACGGCGCACCGCCTGGTTCGAGGTCGTCACGATCAGACTCCGATCACGAAGGGCCACGGCAGGAGCAGGAACACTCCGACGACCAGCCACGCGAACCTCACCCACGCGGCGGACGCGCGGGTGAGCAGCATGACGCCGCCGAACCAGAGGGCGGGGGCCGCGACCGCGACCCACAGCGCCGGCACGACGGCCGCCGGCTCCAGCCAGAACGACGTCGCCGCCGCCAGCCGCGAGCTCCCGAGCAGCCACCCCACGGTGTAGAGCAGGTAGATGCCGCCGAGGAGCCCCAGGGACACGAGGGCGACGTTGCCGAGGGGTGCCGGCTCCGCATCCGCGTCCGCCGTCGTCACCGCCTCCGGCGCGGGGGCGACGTCGTCGCCGGGAGTGGTCTCACTCCCCTTCCCGACGGCACGCCACCCGTCGGGGAGCGCAGCGCCGGTGCGCTCGGGACGCGCCGGACGCGTCGGCGAATCGTCGCCCTCCCAGCGGAAGGCGTCCTCGTCGTCGTGAGGGTCGGAAGCCACGCTCCGAGTCTACCGACGCCGAAGGCCCGACCCCTTGTAAGGGTCGGGCCTCCGTGGCTCGCGAAAAGCCGGTCCCGGCGGATGCGCCGAGGGCGGGATGCCGAAGGTCAGCGCGCGGCGGAGCCTTCGGTGTAGTCGGTGTCCTGCTGCTTCCACGCGAACAGGGCGCGCAGGTCCTTGCCGACCGCCTCGATCGGGTGGGCCGCGGCCTTGGAGCGGAGCTCCTGGAACTCGACGGCGCCGTTGTCCTGGTCGTCGATGAAACGCTTCGCGAACGCGCCGGACTGGATGTCGGCGAGGACGGCGGCCATGTTCTCCTTGACGCGCGGGTCGATGACGCGCGGGCCCGACACGTAGTCGCCGTACTCGGCCGTGTCGGAGACCGACCAGCGCTGCTTGGCGATGCCGCCCTCCCACATGAGGTCGACGATGAGCTTCAGCTCGTGGAGCACCTCGAAGTAGGCGATCTCGGGCTGGTATCCCGCCTCGGACAGCGTCTCGAAGCCGTACTGGACGAGCTGCGACACACCGCCGCAGAGGACGGCCTGCTCACCGAACAGGTCGGTCTCGGTCTCCTCGGTGAAGGTGGTCTTGATGACCCCGGCGCGGGTGCCGCCGATGGCCTTCGCGTAAGAGAGGGCGACGTCCCAGGCCTGGCCGGAGGCGTCCTTCTCGACGGCGATGATGTCGGGGATGCCGCGCCCCGCGACGAACTCGCGGCGCACCGTGTGGCCGGGGGCCTTCGGGGCGACGAGGATGACGTCGACGTCGTCGGGGACCTCGATGTAGCCGAAGCGCACGTTGAAGCCGTGGGCGAAGGCGAGGGTCTTGCCGGCGGCGAGGTGCGGCTTGATCTCGTCGTTGAAGATTCCGCGCTGGTGCTGGTCGGGCGCGAGGATCATGATGAGGTCGGCCCACTCGGCGGCATCCGCCACGGACTTGACCTCGAAGCCGTCCTCCGACGCCTTCGGCGCGGACTTCGAGCCCTCCTTGAGGGCGATGACGACCTCGACGCCGGAGTCGCGGAGGTTCTGGGCGTGGGCGTGGCCCTGCGAGCCGTACCCGACGATGGCGACCTTCTTGCCCTGGATGAGCGAGATGTCGGCGTCGGCGTCGTAGAGGATCTCAGCCATGTTCGTGTGTGTCTCCTTGTAGATGTCGGTAGAGAAGTTGTGGGGTCAGCCGCGCAGGACGCGCTCGGTGATGCTCTTGCCGCCGCGGCCGATGGCGACCATGCCGGACTGGGCGAGCTCCTTGATGCCGAACGGCTCGAGGGCCTTGAGGAAGGCGTCGACTTTGCCGCGGTCGCCCGTCACCTCGACGACGAGCGCGTCGGTGGCGTAGTCGACGACCGAGGCGCGGAACAGGTTGACGACCTCGATCACGTTCGAGCGCGTCTGGTTGTCGGCGCGGACCTTCACGAGCATGTGCTCGCGCTGGACGGAGGTCGCGTAGTCGAGCTCGACGATCTTGATGACGTTGACGAGCTTGTTCAGCTGCTTCGTCACCTGCTCGAGCGGCAGCTCCTCGACGTCGACGACGACCGTGATGCGCGAGAGTCCGGGCACCTCGGTCACCCCCACGGCGAGGGAGTCGATGTTGAAGCCGCGGCGCGCGAAGAGGCCGGCGACGCGGGTGAGGAGACCGGGCTTGTCCTCGACGAGGAGGCTCAGGACGTGCTTGCTCATCGTCACTCCCCCTGCTCGAAGGCCGGCGCGTGCTCGCGTGCGTACTGGATGTAGCTGTTGCTGACCCCCTGGGGCACCATCGGCCACACCATCGCGTCGGCGCTCACGACGAAATCGATCACGACCGGGCGGTCGTTGGTGTCGAGGGCGGTGCGAATCGCGGCATCCACGTCCTCCTCCTTCTCGACACGGATTGCGAGGCAGCCGTACGCCTCGGCGAGCTTGACGAAGTCCGGGATGCGGATGGTGTCGTGACCCGTGTTCAGGTCGGTGTTCGAGTGGCGGCCGTCGTAGAAGAGCGTCTGCCACTGCCGCACCATGCCGAGCGAGGAGTTGTTGATGATCGCGACCTTGATCGGGATGTCGTTGATCGCGCAGGTGGCGAGTTCCTGATTGGTCATCTGGAAGCAGCCGTCGCCGTCGATCGCCCACACCGTGCGGTCGGGCTGGGCGACCTTCGCGCCCATGGCCGCGGGCACGGCGTAGCCCATCGTGCCGGCGCCGCCGGAGTTGAGCCACGCGTTCGGGCGCTCGTAACCGATGTACTGCGCGGCCCACATCTGGTGCTGGCCGACGCCGGCGGCGAACACGCCTTCGGGGCCGGTGAGCTCGCCGATGCGCTGGATGACGTGCTGCGGCGAGAGGAGGCCGTCGCTCGTCGGTGCGGCGCCCAGGGGGAACTCGGTGCGGAGGCCGTCGAGGTAGGACCACCACTCCGAGATGTCGGGCTTCGCGACACCGGCGAAGGCCGCGTCGAGATCGACGAGCACGTCCTTCAGGTCACCCACGATGGGGACGTCGGCGGAGCGGATCTTCGAGATCTCGGCGGGGTCGATGTCGACGTGGACAACCTTCGCGTGCGGGGCGAACAGGGCCGCCTTGCCGGTCACGCGGTCGTCGAATCGGGCACCGAGGGCGACGATCAGGTCGGACTCCTGCAGCGCGAGCACAGCGGGCACCGTGCCGTGCATGCCGGGCATGCCCAACTGCTGCGGGTGCGAGTCGGGGAACGCGCCGCGCGCCATGAGCGTCGTGACCACGGGAGCGCCGGTCGCCTCGGCGAAGCGACGGAGCTCGCCGGCGGCTCCCGCGCGGACCACACCGCCGCCCACGTAGAGGACGGGCTTCTTGGCCTCGGAGATCAGCTGCGCCGCGGCCTGGATCTGCTTGCCGTGCGCCTTGGTGACGGGCCGGTAGCCGGGCAGGTCGATCTTCGGCGGCCACACGAACGGCGCCTTGGCCTGCTGCGCATCCTTCGTGATGTCCACGAGCACGGGGCCGGGGCGACCCGTCGAGGCGATCTCGAAGGCCGCGGCGATGGCGCCCGGGATCTCGGCGGGGTCCTTCACGAGGAACGAGTGCTTGGTGATCGGCATCGTGATGCCCACGATGTCGGCCTCCTGGAAGGCATCCGTTCCCATCAGGGTGGAGTACACCTGGCCCGTGATGCAGACGATGGGCATCGAGTCCATGTACGCGTCGGCGATAGCCGTCACGAGGTTGGTGGCGCCGGGGCCGGACGTCGCGATGGCGACGCCGACGCGACCGGATGCCGCGGCGTACCCCTCGGCGGCGTGACCGGCGCCCTGCTCGTGGCGCACGAGGATGTGGCGCAGGTCGGTCGAGTCCATCAGCGGGTCGTAGACCTCGATGATGGCGCCGCCCGGGAGCCCGAAGACGTCGGTGACGCCCAGGAGCTCGAGCGAGCGGACGACGGCCTGCGCTCCGGTGAGCACGGGCGTGGACGGGCCTCCGGCCGGGGGCCGAGGCACAGCGGCGACGGTGTCAGAAGACATGAGTGATACCTCTGCGGTGATGGATGACGGAGTGTGTGGGGCCTAGCCCGTCGTCGCGCCCTCCGCGGCGGAGCGCACGAGCTTCGAGTACTTGGCCAGCACGCCACGGGTATAGCGCGGGGGAAGGGGCTCCCAGCCGTCGCGGCGGGAGTTCAGCTCAGCCTCATCGACGAGTAGGTCGAGAGAGCGAGCCGCGATATCGACCCGTATCAGATCACCATCGCGCACGAAGGCGATGGGACCAGCGTCCACCGCTTCGGGTGCTATGTGGCCGATGCACAGGCCGGTTGTGCCGCCTGAGAATCGTCCGTCCGTCAAGAGTAGTACATCTTTTCCGAGGCCTGCGCCCTTGATGGCGGCGGTCACGGCGAGCATCTCGCGCATGCCGGGGCCGCCCTTCGGGCCCTCGTAACGGATGACGACGACGTCGCCGGCGGCGATGCGACCCTCCTCGAGCGCGTCCATCGCGGCGCGCTCGCGCTCGAAGACGCGTGCGGGGCCCTCGAACACGGCGGCGTCGAAGCCGGCCGTCTTCACGACGGCACCCTCGGGCGCCATGGAGCCGTGCAGGATCGTGATGCCGCCGGTGGCGTGGATCGGGTCGTCGAAGGTGTGGATGACGGTGCCGTCGATCGGGTCCGGGTCGAGGTCGCGGAGGTTCTCGGCGAGCGTCTTGCCGGTCACGGTGAGGGCGTCGCCGTGGAGGAGCCCCTCGTCGAGCATCGCCTTCATGATGACGGGGATGCCGCCGTGCCGATCGACGTCGTTCATGACGTACTTCCCGAACGGCTTCATGTCGGCCACGTGCGGCACCTTGTCGCCGATGCGGTTGAAGTCGTGCAGCGTGAGGTCGACGTCGGCCTCGCGGGCGATGGCCAGCAGGTGAAGGACGACGTTCGTCGAGCCGCCGAGCGCCATCGCGAGGGCGATCGCGTTCTCGAAGGACTCCTTGGTGAGGATGTCGCGGGTCGTGATCCCCTGGCGCAGCAGGTTGACGACGGCCTCACCGGAGCGGTGCGCGAAGTAGTCGCGGCGGCGGTCGGCGGACGGCGGCGCGGCGGAACCGGGGAGGCTCAGACCGAGCGCCTCGGCGACGGAGGCCATCGTGTTGGCGGTGTACATGCCGCCGCACGCACCCTCGCCCGGGGCGATCGCGCACTCGATGCGCTTGAGGTCGGCCTCGCTCATCTTGCCGGCCAGGCACGCGCCGACCGCTTCGAACGAGTCGATGATCGTGACGTCCTTCTCGGTGCCGTCGCTGAGCTTGACCCAGCCGGGGGCGATCGACCCCGCGTAGAGGAAGACGCTCGAGAGGTCGAGCCGGGCGGACGCCATGAGCATGCCCGGGATCGACTTGTCGCAGCCGGCGAGCAGGACCGACCCGTCGAGACGCTCGGCCATCATGACCGTCTCGACGGAGTCGGCGATGACCTCGCGGCTCACGAGGGAGAAGTGCATCCCTTCGTGGCCCATCGAGATGCCGTCCGAGACCGAGATCGTGCCGAACTGGAGCGGGTAGCCGCCGCCGGCGTGCACGCCCTCCTTGGCCCCCTGCGCCAGCCGATCGAGGCTGAGGTTGCAGGGCGTGATCTCGTTCCAGCTGGATGCGATGCCGATCTGGGGCTTGTCCCAGTCCTCGTCGCCCATGCCCACGGCGCGGAGCATGCCGCGTGACGTGGTGGCTTCGATGCCGTCGGTCACCGCGCGGCTGCGGGGCTTGATGTCGATCGTCTCGTCGGGTGAAGGCATTCTCGAAGTCTATTGCCGAGCGGCGACCCGCTCGCGTGCGAGAGTCGACAGCAATCCGGCGAGTTCTTCGATGTCGCGCACACGGACGGATGCCGCGGTCTCCCCCGCACCGACGCGGATCCCGAGGTCCTGCGGCTCGAGCGACCGGAGGGCGTCCTCATCCGTCACGTCGTCTCCGGCGAACACGACCGCCGTGGCCCCGACGACCTCGCGCAGGTGGGCGACGGCGGCATCCTTCCCCGCATCGGTGAAGGCGTACTCGACGATGTCGTGGCCCTGCCGCCGGCGCCAGTGCGGCGCGGCATCCGCCATCATCGCGTCGACGCCCGAGCGCAGCGCGGCGGCCTCATCGGCGTCGGCGACGGTGCGCAGGTGCACCCCGAACCCGAACGCCTTCGGCTCGATCCAGGCGCCGGAGAGGCCGCTCGCGAGACGCTCCGCCTCAGCGCGCAGGCGATCGCGCAGCGCGATGTCCGCGGCGTCGACGTCGCCCTCGGACGGCGAACCGGGAATCCAGTACTCGGCCCCGTGCGAGCCGGCGAGCAGGATCGGCGAGTCGTCCTCATGCTCGGAGATCACCCGGAGGTCGGCGAGCGTCCGGCCCGAGACGAACGCGACGAACGTATCGGGCGTCGTCAGGAGGGTGTCGACGGCCCCGCGCGCGGCAGGGGTCATCCGCGCCGTCATCGGTTCGTCGACCAGCGGGGACACGGTGCCGTCGAAGTCGAGCGCGACGAGTAAGCGCTCGGCCGCGGCGACCGCGGTGACACCGGTCACGCCCGCTCCTCGCGCGACTGACCGAGGTCCGCCAGGAAGCGCTGCGACCACTTCGCGACGTCGTTCTCCCGCACCCGACGCCGCAGCGCCCGCATCCGCCGCTCGCGCTCGCGCTCGGGCATCTCGATCGCCTGCATGATCGCGTCCTTCAATCCGGAGATGTCGTGCGGGTTCACCTTGATCGCCTGGGTCAGCTCGTCGGCGGCCCCGGTGAACTCGCTCAGCACGAGGGCACCGCCCCCGTCGACGCGGCTGGCGACGTATTCCTTCGCGACGAGGTTCATGCCGTCGCGGAGGGCCGTCACGAGCATGACGTCCGCCGCGAGGAAGAGGGCGACCATCTCCTCGCGCGGATAGGAGTTGTGGAGGTACTGGATCGCGGTGTAGCCGAGCTCGTCGGCGTCGCCGTTGATGCGACCGACGGTGAGCTCGATCTCGTCGCGCAGCTCCATGTAGGTCTGCACGCGTTCGCGGCTGGGGCTCGCGACCTGCACGAGGGTCACGTCGTGCACGGAGAGCCGGCCGTCGGCGAGCAGTTCGCCGTAGGCCTTCAAGCGGTGGCGGATGCCCTTCGTGTAGTCGAGCCGGTCGACCCCGAGGAGGATGGCCTTCGGATTGCCGAGGCTCGAGCGGATCTCGGCGGCGCGCGCCTGGATGTCCGGCCGATTCGCGAGCTCCTCGTACTCGGCGGCGTCGATCGAGATGGGATAGGCCCGGGCCACGGCCTTGCGCACTCCCCCGTCGGCGGTGGGCACCGAGATCGCACCGGCCTTGGTGTCGAACCCCAGCTGCCGACGCACGGCACGGGCGAAGTTGCCGGCATCCGCCACCCGCTGGAACCCGATGACGTCGGCGCCGAGGAGGCCCTCGAGGACCTGCCGGCGCCACGGCAGTTGGGCGTACAGGCCGTATGCGGGGAACGGAATGTGGTGGAAGTACCCGATCGTGAGATCGGGTCGGAGTTCGCGGAGCATCTTCGGGACGAGCTGCAACTGATAGTCGTGGACCCATACCGTCGCGCCGTCGGCGGCATGCGCGGAAGCGGCCTCCGCGAACCTGCGGTTCACCTTGACGTAGGCGTCCCACCACGCGCGGTGGTAGGTCGGGGCTGCGATCACGTCGTGGTACAGCGGCCAGATGGTGTCGTTCGAGAAGCCCTCGTAGTACAACTGCACATCGTCCGCGGTGAGGGTGACGGGCACGAGCTGGAGCCCGTCGAACTCGAACGGATCGAGCTCCACGCCGGGCTGTCCCGGCCACCCGATCCAGGCACCGTTGTTGCGGCGCATCACCGGATCGACCGCGGTGACCAGTCCGCCCGGGGACCGCCGCCACGGCTCGTTCTCGTCATCCGTCCGATCGACCGGAAGGCGGTTGGACACGACGACGAAGTCTGAAGCCACGGTCACGGGGTTCCTCTCGACGGATGACTTCAGGCTAACAACCGCCGCGACGGGGACTCACCCCACTACCGTGGGTGGTATGCGCAAATACCTCTTCGGCACCGGGCTCCTGTCGGCACTCACCGGAGGCGTCACCCTGCTGCGCTCTGCACGGAGCGAGGAGAAGTTCACCTGGCGCACCGCTCTGGCGTGGCTCAGCTGGGGTATCACGATGGCCCTCGCGGTCGGCTCGGTCGTCGACACGCGACGCGCCTCGCGCGGCAAGCTCATCCCGCTCGACTCGCCGCGCGCCGACGACAAGAAGAAGCTCTTGAAGAAGCGCGTGTCGCGTCGGCGCTGACGCCGAGGAGCCTCACGGCGCGAGCCTCTACCGAGTAAGGATCAGCGCCTCGCCCTGACCGCCGCCGCCGCACAGCGCCACACCGGCCGATCCGCTCCCGCGGCGGGCCAGCTCGTGCACGGCGTGCACGACCAACCGCGCGCCAGACGCGCCGATCGGGTGTCCGATCGCGATCCCGCCGCCGTGGACGTTGACGACCGCATCATCGACGCCGAGCTCGCGTCGGGACTGGGCGACGACGGCGCCGAAGGCCTCGTTGATCTCGATGAGGTCGAGGTCGGCGGCGGCCATGCCCTGCCGCCCCAGCGCCTGCGCCAAGGCCCGCGCGGGTTGCGAGTGCAGCGAGTTGTCGGGGCCGGCGACCTGACCGGCCGAGCCGATCACCGCGAGGACGGTCCACCCCTCGGCATCCGCCCGGGAGCGGGTCGTCACCACGACCGCCGCGGCACCGTCGGAGATCGGCGACGCGTTGCCGGCCGTGATGTCGCCGTCGGGCGAGAACGCGGGGCGCAGGCGCGCGAGGGTCTCGACGGTCGTCTCGGGGCGGATGCCCTCGTCCCGCGTGAGCCGGAGCGGATCGCCCTTGCGCTGCGGCACCTCGACCTCGACGATCTCCGCGTCGAAGACACCCGCCTCCACCGCAGCGGCCGCCCGCTGGTGAGACAACGCGGCGACGTGGTCCTGGTCCGCGCGGGAGAGTCCGAGCCCGGGGTTGCGGCGCTCCGTCGACAACCCCATCGACACGCCGTCGTAGGCGTCGGTGAGCCCGTCGACGGCCATGTGGTCGAGGACCTCGACGGAGCCGTACGTCCAGCCGTCCCGAGACCCCATCAGCAGGTGAGGGGCGCGCGTCATCGATTCCATCCCGCCGGCGACGACCACCGAGGCATCGCCCACGGCGATCATCCGCTTCGCGTCGATGATCGCCGTCAGCCCCGACAGACACACCTTGTTGACCGACGTGGCGGGGACGTCCCAGCCGAGCCCGGCGCCGACCGCGGCCTGACGTGCGGGATTCTGCCCCGAACCGGCGGCGAGCACCTGCCCCAGGATGACCGCGTCGACGGATGCCGGGGCGACGCCGCCGCGCTCGAGGGCGCCGCGGATCGCGAGGGCGCCCAGTTGCGGCGCGGTGAACGGGGCGAGCTGCCCCTTCAACCGGCCCTGCGGGGTCCGCGCCGCCGCCACGATCACGATGTCTTCGGTCATGCTCCCACCTTCACATCCTGCGCGACCACGAGCTCGGGCTCGGTCGCATCCTTCACGTCCTGCACGGTGACCCCCGGTGCGGTCTCGACCAGCACCAGCCCCTCGGACGTCACGTCGATGACGGCGAGATCGGTGATGATCCGGTCGACGACACCGCGACCGGTGAGAGGCAGCGAGCAGTCCGTCACGATCTTCGGCGACCCGTCACGGGCCGTGTGCTCCATGAGCACGATCACCTTCGCGGCGCCGTGGACGAGGTCCATCGCACCGCCCGGGCCCTTCACCATCTTCCCCGGGATCATCCAATTCGCGAGGTCGCCCCGGGCCGACACCTGCATCGCGCCGAGGATCGCAGCGTCGATCTTGCCGCCGCGGATCATCCCGAAGCTGAGCGCGGAGTCGAAGAACGCCGCCCCCGGAAGGGTGGTCACCGTCTCCTTGCCCGCGTTGATGAGGTCGGGGTCCACCTGGTCCTCCCTCGGGTACGGGCCGACGCCGAGGATGCCGTTCTCCGACTGGAGCACGACGGTCACGCCTTCGGGGATGTGGTTGGGGACCAGCGTCGGGAGCCCGATCCCCAGATTCACGTAGGCGCCGTCCGGCAGCTCGGCCGCCGCTCGCGCCGCCATCTGCGTCCGTGTCAACGCCATCTCACTCCCCCTCCGTCGCGACGGTGCGTCGCTCGATGCGCTTCTCGATCCCCGTGCCCACCTCGACGATGCGGTGCACATAGACGCCGGGCAGGTGCACCGCGTCCGGGTCCAGTTCGCCGGGTTCGACGAGCTCCTCGACCTGCGCGATGCAGATGCGGCCGGCCATGGCGGCCAGCGGGTTGAAGTTGCGGGCCGCCTTGTTGAAGACGAGGTTGCCGTGCCGGTCGCCCCGCAGCGCGTGGACGAGGGAGAAGTCCGTCGCGATGGCCTCCTCGAGGACGAACTCCCGGGCTTCACCGCGGACGTCGAAGCGGCGGACGTCCTTCGGCGGGGATGCCACGGCCACGCCGCCGGCGCCGTCGTACCGACGCGGCAGACCACCCTCCGCGACCTGCGTGCCGACACCCGTCTGCGTGTAGAAGGCGGCGATGCCGGCCCCGCCGGCGCGCAGCTTCTCGGCGAGGGTGCCCTGCGGCGTGAGCTCGAGCTCCAACTCGCCGGAGAGGAACTGGCGCTCGAACTCCTTGTTCTCGCCCACGTACGACGAGGTCATCTTGCGGATGCGGCGCGCTCGCAGCAGGACACCGAGACCCCAGTCGTCCACCCCGCAGTTGTTGGAGACGACGGAGAGGTCCGTCGTCCCCTGTGCGAGCAGGGCGTCGATGAGGGCGATCGGGTTTCCGGAGAGGCCGAAGCCGCCGACGGCGATGCTCGCGCCGTCGGGGATGTCGGCGACGGCGTCGGCCGCCGAGGGAACCGCCTTGTCGATCACGGTGCACTCCTTCGTGTCGTTGCTCCCAGCATCGACGTCGGAGGCCCCGGACCGCGAGCTGTCGGTTGCGATGTGGGACGCTCCGCGCCTAGGGTCCACGATGTGGAACACCCCTCGTCGACCGTCCCGGGAGCGCAGGCCATCGCGCGGGCGGCGCGCCTGCTCCGGCTCGTCAGCGCCGCCGGCGCGGAGGGCCGCGGTGTGCGCGAACTCGCCCACGAGGCATCCCTCTCCCGGTCGACGGCGCACCGCCTGTTGACCGCCCTGCGCGCCGAGGGCCTGGTCGATCAGGACGAGCGCACGGCACGATGGCTGGCCGGACCGGAACTCTTCCTCATGGGCGCGGCCGCCGCGCCCCGCTACGACATCACGCACGTCGCCGGCGACATCGTCCGATCGCTCGCGGTGAAGACCGAGGAGAGTGCGTTCCTGTCCGTCCGGCGCGGTGATGAGACCGTCTGCCTCATGCGCGAGGAGGGGTCGTTCCCGATCCGGTCGTTCGTGCTCAGCGAAGGAGTCCGCTTCCCGTTGGGCGTCGCGTCCGCGGGGCTCGCGATCCTCTCGTTCCTGCCGCAGCCCGAGGTCGACGCCTACCTCGGCCGCCATACCGACCTCGCCGCGCGGTGGGGTGATGTCCACGATGCGGATCCCCTGCGCGCACGCATCGGGGAGACTCGGGACCGCGGTTACGCGGTGAATCCGGGGCTCATCGTCCCGGGATCATGGGGGCTCGGGGCAGCCGTGTTCGATCAGGAGGGGCGGCCCGCCTGGGCCCTCAGCCTCACCGGCGTCGAGTTCCGCTTCGGCCCGGACCGCCTCCCCGAGTTGGGGCGTCTGCTGCTCGCGCACGCGCACCAATTGACGACCCGCATCCAGTCCGTCCGCCGTCGATGACGACGGCGGCGGTCACAACCCCGCGGTCTCGAGCCAGCGCAGCCACACCTCGCTGACGGTCGGGTACGCGGGGACGGCGTGCCAGAGGCGGTGCAGCGGGACCTCGCCGACGATGGCGATCGTCGCGGCATGGAGCAGCTCGGCGACATCGGGTCCCACGAACGTCGCCCCGACCAGCACGCCGCGCTCCGCGTCGATGACGGCCCGCGAGCGCCCCTCGTACCGGTCGGAGTGGGTGCTCGCCCCCGCCACCCAGGACAGGTCGTAGTCGACGACCTTCACGCCGATGCCGGCGTCACGAGCGGATGCCTCGGTGTGCCCGACGGCGGCGACTTCGGGCTCGGTGAACACGACCTGAGGAACGGCGCTGTGGTCGGCGGTGGCCGCCAGCGCGCTCCAGGCCGACGTGTCCACGTCGTTCGACGCGGCGCGACGCGCGATGACGTCGCCGGCGACACGGGCCTGGTACTTGCCCTGGTGGGTCAGCAGGGCCCGGTGATTGACATCGCCCACCGCGTACAGCCAGTCGTTGCCGGGGACGCGCATCGTGTCGTCTACCCGGATCCACGATCCCGCCTCGAGTCCGACGTGTTCGAGGCCGAGGTCTTCGGTGCGGGGCACACGACCCGTCGCCACCAGGATCTCCTCCGCCCGGACGACGGAGCCGTCATCCAGAGTGACACTCACCCCGTCGGAGGAACGGGCGACGTGCTCGACACCGTGCCCGGTGAGAACGGTCGCGCCCGCGCCCTTCAGGGCGGCGCCCACGGCCTCGCCGGCGAAGTCCTCGAGTCCGCCGAGGAGGGTGGACCGGGCGATCACGGTCACGTCCGAGCCGAGCGCGGTGGAGGCCGTCGCCATCTCGAGACCGACGACGCCGCCGCCCAGGATGATCAGCGAGGACGGCACGGTGCGGACCCCCGTCGCCTCGCGACTGGTCCAGGGTGCGGCATCCTGCAATCCGGGGATATCCGGGATCAGCGCGGCGGAGCCGGTGCAGACGGCGACCGCGTGGCGCGCGCGCAGGGTGGTGACCGCGCCGTCCGCCGCGGTGACGGTCACTTCCTTCTCACCGGCGAGGCGCCCGTGGCCGCGCACCAGGTCGATCCCCGCTCCCTGCAGCCACTCGACCTGCGACGTGTCCTGGTAGTCGTGCACGATGCGGTCCCGGCGCGCAAGCACGGCGGCGACATCGACCCCGCCGGTCACCGCCTCCGCGGCGCCCGCGACGTCGCGGGCCGCGCGCAGCGCAGCCGGGGCCCGCAGCAGCGCCTTCGAGGGCATACAGGCCCAGTACGAGCACTCGCCGCCCACCAGCTCGCTCTCGACGATCGCGGCCGTCAACCCCCCTCGCACGGCACGATCGGCGACGTTCTCACCGACGGGTCCTGCTCCGATCACGATGAGGTCGTACTCGCGTGTGCTCATGCCTTCACGCTACTGACAGGACGACCCAGCGGGGTCGGAACGAGGGCATCTCCTGCCACAACCGCCATGTGACGTCAATGGTCGCCCCGGACTCCCGGGATGTCCGGGGTGTGTGGTTGGCTGAAACACCGGCCGAAAGGACCCCTCCATGGCGATCGAATTCCGATCCGTCACCAAGCGATTCGGCGACGGACCCGCGGCCGTCGACGAGGTCACCCTCGAGATGCCGGCGCGCAAGACGACTGTCCTCGTGGGTTCGTCGGGATGCGGCAAGACCACCCTGCTCCGCATGATCAACCGTCTCATCGAGCCGACGTCGGGCGACATCGTGATCGACGGCGAGTCGATCCGGTCGAAGGACGCCGTCCAGCTGCGGCGGAGCATCGGGTACGTCCTCCAGAACGCCGGCCTGCTCCCCCACTACACGGTGGCGGACAACATCGCGACGGTGCCCGTCCTCACCGGACAGACCAAGGCTGCCGCACGGCGTCGCGCGCTCGAGCTGATGGAGGTCGTCGGCCTCGACGCCGCCTTCGCCGACAGGTATCCCGCGCAGCTCTCCGGCGGTCAGCAGCAGCGCGTCGGCGTCGCGCGCGCCCTCGCCGCGGACCCCAACATCCTCCTCATGGACGAGCCCTTCGGCGCCGTCGACCCCATCGTCCGCAAAGAACTGCAGGCCGAGGTGATCCGGCTGCAGCGAGAACTCGACAAGACCATCGTCTTCGTCACGCACGACATCGACGAGGCCTTCCTCCTGGGCGACCAGGTCGTGATCCTGCAGAAGGGTGCACACATCGCCCAGCGCGGCACGCCCTCGGAGATCATCGAATCCCCGGCTGACGACTTCGTCGCGACTTTCATCGGCACCGACCGCGGAGCGCGCGCGTTCCGCGCCAAGCAGACCCCTCGCGGCACCGTCCTCGTGGATGGGGCGGGACGCACGCAGGGAGTGCTCGTGTCGGATGCGGCAGAGGATCCGAGGTGACCTCCACATGAACTGGGTCCTCGAGAACCTGGACCTGATCGGTCGCCTGACCGTCGCCCACCTCCGACAGAGCACGATCGCGATCCTCGTCGGGTTCGCCGTCGCGGTGCCGATCGGTTGGGCGGCGTTCCGCTACACGCGGCTGCGCGGCACGGTGCTGGGTGCGGTGGGCATCCTCTACACGATCCCGTCGTTCGGCCTGTTCGCGCTCATCAGTGCGATCAGCGGCATCCCTCTGCTGTCCGAGACCAACCTCGTCGTCGCGCTGACCATCTACGCGGTCGCGATCATGACCCGGTCGGTCACGGATGGACTCGCGTCGGTCGAGTCCAGCGTCCGCAACGCCGCGATCGCGGTCGGCTTCGGTCCGTGGCGGCGTTTCTGGACGGTCGACTTCCCGCTGGCGGGCCCCGTCATGCTGGCGGGCCTGAGGGTGACGGCCGTCTCGACGATCTCGCTCGCCACCGTCGGCGCTCTGATCGGCGTGCAGAACCTCGGGTACCTGTTCACGAACGGATCGCAGCGGAGGATCCTCCCCGAGGTCTTCGCGGGCGTGCTCGCCGTGGTGATCATCGCCCTCGTCATCGACGCGCTCCTCCTGCTGGCCGGACGCGCGCTGATGCCGTGGACCCGGCGAACCTCGCCCCCGCGGTCGCGGGCACGAATGCGGGAGGTCGCCGCATGAACGTCTTCCTCGACGCCTTCGCCTGGATTTTCTCGCCGGATCGCACGACGGGATACCTCCCCCTCGGCGAGGCGATCCTCCAGCACCTCGGCTTCACCTTCGGCTCCGTCGCCCTCGCTGCGCTCATCGCCGTACCCGCCGGATGGGCCATCGGGCACACCGGTCGCGGACGCGAGATCGCCGTCTTCCTCTCCGGCGCCGCCCGGTCGCTGCCCTCCCTCGGCCTCGTCGTCCTGCTCTACCTCCTGATCGGCGTGAACTTCAAGGAGCAGGCCGCCGTCGTCTCCTTCGTTCTCCTCGCCATCCCCTCGATCCTCGCGGGGGCCTACGCGGGGATCGAGGCGATCGAGCGCACGACGATCGAGGCGGGGCGCGCCGTCGGGATGACGCCGATGCAGGTCCTGTGGAAGATCGAGATCCCCCTCGGACTGCCGCTGCTGATCGGCGGCATCCGCTCCGCTGTGCTGCAGGTCGTCGCGACGGTCACCATCGCGGCCTACGTCGGCCTCGGCGGACTCGGCTTCGCCCTGATCCAGGGCATCCAGACCCGGAATCCGGCGCAGATCCTCGGGGCGTCGATCGTCGTCGTCGTCCTCGCCCTCATGCTGGACGGCGTGTTCGCGCTGCTCCAGCGCATCCTCGTCCCCCGCGGCGTCGCCGTCCAGCGATCCGCGCCGCGCCGCCTGCGGCGTCGCCCGTCCCCCCAACACGCCTGACTCACAGCAGCACGACCCCTATCCCACCCGGAGGCACCCATGTCCATCACCCGCACACGCATCCTGCCCGCCCTCGGCCTCGCCGCCGTCGCCGCCCTCGCACTCTCGGCCTGCGGGTCGAGCGAGTCCCTGCAAGGCGGCGGATCGGGCGGCAACGGCGGCAACGGCGGAGGCGAGGAGTCGTCGACGATCGTGATCGGTTCGCAGCAGTACTACTCGAACGAGATCATCGCGGAGATCTACGCCCAGGCTCTCGAAGCCGCCGACTTCACCGTCGAGCGCAACTTCTCCATCGGCCAGCGCGACGCCTACATGCCCTCGCTCGAGGACGGATCGATCAACCTCTTCCCGGAGTACACCGGCAACCTGCTGCAGTACTTCGACGAGGACGCCACGGCGACGACGCCCGACGATGTCTACGCCGCGCTGCAGGACGCCCTCCCGGACGGTCTGACCGCGCTCGACTACTCGCCGGCGACCGACCAGGACTCGTACAACGTGACCGCGGCCTTCGCCTCCGAGAACGACCTCACCGAGATCGGCGACCTCGCCGGCATCGACGGACTGAAGCTCGGCGGCGCGCCTGAGCTGGAACAGCGTCCCTACGGCCCCACCGGGCTCAAGGACGTCTACGGCGTGGATGTCGCTTTCGAGGCGACCGCCGACACCACCGTCGACGAGCTCGTCGCCGGCAACATCCAGGTCGCCAACGTGTACAGCGCCGACCCGCGCATCAAGACCGACGACCTCGTGACCCTCGAAGACCCGAAGGGCCTCTTCCTCGCGTCCAACGTCGTGCCGATCGCGAGCTCGGACATCGCGGACGAGATCGCCGACGTGATCAACGAGGTCAGCGCCGCGATGTCGCCCGAGGAGCTCGTCGCGATGAACGTCGAGTCCTCTGTCGACCAGCGGAACACCGAGGACATCGCGAAGGACTGGATCGCCGACAACCTGAGCTGATCCGTGCGCACCGAGGGCCCGCGGGCCGCCGCATCCGTCTCCGTCGTCATCCCTGTGAAGGACGACGCGGACGAGCTGCGACGCTGCCTGCGGGCCCTCGCTCTGCAGACGAAGCGGCCCGATCAGATCATCGTCGTGGACAACATGTCCTCCGATGAGTCCGCAGAGGTCGCCCGCTCGGCGGGCGCCGACGTGATCCACTGCGACCGGCCCGGCATACCGGCTGCGGCAGCCGCCGGCTACGACGCGGCGTCGGCCGACCTCATCCTCCGACTGGACGCGGACTGCGTTCCGGCGGGGTCGTGGGTCGCTGCCATGAGCAGCGCGGCCGACGCGCACCCCGAGGCCTCCGTGTTCGCCGGGGGCGCGCGGTTCGTGGACGGACCCCGCCCGCTGCGGACGCCGCTGGCGGGCGTCTACCTCGGCGCGTACGCGATCGTCCTGCTCCCCGCCCTCGGCCACGTCCCGCTGTTCGGCTCCAACCTCGGTCTGCGGCGCGATGCCTGGCGGCGCGTCAGCAGCAGCGTCCACCGGGACGATCCCGAGGTGCACGACGACCTCGACCTGTCGTTCCACCTCGGCGAGCACCACCGCATCCGCCTCGTCCCCGGCGCCGCGATGGGGATCTCGATGCGGCCCTTCACCTCCGCATCCGCGTTCCGTCGGCGGGTGCGCCGCGGCGTCCGCACCGTCGTCATCCACTGGCCCGCGAGCTTCCCGCCGGTCCGCTGGGTGCGTCTGGCGGTGCGACGCGCGGGCTCCGTGGTCGCTCGGCGGGTGACCCGGTGAATCGCCTCCTCGGCGCCGTGGAGGCTCCGCTCCTCCACATGATGACGCTGAACGTGCGTCGACCGATGCCCTCGCTGCTCTCTTCGCCGTCGGATCGCTGGGCGCGCCGCCGCCCCGCCCTCGTGTCGATGCTCCGGCGGGAGAGCCCCAGCATCCTGTGCACCCAGGAGGTCCTCCCCGGTCCCGCGGCGGAGATCGCCGCCGCCCTCGGACCGTCGTTCGCGCGGATCGGCGTGGGGCGTCGACGAGGCGGGCGCGGGGAGGGCTGTCCTGTGTTCTTCGATCAAGACCGGCTCGAACTGCTCCACCACCGCCAACGTGCCCTGTCGGACACACCCGACGTCCTCGGCACCCGGTCCTGGGGCAACCTCGTGCCCCGCGTCGTGACGGTCGGCGTTCTCCGCGACCGCACCACCGGTGCGCGCTTCGCCGTCGTCAACACGCACCTCGACCCCTTCTCCGCGCGGTCCCGGATGCGCGGGGTGGAGGCCATCCGCACCGAGGTGCGCGGCACCGGACTCCCGACCCTCGTCTTCGGCGACATGAACACCGGCGCGGAGTCCGATGCTCTCCGCGCCCTGCGCGCCGGCGATCTGCTGACGGACACGTGGACGGTCGCCGCGGAGAGGGTGACCCCCGCCTGGGGCACGTACGCGGGCTACCGCGCACCCGTCCGCGACGGCAAGCGGATCGACGTGATCCTCGCAACGTCGGACATCGAGGTCGAACGCGTCGGGATAGACGCGCGAACCGAGGACGGGATCGCGCCGAGCGACCACCTGGCTGTCCATGCCGCTCTCGAGGTGCCGCGATGAGGGAGGACTTCCTGCGCCAGCCGGCGTCGCCGGCGGAATGGGCGGCCGACGGCATCCGTCTCCTCGGCCTGATCAGCGTCCTGGCCGCCTTCGTCTGGTGGACTCCGACGGATGCCGGGATCCTCGCACTCGCACTGCCCGCCCTCCTCGTCCCGCGCCTGCTCGGTGTGCTTCCGTGGTTCGACGTCGTCTACGGAGTGACCGTCAGCGTCGCCGCGTGGAGCAACGTCCTCGACCTGTACCGGTCGATCGCGTGGTGGGACCTCGTCGTGCACTTCGTGGCGACGGGCGTCATCGCGTCAGTCGGGTACGTCGCCCTGCAGCGATCCGGCGTCCTCCCAGACCGGCCCCGGCGGCGCACCGCGATCGTCCTCCTGCCGACCATCGGGCTCGCCATCAGTGCGATCTGGGAGATGGTCGAGTGGCTCGGGAAGACGTTCGTGGACTCCGAGATCTTCGTCACCTACCCGGACACCATCGGGGACATGGCCGTGGGAGGGGCGGGCGCCCTCCTGATGGGGCTCGTCCTCGCACGGATCCGCATCGACCGAGCCGCGAATCGCGCGGCGGACAGGAAGGACGCATCATGGCAGCGTTGAAGAAGGGCGACCGGGTCAGCTGGAACACCTCCCAGGGACGCACCCACGGCACGATCGTCGAGCGGAAGACGAAGGACTTCACCTTCGACGGGCAGGACTTCACCGCGTCCAGCGACGAGCCCGCCTACATCGTGGAGTCCGAGAAGACCGGGGCGAAGGCCGCGCACAAGGGCTCCGCGCTGTCGAAGCTCTCCTCCTGAGGCGGAGCCGGCGGGGAGTTCTCCCCATGGACCGGCCCTCGGGCGATTCCTATCCTCGGACCAGGAGGTGGCGCGATGGGCATGATGTTGCCGAACGACCTCGTGTGGGTCATGGAGAAGCTCGGCTTCGAGTGGCCGGACATCGACGAGGACGAGGTGCGCAAGGGTGCCGACCTGCTGCGCAACCTGGGCACCGATCTCGAATCCGTCATCCAGGCGGTCGACCGCAAGATGAGCAACGACATCAGCGTCGCGATCCAGGGGCAGACCGGACCGGCGACCCTCGGCGCGTGGACCGCCAACCGCTCGCAGAACCTCCAGAAGCTCATCGACCTCATGCCGCCCGCGGCAACGGCGATGGACCTCGGCGCCGAGGCGATCTTCGCGCTCAAGATGAAGGTCATCGTCGACGTCACGTCCACCCTCGTCACGCTCGTCGCGATGCTGACGAACCCCCTCACCGCGGCGGGCGCCGGTCCGATGCTGCTCATCAAGAAGAAGCTGCTCAACGCCGCCGTCGACATCGCGGTCGAGCAACTCATCATGCAGCTCGCGCCGGCCGTCATCGAGCCGATGGCCGAGCACCTGCCCGCGGTCGTCGACGCCGTCCTCGACGCGCCCCTCGTCGAGGGTGCCGCCGGGGACTCGGACGAGTTCCACGCCGACCTCGCGGCGCTCGAATCGGCCCGGTCGGACATGAAGCTCCACGGAGCCGACATCCAGACGATCACCTCGGCCTTCTTCGCGGAGTTCTCCGCGCTCGACTTCGGAGGGGATGCTTGATGAGTGGTCTCAAGCCGGTCTTCCGTGAGGCACGCGAAGCCGTCGTCATCGGCGCGGGACGCCTCAAGGACCGACTGCACCAGGTCGCCGACAACATGGACGGCCACCTCGACACGATCGTGCGGCGGGTGCGGGACGAGGACAACTTCAACAACGCCGTCGTGACGAACCGCGGGGGCAATGCGAAAGTCACGGTCTACGACCCCGCCACGGGCCGACCGATCACCGAGTACGGCCACATCCGCGAAGACTTCGGCAGCTCGACGCGCGGAGACAATGCGACGGCGGTCGGCAACAGCGTGCCCGGCGACTACGACGGCGGGCACCTCGGCGGCCACCGATTCTTCGGCGACACCGCAGACCCCGGAATCGTTCCGCAAGCATCCAACCTCAACCGCGTCGCGTGGCGTGTCATGGAGAACGAATGGGCCGCGTGGTCCCGACGGGGCTATCAGGTCGACTACACGATCGACGTGTATCCCCCCGGAGCAGCGCTCCCTGATACGTTCGAGGTCTCGTACACCGTCACCAACCCGAACACCGGCGAGCAGATCCTGCAGGCTTACCCCTACTTCTACAACCAACCCGGTCAGGTCTTCACCCGCGTCCCCAGCGCGGAGATGCCCCCGATCTCGTGAGCCGAAGGAGAGTCATGTCCACTGATCCGACGACGGAACTCATCCGCGCAATCGTCACGAACATGCAGGGCGCGCGCGACGACTGGAAGTCACTGGCGATGGTGATCAGCCTCGGCGGCGGGCGGCTGAGCGAGACGTCGGGCTACGCCTACTCGCCGGACGGAACTGTCTCGGCGGTCGCCTCACGCCCCTCGCAGATCAAGCCGGCGGTCGACGCCTACCTCGCCGACCGCTATCCCGAGGGCGCCGAGCTGCCCGCGAAGTTCCTGCTGCAGTTCGACCGCGACGCCAAGGCGTACGAGATCACCTTCGAGGACACCGACCCGATGCGATGGAAGGTGACCCCCGACAACTTCGAGGCGATACGACAGGAGCTCAAGCCGAACCTCGGCTGACTCCCGGCCCGTCCGCGCACCGCGGCGCGGCGCGGCGCGGTAACCTCGCGTCTCCGACGGCGGAGAATCGACCCATGCCCATCGTCGACAACGCCGTGTACGTGGACGGCCGCCGGATCCAGGATCCGGTGAACCTCAGCGAGACCTTCGAGCACATGCGCGACCACCACGGCATGGCGTGGATCGGTCTCTACCGCCCGACCGAGGAGGAAGTCGCCGCCGTCGCCACGGAGTTCTCCCTGCACCCGCTCGCCGTCGAGGACGCCCTCGCCGGGCATCAGCGCGCCAAGCTCGAGCGGTACGGCGACGTGCTGTTCACGGTGCTGCGACCGGCGCGGTACGACGACACGACGGATTCGGTGGACTTCGGGGAGCTGCACGTCTTCGTCGGTCCCGAGTTCGTGGTGACGATCCGGCACGCGGACTCGCCTGACCTCACGCAGGTGCGGGCGAGGATGGAGCACCAGCCCGAACTGCTGCGCATGGGTCCGGAGGCGGTCCTGTACGCCATCCTCGACCAGGTGGTGGACGAGTACTCCCCCGTGCTCGCCGGGGTCGAGAACGACATCGACGAAATCGAGGAGACGCTGTTCAGCGGGTCGGATGCCGGGCTGTCGCAGCGCATCTACACGCTGGCGCGCGAGGTGATCGCCCTGCACAAGTCGACGCTTCCCCTCGACGACATGCTGCAGCGGCTGCTGCAGGGGTCCGAGAAGTACAAGGTCGACATCGAGTTGCAGCGCTCGCTGCGGGACGTGCTGGACCACGTCATCCGTCTCAACGAGCGCATCGTCGCATTCCGCTCGATCCTCGACAACGCCCTGACCGTCCATTCGACGCTCGTCACCCAGCGGCAGACCGACACCTCGCTCGAACAGAACGAGCAGGTCAAGAAGATCTCGGGGTGGGCGGCGATCCTGTTCGGGCCGACCCTGGTCGGCACGGTCTACGGCATGAACTTCGACAACATGCCCGAGCTGCATTGGACCTTCGGGTACCCGATGGCCCTCGGCTTGATGGTCGCGAGTTCGGTCGTGCTCTACGCGGTCTTCAAGCGCAAGAAGTGGCTCTGACCGGGGCATCCGACACTGCAGAAGCAGAAGGCCCCGATCACTGGCGAGAGTGACCGGGGCCGTCCGTGCACCCCCTGGGACTCGAACCCAGAACCCACTGATTAAGAGTCAGTTGCTCTGCCGATTGAGCTAGAGGTGCGTGATTCGAAGAACTCGAACCGAGGGTCAACACTAGCATCACGATTGGCTGCTCCGCCAATCGAGACGCCCTCGGCGCCCACGAAGGCGTCAGGTGCACCACGTATCCTGGAGCCGTGACGCCTCTGCCCTCCGCGACGGACTGGACCGCCCCCTTCGAGGGCGACCTGACGGATGATCTCGCGCTCGCCCTGCGCCTCGCGGATGCCGCGGACGGCGTCGCGATGGAGCTTTTCGACGCGCCCGACCTCGACGTCCGCACGAAGGCCGACGCGACGCACGTCACCGAGGCGGATCTGGCCACGGAGCGCGCCATCCGCGACCTGCTCGCGGCGGAACGGCCCGCCGACGGTGTCTTCGGCGAGGAGTTCGGCACGACCGGCGACGGATCGCGGCAGTGGATCATCGACCCGATCGACGGCACGGCCAACTACCTGAAGGGCATCCCGATGTGGGCCACCCTGATCGCACTGGTTGTGGACGGCGTGCCGCGGGTCGGCGTGGTCAGCCAGCCGGCCATCTCGCGTCGCTGGTGGGGCGCCACGGGCGCCGGTGCGTGGACCCGCACCGCCGACGGCGAGACCCGCCGCATCCGCACCTCCGACGTCGCGTCGCTCTCCGACGCGAGCATCAGCTTCCAGAGCATCGCGCAGTGGGATGCCGAGGGTCGCGCGGACGACCTGCTGCGCCTCTCGCGCGCCGTGTGGCGCGACCGCGGCTACGGCGACGCCTGGCCCTACATGCTGCTCGCCGAGGGCCGTCTGGAGTTCGTCGCCGAGTTCGGGGTCCGCGAGTACGACATCGCCGCGCACGTGCCGATCATCCTCGAGGCCGGCGGCCGCTTCACCGACATCCACGGGGCCGAACGACTCGATGCGCTGTCGTCGCTGGCGACTAACGGCATCCTCCACGACGAGTTCCTCGGGATGCTCGGCGCGTGAGGTCCGCGCGACACGGGACGCGCATCGCCGCCGCGGTGGCGGCGAGCGGCCTCACGGTGCTCCTCGCCACGGCGTGCAGTCCCACGCCGGGACAGGCCGGGGGGACGGCGGCGGCTCCCGTCCCGGGCGCCTCCGCACCCGCGGCATCCGCCCCACCGACCATCGATCCCGCCGACGTGACATGCGAGAACATGCTCTCGCCCGAGACCGTGGACGCGTTCGCGGCGACGGGCTGGACGGTCCGCGAGGATCCGTTCGTGATCCTGGACCTCGAGCTCCCCGACGGCACGGCGTGCACCTGGGGCGACTTCAGCTCTCCCACCAACGACGACCTCGTCCTCTTCGGGTGGTCCCCGATCTCCCAGGCCGATGCCGACGCGACCGAGGCGGCGCTCGAGGCGGAGGGATGGCTCCGCGAGGACGACGACGCCGGCGTGCTCATCACCGAGGACCCGGACGCGGCGCTCCGCGTGGACGAGCAGGGATACGGCGTCACCTACCTCTTCGGCGACGGCTGGGTGAAGGTCTCGGACACCCGGCAGGGCCTGGATATCATCGAGCTCGGCTGACGCACGACGAAGCCCCCGGCATCCGTACGGACACCGAGGGCTTCACTCCGTGACAACGGTTCGTGGAGATGGGGGGAATCGAACCCCCGTCCATCGCTGAGAGACGGCGTCTTCTCCGGGCGCAGTCTGTAAAAGGCGTTCTGCTCGGCTCCGACCTTCAGTACAGACACATAAGTCGACGAGCCCAGCCTGAAGAAAGTCCCGCGTGACGCTCAGGCGACGTCACGCAGCGAGATCCCTTAGATGACGCCAGGGACCGCGAGGGGATCACTCACGGACTGACGGACTCGGGCTCGCTGCTTACGCAGCGAGGGCGAAGTCGGACTGCTTCTTTTCGGCAGTTATTGGTTCGCAGAGATCGTTAACGAGATAACCCTGCATCCTCGGCCCGCTTCCCGCAGAGTCACAAGCGATGTCGAAACCGATCATCCCCGAGACGCCTGACGGCGTGTGGACCGTTGTCACACTGTGGAGTTGTCCTGTCTCGGATGCCGCAGCGTCCGAGCATCCCAGAATAGCACCCGGACGGCCGGCTCAGTCGACGAGGAAGTAGTCGCGCGCGAGCGGCGCGACCTCCAGCGCCTGCGCCTCCGCCTCGCCGACCCATCGGAGTTCGGCGATCTCCGCCGCGGCGCGCGGCTCCTGGCGACCGAGCGGAACGTCGAACACGTCCGCGACCACCGTGTGCCCGGCCTCGTTCGCTGCCGCCGCCCGGAAGACACCCCGGGATCGGAGGTCGTCGACGCCGACGTCGACGCCGAGTTCCTCGCGCAGCTCGCGGACGAGCGTCTCGGCCGGGCCCTCCCCCGTCTCGGGCTTGCCGCCGGGCTGCATGAAGGCCGTCGTGCCCGTCTTGCGGACCAGCAGGAGCCGTCCGGAGGCGTCGCGGATGACGGCGGCCGAGACCCGGATCGAGCGGTCGGAGGCGTCGTCGGAGGTGGTCACGCCTGAACGCTAACAGGCTCGGCATCCGACTCGACGTAGAATCTCGTGTGCTTCCCGACACTCTCTCGTCCGACACGGCGATCGATCCCGCTGATCTCGCCACCACTCTCCGGGTGCTCGCGGCCCTACCCTCCCTCCCCCGGACGCACCCCGACTTCATCGCCGTCCGGCAAGCGAGCGCAGCGATGTTCAAGGCGGCGAAGAAGGAACGGCGCCGCGAGATCCGTGAGGCCGTCGCGACCGCCGACCGCGAGGTCGTCCACGCGACGGCGACGGGAGCGCCGGACCGCATCGACGACGAGACGCGCGGCATCCCCATCGCCACCCGCACCGCCGCCCCCATCGCGGGCGTCCTCAAGAAGGCGCGCGGCTGCTACATCTGCAAGCAGCCGTACACGATCGTCGACGCCTTCTATCACCAGCTCTGCCCCGACTGCGCGGCCCTCAGCCACGAGAAGCGGGATGCCCGGACCGACCTCACGGGCCGACGGGCGCTCCTCACGGGTGGGCGCGCGAAGATCGGCATGTACATCGCGCTGCGCCTGCTGCGCGACGGCGCCCACACCACCATCACGACGCGGTTCCCGCGGGATGCCGTGCGTCGGTTCCGCGCGCTGCCGGACTCGGCCGAGTGGATCGACCGGTTGAAGATCGTCGGCATCGATCTGCGCGACCCGGCACAGGTGATCGCCCTCGCCGAGGACGTCGCCGCTGCGGGCCCGCTCGACGTGCTCATCAACAACGCGACGCAAACGGTGCGCCGCTCGCCCGGCGCCTACCAACCGCTCGTCGACGCCGAACTCGCACCGCTCCCCGACGGCCCGCTGCCCGAACTCGTCACCTTCGGGCACACCAACGACCGGCACCCCGAGGCCCTCGAGCGGTCGGTGAGCGCGCACCCGATCCTCGCCGCGGCGGCCGATCGCGCCGACGTGCTCACGCGCGAGGCGATGGCCGCCGGGTCGACGTCGCTCGACCGTCTCGCCGCGGGGACGGCGATCGACGCCGGCGGTCTGATCCCCGACCTCGACCACACGAACTCCTGGGTGCAGCGCGTCGAGGAGGTCGATCCGCTCGAGATGCTCGAGGTCCAGCTCGCGAACACGACGGCGCCGTTCCTCCTCGTGTCCAAGCTCCGGCCCTCGCTCGCCGCGAGCCCCGCCCGGCGGACCTACATCGTCAACGTCAGCGCGATGGAGGGTGTCTTCGACCGCGGGTACAAGGGCCCCGGGCATCCGCACACGAACATGGCGAAAGCCGCGGTCAACATGCTGACCCGGACGAGCGCCCGCGAGATGTTCGAGAGCGACGGCATCCTCATGACGAGCGTCGACACCGGATGGATCACGGACGAGCGGCCGCATCCGACGAAGGTGCGCCTCGCGGAGGAGGGGTTCCACGCCCCGCTGGACCTCGTCGACGGGGCCGCTCGCGTCTACGACCCCATCGTGCGTGGCGAAGCCGGCGAGGACGTCTTCGGCGTCTTCCTCAAGGATTACGCGCCGGGCCGCTGGTGACCCCGTTCCCCGCTCCCGGGACCCGCGTGGTGGTGCGCTATCTGCTGCCCGACGGGCGGGCGACGGACGCCCTCGGCGAGCTCGTGTCGGTCGAACCCGACGTGATCGTCGTCGACGGCAAGCGCGGGCTCGAACGCATCGGCCGCACGGCGGTCATCGCCGCCAAGGCGGTCCCACCGCCCCCGGAACCGCGGCCACGGCGGCCAACGGCCTGAGGGTCACTCCCCCAGGCGGTTGCGGCTGCGCATGGCCCGCTCGGCCTCGCGCTTGTCTTCGCGTTCGCGGATCGTCTGACGCTTCTCGTACTCGCGCTTACCCTTCGCGACGGCGATCTCGACCTTCGCCCGCCCGTCCGAGAAGTACAGCTTGAGCGGGATGAGCGTGTAGCCGCCGGCGGCGACCGCGTGGGAGAGCTTGACGATCTCGTCCTTGTGCAGGAGCAGCTTGCGCGTGCGCTTGGCGGCGTGGTTCGTCCAGTGACCCTGCGAGTACTCCGGGATGTGCACGGCGTCGAGCCAGGCCTGGCCGCCGTCGATGAACGCGTAGCCGTCGCTCAGGTTCGCGCGCCCCTGACGCAGCGACTTCACCTCCGTGCCGGTCAGCACGAGACCGGCCTCGTAGGTCTTCTCGATGGCGTACTCGTGGCGCGCGCGACGGTTGGTCGCGATGACCTGTTCCCCGCGTTCCCTGGGCATGATGACTCCTCGACGCGGCCGCGCTCCGCGCGCGACCGGCCTGCCAGTCTAACGGAGGCCTGCGCTCAGGTGCGCAGCCATCGGCGGATGGCGAAGCTGGCCGACAGCGCCGCCAGCGCGAGACCGAGGCCCACGATCAGCGGGATGACCAGCAGCGCATCCCGTCCGTCGATCCACGTCGTCACGAAGTCGATCTCGTCGACGAGGAACCCGTGCACGCCGTACTGCACGCCGAGCCAGACCGCGACGCTGGCGAGTGCCGAGCCGATGAAGGCGGCGAAGACGCCCTCGAGGACGAACGGCGTCTGGATGAACCGGTTGGATGCCCCGACGAGACGCATGATGCCCAGTTCCTTGCGCCGCGCGTAGGCCGAGAGCCGGATCGTGGTGGCGATGAGGAGCACGGCCGCCACCAGCATGAGCCCGGCGATCCCCACCGCGAAGTACGTCGCGATCGTGAGCGCAGAGAACAGCGGCTGCAGATACTCCATCTGGTCGGTCACCCCCTCGACGCCCTGCGTTCCCGAGAACGCCTCGTCGATGACATCCGTCTGCGTGGGGTCCACGAGGTTGACCCAGTACGTCTCGTTCAACTGGGCCGGGGTGATGAAGTCTTTGTAGTCCTCGCCCATGAGGTCGAGGACGTTCTGGTAGGCCTCCTCGCGCGTCTCGAACCGGACGCTGCGGACGATGCCCTCGAGTGCCGGGCTCTCGAGCTTCTCCTTGACCGCGGCGAGTTGTTCGTCCGTCGCCTCGCCGTCGCTGCAGGTTATCTCCGTAGACCCGTCGCGGCACATGAAGATCGCGACCTGGGCGCGCTCGGCCCAGTACCCCTGCATCTTGGCGATCTGCATCTGCATGAGCAGGGCGGCGCCCACGAACGTGAGCGACACGAAGGTGACGAGGATGACGGAGATCACCATCGACGCGTTGCGACGAAGACCCGTGAGGGCCTCGCCGAGGACCAGACGGACTCTCATGCGGTCGGCCCCACTTCGTCGTCGTCGCGGTGCCCGAGACCCAGACGGTCCGCTGCCCCGAGCCCGTCGATGTCGCCGAGGTCGATGTCGGCGGGGGTGATCGGAATGCCTCTGGTGCCCGTGTCCGGCTCGGACGCCGCGGCCCGGGCCGCGGCATCCGTCTGCACCTCGGTCACCGGGGGCGGGTCCTGCACGACGGGGACGGCGGGCAGCACCGTCTCGGGCTGCGGAGCGGGAGGCTCGATCGGGTCCGGGAGGGGCTCGACCGCCCCCGTGTCGCCGGTCGCGATCTGCTTCTGCAGTTCGAGGACGGCCGTGAGCGCCGCCGTGGCCGCCGCGCCCTTGACCGTCTCGGGCGTGAGGACGGGCAGGCCCGATGTGTCGCCGTAGCCGCCGTGGCGCTCGTCACGCACGACCACGCCACCGCGCAGCTCGATGACGCGGCGCTGCATCTGGTCGACGAAGCCCGCCTCGTGGGTCGCCATCACGACGGTCGTACCGCCGGCGTTGATGCGGGCCAGCAACTGCATGATGTCGATGGAGGTTCCCGGGTCGAGATTTCCGGTCGGCTCGTCGGCGAGCAGGATCTGCGGCCGGTTGACGATGGCGCGCGCGATCGCGACACGCTGCTGCTCACCGCCTGAGAGCTCGTGCGGCAGGCGCTTCTCCTTGCCCGCCAGGCCCACCAGGGCGAGGGCTTCGGGGACGGACTGCTGGATGAACGCGCGACTCGACCCGATGACCTGCAGCGAGAACGCGACGTTCTGGAAGACGGTCTTGTTCGGCAGCAGACGGAAGTCCTGGAAGACCGACCCGATGTGACGACGGAAGTAGGGGACCTTGCGCGTGCTCAGACCGCGCACATCGCGTCCGAGGACGACGACGCGACCGTCGGAGGCGGTGTCCTCGCGGAGGATGAGGCGCAGGCACGACGACTTCCCCGAGCCCGACGCGCCGACGAGGAACACGAACTCCCCGCGCTGGACGTCGAACTCGACGTCGCTGAGGGCGGGTTTGCTGGTGCCGCGGTACTTCTTGGAGACCTTTTCGAAGCGGATCATGGCCAGACGAGCCTAAGCGGCGGGGCCGCCGCATCCGTCAGCGACACTCCCGCGCGCTCAGGGGGCTGACAGGGTCCCCCGGACGATCGAGTCGCCCGAGTGACCGGGATCCCCGTCGACGTCCTCCTGCGAGATGTCGACCACGGTGAACCGCGACAGGTCGACGTCGTCGGGGATGTCGAAGGAGCCCGAGCTGCCGTCGAGCACGCCGAGGCTGATCAGGTCGCTGGCGTCCGACGTGAGCAGCCACACCTCGCGGTAGCCGTCGTCGGGGACGGATGCCGTCAGGTCGACCACGACGCGGTCGTGACCGTCGACGCGCTCGAGCATCGCCTCGCCCTGGGCGCCCGCCCAAGTCGGGAAGCCGTCGAGCCGGGCCTCGGAGATGATCTCGGGACGCGGGGCGATGCCCCCGGCCATCCAGACGCCTGCCACGATCGCCACGACGGCGACGGCCGCTCCCGCCATCACGAAGAACACCGGGCGACGACTGACCCGCCGGCGACGTGCCACGTGCCGGGCCCCGGTCGACGGCGCCTCGGAGGGACGGGATGCCGGTTCGTCGGGCGTCGACTCCGGTGCGGTCGACGGCTCCGGCGGCAGAGCGAGTTCGCTGCGGATGGACTCCCAGACGCGGTCAGGGGGCGTCAGGAGCTCCTCGCCGGTGCGGGTCGCCCGGCCTGCGGCGACCGCGCGCGCGAACGAGGCGACTTCGGCCGTGCAGTCCGCGCAGGAATCGAGGTGGTGCTGCTCGTCGGCGGACGGCTGCTCCCCCATCGCCAGGAGGGCGGCGACCTCGGGGTCAAGATGTGACATGGTGCGCCTCCAATCGGGTTCGCAGGCGGGTGAGACTTCGTCGGATGTGGCTTTTGACGGTGCCGAGCGGCATCCCCAGTCTGTCGGAGATCTGCTGGTGGGTCAGATCCTCGTAGAACGCCAGCGCCAGGACGGCGCGGGCGTCGGGCTCGAGCTGGGCGACCTCGTCGGCCACGAGCATCGCGTCGGAGACGTCGTGTTCGGCGACCTCGTCGGGGACGACCGCCTTCAACGCCTCCTCGAGACGTGCCGCGCGGGTACGGGCCTCGTGGGCGTCGGCGATGCGGCGACGCGCGATCGTGATGAGCCACGCGCCGAGAGGCGCCCCGTCCAGGCGGTACGACGACCGGGAGGTCCACGCCGAGACGAACGTGCGCTGTGTGACGTCCTCCGCCTCGGTCGTGTCGCCGAGCGAGCGGACGGCCAGGGTGTACACGATGCGCGACCACCGGTCGTACATCGCCTTTACCGCGGTCTCGTCACCCGCCGCGAAACGCTCAGCGAGGTGGGTGTCGTCGTCGACGGCCTGCTCCTTCCGTGCGGCGAGCCGAGGCGGGGCCGTGATGGTCACGACTGCGCCTTCGCAATGAGCACCACGTTATCGCTGTAGGTGCGGGTCTGCTGATCGAAATCACCACCGCAGGTGATGACGGCGAGGGTCCGCGGACCCTCACGGGTGAACAGGTCGTCCACGGGGAGCTCCGCGCGGGGGATGTACGTGACCGACTCGGTGACGTAGGTGGTGACCGTGCCGTCGGCATCCGTCACCGTCACCTCGTCGCCCTCCTTCGCTTCACGCAGTCTGGCGAGCGGTCCCACACCGTACTCCCGGTCGTCCACGTGGGCCGCGATCACGGTCGTGCCTTCGGCGTCGGCGGGGGCCTTGCCGAAGCGGTACCACCCCGCGATCGACGGACGTTCCGGGATCTCCATCTCGCCGGTGTCCTGCACCCCGACCGCCTCCACCGGCATGTCGACGTCCAGCGACGAGATGGCGAGCCGCTCCGGTGCCGGAGCGCGCACGACGGCCTGCGGAGTGGCCGGAGCGACCGGGACGGAGACCTGCGGCGTGGGAGCCGCCGGTCGAGGGGAGACCGTCCCGGTCGCGCCCGAACCGGTGTCGGAGGGGGGTGATCCCGTCTCCGACACCGGTGCACAGGCCGCCAGCATCAGGGCCGTCAGCGTGACGGCGATGATCGACAGGCGGCGCATGTCAGGACCTCAGCGGCGCGCAGCCGAGGTACGGGCGACGAGCACACCACCGGCGACGAGACCGGCGATGAGGGCGGCACCACCGGCGATCAGCCAGCCGTTCGGGCCGTTCTCGGCGACGAGGCCCGCCGAACCCGTGTTCACACCGTCGGGGCCGGAGTGCAGACCGTCGATGGTCTGCGTGGCCAGGGCGAGGTTGCCGTCCTCGGCCGAGCCCCAGGCGTAGGCGATCGTCAGGACGCCCTCCTGGACCTCGACGTCGGCCGGGCCGATGACCGGGTCGGTCGTGCCCTCGAGCGCGACGGCCGCGCTCACCGTGCCGGCGGGCAGGTCGAGCGACTCCTCGTTGGGGTTGGTGAGGCCGGTGATGACCGCTTCGCCGCCGGCGAGCACGTCGACCGCGGGGGCGGCGGCCACGTGGCGCACCGTCAGACGACCCTCACCGGCAGCGGTCTCGGAGGTGTCGTTCGTGAACAGGTTCGCAGTGGGGGTGCCCTCGGCGTCGAGGTGCGCGACCGCGGTGTAGTTCATGCCGGCCTCGAGGGTGAGGTCGATGGGGCCGAGGACCGGGTCGGAGTCGTCGGTGGCGTCCGCGGCGGTCAGCGCGACCGAGTAGGTTCCGCCGGGAAGCTCGAGCGGACCGCCGAGGTCACCCGGCTGGAAGTCGTCGATCGTCAGGTCCCCGTTGACGTACACGTCGACGGGAGTGTCCGGGATCGCGTGGAGCACCGCGAGGTCGGCCGTGTCCGACGTGGCAGCGGATGCGGGGGCGAATGCAGCGAATGCCACGGCGGCACCGAGGGCGACGCCCGCAGAGAGTGTCTTGCGCATGGGAACTCCTTCTGATTCGGCGCGAGGTGTTCGCGCTTTCACAGAGGTATTCCCGCGGTCCACCGACTTTGGATGCAGGTGGATGGAAAAATCTCGAAGAGATTCCTCCGCGTCGACTCAGTCGTCGTCGTCCTTGCGCTTGCGCCAGCGGATGCCGGCCGCGATGAAGCCGTCGAGGTCGCCGTCGAACACGACCGCGGGGTTACCCACCTCGTGTCCCGTGCGCAGGTCCTTCACGAGTTGCTGACCGTAGAGGAAGTACGAGCGCATCTGGTCGCCCCAGCTCGCGGTGATGGTGCCGGCGAGCTCCTTCTTCTTCGCCGCCTCCTCTTCCTTCTGCAGCAGCATGAGTCGGGTCTGCAGGACGCGCATCGCGGCCGCGCGGTTCTGGATCTGGCTCTTCTCGTTCTGCATCGAGACGACGATGCCCGTCGGGATGTGGGTCAGTCGCACGGCCGAGTCGGTCGTGTTGACCGACTGTCCGCCGGGCCCCGACGACCGGAACACGTCGACGCGGATGTCGCCCTCGGGGATGTCGACCTCCTGGGCCTCCTCCATGACGGGGATCACCTCGACGGCGGCGAAGCTCGTCTGGCGCTTGTCGGCGGAGCCGAACGGGCTGATGCGTGCGAGGCGGTGGGTGCCCGCCTCGACCGAGAGCGTGCCATACGCGTACGGCGCATCCACCTCGAAGGTGGCGGACTTGATCCCGGCGCCCTCGGCGTAGGACGTGTCCATCACCTTGACGGGGTACTTGTGGCGTTCGGCCCAGCGCAGGTACATGCGCATGAGCATCTCGGCGAAGTCGGTGGCATCGTCGCCGCCGGCGCCGGAGCGGATCGTGACGACCGCCCCGCGGTCGTCGTACTCGCCGTCGAGGAGCGTCTGCACCTCGAGCTGGCTGATGACCTTCTCGAGGTCGGCGATCTCCCGACGGGCCTCCTCGGCGGAGTCCTCGTCGTCCATCTCCTGCGCGAGCTCGACGAGCACCTCGAGGTCGTCGAGCCGCTGCTCCACCTCGGTGACGCGCTTGAGCTCGGACTGGCGGTGGCTGAGGGCGCTGGTGACCTTCTGCGCCTTCTCGACGTCGTCCCAGAGGTCGGGGGCGCCCGCCTCGTCGGACAGACGGGCGATCTCGGCAGAGAGAGCGTCGACGTCGACGACCGCCTTGATCTCACCGAAGGTGGAACGGAGGGCCTGGATGTCCGCAGACGGATCGAATTCAAGCATGACACTCCAGAGTAACGTGGATAGGGATGACCGACCGCCCCGACTCCCCCGCTGCTCGAGATGTGCTCTGGCGATTCGGCCCCATGGTCTATGCACCGACTGCCCTCTTCGCGATCGGCGAGGGTGCGGTCCTCCCCCTCATCCCGAGTCTCGCCGGCTCCCTCGGCGCCGACGTCGCCCTCTCGGCGCTGATCGCGTCGATGCTCGTCGTGGGCCAGCTCATCGGGAACCTCCCCGCCGGCTGGGCCGTCGCGCGCGTCGGCGAACGGGCCACGATGATCGCCGCCGGAGCCCTCGCCCTCGTGGTCTCCCTGACGGCCGCGCTCCTGCCGTCGCTGCCCGTGTTCGCCGGCGCCGTCTTCCTCATCGGGTTCTGCGCCGCGGCGTTCGGCTTGGCGCGGCACTCCTTCATGACGACGCGTGTGCCGGTGCTGTTCCGCGCCCGCGCCCTCTCACTGCTCGGCGGCACGTTCCGGCTCGGCATGTTCACCGGCCCGTTCATCGCCGCCGCGCTCATCGGATTGTTCGGCGACGAGCGGGCGACCATCTGGTTCTTCGCCGTCTGCCTCGCGGCCCTCATCGTTCTCGTCACCTTCGGTCCCGATCCGGAGAAGCAGTTCGTCGCGCAGCCCGTGCACAGCCACGACGCCGAGGACTCGGGCGAGCCGGTGACGGGATCGATCCCGGTGGCCGAGCGCATCGGCGTGTTCCGGACGATGTGGCGGCACCGGCGGGTGCTCTCGCGCGTGGGACTCGCAGCGGCGTGCCTGTCGGCCGTGCGGTCGGCCCGTCAGGTGGTGCTGCCGCTGTGGGGTGTGTCGATCGGCCTCGACGCGCAGACGATCGCCCTCGTCGTCGGCATCTCCGGGGCGCTCGACTTCGCCCTCTTTTATGCGAGCGGCCAGGTCATGGACCGCTTCGGCCGCCTCTGGGCCGCACTGCCCGCGATGATCCTGATGGGCAGCGGCTTCCTCGCCCTTTCTGTCACCCACGACGGAGCGTCCGCCGAGATGTGGTTCGCGATGTTCGCCGCCGTCCTCGGCGTCGGGAACGGGTTGTCCAGCGGCATCCTTCTCACCATCGGTGCGGACCTCGCTCCCAAGGACGATCCCGCTCCCTTCCTCGGGTCCTGGCGGACGCTGACGGATGCCGGTGGTGCCACGACCCCGCTGATCGTGACCGGCATCACCGCGATCTCGTCCCTGTCGTTCGCCGCCGGGGCGGTCGGTCTGATCGGCTTGCTGGGTGCCGTCGCCTTCGTGCGCTGGTTGCCCCGTTTCCTGCCGCACGTGGACCGCCGCTCATGACCAGCGACACGACGGCGATCGCGATGCGTCGGGGCGACCTCACGGTCCGCGCGAGCCTCACCTGGCGCCGGGAGGGGTGGCGCTACGCCGTCTCACTGTCGTCCGACGCCGTCGAGACGATCGAAGAGGTCGCCGATGACGCCTTCGAGGCTCTGTGCCGGGTTCGCGAGCACCTGGAACCGCGGGGCTGGCGCATCGGCGTCGTCGGTGCGCAGGCCGACGTGTGGCCGAGCGGGATGGCGCGGGATCAGGGAGGCGGGCTGCGCGCCTACCGGGTCGGTGAGGACCGCGTCGGCGACCTCGTCGACGTGTTCGCACCCGCCGATCCCGACACGGTCACGACCGTTGCGGCCCAGCGCGCCGAGACGGATCGGCGATTCGAGCTCATCCGCAGGGCTGCAGGAGGCTGATTGCCGCGCCGGCTCCCTCGGGCGATCACGGCTCCGGCTCCACGACGAGGTTCCCCTCGTCGTCGAATCGGCCTCGCCACCACGCATCGGTCCGGTAGTGCTCCGGGAGTGAGGTGAGCGGGTCTCCGAGCTCGTACGCGCCGCCGGTGACCCGGTCCACGGCATCCCACCACTGCTCGCTCAGATCCGTCGGAAGCCGCTCGCCGCACCACGGACAGAAGTCGATCCGCTGCACGACCCGCAGGTCGCCGGGGGCGTGGTCGCCACGTTCCTCGATCGCGTAGCTGCGATCACGAGGGGTGTACCGCACCGCGAATCGCGGGTCGGCCACCATCGTGCTCATCATCCGGCACGAGTGCGGGTCGGTGGCATCGGTCCCGGAACCATGACGTCATTCTCGTCCATCGGTTCAGTCCAGCAAGGTGCGGCTCGTCGCGGTCGCCTCGAGCACCACCCCCGCGGGGACGAAGATCGACGAGATCGGTGGATGCCACGTCGTCGACACCGTCACGCGGGCCGACACCCCGTCGGGGGTGGATGCCGAGACGAGCGCGACCTCGCCGTCCGCCGCGACCAGCGCCTCCGCCTGCTCCCGCACGCCGGCGTCCGTCAGCTCCGCGCGCGGCTGATCCCCGTGCACCTCGAGCGTGAACCCGTCGGCGCCTGCGAGAGCCGCGGCATCCGCCGCCGCCTGCGTCCGCTTCTGCGCGAGGTACAGACTCGTCGCGTCGACGCAGACGAAGACGAGCACCAGTGCCAGGAGCGCGTAGCCGATGGTCAGGATCAGGATGCTGCCGTCCTCGTCGCGGGCTCTCATCCGTCCCTCCAGTAGCGCGAGACCTTTTGCACGGACGACGACTCGACGCCCACGCGGGTCGCCTCGTCGAGCCCGAGGACCGGCGGCACGAGCGGCAGCGGCACGGAGGCCACGACCGTCACCCGGACGGTCTCGCCTGCGCCCGGGCACTCCGCCGGCCGGCCGACGCAGGAAACGTCCACGGCGAGCGTGTCCGCATCGATCTCGTACTCACGCACGAGGGAGTCGAGGACCGCCGATGCCCGGGCGTCGGCATCCTGCACGCTCTCCGCTGACGCGACGGCGCGTGCGACATGCCGAGAGGCCGCCTCGACGCCCAGCGCGTGCGACTGGATGATCCCGAGGGTGACGATGAGGTAGACGATCGGGACGAGGAGGATGACACCGCCCACGATGAACTCGAGTGCGGCCGACCCGCGCTCGTCGCCGAGGAGGCGGTCAGTCGAAGGTCTCCGCCGGGGCATGAACGGTCACCTCCCACCCGTGCGGCAGGCCGAGGAGGCCGATGAGGGGCAGCCGTGTCGTCACGGTCACCGCGACGGTGTCGTACCCGAGCGCGGTCGATTCCGAGGCGGTGGCACTCTCGACGAAACCGTCGCCCACGGCGCGCTCCACGACATCCCGGGCGCGCTGCGCCCCCACCGCGGTCTCCACATCGGCGAGGGCCGCGTGGTACGCCCCCTCGACCGCCGCGTCGTGGACGACGTTGCGGACGTACACGGCGAGCCCCAGTTGCAGGACCCCGAGGGTGAGCGCGGTCAGCAGCACGCCGACGAGCACGAACTCGACCGGAGTCGAGCCGCGTTCGTCGGAGAGCAGCCGGCGCACGTCGACGTCCTCAGAAGCTCGAGACCTGGTCGATCGCCTGCTCGAAGAGCTGGGCGAGCGCGGGACCCGCCAGGGCCCAGATGACGACGACGAGTCCGGCGGTCATGAGGGTGATCAACACCCAGCCGGGCACGTCGCCCCGATCGTCGTCGCGGACGTCCCCGAGCACGGCACCCCAGGCGGTGCGCAAACGGGACAGAGTGGAACGGATCATGATGTTCTCCTTTCGGTCAGGTATCAGCCGACCCCGAGCCGCAGCATGACGATGCCGGGAAAGACGGCGAAGAGGACGCTCATCGGCAGCAGCAGGAAGACGATCGGGAAGAGCATCGCGATCTCCTTCTTGCCGGCGCGTTCGATGAGCGAGCGTTTGGCGTCCTCGCGGGCGTCGCCGGCCTGCGCCTGCAGGACCCCCGCCAACGGCGCACCGCGGTCGATGGCCGCGACGAGGTGCTCGAGCGCGCGCGACAGTGCCGGGACGTCGAGCCGCCGGCCGAGGTCCACGAGGGCGTCCGACAGGTTCGACCCGGTGCCGCTGTCGAGGACGGCGCGGCGGATCTCCGCCGTCAACTCCCCCGAGCCGATCTCCCCGACGCGGCGGAGGGCGTCGCGCAGGCCCTCGCCCGCGGCGAGGCAGAGCGAGAGGAACTCGAGGAGCGTCGGCAGCTCCTCCTCGACGCGCGCCCGGCGTCGGCGCCCCGCCGACGTCAGCCGCAGATCCAGCACGGCCGCCGCGGCCGCCCCGGCCACAGGAGGAAGCAGCACGGCTCCCGGACTCATCCGGCCGACGAGGGCCAGAAGGACCAGGACGGCCCCTCCCGCCAGTGCACCCACCACGATCCAGGTGAGTTGCCGCGCACGGAACCCGGCCGCATCCTGCGTCCAGCCGGCCTGCCGCAGCCGCTGCTCGAGACGGGCGGCTCCTCCGAACGCGGCCATGAAGCGATCGCGCCGCGTGCGCCAGTCCGTCCCGGCGGACTCGAGGGGGGTCAGACCGCGCGGGTCGGCGATGTCGCGGAGGTAGGGTGCGATGCGCCGCGACAGCGTGGGCGCCGCCAGCCGTGGCACGCGGGTCGCGACGAGCACGACGCCGGCCGCGAAGGCGCCGCCGAGCACGATCGCGAGCGCGAGCTCCGTGAGCGCGCTCATGCGAACCACCTCCGAGGCTCCGGGAGGCGTCCGATGCCGACCATGAGTCGGAACGCGACCACCGAGACAGCGGCGCCGAGCAGGATCACCGCGACGCCCTCGGGGCTGCTGTAGGCCGTCGCTCCTTCGGGACGCAGGGCGAGCAGGCCGAGGATGATCCACGGCGCGACGACGCCGAGCACCGCGGCCCCGCGGATCCACGACTGACGCGCTTCGATCTCGGCGCGCAGCGCCGCGTCAGCCCGCACCGAGGCGGACAGGGCGCGGAGGACGCTCGTGAGCTCCGTCCCGCCGACCTGACGGGCCATCCGGAGCGCCTCGATGATGCGGTCGGCGACCGGATCGGCCAGCCGGGCCTTGAGGCGCAGCGCGCTCGAATCGAAGTGCCCCGACGCCGACACGTCCGACGCGAAGGCCGCGAACGCGGGGCGCAGCGGCGGCGGCCCGACCTCGCCGAGCGCGGAGACCGCGTCGGGAAGCGACATCCCGGACCGTACCGAGGCGACGAGGAGGTCGCACACGTCCGGCCACAGCTGACGGCGGCTCTTCTGACGCCGGCGGGCGCGACCCCGCAGCCACCCGGCGGGCGCGAAGAATCCCGCCACAGCTGCGACGGCCGCGAACGCGGGCAGGGCGGTGACGAGCCAGACGATCGCCCCCGAGAGCGCCGCCGTGGCACAGGAGACCGCCGCGAGGTGCCCGGGCGTCGCATGGCCGAATCCGGCGCTCTGCAGGAGACGAGCGGATGCCGCATCGCGCCGCACGGGCGCCGGCTCCCCCGCGCGCGGTGGCCAGAGCCACGGTGACAGGGCGAGCAGAATGCCCGCCGCGAGGGTGATGCCGAGGAGGACGGTCATGCCGGAGCGTCCCCGAAGAGCGTGCGGGTCTCGACCACGCCGTCGACGACACGGCCGGTCGGCGCGACGATCTCCACGACGGCGCGGCGACCGTCGGCATCCCGCCGGCAGTGGACGACCAGACCGACCGAGGCGGCGATCGCGGGCAGGAGGAAGTCACGGTCGATGTTCCGCCCGGCCAGCAACGGGAGCGAGCCGAGCTTGCGGAGCGCGTCGGGCGCCGAGTTGGCGTGGATCGTGGCGGCGCCCGGGACGCCCGTGTTCAGGGCGAGCAGCAGGTCGAGGGCCTCCGCATCGCGGACCTCGCCGACGACGAGGCGATCCGGTCGCATGCGGAGCGCTTCCTTCACGAGCCGGCGCAGCGACACCTCGCCGGTCCCTTCGAGGCTCGGCTGACGGCCCTGCAGCGCGACGAGGTCGGGGGCCTGCGCGTTCAACTCGAACGTCTCCTCCACCGTCACGATGCGGTGGTGCGCCGGTGCGGCGGCGATGAGGGCGCCGAGCAGCGTGGTCTTGCCGGCGTGCGTCGCGCCCGAGACGACGACGCTCGTACCCTCGCGCATCGCGGTGCGGAGGATCGCCGCCGCCTCAGGGGCGACGGACCCGGCGGTGACGAGGTCGTCCAGGGTACGGAAGCGGGTGAGGAACTTCCGGATGTTCACCGCCCAGTGCCGGCGCGTGATGTCGGGGATGACGACGTGCAGGCGCGACCCGTCCGGCAGCGACGCGTCGACGAACGGTTGGCTGAGGTCGACGCGGCGGCCGGTGGCGTGCAGCATCCGCTCGACCAGGTCGCGCACGGCCGCGTCGGTCAGGACGATCGGTGCACGTTCGCTGCGCCCCTCGCGGGCGACGTAGACGCGGTCGGGCGCGTTGATCCAGATCTCCTCGACCTCCGGGTCGTCGAGGAGCGCCTGCAGGGGGCCGTACCCTGCGACGGTTGACAGGATGTCGCGGACGGACCCGGCTTCGTCCTCGATGACCTCCACGCCCCGCGCGAGGGCGAAGTCGTTGTGGCGACGCACCTCGGCGCGAGCGATGAACGCTGCGCGGTCGGGGTCGCGCGACGGGTCGACCTGCTCGCTGCGCAGCCGCTCGCGCACCCGCTCGGCCACCGCGGCGAGCCCGCGGGTCGAAGTCGGGGCGGACGCGATGCTCATGGCCAGGGATCCTCGCAACCCGACCCCGCCCGGCGTGGGAGTTATCCACACGCCACCGGCTCCAGGTGGACTGCAGACGCCCTGTCGGCGGAAGGCGAGAATCGAAGGATGGACGGAACGCGACGTGTCGAACTGCCCGTGCTGTACTTCGGGACCCCGGTCGCGTTGATCACCACGGTGAATCCCGACGGGTCCTCGAACATCAGCCCGATTTCCTCCGCCTGGGCGCTGGGCGACCGCTACATGCTGGGGCTTGGCGCCGACGGCCAGGCGGTCGCCAACCTCCGCCGCGTCGGCGAACTCGTGATCAACCTGCCGTCATCCGACCTCGTCGGCGCGGTCGAGGCGATCGCGCCGACGACGGGGCGGAACCCGGTGCCCGAGGCCAAGAGACCCGCCTACCGCCACGAGCCCGACAAGTGGACCCTCGGCGGTCTCACCCCGCTCACGTCGGACGCGGTGACGGCGGCACGTGTGGCCGAATGTCCGGTGCAGATCGAGGCTCGTGTGGCGCAGATCGTCGGCATCGACGGTGGCGACGCCGTCGCCGTGGAGGCGCAGGTCCTGCAGGTCCACGCGCACGAAGGGATCCTGCGGGAGGGGCAGGATCGCGTGGACACCGACGCGTGGCGACCGCTGTACTACGGGTTCCGCCACTACTTCGCGCAGGGGCCGCACGTCGGTGCCAACTTCCGGGCGCCGCTCCTGGACGATCCCGCGCTGACCTGACCAGGTCCGCGTCGCCGCGCGATCCTCGGGATATCCCTCTCAGGCGTCTCCCACCGCGCGCCCTAGACTGAACGCACCAGCGGGAGTGGTGAAATCGGCAGACACGCAGGATTTAGGTTCCTGTGCCTTCGGGCGTGGGGGTTCAAGTCCCCCCTTCCGCACGAGGCACCCGCGTGCCTCACACCTTGCGCCCATCCGTCGGCGGGCCCACCGCCGCGAATCGAAGGACCTCCGTGCACCCCTTCGCACTGCTTCCCTGGCTCGATCCCGAGACCATCATCAACGCGGCCGGCCCGTGGGCCCTCGTCGTGGTCTGCTTCATCGTCTTCGCCGAGACCGGCCTGCTCGTCGGCTTCCTGCTGCCGGGTGACACCCTGCTGATCATGGCGGGGCTGCTGTCGAACCCGGTCACCCACGCCCCGAACGGCGTCTTCGGGATCAACGTCTGGGTGGTCGGCCTGCTGATCGGTCTCGCGGCGTTCCTCGGCGGTGAGGTCGGATACCTGATCGGTCGCAAGGGCGGACCCGCCGTGTTCGAACGCAAGGAGTCCGGCCTCTTCAGTCGCAGCAACGTCGAGCGGACGAATGCGTTCTTCGAGCGCTACGGCGGCGTGACGGTCATCCTCGCCCGTTTCGTGCCGATCGTGCGCACCTTCGCCCCGGTTGCCGCCGGCGTCGGCAAGATGGCATGGCACAAGTACTCGCTCTACAACCTGATCGGCGCCGTGATCTGGGGCTTCGGTCTGACGGTCGTCGGTTACCTCGTGAGCCTCATCCCGGGCGTCGGCGAGTTCGTCGCCGAGTACATCGACGTCATCCTGCTCGTGGCGGTGGCCGGCACCATCATCTTCATCGTGTGGCACTACTTCGCCGAGAAGCGCAAGGTCAAGCGTGAGATGGCCGCCGGACCCGACGGCGTCACCGACCAGGCCGAGGCGCAGCAGCTCGTCCTCGAGCCCGAGGCGTTCGACGAGCGCCCCGACGGGGAGAGCCGCCGCTCCTGATCAGGAGGCCTTCTTCTTCGCGGGCTTCTTCTTCGCCGCCGCCGGCTTCGTGTCGGCGGCGGCGTCTTTCTTCCCAGCGTCCGTCTTCCCGCTGCCCGCGCGCGCGGCGCGGCTCTTCTCGACGCTCGCCCGCAGGGCCTCCATCAGGTCGATGACCTCTCCGCCGGAGGCATCCGTCTTCTCGCCGAAGGTCTCGGCCGTGTCGAACGCGTCGCCCTTCTCGAGCTTCGCCTCGATGAGGGTGCGCAGCTCCTGCTGGTACTCATCGGTGAACTCGGTCGGGTCGAAGTCGCTCGAGAAGCTGTCGACGAGGGATGCCGAGAGCTCCAGCTCCTTGCTCGAGATCTTCACCGGCTCATCCAGCACCGGGAACGACGCCTCCCGCACCTCGTCCGCCCACAGGAGCGTCTGCAGCACGAGCACGTCGCCGCGCACGCGGAGCGCCGCCAGCCGGGTCTTCTGCCGCAGCGCGAACCGGACGATGGCGGTGCGGTCGGTCTGCTCCAGCGTCTGCCGCAGCAGGACGTAGGCCTTGGGACTCTTCGAGTCGGGCTCGAGGTAGTACGCCTTGTCGAGCGTCAGCAGGTCGATCTGTTCGGTCGGCACGAACTCGACGACTTCGATCTCGCGGCTGCGCTCGCTCGGCAGGGCCGCGAAATCGTCGGAGGTCAGGACGACGGTGCGCTCGCCGTCGTCGTACGCCTTGTCGATCTCGGCGTACGGGACGACCTCGCCGTCGATCTCGCAGATGCGCTGATACCGGATGCGGCCGCCGTCCGCGGCGTGCACCTGGTGCAGCGACACGTCGTGGTCCTCGGTCGCGGAGTACACCTTGACGGGCACGTTCACCAGGCCGAAGGTGAGGGCGCCTTTCCAGATCGCTCGCATCACACCAGTAGACACCCGTCACAGCCGGTTGCGACAGGGCTTGCGCACTACTCTGGGCCCATGCCAGCCCCACCCCAGGAGGTCGTCGTCGACGGACGCCGGCTGCGGCTGTCGAATCTCGAGAAGGTCATGTACCCGGAGACGGGGACGACCAAGGGCGAGGTCATCGACTACCTCACCCGCATCGCTCCGGCGATGCTGCCGCACCTCGCCGGTCGGCCGGTCACCCGCATCCGCTGGCCCGACGGCACCGGCGAGGGCTCGTTCTTCGCGAAGCACCTCGAAGCGGGGGCGCCGCCCTGGGTCGCGCGGCGGCCCATCGAGCATTCGACCGGCGCGAAGGACTACCCGCTCGTCGACGGGATCCCGACTCTCGTCTACCTCGCGCAGGTCGCCTCGATCGAACTGCACGTCCCGCAATGGCGCTTCGACGCCACCGGCGGACGGCGGAACCCCGACCGTCTCGTCCTCGACCTCGACCCGGGCCCGGGAGCGGGGCTCGCCGAGTGCGCGGAGGTCGCGCGGTGGGCGCGCGCGATCCTCCTCGACCTCGGGATGGACCCGGTGCCCGTCACGAGCGGCAGCAAGGGCGTCCACCTCTACGCCCCCCTCGACGGATCCCGCACGAGCGACGAGATCAGCGCCTTCGCGAAGGAGCTCGCCCGCCTGCTCGAAGCCGACCACCCCGACCTCGTCGTCAGTCAGATGTCGAAGGCTGCCCGTCCCGGCAAGGTGTTCCTCGACTGGAGCCAGAACAACGGCAAGAAGACGACGATCGCGCCGTACTCGCTGCGGGGCCGCGACCGGCCGACCGTCGCCGCGCCGCGTAGCTGGGACGAGCTCGACGACCCCGATCTGCGCCACCTTCTCTTCGACGAGGTCCTCGAGCGGGTGGGCGGGGTCGGCGACCTGTTCGCGACCCTGGCGCCGACGGATGCCGGGCCGCTCGCCTCGTACATCGCGAAGCGCTCCGCGGCGAAGACGCCGGAGCCCGTGCCCGACTCCCCCGCCGGCACGCCGTCCGCCGGCTCCGCGCGCTTCGTCATCCAGGAGCACCACGCCCGTCGCCTGCACTACGACCTGCGTCTCGAACGCGACGGCGTGCTCGTCAGCTGGGCGGTGCCGCGCGGCATCCCGGACTCCCCCTCGACGAACCACCTCGCGGTCATGACCGAGCCGCACCCGATGGAGTACCTGGGCTTCGCGGGCGAGATCCCGGCGGGCGAATACGGCGCCGGGTCGATGTCGATCTGGGACACCGGCACCTTCGCGCTGGAGAAGTGGCGCGACGACGAGGTGATCTTCACCGCGAACGGTCGCGAGGGCGGCCCGCTCGGCTCGGTGCGGCTCGCCCTCATCCGCACGAGCGGCGACGGCGAGAAGTCGCAGTGGCTGCTGCATCGGATGAAGACGGATGCCGCGCCCCCCGCATCCGCTCCTCCAGCACCCGCGTCGCGGCCCTCCCCCGCCACGCCCCTCCCGCCCCCGTCGCCGATGCTCGCGACGACCTCCACCCCTCCCCTGGCGCGCCGCGCGGCGGAGCGATGGGGAGCCTGGGTCGAGTTCAAGTGGGACGGCGTACGTGCCCTCGGGATCTGGGACGGACAGACGTTGCGGCTGCGGGCCCGTAGCGGCACCGACATCACGGCACGCTACCCCGAGGTGACCGCGGCGGCGGCGTTCGGTCCCGCCTCCTGCGTGGTGGACGGCGAGATCGTCGCTCTCGACGAACGCGGTCGACCGAGCTTCTCCCTGCTGCAGCACCGGATGCACCTGACGAAGACGCCCGAGATCGAACGCGAGGCGCGGCGGATCCCGGTGCAGTACCTGCTGTTCGACGTCCTCGAGGTCGACGGGAGGGATGCCGCGCCGCTGCCCCTCGCGCAGCGGAGGGAGCTCCTCGAACGGCTCGCCGCCGATGCGCACGAGCCGATCGTCCTTCCCCCCATCGCGGACGACGTCGACGACGCCCTCGCCACGGCGCGTGCGATGGATCTGGAGGGTGTCGTCGTCAAGGACCCCTCGTCGGTCTACCGACGCGGCCAGCGCAGCGACCAGTGGCTCAAGGTCAAGCTCACCCTGATGCAGGAGATCGTGATCGGCGGCATCCGTCCGGGCAAGGGCGGTCGCTCCGGGGGGATCGGGTCGCTCCTGATGGGGATCCCGACGCCCGACGGGCTGCACTACGTCGGGCGTGTCGGCTCCGGTTTCGGCGACGCGACCCTCGCACGATTGGATGCCGCGCTCACCCCGCTGCGCACCGACGAGAATCCGTTCGTCGACGTCGGCCAGGAAGAGGCATCCGATGCGCTCTGGGTGCGCCCTGAGCTCGTCGGCGAGGTCGAGTACGCCGAGGCGACGCCGAACGCGACCCTCCGCCACGCCCGCTGGCGCGGTCTGCGACCCGACAAGACGCCGGACCAGGTCCGGATGGAGGACTGACCGGCGTCAGGCGTGGGCGTCGTGTTCGACGTGACCGGCGGGTTCGAGCTGGAACGTGGAGTGCGCCACGTCGAAATGCCGGGACAGGCAGGACTGCAGCTGCGACAGGAGTGCGCCGGCGCGATCGTCGGCGAAGTGATCGGGTGCGACGACGACGTGGGCCGTGAACACCGGCGCGCCCCGGGTGAGCTGCCACACGTGGACGTCGTGGACGTCGACGACGCCCTCGGTGCCGAGGATGTGATCCCGGATGTCGGCGACCTTCGTCCCCGCCGGCGCGCGCTCGCCGAGCACGGCGAACACCTCGCGCAGCAGGGCGACGGCGCGGGGCACGATGAGGGCGGCGATGAGGAGGGAGGCCACGGCGTCCGCCGGCATCCATCCCGTCAGCCAGATGACCCCGGCGGCGAGGATGACGACGACGGAGCCGATGAGGTCGCCCAGCACCTCGAGGTAGGCGCCGCGGACGTTGATACTCGTGCGTTGAGCGGCGCTCAGGACGTAGAGCGAGACGCCGTTCGCGACGAGGCCGATGACCGCGACCACGAGCATCGGCAGCCCCTGCACCTCGGCCTCGGCGGGGTCGACGAGTCGGGAGATCGCCTCGACCGCGATCCATCCGCCCAGCACGATAAGGATGACGGCGTTGAGCAGCGCGCCGAACACCTCGGCCCGCTGGTAACCGTAGGTCTGGCGTTCGTCGGCGGGACGCGCCGCCACCGACGCCGCGATGAGGGCGATCACGAGACCCGAGCTGTCGGTGAACATGTGCCCGGCGTCCGCGAGGAGCGCGAGCGATCCCGTGAGGATCGCGCCGACGAGCTGGATGACGAGCACGGTCGCCGTGATGCCCAGCGAGACGGCGAGCAAGCGGCGGGGATGTCCGCCGCGGATGCCGGTGGGCGCGTGATCGTGCATATTTCGAGGGTAGGGCGGGGCGGCCGACCTTCCGCCCGGTTCGGCCTACTCGGGAATGAGTCCGATTCTCAGGCTCAGCAGTGTGCGCGGAGCGGGCGTCAGAGCGCAGCCAGGAGCGGCGCCAGCGCCTCGAATGCGCGGGCGCGGTGCGACGTCGCGTTCTTCTCCGCCGCCGACAACTCCGCGGCTGTGCGCCCGTCGGCGTCGTCGGGCAGGAATACGGGGTCGTAGCCGAATCCGTTCCCACCCGCGGGAGCCGTCGCCAGCCGGCCCGACCAGATCCCCGTCACCACGTGCTCCTCGCCGCCCGGGACGACGAGCGCGATCGTCGACACGAACTGCGCCGTCCGATGCGGGTCGGCGATGTCGGAGAGTTGATCGAGCAGCAGCTCGTAGTTCGCGACGCCGTCCTTGCGGTGTCCGGCCCAGTAGGCGGAGAACACACCGGGCGAGCCGCCCAGAACGTCGACGCTGATCCCGGAGTCGTCGGCCATCGCGGGAAGCCCCGTGTGGGCGGCCGCGGCGCGCGCCTTGATCAGCGCGTTCTCGGCGAACGTCACGCCGTCCTCGACGGGCTCGGGTCCGTCGTAGCCGACGACCTCGAGGTCGGGCCGCGTCGCGGCGACGATCGCACCGAACTCCTCGACCTTGTGCGCGTTGTGCGTCGCCAGGACGATGCGGCTCACGCGCGCTCCTGCGCGAGGGCGGCGAGCTGGATGTCGCGGAGGTCGCCGCATCCGTTCACACCGAGGTCGAGCAGCGCGTCGAGCTCCCGCTTGTCGAAGGGCGCCCCCTCGGCGGTACCCTGCACCTCGACGAACAACCCGCGACCGGTGACGACGACGTTCATGTCGGTCTCGGCGCGGACGTCCTCGACATAGGCGAGGTCGAGCATGGGCTCACCGTCGATGATCCCGACCGAGACCGCCGCCACCGAGTCCAGCAGCGCCTTCGCGTTCTTCCCGACGAACCCCTTCGCCCGGCCCCACTCGATCGCGTCCGCGAGGGCGACGTAGGCGCCCGTGATCGCCGCGGTGCGGGTGCCGCCGTCGGCCTGCAGCACGTCGCAGTCGATGACGATCGTGTTCTCGCCCAGCGCCTTCGTGTCGACGACCGCGCGGAGCGCGCGACCGATCAGCCGGGAGATCTCGTGGGTGCGGCCGCCGACCTTGCCCTTGATGGACTCGCGGTCGTTGCGGGAGTTGGTCGCGCGCGGCAGCATCGCGTACTCGGCGGTGACCCACCCCTTGCCCTTGCCGGTCAGCCAGCGCGGGACGCCGTTGGTGAAGGATGCGGTGCACAGCACCTTCGTTCCCCCGAAGGAGATGAGCGCCGACCCCTCAGCGTGGGCGCTCCAGCCGCGTTCGATGGTGACGGGGCGCAGCTGGTCGACGGCGCGGCCGTCGGCACGGGTGGTCTCGGTCATGAGGTCTCCTTCGGTAGGTCGATGGCACCGGTCTGGACGAGACGGACACTGCTCACACCGCGTCCCATCAGCCGTTCGGCGAGGCGGAGGAAGTCCTCGGCGGAATCCCCCGTCGCCTCGTAGACGTGCGTTGGTTCCGCGTCGGGTCCGGCCAGCAGGTCGCGCGACACGAGCTGACGATAGACGTCCTTTGCGGTCTCGGTATCGCTCGAGACGAGCGACACGTCCGGGCCCATCACATAGCTGATGGCGCCCTCGAGGAACGGGTAGTGGGTACAGCCGAGCACGAGGGTGTCGATCCCCGCGTGACGCAACGGCGCGAGGTACTCCTCGGCGACGCGAAGGACGTCGGGCGTGTCCGTGACCCCCGCCTCCACGAAGTCGACGAAGCGCGGACAGGCCTGGGCGAAGACACTCAGGCGCTCGTTGACGCCGAGCATGTCCTGGTACACGCCCGAGCCGATGGTGCCCGCGGTGCCGATGACGCCGATCCGCCCGTTGCGCGTGGTCGAGATGGCGGTGCGCACGGCGGGGCCGATGACCTCGACGACGGGCACGTCGTACCGCTCCCGCGCGTCGCGCAGGAGTGCCGCCGACGCGGTGTTGCACGCGATCACGAGCATCTTCACGCCCTCGTCGACGAGGGCGTCGAGCACCTCGAGGCCGTAGCGCCGCACGTCGGCGATCGGTTTCGGTCCGTACGGGGAGTGCGCCGTGTCGCCGATGTAGAGCACCGACTCCCGCGGCAGCAGCTGCGAGACAGCGCGGGCGACGGTGAGGCCGCCCACTCCGGAGTCGAAGATCCCGATCGGTGCGTCCGTCACGATCGTCCAGCCTAGTCTCGCGCGGGGGTCCGCTCGCGCGTGGCTAGAGTGACGGCATGGGCATGTCCACGGCGCTGCTGACCGACCGCTACGAGCTCACGATGCTGGATGCCGCGCTGCGCGACGGCACCGCCGACCGCCGCTGCGTGTTCGAGCTCTTCGGCCGCCGCCTCCCGGGCGGACGCCGCTTCGGCGTCGTCGCGGGAACCGGGCGACTGCTCGCGGAACTCGCCGACTTCCGGTTCGAGGAGGCGGAGCTCGCCTTCCTCCGCGACAACCGCATCGTCAGCGCCGAGACCGTCCGCTTTCTCGAGGACTACCGCTTCCGCGGGACGATCAGCGGCTACCGCGAGGGAGAGCTCTACTTCCCCGGCTCGCCGATCCTCACGGTCGAGGGCTCGTTCGCCGAGGCCGTCATCCTCGAGACCCTCGCGCTCAGCATCCTCAACCACGATTCGGCCGTCGCCACCGCTGCGGCGCGCATGAGCATCGCCGCCGGCGACCGCCCGCTCGCCGAGATGGGGTCGCGCCGTGCGGCGGAGCGCTCCGCCGTCGCCGCAGCCCGGGCCGCCTACATCGCGGGCTTCTCCGCCACGAGCAACCTCGAGGCCGGGCGCACCTGGGGCATCCCGACCATGGGGACGGCCGCACACGCGTGGACACTGCTTCACGACACCGAGGAGGACGCCTTCCGCAGCCAGATCGACGCGCTCGGCACCGACACGACGCTCCTCGTCGACACCTACGACATCCGCCAGGGCGTCGAGACGGCGATCCGCGTGGCGGGCACGGGCCTCGGAGGCGTGCGCCTCGACTCCGGAGACCTCCCGACCGTCGCCGCGTCGGTGCGCGCGCAGCTCGACGAGCTCGGCGCCACGGGTACCCGCATCACCGTGACGAGCGACCTCGACGAGTTCGCGATCGCGGCATTGGCGGCATCCCCCGTCGACGCCTACGGCGTCGGGACCTCGGTCGTGACGGGATCGGGCACCCCGACCGCGGGCATGGTCTACAAGCTCGTCGCACGGCAGGGCACCGACGGCGGGTGGGTCTCCGTCGCGAAGGCCTCGACGTCGAAGGCGTCCGTCGGCGGACGCAAGGCCGCGTTCCGCACCCGCGTCGACGGGGTCGCGACGGGCGAGGTGGTCGCCGTCGCCGCCGGCTTCGACGAGCTCGACACGCCCGCCGCCCACCCCGACGCCCGTCCGCTGCAGGTCGCTCTGGTCCAGCACGGCGAAGCGGATGCCGCGCACCTCGGACCCGAGGGGGTCGCCACCGCACGGGCGCATCACCTGCGCGTGCGGGAGGAGCTGCCCGTCACCGCTCTCGCGCTCAGCCGCGCCGATCCGGCGCTGCCGACGGTCTACGAGGTCAGCGAGGCGTAGATCTCCTTGCAGGTGGGGCACACCGGGAACTTCTCGGGGTCGCGCCCCGGCGTCCACTTTTTGCCGCACAGCGCGCGGACGGGCTTGCCGGTGATCGCCGATTCGAGGATCTTGTCCTTCTTGACGTAGTGCGAGAACCGCTCATGGTCACCCGGCTCGATGGACTCCTCGCGGATGAGCTCCTCGAGCTCACGGTCGAGTGTGGCGAGGCCGCCCTGATCCGGGCTGTCGATCGGCGTGCTCATTCCCCCGAGTGTACTGCCGGCGGGACCCTCGTGGACGGGGGTCAGTGCGTTTCGGCGAACTCCATGAGGCGGCTCGTGCGGCGCTCGAAGACCGCCCCGCCGACGGCGATCCCGACCCCCATCACGGTCACACCCACGCCGATGCCGGTCCAGAAGGACGTCCACGCGGCGCCCTCGTCTCCGCCGAGCGCGAGCCAGCCCGACCACAGCGCGGGGACGGAGAGGATGATCGCTCCGAACAGGACCGCCGCCTGAGCGACGGATCCGCCCGTGCGCTGCGGCTGCTCGAACGGTCCTTCTCCTGGACGCGAGACCGCGTAGGGCGCGGCCACGGACGCCACGGAGCTGAGGCCGAGGCCCGTCGCGAAGAGCGAGACGCAGACTCCGACGAGGGCCGGAAGCACCGCCCACCGCCCGTGGACCCAGATCGAGAGGGTGATGGCGAGCGCCAGGAGCGGCACCCCGAGGAGCAGGACGGGGACAAGGCGCCCCACCCGGTCGGCGACGCCGCGGACACCGGCGGAGATGTGCAGCCAGATCCCGGTCGAGTCGTACGCGAGGTCGTTGTGCACGAGCCAGCCGAGGAACAGCGCGAGGATCGGCGGCGGGATCAGCGCGACGGTCGACAACGGCACGCCGACCACCAGGAGCGGCAGCACGATGAGGACGGAGGCGATGGGGACGACCACGATGTTGGCGAGGTGCCGAGGGTCGCCCGACCAGTACACGATGCTGCGCGCGGCGATCGCGCCGCCGGGGGTGCCGGGCATGACGGCGAACCACCCGAGTCCGCGACGCTCGCGCACCGGTACCTCGCGCTCCGTCGCGCTCATCATGATCTGGACGAGCAGCCGCCACGCACCCGCCAGCGCGAGCACGGTCACGAGGGCCACGAGGACCGAGACGACGAGGTCGCCGCCGGTGCGCAGCGGGATGGCGACGGCTGCCCCGAGAGGCGTCGCACCCAGCACCTGCGCCGCCTCGGCGAGCTGCGAGGGCAGACCCCCGGACCACTCGAGCGAGAAAGCGAACACGGCCACGGGGATGACGACGATCGCGGCCGCCGTGACCATCAGGCCCGTGAGCTGCGGCGACCTGCGCTCGCGGAGGGCGAGGGCGGAGACGGCCATCGCGCACCGCGCGGCGAGGACGTTGGTGGCGACGAACAGCACCGCGGCGAGGACGGCGAGGGCGGGTGACGCGCCGTGACCGATCCACGCCACTGACATCGCGACCGCGACGGCGATCGTGACGAGTCCCGGTAGTCCGAAGGGGGATGCCGCCACCACCGACCACGCGACGATCCGAGGCTCGACGCCCGTCACGACGAATCGCCGGGGGTCGAGAGGATCGTCGGCGCCCGTGAAGAGCGGTACGAGGAGGAAGCCGCCGACGATGAGCGATCCGCCCACGACGACGAGCGTCGCCGCATCCGCATCCGGAACGCGGTCGAGCCGGACGAGCGCGACGCACACCGCCGCCACGGCGACCGCGAGGATCCCGAAGGCGGCCAGGCGGCGGACGAGCACGCCGGGGCGGGCGTTCAGCGAACCCGCGAGCAGCGCGAGCCTCAGTCGGAGTACGTGTGCAACCACTCGAGGCCTTCCACGTCGCTGAGTCCGCCGGACAGCTGGACGAAGCGCTCCGCGAGGGTGTGATCGCCGCGGACCTCGTCGACGGATCCATGGGCCAGCACCTGGCCGGCGACGATCACGGCGACGCCGTCGCAGACGCGCTCGACGAGCTCCATGCCGTGGCTCGAGAGGATGACGGTGCCACCGCGCGCCACGTATGCCGTGAGGATTTCGAGGATCACCTCGCTCGAGACGGGGTCGACCGCCTCGAAGGGTTCGTCCAGCACGAGGAGGCGGGGAGCATGGATCATCGCGCCGGCAAGCATGATCTTCTTCGTCATGCCCGCCGAGTAGTCGGACACCGGCCGCACGAGCGCCGCGGTCAGATCGAAGGCGCGGGCGAGGTCTTCCGTCCGCTCGGCGACGACGGCCGGGCGGAGCCCGCGCAGCACGCCGTAGTAGTGCAGCAACTGCCGCCCGGTGAGGCGGTCGAACGTGCGCAGTCGATCGGGCAGGACGCCCATCAGCGCCTTCGCCGCGCGCGGATCCCGCTGCAGGTCGACCCCGCCGACGACGATCGTCCCGGCATCGGGCCGCAGCAGACCGGCGATCATCGAGAGGGTCGTCGTCTTTCCCGCACCGTTGGGCCCGACCAACCCGTAGAAGGTGCCCGCGGGGATCTCGAGGTCGACGGCGTCGACGGCCCGCGTGCGGCCGAACGACTTCGAGACCTTCTCCAGTCGCAGTGCCGGCGCGGGATCGGATGCGTCGGCGCCCGCCTCGGCGCCGTCCAGGTCGAGGACGGCCGTCGCCGTCTCGAGCGCGGCGGCGTCGGTCGAAGGGGCGTCGTCCGTCATGATCTCGGCAGCCGGGGCCGGCTCGGTCTCCGGCGCGGGCCCGACCTCGGGCTCGGCCTCGGGCTCCATCGCGGGCTCGGGTTCGATCTCGGGCTCGGTTTCGACGCCGGCCGCGAGTTCGGTCTCCGGCTCGGTTTCGACGCCGGCCTCGGGTTCGATTTCGACGCCGGCCGCGAGTTCGGTCTCGGGCTCGGTTTCGGCGCCGACCTCGGGTTCAGGCCCGGATGCGGCGACGGGCTCGGTCTCGGCCGGAGCCGCGGGTTCGACCTCGGGCTCCCCGTCAGCCTCGGACTCGGACTGAGCCTCGAGCTCGGGTTCGGCCTCGGGCAGCACCTCCTGCTCCGACACCGGCTCCGACGTCGCGTCGTCCTGGTCGGCGGGTGCCTCACCCGGGTCGCGAGAGGCCTCCTCGAACCGCGCAGCGGCGACGGCGGCCGGCACCTCGGGCTTGGGCGGCAGGGCCTGCGCGACCTCGTCGACGGGTGCGGGCGGAGGCGGCGGAACCGGGTTGTCGGCGCCGGACACGGGAGCCTTCTTACGGGGCGGTCGTGTCTTGGGAGGCGTCACCCCTCAAACTTAGCAAGCCCGACCGGTGCGACTTCCGGCGCACGCCACAGGGGGTCGCACTATCACGAATGCACAACGTCGGGCCACGATACGGGCCCTTTTCAGGTGACACCGATAGCATCGAGGGCGGCACGAAGATGTGTCTTTCCGATGTACGGACAGTGACCACATCGTCAGGAGCACCCCGTGACCAAGATCGTCATCCTCGCAGCCGGCATGGGCTCGCGCCTCGGCCGCAGCCTTCCCAAGCCGCTGACCGCGCTGAGCGACGGCCGCAGCATCATGGGGCAGCAGCACGACAACATCCGCGCGGCATTCGGGCCCAAGGCCCACATCACCACGGTGGTCGGCTACCGTGCCGAGACCATCGTCGAGGCCTTCCCCGACGTCGACTACGTCTACAACGACCGCTACGACCAGACCAACACGTCCAAGAGCCTGCTGCGTGCCCTCAAGGCGACGGGCAAGTCGGGTGTCCTCTGGATGAACGGCGACGTCGTGTTCGATCCGCGTGTGCTCGGCCGGGCCCTGGCGCTCATCGAGGCGGACCAGTCCTTCGTGACGGTGAACACCTCGAAGGTCAGCGACGAAGAGGTCAAGTATACCGTCGACGCGAACGGCAACATCGCCGAGCTGTCGAAGACCGTCGTCGGCGGCCTCGGCGAAGCTGTCGGGATCAACTACATCTCGCGCGCCGACAAGCCGGCGCTCATCGCTCAGCTGGGCCACGTCGACAACCAGGACTACTTCGAGCGGGGTCTCGAGCTCGCGATCGCCGAGAACGGCCTGAAGCTGCGGCCGCTCGACATCTCCGACCTGTACGCCGTCGAGGTCGACTTCGCGGAAGACCTCGATCGGGCGAACCTCTACGTCTGAGGCAGCGGACGATGCGTCCCGGCGCATCGTGAGATCCACCATGAGTGACGTCCCCCGCATCCACTCCCTTCCGGACGGGGCGCCCTGGGCGGGCGGGCTCCCCCCGGAGGGTTCCCCCGAGCACCCGTGGCTGATCCGAATGCTCGACCGCGTGCTCGCGGTGCAGCGGCCGGCCGTCCTCGCGCACCTGCGGACGATCCGCGCGCGGCATCCCGAAGCGACCCCGGCCGAGATGGGCCGGATCCTCGAGCGTCGTTACCTCGCCACCGTCACGACCGGCGGTGCCGCCGTCGGCGCCACGGCCGTCGTGCCCGGCATCGGCACGGGCGTGACGCTCGCGCTCAGCGGTGCCGAGACCGTCGGATTCCTCGAGGCGACGGCGCTGTTCGCACAGTCCCTGGCGGAGGTGCACGGCATCCGCGTCAACGATCCCGACCGCGCCCGTGCACTCGTGCTGACCCTCATGGTGGGTCGCGAGGGTGTCGACCTGGTGAGCCAATTCGCCCGGCAGGTGAGCGGCACCGGCCCGGCGCGCGATGCGTACTGGGGCCAGATGATCACGACGTCCCTGCCGCGAGCGATGGTCGGTCCCCTCATCGACCGCCTCAAGGGCGCCTTTCTCCGTCGGTTCGCCGCGCAGGGCAGCGCGTCCCTCCTCGGACGGGCCCTCCCCTTCGGCATCGGTGCCGTGATCGGCGGCGGCGGCAACCACATCCTCGGCCGACGGGTCATCATCGGGGCCCGGCGCGCCTTCGGTCCGCCGCCGCTCGAGTTTCCGGCGGAGCTCACGGCCGCCCCTCCGCGTCGGCTGCCGCGATCCCGCAGGAAGCGACACGGCGACGACCCCGCCCTCAGCGGGTAGCGTGGCCGCGTGCTCCCCACCCTCGTGACCCTTCTGATCGCCAACGCCCTGTTCAACGTGCTCGTGTGGCCGACGTTCTTCCGTCGCGTCTCTCGCGACACACGGGCGCGGGACGCGCAGGGCCGACCGACCCGGTTCCTCGTCGTGCACGCCGTCCTCATCGGCGTCGCCCTGCTGCTCGCGGCGGCATCCCTCGTCGTCGGCATCCTGGCCGCCACCGGCGTCGGCAGCTGACCGTCGCGGGGCTGCACACCCGGCACGGCGCGCGCAAGTGGTGTGGAGGCGGCGCCCGGACTGACTAGCGTTGTCGAGTGGTCACGACTCCCTCGCAGCAGCCGTCCGGCCGGATCCAGAGCTTGGACGGACTTCGCGGAGTGGCCGCCCTCGTCGTGCTCCTGCACCACTGGCTGCTGATCGCGGAGCCGCTGCTGGAGGGAACCGTCAGCTGGGCGGTAATCTCCCAGTCGCCCGTCAAACTCCTCACGGCCGGCAACGAAGCGGTCCTCGTCTTCTTCGTGCTCTCGGGACTCGTGGTGGTCCTGCCGGTCTTCAAGGAGAACTTCTCCTGGATGGGCTTCCTTTCGGCCCGCGTCGTCCGCCTCTACGGACCCGTCATCGCCTCGCTGGCCCTGAGCGCCATCCTGATCCTCCTGGCCCCCCGCGACCCGTCGCGTATGCCGCCCGGGTCCTGGATGGCGGAGACGCACGCGGACAGCGTGTCGGCGGGATCGTTCCTGGCGCAGGCATCCCTCGTTCCGCGTCAGTATCCCCTCAACAACCCGTTGTGGTCGCTCCACTGGGAACTGCTCTACTCGATCGTCCTGCCGCTGGCGACGGCTCTGGCTCTGCTCGTGCGGCGGCACGCGCTCGCGGCGGTCATCGTCTGCTGCGCCCTCAGCGTCGTCGGGCGCCTCTTCGAGCAGAGCGAGCTGCTCTACTTCCCCGTCTTCGTGATCGGTACGATCATGGCTGCGCGGATGCCGGACCTGCTCGCCTGGGTGGAACGCCCCCGCCCGCGCTGGTTCATGCCGCTGTTCACCCTGGTGAGCGTCCTCATGCTCATCGGCAGCTGGCTGGCGCGCCCGATCTTCCCCAGCGGCACCGACCTCAACCACCTGCTGTGGGCGTTCGCCGCACCGGGGGCTGCCGGCATCGTGCTGGTCGCGCTCGCGTGGGGGCCGGCGATCCGGCTCTTCGAGACACGCCCGATCCAGTGGCTCGGCAAGATCTCCTTCAGCCTCTACCTCGTCCACGTGCCGGTGCTCGCCACCCTCGCCTTCGCGTTCGGATCCGAGGCCTGGGGGCTCGTCGGTCTTCTCGGCATCCCCCTCAGCCTCCTGGTCGCCTGGGGGTTCTACGAGGCGGTCGAAGCTAGAATGCACAAGGCGGCGCGACGCGTTCACCGAGCAGTTGCGGCGCGAGCGCGTCGCCGGGCCGGAGAAGTCGCGCCCTGACCTGCCGTCGACGAGAGCACAGCACCCCTCATGCGTTCGCCCCTTCCGCCCGCCGTCACCCGTGTCATCCGCTCCGCCCTCACCCGCGCCAAGCGCGTGCCGACCTCCGAACTCATCGCCTGGTCCCGGTCGCGGCCGATCCGGCATCGGACGGTCCTCTACGAGTCCTTCGCGGGCAACGGTGCGCTCTGCAATCCCGAGGCGATCTTCCGCGCCCTCATCGCCGATCCCGAGTTCGCCGACCTGACGCACATCTGGGCGATCAGTGACGCGGATGCCGCAGCCGCCCTCCACGCGGAGTTCGCCGGCGACCAGCGGGTCGAGATCGTCTCCCGGGGCAGCGGCGCCTATTGGCGTGCGGTGTCGACCGCGGGGTACCTCATCAACAACGCGACCTTCCCGACGGCATTCAGCAAGCGGGTGGGACAGGTCTACCTGAACACCTGGCACGGCACTCCGCTGAAGCTGATGGGCTTCGACATGCCGGGCGGCGCACGCGAGTCCGCCAACACCCTGCGGAACCTGCTGAACGCCGACTACCTCCTCGCGGCGAACCCCTTCATGGCCGAGACCATGTACGAGGACGCCTATCAGCTGCGCAACGTCTACCGGGGCGCGATCATCGAAGAGGGCTACCCCCGCATCGACCGTCAGCGGATGCCCGAGGCGGAACGCGTCGCCCGGATCGCCGACCTGGGGAGCCGTCTGGGCATCGACCTCGCAGGCCGGCGCATCGTCCTGTTCGCACCGACGTGGCGCGGCAGTTCGTTCCAGGCGCCGGACGCCGACCTCGCCCATCTCGCCGACCAGGCGGCGGGCCTGCAGCGACAGCTCGGCGACGACGTCGTCGTCCTCCTCAAGACGCACCAGGTGGTCCACCGCGCGGCCAGCGGCATCCCGGCACTGCGTCGCCTGCTCGTCCCCAACACGACGCCGACCAACGTGCTCCTCGGTCTCGCGGACGCCCTCGTGACCGATTACTCGTCGATCTTCTTCGACTACCTCGCGACCGATCGGCCGATCGGCTTCCTCGTGCCCGACGGCGACGCGTACGGCGCCGAGCGCGGCACCTACATGCCGCTCGACGAACTGCCCGGTCCGGTGCACACCGACCCCGAGGCGCTCGGGCGCGACCTGGCCGCGCTCCTGGGCCCGGGCGCCCCGGCGCACCCGCGGTACGCGGACTGGGCCCGCCGCTTCGTGCCCCACGAGGACGGCGAAGCCACGTCGCGGGTCATCGACGTCGTGTTCCGGGGACGCACCGCCGAGCGCCGGGTCCGCCAGGTGCGCCGCGACGGGCGTCCGCGCCTGCTGTTCTACCTCGGCGGCATGCGTCTGAACGGCATCACGACCGCAGCCGTCAACCTGCTGAACTCGCTCGACACCGAGAAGTACGACGTGACGGCGCTCATGGCGTTCCCGCGCGGCGCGACGACCACGCACAACCAGTCGCGGCTCGACCCGGGCATCCGGCAGGTCTTCCGCGTCGGCGGCATGAACGGGCTGAAGGCCCGTCAGATCATGCGGCGCGTCGCCGACGTCAGCACCGACCCGCTGCGAGCCCACCGGCGACTCGGCCACCGCACGCTCTGGCGCGACGAGTGGACGCGCATCTTCGGGTCCGCCAAGTTCGACTGGGTCGCGGACTTCAGCGGATACAGCCCGTTCTGGGCCCACCTGATGCTGCACTCGCCGCGCGCCGTCCGCGCCATCTGGCTGCACAACGAGATGGCCGCCGATCGCGACCGCACGGTCAACGGCAAGCAGCCGTTCCGCCGCTCCCTCGGCCGCGTGTTCGCCATGTACCGGGCCTACGACCAGCTCGTCTCGGTGTCGCCCGCCCTCACCGACCTCAACCGCGCCGAGCTGGCGGAGTACGCCCCCGGCGACCGGTTCGTCACCCTGCGGAACCTGCCCGACATCGTGTCCGCGGCCGCACTCGACGAGCGAGACGAGGAGGGCGAGGAGCCGGAGGAGGATGCCGTGCTCGGCGAGACGCTCGACGCCGTCCTCGCGGTGCCGGGGATCCGCAGGTTCGTCACGGTCGGACGGCTCTCGACCGAGAAGAACCACGCGCGCCTGATCCGCGCCTTCGCCCTTCTGTCCGCGACCGAACCCGACACCCAGCTGCTCATCGTCGGTGGAGGGCCCCTCCGTCGCGACCTGGAGCAGCAGGTCCGCGACGCGGGACTCACCGGACGCGTCATCCTGACCGGGCCGCTGCGGGACCCGGCATCCGTCATGCGGCGGTGCGACTGCTTCGTCCTCTCGAGCGACTACGAGGGCCAGCCCATGGTCCTCATCGAAGCAGCGCAGCTGGGCCTCCCGATCGTCTCGACCGCCTTCGGATCCGCCCGCGGCGCGCTCCCCGGCGACGACATGCACATCGTCGACCGTGAGGACACCGCCCTCGCCGCGGGGATGGCGGACTTCCTCGCCGGGCGCGTGGCACCGGCATCCCTCGACGTCGCGGCCTACACCGCCGAGGTGCTCGCCCAGTTCGACGCGCTCATCCCCCGTACCCCCGGCGCGTCGTGACCGTCGACGCCCCTGTGCCGGCGCCCGGATCGGGAGTCACGTTCGTCATGCCCGTGCTGAACGAACGGGACTACCTCGAGCGCGCGGTGCAGACGGTCCTGCAGCAGGACGTCGACGGACCCGCGGAGCTGATCCTGGCGCTCGGCCCCTCGAGCGACGGGACGACGGAGCTCGCCGGGCGACTGGCCGCGGCGGACCCCCGCATCCGTCTCGTCGAGAACCCGCAGGCCGACATCCCGGTGGCCCTGAACCTCGCGATCCGCGCCGCGCGGCATCCCACGATCGTGCGGGTCGACGCGCACTCCGAACTCGCCCCGGGGTACACGCGGCGCGCGCTCGCCACCCTCGAGCGCGCTCGCGCCGCGAACGTCGGCGGCGTGATGCGCGCCGACGGGCGCACCCCGTTCCAACGCGCGGTGGCGATCGCCTACAACTCCCCCGCCGGCCTCGGCGGCGGGGCGTATCACGTCGGGGCGCCGGAGGGCCCGGCCGAATCGGCCTACCTCGGCGTCATGCGACGCGAGGTGCTCGAGGAAGTCGGACTGTTCGATGAGTCGATCCGCCGCGGCGAGGACTGGGAACTCAACCTCCGCATCCGTCGGGCCGGCTACCGCGTCTGGTTCGACCCCCAGCTGGCGGTGACGTACTGGCCGCGCGAGAGCTGGGCGCGCCTGGCGCGGCAGTTCGTCGCAACGGGGACCTGGCGGGGTGAGCTCGTCCGCCGGTTCGGGCGGCTCAACTCGCTCCGCTTCTTCGCACCGCCCGCGCTGGTCGCCGCCGTCGTGGCGAGCCTCGTGATCGCGGTGCTTCAGGTCACCGGCCTGGTGAGCGGTGTCGCCTCGGCGGTCCTGTCGGTCGTCCACCTGCCGATCGCGCTCTACATCCTCGGCGTCCTCGGCTTCAGCGTCGTCGCCGGGCGGTCGTTGCAGGAACGCGCCTGGCTGGCCCTGGTCCTGCCCACCATGCACCTCTCCTGGGGGGCGGGCTTCCTCGTCGGCCTCGTGCGGGGGGCGAAGGACACGATCGACACGTCGCGGTTGGATCGCAACACGCCCCTGCCGTGACGACGGCCGCCGCGGCAGCGGCGAGGCGTCAGTCGCGCGAGATCATGCCCTGGTCGAGGAGGCGCGCGACGACACGCTCGGCGGCGCGGCCGTCGTCGCGCGCGTTGAACCGTGCGCTCCAGGAGGCGTAGCGCTCCGCGAACCGCTGGGGAACGTCCGGATCGTTCAGTCCCGCCGTCAGCTCGTCCTGCGTCGCCGCGAGCGGCCCCGGTGCCCGTTCGGCCAGGTCGAAGTAGAACCCGCGGAGCCTGCCGCGGTAGTGCTCGAGGTCGGGCACGAAGAAGTGGACCGGTTTGCCGGTGGCGGTGAAGTCGAACATGACGGACGAGTAGTCCGTGACGAGCGCATCGGCCGCCAGGAGGAGCGCCGAGATGTCGGGGTACCCGGTGACGTCGACGACGCGGGGCCCCGTCGCATCCGCGCCGGGGAGGAGGGTCCGCGAGTGGCCTCGCACGAGGACCGTGGCCCCGGCATCCTGCGCCAGCTTCTGCAGGTCGAGGAAGTCGACCATCTGCTCGCGGTCGTCACGCCACGTCGGTGCGTAGAGGAGGACGCGCTCGTCCGGCCCGACGCCCAATCCGCGGCGGACGGCGTCGCGATCCCCGGTGAGCAGCACGTCGTTGCGGGGATAGCCCTCCACCCACACGGGCCGCCGGCCGAAGGCGTAGGCGGTGCGGAGGATGCGGGCCGCGTACGGGTTCTGCGCGAGCAGCACGTCCCACCGCCGGCTCTCGCGGACGACGGCGAGAGCACGACGCGGGTCGAACCCGGGCCGGTCGAGGGCGAGCCGTTTCAGCGGTGTGCCGTGCCAGGTCTGCAGGACGCGTTGGCCGGGACGCCGGACGAACCGACGGCGCAGCCAGTCGTTGACGACCAGCAGGCGCGCCGCACCGCGCGCGCGCCACCACTCCGGGGACCCCTCGACCACGGCGACAGCGCCGGGTGGCACCTCGATCGACCGGTCGACGACGCTCCAGTAGCGGAGGACGGTCGGGGCCATCCGCGCGATCTCGGCGTCGATCGCCCGCGGGTTGCAGCTGGCGTTGCGGCCGTAGAAGCTCTCGAAGAAGACCGCGTTCTCGAGGTCGTCCGATCGGTCGGCGTAGGCCCGCTCGAGCGCAGCCTGCCCGGCGGGCGCGGCGTCGGCCTCGGTCAGCGGCGGGCCGACGATCACCTGCCCGTCGCGGACCTCGACGGCGAGGGTCTCCGCCACCGTGCGCGCCAGCGGAGCGATCTGCGCCGAGCCCGGCGCGGGACCGTCGAACTCGAGGCGGTAGGTGCCGCTGGGCAGCGCGAGCTCGGGCCTTCCCCACCGCGACACCCGCAGCGGGAGGACGGCGCGCCAACCGGCATCCGTCGCCGAGATCGACGCCGCGGAGACGGCTCGGGGCCCCGCGGCACGGAGCCCGGCGGGAGCGGGGCCGCGACCCTCGAACTGCAGCGCGTCCCCGGCCACCAGCGACACCCGGATCATCCTCGACCCCTTCCCCGGCGCGTGGTCGACAGTCCGCGGCGGATCGCGGCGTGGACGCGCTCGGCGTTGCGGCCGTCGCGGTAGGCGTGGACCTGGGCGCTCAGCGCCTCGGCACGCGCGACGCGGCGCTCGCGCTCACGTTCGTCGCCCAGCACCGCCGTGACCTGCGCCATGACGCCCGTCCAGTCGAGGGCGACGTCCTCGCCCGCGACGTCCCGGTAGCGACCGTAGAACCCGCGCTCGGCGGCGTAACGGGCCTCGTCCGGCGCGAAGAACACCACCGGTACCGGCACGAGCGCCGTGTCGTAGACGAGCGACGAATAATCAGTGATGAGGACGTCGAGGGCCGGAAGGGCCGGGGTCACGTCCGGCAGCAGGTCGGAGCCGAGCAGACGGATGCGGTCGCCCGCCGCCCCGGCGCGGTACTCCCCCGCCCCCAGCGGATGCGATCGCACGAGCAGCACGGCGTCGCCGCGCTCGAGCGCGTTTGAGATCGTCTGCCACTCGCTCGCGGTCGGCACGGCCGGATCCGGCTCGCCGTCGCGCCACGTCGGCGCGTAGAGCACGACTCGGGCGCCGCCGAGCGGCCCCACGAGCGCCTCGACGTCCGCCCGGGCCTCGGCGGCGGAGCGCCCGCTCGAGAGCACGTCGACACGGGGCTCGCCCGTGACGAGCACCCGGTCGTGACCGAGCCCGAACGCCGACTCCAGCCGTCCGCGGACGAGGTGCGAGGCGGCCGGGAGCAGACGGATGCGTCGCTGGGTCCGCCGGTAGGCGGTCCGCAGGAGGCGGGCGAGCCCCGGAATCGGGAGGGGGGCGCGCGCCGTGACCGGGGAGTCGAGGCCGAGCCGCTTCAACGGGATGCCGTGCCAGAGCTGCACGAGATAAGACCCTGACGTGGCGTAACGGTTCACGTCGCCGGCGCCGTGCGTGACAACCACGACGCGAGCGCGCGCCGTGAGCCAGAAGCCCCGCAGCCCGCGTTTGGGGGCCGACGGGATGCCCGCTCGGCGCGCCGCATCCGCGTCGGCATCCGACCCGGTGAGCCACACCGCACGTTCGCCCGCAGCGGCCGCGACGTGCCACAGCGCGAGGGCGCCCTCGCCGATCCCGACGGCGGAGCCGAAGACCCACAGGTCCCGGGTGCGCGGGATGACACGGGTGAGGACGAGCCCGAGGACGTGGAGCGGAAGCCTCATCACCTGGGCGGCATTGCCCGACGCGAACGAAAAAGACCCCACCCCGCGAGCCTATCGCGGGGTGGGGTCGTGACTCGGACGGGCTACTCGGTCAGCTCGCCGAGGGTGACATCGGCGCTCTGCGTCTTGCCGTCGCGGACGTAGACGAGACTGGCCTTCGCGCCCGCCGCCAGCGCACGGACCTGGGCGGTCAGATCGGTCGCGTCGCGGACCGGGACGCCGTCGAACTCGGTGACGACGTCGCCCGCCTTCAGACCTGCCTGCGCCGCGGCACCACCCGAGGTGACGTCGCTGATGAGGGCCCCCGCGACGGTGCTGTTCTCGGCGTCCGCGGCGTTGCCGACCATCGCGCCGAGCAGACCGTGGCTGGCGGAGCCGTCCGCGATGATCTCGTCCGTCACCCGCTTGACGATGTTCGACGGGATGGAGAACCCGACGCCGATCGATCCCGCCTCGCTCGAGGAGGACGAGCCGCCGCCCGCCGTCGCGATCGCGACGTTGATGCCGATCAGGTCGCCGGTGTCGTCGACGAGCGCACCGCCGGAGTTGCCCGGGTTGATGGCCGCGTCGGTCTGGATGACGGCGATCGAGATCGTGCCCGAGGATCCGGAGCCGCGCTCCTGACCCTGGCCGAAGTCGAACTGGAACGGCGACTCGCCGTTCTGGCCCTGGTCCTGCTGCTGCTCACCGGAGTCCGGGACGGCCGAGGACGCGATCTGGATCGAGCGGTTCAGCGCGCTGACGATACCGGTGGTGACGGTGTTCGACAGACCCAGTGGAGCGCCCACGGCGACGGTCGTGTCACCGACGTTGAGCTTGCTCGAGTCGGCGAAGGTGATCGGGGTCAGCCCGCTCGCCCCCGTCAGCTTGATCACGGCGAGGTCGTAGATCGGGTCGGTCCCGACGATCTTCGCGTCGTACACACGGCCGTCCGACGTGGTGACCCGGAGGGCCGCATCCGAGCTCGCGCCGTCGAGGGTGACGACGTGCGTGTTCGTGACGATGTAGCCGTCGGAGCTGAGGATCACACCCGATCCGGTGCCGCCGCCGTCCGACGACGTCGCACTGATCGTCACGACGCTCGGGAGGGTCTTGGCCGCGATCCCCGTCGTCTGATTCACGTTGTCGGGATCGTTGACCGTGACGGTCGTCGATCCGCGCGAGACCGAGGTGCTGCTGTTCGCAGCGAACATGTCGTTGCCGATCGCGGCACCGCCGAGACCCGACACCGCGCCGACGATGGCGGCGGCGACGAGGACGGCGACGATCTTGCCGGATCCGACCTTGGCCTCGGCCGCACGGGGCGCGTGAGCGTCGGGCTGGGGTGCGGTCGGCTGACCGGAGAAGCTCGCTCCCGGTGCGTGCTGTCCGCTCGCCTGCGAGCCGTGCGAGAAGAAACCACCGCCCGCGTGCGGGGCGCCGGATGCCTGCGGGCCGGCGGCCGACGGACCGGCGGCGCCCGAGTCGGGCAGCGGCGGACGCGGCGGCACGGGGGCGCCGGACGTGTTCGGGTCGGGGATGTTCGAATCGCTCATGGGACTGCTCCTTCTTCGAGGCGACTTCAGAGTGCTCCCGGAGTCTGTGGACCAGCTATGCCGACCCTCCGATCAGCCTATGGGAGTGGATGACGCCCCGGGTCGCGCCCGCGGAAGCCGCCCGGCGCCGGGCGATACGCTGGGCCGGTGCTGCACATCCCCGGTGCCTGGCAACGCGCAGCCCGCGGCGCCGGCCTCCTCTCCCCCGACGGGACGCTCGCGGCGACGATCTTCGCGGAGATCACCGCCGCCGCCGTCCGCCACGACGCGATCAACCTCGGCCAGGGCTTCCCCGACGAGGACGGTCCCGCCGAGGTGCTCGCCGCTGCCGTCGACGCGATCCGTTCCGGCGTCAACCAGTACCCGCCGGGACGGGGAATGCCGGTGCTCCGAGAAGCCGTCGCGGATCACCAGCACCGCTTCTACGGCATCGACCTCGACCCCGAGCGGCAGATCCTCATCACGGCGGGAGCGACCGAGGCGCTGACGGCGACCCTCCTGGCCCTGCTCGACGGACCGGACGATGAAGTGGTCGTCTTCGAGCCCTACTACGACTCCTACGCCGCCGCGATCGCCCTCGCGGGGGCCCGGCTCGTCCCGGTGCCGCTGCGCTGGCCCGACCTCGAACCGGACCTCGCCGATCTGCGCGCGGCGGTCGGCGAGCGGACCCGGATCATCCTCGTCAACGACCCGCACAACCCGACCGGAACGGTGTTCTCCGCGGAGGTGCGCGCCGAGATCGTGCGCCTGGCCGCACATCACGACGCCCTGATCGTCACCGACGAGGTCTACGAGCACCTCGTGATCGACGGGACGCACACGCCGATCGCGACGCTTCCCGGCGCCGCCGAACGGACCCTCACGATCTCCTCGGGCGGCAAGACCTTCCGCACGACCGGATGGAAGGTGGGGTGGGTGAGCGGCCCGGCTGACCTCGTCGACGCCGTCCTCGCGGTCAAGCAGTATCTGACCTATGTGAACGGCGCCCCGTTCCAACCCGCGATCGCCGTCGGCCTCGGGCTGCCGGACGCCTACTTCGACGACCTCGCCGCGACGCAGCGGGAGAGGCGTGACCTGCTCGGCGAGGGCCTGATCGCCGCCGGCTTCGACGTGTCGACGCCGGCCGGGTCGTACTTCACCGTCGCCAACGTCGGTCCGCTGCTGGATGCCGGAGAGGATGCGGCCGGGTTCTGCCGCACGCTGCCCGAACGGGTGGGGGTCGCCGCCATCCCCCTCACCGCCTTCGTGTCCGAGGACCATCGGGCGGACTACGCGGGCCTCGTGAGGTTCGCGGCGTGCAAGCGGACGGACGTCATCGCCGAGGCGGCGCGGCGCCTCGCGGCATCCGCTCGGTGAGACCCGTCCGGGACCTCACTCCCGCGGCACGACGCGGTAGCGGCGCAGCGCGAGCGCCGGATTGACTCGCCGGACCCGGTCAACCACCGCGGCGTCGACGGCGGCCACCGCGACATCGGTGGCGGTGCCGATGGAGGCCACCGGGACGCCCAGCGGATCGATCACGACGGAGTGCCCGACGCCCAGCGGCGGCGGGTGATCGGCGCCGGCAACGTAGAGCGTGTTCTCGATCGCTCGCGCCTGCAGGAGCGTCCGCCAGTGATCCTCCTTGAGCGGGCCCCGCACCCACTCGGCGGCCACGAGCACGACGTGTGCGCCGGTGTCGGCGAGGATCCGGGCGACTTCGGGGAAGCGGAGGTCGTAGCAGGTCATGAGGGCGAAGCGGATGCCGTTCACCTCGAACGTCTCGGGCGTCTCGATCCCGCCCGGCTCCACCCAGTCCGATTCGCGCTGCCCGAACGCGTCGTAGAGGTGGAGCTTCCGGTAGCGCGCGACGACACCGCCGGCGTCCACGGCGACGACGGTGTTGCGCACGCGATCGCTGCTCGCGGCCCGTTCGACGAGGCCCGCGACGATGTGGACGCCGTGGCGGGCGGCGAGGTCCGTGAGCGCCGTCACGAAGGGGCCGTCGAGGTCCTGCGCGTGCGCGGCGAGCGAGGCGTCGAACGGGTCGACGAAGTAGCTCGAGTACTCGGGGAAGAGGACGATCCGCGCCCCGCGCGAGGCGGCGCGCGCGACGAGGTCGGAGATCGTGTCGAGGTTGGCCGCGTCATCGGCGGCCGGCGCGAACTGCGCGACCGCGAGGCCGAGCGGGGTGACGGTCATGGAGTGCCTTCCGAGCGACGGCGCGTGACGAGCGGGACGATGAGCCAGAGGGCCGCGATCACGACGGCCAGGCCGACTCCCGCCACCCAGGATGCCGCACCGCCCACGACGACGTCGAATACGAACGTGACGACGCCGACCAGCAGGGCCGACACCAACACGAGCGCGCCGATCATGCAGAGATGACCGAACCGGACGATGGCGGGCTTGGCGCGACGGGCGAACAGGATGCGGTGCACCGAGACCGGGGCGAGGGCCACGACGGCGCTCAGCGCCGAGAGGACCACGAGCACGAGGTACCCGAGCCGCTGCGAGGACTCCAGGTCGCCGAAGGAGGGTTGGAACGCGAGGGCGAGGAGGAAGCCGGTGAGGATCTGCGTGCCCGTCTGCAGCACACGCAACTCCTGCAGCACCTCGTTCCAGTTGCGGTCGGCCCGTTCGTCGCGGGTCTCGTCCCGCCCGTCGGGCTGTGCGTCGGCGGAGGCATCGGTGTCGCGGCGGACCATGCGTTCCATCCTGCCGACAACGGGCCGCATCCCCGGACCGATTCGCGTGCCCGCGAAACCCGTGCTAGTGTTTTCTCTTGTGCCGCGGGGTGGAGCAGCTCGGTAGCTCGCTGGGCTCATAACCCAGAGGTCGCAGGTTCAAATCCTGTCCCCGCAACAAGAAGAAGAAGGCGCTCCCTCTCCGGAGGGGGCGCCTTCTTCGCGTTCGGACCACGGATCGAGCCGTCACTCGGGCAGCATCGCCCGCTCCATGTCGGCGAGGAACCGCACGATCGTGCGCAGTTCGTCGTCGGAGTACGGTTCGGTCGCCTCCCGCATCCGCCGCAGCCGTTCCCCGAAGTGCTTCCGGAAGGTCGCACGCGCCTCGTCGGTGAGCGCGACGATCCGCGACCGTCGGTCGTGCGGGTGGGGCTTGCGGACCAGGTAGCCGTCGGCCGTCAGCCGGTCGAGCAGTTTCGTCGTCGATGCGGTCGAGATCGCAAGGTGCGTCGCGAGATCGTGGGGCTTCACGACCTCGCCGTGCTGCTCGCGGATGATGAGCATGCGGAGGGCCGCGAGGTCGGTCGTGTTCATGTCCATGTCGCCGCGCATCGAGGCGTACATTCGGTCCAAGGCGTCCGAGAAGGCCCGCACCGCCTCGAGCGCGCCAAGCACAACGACGTCGCGCTCGTTAGCCGGAATCCATGGTTCCGCCACCATTGGACACCTTTCCGGTCGGTCTGTAGCATGTCGATTGATCGCTAGATAATCTAGCAAATTACGGAGGAATCGTGTCGGACATCGAATACGTCGTTCTGCTGGACGACGACGGACGCGACATCGGCACGGCTCCGAAGGCTAGCGTGCACGGGACCGACACCGCACTCCACCTCGCCTTCTCGTGCCACGTCTACAACGATCGCGGGCAGCTGCTCGTCACTCGACGCGCGCTCAGCAAGGCCGCCTGGCCGGGCGTCTGGACGAACTCCTTCTGCGGACACCCCGCCCCCGCCGAACCCGTGCTCGACGCCGTCCACCGTCGGGCGGCGTTCGAGGTCGGCCTCACCCTCCGCGACGTCTCCCTCGCCCTCCCGCTCTTCCGATACCGGGCCACGGACGCCTCGGGCATCGTCGAGCACGAGATCTGCCCCGTCTACGTCGCCTACACGGACGACGAGCCGCGACTGAACCCCGACGAGGTCGCCGAGGCCCGCTGGGTCGACCCCGCCGACCTGGATGCCTCGCTCACGACGACGCCGTGGGCCTTCAGCCCGTGGCTCGTGCTGCAGGCGCAGCAGCTCGAGCTGTTCGCCCCGCACGAGCAACGGAGGGCCTCGTGATCGGCCTGCCCCCCGCCGCCTGGCGGGAGATCGACGATGCGCTCGAGGTGGCGCTCGAGCGGCTCCGGGTGCGCTCGGCGGCGCTCGGCGAGGCATCGGCGGCTCTCGGGGACGCCACCGCGGCCTCTGCGACGGGGGGCAAGCGCCTCAGGCCCGCGCTCGTCGTCGCCGCCTTCGAGGCGTTCGGCGGTGATGCCGGCCGCTCCCCCGGCCTGTGGCGCGTCGCGGCCGCCTTCGAACTGCTCCACGCCGCCTTCGTCGTCCACGACGACCTGATCGACGGCGACGTCGAGCGGCGCGGCATCCCGAACGTCGTCGGCCGCTTCCGCGAACGCGCGCGCGTGCGCGGCGGGGACGAGGACGAATCGCGACTGCTCGGGTCGGCGGCGGCGGTGCTCGCGGGAGACCTGCTCCTGTTCGAAGCGACCCGGCTGATCGCGACGGCACCCGTCACGTCGCCCCAGCGTGCGGCCCTGTTCGTCCTGCTCGACGACGCGGTCCTCGTCTCGGCGGCCGGGGAGCTCGCCGACGTCGAACAGTCCATCGGCGCGGACCTGCCGCCGACGGACACGCTCCTGCGCACCGCGCGCGACAAGACGGCCTTCTACTCGTTTCAGGCACCGCTGGCCGCCGGCGCCCTGCTCGCCGGCGCGAACGACGACCAGCGCGCGGCGCTCGAGGCGGCCGGGTCCGCCATCGGCGTGGCGTTCCAGCTGGCCGATGACCTGATCGGCACCTTCGGCACCCGTGCCGAAGCCGGGCGCGAACCCGGGGCGGACCTGCGCGCCTCGAAACGGACCCCCCTCATCGCGATGGCGGCCGAGACCGAGGCCTGGCCCCAGATCGCCTCGGCCCTGGCGATGGCGCCCACCGGCCCGATCGCGATCGAACACGCCCAGCGCGAGCTGACGGCGAGCGGCGCCCGCGAACGCACCGTCGAGATGATCGCGCAGACGCTGCGCTCCGCGCGGACCCTCGCCGCCGACGCCGCGCTCCCCCGCGACGCCGTCGTCCTCCTCGCCGCACTCACTGCCGCCGTGGAGGACCGCATCCCCCGATGACCGACACGCTCTACGACGAGACGGCGGTCGCCGCCGCGGCATCCGTCATCCGCGCCTACTCCACGTCGTTCGGCCTCGCGACGAGCCTGCTCGGGCCGCGCGTCCGGCCGCATGTGCGGAACGTCTACGCCCTCGTCCGCGTCGCCGACGAGATCGTCGACGGCGCAGCCTCCGCCGCGGGAGTCCCGCTCGGCGAGCAGCGCGACGTGCTCGACGCACTCGAAACCGAGACCTACGCCGCGATCGAGCGCGGCTTCAGCGCGAACCTCATCGTCCACGCGTTCGCGCGGACGGCGCGGGAGTGCGGCATCGCGCGGCACCACATCGAACCCTTCTTCGCGTCGATGCGCACCGACCTCGAGCGCGCCGAGCACGACGAGGCGTCGCACGACGACTACGTCTACGGCTCGGCGGAGGTCGTCGGGCTCATGTGCCTGCAGGTGTTCGTGAACGCCGGCGCGGGAGTCCCCCGCGACCCCGATGCCGTCCTGGTCACGGGGGCGCGTCGGCTCGGCGCGGCGTTCCAGGACATCAACTTCCTCCGCGACCACGCCGACGACGCCGGGCGGCTGGGACGGGACTACCTCGGTGTCGGCGACGGCGCGACGCGCCGCCGCGAGGTGCTCGCCCGCATCGACGGGGACCTGGATGCCGCGGCCGCGACCATCCCGCTGCTCCCCGCCGACTGCCGGGTCGCCGTCGCCACCGCGCACGGCCTCTTCGCCGAACTCACCGAACGGCTGCGCCGCACCGAGAACCTCAGCGTCCGGGTCCGCGTGCCCACGCCGGTCAAGGCGGCGATCGCCGCCCGCGCGGCCGTCGCGCACCGTCGGCCCCTCACCCCCCGCACGACACGACAGAACCGGAGAACCCCCGAATGAGCCGGCGTATCGCGATCATCGGTGGCGGCATCACAGGACTGGCGACCGCGGCGCTGCTCGCCGACCGCGGCGACCGGGTGACCGTCTTCGAGGCGTTGGACGACGTCGGCGGGCGTGCCGGGAGCTGGGAGAAAGACGGTTTCCGGTTCGACACCGGCCCGAGCTGGTACCTCATGCCCGAGGTGTTCGACCACTTCTTCGCCCTCCTGGGCACGAGCGCCCGGGAACAACTGGACCTGGTGCGCCTCGAACCGGCCTACCGCGTCTACCACGAGGGCGAGCGGGAGCCCTTCGACGTCGTGTCGGGTCGGAATGCCGCCGTCGCGGCCTTCGAGGCGCGCGAACCCGGCGCCGGCGCCGAACTGGCGACGTACCTGGACTCGGCGGGCGAGATCTACGACCTCGCGGTCTCACGGTTCCTGTACGACCCGTACGTGTCCCTCAAGGGCCTCGCCCACCCCGACGTCCTCCGCAAGCTCGGCACCCTTCTGCCGCTGCTCCTGCGCCCCCTCTCGACCCACGTCGAGAAGAAGTTCTCCGACCCCGTGCTGCAGCAGGTGCTGGGTTACCCGGCCGTCTTCCTCGGCGGATCGCCCTACGACGCACCGAGCCTGTACCACCTCATGAGCCACCTCGATCTCGACGACGGGGTGCTCTATCCGCGCGGGGGCCTCGTGCAGGTGATCCGGGCGATCGCGCGCCTGGCCGAAGACCGGGGCGCCGAGATCCGCACCGGCACCCCGGTCGAACGGATCCTCACCGAGGGGGGCCGGGCCACCGGCATCCGCCTGGCCGACGGCACCGTCGTCGCGGCCGACCACGTCATCTCGACGGCGGACATGCACCACACCGAGACGGTTCTCCTCGAGCCGGAGCTGCGCTCGCGCAGCGACGCGTGGTGGGACAAGCGCACGCCGTCGTTCGGCGCGCTGCTCATCCTCCTCGGTGTCGAGGGGGAACTCCCCCAGCTCGAGCACCACACCCTCCTGTTCACGAAGGACTGGAAGGCGAACTTCGACGCGATCTTCGGCGAGGGGGCCGCGGACGGCATCCCGGACCCCGCGTCGCTCTACGTCTGCCGCCCCAGCGCGACGGACGACGACGTCGCGCCGGCCGGGCACGAGAACCTCTTCGTCCTCGTCCCCATGCCCGCCGCCCCCGAGCTCGGCCGCGGCGGCGTGGACGGCGCCGGCGACCCGCGGATCGAGGCGGCCGCCGACGCCGTCATCGCGCAGATCGCCGACTGGACGGGCGTCCCCGACCTCGCCGACCGCGTCCGCGTGCGTCGCACGATCACGCCCGGCGACTTCGCCGCGGACTTCGGCTCATTCCGGGGCGGAGCGCTCGGACTCGCGCACACGCTCCGACAGTCGGCGATGTTCCGACCGGGCCTGCGCTCGAAGGTCGACGGACTGCTCTACGCCGGCCAGACCGTGCTCCCCGGCGTGGGCCTGCCCATGTGCCTCATCTCGGCGGAGCTCGTCGTCAAACTGCTCGACGGCGACACCTCCACCGGGCAGCTGCCCACCCCGGCGCACGCGAAGGGCTGAGCGCGGTGGCGGGACTGTACCTCGTCGCCCTGACCGTCTCGGCGCTCGGGGTGCTCGCCGTCGACCTCCGGCACCGCCTCGCCCTCGGTGCCGCCCCCGGGAGGAAGCTGCTGCTCATCGCGTGCGGCACGGTCTTCCTGCTCGTCTGGGACATCGCGGGCATCGCGAGCGGCGTCTTCGTCCGCGGCGACAGCCCGCTGCTGCTCGGCGTGGACCTCGCCCCGCACCTCCCGCTCGAGGAACCGGTCTTCCTCGCCTTCCTGTGCCACCTGACCCTCGTCGTGCACGCGATCGCCCTGCGCGTCGCCGCGCGGCGACGTGCCGGGCGGGAGGCGGCGTGACGTACCCGCTCCTCGTCGTCCCGTTCGCGCTCGTCACCGTCGTCGTGACCCTCGTCTCGGCGCGGCGCCCGGGCGCCCCGGCCCGCCTCAAGGCCTCCCTGTGGACCGCGCTCGTCCTCGTCGCCTTCACCGCGGTGTTCGACAACCTGATGATCGCGGCCGACCTGTTCACCTACCCCGAGCAGCACATCAGCGGCATCCGCATCGGCCTCGCACCGATCGAGGACTTCGCCTACCCGATCTGCGCGGCCTTCCTGCTGCCCGCGATCGGTGCCCTCCTTCCCGCGCCCCGCCGTCGTTCGCAGAGGGATGCCGCATGAGCCCGGCGCTGTTCGTCCGTCAGCTGTTCGTCTCCTCACGACCGGTGAGCTGGATCAACACGGCGTACCCGTTCGCCGCGGCGTACCTGCTCAGCGCACGCGAGATCGACCTCGTGCTGGTGATCGGGACGATCTTCTTCCTGATCCCGTACAACGTCGCGATGTACGGCATCAACGACGTGTTCGACTACGAGTCCGACCTCCGCAACCCCCGCAAGGGCGGCGCGCACGGAGCCATCCTCGACAAGCGGCTGCACCCCGCCGTCCTCTGGGCGTCCGTGCTGCTCTGCGCCCCGTTCGTCATCGCCCTCGTGATCGCGGGGACCCCGGCATCCTGGCTCGTCCTCGGCCTGAGCCTGCTCGCGGTCGTCTTCTACAGCGCGCCGCCGCTGCGACTCAAGGAGCGGCCGTTCGCCGACTCGATCACCAGCAGCATCCACTTCTTCTCGCCCGCGGTGTACGCGCTCGTCCTCACCGGCGCGATGTGGACGCCGCAGCTCGTCCTCGTGATCGTCGCATTCGCCCTCTGGGGCGTGGCGTCGCACGCGTTCGGCGCCGTGCAGGACGTCGTCGCCGACCGCGAGGCGGCGATCTCCTCGATCGCGACGGCGCGCGGCGCCGCGTGGACCGTGCGGTTCTCGCTCGTCGCCTACGCGGCCGCCGGCGCGCTCATGCTCGCCACGGAATGGCCGGGACCGCTGGCCGCGATCGTCGCCATCCCGTATCTCGTCACGGTCTGGCCGTACCGCTCGATCCGCGACGCGGATGCCTCAGCCGCCACCCGCGGCTGGGACCGCTTCCTGTGGCTGAACCAGATCGCCGGGTTCCTCGTGACCCTGCTGCTGATCTGGTGGTGGCTGCTCGTCCGGTGAGCCGCCACCACCCGATCGGTCGGGGTCACTCCCCGTCGAGCTGGATCAGTCGGTCGATGATGTTCGTCAGCCGCTCGTCCTGCTCGCCGTAGGCGGCCCAGTCGCCCTTCTGCATCGCATCGTCACGGGCGAGCATGACCTCGCGCGCCTCCTGCAGCAGGCGAGCGGTCTCGTCGCCGACACCGGCCGGCGGCGTGGACGTGCCGTCCGTCGGCTCCGGCGACGGGGTCGCTCCGGGTGTCGCCGACGGCGTCGGGGTCGTCCCGTCGTCGCCCGCGGTCGCGCCGGAGTCGCCGCCGAAGAGCTTGTCGAGTGCCTGCTGGAGGGTGTCCTCGAAGGCGACCTGCTTGCCGAAGGAGACCAGGATCTTCCGCAGCTGCGGCAACTGCGTTCCGCTGGAGGCCTGCACGAAGACCGGCTGCACGTACAGCAGGCCGCCGCCGACGGGCAGGGTCAGCAGGTTGCCGTTCAGGACGTCCGACTGGCCCTGCTGCAGCAGGTTGACCTCACGGGCGACGCTCGCGTTCGAGCGGAACTCGTTCTGCACCTGTCCGGGACCGGGAACGGACACGTCCGCCCCGATTTCGAGCATGCGGAGCTTGCCGTAGTCCTCGCCCTTCTTGCCGGCCTCGGAGCCCGCGTTGGAGTCCACCGCGAGGTAACCGAGCAGAACGTTGCGCTCGTCCTCACCGACCGAGGCGGGTATGAACGAGGTGAACATCGAGAACGAGGGCTTGTCCTGCCCCGGCATCTGCATCGTCAGGTAGTACGGCGGCTGCAGGTTCGCCGGCGTCACCGGGTCCTGCGGCGTGCGCCACGCGTTGTCGCGACGGATGAAGGACTGCGCGTCGTCGACGTGGTAGGTCCCGAGCATGGCGCGCTGCACCTTGAACAGGTCCGTCGGGTAGCGCACGTGGCTCATGAGGTCGCCGGACATCTCGCTCACCGGCTTCAGAGTCGACGGGTAGATCTTCTGCCACGCCTTCAGCAGCGGGTCTTGGTCGTCCCACGCGTACAGCGTCACCGAACCGTCGTAGGCGTCGACGGTCGCCTTCACCGAGTTGCGGATGTAGTTGACGTCGTCGAGCGCGACGCGCGGCTGCGTGTTGGTCGTGTCCGAGATCGCATCCCGCAGGCTCACGATCGAGGAGTACGGGTAGTTGTTGCTGAGGGTGTAGCCGTCGATGATCCACACCACACGACCGTCGACGACGCTCGGGTAGGGGTCGCTGTCGAGCTCGAGGTACGGCGCCACCTTCTGCACGCGATCGCGCGGGTTGCGGTCGTAGAGGATCTGCGACTTCTCGTTGATGCCGTCGGAGAAGAGGATGTCGGTCGACTGGAACTTCAGCGCGTACAGCAACCGGTTGAAGGGGTTGCCGATGTTCGGGCCGCCGTCGCCCGCGAACGTCGTACGGGTCTGGTCGGCGCCGTCCTCACCGCGGGGGTAGTCCAGCTCGACGGGGTCGCTGCCCTCGGGGGCTCCGACGATCGAGTACGGCGGCGACGACTCGCCGAAGTAGATGCGCGGCTCGTACTCCTCGTTCTGCGTGAGGTCGCCCGCGGTCGGGATGCCGCGCTCGAGGAAGACGGGGTTGCCGTCGTCCGTGCGCTCGTTGCCCTTGGCCGCGACGACGCCGTAGCCGTGCGTGTAGACGAGGGTGTTGTTGTACCAGGACTGCGCGGTGCCCAGCTGGTCGAGGTTCAGCTCGCGGACCGAGACGACGGCATCCTGCGTCTTGCCGTCGATCTCATAGCGGTCGACGTCGAGCGGATTCTGGAACTGGTAGTACGAGCGGTACTGCTCGAGCTGGCGTACCGTCGGGCCGATGATGGCGGGGTCCATGATGCGGATCGACGCCGTCGTGTCGGCGTCCGCGCGAAGCTGACCCTGCTCGGCGGTCGTGACCGCCTCGTACGGGGTCTTCTCGAGCCCCTCGATGCCGTAGGCGAACTTCGTCGCGTCGAGGTTGCGCGTCACGTAGGGCGCTTCGTACGTCTCGAGGTTCGGCGCCACCTGGAACTGGCTCACCGCCCACGGGTAGGCGACGCCCACCACGAGCGAGGAGACGATCAGGAGCGCGGTGCCGATCAGCGGGAAGCGCCAGCGGCCGATGATCGCGGTGACGATGAACAGCGCCGCGACGATGGCGGCGGCGACGGAGAGGATCGCAAGTCCGGGGATGACCGCGTTGACGTCGACGTAGCTCGCGCCAGTGAAGCGCTCGCCCTGCGTCGTGAGGGTCTTGTACTGGTCCAGCCACAGGCTTACGGCCTGCACGGCGAGGTAGAGAGCCGCGACGACGGCGAGCTGGATGCGGGCGGCCTTCGAGATGCGCAGCTCGCGCTGGCCGACGCGCACCGATCCGTAGAGGTAGGAGACGACGACGGTGACGAGCAGGCAGATGAGCAGGACGGCCGAGGCGAACCCGAGGACGACGCTGTAGAACGGCATCTGGAACAGGTAGAACCCGGTGTCCAGACCGAACTGCGGGTCCTTCTGGCCGGTGGAGACGCCGTTCGCCCAGAGCCACACGGTCTCCCACTGCGCGGAGGCCGCGAAGCCGGCGAAGAAGCCGAAGAAGACCGGGATGCCCCACATCGCCAGGCGTCGCAGCGGTTCGACGACCTCCTGGTAGTGGTCGAGCTGCGAGCTGAGTCGCGCGTAGACCGGACGGAGCCGGTAGGCGAGCTGGATGGCCGCGAATACCGGCAGCGCCATCGCGGCGAAGCCGACGAGGAACATGACCACGCGGGCGGTCCACTGCGTCACCAGGACGCCGTCGAAACCGAGTTGCCGGTACCACTGCCAGTCGGTGTACAGGCCCGCGAACGCGAAGAACGCGATCACCAGGACGACGAGCACGCCGACGGTGATGGCGATCGTGCGACGAACGGGATTCGGAGGTGTGGACGTGGCAGGCCCGGCAGGTGTCGAGGTCACCCTCTCATCCTAGGCGGGGGTCATCGGGCGCGCGGCCGGGGCGCGGTGCGCTCTGGGCGGAATCGCAGGGGCGGGATGCCGCGCTCAGCCGACCGTGCACACGGGCAGGTCGTCGACGCCCTCCCCCGTGCGGATGGCGTCGAGGGCGGCGAGCGAGTCGTCCAGGGTCGCGACCGGGATGACGCGCAGGTCACCCGGGATGTGCCCGACGACCTCGTCGCAGTTGCGCTGCGGGGCGAGGAAATAGTCCGCACCGGCATCCAGCGCTCCGTAGAGCTTCTGACGGATGCCGCCGATCGGACCGATCGTGCCGGCCGAGTCGATCGTGCCGGTGCCGGCGACCTGCTCGCCGCCGTTGAGCTCGCCGGGGGTCAGGGTGTCGATGATGCCGAGGGCGAACATCTGACCGGCGCTCGGACCGCCGATGCGGTCGAGCTGAATCGTCACGTCGATCGGGAAGTCGAAGTCGCGGGCCGTCGTGATCCCGATGATCCAGACCGGGCCGTCCGCCGTCTCGCTGCGCACCGGGGTGACCGAGACAGTGCGCTCGGCGTCCCCGCGACGGATGACGAGCTCGACCGGGTCGCCGCCGCCGTCGTTGATGACGGAGCGGAGCTGCGCCGTGTCGCCGACCGGGGTCCCGTCGGCGCTCACGATCTCGTCGCCGACCTCGAGGATCCCGCTCGAGGGCGAGTCCTCCGTGAGGGCGCCGACGCCGACGTGCGAGCGCACCTCGTAGCCGAGCTGCGTGAGCGCCGCCGCCGTCGCCTCCTTCTGCGAGTCGACCATCAGGGCGGCGTTCTCCTCGTTGCGCTGCTCGGTGGTCGTCCCGGCGGGGAACACCTGGTCGATCGGCAGGACCGCCTGGGACGGGTCGAACCACGCCATCGCCAGCTCAAACCACGACGGGGTGCGTTCGCGGTTGCCGGCGATCTGCACGGTGGTGAGGTCGAGGGCACCGGCCGTCGGATAGGTCTCCGCGCCGCGGACGGAGATGAGCGGGACCTCCTCACCGTCGGTGTTCTCGGCCGAACCGAGGGTGTTGACGACGGGTCCCTGGCGCTGGATGACGAACCCGGTCGGGAGGAAGCTCAGCACCAGGAGCGCCACCAACGCGATCACGAGCGCCCAGACGCCCACGGAGAAGCGACGTGACCCGCCGGAGCGCCGCGGCTCGGCAGAGCGCGACGGGGTGGCGGTGGCGTCCTCGAAAAGCGACACGCGGGTCCTTCCTCCGGCGCTCGTTCGCGGCCGGCGTACACGGGATGTCTCCCGCTCGGACCGGGCGGAGAAAACCTGCCATTAGCGTAGAACGAGACGTCTCCCCCCTGCTGAAAGGCGCCTGACATGACCGATGACGCGGACCGGACCGGCGACGATCTGCCCGGCGACGAAGATCTCGCCGAGATGCTCCGCCGGATGCTGGGCGGTCAGGGCGGGATCGACCCCGACCAGCTGCGGCAGCTGTCGGGGATGGGGATCGACCCGGCCATGATGCAGAGCATCATGCGCCAGTTGCAGGCGGCGATGGCAGGAGACGACGGCGACGACGGCGTGGACTGGTCGGCGGCGAAGACGCAGGCACTCCACATCGCCAACCGCGACGGACTCGGCATCACGGCGGGGGCGCGCATCGAGTTCGACCAGGCCTTCGCGCTGGCCTCGCTCTGGCTCAGCGAGGCGACGACGATCGGCGAGCTGGCCCAGACGCCCCGCCCGATCACCCGCGGGCAGTGGGTCGAGGCCACGCTCCCCGTGTGGCAGGAACTCGCCGAGCCGGTGGCGACCTCGATCAGCGACGCCCTCATGGCGGCGCTCGAGTCGCAGACCCCGGAGGAGATGCGTCCGGCCATCGAGGGCGCCGGCCGCCTGATGCGCCGCGTCGGCGGGGCGCTGTTCGCCGGCCAGCTGGGGGCGGTGATCGGCAAGCTCTCGCTCGAGGTGGTCAGCGGCGGCGATGTCGGCATCCCGCTCATGCCCACCGGCGAGGCCGCGATCCTGCCGCAGAACTTCGCCGACTTCGGACGCGACCTGGAGATCGAGGAGGACCAGCTCGCCCTCGTCCTCGCCACCCGCGAACTCGCCCACGCACGCCTGTTCCGTCACGCGAAGTGGCTGCGCCTGCACGTCATCTCGCAGGTGACCGACTTCGCGCGCGGCGTCCACGTCGACACCGACGCGCTCGAGGACCTCGCCTCGCGGTTCGACCCGTCCTCCCCCGACGAGCTGAAGGCCGCGATCGAGAGCGGCGCGCTGCTGCCGCAGCGCTCCGAGGCGCAGGTCGCGGCCCTGACCCGGCTCGAGAACCTGCTCGCGACCATCGAAGGCTGGGTCGACGTCGTCACGGCGGACGCGACGACCCGCGTGCCCTCCGCCGACCGCATCGCCGAGGCGGTCCGCCGTCGCCGGGCCGTCGGCGGTCCCGCCGAGCAGGCGATGGCGTCGCTCGTCGGCCTCGAGCTCCGTCCGCGACGGCTCCGGGAAGCCGCGGCCATGTGGCGGGCCGTGACGGATGCCGTGGGTTCCGCTGCTCGCGACGGTCTCTGGGACTACCCCGACCTCATGCCCACGGCCGAGGACATCGACGAGCCGGCTGCACTCATCGCGCGACTGCAGGCGCGTCAGCGGGGCGAGGAGCCCGAGCGCGACGCGTTCGACGACGCGCTCGAGGCGCTGCTCGACGAAGAGGCCGGCGGACAGGACGACCCGTCCACGGGCGACGCCGCGGGCGGGGACGACGGTCCCACCGGGCCGCGCCCCGTCTGACCCGCGCCTCCTCCACAGGGCCCGCCTGCGCCCATGGCACGACGGGCCTGTGGAGGGCACACCCGCCGGCGGCGGCATCCCGGCCAGAATCGCGGCATGCTGCGTCTCGCGCCCTCCCACCCGCCGCTGTGGCGGACACCCACCAGCGTGCAACTCGGCATCGACGACGAGCGCCCGCTCACGGGCCTGCAGCCCTGGCAGGAACGTCTGCTCGACGCGCTGGTCGACGGCATCCCGGACGCTCGCCTCGTACCGCTCGCGCGGGAACTCGGCGCGGGCCCGGGTGAGGCGAACGCCTTCCTCATCCGCATCCAGGACGCCCTGGTCGCCGACGCCGCGCCGGTCCCGCCGATCCGCATCGAGCTGCCCGCCGACCTCGGCCACGACGACGAGACGACCCTCGTGGCGGGCCTCGCGGCGGCGGGTCTGGAGATCGACGCGTGCGAGCGGTGGGCGCTGCCGCCCGGGCCGGGCCCGGTCGTGGTCGTCGCCGCCCAGCTGATCGATCCGCACCGCGCGGCGCGCCTCACGGCGGAGGACACCCCGCACCTGCCGATCGAACTCGCCGGCGACCGTGTCGTCGTCGGCCCGCTCGTCGTGCCGGGCCGGACGGCTTGCATCGCGTGCCTCCACGCGGACCGGCGCGACCGCGACGCGGGCTGGCCGCTCGTCGCGGCTCAGCTGCTCGCGCGCCCGTCCGTCGCGACCGAGCCGCTCCTGCTCGTCGAGGCGGCGGCGCTGGCCGCCCGGTTGCTGCGCACGGGCGACGCGGGACGGTCGGTCGTGCTCACCGCGGCGGACGGACAGCGCGAGACCCGCGCGCACCGCCCTCACGCAGCGTGCCTCTGCCGATCTCCTGAAGGAATCTGGAGCGCTGACGCTCCCGGTTCCCCGACCGTCGAGCCCACGAGAGCGACAGCGTACGCGCGGCCCGCGTGACACCCACGTAGGTCAGGCGACGCTCCTCGTCGATCTGCTCGAAGCTCGTCGCGTACGAGATCGGGAGCAACCCCTCGCTGAGGCCCATGAGGTGCACGTGCGGCCACTCGAGGCCCTTCGCGGCGTGCAGCGTCGCGAGGGTCACCGTCCGCATCGCCGGCTCGTGCTGCGCCTTGGCGCGCGCCGTCAGCTCGTCGGCGAACGCGCGGAGCGTCGTGCCCTCGGGCGCCTCCTCGGCGAGGCGGAGCACGGCGGCGCGCGCCTCCCAGGCGTCGCGCAACGCCCCGCCCGCCGGCGGCGCCTCGTCGGTCAGCCCCAGCGACCGGAGGACGTCGCGGACGGTCGCGAGGAACGACCCCGACAGGGGCGCCACGGAGGCGCCGCGCAGGGCGAGGAGGGCCTGGCGCACCTCGGGCAGGTCCCAGAACCGCTTGCCGCCGAGGACGGTGGCGGGGATGCCGCGGGCCGAGAGCGCGGCCAGCAGCGGCGCCGACTGCGCGTTCAGCCGGTACAGGACGGCCACGTCGTGCGGGTCGACTCCGGAGGCGAGCTGCGCGGCGATCCGCGCGGCGATGCCCTCCGCCTCCGCGGCGTCGTCGTCGTACGCGGTGACCTCGGGGGTGGGCCCGGCGGGCGCGGGGGTCGAGAGCTGCAGTGCCCCGGGGCGCCCGCGCATCAGCTCGTTGGCGACCGCGAGGACCGCGGCATCCGATCGGTAGTTGCGCTCCAGGCGCACGACCGTCACGTCGTCGTCCCGCGTGGCGAAGTCCAGGAGGTAGCGGGGATCGGCGCCGGCGAAGGAGTAGATCGTCTGACTCGCGTCGCCGACGACGCAGAGGTCGCGGCGATCCCCGAGCCACAGCTCCAGCAGCCGGTTCTGCACCGGCGACACGTCCTGGAACTCGTCGACCGTGAAGTGCCGGTACTGCTCGTGGACGGCGGCGGCGACCCGCGGCTCCGACTCGATCATGCCCGCGCACGCGAGCAGCACGTCCTCGAAGTCGAGCTGCCGCCGTTCGTCCTTCAGCTTCTCGTAGGCGCGCTGCAGGGCGATGAGGGGGTCCAGGGCCAGACCCGGGATGCCGCCGGGGCGATCGACCGCGTACTGCTCGATCGAGCGCATCGTGACTTTGCGCCATTCGATCTGCGACGCGACGTCGCGGAGGGTGGAGGCATCCAGCCGCAGACCGATCCCGTCGGCGGCATGCGAGAGCAGACGCACCTTGCTGTCGACGATGGCGGGAGCGGTGTCGCGCGCCACCTGCGGCCAGAAGAAGTTGAGCTGCGCGAGCGCGGCGGCGTGGAAGGTGCGCGCGGCCACGCCCTCCACGCCGAGGGCGCGCAGGCGGCCACGGAGTTCACCGGCGGCCTTCGTCGTGAAGGTCACGGCCATGACGCGTTGCGGCGAGTACGCACCGGTGTCGACGCCGTGGGCGATCCGGTGCGTGATGACCCGCGTCTTGCCGGTCCCCGCGCCGGCGAGCACGCAGACGTGCCCGCGCAGCGTCGACGCCGCTTCGCGTTGCCGCTCGTCCAGGTCTGCGAGGGGGTCGACGCTCACTCCCCCACCCACCGAAGGATGAGGCTGCGCGCGATGGACGCACGGCCGGGCAGGCGGATCTCCCCTCGGCCGGCGAGGGCGTCACGGATCTCGTCGCGGGTGAACCAGCGGACGTCGAGGATCTCCTCGCCGTCGGCGCGGGCCTCCGCATCCGCGACGGCGTGGGCGGTGAAGCCGAGCATGAGCGAGCGCGGGTAGGGCCACGCCTGCGACCCGCGGTACACGATCCGATCGAGCCGGACGCCGGCCTCCTCCGCGACCTCACGCTCGACGGTCGTCTCCAGCGATTCGCCGGCCTCGACGAACCCGGCGAACGTCGAATAGGTGGGGATGTCGCCCCAGGCCGCGTTCCGGCCGAGCAGCAGACGCTCGCCGTCGGCGCTCGCGACGGCCACGATCACGGCGGGATCCGTCCGCGGGAAGTGCTGCCGGCCGCACTGCAGGCAGCGTCGGGACCAGCCGGCCTGCTCGACGCGCGTCTCTCCGCCGCACGCGGGGCAGAACGGCGCGTCGATCAACCACCGCCCGATGCTGAGTCCCTGCACGAAGCGTCCGGCCTCGTCGGCGTCGAGGTCGCCGCCCACCGCGCGGAGCCCCGCCCACTCGACGCCCGGGATCATGGGCTCGTCCGCGGATGCCGGGAGCGCTGCGACGGCGACGGGGCGGTGCGCGTCGTCGCGGCCGAGGAAGGCCCATACGGCTCCGTCCGGGACGGCGTCGGGGGCGACCCACTGCAGCGTCGCCGGGCTCCCGACCGGGGCGCGGTCCCCGTGCAGCAGCAAAACGCGGGTGTCGGCATCGGTACGGATGCGGTCGAGCAGACCGTCGTCGAGTCGCTCCTGCGCCGCGCGGTCGATGACCGCGCGCGCCAGGGGCGGCGGGACGTCCTTCGTCGTCATCGAGGACCTCTCTTGCGGGCGTGGCGCCGGTGCGCGGGGGCGTGCCCCGCCTACCCTGGGGGGCATGGCACGCTCTCCTCTCACTCTAGCCGCGGCTGCCACGGCGGCTCTCTCGCAGGCGACGGGTGTGCGCACGGCCATCACGGGCGCCGCGGCCCTCACCGAGGGAGCAGGCGGGCGTTTCGACAGCGCCGTCGTCCACCTCGACGACGGCTCTCGCCTCGTGGTGCGTGTCCCCGAGAGCGACGAGGCCGAAGCCGAGGCCGTCCGAGAGACGACGGCGCTGGCCGCCCTCACGGCGGGGGTCCGCGCCATGATGCCCTTCCGGGCTCCCGAGCACGTCGGACAGGCGCGCCTCGGCACCCGCACCGCCCGCGTACAGACCTACCTGCCGGGCTATCGGGTCGATGCCGCGCACGTTCCGCCGGGTCGCGGGGTGGCGACCGCCCTCGCGGCGGCGATCGCCGGCATCCACGACCTGCCGACCTCGATCGTGCAGGGCGCGGGGCTCCCCGCCCGCACCGCGGCCCAGGTCCGCACCGACACCGAGCGCCTACTCGACCGCGCCGAGGCGACGGGCCGTCTGCCGTTCGGCCTGCTCCGCCGCTGGAGCCGCGCCGTCGCCCTCGACGCGCTCTGGAACGTCGAGCCCACCGTCACCCTGGGTGGCGTCGACCCGTCCGCCTTCACGCTGACCGACGTCGACGGGGTGCCGACGGTCTCGGGGCTGCTGACGTGGGGCGGCCTGAGCATCGGAGACCCGGCCGAGGACCTGCGCTGGATCGCGAGCGCTCCCGACGCGGCATCCGACGTCGTCGTCGCCTACAGCGCCGCCGCCGGCCGCTCCCCCGACACCATGCTCGCCGAGCGGGCCCGCCTGCACGCCGAGCTCGAGTTCGCGAAGTGGCTCGTCCACGGACACGATTCCGCCTCCGAGACGGTGACCGCGGATGCCGTGGCGCTGCTCGAGTCGCTGGACGAGAGCGTCCGCGACGAACCGCCGATCGGCAGCGGGACGATCAGCGTCGACGACGCCATCGCCGCGCTCGGGCGAGTCCCCGCCGGCGCGGCCGAGGCCGTCGACACCTCGATGCACACCGACGCCTACGACCCGGGTCTCATCGACGGCCTCCTCGACGAGGACGCCGAAGCCACGGCCGCGCCGGCAGCGTCGGACACCGTCGACCAGGAGACCGAGCCGATCGAGTTCAGCGACTGGCCGGGAACCGACGACGCACCCGCCGCCGAGGAGAGCGATCCCGACGACGCCGCGAAGAACGCGCTGCGCCGGTGGACGGGCACGGCCTGACCCCTCCCCGGACCGCCCACCGGTTCAGCCGCGCAGGATGAGGCCGTCGGCGACGTAGAACAGCGCGACGTCGATCCGCTCCATCGGCACGCCGTGCTTCGCGTGGTACGCCCGCCGGTAGAGCTCGAGCTGCAGCATCCGCTCCGTGCGCTCCGCCGCGGTGCGGGGCGGGCGCCCGGTCTTCCAGTCCACGATCTCGATCCGGTCGCCCCGGCGGTAGACGGCGTCGAGCTTGCAGATGACGACGTGCGGCCGGCCGTCACCGAGCGGATCCGGTTCGACGAAGTCGATCTCGGTCTCGACCTCGATCGGCTGCAGATCCCCCCACTCCGAGGCGAGGAACGCCTCGCGCAGCCGGTCGAGCGCCTCGGCGTCCGCCGGCGACGCCGAGGTCGCGTCCTCGTCGTCGTCCCAGAGGACGTCGTCGGCCGACCGCGCGCGGCCCACCAGTCCGGAACGGTGCTCGACCCACGCGTGGAAGAGCGTGCCCAGCCGCGTCTGACGATAGGGACGTTCGGGCAGCGGCCGGGCCGCCGCGGTCGCGGCCGCGCCGTAGTCCGCCATGAAGTCCTTGAACCGGGATGCCGGGATGCGCGTCGGTGCGTGCGGCGACCGCCCCGCGGCCCGGGCGGCCCGCTCGGCCAGCAGGAGCTCGAGGTCGCGCGTGGGTGTCGCCGGGGCGGCCGCCATCGCCTGCCGCACCCGCGCCGCCGCGTCCCGCACCCGCGCCGACCGCGCCCCGAGCGGGTCGATCGGCCACTCGAGGGTCGCCCGCGCCCCCTCGTACGGGTTCTCCGTCGTCTCCGACTCGGGCAGGGGCGCCTCGAGTTCGTCCGCGATCTCACGGGCGAACCGGCTCACGACGCGCGGCTTCTTCGTCCCCGCCCAGGGGGACGCCGAGATGAGCAGGTGCTCGCGGGCCCGGGTCACCGCGACGTACGCGAGCCGCCGCTCCTCGGCGAGGTGACGCTCGCGGATGCCGTCCTTGAACGCCGCGTGCTCCCGCTTGAGGTCCTGCTGCGTCGGGGCGTCGTGCGCCGACCACAGGAACGCGGGCAGCCACTCGCGGTCGCCGCGGAAGGGGTACGGCAGGACGCCGAAGCCGAGCCACCCTTGCGCGTCCCGGAGTGCGGCGGGCAGCTCGTCCTCGACGGCACGGACGACGGCGACGGCATCCCATTCCAAGCCCTTGGATCCGTGGATCGTGAGCAGTTGGACGACGTCGTCCTCGGGCGGCTCCGTCCGGGGCGCGAACTCGTCGATGCGCTCGGCCCGGTCGAGCCAGGCGAGCAGGCTGGGCAGCGAGCCGCGCTCGTCGGTCTGCAAGAACCCGTGCAGCTCGTCGACGAACGCGCGCAGCTGATCGGAGGCCGTGCGCGCCGGTCCGCGGGACTCGTTCGCCGCGAGTTCGATGTCGAGGCGCAGCTCGTTCTCGATGAGTCGGACGAGCTCGGGGATGGGAAGCCCCGCGGCCCGGCGCAGACCCGCGAAGACGGCGCCGGCGTCGCGCAGCCGCTCGCGGGCGGCGGGGGTGAACCCGGCCAGCCACCCGTGGTCGGGCTTCTGCCGCGCGACGAAGTCGAGCGCGGCGACGAGCGAACCGCCCTCGTCGCCGGCGGAGGCGCGGATGATCTCGGCGAGCTCGGTCGGCAGCGGCTGCAGCGCAGTGTCGTGCCGCACCAGCCGCGCCGCGACCTGCGCGAGTTCGCGGAGGTCCGCGAGCCCCACGGACCACCGCGGGCCGGCGAGAAGTCGGATGAGCGCGGAGCCGGACCGCGGATCGCTGATGACCCGCAGCGCGGAGACGACGTCGACGACCTCCGGGGTCGAGAGCAGTCCGCCGAGCCCCAGGATGCGGTGAGGGATGCCGCGACGCCCGAGCGCGTCCGCGAAGCGCAGCATGTGCTTCTTGCTGCGCAGCAGGACCGCGCCCGTCGTCGCCCGTCCGGCGCGGTGACGCTCGCTCCGGACGTCCGCGAACCACGCCGCGACGGCATCCGCCTCGGCGTCGAGGTCGTCCTCCACCACGATGTCGACCCGCCCCGCCGGCGCCCCCGGACGGGGCCGGAGGGAACCCACCTCGACGGGCGCGTCCAGCGGAGCGAGCACCGCACCCGCGGCGCGCAGGACGTCGACGCCGTTGCGCCAACTGGTGAGGAGCGCGTAGCTGCGACCGGCGGCATCCGGGTCGAACGAACGGGTGAAGTCGCCCAGGTTCCCCGCGCTCGCCCCGCGCCAGCCGTAGATCGACTGGTGCGGGTCGCCGACGGCCATGACGGCGGTGCCCCGGAAGAGGGTCGCGAGCAGGTCGGTCTGCACGACGGACGTGTCCTGATACTCGTCCAGCAGGACGACCCGGTACCGCTCGCGCAGCTCCGCGGCCACCGCCGGATGCGACCGGACCACCTGGAGCGCCCCGGCGACCTGATCGGAGAAGTCGATGAGCCCGCGGCGGCGCTTCTCGGCCTCGTACGTCCGCGCGAGGGCGACGAGCACGGACAGGCCCGACACCTTCTCGGCCGCCGTCCGCACCTCGGCGTAGACGGAGGTCCCGGCGCGCTGGCTGGGACGCTTGAGGACGTCCCGGAAGGCCGTCGAGAACGCGTCGAGGTCGTCCAGCTCGACGAGGTTGTCGACGCTGTCGCGGGCGATCCGCAGCGCCGCGTCGATGATGGTCGACGGACGCTCGGCGCGATCGGGCAGACGGGGGTCGTCGGAGGAGAGCACGACCTGCCGCATGAGCAGCCACGCCGCCGACTCGCTCATCACGACCGCCTCGGCATCACGACCGATGCGGACGGCGTTCTCGCGGACGATGGCGTCGGCGAAGCTGTTGTACGTCGACACCGCCGGCCGCTCGAGCAGGGCGTCCGCGCCGTCACCGCCGGGCGACTCGGGTGCGAGGGCGTCGAGCGCCGCACGTCGAGCGGACTCGGGAGCACCGGACCGCTCGAGCTCGCCGAACACCGCGAGCCGCCCCTCGGCGTGGAGCCGACCGAGGTGCGGGAGCAGGCCGCGCCGCTCGAACTCCACGAGGCGACGCAGCCGCGAACCGATCCGTTCCGCGAGTTCGCCGGCGGCCTTGCGCGTGAAGGTGAGCCCCAGCACCTCGTCCCGGCGCACGAGACCGTTCGCGACGAGCCAGACGACACGACCGGCCATCGTCTCGGTCTTGCCGCTGCCGGCGCCCGCGACCACGAGCGCCGGCGCCAGCGGCGCTGAGATGACGGCCGACTGCTCCGCCGTCGGCGGGAACTGCCCGAGGGCCGCCGCGACGGCCTCGGGACTCAGGAGTGCGGGGGTCACGCCGAGCTCACCGGTCCGATCGTGTGGATGCGGCAGAGTCCGCGGGTGTGGTCGTCACGGCAGTGCTCCTCGAACGGGGCGACGAACGATGTGCCGCGCATGATCCGCACCGCCTCGTCGACGCGTCCCAGGAACGCGGCCCGCGTCTCGTCGTCGAAAGGCTCCTGCCTCGGCTCGGCGTACGGGCCGTGACGGGTGCCTTTCAGGACGAGGAGTTTCGCACCCCCGGGCTCCGCTCCCGCCGCCGCGGGGATCGCACCGCGCTCGAACGCCAGCTGGTAGGCCGCGAGCTGCGGGTTCTCGAGGGCGGCGCGCTCACCCGTCGCCTCGCTGCGCCCCGTCTTCAGGTCGACGATCACGACGCGTCCGTCCCGGGTGCGTTCGACGCGGTCGATGTACCCCGAGAGGATCGCCGGGTGCGCGGCATCCGGCACCGGGAGCTCGACCTCGAAGTGCGGTTCGGCGCCGACGAGCGTCGTGCCCGCCCGCTCGGTGTCGCGCAGGTATGCGGCGAGCCGGGTCACGAGGTCCCGCGCGCGACGGCGCTCCGCCTCATCGATCCAAGGCGCCTCGAACTCCAGCTGAGACCAGCCGTCCTCGACGTACGACCACAGCGCCTCCTCGTCCGCCGTCGCGACGTGCTCGAGCGCGCCGTGCAGCAGCGTCCCGAGCCCGGCGACGGCCGTACCGGGATCCCCGCCGAGGTCGCCGATCGCCCAGTCGAGCTGGCACTGCTCGAGAGCATGGATGCGGGAAGGCGACACGCGCAGCGGCGCGACGTCGAGATCCCGCAGCGGCGCGGTGCTCGTGGGTTCCGCGAGGCCGTACCACTGCGCCGGACGCGCGCCCGGCACACCCGCCGCGGCGAGGAGCGCGAGCTGGCCCGCGGCATCCTCCCGGTCGGACTCCGACGACCGCGGGTCGGTGAGCCGGCGGCGGTGCGCGGCGACGAGTCCCCGCAGCGTGAGGGGGTGCTCCGCCGAGCGCGGCGCCGGAGAGGCGGGCGGGAGGAGGTCGAACAGGACGCTCGGACCGGTGTCGTCGTCGTCGACGGCGGTGACGACCAGCCGCGAGCGGGCGCGCGATACGGCGCGGGCGAACAGCCGCAGCTCGTCGTGCAGCACCGCGCGACGCCGGTCGGCGGTGTCGAGGTCGGTGTCCTCCTCGGCCAACCGCGCCGTCTCGAGGAGGCTCCCTCGCAGCCGCAGGTTCGGCCAGACGCCGTCCTGCACGCCGGCGACGACGACGGTGTCGAACTCGAGGCCGAGCGCCGCGGCAGGCGTCGAGATCTGCACGCCGCTGGCGACGGTGCCGGTGCGGAGGCGATCCTCCGCGACCTCGGAGTGCAGCAGCGCGCGCAGGTGGTCGATCGGCGCGGTCCCGTCCTCCCGCTCGCCGTGCCGCTTGGCCGCTTCGAAGAGCGCCACGACGGCGTCGAGGTCGCGGCGGGCCTGGTCGGCCAACGGTCCCTGGCCGTCGGCCAGCGTGCGCAGCTGCCGCTCCAGCCCGCGCTGCTCCCACACGGCCCACAGCAGCTCGTGCGCCGTCGCGCCCGCCCGGATCTGCTCGGCGACCTCGGCCAGCGTGCGCGACAGTCGCGCGGCGCGCCGGGCCTCCGGGGTGTCCACGACGTCGAATTCCACGGGATGACGCACCCCCGACGCGAGCAGCTCGCGCGCGGACCGCTCGCCGCCGCGGCGCAGCTCCGCGTGACGCAGCGCCGCCCGGAGCCGGCGGAGTTCGACGGGGTCGAGACCACCGCCGACGAGCACGTCGAGCACCTCGTCGTCGCTGTGTGACTCCGCGGAGACGGCCGCGAGGTCGACCGCCCGGAGGAGATCCCGGACGATGGGCGTCTCGGCGAGGGCGCGCGCAGGCCCCACCGCCGCGGTCGGGACGTCGCGCGCCGACAGCTCCGCCTCGAGCGCCGTCACCTGTCGGGAGTCGTGCGCGATGACCGCCAGCTGCTCCCAGGGGACGCCGTCGTGGACGTGCCGTTCGCGCAGCAGGCGTGCGATGAGGTCGACCTCCTCCGCGCCGGAGCGGAGCGCGAAGGCGCGCAGGCTCTCGTCGGGTTCGACGCCGACGGGCGGATGCCGGTGGGCGACCAGTCCCGCGGCGCCGATGCGCGAGGTGACCTGGGCGACGAGGTCCCGCTGGGCGGGCGTGCCGCGGTGGATGCGGTCGAGGACGTGCGTCCGCGTCGCGAGGCGGGCGAAGTTCTCGGGGCGCGCGCCGCGGAAGGATCCCGAGCCCACGTCGGGGTCTCCGAAGGCGAGCACGGCGATCCCCCGCCGTCGGCACGCCTCGAGCAGTTCCACGCCGCCGAGGGTCAGCTCCTGCGCGTCGTCCACGAGGATCGCCCGCAGTCCCGCCACCGCGCCGAGCGCCGGCGAGCCGGCGGGGGCGTTGCGGAGGAGCCCGACCGCCTCGCGCACGAGACCCGCGGCGTCGCGGTGGGCGCCGCGCATGCGCGCGCGGACCGAGCGGTACTCCCGCGCGAACGAGGCGAGCGACGCCCAGACCGGACGGTCCGTGGCGGCGGCGCGCGCGGCGAGTTCCTCGGGCTCGATGCCGAGCGTCGTCATCTCGGCGAGGAAGGCACGGATCTCGGCCCGGAGCCCGGGAGTGTCGCGGATGTCGGCGGGCAGCCATTCCGGCCAGCGCGACGGGCCGTCGGCCTCGTCCTCGGCGTCGCCCGCCAACAGGTCGCCGATGATCCGGTCCTCGTCGGGCCCGGTGAGCAGCTGCGGCGGCTCGTCGCCCGCATGGACGGCGTGCGACCGCACCACCTGGTACGCGAAGGCGGGGACCGATCGCGCGAGCGGACCGCTCGTGGCGACGCGCACGCCGACCGCGAGCCGGTCGCGCAGCGCGGTCGCGGCCGTCCGTGTCGGGGTGAGCACGACGACCTCGTCGGGACGCATCCCGTCGTCGATGAGTGCGACGACGCGGGAGACGAGCGTCGCCGTCTTGCCCGATCCCGGCGCACCGATCACGACACCGGATGCCGCCGGTTCGAGACCCACGACGACCTGCTGCGCCGCGTCGAGGGCGAACGGCAGGTCGGGCATGGGCTCCACGCTAACCGGAGCGACGGACACCCGCCCCCCGGCGCCCCGCGTGGCGCGGGGCGGGCCGTTCGCCGACAGCGAGCGGCCGCGCGCGTCCGGGCCGGGAGCCGGTGTCGTAGGCTCGAGACGCGCCCGGAGACCCGGGCCGGGAAAGGCAGGCATCACCGTGGAGATCCGCATCGGCATCGCGAACTCGCGCGAGCTCGGCTTCGACTCGAACGAGACGGCCGACGCCGTGAAGCAGACCGTCACCGCCGCTCTCGACAGCGGCGCGACCTACGTGACCCTCACCGACTCCAAGGGCGCCACCTACGTCATCCCCACGGCCGGCATCGCGTTCGTCGAGGTCGGGACCGACCAGTCGCGTCGCGTGGGCTTCGTCGCCTGACATGCTCGTCGTCCTGGCGCTGGTCTTCGGGGCGATCGCGGGGATGGCCGTGCACTTCGCCCTGCCGCAGCGCTCGCTCCGCGGCGTCGCGATCGGGCCGCTGCTCGGCGCTGCCCTCGGCACCGTGACGTGGACCGCACTCACCTGGGCGGGTCTCGGGCCGGATGCGGCGTGGATCTGGCTCGCCAGCGTCCTCGTGCCGGTCGTGCTCACCGCGGCGGACCTCGTGCTCCTCACCCGCACGCGCGCGGCGCGGGACGCCCGGACCCGTCGCGAGCTCGGCATCGCCTGATTCCCGACGCGGATCCGCCGCCCTAGGCTCGCCTCAGGCGTCGAGGCCGATGCTCGTCATCCGGCGCGAGTGGGCCCCCAACAGCTGTGTGAACACCGGCTCGACCTGCTTCTCGTCGTCGACGTCGAGCGCTCCCGGGCGCTCCGTCGTGCTCGGCCGCAGCGCGGCGCGCGCGACCAGGAGGGTGTCGCCGACGAGGCGCCTCCCCCACAGGCTCAGCAGGGAGCGCAGTTCGTCGTCGTCCGAGATCGCGTCGGTGATGATGCCCACGAGCGGGGAGCGGTCGGCATCCGCTCGGAGGATCGCGGCCGCCCGGCGTCCGGTCTCGCCGTAGCTGCCGGACAGGGATAGATAGAAGTCGTCGAGCAGGCCCGCCGTCAGGTGGACCGACAGCATCGTCTCGAGGGGCCGCGCGCCGTGGGTGGCCCGGCGGAAGGCGTCGAGGGGCTCGCGGAACGGCAGCATCAGCTCGAGCGGGTCGTCGCCGCGGTCCCGGATGAGGGCGACGAGTGCCTGGTGCTTGAACAGCGCGGCGCCGGCCGCGCGTGAGAGCGACTCCTTGTGCCCGAGCTCGGGGCTGCGCTCGATGACCGAGCTGAGGGTCTCGACGTAGCCGAGCTGCAGGTAGGCCGCCTGACCGAGATAGGTGGCGAGGTCGGGAGCGAGCTGCTCGAAATCGACGCGCCGGACGTCGCTCGCCTCGTCGCGCGAACGCAGCCGAAGGATGCGCCCGGGGGGCCGCCGTCGCTGCCAGAACCACCTCACCACGGCACCAGCCTACGGGGCGCGGCGGACCCCTCCGGTAGGGTGGTGGGGTCCCGGCGTCGGATCGGGACCCCGCGCCTGGGGCTGAGTGAAGGGCGTGGACCCCTCATCACGGCGGCATCTCACCGCCAGACAGGCACGGAAAGCATGACCACGTTCGCAGAGCTCGGCGTCGACCAGGACATCGTCGACACCCTCGCCGCCAAGGGCATCGTCGACACGTTCCCCATCCAGGAGCAGACGATCCCGCTCGGCCTCCCCGGCCAGGACATCATCGGCCAGGCCAAGACCGGCACCGGCAAGACCTTCGGCTTCGGCATCCCCGTCGTCCAGCGACTCGGCCTGAACCCCGAGCCCGGCGTCAAGGCCCTCATCGTCGTCCCGACACGCGAGCTGGCCGTCCAGGTCTACGAGGACATGGACATGCTGACCTCCGGCCGCGCCACCAGCGTCGTCGCCATCTACGGCGGCAAGGCCTACGAGGGTCAGATCGATCAGCTCAAGGCCGGTGCGCAGATCGTCGTCGGCACCCCCGGTCGCCTCATCGACCTCAACAACCAGCGACTCCTCGACCTCTCGAACGCGACCGAGGTCGTCCTCGACGAGGCCGACAAGATGCTCGACCTCGGCTTCCTCCCCGACATCGAGAAGATCTTCCAGAAGGTCGCGCCCGTCCGCCACACCATGCTCTACTCGGCGACGATGCCCGGCCCGATCGTGGCCCTCGCGCGCCGGTTCATGTCGAACCCGATCCACATCCGCGCGAGCGACCCTGACGAGGGCCTCACGCAGGCCAACATCAAGCACCTCGTGTACCGCGCGCACTCGCTCGACAAGGACGAGGTCATCGCCCGCATCCTGCAGGCCGAGGGCCGCGGCAAGACCGTCATCTTCACGCGCACCAAGCGCGCCGCGCAGCGCCTCGTCGACGAACTGAACGACCGCGGCTTCAGCGCCGGGGCGGTCCACGGCGACATGAGCCAGGAGGCGCGCGAGCGCTCGATGGCCGCGTTCAAGGCCGGCAAGCGGGACGTCCTCATCGCCACCGACGTCGCCGCCCGCGGCATCGACGTCGACGACGTCACCCACGTCATCAACCACACGATCCCCGACGACGAGCAGACCTACCTGCACCGCGCCGGCCGCACCGGCCGCGCCGGCAAGACCGGCATCGCGGTGACCTTCGTCGACTGGGACGACCTGCACAAGTGGGCCCTCATCAACCGCGCGCTCGACTTCGGCCAGCCCGAGCCGCTCGAGACGTACTCGTCGAGCCCGCACCTGTTCGAGGACCTCGACATCCCGGCCGGCACGAAGGGCCGCATCACCGCGGCGCCCAAGGCGGCCCCCGCACGGTCGAGCGCCGCTCCCGCCCGCGCGGCGGACGCCGCCGCCGACGCGTCCGGCGAGGCGGGCACGCGTCGTCGCCGCCGCCGGCGTTCCGGCAGCGGTGAGGCGAAGGTCGGCTCCACCTTCACCGAAGGGGCGGATGCCGCGGCATCCGACGCGTCCTCGGCGTCCGCCGACAGCGCGGACCGCGCGGTCGACGGCGCCGGCACGCACGACGGCGCCGGCAAGGAGCACCACGACGGCAAGCCCGCACCAGCGCGCCGGCGGCGCCGCCGTCGGGGCGGATCGGGCGCAGGCGCGCCCGTCGCGGGGGCCTGATTCCGCTCGTCGCGCTACGGCGTGACGAGCGAGCTGCCCGACCCGAGGGCGACGATCCTCGCGATCGCGTCCTCGGACGTCGTGTTCTCCCCCGGCACGTTGGGCTTCCCCCGGCCGTGGTAGTCGCTCGAGCCGGTCGCGATGAGGTCGCGCGCGGCGACGAGCCGCCGCAGTTCCCCGAGCGCGGGTTCCACGTTCTCGCGATGGCCGAGCTCGAAGCCCGCGAGACCCGCCTCGAGCATGTCCCGCACGAGACGCTCGGGCAGGAGGCCGGCGCGGCCCGCCGGGTGCGCGATCACCGGCACTCCCCCGGCGCCGGCGACGGCCGCCACCGCCGCGACCGGGTCGGGCGCGTACAGGGCGACGTAGTAGTCGCTTCGAGGGGACAGGATGCCGCTGAACGCCTCGCCGCGGTCGCGGACGTGGCCGCGGGCCACCAGGGCGTCGGCGATGTGGGGCCTGCCCACCGTCGCCCCCTCGGCGGTCTGCGCCTCGATGTCCTCCCACGTGAGGTCGTAGTCGCGGCCGATCCGTTCGGCCATGGTGCGCGCACGAGAGAGCCGGGAACGCCGGATGCGGTCGGTCAGGGCGCGCAGCCCCGCATCGTCCGGGTCGACGAGGTAGGCCAGGACGTGCACGCTCCGCCATTCGTGCCGCGCCGAGAGCTCCATGCCCGGCAGGAACGACATGCCGAGCGACGCGGCCGCGTCGGCGGCTTCCGCCCATCCCGATGTCGTGTCGTGATCCGTCAGTGCGGCGGTCCGGATCCCGTGGCGGTGCGCCGCGGCCATGACCGCCGCGGGCGGCTCGGTGCCGTCGGAGTGATCCGAGTGCAGGTGCAGGTCGCCGGGTCCGAACGGGCCGGACGGAGCGGAGGACCCTGCGGACATGGACACGAGCGTACCGCGCGCAGAAACTCCCCAGCCTCCCCGCCTAATCTCGTGGTGTGCTGCGACTGACGGGGATCCTCTTCACGATCGCCACCGCCATCGTCGCCGCCGTCCTGACGTGGCCGCAGTTCTTCCGCCTCGAGCAGACCTTCCCGATCGCGCAGCTCGTGTCGCTGCGCCCGGTGCTCGCCGTCGGCTTCGCGGTTCTCGCGCTCGTCGGCCTGCTGATCTGCCTCGGGCGCCGCACCCGCGGATTCGGCGCCGGGCTCGCGATGATCGGCCTCCTCGCGAGCGGGGCGAACGTCGGCATCCTCGTCGTCCGCGGCGTCGGGACGACGGGCCTGCCCGAGAAGACGGCTGACAGCATCCGCGTCATGACGTGGAACACCGCGGGTCCCGCCACCGACGTCGATGCGATCGTCACGACCGCCATCGCGATGGACGTCGACATCGTCGCACTCCCCGAGACGAACGACGACACCGGCGAGGCGATCGCGATCGCGATGCGCGAGCGCGGCAACCCCATGTGGGTGCACGAGGAGAACTACCAGGGGTGGGACGCGACCTACACGACCCTGCTCATCTCCCCCGACCTCGGCGACTACGCCGTCGTCGAGTCCGACGCATCCGGCACCACCAACACCTCGGTCGTCCCCAGCGTCGTCGCGATGCCCGTCGACGGCGACGGTCCCATCGTCGTCGCCGTCCACGCCGTCGCGCCTCGCCAGGGCGACATGGACCACTGGCGCAGCGACCTGCGCTGGCTCGCCGACCAGTGCGCCAGCGACGACGTCATCATGGCCGGCGACTTCAACGCGACGGTCGACCACATGAGCCGGCTCGGGACCGACGGCGGCACGATGGGCCGCTGCCACGACGCGACGACGGCGACGGGCAACGGCGCCGTGGGGACCTGGGACACCGCGTGGCCGGCGCTGGTCGGCGCGCCGATCGACCACGTCATGACGACGGATGCCTGGCGGCCGACCGGGTCGGTGGTCGTCACCTCGCTCGACGGTTCGGGCGGCGATCACCGTCCGGTCATCGTGCAGGTGGAGCGGGCGGGCTGACGTCCCGCGCGGTCGGTGGGAGACTGGGAGGATGACCACCGACGATCGCGACACCATCGCACCGGAGACCACCGAGACCGCGGCCGCAGCGACCACCAATCGCAAGCAGCCCTTCCCCGCCGGCTTCCTCGACTCCATCTCGACGGGCTGGGCCGAGCGTCCCGCGTCGCTGCCCGAGCAGCGCGCCGAGGCACCGTACGCCGCAGCGCGCCGCGCGGCGGTCTCCGCCGCGTTCCCGGGCTCGCGCCTGGTCGTCCCCGCAGGCTCGTACAAGCAGCGCTCGAACGACACCGACTACCCCTTCCGCGCGCACTCCGCGTTCTCGCACCTGACGGGGTGGGGCGCCGACGCCGTCCCCGACTCGGTGCTCGTGTTCGAACCGACCGGCGACGGCCACGACGTCACGCTGTACCTGCGCGAGCGCGCCGATCGGACGACGACCGAGTTCTACGCCGACGCCGCGATCGGCGAGTTCTGGATCGGCCCGCGCCCCGCGCTCGACGCGGTCGCGGCGGACCTCGGCATCCCCACAGCGCACATCGATGCCTTCCAGCGCACGGCGGAGGACCGCACGGTCGAGGTCGACGACGAGCTCACCCGGTTCGTGTCCGAGCTGCGCCTCGTGAAGGACCCGTACGAGATCGCCCAGATGCGCCTCGCGGTCGAGGCGACCGGCCGGGGGTTCGACGACATCGTCGCCGAGCTCCCCCGCATCATCGACACGCCCCGCGGCGAGCGTGCCATCGAGGGCGTTTTCCACCTCCGCGCGCGCACCGACGGCAACGGCGAGGGGTACGACACGATCGCCGCTTCGGGTCCGCACGCCTGCTACCTGCACTGGACCCGCAACGACGGCGCGGTCGTCCCCGGCGACCTGGTGCTGGTCGACGCGGGCGTCGAGGTCGACAGCCTCTACACGGCCGACATCACCCGCACCCTGCCGGTCTCGGGGACGTTCTCCGCCGTGCAGCGCCGGATCTACGACGCCGTCCTCGAGGCGGCGGATGCGGCCTTCGCCGCGGCACGCCCCGGGGTGAAGTTCCGCGCCGTCCACGAGGCGGCGATGGCCGTCATCGCCGCCCGCACGGCCGAGTGGGGCCTGCTCCCCGTGACCGCCGAGGAGGCGCTCCACGCCGACAAGGGCGGGCAGCACCGCCGGTACATGGTGCACGGCACGAGCCACCACCTGGGCATCGACGTGCACGACTGCGCGCAGGCGCGGCGGGAGATGTACTACGACGGCGAGCTCGAGCCCGGCATGGTCTTCACGATCGAGCCCGGGCTCTACTTCCAGATCGACGACCTCACGGTCCCCGAGGAGTACCGGGGCATCGGGGTGCGGATCGAGGACGACATCCTCATGACCGAGAACGGCCCGGTGAACCTGTCGGCGGACATCCCTCGCACCGCGGACGAGATCGAGGCCTGGATCTCCCGCGCCCGCTCCTGAGGACGCCTCGATGTCCGCCGCCGGGTACACCCCGCCGCCGTCGTTCACGACCCGCCCGCAGCTGACGGGGACGTTCGGCATGGCCGCGTCGACGCACGCCACGGCGACGGCGACGGCCATGGCGGTGCTCGAGCGGGGCGGGAACGCGTTCGACGCCGCGTGCGCGGGCGGGTTCGTGCTGCACATCGTGGAGCCGCACCTGAACGGTCCCGGCGGCGACCTCGTCGGTCTCTTCCAGCCGGCGGATGCCGCGACCCCCACGGTCCTCATGGGCCAGGGCGCGGCGCCCGCCGGCGCGACGATCGCGCACTTCCGCGCCGAAGGCCTCGACCTCGTGCCGGGCGCGGGCGGACTCGCCGCGGCCGTCCCCGCCGCCGTCGACGCGTGGCTGCTGCTGCTCCGGGACCACGGCACGTGGCCGCTGGCCGACGTCCTGTCGTTCGCGATCGGGTACGCCGAGGACGGCCATCTGCTTCTCCCCGCGGTATCGGCGACCATCGGCCGGGTCGCCGACCTGTTCCGGGAGCACTGGCCGGCCTCCGCCGGCCTGTGGATGCCCGGCGGCGCCCCCGCCGCTGCGGGCGCCCTGCATCGCAACCCCGCGTACGCCGCGATCCTCCGACGCCTCGTCGCGGCGGGCTCGGGCGACGACCGGATTGCGGCGATCGACGCGGCACGCGCCGAATGGCGCCGGCTCCTCGGCGACGCGTGCGACGTGCTGGCCCGCCCGCACCGGCACTCCAGCGGCACCGACCACGCCGCGGTCCTCACCCGCGCGGACCTCGTCGACCCGCCGGCGGGGTACGAGGAGCCCCTCTCCATCCCGTTCCGCGGTCGCACGGTGTTCAAGGCGGGCGCGTGGACACAGGGCCCCGCACTCCTCGAGGCGCTCCGGATCCTCGACCCGCTCCCCGACGACCGCCTCGATCCCGCGACCACGGCGGGCGCGCACACCCTCGTCGAGACGCTCAAGCTCGTCCTCGCCGACCGCGACGCCCACTTCGGCGAGGGAGCGGACGCCGCAGCCCTCCTCGCGGACGACGTCGTCGCCGCACGTCGGGCCGACCTCGGCGATCGGGCCTCGTCGCAGTGGCGCCCCGCGCGCCTGGCGGATCGGGACCCGTGGCGCCCGCCGCTCCGACGCGACGGCGCCGCCGCCGCGGGCACGGGCGAACCGACCGTCGCCCGTTCGGGAGCGACCCGCGGGGACACCTGCCACATCGACGTCGCGGACCGCTGGGGCAACGTCGTCGCGGTCACGCCATCGGGCGGGTGGCTGCAGTCGTCCCCCGTCATCCCCTCGCTCGGCTTCTGCCTCGGGACACGCCTGCAGATGACGTGGCTCGACGAGGACTCGCCCGCGGCGCTCCGACCCGGCGCGCGGCCGCGCACGACGCTGTCGCCGACGCTCGTGCACGACGGCGCCACCCGCATCGCCATGGGGACGCCCGGCGGCGATCAGCAGGACCAGTGGCAGCTGCCGATGCTCCTGCGCATGTTCGTCGGCGGGTACACCGCGCAGCAGGCGATCGACGCCCCCACCCTCCACACGACGGGCATGGTCGACTCGTTCTGGCCGCGCACCTGGGATCCGACGGGAGTCGTCGCGGAGGACCGTCTCGGCGACGAGGTCCTCGGCGGCCTCGCCGACCGGGGCCATCGGGTCACGCGTGCGGGCGACTGGTCGCTCGGACGGCTCTCGGCCGTCGGGGTCGACCGGGCCACCGGCATCCTGTGGGCGGCGGCGAACCCCCGCGGTGTGCAGGGTTACGCCGCGGGGCGCTGAACCCGCTCGCGCAGCCACGGGAGCGCGGCAGACGCGGTCGCCGCACCCACTTCGTCCGCCGGCAGAGCACGGCCGGCGACCTCGAACGAGTGCCGGGCACCCTCGAACCAGAGGATGTCCGCGTCCCGGCACGCGGCGACCGCGGCCTCCAGGTCACCGAGCGGCTGCAGGAACGGGTCCTTGGTCCCCGACAGGAACAGCTGGGGCGCGGCGACGGCCGGCAGGTGCGCCGTGCGGGCGTTCTCGGGCTTCCCCGGCGGGTGCAGCGGATAGCCGAGGTACACGAGCGCGTCGGGGGCGATCCGACCCTCCGCCGCGGCCATCGACGCCATCCGCCCACCGTAGGACTTGCCCGCCGCCACGAACGGGATGCCGGGGGTCAGGCGACGGCAGAACTCCTCGACGGCGGCCCACGTCTCGATCGCGTGCGCGGCGGGCCCCGGCATCCGTCGTCCTGCCTGACGGTACGGGAAGTCGAACCGCATCGTCGTGAACCCGGCGGCGGACCACGCGCCTGCCGCGCCGGCGAGGAACGGGTGCTCGTGCCCCGCGCCCGCGCCGTGGGCGAGCGCGACGATCGCCGTAGGCTCGGGGGCGGCGTCGATCACCACGGCCAGTTCGACCCCGCCCGCGGGCAGGGTGACCGGGATCATCGCGGCGCGTCGGGAGCGGGAGGCTGCGCCGGTGCGCCGCCCTGCTGCGGCGTCGTCTGCGGCGGCGTCACGGGCGGGACGGGCGCCGGGTCGACGCGCTCGCCGTACCGGGGCGGCTCGGCCGGGTCCACGTGTTCGCCCGGCGCGGGTGCGGGGTCGACGCGCTCCCCCGCCCCGGGGACGGGAGCGGCCGGGTCGACACGCTCGCCGTAACGCGGAGGCGCCGTCATGTCGGTCGGCGGTGCCGGCGGGGCGGTCGGGGCCGCCGCGGCGCCGAGCAGTTCCTTGGCGCGGCCGAAGCTGCGAGGCAGCACCGTCACGTCGTAGTGGTCGGCGATGACCTGGGTCACCGAGGTGAAGTCGCGACGACGGCGCAGGATCGAGTAGCTGATGATGCTCATGAGCATGCCGAGCGCGATGCCGACGAGCATCACGCCGACGAACAGCTGCAGGGCGGCGCCGGGGCTGCCGAGCACGAAGATCGCGGCGAACAGTAGACCGAGCAGGACGCCGTTGATCGCGCCGGACCGCGCCGCGGTCGCGTATCCCAACCGACCGGTGACGCGCTCGACCGAGCGCAGCCCGCGTCCGACGATGGCGATGTCCTGCGCCGGGACGTCCGCGCCGATGAGGGTCGACACCGACTTCTGCGCCGCCTCGTACGACGAGTACTCCGCGACCGTCGCACCGTGTTCCTTCGGGGCCCCACCCATCATGCTCATGGCCTCAGTCTCCCACGCGAGCCTTTGCGTGGGCGCAGGGAGCGCGAGGGATCCGCCGACTACGCTGGTCGGGTGAGTACGCAACGGGTCTTCGTCGCGCGCCTGACCGGGTGCGCCGTCTTCGACCCCGCGGGCGACCGTCTGGGGAAGGTCCGCGATGTGGTCGTGATCTACCGCAAGGACGACCCTCCGAGAGTGGTCGGGCTCGTGGTCGAGATCCCCGGCCGACGCAACGTGTTCCTGTCCATCGGACGGGTCACCTCGATCGCGAGCGGCCAGGTCATCACGACCGGCCTCATCAACGTCCGCCGCTTCGAGCAGCGCGGCGGCGAGGTGCGTGTCATGACGGAGCTCATCGGCCGCAACGTGCACCTCACCGACGGGTCGGGCTCCGCCGTGATCGAGGATGTCGCCATCGAGCGCGACCGCCTGGGCGACTGGCAGGTGGGGCAGTTGTTCCTGCGCCGCCCCAAGACCAGCGCGTCGCCGTTCGCCAAGGGGCCGACGACCTTCGCGCAGTGGAACGACGTGCGCGACGAGCAGGTCGCGGGACAGACGCAGTCCGCCGAGCTCCTGGTCGCCTCATACTCCGAGCTCAAGCCCGCCGACCTCGCCAACACGCTCCTCGACCTCCCCGAGGAGCGCCTGCTCGAGGTGGCGGAGGAGCTCCCCGACGACCGTCTCGCCGACGCCCTCGAGGAGATGCCCGAGGACGAGCAGGTGCACATCCTCGAAGCCCTCGGCGACGAGCGCGCCGCCGACATCCTCGACGCGATGGAACCGGACGACGCGGCCGACGTGCTGGGTCAGCTGTCGGATGCCCGCGCCGGACAGCTGCTCGACCTCATGGAGCCCGAGGAGGCCGAGGACGTCCGCGCCCTCCTCGAGCACGGCCCCGACACCGCGGGCGGTCTCATGACCAGCGAACCGATCGTGCTGTCCGCCGACGCGACCGTCGCCGAGGCGCTCGCCCTCATCCGCCGGCACGAACTGCACCCCGCCCTCGCGGCCGCCGTCTTCGTGACCCTGCCGCCCTACGAGACCCCGACGGGGCGCCTGCTGGGTGTCGTGCACTTCCAGCGGATGCTGCGCTACCCGCCACACGAGCGGCTGGGCGCCATCATCGACGACACCGTCGAGCCCGTCACCGTCTCGGCCAGCGCCGCCGAGGTCGCCCGTCTCCTCGCGAGCTACAACCTCGTCTCGCTGCCCGTCGTCGATCAGGCCCGCCACCTCGTCGGCACGGTCACGGTCGACGACGTGATCGACTACCTGCTGCCCGACGACTGGCGATCGCAGGACGCGCCGCGACAGGGTCCGGAGGTGCGGCGATGATGGCACGCGCGCCGAAGTCCGGGTTCGAGGCGCCCCGCGGGCGGCGCACGAGCGTGCTCAGCCGCACCCCGCAGCCCTCCCGCGACCGCTTCGGTCGGTTCACGGAGTGGATCGCCCGGGCGATGGGGACCCCCGCGTTCCTGCTCATCCTGACGCTCTTCTGCGTCGCCTGGATCGTCTGGAACACCGCCGCGCCCGAGGGACTGCGCTTCGACGATGCGGCGCTCGGGTTCACCGCCCTGACGCTCATGCTGTCGCTCCAGGCCTCGTACGCCGCTCCCCTCATCCTCCTCGCCCAGAACCGGCAGGACGACCGGGACCGCGTGCAGATCGAGCAGGACCGTCAGCGGGCCGAGCGCAACCTCGCCGACACCGAATACCTCGCCCGCGAGGTCGTGGCCCTGCGGATGGCGCTCACCGACATGCAGGACGAGATGATCAGCCGCGACGTGCTCCGCCAGGAGCTCAAGGCCCTCATCGAGCGTCTCGACGAGCGCGACCAGCCCGGCGACGACGCCCGCTCCTCGTGAGCACCCCCGCGACGGCCGACGACGTCCGCCGTGCCGTGTCCGCCGTCATCGACCCGGAGCTGCGGCGCCCGATCGGCGAGCTCGACATGGTTCGGGAGATCGCCCTCGACGAGGGGACCGCGCACGTCGGCATCGCCCTGACGATCGTCGGATGCCCCGCCGCGGACCGCATCGAGCGGGACGTGCGGGATGCCGCGGCATCCGTCCCGGGCGTCGACGACGTCCGCGTCGACGTGGGCGTCATGACGGCGGCGGAGCGCTCGGCCCTCGTCGAGCGGATCCGCGGCGCGCGTCGCATGCCGTTCACCGCCGACGCGCTGACCCGTGTCATCGCGGTCACGAGCGGCAAGGGCGGTGTGGGCAAGTCCACCCTCACGGCGAACCTCGCCGTCGCCCTGGCGACGCGAGGGTTGGCCGTCGGGCTGATCGACGCGGACGTGCACGGCTTCTCGATCCCGGGACTCCTCGGCCTCATCGGCGAGGACGGCCGCCCGCCGCAGCCGACCCGCCTCGACGACCTCATGCTGCCGCCGGTCGCCCACGGCGTGAAGACGATCTCGATCGGGATGTTCCTGCCGGAGGGCTCCTCCCCCGCCGTCGCCTGGCGCGGGCCGATGTTGCACCGCACGGTGCAGCAGTTCCTCACCGACGTGCACTTCGGCGACCTCGACGTGCTCCTCATCGACATGCCACCGGGGACCGGGGACGTGGCGATCTCCGTGGGTCAGCTCCTTCCGCACGCCGAGGTCCTCGTGGTGACGACGCCGCAGGCGGCCGCGGCCGACGTCGCCGTCCGCAGCGGCGTCGTGGCGCGTCAGACGGGCCAGCGCATCGTCGGCGTCATCGAGAACATGGCGGCCTTCGCCCTTCCCGACGGCACCCTCGTCGACGTGTTCGGCGCCGGCGGCGGGGCGGCGGTCGCCGCCGAGCTATCGACCGACGACGCCGCGGTGCCGCTCCTCGGCTCGATCCCGCTGAGCCCTGCCCTCCGCCGCGGCGGCGATGAGGGCGAACCGGTCGTCCTCGCCGATCCCGGTGATCCCGCGGCGCGTGCGATCTCGGCGGTCGCCGACACCCTCGTCTCGACGCGCTCCTCGCTCGCCGGTCGCGCCCTCCCCGTCTCCCCCGCCTGAGGAGAGACGGATGCCGCCGGTCAGGTGGCTTCGGAGTCGAACGGGACGACGCCCGCATCGACCGCATCGACCGCCGTCGTGACCTCGGGTGCCGGAGGCGCCGCGACCGCGGTCATCGCCGCCGCCCCGGCGGCGACGGGCTTCACGGGCGCGTCGTCGATGAGCGCCTCGCGGATGATGCGCCGGGGGTCGTACTGCCGCGGATCGAGCTTGCGCCACTCGATCTCGTCGAAGTCGTCCCCCATCTCCTCCTTGACGCGGGTCCGCGCGCCGTCTAGCCAGTCGCGGACGCGGCGCGTCAGACGTGCGAGGGAGGCCGCGTAACCCGGCAGGCGCTCGGGCCCCAGCAGGAGTGCGGCGATGAGCGCGATGAGGAGGATCTTCTCCAGATCGAGCCCGTTCGACATGCTTCCCAGGTTACCCGTGCGCCTGAGGGTTGCGGCATGCGGGCCCGCCTAGGCTGGGCGGAGGAGGTTCACCACATGGGAGATCACGAGGCGGTCCGGAGGTTTGCTGCCGAGGCGACGGTCGAACCCGATGCCATCGCCCGGGCGCGAGCGCACGCCCTCGAGATCGGCGCGAATCCGATCAGTCCCGAGGTGGGCGCGCAGTGCGCGGTGATCGCCGCGGCGAGCCGCGCGCTGAACATCGTCGAGATCGGCACCGGCGGCGGCGTCTCGGGGCTGTGGCTGCTGCACGGGTCCCCCCGGGCGACACTCACGACGATCGACAAGGAGCCCGAGCACCTCGCCGTGGCGCGGAAGGCGTTCACCGACGCCCGCGTCCCCGCCGCCCGCGCGCGCTTCATCACGGGCCGCGCCGCCGACGTCCTGCCGCGGATGAACGAGGCCTCCTACGACATCGTCCTCATCGACGCGGACCCGGACGGCGTCATCGAGTACGTCGAGCACGGCCTCCGGCTCGCCCGGGCGGGCGGAACGGTGCTCGTCCCGCGGGTCCTGGCCGGCGGCGCCGTCGCCGACCCGGTCCGTCGCGGCCCTCTCGAGACGGCGTACCGCTCGCTGATCCAGGAGACCCAGGCCTCCCCGGCGGTCCTCGGGGCCCTCTCGATCGTCGGCGAGGGACTCCTGCAGCTGACGACCGTCGCCGACCCGGGCTGATCCCGGCGCACGCCGGATACGCCGAAAGGCCGGTCCCCACGGAGACCGGCCTTTCGCATCGAGTCGGGGTCAGGCGGCGCCGACGACCCCGCTGAGAACACTGTGGAGTTCCTTCGCCTCGTCGTCGTTCACCGAGACGACCAGTCGACCGCCCCCCTCGAGTGGAACACGCACGATGATGAGGCGGCCTTCCTTGACGGCCTCCATAGGTCCGTCTCCGGTGCGCGGCTTCATGGCTGCCATTGTGGGGCTCCCTTTCGTCTTCGGCCTTCCCCATTAGTCTACCCAATGGGCTGATCGCCTTCGGCGCGCGCGCCTCTCAGCGGACGCTTATCGTCACGGAATCCGGTAGAACGTGTCGCCGAGCGCGAGCATCTCGTGGATCCACAGCCACTGCCCGCCGAGGCACAGCACCAGCATCCCGATCCGCCACCATCGTGAGGGCGGGACCGCCACGGCGGCGGCCACGGGCGTGAGGGGCAGCAGCAGCCGGAAAACGCTCGACTGCGGGAAGAACACCGCGAGCAGGTAGACGAGGTAACTCGCGCCCCACAGCCGGATCTCGGGCCCGAGACGGCGCACCTGGGGTGCCCGCACGAGGAGCGCGGCGGCCCCCACGACCAGGACGGCGAGGGCGATCGGTCCGAGCATCGGCGGCAGCCCCCAGATGCCGAACCAGAGCGAGGATGCCTGCACGAAACCGGCGAAGGGGACGAACTGCTCCTCGGAGCCGACCCAGCTGCGCCGCCAGGCGAGCTCGGTCTCGAGGTACGCGGAGGGATCCCCCGTCGCGACACCGGCGATGACCTGCCAGGCGAATCCCACGATCGTCGCGAGGGCGCCCAGGGCGATGATGTGGACGATGTGCGGGGTCGGCAGCGGATCGACGCGCCGCCGCATCCACCGATGGATCCCATAGAGGCCCAGCAGCAGGGCGAACGCGAGCACCCCCGGCCGGGTGAAGCCCATCAGGACGACGAGCGGATAGATCCAGCCGAACCGCCGGCGCTGGAGCGCCCACAGCGCGAGGAACAGCCAGACCAGCAGGAGCGACTCGGCGTACCCCATCTGGAACAGGGCGGCGAGCGGACCGTTGGCGAAGAGCACCACCGCCCAGAGCGACGCCGTCTCGCCGAGGCGTCCGCGCAGCAGCACGAAGAGCACCACGGATGCCGCGTACCCGGCCCCGAGCGCCAGCACCACCGCTCCCGCCGGGTAGCCGCCGAGGACGGCGCCCAGCGTCCGGGCGAGCACGGGGAACAGCGGCATGAACGCCCACGGGTTCTCGGTCACCTGCCCGGTGTCGTTCACCGGGAGCTCGGACGGGTAGCCGCGATCGGCGATCACCCAGTACCACTGGGCGTCCCATCCCATCGCGAGCGACGGGATGGTGGCGTCCGCGCCGAAGCGCGAGGTGGGTCCGGAGAGGCTCGCCGCGGCCCAGAAGAACAGGGTCGTGACGAGGCGTGCCGAGAGGTAGACGGCGGCGACGGTGCCGGCGACGGAGGCTGCGGACCTCAGTCGCCGCTCAGCCATGCCCGCAGGCCCCGCTCGACGTCCTCGATCTGCGCGATCGGCACGCGCTCCTCGTCGTGATGGGCCAAGTGCGGATCGCCCGGGCCGTAGTTGACCGCGGGAACGCCCATCGCCGAGAACCGCGCGACGTCGGTCCAGCCGTACTTCGGCTTCGGCACCGCGCCGACCGCCGCGACGAACTCCCGCGCGAGCGGCGCGTCGAGCCCTGGCCGGGCCCCCTCGGACAGGTCCACGATCTCGACCTCGAATCCCGCCAGGACGTCGCGCACGTGCGCCTCGGCGGCGGCGGCATCCCGGCTCGGAGCGAAGCGGAAGTTGACGTCGACCTCGCAGGCGTCGGGGATGACGTTGCCGGCGATGCCGCCGCGGATCGCGACGGCGTTGAGGCCCTCACGGTAGAGCAGTCCGTCGACCTCGATCTCCCGCGGCCGGTACTCGGCGAGCCGAGCGAGGATCGGAGCGGCCTTGTGGATCGCGTTCTCGCCGACCCACGCACGGGCGCTGTGCGCGCGCACGCCGGAGGTGCGCACCACCGCGCGGAGGGTGCCGTTGCAGCCGCCCTCCACCTGCCCGTCGGAGGGTTCGCCGAGGATCGCGAAGTCGGCCGCGAAGAGGTCCGGACGGGATGCCGCGAGCCGATTCAACCCGTTGAGGTCGGCGGCGACCTCCTCGTGGTCGTACCACATCCAGGTGATGTCGACACGGGGATCGGTGAGCTCGGCGGCCAGCTTCAGTTGGACGGCGACACCGGCCTTCATGTCGACGGTGCCGCGGCCCCAGAGGTACGGCTCGCCGTCGACCTCGATGTCGCGGGTCGGGACGTTGCCGTTGATGGGGACCGTGTCGATGTGCCCGGCGATCGCGACACGCTGCGCGCGCCCGAGGCGGGTGCGCGCGACGATCGTGTCGCCGTCGCGGTGGACCTCGAGGTGCGGCAGCTCCGAGACGGCCTCGAAGATCGCGTCCGCGAGGACGGTCTCGTCGTCCGACACGCTCGGGATGTCGCAGATGGTCCGTGTCAGGTCGACAGCGGTGGAGCGGAGGTCGAGCCGGGGCATGACGTCGAGTCTAACGACGGCCCGATAGCCTGGAACCATGAGTGACGCACGGTGGGTCTGGGGCATCGGTCTGGCGACGACGAGCGAGGACGGCACCGTCCTCGACACCTGGTACCCCGCACCGGCTGTCGGCCGGGCACCCGCCGAGGTGGACACGACCGACCTCGCCGCCCACGCCGGCGACGACGAGCGGCGCGCCGTCACCGTCGGTGTCGTCGTCGTCGAGATCGACCTCGACGCGCCGCCCGCGGGCACCTCCGACGCCTACCTCCGCCTGCACGCGCTCTCGCACCGCCTCGTCGCCCCGAACGAGCTCGACCTCACCGGCATCTTCGGGCACCTGCCGAACGTCGCGTGGACGAGCGCCGGACCGATGCACCCGCAGGATCTCACCCGTCTGCGCCCGACGCTGCAGCGCGCCGGCATCCAGGTCGCCGGGATCGACAAGTTCCCGCGGCTCACCGACTACGTCGTCCCCTCGGGCGTGCGCATCGCCGACGCCTCGCGCGTCCGGCTCGGGGCGCACCTCGCGCCGGGGACCACGGTGATGCACGAGGGGTTCGTCAACTTCAACGCCGGGACGCTCGGTGCCTCGATGGTCGAGGGACGGATCTCGCAGGGTGTCGTCGTCGGCGACGGTAGCGACATCGGCGGCGGCGCGTCGATCATGGGCACGCTCTCGGGCGGCGGCAGCCACCGGGTCTCGATCGGTCGCCGCACCCTGCTGGGCGCGAACGCCGGCATCGGAATCTCCCTCGGCGACGACTGCATCGTCGAAGCGGGTCTCTACCTGACCGGCGGGACCAAGGTCGTTCTCGTGGGCGAGACGCCGCGGGCCGACGGCACTGTGCCGACGGCGAAGGCCGCCGAACTGTCGGGGCGGAGCGGCATCCTGTTCCGGCGCAACTCGCTCACGGGCGCCGTCGAGGCCGTGCGTCGCGAGGGCGTCGGGGTCACCCTCAACGCCGACCTGCACGCCTGAGGGGTCAGCCCTTCAGGACGGCGGCCCGCGCCTCGCGGTGCTCCTCGTCGCTGATGATGCCGCGCGCCCGGAGACCGTCGAGTTCGATCAGGCGCTGCTCGATGGTCGGCACGGCAGGGGTCGGCGCGGCAGGCGGTGTCGCGACCGCCGGCTCGGATGCCGCGGGCGCGAGCGCGTCGCTGCGCAGCACCTTGGCGGCGATCTGCGCATCCACGGTCAGCGGGTCGATCCCCGCGTCGCTCAGGATGCGATACTTCCGCGCGCGGATGACGAGCCCGAAGACCGCCCCGACGATGCCGAGCACCAGGACCAGGCCGAAGACGGCCGAGAACCCCGACGCCATCCCGTCCATGCCGGTGGGATCCATGACCCCGCCGTCGTCCACGCCCGGCGGCACGCCGATCACCCCGTCATCGATGTACCCGCTGTCGTCGACGAAACCCGAATCGTCGAAGGTCAGTCCTACCCCCGGCATCCACCCCATGGGCACACCCTAGCGGGGTGCGGGGCGTGCGTCAGCGGGAAACGGGGTAGTCCCGCTCCGTCGCTCCCGTGTAGAGCTGCTGCGGGCGACCGATCTTGGTCTGCGGGTCGTTCTGCATCTCGCGCCAGTGCGCGAGCCAGCCGGGAAGCCGACCGATCGCGAACAGGGGCGTGAACATCCGTGTCGGGAAGCCCATCGCCTTGTAGATGACGCCGGTGTAGAAGTCGACGTTCGGGTAGAGGCGACGCTCCTTGAAGTAGTCGTCGTTGAGCGCGATCTCCTCGAGCTCGTTGGCGAGGGCGAGGAGCGGGTCCTCGACGCCGAGTTCGCGGAGGACCTCGTCGGCGGATTCCTTGACGAGCTTCGCGCGCGGGTCGTAGTTCTTGTAGACGCGGTGCCCGAAGCCCATGAGCTTGACGCCGTCTTCCTTGTTCTTCACCCGCTCGACGAAGCGCTGCACGCTCTCTCCCGAGTCACGGATGCGCGCGAGCATGTCGAGGACGGCCTCGTTCGCGCCGCCGTGGAGCGGCCCGTAGAGCGCGTTGATGCCGGCCGAGATCGACGAGAACTGGTTGGCCCCGGTCGACCCGACGAGCCGCACGGTCGAGGTCGACGCGTTCTGCTCGTGGTCCTCGTGCAGGATGAGCAGCCGCTCGAGCGCCCGCGACATGACCGGGTTGATCTCGTAGGGTTCGGCGTTGTTGCCGAAGTTCAGCTTGAGGAAGTTGTCGACGAAGCTCAGCGAGTTGTCGGGGTAGAGGAACGCGTGCCCGATGCTCTTCTTGTGCGCGTACGCCGCGATCACGGGGAGCTTCGCGAGCATGCGGATCGTGTTGAGCTCGACGTGCTCCGGGTTGTGCGGGTCGCTCTGGCCCTCGTAGTAGGTCGAGAGCGCGGCCGTTGCGGCCGAGAGGACCGACATCGGGTGCGCGGTATGCGGCAGAGCTGAGAAGAAGTGCTTGAGGTCCTCGTGCAGGAGCGTGTGGCGCCGGATCTTCTCGTCCCAGCCGGCCAGCTCGTCCGCCGTGGGAAGCTCGCCGTAGATGAGGAGCCAGGCGACCTCGAGGTAGGTGCTGTGCTGTGCGAGCTGCTCGATCGGGTACCCGCGGTACCGCAGGATGCCCTGGTCACCATCGATGTACGTGATCGCGGACTTCGTCGAAGCGGTGTTCACGAAGCCGTAGTCGAGCGAGGTGTGCCCGGTCTGCTTCGTGAACGTCGAGAAGTCGACGCTCGGTACCCCTTCGCTTCCGGCGACGAGCGGGAGCTCCGCGGTCGTGTCACCGATGGTCACGGTGGCCTTCTGAGGGGTGTCCGCGTTGGTCACGAAGCCTCCTTGCGGTCGTCGGGAGCGGTCTCTACAGCCTAACGGGGAGATGGCGCCTCTCCTGACGCGCCCAACGGATCGCGGCATCCGTGAGAGGAAACCTACGAAACGCTACGATCCCGCGGATGCCGTCAGTCGCCGCGCCGCGGCGGCGATGCGCTCGTCGGTCGCGGTGAGCGAGAAGCGCACGTGCTGCGGGTGGTGCGCGCCGTAGAAGTGGCCGGGACCGGCCAGGATGCCGAGCTCGGCGAGCCGGCCGAGCGACGTCCAGGCGTCCTCCCCCGCCGTCGCCCAGAGGTACAGGCCGCCCTCGCTGTGGTCGATCCGGAACCCGGCCGCCTCGACGGCGGGCTTCAGCACGTCGCGCCGCGCACGGTACAGCGCGCGCTGGTGCTCGACGTGCGGGTCGTCCTCGAGGGCGGCGACCATCGCGTCCTGCACGGGACCCGGGACCATGAGTCCGAGGTGCTTGCGCGCCGTCACGAGCCCCGCCACCAGATCCGTGTCGCCCGCCAGGAACGCGGCGCGGTACCCGGCGAGGTTGGACTGCTTGCTGAGCGAGTAGACCGACAGGAGCGCGGTGAGGTCGCCCTCGGTGACGCGCGGATCGAGGACGCTCGGCACCGCGGCATCCGCCCACGGTCCGTCCCAGCCCAGCTCGGCGTAGCACTCGTCCGAGGCCAGGACGGCACCCAGCTCGCGCGCGCGACGCACGGCGCGGCGGAGCTCGTCGACGCCCAGCACGCGGCCGTCGGGGTTGCCGGGAGAGTTGAGCCACACCAGGCGGGTCGTCTCGGGCCATTCGCCCGGATCGTCCGAGGCGAGCGCGGTCGCGCCGACGAGGCGGGCACCGACCTCGTACGACGGGTAGGCGGCGCGGGGGTGCACGACGGTGTCGCCGGGGCCGAGCCCGAGGAGCAGCGGCAGGAGCGCGACGAGCTCCTTCGAGCCGACCGTGGGGATCACGTGCGCGGGAGTCAGGCCGGGGACGCCGCGGCGCCGCGCGTACCAGGCGGCGATCGCTTCGCGCAGCGCCGGGGTGCCGACGGTCTGCGGGTAGGCGTGCGCATCGGTCGAGCGCCGCAGGGCGTCCGCCACGACGCCGGGCGTCGGGTCGACCGGAGAGCCGATGGAGAGGTCGACGATGCCGTCAGGATGCTGCCGTGCGCGCGCGGCGTACGGTGCGACGGCGTCCCACGGGTAGTCGGCGAGATCGCGGACGCTCATGGACGGTCAGTGCGCCTGCGGCGGAAGACCCGCGATGACGGGGTGGTCCTTCGCGATCACACCGACCTTCGCGGCACCGCCGGGCGAGCCGATGTCCTCGAAGAACTCGACGTTGGCGGTGTAGTAGTCCTGCCACTCGGCGGGGAGGTCGTCCTCGTAGTAGATCGCCTCGACCGGGCAGACCGGCTCGCACGCACCGCAGTCGACGCACTCGTCGGGGTGGATGTAGAGCGACCGTTCGCCCTCGTAGATGCAGTCGACGGGGCACTCGTCGATGCAGGCACGGTCTTTGACATCCACGCACGGGAGAGCGATCACATACGTCACACGACGAGTCTAGTTCGTGGAACGGAGCCGGGATGCCGACGGCCACGCGACGACGAGCGCGGCCACGAGCGGCACGACGAAGGTCCAGATGAGCCCGGGCGTGATGGTCGCGCCCTCCGGTGGCGCCGGGACGACGACCGAGCCGCCCGGCCCCTCGTTGGCGAAGAGGAGCGTCGCGAGCATGGCTCCCAGGCCGCAGGCCAGAGCCGACGCGCGCTCCCCCGTGAGGATGCGGACGGCGACCAGCAGGGCGATGAAACCGAGCGAGGCGACCAGCAGGCCGACGGGGACCACACCCCACACCGCCGCCTGACCGATGGTGCCGGCCACGCCGTAGACGACGCCGATGACGGCGGCGAGGATCCACGTGGCGACGCGGGCGAGCAGGGCGTTCACCACGACAGTCTAGGCGCGCACCCTGGGGCGATCACGCCGCCCAGCCCCACAGGCGCAGGAGCGCCGCGGTGGCGGCGGCCGCGACCACGACCACGAGGAACGGCGCACGGATCACGAGCAGGCCCGCGGCCACGAGGACGGCGGGCAGCCGCGCATCGACGACGACCGCCTGGCCCGCACCCAGCGTCTGCACGACGACGAGAGCGGCGAGCAGGGCGACGGTGAGCAGGTCGATCGTCCGCGACGGGCGCGGCGCGTCGAACCACGCCGGCGGCACGAGATACCCCACGGTCTTCAGCGCGACGCAGACGATCGAGGCGAGCAGGATGGCGTGCCACAGGGTCATGACGCGGCCTCCGTGGTGGTCTCGCGGGCGCCGAGCCAGTTCGTCCAGCCGACGACGAGTGCGACGACCGCGGCGACGAGGACGGGAAGCCCCGGCATGAGCAGCGGGGTCGAGATCGCCGCGACGACGGCCGCCGCCGCCCCCACCGCGATCGCCTGACGCCGGCGCAGACGCGGCCAGAGCAGTGCGAGGAACGCAGCCGCGGCCGCGGCATCCAATCCGTAGGTCCGGACGTCACCGAGGACGTCGCCCAGCAGCGCTCCCGCGAGGGTCGTGAGGTTCCAGCCGAGGTAGATGCCGATGCCGGTCACCCAGAAGCCGATGCGGCGGGCACCGGCATCCGTCTGCGCCAGCGCGACCGCCGTCGATTCGTCGATCGTGAAATGGGATGCCGCGGCGCGCCGCCAGAAGCCCGTACCCACGACCGGCGACATGCGCAGTCCGTAGGCGACGTTGCGCATGCCGAGCAGCCCCGCCGACGCGATCGCCGCGCCCGCGAGACCTCCCCCGCCGATCACACCGACGAACGCGAACTGCGATCCGCCGGTGAACATGAACAGGCTGAGGACGCACGTCTGCCAGACGTCCAGACCCGAGGCGACCGCGAGGGCGCCGAAGGACACCCCATAGGCGCTGGTCGCGAGGACCACCCCGAGGGAGTCTCGCCACGCCCGTCCGGTGGGCTGCTCCTCCCCCGTCACCGCGTCAGGAACCGGCGTCCTGGCGCTTCAGGCGCGAGGCGGCGCGGCCGCGCTCGGTCGCGTCGAGCACGACCTTGCGGATGCGCACCTTCTCGGGCGTGACCTCGACGCATTCGTCGTCGCGGGCGAACTCGAGGCTCTCCTCGAGGGTGAGCACGCGCGGCGGCGTCATCGACTCGAAGGAGTCCGAGGTCGACGAACGCATGTTCGTGAGCTTCTTCTCCTTCGTGATGTTGACGTCCATGTCGTCGGCGCGCGAGTTCTCGCCGATGACCATGCCCTCGTAGACCTCCTCGGTGGGCTGCACGAAGAACGACATGCGCTCCTGGAGAGCGATCATGGCGAACGGCGTGACGACGCCGGCGCGGTCGGCGACGATCGAGCCGTTCTGACGGGTCGAGATCGCGCCCGCCCACTCGTCGTAGCCGTGCGAGATCGCGTTCGCGATGCCGGTGCCGCGCGTGATGGTGAGGAACTCGCTGCGGAAGCCGATGAGACCGCGCGAGGGGACGATGAACTCCATGCGCACCCAGCCGGTGCCGTGGTTGGTCATCGTCTCCATACGGCCCTTGCGGCCGGCCATCAGCTGGGTGATGGCACCGAGGTGCTCCTCGGGTGCGTCGATCGTGAGGTGCTCGAACGGCTCGGTGAGCTTGCCGTTCTCGTCGCGCCGGGTGACCACCTGCGGCTTGCCGACGGTGAGCTCGAAGCCCTCGCGGCGCATGTTCTCGACGAGGATCGCCAGCGCGAGCTCACCACGGCCCTGGACCTCCCACGCGTCGGGCTGGCCGATGTCGACGACCTTCAGCGACACGTTGCCGATGAGCTCGCGGTCGAGGCGGTCCTTCACCATGCGGGCGGTGAGCTTGTGCCCCTTGACCTTGCCCATGAGCGGCGAGGTGTTGGTGCCGATCGTCATCGAGATGGCGGGGTCGTCGACCGTGATGGCCGGGAGGGGACGGATGTCCTCGGGGTCGGCGATGGTCTCACCGATCGTGATGTTCTCGAAGCCCGCGATCGCGACGATGTCGCCGGGGCCGGCGGACTCGGCGGGGTAGCGCTCGAGCGCGCGGGTCATGAGCAGCTCGGTGATGCGGGCGTTGCTCGTCGTGCCGTCCGCGCGCACCCAGGCGACGGTCTGCCCCTTCTTGAGCGTGCCGTTGAAGACGCGCAGGAGGGCGAGACGGCCGAGGAACGGCGAGGAGTCGAGGTTCGTGACCCACGCCTGCAGCGGAGCCTCGTCGTCGTACGACGGAGCGGGGACGTGCTCGAGGATCGCCTCGAACAGCGGCTCGAGGTCGTCGTTGTCGGGCAGCGAGCCGTTGTCCGGGCGCGTGCGCGAGGCGGCGCCGGCGCGGCCCGAGGCGTAGACGACGGGGACGTCGAGCAGCGCGTCGACGTCGAGGTCGGGCACGTCGTCCTGCAGGTCGGAGGCGAGACCCAGCAGCAGGTCGTGCGCCTCCTCCTCGACCTCCGCGATGCGGGCGTCGGGACGGTCGGTCTTGTTGACCAGGAGGATGACGGGGAGCTTGGCCTCGAGCGCCTTGCGCAGGACGAACCGGGTCTGCGGGAGCGGGCCCTCGGAGGCATCCACCAGCAGGACGACGCCGTCCACCATCGACAGGCCGCGCTCGACCTCGCCGCCGAAGTCGGCGTGACCGGGGGTGTCGATGACGTTGATCGTGATCGGCTGCTCGGTGTGGATGCCGTTGTACGTGATCGCCGTGTTCTTGGCGAGGATCGTGATCCCCTTCTCACGCTCGAGGTCGTTCGAGTCCATCGCGCGCTCTTCGACGTGCGCGTGCTCGCCGAACGAGCCGGTCTGGCGGAGCATGGCGTCGACGAGCGTCGTCTTGCCGTGGTCGACGTGCGCGACGATCGCGACGTTACGGAGGTCAGGACGGAGGGCGTGCGCCATGAAGGGAGTTCCTTGCAGAGAGGGATGATGCCGGGATGCCGGCAGTCCACTTTACCGCAGCCCGCGACACGCCGACGGGGCGAGGACCTTTCGGTCCCCGCCCCGCCGTGCATCAGGTGATGCGGGTGAGCGATGCTCGGATCACTCGGTGTAGCCGACCAGCGACCAGTCGATGTTCTTGAACGTCGCCGTGCCGTAGTTGGCGAGACCCTCGTCGGTCGCCACCACCTCGGGGTACGGGTAGATCGGAACGCTCGGCAGGAAGTCGGCGATCACCTCGTTGATCTGCTTGGCGATCTCCAGACGCTTGGTCTCGTCGAGCTCGGCGTTGGCCTGCTCCCACAGGTCGGCGAGACGGTCGTCCGTCACGCGCGCGTAGTTCTGCGGCGAGTCCGCCGGCGTGTAGATCGTCTCCGCGGACGAGATCGGGAACAGCGTGCCCTGCCACCCGAACGTCACGGCCTGGAAGTCCCCGGCCTCGATGTTCGTGAAGTAGTTCTCGCTGGGGACCTCGTTGAGGGTGACCTTGACGCCGATCTTGGCGAGGGCGTCCTGGACGCCCAGCGCGCGGTTGATGTTCGACTGCGTGCCCGCCGGAACGGTGATCGCGAACTCGAGCGGCTTGCCGTCCTTCGTCCAGGAGTCGCCCTCCTTGGTCCAACCGGCTTCCTCGAGCGTCTCCTCGGCCTTGGCCGGGTCGCTGCCGATCTTCTCGTCGAAGACGTCGCTGTAGCCGGCCTGGCCGGGCATGAAGATCCAGTCGCCGAGCGTGGTCGCCGGGGCGCCCAGGGGCTCGTTGGCGACGCGGGCGATCAGCTCGCGGTCCATCGCCATACCGATGGCCTTGCGGACGTTGACGTCGTCGAACGGCGCCGCGGTCGCGTTGAAGGTCAGGTGCGACCAGGTGACACCGCCGGAGCGGCCGACGACGGATCCTGCCTTGGCACTGGCGGTCTCCAGAGCGTCGGGCGTCTGGATCTCGATCGCGTCGATCTCGTCGTTGGAGTAGGCCTGCGGCAGGGTCTCCTGCGCGATGACCTTGAAGGTGATGCTGTCGAGCTTCGGCTTGTTGGCACCCCACCAGTTCGGGTTGGGGACCAGCTTGAAGATCTTGGCGCTGTTGTCGATCGAGTCGACGACGTACGGGCCCGCGGAGGGGACGGCCTCGGACGCGAAGCCGCTGTTGAAGGCCTCCTTGTCCTTGGCGATGTCCGCCGGGAGCACCGGGGTCAGGAACAGGCTCGGCCAGTCGGCGTAGGCACCCTTGAAGGTGACCGTGTACTCGAAGTCGCTGACGACCTCGGCCTTGTCGATCGCGTCGAACACCGACGACGGGACCGTCTCGTAGCCGTCGGCGGCGCCGCCGGCGGCGGCGTAGGTGGCGACGTAGTCCTCGGCGGTGATCGGCTTGCCGTCGGGCCACACGGCCTTCTCGTTGAGCTTGACCGTGACGACCTGGGGCGACTCGCTCGTCAGTTCGATCGAGGTGGCGTAGTCGGGGTTCGCGGTCCAGCTGCCGTCGTCCGCGACGACCCACATCGAGGAGAGCGTGGGCTCGAGGAGCCGCTGGACGTCGACGTTGGCCGCGAGTGCGTGGTTCGGGTTCCAGCTGCCCTCGTCCGTCGGGCTGCTCGTGACGGAGAGGTTGAGCGTGCCCCCGTCGGTGAGGTCGCCGTAGTCCACCGTCTCGTAGCCGACCAGGGGGAGCGATTCGGGCGACGCCGAGGAGGACGGCGACGGCGACGACGTGGTCCCGCCAGCACAGGCGGTGAGCATGAGAGCTCCCGCGCTGAGCACAGCAAGACCCGCAAGTGCTGTCTTACGGATCATGTGCATCTACTTTCTTCTTGGGTCCGCCGGAAAAGACGGAGTTCAGGGGTCAGGTGACGACGAGGACGTTCTTCTCGACGTGGTGGCAGGCCACCTCGACGCGGCCGCGCCGCGCCAGATCGGGGTACTCGCCGAGGCAGAGCCGCTGGTCGTCCTCGGGCAGGAGACGGAACAGCGGGCAGCGGGTGCGGAAGCGGCATCCCTGGATCTCCACGGCCGGGCTCGGCAGGTCGCCGTCGAGCAGCACGCGTTCCCGGGTGCGCTCGATGTGCGGGTCCGGGATCGGCGCCGCCGACATGAGGGCCTGGGTGTACGGATGCCGCGGGTTGCTGAAGACCTCGGCGATCGGTCCGGACTCGACGATCCGGCCGAGGTACATGACCGAGACGTCGTCGGCCAGCTGGCGGACGACCGCGAGGTCGTGGGCGACGAACACCATCGACAGGCCCAACCGGTCGCGGAGGTCCTGCAGGAGGTTGATCACACCGGCCTGGATCGACACGTCGAGGGCCGAGACCGGTTCGTCGAGGACGAGCACCTTCGGGTTCGTCGCCAGGGCGCGGGCGATGCCGATGCGCTGGCGCTGACCGCCGGAGAACTCGTGCGGGTAGCGGTCCGCCATCGCGGGGTCGAGGCCCACGAGCTCGAGGAGTTCGACGACGCGCTCGTCGCGCTGGGCCTTGGGGACGTCGTGCACGAGTAGCGGCTCGGCGATGACCTCTCCGATCGGCAGGCGCGGGTCGACGGCGGCCGCCGGGTCCTGGAACACGATCTGGATGTCGCGGCGCAGCTCCCGGCGTCCCTTGCGGGTCAGCGAGGCGACGTCCTTGCCGTCGAAGGTGATCCGCCCGCCCTGCGGGGCGGTGAGCTCCATCATCTCGAGGATGGTGGTGGTCTTGCCGCACCCCGACTCGCCCACGAGGGCGAGCACGCGCCCCTCGCGGAGGTCGAAGGAGACACCGTCCACGGCCTTGACGTCACCCACGCGACGGCGGAACACGCCGCCGCGGTAGAGCGGGAAGTGCCGCTTGAGGTCGCGCACCTCGACGATGGGAGCCTCCGTCGTCTCGGCGACGACCTCGGCCGGCAGCGGCTCGGGCCGCGGGAAGATGTCGGAGCGCCGGAGGACACCCTCGGCGAGTTCGTCCGAGCGATGGCACGCGGCGAGCTGCCCGACGGCCTTCCCGGCGGGGACGAGCTCGGGCTCGACCTCGTGGCACACCGCGATCGCGGCGGGGCAGCGTGCGGCGAAGGGGCAGCCCTTCGGGAGCGAGCCGAGGGACGGCGGGCGACCCTCGAGCGGGACGAGGCGTTCGGTGCCTGCGGTGCGGATGTTGGGCACCGATCGGAGCAGACCCACCGTGTACGGCATGACGGGCTCGCGGAAGATCGTCTCGACGCTGCCGTACTCGACCATCTTCCCGGCGTACATGACGCCGACGTTGTCGGCGTGACCGGCCACGACACCGAGGTCGTGAGTGATGAGCGACACGGCGGCACCCGTGATCCGCTTCGCCTCCTCGAGCACTTCGAGGATCTGCGCCTGGATCGTCACGTCGAGTGCGGTCGTCGGCTCGTCGGCGATGATGAGGCGCGGGTTGTTTGCGATCGCGATGGCGATCATCGCGCGCTGCCGCATCCCACCCGAGTACTCGTGCGGGAACGCCTTGGCACGGCGCGGGGCGTCGGGGATGCCGACGATCTTGAGGAGCTCGACGGCGCGCGCGGCGGCGGCCTGCTTGCTGAGCGCCGAGTCGTGCAGTCGCAGCGCTTCGGCGATCTGATCGCCGACGGTGTAGACGGGGGTCAGCGCCGACAGCGGGTCCTGGAAGATGATCGCCAGTTCGCGGCCGCGGATGCGGGAGAGCCGCCGGTCGTCGAGCGACAGCAGGTTCTGCCCCTGGAAGAGGATCTCGCCCTCGATCTGAGCCGTGTCGGGGAGGAGACCCATCACCGCGAGCGAGGAGACCGACTTGCCAGAGCCGGACTCGCCCACGATCCCGAGGAACTCGCCCTCGTGGATCGTGTAGCTGACGTCGCGGACGGCGCGCACGGGTGACCCGTCGCGCTGCGGGAACGTGACGGAGAGGTTCTTGACCTCGAGGATCGGGCGGCCGCGTTCGCGGGCGCTCGTCTCGATCGAGTGCAGCAGTTCGTCAACCACGGTTGGCTCCGGAAGTGGGGTCGATGGCGTCGCGCAGAGCATCGCCGACGAGGCTCAGGCTCAGGAGCAGGACGACGAGGGTCGCCGCGGGGAAGACGAACAGCCAGGGTCGGGTGGCCGCGGCGGTGTTTCCGGCGGCGATGAGGGTACCGAGCGAGACTTCGGGCGCCTGCACGCCGAAGCCGAAGAAGCTGAGGCTCGTCTCGGCCAGGATCATGGCGCCGACACCCAGCGTGGCGTCGATGATGAGGAGGGAGGCGACGTTCGGGACGACGTGGCGGGTGACGACCGACCACGTGCCGAAGCCCATGTAGCGCGCGGCCTTCACGAACTCGCGCTCACGCAGCGAGCGTGTCTGCGAACGGATCACCTGCGCCATGATCATCCAGCCGAACAGCGCCAGGAAGAAGGTCATGACGATCCAGCCGGACTCCCGGAAGAACGGGAAGAGCAGCACGAGGATGAAGAAGGCGGGCAGCACGAGCAGCAGGTCGATGAACCAGGCGATGACCTTGTCGCTCCACCCGCCGACGTACCCGGCGATCGCTCCCACGAAGCCCGCGATGAGCGTGGCCAGCGGACCCGCGACGAAACCGACGATCAGGGAGATGCGCAGGCCGGCCATCGTCTGGGCGAACAGGTCGTAACCGAGCGTGTCCGTACCGAACGGGTGCGCGGCGCTCGGCGCCTGGTTGAGGGAGAAGTAATCGCGCGTGGTGTGCGAGATCGGCCAGACGAGCGGACCGACGACCGCCCACAGGACGATCGCGACGAGGACGATCGTGCCGATCCAGAACTGCTTCGACGAGCGCAGGCGCTGCCAGATCAAGCGCGAGCGCGTGAGCGGCTTGCGGGTCTTCTGATCCGCGGAGACCGAGAGCTCGGCGACCTCGGCGGACTGTTCGAGAGGGATGACCATGATTACCTCCGCACGCGCGGGTCGAGGGCGGCGTACAAGACTTCTGAGAGGGTCGACGAGCACAGGATCAGGACCGCGACGAACATCGTCGATCCCGCCACCGCGTTGATGTCGTCCTGCTGCACGGCTTGGATCGTGAGTTCGCCCATCCCGTGCCAGCCGAACATGATCTCGAGCATCGTCGCCCCGGCGACCAGGGTGCCGAAGCTGTAGGCGAAGAACGTCGACATGGGGATGAGCGCGACGCGCACACCGTGACGCACGAGGGCGGACCCGCGGGTGCGGCCCTTCGACCGCGCGGTGCGGATGTAGTCCGCGCCGAGGACGTCGAGCATCGCGCTGCGCTGGTACCGGCTGTACGAGGCCGCTGCGCCCAGGATCAGGACGAGGGTCGGCAGCAGCAGGTGCGAGAGGCGGTCGCCCAGCTGAGGCCAGAACTCATTCGGGATGCCCGGCGAGTACTGACCGGTGAACCGGATGATCTGGGACCCCGCCGCCTGGTTGAAGTAGGTGGCGAGGATCATGAGGAGGATCGCCATGACGACGGTGGGGGTCGCGAACAGCAGGTAGGACGCCGCCGTGACGATGCGGTCGCTCGTGCGGTACTGGCGCACGGCGCCCCAGACGCCCAGGATCACGCCCAGGATGGCGCCGATGATCGAGCCCACCAGCAGCAGCTGCAGGCTCACCCCGGCGCGGACGAAGATCTGCTCGACGACCGGCTGATTGCCCGTCGTGAGGCCGAGCGAACCCTGGGTGAAGAGATTGCCGAGCCACCGGAAGAGGCGGAGCAGGAGCGGGTCCTCGGGGTTCACACCCCAGCGGTCCAGGATGCCGTCGATCGTCGACTGCGGAACCGGAGGGTTCCGCTGCAGGAACCGTCGCTCAGGGACGAGTCCGATGCTCGCGAGCACGTACGCCAGCGACGTGGCGACGAGGGTGAGGATCGCGTAGTTCAGGATTCTCCTGATCAAGTACAGCGTCACGCGTCTCGGGTGTCCTCTCCGGCCGTTCCGGCGTCGAGGACGCCTTGCCTAACGGGGCTTCGCTGCCCCGCCCGCACAACGCTAACAAACATGCCCACAGATCCGTCGAAACGGTGAACAGTTCGTTTCACGATCTTTACTTCACGGATGCACAAGTGTCACAGAGGCGATCGTGAAGGCCGCGAGGGCGACTCCCACGAGGAGCGCGGGGACGTCCCAGCGCGAGGTCGCGACACGCTCGGAGGGCGTCGCCGCCTCGCGCAGCGCTTCCATGACCAGCGCCGCATCCGCCGACGGCTCGGGCGTCCGCGTCATCCGTCGGCGCGGGGGGAAAGGTCCGCCCCAGCAGTCGATGCGCCGGCCGCCGACGAGGACGACACGCAGCTGCGCGGACTGCACGACCTCCTCGACAGAGGACCACGGCAGATCGTGGATCCGGAGCGCGTTGATCACCACGGCACCCTCGCGATCGGCCCTCACCTGCGACCGCCAGAAGAGCAGCCACGCCCCCCAGCCGATCAGCAGGAGCGGGGCGGTCCACTTCGCCAGGAAGAGCCAGCTCCCCCGCACCGCCGCATCCCCCAGGAAGAAGGCGAGCATCGCGACGACCACCCAGAAGGACAAGAGGGTCGAGGAGGCGCGGAACACCCGAGGGCGGAGGAAGCGAGCATCGCGCCCGCCTCCCCCGCCCTCGGTGTGGTTCGTCACGCACGCCCCCCGAGCGGGATGTCCGCACCGGGGATCGCGTCGAGCAGGCGCCGGGTGTACTCCTGCGTCGGCGAGGCGAAGATCTCGTCCACCGTGCCCTGCTCGACGACACGGCCCTGCTCCATGACGCACACGAGGTCCGCCGCGACCCGGACGACGGCGAGGTCGTGGGTGATGAACAGGTAGGTCAGGTCGAGCTCGGACTGCAGCTCCGCCAGCAGGCGCAGGATCTGGTCCTGCACGAGCACGTCGAGCGCCGACACCGCCTCGTCGAGGACGACGATCGACGGCTTGAGGGCGAGGGCTCGCGCGATCGCGATGCGCTGACGCTGACCGCCCGAGAGCTCGTTCGGGTAGCGCCACGCGACCTCGCGCGGAAGCGACACCTGCTCGAGCAGCTCGAACACACGGTCGCGTCGGGACTTCTCGTCACCCACGCCGTGTACGCGAAGCGGTTCGGCGATCAGCGCACCGATGCTGCGGAGCGGGTCGAGCGACCCGTACGGGTCCTGGAAGACCGGCTGCATGCGACTGCGGAGGGCGAAGACCTCCTTGCGGTTCATGCCCGAGGTGTCCGCACCGTCGACGATCACGGCGCCGCTCGTCGGCTGCTCGAGCTGGAGCACCATCTTCGCCACGGTCGACTTGCCCGACCCCGACTCCCCCACGAGGGCGAGCGTCTTACCCCGCGGGATCTGGAAGGAGACACCGTCCACCGCGCGGAACGGCTCGCTGCGGAAGCCGCCCGAGCGGATCTTGTACTCCTTGACGAGATCGCGCACCTCCACGACGGGCTTCGCGTCGACGACCTCGTCGAGGTGCTCCACGCCGCGCCGCTCGGCCACGGCCTGGATGCGCTGCGACGCGAGGCTCGGGGCAGCGGCCACCAACCGCTGGGTGTAGGGGTGCTGGGGGTTCTCGAGGATGACCCGGCTCGGGCCCGCCTCGACGATCTCACCCTGGTTCATCACGACGATCCGGTCGGCGCGCTCCGCCGCGAGTCCGAGGTCGTGCGTGATGAAGAGGACGGAGGTGCCCTTCTCGCGGGTGAGCGAGGCGAGGTGATCGAGGATGACCCGCTGCACCGTCACGTCGAGCGCGCTGGTGGGCTCGTCGGCGATCAGGAGCTTCGGGTCGGCGGCGAGACCGATGCCGATGAGGGCGCGCTGCCGCATCCCACCCGAGAACTGGTGCGGGAACTGGTGCATGCGCCGTTCCGCATCGGCGAGCCCGGCCTGCTTGAGCACCTCGATCGCGCGCTGCCGCGCCTGCCTGCGGCTGGAGGCGAGACCGTTGGCTCGCACGGCCTCCTCGACCTGGAAGCCGATCGACCAGACCGGGTTGAGGTTCGACATCGGGTCCTGCGGGACGTAGCCGATGTCGCGACCACGGATCGCCTCCATGTCGCGACGGCTCGCCTTCGTCAGGTCGACCCCGTCGAGCAGGATCGATCCGCTCGTCACCTTGCCGGTGCCCGGAAGCAGGTCGATGACGGCAGCGGCCGTCGTCGACTTACCCGAACCGGACTCGCCCACGATGGCGACGGTCTCTCCCGGGAAGACGTCGAGGTCGACCCCGTGGAGGACCTCGCGCTCCTTCTTGCCGTTCGAGAAGGCGACCTTCAGGTCGCGGATCTGGAGAAGGGGTTGCGACACGGCGCTCTCCTTGTGGCTGCCGCGCAGCGAAGCGCGGCTCGACGGGTTCTCGGTGGCGCTCATCGCTGGGCCCTCGACTTCGGGTCGACGGCGTCGCGCAGGAGCTCGCCGAGGGTGATGAAGGCGAGGACCGAGATCGTCAGGGCGAGCGACGGCCACAGCAGGGCGAACGGCGCCGTGCGGATGGACGACTGCGCCTGGCTGATGTCCGCGCCCCACGACACACCGCCGAGGCCGACACCGAGGAAGGACAGGGTCGCCTCCGCGACGATCGCGGTGCCGAGGCCGAGCGTCGTGACGACGATGACGGGAGCCATCGCGTTCGGGATGACGTGGCTGAGCAATGTCCGGAAGCGCGACAGACCGATGGAGATGGATGCCGTCACGTAGTCGGACTGCTTCACCCGGAGGACTTCGGCGCGTGCGATACGAGCCGTGCTCGCCCACGAGAATCCACCGATCGCGAGCGCGAGGACGAAGACGTTCTTGTACTCGGCGAGGACCGACATGACCACGACCGCAGCGACGATGTAGGGGATCGTGAAGAAGACGTCACCGACGCGCGAGAGCAGCGAGTCGAGGAATCCGCCGTAGAAGCCGGCCAGTGTGCCCATGATGAGGCCGATGACCGTCGAGATCACGGTTGCCAGGACACCGACCGACATCGACACACCCGTGCCGTGGACGACGCGCGACCAGATGTCGCAGCCGAGGTAGGTGAATCCCAAGGGGTGGCCCGCCTCCGGTCCGCCGTTGCTTTTCGCGAGGTCGCACGCGCCGCCCGACGGGGCGACGGAGGTGAAGAGGTTCGGCGCGACCGCCATGACGACGATCAGCAGCGAGAAGACGATCGAGATCCAGAACGTCGGACGGCGACGCAGGTCGCGCCAGGAATCGAGCCAGAGGTTGCTCTTCTTCTCGGACAGGCGCAGCTGGTCGACCACCACCGTCTCGGTGCGGGCGGGCGCCACGTAGTGCGTGGAGTTACTTGACATAGCGGATCCTCGGGTCGAGCAGGCCGTAGAGAAGGTCGACGGCCAGGTTCACCAGCACGTAGATGACGACGAAGATCGTGACGAAGGAGACGACCGTCGGGGTCTCGTGGCGGATGATCGCGTTGAAGAGGGTGTTGCCGACGCCGGGGACGTTGAAGATGCCCTCCGTCACGGTGGCGCCAACCATGAGGACACCGAACTGGGTCGCCGTGTCGGTCACCATGGGGATCATCGAGTTGCGGAGCACATGGACGGGGATGACCCGGCGACGCGGCAGGCCCTTCGAGTAGGCGGTGCGGACCCAGTCCTGCCCGAGCGACTCGATCATGGACGCACGCGTAAGACGCATGCTCGACGCGTAGATGCTGAGACCGAGGACGATCGCGGGCAGCCACAGGTCGCCCCAGTCGTTCTGACCGCCGACGGTCGGCTTGAACCAGCCGAGCTGCACGCCCAGGAAGTACTGCGCGAGGAAGCAGAGGACAAAGATCGGGATGGCGATGAAGATCAGCGCCGTCACGAGGGCGCCGTTGTCGAAGATCGAGCCCTTCCAGACAGCGGACAGTGCACCGATGACCAGGGCGAGCACGAAGGCGATCGCGACGGACATGATGGCCAGGCGCATGGTGACCGGGATGGTCCGCGCGAGGACGTCGTTGACGCTCTGACCGGAGAAGGTGTTCCCGAAGTCGAGGCGGAGGACGCCGCCGAGGTAGTTCGCGTACTGGACGATGAACGGCTCGTTCAACTTGTACTGGTCTCGGATCGCGTCGATGACCGCCTGCGGCGGCTGCTTGTCTCCGAACAGTGCGGCGATCGGGTCGCCCGGGAGTCCGAAGACCATGTAGTAGATCAACAGGGTCGCGCCGATGAAGACCGGAATGACCTGAAGGATCCGTCGGAGGATGTAATAGGCCACCCTCGGCCCCCTTTCAGGGAAAAGACGTATCAGTGCTGACGCACGAAGAAGGGCCCCGCTCTGCGGCGCCCCTGTTCATCCATCCTCTGCCCGTCCCCTGTGAGAACGGTGAGACAGGCGGGTCACGCCACGAGGCGGTGACGGGTGACCGTCACCGCCTCGTGCGAGGTGATGCTGTGTACGGGTTACTTGGTGATCTCGTAGTAGAGCGGCACCGAGTTCCAGCCGAACTCGACGTTCTGCACTCCGTCGGCCCAGCCGCCGTTCACGTTGGAGTACCACAGCGGGAGCGCCGGAAGGTCCTCGAACAGGACCGACTGCGCCTCGAGGAGGGTCGCGTTGCGCGCAGCCTCGTCGGTCTCGCTGATGCCCTTGGCCAGCAGGTCGTCGAACGCCTTGTCCGAGTACTTGCCGTCGTTCGAGCCGGCGCCGGTCGCGTAGAGCGGGCCGAGGAAGTTGTACAGACCGGGGTAGTCGGCCTGCCAACCCGAACGGAAGGCGTTGACCTTCTCGTTGTCACGGGCGTCGAGGTAGCTCGCGAAGTCCGGGAAGGGCTGGCCCACCGCGGTGATGCCGAGCGTGCCCGAGATCGAGTTCGCGACCGCGTCGACCCAGGTCTGGTGACCACCGTCGGCGTTGTAGGCGATCGTGAAGTCCTCGCCGCTGTAGGGCTGGATCGCGTTCGCCTGGTCCCACAGCTCCTTGGCGAGCTCGGGGTCGTACTCCAGGACCTCGTTGCCGGGGACCGAGTCGCTCCACCCGTCGATGACGGGCGAGGTGAAGTCCTTGGCGGGGGTACGGGTGCCCTTGAAGATGACGTCGGTGATCTGGTCGCGGTTGATCGCGTGCGAGATCGCGGCGCGGCGCAGCTTGCCCTCTTCGTCGGTCTGGAAGCCGTCGACCCACTCGGGGATCGTCAGCGACTGGAAGATGGCGGCGGGCTGGTTGACCGCACGACCGTCGAGGTCGGACTCGTAGGTCTCGAGCGCGCTGTCCGGGATGGCGTCGAGCACGTCGAGGTTGCCGGCCTGCAGGTCCTGGTACGCGGCATCCTGCGTCGCGTAGAAGACGATGTCGAGACCGCCGTTCTTCGCCTTGCGAGGACCGTCGTAGTCCTCGTTCGGGACCAGGTCGATGCGGACGTCGTGCTGCCACGCGCCCTCCTCGGCCAGCTTGTACGGGCCGTTGCCGATCGGGTTCTCGCCGAACGCCTTCATGTCCTCGAACGCGACGTCGGGGAGCGGGTAGAACGCCGAGTAGCCGAGACGCTGCGCGAAGTCGGATGCCGGCTTGTTCAGCGTGATGGTGAAGGTGTGGTCGTCGACCTGCTTCAGACCGGTCAGCTCCGAGTCCTTCTCGTAGCTGAAGCCCTCGATGTCCTCGAAGAAGTACGAGGCGTTCTGCGCGTTCGCGAGCAGCGCGCCGTAGTTCCACGCCTTGATGAAGTTGTCGGCCGTGACCTCTTCACCGTTCGTGAACGTCAGGCCCTTGCGGATCTTGACGGTGAGCTGCGTGGGCGAGTCCGTGGTGATCTCTTCGGCGACGTCGTTGACGACCGAGCCGTCGGCCTCGTAGGAGATGAGCCCCGCGAAGATCGAGTCGACGACCTTGCCACCACCGGTCTCGTTGGTGTTGGTGGGGATGAGCGGGTTCTGGGGCTCGGAGCCGTTGGTCGTGATGACCGCATCCGTCGAACCGCCGGTGCCCTCGGTCTCGGTACCGGTGCCGCCGCCGGAGCTGGCGCAGCCGGCGAGAACCAGGCTGGTGGCGCCGAGCAGGGCGAGGCCCGCGACGCCGATCTTGTTGCGCTTCAAAGTGTCCTCCATGAGACCTAATGAAAGCCCGGGTCGAGGCTTCGCGACCCAGGCGTGATGAGAAGCACACTAAGCAGCTTGAGCGCAATGCGACAAATCTCTCACAAGACCGTTACACAGCCTTTACTTGAGAAGCCGTCGATGAAGCAGTCTGATCGGTGGGCCCACCGGCATCCCACTCATACGAACTCGTGCCATTCTGACCGGATGGCAGCGTTCACGGATCTCCCCACGGATTCCTCGTCGCGGCGGCGGGCACGCCTGTGGTGGGAGATCGCCATCGTCCTCTCACTCTCGCTGGGGCGCTCCGCGGTGTACTCCGTGCTCTCGCTGATCGAGGCGCTGACCCGTGCGCCGCTCGGCGACCAGCAGACCTCGCTCAACCCGGGCGCCGCGCCGTCGGAGGTCTGGGATGTCATCTCGCAGTTCCTGTCGGCGCTGTTCGGTTTCGCCCCGGTCGCGCTCGCGATCTACCTGCTCTGGGAGCCCGCCCGGTCGGGCTTCGCGAAGATCGGCCTGACGTTCGAGAGGTTCGGCCGGGGCCTCGTCGGCGGCGTGCTGCTCGTGCTCGTGATCGGCGTCCCGGGCCTCGTGCTCTACGCCGTCGGGCGCGAACTCGGGATCACCGTGCAGGTGGATGCCTCGCCGCTGGACTCGTCCTGGTGGACCGTGCCGCTGCTGCTGCTCGCCGCCGTCCGGGCGGGGCTGCTCGAGGAGGTCATCATGGTCGGCTACCTGTTCGACCGCCTGCGCCTGCTCGGCTGGAACACCTGGACGATCATCCTGTCCACCGCGGTGCTGCGCGGCTCGTACCACGCATACCAGGGCTTCGGTCCCCTGATCGGCAACATGGCCATGGGCGTCGTGTTCGGCTGGGTGTACTCCCGCTGGGGCCGCGTCATGCCGCTCGTCGTCGCGCACGTGCTCATCGACATCATCGCCTTCGTCGGGTACCCGCTCGCCGCCGCGTGGTGGCCCGGGGTGTTCGGCCCGCCCGGCGGCTGAGTCGCGGGGCGGTGCGGCGCGGCATCCCGGGCCTGGGTCTTTTTCCCGCGAGACTGCACGGGCGGGCCGAGACGGCGGCGTGGCGCCGCCGTCTCGCGCGTCGGGTGCAGTCTCGGGGGGGATCGGTGAGGCGGGGCGGTTCCTCCACCGCGGGCGCTGGGGGCGGGGTGTCCACGGGGCGGAGCGCGAGCGGGTCGGTGCCGGGGGCGGGTCTGGAGCATCGGGGGTATGCCCGCGATCGCCCGCCCCCTGCCCTTTGTCCGTCCCGCGCCCGTCGCCTGCCCCGTGCCGCTCCTGCGGGCGCGGGACGTTCCGCACGCCGCGCGCGTCGCGGCTCGCGGTGAGCTCGTGTCGGTCGTGCGCGGGGTGTACGCGCCGGCGGGGTTGTGGCGGAGGCTCGCTCCATGGGACAGGTACCTCGCGCGCATTCACGCGACACTCCTCACGCACCCGGGGCTGGTGCTGAGCCACGAGTCGGCCGCGGCGATCTGGGGGATGCCGGTGCTCGGCGACCCCGGCGTGGTCCACGCTCTCGGCGACCCGACCCGCACCTCGCGCCTGCACGCCGGCCTCCGGATGCACACGACGACGGGAGCGCGGGACGTCGTCGACCTGGGCGGGTTCGCCGCGGTCGCACCCGCGGACTGCGCCGCCGACCTCGCGCGGGCTCGGCACGTGGTGGCGGGGCTCATCGCGGCGGACGCCGCGCTGCGGCTGGACCCGGCGGCATCCGTCGAGTCGCTCGTCGAACAGAACGAGCATCGACCGAGCTCGCGGGGGCGACGCATCGCCCGGTGGCCCCTGCATCGTGCCCGGGCGGAGGCGGAGTCGACGCTCGAGTCCGCGAGCCGGGCGATCATCGAGCTGCTCGGCTACGAGCAACCCGAGCTGCAGACCGAGTGGACCGGGCAGGGCGCGACCGACCGCACCGACTTCTGGTGGCCGGGAGCGGGAGTCGCCGGCGAGGCGGACGGCGACCTCAAGTACGACGGCCGATTCGGCGACCCCGGATCGTTGTTGCGCGCGCGCCGCGAGCGGGACCACCGCCTTCGGTCTCGAGGCATCCGATCGGTCGTGCACTGGGGATGGTCCGATGTCGCCGACCCCGATGCGCTGGACGGCATCCTGCGCGGCGCGGGCGTCCCGCGCGTCGCGCTTCCCGCCCCGTACCGCCTCGCGACCGCCCGGACCGCCCTAGACTCTCGCCACCCCACCGCGAGACTGCATACGCGCGCCGAGACCGGGGTCTGAACCCGCTGTCTCGACGGCCGTGTGCAGTCTCGCGGAAAATGGGGCGCGGGGGTCAGGCGAAGGCCTCGATCGGCGGGCAGGCGCAGACGAGGTTGCGGTCGCCGTAGGCGTTGTCGATGCGGCGGACGGGCGGCCAGTACTTGGTGCGCACGATGCCGGGCACGGGGTACACGGCGGTCTCACGCGGGTAGGGGTGCGCCCACTCGCTAGTGACGACGGATGCCGCGGAGTGCGGCGCGTTCACCAGCGGGTTGTCGTTCGCCGGCCACTCCCCCGCGGCCACCGCATCCGCTTCGGCCCGGATCGCGATCATGGCCTCGACGAACCGGTCGAGCTCGGCGAGGTCCTCGGACTCGGTCGGCTCGACCATGAGCGTCCCCGCCACCGGGAACGACATCGTCGGCGCGTGGAAGCCGTAATCGATGAGCCGCTTCGCGACGTCGTCGACCGTGATGCCGGTGGCCTCCTTGAGCGGGCGGAGGTCGAGGATGCACTCGTGCGCGACGAGTCCGCCCTCCCCCGCGTACAACACCGGGTAGTGCCCCTCCAGCCGCCGCGCGACGTAGTTCGCCGCCAGCACCGCCGCGGCGGTCGCCTGCCGGAGCCCCTCGGCGCCCATCATGCGCACGTACGCCCACGAGATCGGCAGGATGGATGCCGAGCCGTAGGGCGCCGCCGACACCGGACCGCCGTCGAAGACGTGCCCGCCGGCGTGCTCGGCGCGCTGCGCCATCGGGTGCGAGGGCAGGAAGGGCGCGAGGTGCGCCTTCGCCGCCACCGGACCGACGCCGGGCCCGCCGCCGCCGTGCGGGATGGCGAACGTCTTGTGCAGGTTCAGGTGCGACACGTCGCCGCCGAGGTCGCCGAACCGGGCGAACCCGAGCAGCGCGTTGAGGTTCGCGCCGTCGACGTACACCTGACCGCCGGCGTCGTGCACCGCGCCGGTGATGTCCATGACGTCGTGCTCGTACACGCCGTGCGTCGACGGGTAGGTGATCATGAGCGCCGCGAGGTTGTCGGCGTGCGCCGCCACCTTGGCGCGCAGATCGGCCACGTCGACGTTGCCGGCCTCGTCGCACGCGACGACGACGACCCGCATCCCGGCCAGGACGGCGGATGCCGCATTGGTGCCGTGCGCGGACGACGGGATGAGGCAGACGTCGCGGTGCACGTCGCCGCGGGAGTGGTGGTAGCCGCGGATGGCGAGCAGGCCCGCGAGTTCGCCCTGCGAGCCGGCGTTCGGCTGCAGCGAGACCGCGTCGTACCCGGTGACCTCCGCCAGCCACGCCTCGAGCTGCTCGATCATGACGAGGTAGCCGGCGACGTCGTCCGCCGGGGCGAACGGGTGCACCCGGGCGAACTCGGGCCATGACACGGCCGCCATCTCGGTGGCCGCGTTGAGCTTCATCGTGCACGAGCCGAGCGGGATCATTCCGCGGTCGAGCGCGTAGTCGCGGTCGGCGAGCTGCTTGAGATAGCGCATCATGGCGGTCTCGGAGCGGTGCGTCGTGAACACGGGATGCGTCAGGTAGTCGTCCGTGCGACGCAGCGCCTCGGGCAGGTGGGCGTTCCGGTCGCGCAGCGGCACGAACACCTTCGACGAGTCGACGCCGAAGACGGATGCCACGGCCTGCAGGTCGGCGACGGTCGTCGTCTCGTCGACGGAGACCCCGACCGAATCGCTGTCGCGGAACCAGAGCTGGTAGCCCCGGCGCCGCGCGTCGGCGATGACGTCTTCGGCGCGCCCGGGCGTGCGGACCACGAGGGTGTCGAAGAAAGCGTCGTGGAGCACGTCGGCGCCGGCCTGGACGAGCCAGTCGCGCAGCAGCGACGCCTTGGCGGTCGTCTCCTCGGCGATCCACTTCAGGCCGTCGGGGCCGTGGTACACGGCGTACATCGACGCCATGACGGCAAGCAGCACCTGCGCGGTGCAGATGTTGGAGGTCGCCTTCTCGCGGCGGATGTGCTGCTCGCGGGTCTGCAGCGAGAGTCGGTACGCCGGCGCGCCCGACGCATCCATCGACACGCCGACGAGACGGCCGGGCAACTGACGCTCGAGCCCCGCGCGCACCGCCATGTAGCCTGCGTGCGGGCCGCCGAAGCCCATCGGCACGCCGAAGCGCTGCGTCGTGCCGACGGCGACGTCGGCGCCCATCGAGCCGGGCGAACGCAGCAGCGTCAGGGCGAGCAGGTCGGCCGCGACGACGACGAGACCCTTGTGCGCCTGCACGGCCGCGACGACCTCGGACGGGTCCCAGACCCGCCCGGTCGCGCCCGGGTACTGGACGAACGCACCGAAGGCCTCGGGGATCTCCGCGAAATCGGTCTCGACGATCTCGACGCCGACGGCGGCTGCGCGGTGGTGCAGCAGCGCCTTGGTCTGCGGCAGGGCGTCCGCGTCGACGAGGAACACGTTCGATGCGGACTTCGAGGCCCGGCGGGCCACCAGCATCCCCTCGACGACCGCGGTCGACTCGTCGAGCATCGAAGCGTTCGCCGTCGCGAGCCCGGTGAGGTCGGTCACCATCGTCTGGAAGTTGATGAGCGCCTCGAGCCGGCCCTGCGAGATCTCGGGCTGGTAGGGGGTGTACGCCGTGTACCAGGACGGGTTCTCCAGGACGTTCCGCTGGATGACGGACGGCGTCAGCGTGTCGTAGTAGCCGAGGCCGATCATCGCTCGCGCCGAGCGGTTCTGCGACGCGAGGTCGCGGAGCTCGGCGAGGGCCTCGGCCTCGGTCGCGGCGGGCGGGATGATGCTCTCGCGCTCGGCGACCTGGATCGCATCGGGGACGGCGGTGCCCATGAGATCGTCGACGGACGGACGCCCGAGGACGCGGAGCATCTCTGCCTGCGCGGCCGAGTCGGTGCCGATGTGGCGATCGCGGAAGACCGAGCTCACGCCTCGCCGCCCGTCAGCGCGACGTAGGCGTCGCGGTCGAGGAGGTCGCCCGTGGGCGCGCCGTCCACGCGGATCTTGACGAGCCACGCGTCGAACGCGCCGGCGTTGACGGAGGACGGGTCGTCCACAACGGCGTCGTTGATCTCGACGACCTCGCCGGTCAGCGGGGCGTAGAGCTCGCCGACCGACTTCGTCGACTCGATCTCGCCGCAAGTCTCGCCCGCGGTGACGGTCGTGCCGACGGCGGGCAGCTCGACGAAGACGACGTCACCGAGCTTCTCGGCGGCGTAGTCGGTGATTCCGACGGTCGCGACGTCGCCGTCGAAGGCGATCCACTCGTGCTCGGCGGTGTAGGACAGGGCGGTCAGGTCGGTCATTTCTGTCTCCGGTAGAAGGGCAGGGCGGTGACGGTCGCGGGGATGCGGGTCCCCCGGACGTCGATGGTCAGGGCGGTGCCCTCAGCGGATGCCGAGGGGTGGACGAGGGCCATCGCGACGGGATGGCCGAGGGTCGGGCTGAGCGCTCCCGAGGTGATCTCGCCGACGGTGTCGTCGCCCGCGAGCACGGCGTAGCCGGCACGGCCGGCGCGGCGGCCGTCGGCAACGAGCCCGACGAGGACGGGCGCCTCGCCGAGGTCGCGGGCGGCGAGGCCGTCCCTGCCGACGAAGTCCTCCTTGTCGGCGGCGACGACGCGGCCGAGCCCCGCCTGTGCCGGCACGATGTCGCGCGAGAGCTCGTGGCCGTAGAGCGGCATCCCCGCTTCGAGGCGCAGCGTGTCGCGCGCGGCGAGCCCGGCGGGGACGAGCCCCGCGTCGCGGCCTGCCTCGGTCACGGCCTGCCACAGGCCCTCGGCGACCTCGTTCGACACCATGAGCTCGAAGCCGTCCTCACCGGTGTACCCGGTGCGCGCGACGAAGAGGCTGCGGCCCTGGAACGAGCCCCGCGCCCACGAGTAGTAGGTCATGTCGGCGAGGGCGGGGGCGACGTCCGCGATCCCGGCGGTCGACTCGAGGATGCCGCGGGCCGCCGGGCCCTGCACGGCGATGAGCGACATCCGGTCGGTGATGTCGTCGATGCGCGTGTCGCCCGCCTCGACGGCGGCGAACGCGGCCGCGACCTCGGCGCGGTTGCCGGCGTTGGAGATGACGAGGAACTCGTCGTCGGCGATCCGGTACACGATGACGTCGTCGACGATGCCGCCGTCGGCGGCGAGGACGAGGGAGTACTTCGCCTTGCCGACCTTCATCGTCGACAGGCGGCCGGCCAGCGCGCGGTCGAGGAACGCCGCGGCATCCGGTCCATCGATGCGGAACTCGGCCATGTGCGAGATGTCGAAGATCCCCGCCGCACGGCGCACCGCGTGGTGCTCGGCGAGGTCCGACGTGTAGCGGACGGGCATGAGCCAGCCGCCGAAGTCGGTGAAGGACGCGCCGAGCCGCTCGTGCAGCTCGTGCAGCGGCGAACGCCGCGGCTCGGTCGTGGTGTCGGTCATGCCGTCTCCGCTCAACATTCCACGACGCTGACCGCGAGGCCGCCGAGCGCCGTCTCCTTGTACTTGCTGCTCATGTCGCGCCCCGTCTCGCGCATGGTCACGATGACCTCGTCGAGGGACACGCGATGGGTGCCGTCGCCCCACAGCGCCATCTTGGCCGCGTTGATCGCCTTGGCCGCCGCGATCGCGTTGCGTTCGATGCACGGGATCTGCACGAGACCGCCGATCGGGTCGCACGTGAGACCGAGGTTGTGCTCCATCGCGATCTCGGCGGCGTTCTCGACCTGGAGCGGCGAGCCGCCGAGGACCTCCGCCAGGCCCGCTGCCGCCATCGACGACGCCGAGCCGACCTCGCCCTGGCAGCCGACCTCGGCGCCCGAGATGGACGCGCGCGCCTTGTAGAGGACGCCGATCGCGGCGGCCGTCAACAGGAACGGCACGACCACCCCTTCGCGGGGGCGCGCCGGCGCGGCGTAGTGGGTCGCGTAGTGGAGCACGGCGGGGATGATGCCGGCCGCGCCGTTCGTGGGAGCCGTGACGATCCGTCCGCCCGACGCGTTCTCCTCGTTGACGGCGAGGGCCACGAAGTTCACCCACTCCTGCCAGAGCGCGGGATCGTCGCCGGTCGGGTCGTCGCGCCGCAGGCGCGCGTGCCAGGCCGGAGCCCGTCGCGGGACGCGCAGGCCGCCCGGCAGCATCCCCTCGCGCGCCGCCCCGGAGGCGACACTGTCCACCATCACGTCGGCGAGGTGGAGGATGCCGGAGACGATGTCGTCGTCGGTGCGGGAGACCCGCTCGTTGCGCCGCTGGACCTCGGCCATCGAGAGGCCCTCGCGCTCGCAGTGGGCCAGGAGCTCCGCGGCCGTCTCGAATGGGAAAGGCACGGGCGCCGCATCCGCCGTGCCGGCAGCCTCGCCGTCGCGGACGATGAACCCGCCGCCGGTCGAATAGTAGACGGCCTCGTCGAGGAGGGCGTCGTCCGCGTCCCACGCCTGCACCCGCAGTCCGTTCGTGTGCGCGGGCAGGATCGTCAGCGGGTGCAGGACGATGTCGTCCTCGCACAGCGGCACGTCGCCCGTGCCGCCCAGCCGGACGCGACGCGCCTCGGCGATCGCGGCGGTGCGCTCCTCGACCTCGGCCGGGAGGACCTCCTCCGGCTGCAGCCCTTCGAGTCCCAGCAGCACGGCGGTCAGCGTGCCGTGGCCGCGACCCGTCGCCGCGAGGGAGCCGTACAGGTCGACCCGCACCCGCGCGGCACGGTCCGCGTCGATGCGCGAGACGAAATCGGCGGCCGCGCGCATCGGACCCACCGTGTGCGAGCTCGACGGCCCGATGCCCACGGTGAACAGGTCGAAGACGCCGATGCTCAGGGACATCGTGTCGACCCGGCGGAGGGGTGAGGTGAGGGGAACAACGGAACTCCTGACGGCGCAGCGGGATGCGGGTGAGTTCCTCCCCCTCTGTCATCGGCCTGAGAGATTTCGCGGGCGATGCCCGCTTGCCCCGTCGGCGGGCACCGGAAGGGTGCCGCTTTTCAGAGTGACCATGTCGGCTCGGTACGGGGGCCTGAGAGATTCCGGGGAGGGATTGCTCCTTCGGCAGCCACGAGGGCTTCTCCCGAGCAGACGCGATGGTCCGGTGTGCGGTTGTGAGCGCGAGCCTATCACCGGGGCCCGCCGCGCCGATACGGCCCGGTCAGTCCGTCGTGCAGGCGCCGGAGGAGACGGTCGCGTCGCCCGGCGAGACCTGGAGCGCGGGGCGCAGTTCGGCGGTCGTCATGGCGTACCCGCGGGTCGCGTCGTCCTGGCCACGGGCGAAGACCACACCCGCCACCTCGCCGTCCTCGGTGAGGAGGGGACCGCCCGAGTTGCCCGGACGCACGTTCGCCTCGAGAGCGTAGATCTCGCGCGGCTGCGAGCTGTCCTCGTAGATGTCGGAGACGACGGCGCTGCCGACCGAGAGGACGTAGGCGGCACTGCTCGTGAAGGGACCGCCCAGCGGGTAGCCCTGGACGGCGACGGGGGTCCCCGCCGCGACCGGGTCGACGATCTCGAGCGGTGCCGCGTCGAGGCCGTCGACGCTGATGACGGCGAGGTCGTCGATGGGGTCGAAGTAGACGATGCGGCCCTCCTCGGCATCCCGTCCCGGCAGTTCGACCAGCGGCTCGTCGACACCGGCGACGACGTGGGCGTTCGTGACGACGAGATCGGGCGCGGCGACGAACCCCGACCCGGTGAGCGACGCACCGCACGCGTAGGCGTTGCCGCTGATGCGGGCGACGGATGCCGCGGCCCGCTCGAGCGCGGGATCGTCGAGCGAGACGGGGGGCGCCGTCGGCTCCACCTCGGGCGCCAGGAGCTCCCCGACGCGCGGGATGCCCTCGTCGACGATGAAGCCGCGGAACTCGGCGAGCGCGGAATCGACCGCCGGCGGGGTGAGGGCGTCGAGGGCGCCCAGGACGCGGGAGGACGCGACGGCGGGGGCGACCACCGGCATCCCGGAGCCGACGATCGCGCCGCTCGTGAGCAGCAGCACGACGGCGGCCGCGGCGGTGTTCACGACGCCGCCGAGGATGCGGTCGATCGGGGCGAGCCGTGCGCGGTCGACCCCGCGACGCAGGCGTCTGCCGACGGCCGTCCCGAGCGCGGCGAGGAGGGCCACGATGCCGAGGGCGATGATCGCCAGCACGAGGCTGCGATACTCCCAGCCCGTGAAGGCGGGGGCGATGACGGGGGTCAGCCACACGGCGACGACAGCGCCGAGCACGATGCCGACGAGCGTGCCGGCGGTGGCCACGAGACCGCGCAGGAGTCCGCCGAACAGCGCGGCGATGAGCACGAGCACGACGATGATGTCGACGACGAGCACGACGGGCCTCCCTTGACGAGTCCGCCCGGGAGAGCCGGCGGTTCCTCCCGATCAGCGTAGGCCGCCGCTGCTGGGAAATCGGTTCGTGTTGCGGTTCTGGTCATATCGACTCTAAGATCGACCTCGGCAGTTAAGGTCACCATGACAAGAACAACCTCCTCTCCCCCCATCGGCGTCGCCGTCTCGACCGTCATCTTCCGGTTGCGGCGCGAGGCCGACGACGCGCGCCTCGAGCTCCCCCTCGTGCGCCGCACCCGCGATCCCCACGAGGGTCAGTGGGCGCTCCCGGGCGGCTGGGTCGATCTCGCGGAGAACCTCGAGTCCACCGCGTCGCGCACCCTCGCCGAGACGACGGGTCTCGCGCCCAGCTACCTCGAGCAGCTCTACGCGTTCGGCGACGTCGGCCGCTCCCCCGGGCGTGTCGTGTCGATCGTCTACTGGGCGCTCGTGCGCGAGGACATCGCCCGGGCGACCGAGCAGCACAACGTGGCGTGGTTCGACGCGACCGCCCTTCCGGCGCTCGCGTTCGACCACAACCACATCGTCGACTACGCCCTCTGGCGCCTGCGCAACAAGGTGGGCTACAGCCGCATCGCGCACGGCTTCCTGCCCGACCGCTTCACCCTCGCGGAACTCCGCGAGGTGTACGAGGCGATCCTCGGCCGTCGGCTCGACCCCGCCAACTTCCGACGGCAGGTCGAGGGGTCGGGCACCCTCATCCCCACCGACGACTTCCGCACGGGCAGCCACCGGCCCGCGCGGCTGTACCGCTACAACCAGGACGTCGAGCTGGCCGATCGCGGCCCGCTCCCGCAGTGAAGGACCCGAACCGACATGAGCGCCACCCCCGTCACCCTCCAGCCCCGCCCCGTGGATCCCAGCCCCGTGGACCCCAGCGTCGACCACGAGATCCAGGCGATCGTCGCCGGTGAGCTGACGACCGAGACCTGCACCACCGACCTCGCCGCGGGGCCGTGGACCTTCGACACCCGCCCCGGGTACGGGCCCGGCTCGTCCATGGGCGACGTCATCCCGACCGGGGCTCCTCGCCAGGGCGAGCTCCCCGCCGAGTACCGCGAGGCCGGCGAGGAGGAGCTCGCCGCACGGATCGTCGCCGCCAAGGCGACGCTCGGCGACCGCGTCGTGGTGCTCGGGCACTTCTACCAGCGCGAAGAGGTCGTCACCCACGCGGACTACGTCGGCGACTCCTTCCAGCTGGCCAACGCGGCGCTCGAACACCCCGAGGCGGAGGCGATCGTCTTCTGCGGCGTCCACTTCATGGCCGAGACCGCCGACCTCCTCTCCCGTCCCGAGCAGTCCGTCATCCTCCCGAACCTGGCCGCGGGCTGCTCGATGGCCGACATGGCCGACATCGACCAGGTCGAGGAGTGCTGGGAGCAGCTCGCCGACGTCTACGGCGACATGGACACCCCGGATGTCGAGGGGCTGCTCCCCGTCATCCCGGTGACCTATATGAACTCCTCTGCGGCGATCAAGGGCTTCGTCGGTCGTCACGGCGGCATCGTCTGCACGTCCTCGAACGCCCGCACGGTGCTGGAGTGGGCGTTCGCCCGCGGCCGGCGGGTCCTCTTCTTCCCCGACCAGCATCTGGGGCGCAACACCGCGAAGGCGATGGGGGTCCCGCTCGAGCGGATGCCGATGTGGAATCCGCGCAAGCCCCTCGGCGGCTCAACCGAGGCCGACCTCGAGGACGCCCGGGTCATCCTCTGGCACGGGTTCTGCTCGGTGCACCGCCGTTTCACCGTCGACCAGATCGCCCAGGCGCGCGCGGAGCACCCCGGCGTCCGCGTGATCGTCCACCCCGAGTGCCCGATGGACGTCGTCGACGCCGCCGACGAGGCGGGGTCCACGGACTACATCCGCAAGGCCATCGCCGCCGCGACCGAACCGACGACGTTCGCGATCGGCACGGAGATCAACCTCGTCCAGCGCCTCGCTGCCCAGTTCCCGCAGCACGAGATCTTCTGCCTCGACCCCGTCGTCTGCCCGTGCTCGACGATGTACCGCATCCACCCGGGATACCTCGCGTGGGTGCTCGAGGGCCTCGTGGCCGGCGAGGTGCGCAACCGCATCCAGGTCCCGTCGGACGTCGCGGTTCCTGCGCGGATCGCCCTCGAGCGGATGCTGGCGGCGAAGCCGTGACCACGGTCGTCGTCGTCGGTTCGGGGATAGCGGGCCTCACCGCGGCCCTGCACGCCGAGGCCGCCGGCTGCCGGGTCACCCTCGTGACGAAGGCGGCACTGACCGAGGCGAACACCCGCTACGCGCAGGGCGGCATCGCCGGCGCGCTCTCCCCCGCCGACCGCACCGCCGACCACGTGCGGGACACCCTCGTCGCGGGAGCCGGCCTCGCCGATCCGGGCGCCGTCGCCGTCCTGGTCGAGGAGGGTCCCGACCGCATCCGCGAACTGATCGCCGCCGGTGTCGACTTCGATCGCGACGAGTCGGGAACCCTGCGGGGCGGGCTCGAGGGCGCGCACTCCTTCCCCCGCATCCTGCACGCGGGCGGCGACGCGACCGGCGCCGAGATCGAGCGCGTTCTGGTCGCCCGAGTGCGTGCGAGCCGGGTGAGCGTCCGCGAGCACGCGTTCGTTGCGGAGCTCGTGCGCGAGACCGGTCGGGTCGCGGGGGTGGAACTCCATGGCGGCGAGCGGATCGAGGCGGATGCCGTGATCCTCGCCACGGGCGGAGCGGGCGAGCTCTTCGCACACTCCACGAACCCGATCGTCGCGACGGGGGACGGCATCGCGCTGGCGGCGCGCGCCGGCGCCGCGGTGCGCGACCTGGAGTTCGTGCAGTTCCACCCGACCGTGCTCGCCGTCGGCGAGGCGTTCCTCGTCTCGGAGGCCGTCCGCGGCGAGGGTGCGGTCCTGCGCGACGAGACCGGCAGGCGCTTCGCCCTCGAGGCGCACCCCGACGGCGAACTCGGTCCGCGCGACGTCGTCACCCGGGCGATCGCCGCCGCGATGGCGCGCCAGGGCGGCCGGCCCGTCCTCCTCGACGCGACCGGCCTCCACAGCAGCGACCCCGACCGCCGCGCGGCCTTCCTCGCGGCGCGCTTCCCGACGATCGACGCCGCGGTCCGCGCGCGCGGCCTCGATTGGGCCCGCGAGCCGATCCCCGTCACCCCGGCGGCGCACTACCTCATGGGCGGGGTCGTGACCGATCTCGACGGCCGCACCGACGTCCCGGGTCTCTACGCGGTCGGCGAGGTCGCCCGCACCGGCGTGCACGGCGCCAACCGGCTCGCCTCGAACTCGCTGCTCGAAGGCGCCGTGTTCGGCGCTCGCGCCGGGGCCGCCGCGGCGACCGACGCGAGGCGCCCCTGGCCCGTGCCCACGGGAGCGCCGGCATCGCCCGTCGTCGAGCCGGCGACCGCCGGCATCCTGCATCCGCCGTTCTCGCGGCGTGCGCTGCAGGACCTGATGTGGGCGGATGCCGGGGTGTCCCGCGACGGCACGGGGCTGACGCGCGCGGCCCGCACGCTCGCCGCGTGGCGGGCGGAGGCGCCGGCGCCGGTCACGGTCCGCGCTCACGAGGACGCGAACCTCCTGCAGCTCGCGCAGCTCGTCGTCGCCGCGGCGACCGCACGCACCGGATCTGTCGGGTCCCATCTGCGCACCGACGATCTCGCCGCCCTCGCCGCCCCGACCGCCCGCACCGACCTGGAAGGCGCTGCCTGATGCTCTCCCCCGCCGTCATCGAGACGACCGTACGCGCCGCCCTCGCCGAAGATGCGCCGTGGGGCGACCTCACGAGCGAGGCGCTCATCCCGGCATCCGCCACCGCGACGGCGGAGCTCGTCGCGCGCGAGTCCGGCGTGTTCAGCGGCGGCGAGGTCTTCGCGGCGGCCTTCACCCTGACCGATGCGCGCGTGGCGGTCGACGTGCGCGCCGCGGACGGGACTCGGTTCGCCCCCGGCGACGTCCTCGCGGTCGTCACCGGGCCTGCCGGCGCGGTGCTCACCGCGGAGCGCATCGGACTGAACTTCGCCCAGCGGATGTCGGGGGTCGCCACCCTCACGGCGCGCTACGTCGACGCGGTCACCGGCACCGGTGTGCGCATCGCCGACACGCGCAAGACGACCCCGGGCCTGCGGGCGTTCGAACGCCACGCGGTCCGCAGCGGCGGCGGCGCGAACCACCGGTACTCGCTGTCGGATGCCGTCATGGCCAAGGACAACCACCTCGCCGTCCTGGTCCGCTCCGGGATGTCGGTGACCGACGCCCTCCGCGACGCGAAGACGCGGCTGCCCCACACGACGCACCTCGAGGTGGAGGTCGACCGCCTCGACCAGATCGAGGCCGTGCTCGCCGCCGGGATCGGCACGATCATGCTCGACAACTTCTCGCTCGCCGACCTGCGGACCGGTGTCGCCCAGGTCGCCGGACGCGCGACGGTCGAGGCGTCGGGCGGCGTGTCGCTCGACACGGTCCGCGCGATCGCGGAGACCGGCGTGGACGTCATCTCCGTCGGCGCCCTCACCCATTCGGCGCGCGCGCTAGACCTGGGGCTCGACGTCCGCATCGACGAGGCCTGACGTGCTCTACCTCGACCACGCCGCCTCCGGCCCGGTGCGCGCCGAGGTGCGCGAGGCGATGCTGCCCTTCCTGGGCGACCGGTTCGGCAATCCGTCGAGCCACCACACCGTCGGGGAGGATGCCGCGGGTGCGCTGGAGGACGCGCGGCGGCGGGTGGCCGCGGTGCTCGGCATGCGTCCGGGGGACGTGGTCTTCACGTCCGGGGCGACGGAGGCGAACAACCTCGCCATCAAGGGGGTCGCCGTCGCCGCCCTCCTGCGTCACGGGCGCCCCGGCCACGTCGTCACCACCGCGATCGAGCACGAGTCCGTCCTCGCCTCGGTCGACCACCTCGAACGCGTCCACGGCGTGCGGGCGACCCGCCTGCCGGTGGACCCCCACGGCATAGTGGACCCCGCGGTCCTCGCCGGCGCGCTGCAGGACGACACGGTCCTCGTGTCGGTCGGGTACGCCAACAACGAGATCGGCACGGTGCAGGATGCCGCAGCCCTCGCCGCCGTCACGGCGGGCAGCCGCATCCCCCTCCACCTCGACGCGGTGCAGGCGGCGGGATGGCTCCCGCTGTCGGGGACCGGCGCCGACGCGCTGTCGCTCGCGGGCCATAAGATCGGTGCGCCGCAGGGGATCGGCGTCCTCGCCGTCCGGGGCCGCGTCCCCCTGGAGCCCGTCCTCCACGGCGGCGGTCAGGAACGCGATCGGCGCAGCGGCACGCAGAACGTCGCCGGCGCGGTCGGATTCGCCCTCGCACTCGAACTCGCCGAACGGGAGCGCGACGCCGCGTCCGCCCGGGTCGGCCCCCTCCGGGACGCCTTCGTCGCCCGCGTGCAGACGCTCGTCCCCGAAGCGGTCCCCACGGGGCATCCGACACGCCGCCTCCCCGGCACCGCGAGCTTCACGTTCGCGGGGGTGAGCGGCGAGGCCGTGCTCCTCGAACTCGAACGCCGCGGGGTGGTCTCCTCGAGCGGTTCGGCCTGCGCGGCGGGCAGCGACGAACCGTCGCAAGTCCTCGTCGCGCTCGGGATCGCCCCCGAGGTCGCGCAGACGTCCGTGCGGTTCAGTTTCGGCCACCACGCCGCGGGCGACCCGACCCGGATCGCCGACGCGGTCGCGGCCTCCGTCGCGGCGGTACGATCGCGGTGATGAGCTCCCCGACCGTCACCGTCATCGTGCCCGGCCGCGATGTCGGCGCCTTCGTGGACGAGGCCCTCGCCTCCCTCCGCGCCCAGACCCGCAGCGACTTCCGCGCGATCCTCGTCGACGACGCCTCGCGGGACCGGACGGCCGAGGCCTTCGCCGCCACCGCGGCGGCGGATCCCCGCTTCCGCCTCGTGCGCCACGAGGTCGCCCGCGGCCTCGGCGCATCGCGCAACGAGGCGCTCGAGCTCGTCGACACCCCGCTCGTCGGCTTCTTCGACGCTGACGACGTCATGACCCCTCGCGCGCTCGAGATCCTCGTGGGGAGCCTCGAGGGCTCCGGCAGCGAGGTCGCCGTCGGCGCGTACGTCCGACTGCGAGCGGATGCCGCGGGTCACTACGCCCCCGGGGTCGTGCAGCCGTGGGTCGCCGCCTCGACCTCCCCCGCCCGACGCGGCACGAGCCTGGCGGAACACCCCGACGTCTCGGGCAACATCGTCGCGTGGTCGAAGGTGAGCCGCCTGGACCTGTGGCGCCGCGAGGGCCTGCGGTTCACGGAAGAGAAGGCGTATGAGGACCAGGTCGTCGCCCAGCAGCTCTACAGCGCGGCCCAGGGCATCGACGTGGTCCCCGACGTCGTCGTCCACTGGCGCGAGCGCGCCGATGGCACCTCCATCACGCAGCGCCGTCACGCGGTCCCCGTCCTGCAGGACTACCTCGACGGGATGAGCGGCGGCCTCGGGGTCCTCGACGCCGCCGGACGCACCGCCGCCGCGCGTTCGCGGGTGCGCCTCATCCTCGGAATGGACGTCCCCGCCCTCGTCCGGGTCGCCGAACACCACCCCGACGACGCCTACCGGAAACTCCTCGGCGCGTTCACCCGTGGACTCACCGAGCGCGCCGAGCGCGACGGCATCCCTCTCGACGAGGACTCCGCGGCGCTCCGCGCCGCCGCCCTCGCCTGGTGACGCGTGGGCGCGGTGCGGATCAGACCGCGCCCTCGATGCGCCCCGCCGCGATCTGCTGGGCGGCGAGCTCCGCGTAGAGACCGCCGAGAGCGAGGAGCTCGGCCTGCGTGCCGGACTCGACGATGCGCCCGCCGCTCACGACGTGGATGACGTCCGCGGCGACGACGGTCGAGAGCCGGTGCGCGATCGACAGGGTGGTGCGCCCGCGCGCCGCCTCGTCGATCGCCTCCTGCACGACGCGTTCCGAGACCGTGTCGAGCGCCGAGGTCGCCTCGTCGAGGAGCAGCACGGGCGGGTCCTTGAGCAGCACGCGCGCGATGGCGATCCGCTGCTTCTCGCCGCCCGAGAGCCGGTACCCGCGCTCGCCCACGATCGTGTCGTACCCGTCTTCGAAACCCGCGATGACGTGATGGATGTTGGCGGCGACGCACGCGGCCTCGATCTCGGCATCCGTCGCCTCCGGCCGGGCGTAGCGCAGGTTGTCGCGGATCGAGGCGTGGAAGAGGTACGTCTCCTGCGACACGATCCCGATCCGGTCGATGATCGAGGCGTGCGCGAGGGTGCGGACGTCGGCACCGGCGAACAGCACCGTGCCCGCCGCCGGCTCGTACAGGCGCGGGGCGAGGTAGAGGATCGTCGTCTTGCCGGCCCCCGACGGTCCCACGAACGCGACGTGCTGGCCCGGCTCGGCGACGAAGGACACGCCGTCGAGCGTCGCGGGGCTCTGCGGACCGGCATCCGGATACCGGAAGGACACGTCGCGGAACTCGATCCGTCCGAGCGGACCCGGCGCCGCCGTCACGTCGATCGCGTCGGGGCGGTCCGTGATCGCGGGGCGCAGGTCGAGGTACTCGAAGATGCGGGCGAACAGGGCGCGCGAGGTCTGAACGTCCAGCGCCACGCGCATGAGGCCCATGAGCGGCATCAGCAGGCGCGCCTGCACCGTCGTGAAGGCCACGACCGCACCGGCCGTGATGGCGGGGCCGTCGCCCGAGATGAAGAGGCCCGCGACGAGGTAGATGACGGCGGGCACCGAGGACATGATGATCTGCACGACGGCGAAGAAGCCCTGACCGCTCATCGCCTGCCGCACCTGCAGGCCGATCTGCGTGCGGTTCTCGGCGGCGTACCGCTCGGACTCTGCGCGCTGGCGGTTGAACGACTTCGACAGCAGGATGCCGGAGACGCTCAGGGTCTCCTGCGTGATCGCGCTGAGCTCGGAGAGGGACTCCTGCGTCTGCCCCGCGATGCGCGCCCGCACCTGGCCCACCCGGCGCTGGACGAGCACGAGGATCGGCATCATCACGACGGCGATGAGGGTCAACCGCACGTCGATCAGCACCATCGCGACGAGCGCCGAGATCACCGTGACGGTGTTGCCGAGGATGCTCGTCACCGTGTTGGTGAGCACGCCCGAGACGCCGCCGACGTCGTTCTGCAGACGGGACTGGATGACGCCCGTCTTCGTGCGGGTGAAGAAGCCGAGGTCCATGGCTTGCAGGTGCTCGAACATCCGCACCCGCAGATCCCCCGTGACGCGGTTGCCGACGGTCGAGGTGAGCCAGGTCTGCGCGATGCCGAGCCCCGCGCCGAGCACGAACAGCGCGATCATCGAGAGGACGAGGACACCGAGCAGGCCGAGCCGCGGCGACGAACCGTCGACGGGGAAGAGCGCGTCGTCGAAGATCCGCTGCACGAGTAGGGGCGGGATGACGCCGACCGCCGCACCCGCGACGACGAGGACGGCCGTCACCGCGAGCCGGCGGCGGTACGGCCGGAACAGCGCGGCGACGCGGCGGCCGAGGTCGGGGACCTCGGGAGCCGACGCGTTGCGGCGGCGCTGGGCCTCCTCGTCGACCGCGCGGAACCCGCCCCGCCCGCCTCCGGGTCCGCCCATGCTCATCCCGTCACCATAACCCCGCGCCGGGGTCGCGGCGCCGGCGCGGGAATGCCTGGCTCACAGCATCCGTTAAGCTGAACGGCTCGCCCGGGCCCGGCACCTCCGCCGCATCCCGCCCACTCGAAGGATCCCCGTGCCCCTTTCGGACACCGCTTCCACTCCCGTCGTCCCGACCGATTCGCGACCCGCCAGAACCGGTCCGGTCATCGCGCTGCTCGTCGTCGCCGCATTCGTCGTCATCCTGAACGAGACGACCATGTCGGTCGCACTGACCGACATCGTCGCGGACCTGGACATCACCGTCGCCTCGGGTCAGTGGCTGACCACCGGCTTCCTGCTGACGATGGCTGTCGTCATCCCGTTGACCGGCTTCCTGCTCGAGCGCTTCCCGCTGCGCTCCGTCTTCTTGGCCGCGATGAGCCTGTTCGCCGCCGGCACGCTTATCGCCGCCCTCGCTCCCGGCTTCGGCTTCCTCCTCGTGGGCCGCATCGTGCAGGCCAGCGGCACCGCGATCATGCTGCCGCTCCTGTTCACGACGGTCCTCAACATCGTTCCCCCGTCGCACCGCGGACGGATGATGGGCCTCATCTCCGTCGTCATCGCGGTCGCGCCGGCGATCGGCCCGACCGTCTCCGGCGTGATCCTGTCGACGCTGACCTGGCACGCGATCTTCTGGGTCATGCTGCCGATCGCCCTCCTCGCCCTGGCGCTCGGAGCGGTGTGGGTCAAGAACGTCACCACGACGCGACCCGATGCGCGCTTCGATCTGCTCTCGGTCCCCCTGTCGGCCTTCGGCTTCGGCGGGCTGATCTACGGCTTCAGCGCGATCGGCGAATCGGCATCCGGTCACACCCCTGTGCCCGTCTGGATCCCGCTCGCCGTCGGCGCCGCATCCCTCGTCCTGTTCGTCCTGCGCCAGCTCCACCTGCAGAAGACCGACAGCGCCCTTCTCGACCTCCGGACGTTCCAGACGCCGGCCTTCTCGCTCGCGATCGTGCTCGTCGTCATCGTGTTCATGGCGCTGTTCGGGTCGATCATCCTGCTCCCCATCTACCTCCAGCAGGTCCTCGGCCTGGACGTGCTCGGGGTGGGGCTCGTGCTGCTCCCCGGCGGCATCCTCATGGGCGCGATGGCGCCGTTCGTCGGCAACGCGTTCGACCGCTTCGGACCGACCCCCCTCGTGATCCCGGGGATGCTGCTGGCCGCCGCGGCCCTGTGGGGCATGACCTTCTTCGGTCCGGACACCGGTGTCGCCTTCGTCATCGCGGTGCACCTCACGCTGAGTCTGGGGCTGGGACTCACGTTCACCCCGCTCATGACGTCCGCGCTCGGCTCGCTCCCCCGCCGGTTCTACCCGTACGGTTCGGCGACGGTGGGCACGCTGCAGCAGGTCGCCGGCGCCGCCGGCACCGCCGTGTTCGTCGCGATCATGACCGTGGTCACGGCCGGCGCCATCGCCGACGGCAGCGACGAGGTCATCGCCAAGGCCGACGGCATCCACGCCGCGTTCCTCGTCGGTGCGATCGTCGCCACGGCGGCGGTCGCCCTCGCCTTGTTCGTCCGCAAGCCCGCCGAGGGCGAGGTCGATCTCCCGGCCGCGGCGCACTGATCCCCGCCGCGCCTTGACGCCGCCGGGCGGGGAGCCGTCAGTCGATGCTGCAGCTGCCGCCGCCGCAGCACCCGGCGCCCTGATCGAGGATCTGGAGCGACGGCTTCTCGTCCGCGGCATCGGTCGTCGTGGGGACGGGCTGCAGGTTCGGGGTCGGCAGGTTCGAAGTCGCCATGTCGATCAGCCTACGCCGCACAAACGCGGGCAGGGCCGCCGTCAAGGGCCCGCCACCGGCGCGGGCCGCGGCGTAACGTGCGGGCCATGAGCAGCACCGACGGAACCCTCAGCGGAAAGCGTGTCGCGTTCGTCGCGACCGACGGATTCGAAGACAGCGAACTGACCTCGCCCTGGCAGGCGGTGACGGATGCCGGCGCCACCGCCGTGCTCGTCTCCCCCGACGCCGGCAGCATCACCGGCAAGAACGGGCACGAGCAGCGGGTCGATGTGACGACCGAGGAGGCGGAGGCCGCGGACTTCGACGCCCTCGTCCTCCCGGGCGGTGTCGTGAACGCGGACGACCTGCGCCTGGACAAGGCCGCCGTCCGCCTCGCGCGCGACTTCTTCGCGCAGCACAAGCCGGTCGGCGCGATCTGCCACGCGGCCTGGCTGCTCGTGGAGGCCGACGTCCTGGGCGGGCGCACCCTGACGAGCTACCCGAGCCTGCGCACCGACCTCGTCAATGCCGGGGCGACGTGGCAGGACGAGGAGGTGGTCGTCGACGCCGGCCTCGTGTCGAGCCGCACCCCCGACGACCTGCCGGCGTTCGACGCCAAGCTCGTCGAGGAGATCGCCGAAGGACGTCACGCGGCGCAGACCGTCTGACCCACCGGATGCCGCACCCCCGCAGGCGCGCGGGGTGCGGCATCCGTCGTCTCAGCTCTCGTCCGACCGGGTCCGGCGACGGGAAAGGACGATGCCGACGACGACGGCGATCACGGCGACCGCGATCACCGAGCCCACGACGACCGGAAGCAGCGCACCGTCGTCGCCCGGGAGGGCCTCACCGGCGACGTCGTCGGAGGTGATGGGAGCGCCGCCGCCGACCGTGAACGGGATGGTCCCGCTGATGGGGTGCCCGTCGCTGGAGACGACGCGCCACTCGACGACGTAGCCGGCGGCCGGCAGCTCCCCGTCGAGCGCCATCGTGAGGGTGTTGGTGTCGATGGTCGGATCGCCCTGCGCCCAGTCGCGCCCCGCCGCGTCGAAGACCGCGACCGTCGCCCCCTCGGTCATGATGGCGGCCGAATATGTGAGGGTGATCTCCGCGGGCGCCTCGGCCAGGTCGGCGCCGGCGGCCGGGGAGCTCCCGACGAGCTCGTCGTGCGCTGCGGCGGGGTTCGCGACGGTCAGGACCGCCGCCAGAGCGACGACGATGCCGGCGAGGGCGGCGCGGACGGAGGCGGGGAGGGACGAGAGGACGCGCATGCCTCGATTCTCCCGCGTCCGGCTGTGCGGGAGGTCTGTGCGACCGGCGCTAGCGACCGGCCCCGTTCGGCGCAAGGCGGGCACGACGCGACGGGCTGCGGGATAGCGTTCACGCACGACACGACGAGAGGACCGGCGATGACCGACGAGACCGCAGGAGTCGACAAGCCCGAGGACCGTGGCGCACCGAGTGCGGAGTACGACGTCCGGGTGAGCGAGCACGACGGGGTGACGCGCATCGACATCGCCGACGACGCGGTCGCCCGCCCCGGGCCCGGACCGGGTCAACCCGAGGCCGACGAGGACTGACCCGCGCGCGTCAGAGCCCGAGGAGCTCGTGGGGCGTCGTCCCGTAGCTCCGCAGGTGGTGACGGGTGAGCCCCGTCTCGGTGAACCCCCAGCGTGAGGCGATCTCGGCGACGGTCACCGTCCCGTCGAGCGGGGCGCGCAGAATGTCGGCGTGCGCGGCATCCAGCCGGACCGCCGTCAGGTGCTCTGCGGGGGTGCGTCCCGGAACGGAGTGGGTGCGGAACGCGCGGTCCAGCGCCGCCGAGCCGACACCCGCCGCAGCGGCGGCGTCGTCGATCGTGATCGGCAGCGAGGCGTGGTCCTCGAGGAAGGCCACTGCCGTCCGGTAGGCGGCCTGCTGCTGCGCGATCGTCTCGCGCCGGACGCGGGCATCCTCGACGGCGGCGAACGTTTCGAGGGTGGTGACCGCGAGCGAGCGGAAGACGGACGCGCGGACGAGGTCGTTGCCGAGGAGGGACTCGGTGTCGAACGCCAGCGCTGCGGCGGAGCGCCACGCCCGGGAGAGAGCCGGAGTGGACGGGGCGGTACCGCCGAATCGCAGCGTCAAGGTGTCGTCGTTGTACACGGTCCGCGCAACGTCCGTCAGGACCTCGACGGGGAACGCGACGACACGGACCCGGGCGTCCTGGAGTCGGCAGTCCAGTGTCCCCGGCTGGAACAGCACGGGATCCTCGGCGGTGCCTCGGACGCCGTCGACCTCCCATTCGTAGCGGTCGTCGCTCTGCACGACGATGACGGCCTCGAGCTCGCAGGACGCGCTGTAGCCGCCCTCCACGTGCAGCCGGCGGAGACCGAACCGCTCGTCGCCGGTGCTCGATTCCTCGAAGACGAGGTCGTCGGCGTCGAGTTGGGCGTTGCCGTAACTGCGCCGGATGTAGGCCTCGGCCTCGCCGAGGTCCGCGGAGCGGAAGTGCTCCTCGAGCACGGTCATGGGGTCTCCTCACACCGGTGCACGGGTCTCATCCTATGATCCCCCCGCGGTCTCCGGGCCGGCCGGATCGATGTGCGCAAAACGGATACCCGTGCGCATAATGGATACACCACCGCAGGAGGAGCACCGTGGGAAAGTTCATCTACAACGAACGCATCCGTGTCGATTTCGAGGACCGGGTGCTCGCCCACCTGCAGGTGGTCATCACGACCAAACTGCGCCGAGGCGAGTCGTTCACGTTCATGTGGCGCAACGACCAGAGCCTCGGCGACGGCCGACAGGTCGTCTGGCTCCACCCGGGCGCCGACCTGAACTTCCAATACTTCGGAAGCCGGCAGCCGAGCCTCAACCCCGCCTGGCTCGACGCGCTCAGCTACGTCGCGAATTCCCCCTCCGGCCTCTACCTCGTGCCCGAGCCGCAGGGAAGCGCCGCGGCCGGGGTAGGGTCATCGGAGCGGATCGGGTGATCCGGCGCCGGGTCGGCAGGAGAATGCGGCATGGGCGTTGACGTCGATCCGAAGGTCCGCGACGAGACCATCGTCGCGAGCGACGCCGCAGGAGTGCAGAGCGCCGTCGCGCAGCTGAGTACCCGGATCGCCGTCCGCGACATCGGCTCCCCCCTCGCCCTCCGGCAGCGGATCGTCGGTGACGACCGCCTCCTGCTGACCTCGTTCGGCATCGACACCCACCTGCACGTCGAGTCCGCCATCACCGGCGCGGTCGCGATCGCCCGGCGCCGGGAGGGCGACCTCCGCACCGTCACCAACGGCGAGGAGGTCGACGCGGGCCGGCCGTTCCTGCTGCGGCCCGGGCGAGCCGAGTCGTGGTCGCGCGAGGTGACGGCCGACATCCTCAGCGTGGATCTGCCCGCCCTCGGCGCCTTCACCGGTCACGACGAGTCCGCACTGCACTTCGGTGCGACCCACATTCTCTCCCCCGAACTGCAACGGCACTGGGACCTCACGATCGACCACGTCACCCGTGTCTTCGACGATCCCGAGCTGCTGCACAACCCCCTCATCCGTCAGGCCGCCGTCGATGCGGTCTTCGCCGCGACGCAGCACGCGTTCGACATCCGATCGGTCGCGGACCGGCCCGACACCCGCGCCGGAACGGATGCCGTGGGTCGGGCGACCGCATTCATCGACGCGCACCTGGCCGACCCCCTCAGCGTCGGCGACATCGCGCGGGCCGCGCGCCTCAGCGTGCGGGGGCTGCAGAACGCCTTCGCGCGCGTGCTCGACACCACACCGGCCGCGTACGTGCGCGGCGCACGTCTCGCCGCCGTCCGGGCGGAACTGGTCGCCGCCGAACCGCCGCAGACGACGGTCGCCGACGTCGCCCGGCGCTGGGGCTTCGCCCACCTGCCGCGCTTCGCGCAGCACTACCGCGCGGAGTTCGGCGAGCAGCCCAGCGAGACGCTGCGGCGCTCCCGCTGATCAGTCCCAGCCGAGGTAGTCCTCGATCTGGAAGGCCGTCTCCCCCGGGTGGGTCATGGGGAAGAGATGGCCGGCACCGGGCAGCCGCACGACGCTCGTGCGGTCGGCCGCGGTCGCCTGCAGATCGTCGCCGTTCGCCGGCGGTGTGATCGCGTCGTCGGCGCCCTGGATGATGAGGATCGGAAGGGATGCCGCGAGGGTCGCCCAGTCCGCGACCGGGGTGGAGGCGAGGGCGCCGCTCTGCAGGTCCTCGACCTCGAGGTCGCGCGAGCGGGCGAACACGTCCCAGGCCAGCGCGGTGTCGATCCCGGGGCCGACGAGGGTGCGGACGGCATCCGCGTCGGGGGCCTCGACCGGCGTGGCGAAGGCGGTCTGGAGAGCGCGGGCGGCGTCGTCCTGGAGCGGACGCGTCGACTCGACACCGAGGAGCAGGACTCCGCTGACCCGGCCGGGGTGGTCGAGGGCGACCGTCCGCGCGACCGCGCCGCCGAACGCGTGACCGCCGATCCACGCCGCGGCGATCCCGAGGTGGTCGAGGACGTCGATGACGTCCTGCGCCAGGTCGTGCATCGACACCGCAGCGGGGCCGGGGCGCCGCGAACCGATACGGACGATCCGGAACCCCTCCTCCTCGAGGATGCTCGCGAGCCCGCCGAGGTAGGCCACGTCGAGGCCCTGAGCGGGGATCAGGACGAGGGCGGGACCCTCCCCCTCGTCGATGAACGGGATGGCACGAGCCTCGGCGTCGAACACCTGGCGCTGGATCTGTGACATGGGAGAGGTCCTTCAGTTGTTGAAGCGGAACTCGACGACGTCGCCGTCCTGCATGACGTAGTCCTTGCCCTCGAGGCGCGCCTTGCCCTTGGCCCGCGCCTCCTGGACCGAGCCGGTCGCGACGAGATCCTCGAACGAGATGACTTCGGCCTTGATGAAGCCCTTCTCGAAGTCGGTGTGGATGACGCCGGCGGCCTGCGGCGCCTTCCATCCCTTGCCGATCGTCCAGGCGCGGGCCTCCTTGGGGCCGGCCGTCAGGTAGGTCTGCAGCCCGAGGGTGTCGAACCCGACCCGGGCGAGCTGGTCCAGGCCCGACTCGTCCTGCCCGGTCGAGGCGAGCAGTTCGGCAGCATCCTCCGGGTCGAGCTCGGCGAGCTCGGACTCGATCTTCGCGTCGAGGAAGACGGCCTGGGCGGGCGCGACCAGCGCGGCGAGTTCCGCCTTGCGGGCGGCATCCGTGAGGACGGCCTCGTCGACGTTGAAGACGAAGATGAACGGCTTGGCGCTGAGCAGGCCGAGTTCGCGGATGGGCGAGAGATCGATCCCGGATGCCGAGAGGAGCTCGCCGCGCTGCAGCGCCTCCTGCGCGGCCTTCGCCGTCTCGAGGACCGAGGGGTCGAGCTTCTTGCCGCGCACCTCCTTCTCGTAGCGCACGATCGCCTTCTCGAGGGTCTCGAGGTCGGCGAGCTGGAGCTCGGCGTTGATCGTCTCCATGTCGTTCTTCGGGTTCACGGCCCCGTCGACGTGGACGACGTCGTCGTCGGCGAACCCGCGGACGACCTGGGCGATCGCGTCGGCCTCGCGGATGTTGGCGAGGAACTTGTTGCCGAGGCCCTCGCCCTCGCTCGCACCGCGCACGATGCCGGCGATGTCGACGAACGACACCGTCGCGGGCAGGATGCGCTCGGACGAGAAGATCTCCGCGAGGGTGTCGAGCCGGGGGTCCGGCAGGTTCACCACGCCGACGTTCGGCTCGATCGTCGCGAACGGGTAGTTCGCCGCGAGCACGTCGTTCTTGGTGAGGGCGTTGAAGAGGGTGGACTTGCCGACGTTGGGCAGTCCGACGATTCCGATGGTGAGAGCCACGGGCATCCACTCTACGCGGCGGGCGCGCGGCGCCGCGCCCGCCGGTCCCGGTTCCCGGCGGCGCGCCTCCGCCGGGGCGGGCCTCCCGGCGGCGAAGGTGAGGGCATGCCCTTGGACTTCACCGCGATCGACTTCGAGACGGCGAATCCCTCCAACGCCTCGGCGTGCGCCGTGGGAGTGGCCCGGGTCCGGGGCGGTCGCGTGGTCGCCTCGGAGGGCTGGCTGATCCGCCCCCCGGCCGGCCACGACCGCTTCTTCGAGGTCAACGTCGGCATCCACGGGATCCGCGAGTCCGATGTCGTGACGGCCCCCACCTGGACGGAGCAGCTGCCGCGCCTGCTCGATTTCGTCGGCGACGACATCCTCGTCGCCCACAACGCCGGCTTCGACATGCGGGTCCTCCGCACGGCATGCGAGGTCACCGGTCACGTCCCGCCGGAGGCCCGCTACCTCTGCAGCCTGCACGTCGCGCGCAAGACGTACGACCTCCCGTCGTACCGGCTCCCCTTCGTCGCCGCGGCCGCCGGCCACCTCGACTTCGCCCACCACGACGCCGCCGCCGACGCGCTCGCGTGCGCGCAGATCGTCATCGATGCGGCCGCCCGCGCCGGGGCGGGCGACCTCGTCGAGCTCGCGATGCTCCTGGGCGTCCGCATCCCGCAGATCCCCTCCGCCGTGCCCGCCACCGCCGCCTGAGACCCCTCGCCCGCGCGGCGCCGACGGATGTCGGAGGCGTGGGGCACCATGACGGACATGGATGCCGTCTTCTCCGTCGTACTCGCCGTGCTCTGCCTCCTCGCCGGCGCCGTCGCCGCGGGCGCGGTCGTCTCGGCTCGTGAAGCCGGGCGGCGGGGCGCGCTCCAGGCGCAGGCCTCGGCGGCCGAGGCGGCCCGCGACGCCCTGCAGGTCCAGCTCGACCAGCAGCGTTCGCTCCACCGCGACGTGACGGCCCGCATCCACGCCGAGCAGGCCGCGCGCGACGAGCGGGAACGCCGCGAGCAGACGGTGCTGCGCGCGCTCGCCCCCGTGCAGGAGACCCTCGCCGCGATGCAGCAGAAGGTCGATCACCTCGAGCGCGACCGGCAGGAGCAGTTCGGGTCGCTGGCCGAGCAGCTGCGCCGCGCCCAGGAGTCCGACGAGGCGCTGCGGGCCACGACCGAGTCACTCGCCGGCGCTCTGCGTTCCAACGGCGCGCGCGGTGTGTGGGGCGAGACGCACCTGCGCCGCATCGTCGAGTCCGCGGGTCTCACGCGTTACGTCGACTTCGACACGCAGACCTCGATCTCGACGGATGCCGGGGCCGGACGCCCCGACATGATCGTCCGGCTCCCCGGCGACAAGGCGCTGGCGGTCGACGCGAAGGCACCGTTCGACGCCTATCTCGAGGCCAGCGCCATCCCCGTGACCGCCGTCGGTGAGGAGGCCGCACGGCGCAGCAGACTGCTCGCCCGGCACGTCGCCGCCGTGCGCGGCCACATCGACGCGCTGGCCAAGAAGAAGTACTGGGCCGGGATGCCGTCGAGCCCCGAATTCGTCGTCTGCTTCATCCCGAGCGAGTCGCTGCTCGCCGCCGCCCTCGAGGAGGACCCAGCCCTCCTCGAGTACGCGTTCGGTCGGCGGGTCGCCCTCGCCTCCCCCGTGAACCTGTGGGCGGTCCTCAAGACCGTCGCCTACACGTGGACGCAGCAGGACGTGTCCACCGAGGCGCGCCGGCTGTTCGATCTCGGCAACGAGCTGTACCACCGCCTCGGCTCGCTCGCCGGTCACGCCGACGATCTCCGGCGCGCGATCGAGCGCACCGTCGACAGCTACAACCGGTTCGCCGGGTCGCTGGAGACCCGCGTCCTGGTGAGCGCCCGGCGATTCCCAGGGATCGACGACACGCAGCTCGAGGCGCTGCCGTCTCCGACCACGATCGAGTCGACGACCCGCCGACTCACGGCGCCCGAACTGCTCGAGGATCGCGAGCAGTCGGCCGATCTCGGCGAACTGCGCGGACGCCTCGCGAGCGACTGAGCGCTCAGGAGGGGAAGAAGGTCATGAGACCCACGACGCCGATGGACACGGCGAGGAACGCGCCGATGAGCCACCACGCGTTCACTTCGTGCCCGGGGGGCATGCGACGGCGCAGGAGGACGTCGGGACGGCGCGCCGGGTCGTCGACCACCGGGATCGGGGCGGTCGCCGGACGCACCCCGCCGGTCACCTGACCCACGATCGGGATCTGGCCCGTCGGCGTGACGGGAAGGTGACCCGTGAGCGAGAGCTGGCCCGTGCGCGGGTCACTGGATGCGGTCGACATGTGAACTCCTGGGGGCGGTGGCGAGTGCCGGGGACAGCTGACACCACGGTCCATTGTGCCAGAGGGGTCGCGCCGGATCCTGGGTTGACGCTCAGCGCGCGTGTCCGCTACGACGCCTCGGCGACCGGTCGGGTCAGAGCCACTTCGAGGTGAGGTGCTCCGACGAGATCCGTCGCAACGTGCCCGAAGCCCCGCGCAGGACCACGCTCTCGGTGTAGACGAAGTCGCCCACCCGGCGCACCCCCGCGACCAGTTCGCCGTTGGTGACACCGGTCGCGACGAAAAGGGTGTTGTTCCCGCGGACGAGGTCGTCCGCTTCGTACACGTGGTCGTCGAGCCGGAGACCCGCATCGATGCCCCGCTGCTTCTCGTCGTCGTCGCGCGCCCACAGCCGCCCCTGGATGTGACCCCCGAGCGCCTTGATCGCGCAGGCCGTCACGATGCCTTCGGGGCTGCCGCCGATCCCGACGCACATGTCGGTGCGGGCGTTGTGCCGCGCGGCGTTGATGCCGCCGGCGACGTCGCCGTCGCTCATCAGTCGCGTGCCGGCGCCGGCCTCGCGGATCTCCTCGATGAGCTTCGCGTGGCGCGGCCGGTTCAGGACCGAGACAACGAGTTCGTCGACGGGCTTGTCGAGCGCCTTCGCGAGGCGACGGATGTTCTCGGCGATCGGCAGGCGGATGTCGACCACGCCGACGCCGGCGGGGCCGGTCACGATCTTGTCCATGTAGAAGACCGTCGAGGCGTCGAGCATCGCCCCGCGGTCGGCCACGGCGATGACCGACAGGGCGTTGTTGCGCCCTTCGGCGGTGAGCGTCGTGCCATCGATGGGGTCGACGGCGATGTCGCACTGCGGTCCGCGCCCGGTACCGACACGCTCGCCGTTGAAGAGCATGGGGGCGTTGTCCTTCTCGCCCTCGCCGATAACGATGACGCCGTCGAAGTTGACCGTCGTGAGGAAGGCGCGCATGGCGTCGACGGCCGCGCCGTCGGCGAGCTCCTTCTTGCCGCGCCCGATGAATGGGACGGAGCGGATCGCGGCAGCCTCGGTCGCGCGGACCAGCTCCAGCGCGAGGTTGCGGTCGGGATGCAGCGGACTCATGTCGGCAGTCAGGCTCACCATGGGCTCAGCCTAGGCCCGGCCTCCCTCCCGCCCCCCGGATTCCGTGGTGATGGACACGAAGGAATGCCGAATCTTTCCATCGGTGAAGAGAGCGGCCCCGCGTGATGCGCAGGGCGACGCCGAACCGGAGCGGATGCCGACCCTTCGATAGAGTTGGCCTGAATCCACACCCCTTCCCGAGGAGCTCACATGCCCGTCGCCACCCCTGACCAGTACGCCGACATGCTGGATCGCGCGAAGGCAGGCGGATTCGCCTACCCCGCGATCAACGTCTCGAGCTCGCAGACCATCAACGCGGTCCTCCAGGGCCTGACCGAGGCCGGCTCCGACGGCATCCTCCAGGTCACCACCGGCGGCGCCGACTACTTCGCCGGCCACACGGTCAAGGGCCGCGCCACCGGCGCCCTGGCCTTCGCGAAGTACGTCACCGAGGTCGCGAAGAACTACCCGATCACTGTCGCCCTCCACACCGACCACTGCCCGAAGGACGCTCTCCCCGGCTTCGTCCTCCCCCTCATCGAGGCTTCCGAGGCCGAGGTCAAGGCCGGTCGCAACCCGATCTTCCAGTCGCACATGTGGGACGGATCGGCGGTGCCGCTGGATGAGAACATCCAGATCGCGCAGGATCTGCTCCCGCGCATGAAGAACATCAACGCCATCCTCGAGATCGAGGTCGGCGTCGTCGGGGGCGAGGAGGACGGCGTCGCGCACGAGGGCTCGAACGACGCCCTGTACACGACCGTCGCCGACGTGACGAAGGCCGTCGAGGCGCTCGGCCTCGGCGAGAACGGCCGCTACATCTCGGCGCTGACCTTCGGCAACGTCCACGGCGTGTACAAGCCGGGCGGCGTGAAGCTCCGCCCCGAGCTCCTGGGCGAGATCCAGGAGGGCATCGCCGCGCACTTCGGCACCGGCCCGAAGCCGCTCGACCTCGTCTTCCACGGCGGCAGCGGCTCGTCCGACGAGGAGATCGCCCTCGCGGTGAGCAACGGCGTCGTGAAGATGAACATCGACACCGACACCCAGTACGCCTTCACGCGCTCGGTCGCCGGTTACATGCTGTCGAACTACGAGGGCGTCCTGAAGCTCGACGGGGAGGTCGGCAACAAGAAGCTGTACGACCCGCGCGCCTGGGGCAAGGTCGCCGAGTCCGCGATGGCCGAGCGTGTCGTCGCCGCTACGCAGCAGCTCGGCTCGGCCGGCAAGTCGCTCGGCGTCTGAGCAGAGCGACCCCCACGACGAAACCCCGGTCCGCACGGACCGGGGTTTCGTGTCGGGCTCAGTACCGGGCGGTGCCCAGGACGTCACGCGGGTACAGGGCGTAGCGCACCCCGTCGACGGTGAAGGCGGTGTGCAGGTGGGGGCCGGTCGAACACCCCGTGGAACCGACGGACCCGATCCGCTGTCCGGCGGCGACGGTCTGACCCGTCTTCACCGAGAAGGCGCTGAGGTGGGCGTACACCTGCTCGAGCCGCATCCCGTCGACCGTCGAGGTCACGACGACCTCTTTCTGCTTCGTGGTGTTGGGCGCCCAGGAGGGGCAGCCGGTCCGGATCCACACCTCGCGGACCGAGACGGTCCCGCCCCGCATCGCGTAGACGGGCGTCCCGGTGGGCGCGGCGATGTCGTCGCCGCTGTGGCCCGAGTAGGTCGTGAAGGTGCCCGAGGGGCGCAGCGGGTACGCCCACCCGTAGCGGCCGGGCACCGACGGCCCGGCGGCTGTCGCGTCAGGCTGGGCGGACATCGCCGCGCTCGTCCAGAGGTCGTCGCCGTCGCCGTCGACGAGCCGGAGCACCCCGTCGTTGCCGAGGATCGCGGCCCTCGCCTCGAGCCCGGCGGTCTGGGAGGACCACACCGAGACGCCGCGCTCGTCGAGCAGGAGCAGCTCCCCGTCGCCCGAGAAGAGGAGGCTGGCGTCGAAGGTGCCGGTCGTCCGCGCAGTCCTCACGAGGGCGTAGTCGCGCGTGAGCGCCACATTGCCGTCGCCGCGCAGCCCGAACGTGTAGCGACCGTCGGGTGAGGTGAGCATCATGCCTGGACGGAGGGTCGTCCCGGGGGTCATCACGGACCCGAGCGAGAGGGCCACGGTTTTGCCCGCCGAGGTCGTCGTGACGCTCCGATGATTCTTCTTGACGGCGGTCACGGAGACGCTGACCGAGCGGCCGGCGGCCCACGTCGGGACCTCCCAGCTCGTCCCGGTAGCGCCCTCGATCGCTCCGCCGTCAACCCGCCACTGCACCTTCAGCTGCTCGGGCGCCGGTCGCCACGAACCCGGGCTCACGGTGAGCGTCTTGCCCGCCGCGGCAGTCCCCGTGATGGTCGGCTTCGGTGTCGACGTGAAGGGGGCGAGCACGCCGATCCCGGCGGAGGTGCGAACGGCCGGGGTGTAGCCCGCCTTCGTGCCGGTGACGCGCACCGCGACGGTGGTACCGGCATCCGCTCCGACCAGACGGTACGTGCGCGCCGTCGCTCCCGCGATCGGGGCGCCGCCGCGGAGCCACTGGTACGCGAGTGCGGTCCCCGCGGGAGCCCAGGTGCCGGGGGCCGCCGTCAGCGTGGCGCCGACGGTGCCCGCGCCCGAGATCGTGACGGCGGACGGCGGCGTCAGAAGGCGCGCCACGACCACCCCCGCGCTCGTCCGCACGAGGGACGTATACCCGGTCTTGGCGACGGTCACGCGGACCGACAGGGTCGCGCCGGCATCGGCGGTCGCGGGGGTGTACGTCGCCCCCGTGGCGCCGGGAAGCACGGCTCCCCCGCGCATCCACTGGTAGGCGACGGTGACGGGAGCGGGGCCGAACCCGACGACGGTCGCCGCGAGCTTCGCCCCGACGGCGGGGGTTCCGGTGACGGCCACCGTGCCCGCGGTCAGGGCCGCGGCGGTCGGCGCGGGGGTCGCGGCGACGGGGGTCGCTGCGGGAGTGGATGCCGCCGCGGCGGGCCCGCCGGCCAGAAGCAGACCGATCGTCGCGGCCAGAGCGACGGCGGTGGAGGCGATCCTCCGGGGTGTGCCGGTCACGATTCCCCTCCCGAGATGACGCACGCGAGGGAACACCCGCAGCAGCCGTAAAAGTACCAGGTGCTAGGAACCGAGCGCGAGGCCCCGCACGAGGCCCGGGTCGCCGAAGATCGGGATCACGAGGCAGACGCTCACAATCACGAACGTGACGATGGCGCCGACGAGCGGGATCCACCAGCTCGCGCGGCCCTTCGCGAGCGACCACCACGACAACCCCGCGGTGAGAACCCAGCCCACCGCGAAGACGGTCGCGCCGACCCCGCCCCACAGCGCGCCCTGCGCCGTGTTGGTGAACTCGCCGTCGACGCCGGCGACTTCCATCCAGGTCTTCGCGAACGACGTGAAGTCCACCAGTTGCGGGATGGCGCCGATGACGGTCACGAGGCCGTAGGCCAGGAGCGCCACGGTGATGATGCGGTCCGCCATCCGCGTCGGACGAGCCGCCACGGTCGTCGCCGGGGCGGTGGGCGGATGCGGCGGGTCGACGGGTGCCGCCGGTTCCAGCTCCGGCTGCCGTATCGCGGCGCGCTGCTGCTCGGGCGTCGCGTACTCCCCGTACTGCGGTCGCGGTCGGGGGTCGTCGCTCACGGGCGGGTCCGTCCCCCGAGGGCACGGTCGTCGGGGCGGCCGGAGCGGTCCTGACGGAGTTCCTTCGGCAGCGAGAACATGAGGTCCTCCTCCGCCGTCTTCACCTCGGCGACATCCCGGTACCCCGCGCCGGCGAGGTCCTCGAGGACCTCGGTCACGAGCACCTCGGGGACTGACGCGCCCGAGGTGACACCGACGGTCTCGACGCCGTCGAGCCACTCCTGCTTGATCTCGTGGGCGTAGTCGACGCGGTACGCCGCCTTCGCGCCGTATTCGAGGGCGACCTCGACGAGCCGGACGCTGTTGGACGAGTTGGCCGAGCCCACGACGATGACGAGGTCGGCATCCTTCGCGACCTTCTTGATCGCGACCTGACGGTTCTGCGTCGCGTAGCAGATGTCGTCGGAGGGCGGATCCTGGAGGTTGGGGAATCGCTCGCGGAGGCGGCGGACGGTGTCCATCGTCTCGTCGACCGACAGCGTCGTCTGCGAGAGCCACACGACCTTGTCGGGGTCCTTCACCTCGACGGTGTCGGCCTCTTCGGGCGAGTTGACGACGGTGACGTGGTCGGGCGCCTCACCGGCGGTCCCCTCGACCTCTTCGTGACCGTCGTGCCCGATGAGGAGGATCTCGAAGTCGTCGCGTGCGAACCGCACGGCCTCGCGGTGCACCTTGGTGACGAGCGGGCAGGTCGCGTCGATGGCCTGCAGTCCGCGGTCGGCGGCGGCGTTCACGACCGCGGGCGAGACGCCGTGCGCGCTGAAGACGACGTGCGCGCCCTCCGGGACCTCGTCGACCTCGTCGACGAAGATCGCGCCCATCGACTCGAGCTCGGTCACGACGTGGATGTTGTGGACGATCTGCTTGCGCACGTAGACGGGCGCGCCGTAGCGCTCGAGCGCCTTCTCCACCGCGATGACGGCGCGGTCCACGCCCGCGCAGTAGCCGCGCGGAGCAGCGAGGAGGACGCGCTTGGAGCCCTGGACGGGGATGTCGACGAGCCGCCCGCGGGCTCCCGGGATTCGGGGCATCGGCAGCGAAACGGCAGGTGAGGTCACCCCTCGATTGTACGAAGCCCCGGCTGGGTGGGGGACGTGTGCAGCAAGATGGGTGTCCGTGACGACTTTCCAGACCGAGCCGGGCGCCGTCCCGCCGCCGGACGCCGTGCACCCGCGGGACTCCTCCCCCGACACGCCGACCTCGGTCTCCCGACTGAACGAGACCATCCGCGACTTCGTCCAGAAGTGGGGGTCGGTCTGGGTCGAGGGCGAGATCACGGCCTGGAACCTGCGGGGCGGTCACGTCTTCGGACGCCTGAAGGATGCCGCCGGCGACGGCATGCTCTCGTTCCGGATGTGGTCCTCGACGCTGCAGCGCACCCCCGACGACCTGAAGATCGGCGACCGCGTGATCGCCTGCGTCAAGGCGGACTACTTCACGAAGACCGGGGATTTCACCTTCACGGTCTCGTCGATGCGCCACACCGGCCTCGGCGACCAGCTCGAGCGGCTCGAACGCCTCCGCGCCACGCTCCGGGCCGAGGGCCTGTTCGATCCCGCACGCAAGAAGCCCCTCCCCTTCCTCCCCCACGTGATCGGACTGATCACGGGCGAGCGCAGCGACGCCGAGAAGGACGTGCACCGCAACGCCGAGCTGCGCTGGCCGCACGTCGTCTTCCGCACCGTGTACGCCGCCGTCCAGGGTGACCGCTGCGTCCCCGAGACCCTCGCCGCCCTCCGCACCCTCGACGCCGATCCCGAGGTCGACGTCATCATCGTCGCCCGCGGCGGTGGCGACCCGCAGTCGCTGCTGGGGTTCAGCGACGAGCGGCTCGTCCGCGCGGTGGCCGCGGCATCCACCCCCGTCGTCTCGGCGATCGGGCACGAGAACGACCACCCGCTCCTCGACGAGGTCGCCGACCTGCGTGCGTCGACCCCGACCGACGCGGCCAAGCGCGTCGTGCCCGACGTGTCCGAGCAGCGCGCGCTCGTACAGCAGCTGCGCAGCCGCGCCCGCACACGCCTGACCCAGCGCGTGTCGCACGACATCGCCGCGCTCGCACAGCTGCGCTCGCGTCCCGTGCTGCGGGACCCCGAGTCGATGCTCACCGGTCGCGCCCAGGAGGTCGTGGCGCTGTCGTCGCGCGGGCGCGACGTCATGCGACGGCGATGGGATGCCGCGGCCCGCACGACGGCGGAGCTGCGGGCGTCGCTGCGCGCCCTCTCCCCCGGTGCGACCCTCGACCGCGGGTACGCGATCGCGCACCTGCCGGGCGGCGCCATCGTCCGCGACGCCGCGCAGGCCCCCGTCGGCACGGACGTCGTCGTCACCGTCGGTCGCGGCTCCTTCGCGGCGCGCTCGTCCGGCGAGGTGTCGGAGGCCGGGGCGGAAGGCCCGTCACCCGCGAACTAGGATGGAGGCCATGACGACCGACGCCGGGGATGTGTCGACCCTCTCCTTCGAGCAGGCCCGCGACGAACTCGTGCAGGTGGTCGCACAGCTGGAGCAGGGCTCCCCCACCCTCGAGGAGTCGCTCGCCCTCTGGACCCGCGGCGAGGCCCTCGCCGCCCGCTGCGAGGAATGGCTGCTCGGCGCGAAGCGACGCCTCGACGAGGCGCGTCCCGACGGCGGAACGGCGCCCTGATGGCCCGGCCCCGCATCGTCGCCGAGCTCGGCCGACCCGAGACACCCGAGGAGACCGCCGCGCGCAAAGCCGCGGCCTCCGAGCGCTACCGCTCGAGCAAGACCTTCCGCAACCTCATCGCCGCGCTCATCGTGTGCGTCGGCATCATGGCCGTCGTCTACCTCGGGGTCCCCCGCGGCACCCCCGCCGACATCCCCGAGGCCGACGTCCCTGCCGCCGCCGCAGAGGCGGAGCGGACCGCCGGGCACGGTGTGATCGTCCCCAGCGCGCCCGACGAGTGGCGCGTGAACTCCGCGAAGGTCGAGGGCGGCGAATGGCGCGTCGTCTACGCGCCGTCGACCGGCTACGTCGAGGTGACGCAGGCCTTCGCCCCGCCGGAGGGCTGGGTCTCGAGGGAGCTCGGCGGGTACGCCCCGACCGGGACGACCACGATCGACGGCATCGAGTGGGACGTCTACGACCTCCCCAGCGCCGTCGACACCATCGACTACGCCCTCGCCACCACGGCCGGCACCGACACCGTCGTCATCGGCCTGGCAGCCTCCACTGACCGCGGCGCCGCCGAGACCGTCGCCGCGAGCCTGGGCGACCAGATCCGCACCCTGAGAGAGGAGCTCCGTTGAGCACGACGACCCCCGCAGACGTCTGGACGGCCATGCTGGAGGGCAACCGGAGATTCGTCGCCGGTGAGCCGCGGCATCCCCGGCAGGACGCCGAACGCCGTCACGAACTCGCACACGCGCAGCGTCCGACCGCTGCCCTGTTCGGCTGCTCCGACTCGCGACTGGCCGCCGAGATCATCTTCGACGAGGGCCTCGGTGACCTGTTCGTCATCCGCAACGCCGGCCAGGTCGTCTCCGACTCGGTCGTCGGCAGCCTCGAGTACGCCGTCGCCGTGCTGAACGTCCCGCTCATCGTCGTCCTCGGCCACGACGAGTGCGGCGCCGTGCGCGCGGCCATCGACTCGACCGCGGCGGATGCGCCCGCCCTGCCCGCGAACATCTGGCGACAGGTGGCCCCCATCGTCCCGGCCGTCCGACGCGTGCTCACCGCCCACGAGGGCGCCACGGCGCAGACGGTGGATGCCGAAGAGGTCGGCCGCGAGCACCTCCGCGACACCGTCGCCGGCATCCTGCGCTCGTCCGAGCTCATCAGCGAGGCCGTCGCGGAGGGTCGCGTCGCGATCGTCGGCGCCAACTACCGCCTCGCCGACGGCACGGCGATCCCCGACGTCGTCGTGGGCGACGTCGCCTGAGCTCAATCCCCCGCACGACAGTCACTGAAACGAGGACGTGAACGACCATGACTGAGCCGACCGAGTACCGTATCGAGCACGACACGATGGGCGAGGTGCGTGTTCCGAAGGACGCGCTCTACGCCGCGCAGACTCAGCGCGCGGTGGAGAACTTCCCGATCTCGGGCTCCGGCCTCGAGTCGACGCAGATCGCGGCCCTGGCACGCATCAAGAAGGCGGCCGCGCTCGCCAACAAAGAGCTCGGCACCCTCGACGGCGCCATCGCCGACGCGATCGCCTGGGCGGCGGACGAGGTCGTCACCGGCGCGTACGACGAGCACTTCCCGGTGGACACGTACCAGACCGGCTCGGGCACCTCCTCGAACATGAACATGAACGAGGTGCTCGCCACCCTCGCGACCCGCAAGCTCGGCGCTCCCGTCCACCCCAACGACCACGTCAACGCCTCGCAGTCGTCGAACGACGTGTTCCCCACGTCGGTCCACATCGCCGTCACGCAGGCCCTGATCGACGACCTCATCCCCGCCCTCGACCACCTCGCCGTGGCGCTCGAGGAGAAGGCCGAGGCGTGGAAGAGCGTCGTCAAGAGCGGCCGCACCCACCTGATGGACGCCACCCCGGTCACGCTCGGCCAGGAGTTCGGCGGGTACGCGCGTCAGATGCGTCTCGGCATCGAGCGCGTGCAGTCGGTCCTCCCCCGCGTCGGCGAGGTCCCGCTCGGCGGCACCGCCGTCGGCACCGGCATCAACACGCCCCTCGGGTTCCCGCAGAAGGTCATCGCGCTGCTCGCGGCCGAGACCGAACTGCCGATCACCGAGGCGAACGACCACTTCGAGGCGCAGGCCAACCGCGACGGGCTCGTCGAGGCCTCGGGCGCCCTGCGCACCATCGCCGTCTCGCTGACGAAGATCAACAACGACATCCGCTGGATGGGATCGGGGCCGAACACCGGTCTCGGCGAGCTCCACATCCCCGACCTGCAGCCGGGCTCGTCGATCATGCCGGGCAAGGTCAACCCGGTCGTCCCGGAGGCGACCCTCATGGTCGCCGCCCGCGTCATCGGCAACGACGCGACGGTCGCCTGGGCCGGGGCATCCGGGTCCTTCGAACTGAACGTCGCGATCCCCGTCATGGGCACGGCCCTGCTCGAGTCGATCCGACTGCTCTCCAACGCGATGCGGGTCCTCGCCGACAAGACCGTGTCGGGTCTCGTGGCGAACGAGGAGCGCGCAGCGGCCTACGCCGGCATGTCGCCGTCGATCGTGACCCCGCTCAACAAGCTCATCGGCTACGAGGCCGCCGCGAAGATCGCGAAGCACTCGGTCGCCAAGGGGATCACGGTGCGCGACGCGGTGATCGAGCTCGGGTACGTCGAACGGGGCGAGCTCACCGAGCAGCAGCTCGACGAGAAGCTCGACCTCCTCTCGATGACCCACCCTGGTTGATAATCGGAGCGTGAACAGCGCCGCCGCACCACCGCGACGGGGCACGCCGGGACTCGGGATCCTTCTCGCGGTCGCCGCGGCGGGCCTCGTCGGCGTGGGTGCGGCGGCGTTCGTCGTCGTCCTGCTCACCGCCCCGCAGGCAGCCGGCTGGACCGCGCTCGTGTGGGGCGCGACCGCCGTCCCCGCCCTTGCGGGCGTGGGCGTCGTGGGGTGGGCAGTGCTCGAACGGCGGGGTGCGGCATCCCTCCCCTCGGGTGACACGGTCGAGGGGGCGTTCGAGAACCAGCGACGCCTGCTGGACGACGTGCGTCACGAGCTGAAGACGCCCATCACGATCGTGCGCGGTCACCTCGAGATGATGGATGCCGCCGACCCCGACGACGTCGAGGCGATCCGCTCCCTCGGGATGGCGGAGCTGGACCGCATGACACGCCTCATCGGCGACATCGACGTGCTGGCCGCGGTCGAGGGCGGTCAGTTGTCGACGGGGGACGTCGACCTGGCCGCCCTCACGCAGCGGGTCTTCGAGATGGTCGGGGTCATCGGCGATCACGCGTGGCGCGTCGAGCAGTGCGCGGACGGGGTCATCCGCGCCGACGGCGACCGCCTGCTGCAGGCGTGGCTGCAGCTGGCCGACAACGCGACCAAGTACTCCCCCGCCGGCACCGCGATCGAGATCGGCAGCGCCGTCCACGCCGGCGGCGCGCAGCTCTGGGTGCGCGATCACGGCCCCGGCATCCCCCCGGCCGTCCGTCACCGCATCTTCCGCCGCTTCGACCGCGGCACCGGCAAGCGCCACGTCGGCGGTTCCGGATTGGGACTCGCGATCGTCGATGCGATCGCGAAGGCGCACGGCGGGCACTGCGCCGTGGCGGACACCCCCGGCGGCGGTGCTACGTTCACCCTGGAGATCCCGACCGGCACCCGGGGCGCCCTGCCGTCCCCGATCCGCGCCGGCGACGTCCTCCTGCAGCGAGAGGCCACTGAATGACCCGCATCCTGATCGTCGACGACGAACCGCACATCGTCTCGCTCGTCTCGCGCGCCGTGCACGCCGAGGGCTACGAGGCCGTGGGGGCCGACGACGGCCCCGAGGCCCTCGAGATCGCGCTGGCGGGCGAGATCGACCTCATCGTCCTCGACGTCGGGCTGCCGACGATGGACGGTTTCGACGTCCTCCGCGAGCTGCGCGGCTCGGGCGACACGACACCGGTGATCATGCTGACGGCCCGCAGCGGCACGAGCGACACGATCGAAGGGTTGGATGCCGGGGCCAGCGACTACGTCCCCAAGCCGTTCGCGGTCGCCGAGCTCATGGCGCGGGTCCGCTCGCGCCTGCGCGACAGCGCCGCGAGCGCGCCGACCACCCTCACGCGCGGCGGGGTGACGCTCGACATCCTCGGCCGGCGGGCCACCGTCGACGGACGGGACGTCGAGCTGTCGTCCCGCGAGTTCGCCCTCGCCGAGCAGTTCCTGCGCAACCCCGGCGACGTCCTCACGCGCGAGGTGCTGCTGAGCCGTGTCTGGGGTCTCGACTTCGACCCGGGTTCGAACGTCGTCGACGTCTACGTCCGCTACCTCCGTGCGAAGCTCGGCGCCGACCACATCGTGACGGTCCGCGGCGAGGGATACCGCTGGGAGTGAGCGACGGACACGGCGACGCCCCCGGCCGATCGGTCGGGGGCGTCGCCGGTACGGACGGGGTCAGCTCAGCTCGCCGGCCTCCAACAGGTCGGTGACGAGTGCGGCGATCGCCGAGCGCTCCGACCGCACGAGGGTCACGTGGCCGAACAGGTCGTGGCCCTTGAGGGTCTCGATGACCGACGCGATGCCGTCGTGACGGCCGACCCGCAGGTTGTCGCGCTGCCCCACGTCGTGGGTGAGGACGACGCGCGAGTTCTGGCCGATGCGGCTGAGGACCGTCAGCAGGACGTTGCGCTCGAGAGACTGGGCCTCGTCGACGATGACGAACGCATCGTGGAGCGACCGACCGCGGATGTGCGTGAGCGGCATGACCTCGAGCATCCCCCGCGCCACGACTTCTTCGAGGACGTTGCCGGTGACGACGGACCCGAGGGTGTCGAAGACCGCCTGCCCCCACGGGTTCATCTTCTCCTGCTGGTCGCCGGGCAGGTAACCGAGCTCCTGACCGCCCACCGCGAACAGCGGTCGGAAGACGATGATCTTCTTCTGCTGCTGCTTCTCGAGCACCGACTCCAGTCCCGCGCACAGGGCGAGCGCCGACTTGCCGGTGCCGGCTCGGCCGCCCAGCGAGACGATGCCGACCTCCGGGTCGAGCAGGAGGTCGATCGCGATGCGCTGCTCGGCGGAACGCCCGTGCAGGCCGAAGACGTCGCGATCCCCCCGAACGAGGCGGTAGGAACCGTCGCCGGTGACCCGGCCGAGGGCGGAGCCGCGCTCGGAGTGGATGACGAGACCGGTGTTGACGGGGAGCCCGCGCACGTCCTCGCTGACACCCACCTCGCTGTCGTAGAGGTCGCTGACCTCGTCGCCCGACAGGTCGATCGAGGCGATACCGGTCCATCCCGAGTCGACGGCCTGTTCGGCCAGGTACTCCTCGGCGTGCAGACCGAGCGAGGCGGCCTTCACCCGCATGGGGAGGTCCTTCGAGACGACCGTGACCGCCTGACCCTCCTGGCTCAGGTGCATCGCGACGGAGAGGATGCGGGTGTCGTTGTCGCCCAGCCGCATCCCCGCGGGGAGGACGGTGGGGTCGGTGTTCGTGAGCTCCACGCGGAGCGTCCCGCCGGCGCCGACCGGCACGGGGAAGTCGAGTCGGCCGTGTTCGACCCGCAGCTCGTCGAGGTGGCGGAGGGCCTGGCGGGCGAAGTAGCCGATTTCGGGATCGTGACGCTTGCGCTCGAGCTCCGTGACGACGACGACCGGCAGCACGACGGAATGCTCGGCGAAGCGGAACAGCGCGCGCGGATCGCTCAGCAGGACGGAGGTGTCCAGCACGTACGTGCGGAGATCCTGGTCCTGGGCCGCGTCCGCGGTCCCGTCCTGGTGCTGCTGCTTCTCAGGTGCTCGTGTGGCCACAACCCACTCCCGCCCCGGGTGGAACCCACCCGGCAGTCACGAGTCGACCTGGGGTCACGAGTCGTGAGAGGCCGACTCGAACAGGCGCTTTGCCCGTTGGGATGAACGTAGGCGCCCCGAGCGACACGGCGGCGCCGCGACACGCCGCCGGATGTGTCGGATGCGTGAACTCTCCGTGTCAGCCGAGGAGCGGCAGCACGGCGGCGGGCGGGGAGACGATCGGACCCGACTGGGAGGCGGCGAGAGCGCCCTCGAGGAGGTCGAAGGCGGCGTCGGAGGTGCCCGCGTGCGGGGAGACCCGGATGAGCCCGTCCCGCACGGTCGCGATGACACCCGCGTTGGCGAGTTCGGCGGCGATGACCCCCGCGCGCCCCGGCTCGGGGGCCAACGCCACGATCCCGGCGTGCCGGTCGCGATCGGTGAGGACCGGGATGCCGTGGGCGTCCGCGATCGCCATGACCCGTCGCGCGTTCTCGGCGACGAGCCCCGCGACGGCCGGGATGCCGGCCTCCGTCATCTCGCGCAGGGCGGCGCTCAGGCGACCCGCGGCCTGCGGGTCCGGCCGCGAGACGGCGTACGCGGCGGCGTCCGCCCTGGGCGGACCCACCTTGAGGTCGCCGAGTTCCGCGTCGGTGCCGGCGACACCCGCGAGCACCGGGGCGATGCGTTCCCGGGCGCGGGCCGTGAACCGCGCGAAGCCCGTCCCGCGGCCGGCGCGGACCCACTTGTACCCGTGCCCGGCGACGACGTCGGCCGCCGCCCAGTCGACGTCGACGACGCCGAACCCCTGGATCGCGTCGACGACGAGCAGTCGGTCGCCCACGACCTCCCTCAGGGCGGGCAGGTCGGCGAGGTAGCCGGTCCGGTAGTCGACGAGGCTGACGGCCACCGCCGTGACCTCGTCGGTGAGCGCCTCGCGCACGGCGTCGGGGGTCACGCTCGCGATCGCGGGATCGAGCTCGCGGACCGTGAGGGCGCCCCGGATGTCGGCGGCGCGGCGGGCCGCGACGGGGATCGTCGGGTACTCGTTCGGCGAGAGGACGACCGTCCCCGACAGGCCGAACAGCGCATGGAACAGGGCGTCCGTCGTGGACGGCACGAGGGTGACCTCGTCGGCGTCCGCCGCGAGCACCTCGGCCACGAGCGCGCGGGCCTCGTCGACGTGGCCGGCGACGAGGTCGATGCCGGAGGGACGGCCGGTGGCCGAAGCCTCCTCGTCGGCACGCGCTTCCTCCCGCACCGCGGCCGACAGGGGCCCGAAGGAGGCCCAGTTGAGGTAGCCGGGGTCGACGTCGAAACCGGCCAGGTAGGACTCGAGATCGCTCACCGACCGATTTTCCCACGGATGCCGGGGGCGCGTCTCAGCTGCCGAAGCGCCGATCGCGGTCGCCGAAGTCGCGGATCGCGCGCAGGAAGTCGACCTCGCGGAGGTCGGGTCCCAGGGCTTCGACGAAGTAGAACTCGCTGTGCGCCGACTGCCAGAGCAGGAAGTCGCTGAGCCGCTGCTCGCCGGAGGTGCGGATGACGAGATCGGGATCGGGCTGCCCGCCGGTGTAGAGGTGCTCGCCGATCTGTTCGGGCGTCAGGCTCTCAGCGAGTTCCTCGAGGGAGCCGCCCTTCTCCTGATGCTTCGAGATGATGCTGCGGACGGCGTCCACGATCTCGCCGCGCCCGCCGTACCCGACGGCGAGGTTGACGTGCAGGCCGGTGTTCTCGCGGGTGCGCTCCTCCGCCGTCCGGAGACCGTGCGCCAGCACGGGCGGCAGCACCTCGGCGCGGCCGACGTGCTTGACCCGCCAGCCCGGCTCGTGCGAGAGCGTCTCGGCGAGGTCCGCGATGATCTCGATCAGATCGGTGAGCTCCTGCGAATCCCGTTTGACGAGGTTGTCGGTGGAGAGCAGGTACAGCGAGACGACCTGGATGCCGAGCTCGTCGCACCAGCGGAGGAACTCGTGCATCTTGGCGGCGCCCGCACGATGACCGTGCGAGACGGTGGTGTACCCGAGCTGACGCGCCCACCGACGGTTGCCGTCGATCATCATCGCGACGTGGTGCGGCACGGTGCCCGCGTCGATCTCCCGGCGCAGCCTCGAGCTGTACAGGCGGTACAGCAGACCCCGTCCTTGAGTCGAGGAGGCGCGGGTCACACGGCTACGCTACTCCGGCCCGCCGATCGCGGTGAGCAGGGGCGCGTATTCAGCCTCGCGCATGGCGGCGAGCGTAGGCTCGTCGCGTGACCCGACACGATGCCGACGGCGGCGCCGAGATGCCTCAGCTCCCCCTCCTCGAAGCGGGTGCGGTCGATGCCCAGGTGGAGGTCCGACCGACCTGGCGCGGCTGGATCCACGCCGGAACCTTCCCCGTCGCGATCGCCGCGGGCGTGGTCCTGATCGCGCTCGCACAGGGGGCTCCGGCGAAGTGGGCGGCGGCCGTGTTCATGGTCACGTCGCTTCTGCTGTTCGGCAATTCGGCGCTGTACCACCGGTTCGACTGGGGGCCGCGGACCAAGGTCGTCCTCAAGCGCATCGACCACGCGAACATCCTGCTGCTGATCGCGGGCACGTACACGCCGATCGCGACGCTCGCCCTCGCCCCCGGGCAGGGCACGCTGCTGCTCGTCCTGGTGTGGTCGGGAGCCCTTCTCGGCATCCTCTTCCGGGTGTTCTGGATCCACGCGCCCCGCTGGCTCTACGTCGCCCTCTACCTGCTGCTCGGCTGGGCCGCCGTCATGTACCTCGGCGACCTGCTGCGGGCGAGCGTGGCGATGATGGTGCTCGTGATCGTCGGTGGCCTGCTCTACACCGGCGGCGCGGTCGTGTACGCGATGAAGCGCCCGAACCCGTGGCCGGGGCACTTCGGGTTCCACGAGATCTTCCACGTCTGCACCGTGCTCGCGTTCCTGTGCCACTGGAGCGCCTGCCTGTTGATCTCGCTGGAGCCCCTCAGCCCTTCGCTGGGTCTCCCGGGCTGACGTCGCCCGGCGCGGCGCCGGGGTCGTCCCCGGGGCCCTCGCCGCGTGCGGCCGCTTCCTCCGCGTCGAGCATCTCGTTGACGTCGGAGCGGTACTGCGCACGACGGATGCGGCGGAGCATATCGATCGCGAGGAGCACGATGACCACGGCCACGATCGCGATCGCGATGAACCCGGCGACACCGGGGGTCACCGCCTCCGGCGGGGGCGTCGTCGGGGTGGGACTCGGCGAGACGGCGAGCCATCGCAGATCCGGCATGTGACCTCATTCCTCAGCCAGAGCGAATAGCCTGGAATCCCAGCCTAGAACGGATGCCGCATGACCCTGACCGACGTCGACCGCAAGCTGGCGGATCGGTACGGCCGCACGCGTTCCGCGGCGTCGCGTCGGTGGACCTGGGTGGTCATCGGGGCCATCGCCGTCGCCGCGACGGGGCTGCTGGGGTGGACGACCGTCTCGAACGCCGTCAACTCCGTCGACGCCGACACGACGGGCTTCACCCTCGTCGACGACCGCACCGTCGAGGTCCGTGTGCAGGTGACCGTGAATCCCGGCACGGCGGTCGCCTGCTCGCTGGAGGCGCAGGACGCCGAGCACGGGATCGTCGGCTTCGCGGTCGTGGAGGTCCCGGCATCCGAGGATCACTCCCGTATCATCACGGAGCGGATCCCGACCACCGCGCGCCCCACCACGGGTTTTGTCCGCTCCTGCTGGATCATCTAAGCTGAAGGTTCTCGCGCCCCGGTGACTTGCCGGGGCGTTTGGCTTACCCATCGACCGCACCGGGAGATCACGTGTCCGAGACGTTCCTGACCCAGGAGGCCTACGACCGCCTCGCCGCCGAGCTCGAGGAGCTCTCGACGACGGGCCGCGAGGAGATCGCCAAGCGCATCGAGGCCGCCCGCGAAGAGGGCGACCTCAAGGAGAACGGCGGCTACCACGCGGCCAAGGACGAGCAGGGCAAGCAGGAGGCCCGCATCCGGACCCTCCAGCAGCTGCTGAAGGATGCCAAGGTCGGCGTCGCCCCTGAATCCGACGGCACCGTGCAGTCGGGCACCGTCGTCACCGCGATCGTCGCCGGCGGCGAAGAGGTGTTCCTGCTCGGCAACCGCGAGATCGGCGCGAACAGCGAGCTCGACGTCTACAGCGAGGCCTCCCCCCTGGGCGAGGCCATCATGGGCCTGCGCGAAGGCGAGAAGACGAGCTACACCGCTCCCAACGGGCGCGAGATCACCGTCGAGGTCGTCAAGGTCGAGACCTACTCGGGTCAGTGACGCGGGCGGGTCGATGACCCGGGTGCGCCGGCACGCTCAGTTCGGGACGACCGTCGGGGCGTAGCCGGCGTCCTGCAGGATCGCGAGGACCTGCGCGCGGTGCTCCTCGCCGCGCGTCTCGACGCTCAGCTGCAGGATGACCTCGCTGATCTGCAGTCCCTGTCCGTGGCGGGTGTGCAGGACCTCGATGACGTTCGCCCCGACCACCGACAGCAGCTCCGACACCCGCGCCAGCTGACCGGGACGGTCGGGCAGCGGGATCTGCAGCGTCATGTACCGTCCGGATGCCGCGAGCCCGTGCGCGACGACGCGCTGCAGCAGCAGCGGGTCGATGTTGCCGCCCGAGAGGATCGCCGCCGTGGGACCCGACGCGGTCACCTTGCCGGTGAGGATCGCGGCGACGCCCACGGCGCCGGCGGGCTCGACGACCTGCTTCGCGCGTTCGATGAGCACGAGGATCGCGCGCGCGATGTCGTCGTCGCTGACGGTGACGACCTCGTCGATGAGGTCGCGGATGATGTCGAACGGGATCGCGCCGGGCCGCTTGACCGCGATGCCGTCGGCGATGGTCGGCGAGGTGCGCTCCGCGTCGATCGGGTGACCGGCGATGAGCGAGCCGGGGTAGCCCGCGGAGTTCTCGGCCTGCACGCCGATGATGCGGATCGTGCGACCCTCCGCCGCGGCGCGGGCCTTCGCGGCGGCGGCGACTCCCGCCGCCAGTCCCCCGCCGCCGATGCCGACGACGATGGTCTCCAGGCCCGGGATCTCGTCCATGAGCTCGAGCCCGAGGGTGCCCTGGCCGATGATGATGTCGTGGTTGTCGTAGGGCGGGATGAAGACCGCACCGGTCCGCTCGGCGAACTCCTGCGCGAGGCGGAGCGGGGTCTCCACCGTCGCGCCCTCGAGGATGACGTCGGCGCCGTAGCCCCGCGTGGCGAGGAGCTTGGGGACGGGGACGCCGAGCGGCATGAAGATCGTCGCGGGGATGCCGAGGGTCTGCGCACCGAGTGCGACACCCTGCGCGTGGTTGCCCGCTGAGGCCGCGACGACGCCGCGCGAGCGCTCCTCCGCCGTCAGGCGCGACAGCCGGTAGGTCGCCCCGCGGATCTTGAACGACCCGGTGCGCTGCAGGTTCTCGAGCTTGAGGTGCACGGGCGCGCCCAGCACGCCCGAGAGGAACTCCGAGTCCTCGACGGGCGTCCGCGAGACGACGCCGGCGAGTTCGGTCGCGGCGGTCTCGAACTCGGCCAGGGTCGGGGCGGCGATCTTCGCCTGATCGGTCACGCGGTCATCCTCCTGCGTCGCGGCACGGTGCTCCAGATGAGGTCGTCGGGGCCGGGGTCCACCGGTTGCTCCCACCCGCGCCGCGAGAGGTAGAGCCAGACGACGTTGACGAAGGCGGCCAGCGGCACGGCGAACACCGCGCCGGCGATCCCCGCGACCATCGCCCCGCCGGCGACGGCGAGCACGACCGCGAGCGGGTGCACCTTGACCGCCGAGCCCATGAGCAGCGGCTGCAGGACGTGGCCTTCCAGCTGCTGCACGCCGAGGACGATGACGAGCATCCACAGGGCGATCCAGGGTCCGTTGTACACCAGGGCGAGGAACACGGCCAGGGCGCCCGTCAGGACCGCGCCGACGAACGGCACGAAGGCGCCCAGGAAGACGAGTACGCCGATGGGAGCCGCCAGGGGCACCCCGAGGAGGGCGGCACCGACGCCGATGCCGATGGCGTCGATGGTGGCCACCAGCAGCTGCGTCCGCGCGTAGGTGATGACGGTACGCCAGCCGGCGCGGCCGGCTCCGTCCACGGCGGAGCGTGCGCGCACCGGGAAGAGGCGGACCGTCCACCGCCAGATCCCGCCGCCGTCGGCGAGCGTGCAGATCAGGATGAACAGGGTCAGCAGGATGCCGGTGGCCACATGACCGAGCGTGGAGCCGATCGCCAGGGCGCCCGACAGCAGGAGTTGGGCCTGCTCCTGCAGGATGCCGAACGCCTGCCGGACGGCGTCGTCGATCTGGCCGCCGGTCAGGTGCAGCGGTCCCTCGATGAGGTAGTCGCGGAACTGCGCGATGCCCTGGACGGTGCGGTCTCGGACGGAGGCGGCATCCTGCGTGATCTGCCAGATGGCGATCCACAGCAACCCGACGACGACGGCGATGGTCAGCAGCAGGGTCAGGATGAGGGCCAGCCAGCGCGGCAACCGCCGCTGCAGCAGCCACGAGAACAACGGCCACACGAGGGCTGTGATGAGGATCGCCGCCAGCAGCGGGATGATGAGCAGGCGCAGCTGGATGACGATCCACACGAGCACCGCGATCGCCGCGGCGAGGACGAGGAAACGCCACGCGTAGGCGGTCGCGATCTTGAGACCCCGCGGAACCGTCTGGGACACCTCGGTGGAGACGGTGCGCGCGCGGAGCGCGTCGAAGAACCCGTTCCGGTGCTTGTCGTCGGTGCCGCTCACTGGGCCATCCTAGGACGTGCGCCCCGGGCGACGCGGCGCGTCAGAACTGGATCCGCGGCGGCTCGGCGATCGCCGCACCGTCGACCACTTCGAAGAACTCCCGCTCGCCGAATCCGAGCCGTCGGGCGAAGAGGTTGTTCGGGAAGACCTTGATCTTCGTGTTCAGCTCGCGGACGCCGCCGTTGTAGAACCGGCGGGACGCCTGGATCTTGTCCTCGGTGTCGACCACGGCCTGCTGCAGCTGCAGGAAGTTCTGGCTCGCCTGGAGCTGCGGGTAGGCCTCGGCGACGGCGAACAGCGACTTCAGCGCCTGCTGCATGTGGCCTTCGGCGACGCCCGCATCGGCGGGGGTGGTCGCGGTCAGGGTCTCGGCACGTGCCTGAGTGACGTTCTCGAAGACCGCCTTCTCGTGCGCCGCGTAGCCCTTGACGGTCTCGATCAGGTTGGGCAGGAGGTCCGCGCGGCGCTTGAGCTGCACCGTGATGTCGCTCCACGCCTCATCGACCCGCACGTTCAGGGCGACGAGCGAGTTGTAGGTGGCCCAGAGGTAGACGCCGACGATGACGAGGAGGGCGACGACGACGAGGACCGGGATGAGGATTTCCATGAGTCTCCGATCGATTGCCTGATCATCCTAACGAGGCCGACCCGGTGGATGCGGGCGCCCGGCCGCAGTTCCCAGGCGTTGCACACGGGGTGCGACTTGTAGTGTCGGTGGGGTGACGGGTCTGCGCACGCATCGGTACCTCCGACTCGCCCTCGTCGGCATCGTCGTGGCCCTGGCGGCATCCGTCCTCATCGAGCTGATACGCAGTGGCGGGCGGCCCCTCCCGTCCATCAGCGACTACTACTACTCCCCCGCGGGCGGCGTCTTCGTCGGCGCGCTGACCGCTGCCGGCGTCGCCCTGCTGGTCCTCTCTGGCCGCGACACGGAGTCCATGCTCCTCGACATCGCCGCCGTGTTCGCCCCGCTGATCGCCATCGTCCCCACCGGCTACCGCGGTGAGCCGTCCGTCCCGTCGGAGGTCCTGCCCACCGTCCGGAACGGGGTCGGCGTGTACCTGACGATGGTGACGATCCTCGTCGCCCTGGGCATCGTCCTGGCGGCACGCGGGGACCTGGCCTGGCGACGGGTGGCGATCGTCGGGGGCACCGCGTCCGCGGTCGTCATCGCTCTCGCGACCCTCGCATTCGCCCCGGGCCCTGCGGCTGTGTTCCCGTTTCCCGGTGGGATCAACCTTCACCTGGTCGCGACGGTCTGCTTCTTCGCGATGTTCGCGGCGGTCCCCTGGGTGACGTCCTTCGGCGAGGATCCCCCTGCGGCGGGGTATCGCCGCGTCTACCTCGCGGTGTCCGTCGTCATCGCGGCGGCCCTCGTCACGACGGTCGGCGCGGCGATCGCGAATCCGGACACGGTGGGCGTGCTGATCGGCGAAGCGGTCGCCCTGGGCGCGTTCGCCGCGTACTGGACGGCGCAGACTATCGAACGATGGCGGGATGCGGACCCGCCCAGCATCCTGCCGCGCTGACCGGATGGCCGTGCCCCCGCTGGGACTCGAACCCAGACTGAAGCGATTTTAAGTCGCCTGCCTCTGCCATTGGGCTACGGGGGCCTCCGTCAGGGTATCCCGGAACACCAGAAGACCCCCGCCCCGGCGGAAGCCGGAACGGGGGTCTCACGGACGCGTGGTCAGCTCGCGGCGACCTTGCCGGTCTTCTCCGCGGCGACCGTCTTCGGGTCGATCGCGGGGGTCTCGGGGGCGGCCGGACGCGGACGCGCAGCGAACTCCTCGAAGACGTACCGGGGGTTCTGCAGCGTCTCCATCGAGACGTTGTCGCGGCCGAGCCAGAAGTTCTGCCACCAGTCGCCGACGACGCGGAACTTGCGCTCGAAGGTCGGCATGGCGAGACCGTGGTACCCGCGGTGCGCGATCCAGGCGAAGAAGCCCTTGATGGCGATCTTGCCGGACTGGAAGACACCGTTGTAGAGACCCAGGCCCGCGACGGCGCCGAGGTTCTTGTGGAAGTACTCCTTCGGCTCCTCGCCGCGCAGGACGGCCACGATGTTCTTGGCGAGCAGCTTGCCCTGACGGACCGCGTGCTGGGCGTTGGGGACGCAGAACCCGCCGACACCGCCGCCGGAGAGGTCCGGGACGGCGGAGACGTCACCGGCGGCCCAGGCGCCCTCGACGACCTCTTCGGGCGTGCCCACCCGCAGGTCGGCGCGCGTGCGCAGACGGCCCCGCTCCTCCACGGGCAGGTCGCTGCCGCGGACGACGGTGGGGTTCGCCATGACACCGGCGGTCCAGATGATCACATCGGTCGGGATGACCTGGCCCGTCGAGAGCTCGACGTTGCCGTCGACGGCGCCCTTGACCTGGGTGTCGAGGTGGACGTTGGCGCCGCGCTTGGCGAGGTCCTTGAGGACCCACTCGCTCGTCTTGAGCGACACCTCGGGCATGATGCGCCCCATCGCCTCGATGAGGTGGAAGTGCGTCTCCTCGAACGAGATCGTCGGGTAGTCCTTCAGCAGCGCGCTCGCGAAGGCGCGCGTCTCGGCGAGCACCTCGATGCCCGCGAAGCCGCCACCGACGACGACCACGGTGAGCAGACGGTCGCGCTCGGGCCCGGGAGGCAGGTTCGCCGCCCGGTCGAAGTTCGTGAGGATGCGGTCGCGGATCGCGACGGCCTCTTCGATCGTCTTCAGGCCGATCGCGTTCTCGGCGATGCCGGGGATCGGGAAGGTGCGCGAGACGGCGCCGGCGGTCACGACGATCTGGTCGTACTGCTCCTGCCACGGCTCGCCGACCTCGGGCGTGATCGTCGCCGTCTTGCTGGCGTGGTCGATGCCGGTGACCTTGGCGATGACGATGCGCGTGCGCTTCAGGTGGCGACGCAGACCGACCACGACGTGGCGGGCCTCGATGCCGCCCGCCGCGACCTCGGGGAGGAACGGCTGGTACGTCATGTACGGAAGCGGGTCGACGATCGTGACCTCGGCCTCACCCTTACGGAGGTGCTTCTCGAGCTTCCACGCGGTGTAGAAACCGGCGTAGCCGCCTCCGACGACCAGGATCTTGGGCACAGTGGTAGTCACAGTCGGAAGAACTCCTTGATTCAACGGCTCGGCGGTCGCGGGGTGCGCGCCGATCGGATGCGCCGGGCAGCAGCGGTGACCCCGAGCACGATCAGTATAGTCCCCAGGCTGACCACGATCAGCGGCACCGTTCCGTAGCGCAACGAATCGCTGCTGGGCAGGAGCGGCGATGCGGCCGAACTCGGCGGCTCGGCCTCGGGCAGCGGTGCCACCGTGTAGGGGGTCGGGGTCGGGCTCGTCTGCGGGGTCGATTCAGCCCGGCGGTAGAGCCGGATCCACTCGCGGAGGTCGCCCATCGGGTTCGCCGAGACCTTCGCCACCGGAGCGGAGACCGCCTTGGCCGCGTTGATGAGGCCGTACCCGTACAGCGGGTCGGGGACCTTCTTCGCGCGCTCGCTCGGCGTCGCGGTGGCGATGATCCGCTTGATCACGTTCGCGGCATCCAGGTCGGGGTGCGCGGACCGCACCAGGGCGGCGACTCCGGCGACGATGGGGGCCGCGCCGCTCGTGCCGTCCCAGATGACGAGGTCGCCGTTCGCGGAGACACCCAGCAGCTCCTCGCTCGGCGCGGAGATGCCGATGACAATGCCCTGCGTGGAGGCCGTTCGACTCGCTCGGCCCTCCCGGTCCACCCCGCCGACCGTCAGGACGCCCGGGATCGTCGCGGGGGCGCCGACCTCCTCGGTGCCGCTCTCGCGGTTGCCGGCGGCGACGACGACCACGACGTCGTGGTCGAACGCGTAGAGGAAGGCGTCGTCCCACGACCGGTCCCAATCGAGGGTGTTCGTCGTGAACGAGAGGTTGATGACGTCGGCGCCGTGATCGACCGCCCACCGGATCGCCTCGGCGACCTGATCGACGAACGGGACGCTCGCTGAGCTCCCGAAGCCGATCGAGAGCGACAGCAGGTCGGCCTCCGGGGCCACCCCGATCATGCCCTTGTCGGCCGCCGTCCCCCGGCCCGCGGCGAGGGAGGCGACCCAACTGCCGTGGTTGCGGTCGCTGTCACCCACGGGTGTGCGGCCGTCGGCCTTGCCCACCCCGGAGAAGTCGGCTCCCCCGACGACGGCGCCGTCGAGTTCCTTCGGCCCTTTGCCGATGCCCGTGTCGATGACGGCGATCGTCGTCCCGGCGCCCTTGGTCGTCTTCCAGGCGTCGGAGATCCCGTACTCCTTCAGCCAGTACTCCATGTTCCGCACCGGATCGACCGGCGGAGGCGTCGGCGACGGGCCGGGCGCGGCCGCCGTGAGCACCGCCGTGACGGCGATGACGGCGGCGGCGAGAAGGGCGCGGACTCCCCTCATCCGGTCACCCTCGGCGTCGCGCAGGTGCACCGCTGCGGCGACCACGACCCGCGCGCGAGGGCGATGTCGCCGATCGGGTTCACTCCGGGACCGGCGGCGAGCGAGTGCGCGGCGAGGGCGTGCAGGCACTTCACGCGGGTCGGCATCCCGCCCGCGGACACGCCGGCGATCTCGGGGACGGCACCGTGCACCTCGCGGTCGGCGAGATAGGCGTCGTGGGCGCGGGCGTAGGACGCCGCGAGCTCCTCGTCGGCGGCGAGGTCGTCGTTCAGCTCCCGCATCACCTGGGTCGCCTCGAGGGCCGACATGGCGGCCGTCGCCCCCGGATGGGTCAGGTAGTAGAACGTCGGGAACGGGGTACCGTCGGGCAGCCGCGGTTCGGTGGCCACCACCGTCGGATTGCCGCAGACGCACCGCGCCGCGATGCCGATCACGCCGCGCATGGGGCGCCCCAGCTGCTCACGCATGGTGTCGTGATCGGCGGCTGACGCGGGCGAGAGTGTCGGATGAGGCACCGGTCAAGGGTACCGGGCGACGCGCGTGAGAGCTGGGCGTCAGCCCGGGGCCACGGTCCCTGCGAGTCCCGCCTCGGTCACGGAGCGCAGGAACTGCGTCATCCAATCGCGCTGCGTCTCCTGGACGTCGTCGCTGACGGGGCGCTGCGCGGGCTCGATCAGGTCGGTGGGGAGGTCGTCCGCGACGAGGTACACGACCTCGCCGGGCCGCCGATAGTACAGCCGCTCGCGGGCCTGGGCGACGATGTAGGCCTCGTCGCGCCAGCGTTCGCGCTCGCTCGTCAGCTGGGTGATCTCGTCCTTCGTGGCCTGGACGTCGTGAGTGAGCGCCGCGATCTGCTGCCGCTGGTCGACGTAGGTGCCGATCGTCGGGACGAGGACGAACGCCGCGAGCACGACGAGCCCGAGCATGATCCCCATGAACCCCGACATCCGGATGCCGCCGACCCAGTCGCGGACATCGACGCGTCGACCCGATCGGGGCGTGCGATCCTCGCCGCGCGGGGCCCGGGACGCACGGGAAGGGGGAGCCGATGGTCGGTCCACGGCTCCCCCTTCTCGTCGGTGTCTGTGCGGTGCGCGTCAGGCGGTGAAACGCGGGAACGCGGCGGCGCCGATGAACTCCGCAGCCTCGCCCAGGTCTTCCTCGATGCGCAGAAGCTGATTGTACTTCGCGACGCGCTCGCTCCGAGCGGGCGCGCCCGACTTGATCTGACCCGAGTTGACGGCGACGGCGAGGTCGGCGATCGTCGTGTCCTCGGTCTCACCCGAGCGGTGCGAGAGCATCGTGGTGTAGCCGGCGCGGTGCGCGACGTCGATCGCGTCGAGCGTCTCGCTGAGCGTGCCGATCTGGTTCACCTTGACCAGGAGCGAGTTCGCCGCTCCGCGCTTGATGCCGTCGGCCAGGCGCTGCGGGTTGGTGACGAAGAGGTCGTCGCCGACGAGCTGCACCTTCTTGCCCAGGCGCTCGGTGAGGGCGGTCCAGTTCTCCCAGTCGTCCTCGGCGAGGGCGTCCTCGATCGTCACGATGGGGAACGAGTCGACCAGGTCGGCGTAGTAGTCGGTGAGCTGCTCGGCGGTCCAGTCCTTGTTCTCGAGGCGGTAGACGCCGTCGTTGAAGAACTCGGTCGCGGCCACGTCGAGGCCCAGGGCGATCTGCGAACCGGGGGTGAAGCCGGCCTTCTCGATCGCCTTGACGAGGAAGTCGAGGCCCTCGCGGTTGCTGGGGAGGTCGGGGGCGAACCCGCCCTCGTCACCCAGGCCCGTCGCGTAGCCGGCGGCCTGCAGCTCCTTCTTCAGGACCTGGTAGACCTCGGCGCCCCAGCGCAGCGACTCGGAGAAGCTCTCGGCGCCGATCGGGGCGAGGAAGAACTCCTGCATGTCGATGCCGTTGTCGGCGTGCTCGCCGCCGTTGATGACGTTGAACAGCGGAACGGGCAGGACGCGCGCGTTCGGTCCGCCGAGGTAGCGGTACAGCGGGAGGTCGGCGCTGTCGGCGGCGGCCTTCGCGACGGCCAGCGAGACACCGAGGATGGCGTTCGCACCGGTGCGCGACTTGTTCTCGGTGCCGTCGGTCTGGATCAGGACCTCGTCGATGAGGCGCTGCTCGCTGGCCTCGAGGCCCTCGATGGCGGGGCCGAGCTCGTCGATGACGGCGTTCACGGCCTTGAGGACGCCCTTGCCGCCGTACCGGCTCTTGTCACCGTCACGGAGCTCGTACGCCTCGAAGGCGCCGGTGGATGCGCCGGAGGGGACGGCTGCGCGCTGGACGATGCCGTCGTCGAGCAGGACCTCCACCTCGACGGTCGGGTTGCCGCGCGAGTCCAGGATCTCGCGTGCGCCTACTGCCTCGATCAATGCCACGGGGGTTTCTCCTTGCTTGTGGAGGATGGAACGGGAGCGTCGTCGGTCCGCCCCCGAGTCTAGTGAGGCGCGGGATGCCGCACAGGACCCGCCGTCACACGACGAGCGCGATCGCGATGCCGTCCCACCCCTTGCGGTCGAGGGTCTGCAGCGCGGTGGCCTCGAACCGGGGGTCGTCGCGGAGCATCGCGAGACCGGCGCGGACGCCGTCGACCTGGGCCCCGGCATCCGTCTCCACCACATGCCCGGAGCGGACGACGTTGTCGACGACGACCACCGTGCCGGGGCGCCCGAGGCGCGCTGCCCAGTCGAGGTAGACGATGTTCGACTCCTTGTCGGCGTCGATGAAGACGAGGTCGAACGGCTCGCCGCCCTCCAGGGCCGGCAGGACGTCCGCCCCGCGCCCCTCGCGCACCTCCACCCGCTCGGCGACCCCGGCGCGCTCGAGGTTGCGTCGGGCCACGGCGGCGTTGTGAGGCTCGGCCTCGATCGAGACGACGCGCCCCTCGGCGGGGAGCGCGCGGGCGAGCCAGATGGTCGAGTAGGCGCCGAGGGTCCCGATCTCGAGCACGCGCCGCGCCCCCGTCATGCGCGCGAGGAGGTGCAGCAGCTTTCCCGACAGCGGCGCGACCTCGATTTCGGGGAGCCCCTCCTCGGCGAGCGAGGCGATCGAGGCGGCGAGCGCGTCGTCGTGGGCGATGAGGGTCGACGTCAGGTAGTCGTCGACATCGTCCCAGCGAGCGGGGACCGGATCGTACGGGTGTGGATGCGCCATGCCGCCACTCAATCGCCCCGGCGCGCCGACGTCAACGCGGCGTAGGCGCTCAGCAGGCCCGCCGCGGTCGCGGCGTCGTCGACCGTGACCGTGAGGGTGCGGCCGTCGCGGCGGCGCACCAGGAGCCCCTCGCCCGCGCGCAGCACGACGCCCTGACGCCCGCCGCCGGGCCAGCGGATGCCCCACCCGCCGAACTCCCCGAACGGCGAGACCTGGACGACCTCCGCCGAGACGATGTCCTGCGTCGGGACGTGCACACGCGGCCATCCCGCCGCGGAGACGGCGGTCAGGCCGTCCGGGTCGACGCGCACGTGGAAGCGCAGGGTCGTGGCGACGACGACGAACAGCACGACGACGACCAGACCGGAGATGATCGCCGTGACGAGGTCGCCGAAGAAGACGACGGGCAGGACGGCGAGGCTTCCGATCGCGAACGCGATCCACAGGACCACGGCTCCCCCGCGGGCGAGGGTGACCCCCTGCATCCAGACGACCCGCTCCCCCGCGCGGACCGGCACCTCGGCGGCCGGCATCGTCGGGGTCGGATGCCACGGGACGCGGGGTTGCACGGCCCACCCGATCCATCCCGCGGCAGCGGCGGCGAGGAGCACGCCCGGCAGGAGCAGCACGGGGAAAGCGGCGTCCGCATCCGTCCGTCCGACCTGGATGCCGAGGGTCGCGACGCCGAGGCCACCGATGAGCACGGCGAGTCCGAACGCGACGGCTCCCAGGAGGCGGTAGGCGAAGCCGTGGTCGCCGCGGCGCAGCCCGCCCACGCTGGCTCCGAAGAGGGTCGCGGGAAGCCCGAGGCCGAGGATCGCGGTGACGAGCGGGACGGTCCAGGCGGGCGCGAAGCCGTCGGGCTCCCCCGTCCACCCCCAGTGGGTCGCGACGACCGCGGGCACCGCCGGGAGGAGCAGCACCTGCGCGACGACCGCGACGAGGATCACCACGGCGGGGAGCAGCAGGGCGACGAGGGTGAACCGGCGGCGGACGACGGTCAGGGTGTCAGTGGTCACGAGCAGCCTCCTTGACGAGAGCGGACAGGGTGTCGGGCGAGACGCCCAGGGCACGGGATTTATCGACCAGGGCCGCGATCTCGGCTCGCAGGCCCGCGAGGGCGGCCCCGGCCGGGGTGACCACGGCGCCGCGGCCGCGGCGGAGGTCGATGAGGCCTTCGTCGCGGAGGTCCTGATAGGCGTGCAGCACCGTGTGGAGGTTCACCTGCAGCGCCTCGGCGACTTCGCGTGCGGCGGGGAGTCGCTCCCCTGCCCCGAGACGGCCGCCGGTGATCTCGGCGCGGAGCCCGGCCGCGATCTGCGCGAACAGCGGAACGGTGCTCTGTGGGTCGACCCGGATCAACATACGGTAATTATAGCGCAACTATAACTACTTGGGTGTTCGCCCCACTCCGGTACGCTCGCGCCGTGTCCTCCCCTGTTCTGGCGCGCCGCCTCGGTCTGGGCGACGCCGTCGTCATCGGTCTCGGCTCGATGATCGGCGCGGGCGTCTTCGCCGCCTTCCCGCCCGCGGCGGCCGTCGCCGGCCCCGGGCTGCTCGTCGGACTGGCGCTGGCCGCCGTCATCGCGTTCGGCAACGCGACCTCGACCGCGCAGCTCGCGGCCGTCCATCCGACCTCCGGCGGCGTGTACGCCTACGGGCGCGCGGAACTGGGGCCGTGGTGGGGCTTCCTCGCCGGCTGGGGCTTCGTCATCGGGAAGACGGCCAGCTGCGCCGCGATGGCGCTGACCTTCGCGGCCTACGTCGCGCCCGCGGGGTGGGAACGACCCGTCGCCGCCGGCGCCGCCCTCGCGCTCGGCGCCGTGAACCTCTTCGGGATCACGCGGACGGCGCAGCTGACACGCGTGCTCGTCACGGTCGTCCTGATCGTGCTGACCGTCGTCGCCGTGGCGGGCTTCACGGCACCGAGCGCGCCCGGTCCCCTCTGGGGTGACGGGATCGCCGGGTCCGGCCCCCTCGGCATCCTGCAGGCGGCGGGCCTGCTGTTCTTCGCGTTCGCCGGCTACGCCCGCATCGCCACCCTCGGCGAGGAGGTGCGCGACCCCGCCCGCACGATCCCCCGGGCGGTCGTGCTCGCCTTCTGTGGCGCCCTCGTCGTGTACGCGGTCATCGGTGTCGTCGCCCTCCGCGCCCTCGGACCCGACGCGCTCGCCGCGTCCACCGCGCCGCTCGTGGCCACCGTCGAGGCCGCAGGGTGGGATGGCGCGGCTCCGGTCGTCCGGATCGGTGCCGCCGCGGCATCCCTCGGCGCCCTGCTCGCCCTCATCGCCGGCGTCGGACGGACCACCTTCGCGATGGCGCGGGAGGGAGACCTTCCCCGGATCCTCGCCGCCGTGGACGCGCGTCACCGGGTGCCGCGGAACGCCGAGGTCGCGGTCGTCCTGATCGTCGTCGCCGTCATCGCGCTCGGCGACATCCGGGGCGCGATCGGCTTCTCGTCGTTCGGCGTGCTGCTCTACTACGCGGTCGCCAACCTCGCTGCGTTCCGCCAGCGGGGCACGGCCCGCCGGTACCCGCGATTCCTGCAGCTCGTCGGCGGCGTCGGGTGCGTCGTCCTCGTCGTCACCCTGCCGTGGCCGTCGGTGCCGATCGGGGTCGGGGTGCTGCTGGCGGGATGCGTCTACCGGTTGCTGCGTCTGCGCCGCCGCGCGTGATCGCGTCGCGCACGACGGGCAGGAGCGCCTCGGCCGTTCGCCGGTAGCCCAGCGCGCTCGGGTGGAACCGATCGAGGCTGAACATGCCGTCGGGGTCGATCCGGAAGAACGGACCTACCGCGCGACGCAGCGACACCACGCCGGCGCCCTCGGCGCGCGCCCGGTCGGCCTGGGCCGTGGCGAGCTGCTGCGACGCACGGGAGCCGATGCTGCGCAGCGGCTGCGGCACGGCGCGGAGGGCGCCCAGGTCGGGGCACGTGCCGACCACGACGGCGGTGCCGACTGCGCGCAGTCGGCGGATCGCCTCCGCGAGGTGGGCCGCCGCCACGGCGACCGGCACCCGGTGCGTCACGTCGTTGCCGCCGACGATGATGACGGCGGCATCCGCACGGTAGTCCGCCGGGAGCGCGTCGATCTGGCCGGCGAGGTCGGCCGATTCCGCACCGACGACCGCCCCCGTCCGCAGCCGCACGGGCCGGTCGAGCTCCCCCGCGAGACCTTTCGCGAGGCGTCCCCCGAGCGTCTCCTTGCGGTGCTGAGCCCCGAGACCCGTCGCGATCGAATCGCCGAGCAGCAGCAGCTCGAGCGGCGTGCCCCCGAGTCCGGCCCGCCAGACCCGGTCGGCGGTCGGGGCGGCGTCGCCGAGCGGCTTGCCGATCCGCCGCCGCGCGATCGCCGCCTGCCGCGCGAGCGCGACCCGGGTGCCAAGGACGACGGCGCCGACGACCACGAGGGCGGCGGCAACGGCGACGGGGAACGGAGTCCGAGCAGAACGTGGCACCACCGCATCTCACACCGCCCCGGTGAACGACGGGCGACGTCGCGGTGACGTGCGCGATCAGGTGCTGGCGGGCGAACGGAGGGAGTCCACCGCGGCGGCGATCCGCTTCTCGCGGGTCTCCGACTTCTTCGCGTCGACGACGGAACGAGCGACCTCCTTGCGGCGCGACGGCGCGAGCGCATCGAACGCGGCGCGCACCTGCGGTTCCGCGTCGAGGGCGGCCGCGAGGTCGTCCGGAACGTCGACTTCCCGCTCGTCGGTGTCGAGATCGATGGTCGCCTCGACCTCGTCCCCGATCTCGACCCCCAGCTCGGCGCGCGCCGCCTTCGACATACCGATCAGGTTGCGCCCGCCCATCACACCGAGACGCAGGCGCGCGGTGCGCCCCGCGATCGTCACCCGGACCGCGGCCCGCTTGCCGCCGCCGAGGGCCTCGACCTGTTCGTCTGTCAACTCGATCGCGGTGGCGGGGCCGTTCTTCGGCAGCACGGTGCGGACTGTGAGCGTCATGCGCGGAACGCTAGCAGCGCCGCGCAGCGCTGTCAGCCGAGCAGACGCAGCTCGATCGACGCGGACGGGGCGCCTGCGGACACGGTGCCGAAGGACGTGTACCCGTCGGCGGCGGACCGCTCCAACAGCCCCTTGAGGTTCTTCGTCCGCTGCTCGAGGCGCACACGCGCGCCCTGCGCGACGAAGAACGCCTTGTGGCCGGCGAGCTCGGCGAGGGGGACGTCGCGGTCGGCGATGAGGACGACGGCAGCGGATGCGGCATCCTCCCCCGCTCCGACGAGGTCCACGATCCGCTCGAACCCGATGGAGAAGCCCACCGCCGGCACGTCCTGGCCGAGGAAGCGGCCGATCATGCCGTCGTACCGGCCACCGCCGCCGAGCGAGTAGGAGACCGAGGGATGCGCGAGCTCGTAGATCGTGCCGGTGTAGTAGCCCATGCCGCGCACGAGGAACGGGTCGAAGTGCAGGGGCACGTCGGCGGTCCCCCGCGCGGCGGCGACCGCGTCGCCGATGCCGACCAGGTGGCCCACGATCTCGTCCGCAACGCCCTCGGGGAGCGCCTTGCGGATCTGCGCCTCGCCGAAGGGCAGGTACTCGCGCGTCTGCGGACGGTTCAGGAACGCCTCGAACGCGGTGACGGCGCCTTCGTCGGCGCCGCGGTCCCGCAGCTCGGCGACCACCCCGGCCGGCCCCACCTTGTCGAGCTTGTCGATCGTGATGAGGACGCCGGCGCGGTCCGCCTCGGCGAAACCGAAGGCGGCGAGCATCGCGTCGAGGGCGCGGCGGTCGTTGATGCGGATCGTGCCGCCCTCGAGACCGAGCGCCTCGAGGACGTCGAGGCTCGCCGTCAGCAGCTCGACCTCGGCCCGGGCCGTCGCGTCGCCGATGATGTCGATGTCGCACTGCACGAACTGGCGGTACCGCCCCTTCTGGGGCCGCTCCGCGCGCCACACCGGCGCGATCTGGATCGCGCGGAACACGGACGGCAGCTGTGCACGGTTGGTCGCATAGAACCGCGCCAGCGGCACGGTGAGGTCGTAGCGCAGACCCAGGTCGGACAGGGCCGCCGGGTCGTCGGCGGCCGCGCGGATGGCCTCGGCGTCGAGCCCGCGACGCAGGACGTTGAAGGCGAGCTTCTCGTTGTCGCCGCCGATCCCCGCATGGAGCCGCTCGTAGTCCTCGACGACGGGGGTCTCGATCTCGTCGAACCCGTGCGCCCGGTAGCGGTCGCGGATGACGGCGAGCACCCGCTCGCGGCGGGCTTTGTCGGCGGGGAGGAAGTCGCGCATGCCGCGCGGCGGATTCACGGAGGGCACGGTCCTAGTCTCTCAGACCGCGCTCCCGCGGCCGCGCCTGCAGGCCCCGGGGCGACTCAGCGGGACTCGGCCGCGCGGACGTCCTCGGCAAGCGCGCGCAGACGCTGCCGCAGGGCGCGCTCGGCATCCCAGCCGGCCTCCCTCGCCTGCGCGACCAGCGCCAGCAGCGCCTCGCCCAGCTCCGCCTCGTCGGCGGGCGACGGCGTCGGTGGCGGCGGTGGCGGTGTCACCCCGACCTGGGCGGCCTTCCCGAGCATCTTCTGCGCGAGGGCGAGCGAGGGCATGTGCATCGACACCCCGTCGAGGACGCTCGTGCGCGTGCGCTTCTCGGCCGCCTTCGCCGCGTTCCAGTGGATCAGCACCTCGTCGGGTGTCGTCGCGACGGCGGCGCCGAACACGTGGGGGTGGCGACGGATCATCTTCTCGGCGAGTGCCGCGGCGACGTCGTCGATGTCGAACGGATCCGTCTCGTCGCGCGAGGCGATCTCGGCGTGGAAGAGCACCTGCCACAGCAGGTCGCCGAGCTCCTCCTTGAGATCGGCGCGGGTGCCCGCTTCGACCGCGTCGACGAGCTCGGCGGCCTCCTCCTGCAGGTAGGGCACGAGGTCGGCGTGATCGATCCGCCGGGTCCAGACGCACCGGTCCCGCACGGCGCGCATCGTCTCCGCTGCCTCCCGCAGGTGGTCGCGGCGGGGTTCGCGGGGCTCGTCCATCATGACGGACACGATACGAGGGATGCCGCGGGCCGGGGTGATCGCCAGCGGCGATGGCCCGGCGAACCGCCGCGCGTAGGGTGGGACGGTGACCCCCGCTCCCACCGCCTCGGGTCCCACCGCACCCGCGCAGGCGACCCACGTCTCCCTCCTGACACTCAGCACCTTCGTCGTCGGCTCCATGATCGGCGCGGGGGTGTTCTCCCTCCCGGCGACCTTCGCCGAGTCGACCGGAGTCGCGGGCACGCTGATCGCCTGGGCGATCGCCGGCGGCGGCATGTTCATGCTCGCGCTCGTCTTCCAGCGGCTCGCGGTCCGCAGGCCCGACCTCGACGCGGGCATCTTCAGCTACGCGAAGGAGGGGTTCGGCAACTACGTCGGCTACTTCGCCGCATTCGGCTACTGGGCGAGCGCCTGCGTGGGCAACGTCTTCTACTGGGTCTTCATCACCGGCACCCTGGGTGCCGTCTTCCCCGCGCTCGGCGAGGGCAACACGCCGCTCGCGGTGGCGATCTCCTCCGCCGGCATCTGGCTCTTCTACGTCCTCATCCGTCGGGGCGTCCGCGAGGCTGCGGCGCTCAACCGGATCGTCACGATCGCGAAGACGGTGCCCATCGTCGTGTTCGTCGTGCTCTGCCTCACGGTCTTCGATCCCGCCGTGTTCGCCGCGAACTGGTCGGGCGACCCGGGCACCGGTCTCGGCGAGCAGATCCGGACGACGATGCTCGTGACGGTGTTCGTCTTCATCGGGATCGAGGGGGCGACCGTCAACTCGCGCCACGCGCGACGCCGATCGGATGTCGGACGCGCCACCGTCCTCGGCTTCCTGAGCGTGCTCGCCGTCTTCGCCTCGGTCACGGTGGTCTCGTACGGTGTCATCCCGCGTGCGGAGATCGCGGGGCTCCGACAGCCGTCGATGGGCGGCGTGCTCGAGGCCGCCGTGGGCGGCTGGGGGGCCGCGTTCATCGGGGTCGCGCTCGTCGTCGCGGTGCTCGGCGCCTACCTCGCCTGGACCCTCATGGCCGCCGAGGTGCTGCTGTCGGCGGCGCGCGCCGGCGACCTGCCCCGGTTCCTGCGGCGCACCAACGCGAAGGACACCCCCACCGGCGCCCTCACCCTCTCGTCCCTGCTCGCGCAGGCGATGCTCGTGGTCGTCCTGTTCGCGCAGAACGCCTTCGACGCGGCGCTCGAGCTCACGAGCGCGCTGGCTCTCATCCCGTTCTTCCTCTCCGCCGCGTTCGCGCTCAAGCTCGCCGTGCAGGACGGTCGGCGCGGCCGCCTCGGCGACGCCGTCGTCGCGGTGCTCGCAACGCTCTACACGCTGTACCTGCTGTGGGCCGCGGGGGCGACGTACCTGCTGCTGTGCCTGGTCATCATCGTCCCCGGCACGATCCTCTTCGTCATCGGCCGGCGCCAGCAGCGCGCGCGTGTGTTCACTCCCGCCGAAGCGGTGCTCTTCGGTCTCGCCGCCATCGGCGCGGTCGTCGCCGTCGTGCTCATCGCGCAGGGCGTCATCGCCGTGTGAGGGTAGCGGGCACCGGCATCCACCGTCACGCGGAAATTGTCGCTCGCAATCCTCGCTAACGTGAAACGGTGCACGAACCGACCCCCACCGAAGCCATCGACCTCGTCGGACGTTACGAAGCCGAGCAGGAGATCCCCGAGCGGATGCGCGCCGATGTGCGCACGCTCGGCGCGCTGCTCGGGCGCGTGCTGCGCGAGAGCGGTTCGCCCGGTCTGTTCGAGGACGTCGAGCGACTGCGCGTCGCGACCATCCAGGCGTACACCGACCCGACCCCCGAGGCGTTCGCGCGTGCGGCGTCCATCGCGGACGCGTTCACTCTGGAGCGCGCCGAGGAGGTCGCCCGCGCCTTCACCTGCTACTTCCACCTCGTGAACCTCGCCGAGGAGCACCAGCGCGTGCGAGTCCTCCGTGAGCGCAGCGGTCGTGGCGACACCCGCGACGCGGGCGACTCGATCGTCTCGGCGTACCGGCGGCTGTCCGAGGAGATCGGGCAGGAGGGTGCCCTCGAACGACTGCAGGGCCTGCGCTTCCACCCCGTCTTCACGGCGCACCCGACCGAGGCGCGACGCCGTGCCGTGTCGAACAGCATCCGTCGCCTCGCCGACCTGCTACGCGAACGGGATGCCGCGGAGGCCGACAGCCCCGACCGCCGCCGCGCCGAGCGTCGCATGCTCGAAGAGGTCGACACCCTCTGGCGCACCGCGCCGCTGCGCGCCGAGAAGCCGTCGCCGACCGACGAGGTGCGCGCCGTCATGGCGATCTTCGACGAGACGCTGTACACGTCGATCCCGCACGTCTACCGCCGCATCGACGACGTCCTGCAGGGGGAGGATGCCGGGGCCCGCCCGCCCCTCGTGCGCCCCTTCATGCGCATCGGCTCCTGGGTCGGCGGCGACCGCGACGGCAACCCGTTCGTGACGGCGAAGACCACGCGCAAGGCCGCCGCGATCGCGAGCGAGCACGTCCTGCTCGGACTCGAGCACACCGCGAACCGGGTGGGGCGCACGCTGACCCTCGACGCCGAGTCCACCCCGCCCACGCCGGAGCTCCTCGCACTGTGGCAGCGGCTGAAGGATGCCGATGAGGAGGCGGCGGCGGAGATCGCGAAGCGCTCCCCCAACGAGCCGTACCGCCGCATCATGCTGCTGCTCGCCCGCAAGATCGCCGCGACGCGCACCCGCAACGCCGACCTCGCCTACCGCGATCCCGAACATCTGCTCGCCGACCTGCGTGTCCTGCAGGATTCCCTCGTCGCGGCGCGCGCTCCGCGGCAGGCCTACGGACACCTGCAGCACCTCATCTGGCAGGTCGAGACCTTCGGGTTCCACCTCACCGAGCTCGAGGTGCGCCAGCACTCGGCCGTGCACGCCAAGGTGCTCGCCGAGCTCGAAGCGGGCGGTGCGCGCTCGGAGCTGACCGAGGAGGTGCTCGAGGTCTTCCGCACCATCGCGTTCCTGCAGGACCGGTACGGGCCGCGGGCCGCGGGCCGCTACATCGTCTCGTTCACGCAGTCCGCCGACGACCTCGCCGCCGTCCACACCCTCGCCCGGCACGCCGTGGGTCCCGACGGCACTCCCCCGGTGCTCGACGTCATCCCGCTGTTCGAGACGTTCGCAGACCTGCAGGCCGCCCCCGGGATCCTCGCCGAGATCGTCGACCACCCGGCGTTCGCGTCCCGGCTCGAGGCGACCGGTCGTCGGCTCGAGGTCATGCTCGGCTACTCCGATTCGTCGAAGGACGTCGGCCCCGTCGCCGCCAACCTCGCGCTGTACGAGGCGCAGGCGGAGATCTCGGCGTGGGCGGTCGAGCAGGGCATCGAGCTGACCCTGTTCCACGGCCGTGGCGGCGCCCTCGGGCGCGGTGGCGGACCGGCAAACTCCGCGATCCTCGCGCAGCCGCCCCACTCCGTCGACGGCCGGTTCAAGCTCACCGAGCAGGGCGAGGTCATCTTCGCCCGCTACGGCGACCCCGCGATCGCGATGCGCCACATCGACCAGGTCGCCGCCGCGACCCTCCTCGCCTCGGCCCCCTCGATCGAGGACCGCAACCGGTCCGCGGCCGAGCGCTACGCCTCGGTCGCGGCGACGATGGACGCGGCCTCGCGCGAGCGGTTCTTCTCCCTCGTGAAGGCGCCCGGCTTCGCGCCGTGGTTCGCCCAGGTGACCCCCATGGAGGAGATCGGGCTGCTCGCGCTCGGCTCGCGTCCGGCGCGCCGCGGCCTGTCGGTGGAGTCCCTCGCCGACCTGCGGGCGATCCCGTGGGTGTTCGCGTGGACGCAGGCCCGCATCAACCTCGCCGGCTGGTTCGGCCTCGGGACGGCGCTGGACGCCGTCGGCGACGAGGCCACGCTGCGGGGCGCGTACGAGGAATGGCCGCTGTTCCGGACCCTCATCGACAACGTCGCCATGAGCCTCGCCAAGACCGACGACCGCATCGCCCGTCACTATCTCGAGCTCGGCGACCGCGACGACCTCGCCACGCTCGTCCGCGACGAGATGACCCTCACCCGCGACTGGGTCGTGCGCCTCACCGGCGGCACCGAGCTGCTGTCCAACCGTCCCGTGCTGGGGCGCGCGGTGAAGATGCGCAGCCCCTACGTCGACGCGCTCTCGCTCCTGCAGCTGCGCGCGCTGCGCGGACTCCGCGAGACGCAGGCGGGCGGCCAGGTCGACCCCGACCTGCAGCGGCTGCTGCTGCTGTCGGTCTCGGGCGTCGCCGCGGGACTGCAGAACACCGGGTGAGCCCCGGCATCCCTCGACACGGCGCGTCCCGCCCCTGACGGTCCACCGTCGCGGGCGGGACGCGCCGTCTCAGGCGTCCGCGGTCTGGGCGACCGGGAGCGGGAAGATCTGATCGAGCAGCTGCGCCGTCCACGCGATGAGGTCGGCGTCGGCGAGCGGATCGCCCCCGGCGGTCGGCAACGGGACGACCATCGCCTCGCCGCCCGAGACGACCTTGGCCTTGGGGTGCAGGCGCTGCAGGCGCACGCGGATGGAGTCCGGGATGTGCGCCGGCGCGATGCGGAGGTTCGGTCCCATCGCGACGACGTCCGACAGGCCCGACTGCGCGGCGCGGCGACGCAGCCGCGCGATCGAGATGAGGCCCTCGACCTCGGCGGGCGGGGCGCCGTAGCGGTCGGTGAGCTCCTCGAGCACGAGGCCGATGGCGTCGTCCGCCGCGGTGACGGATGCCGCGGCCGACAGCTTCTGGTACGCCTCGAGACGCAGCCGCTCGCTGTCGATGTACGACTCGGGAATGCGCGCCTGCACGGGGAGCTCGAGCCGGAGCTCGGTCGGCCCCTCGGTGTCCTCGCCGCGGAAGGTCGCGACCGCCTCGCCGATCATCCGCAGGTACAGGTCGAATCCGACGCCGGCGATGTGCCCCGCCTGCTCGGCGCCGAGCAGGTTTCCCGCGCCGCGGATCTCGAGGTCCTTCAGGGCGACCTGCATGCCCGAGCCGAGGTCGTTGTTGACGGCGATCGTCTCGAGGCGGTCGGCGGCGGTCTCGCTCAGGGGCTTGTTCTCGTCGTAGAGGAAGTACGCGTACGCGCGCTCGCGGGCACGTCCGACGCGGCCGCGCAGCTGGTGCAGCTGCGAGAGCCCGTACTTGTCGGCGCGGTCGATGATCATCGTGTTCGCGTTCGCGATGTCGAGGCCGGTCTCGATGATCGTCGTCGAGACGAGGACGTCGGCGCGACGCTCCCAGAAGTCGTCGACGACCTGCTCGAGGGCGTGCTCGCCCATCTGGCCGTGGGCGACGGCGATGCGCGCCTCGGGAACCAGCTCGGCGAGCTGCGCGGCGACCCGCTGGATCGAGGACACGCGGTTGTGGACGAAGAACACCTGTCCCTCGCGCAGCAGCTCGCGTCGGATGGCGGCGGCGATCTGCTTGTCGCTGCGAGGACCGACGTAGGTGAGGATCGGATGCCGTTCCTCGGGCGGCGTCGCGAGCGTCGACATCTCGCGGATGCCGGTGACCGCCATCTCGAGCGTGCGCGGGATGGGGGTCGCGCTCATCGCGAGGATGTCGACGTTCGTCTTGAGCTTCTTCAGGGCGTCCTTGTGCTCGACGCCGAACCGCTGCTCCTCGTCGATGATCATGAGGCCGAGGTCCTTGAAGACGACCTTCTCGGTGAGGATGCGGTGCGTCCCGATGACCATGTCGATCGTGCCGTCGGCGAGCCCGGCGAGGGTGTCCTTGGCCTCCTTCGCCGTCTGGAAGCGCGAGAGCGGACGGACCTTGACGGGGAAGCCGGCGAAGCGCTCGGTGAACGTCTCGAGGTGCTGCTTGGCGAGGAGGGTCGTCGGCACGAGCATCGCGACCTGCTTTCCCTCCTGGATCGCTTTGAACGCGGCGCGCACGGCCACCTCGGTCTTGCCGAAGCCGACGTCGCCAGAGAGCAGGCGGTCCATGGGGATCGGCTTCTCCATGTCGGCCTTGATCTCGTCGATCGTCTGCAGCTGGTCGGGGGTCTCCGCGAACGGGAACGCCTCTTCGAGCTCGCGCTGCCACGGGGTGTCGGGACCGAACGCGTACCCCTTCGACGCCATCCGGGCCGAGTACAGCTTCACGAGCTCGACGGCGATGTCGCGGACGGCACGGCGCGCCTTGCCCTTGGCGGCGGCCCAATCCGACCCGCCCATCTTCGAGAGCTGCGGCGCCTCGCCGCCGACGTACCGCGACAGCAGGTCGAGCTGGTCGGTCGGGACGAAGAGCTTGTCGCCCGGGTGTCCGCGCTTGGACGGCGCGTACTCGAGCACGAGGTACTCGCGCTTGCTCTTGACCGCGTTGCGACCGCCCGAGGACACCTCCCGCTGCACGAGCTCGACGAACCGGCCGATGCCGTGGGTCGAGTGGACGACGTGATCGCCGGGCTTCAGCTGCAAGGGGTCGACGACGTTGCGTCGACGCGACGCGAGCTTCTTGACGACGCGCGAGTCGGCGCCGATCGTGCGTCCGTAGAAGTCGCTCTCGGTGAAGACGGCGAGCTTTGCGTCGGCGAAGAGGAATCCTGCTTCGAGGGTCGCGACGGTCGCGACCGCGATCCCCGCATCGGGGACGTCGGTCACCGCGTCGACCGCGCGCGCGGCGAGTCCGCGTTCGGCGAGGACGTCGCGCGAGCGGTCGACGAGGCCGGTTCCGGATGCCGCGACCACGACGCGCCAGCCCGCGCTCAGCAGGTTGCCGATGTGCTCCGTCGCGCCGTCGATGTTGCCCTGGAACGAGGGGACGGCAGAGGCGGGGATCCGAACCGCCGCATCCGCACGCTCGACGAGGCCCTCGGCGGCGGCATCCGACGCCCCCGAATCGAAGGTGCTGAGCGTCCACCACACGCCCTGACGGGAGGCGGAGGCCTCGCGCAGCTCGGGGAGGGTGAGGAAGTCGCCCGCGCCGAGGTCGACGGGGCTCTCGGCGCCGGCGGTCGCCGCGCTCCACGCGGCTTCGAGGAACTCGCGGTTCGTCTCGGCGAGCGTCATGGCGCGGGTGACGGCGCGCTCGGGGTCGACGACGGCCACCGCCGCGCCTTCGGGCAGGTAGTCCACGAGCGGAAGGACGGCGTCGGCGACGGCGGGCAGCAGCGACTCCATGCCTTCGACCGGGATGCCCTGGCTCATCTTCTCGAGCATGGTGCCGAGTCCCGGCATCCGATCCCGCAGGGCGGCGGCCCGCTCGCGGACGGCGTCGGTGAGGAGGAGCTCCCGGCTCGGGAGCAGGGTCACCTCGCGCACCTCGCCGGGCAGGGAGCGCTGATCGGCGACGGAGAAGGCGCGGATCTGATCGATCTCGTCGCCGAAGAAGTCCACCCGGTAGGGGTGGTCGGCGACGGGCGGGAACACATCGAGGATGCCGCCGCGGACGGCGAACTCGCCTCGTCGCGAGACCATGTCGACCCGGTGGTAGGCGAGGTCGACGAGTCGGTGGACGATGTCGTCGAGCTCCTGCCCGCGGGATCCGAGCTCGAGCCGGACGACACCGGCATCCGTCAATCCCGCCGCGATCGGCTGCAGCGCGCCACGGACGGACGCAGTGACTACGAGGGGGGTGCGACCGTCCCAGTCGGCCGCATCGCGGAGGACGCTCAGCCGCCGGCCGACGGTCTCGGCGCTGGGGCTGAGACGCTCGTGCGGCAGGGTCTCCCATGCCGGGAGGTGCCGGACGACGGCGTCGGGCAGGAGGCACTGCAGGGCCGCGCCGATGCTCTCGGCGCGCCGCCCCGTGGGGGCGACGAGCAGCAGGACGGGAGGCCGTCCCGACGCGGCGCGTCGCTCGAGGAGTCCGGCGAGCAGCGGAGCGTCGAGGCCCGTCACGGCCGAGAAGTCGACGTCCGATCCGGCGCCGTCGAGGGCCTCCCGGAAGCTGTCAGCCTGTTCGAGGGCGCGCACGATCCCGGGAATTGTCACCGGGGAAGTCTACGCGGCCCGTCGGACACCGGGGTCGGCGAGGCGGGCACGGTGCGGTGTGGGATCGAACATGGGTTCCCCTTCGGTCAAGTGGGCACGTGCGTTAGTTCGAACTCAAGGGTGGAGTCCTCGAATGGACCTCACCCCTCGGCAGGATCTACCGCGAAGACGCGCCCACCCCGGCCGTCGCCTTCACCCCTGCCGCACCACCACCACCGCCACCCGGGGCGACAGAACCCGCACCCTTCTGAGACAACCACGATTCCGGGATCGCGACACCCCTCCCGCCGAGTCGCCAGTCGCGCTCACGACACGTCAGCGTCGACCGCGCGGGCCTCACTCGCACTCTTCAACCGCGCCAGGTGATACCGCCACCCTGCCTCGTGTTCCGACTGCAGCGAGTCCGGAGTCCCCACACCCGAGAATCCCGACTCGGTCAGTCTCACCGACGTCGAATCGCCGTGACCGACGAGCTCGATCTCGACGTCGAGAGGGCCATCCCACCCGTCCTCCGACCAGCGGAAGCCGAGAACGTGCGGTTCCACGCAGTGGGTGACGCTTCCCGACGCGACGCCCTGACGCCCGTCTTCGACCCACGTCTCCACGAGCGGCGAACCGACAACCGCCTCGAAGCGCATCTCCGGCCACCACGCGCTCCGACCGACGGTGAGACACCGCCAGACATCCTCCACGGACGCACGGATCTCCGTCACCACCGTCAGCGAATCGCCAACCACGTGATCACACCATCGACCACTCAGGCGCGCGGCGCGTGATGGCGCTGCTGCGCGGCGAGCAGCCCCTCCTCGACGAGCTGCTCCACGGCATCCGCCGCATCCGCGATCGCGATGGGGAGGTTCGGGCGTTCCGCCGCACCGAACGGATCGAGCACCCAATCGGCGGGGTCCTGACGCCCCGGCGGACGCCCGATGCCGACCCGCACCCGCGGGAACTCCGGCGTGCCGAGCGCCTTCGCGACGTCACGGACGCCGTTGTGCCCACCGTGGCCGCCGCCGACCTTCAGTTTGAGGGAGTCGAAGGGGATGTCGAGTTCGTCGTGCACGATCACGACCCGCTCCGCCGGCACGCCGTAGAAGGCCGCGAGCGCGGACACCGGACCACCCGACACGTTCATGAACGAGTTGGGCTTGGCGAGCACCAGCTTCGGCCCCCCAGGACGCAGCCACGTCTCGGCCACCCGCGCGTTCGCCTTGTGCGCGCGCAACGACTCCGAGCGGCGCCGCGCGAGCTCGTCGATCACCATCTGCCCGACGTTGTGTCGCGTCGCCTCGTAGCGCGGACCCGGATTCCCGAGCCCCACGATCAACCAGGTGTCGGCCATGACCGTCCCTTCCGACGACGAAGCCCGTCGCAGCAACAGCGGCGACGGGCTTCGAACGTGTTCGTCTTACTCGGCGGATTCCTCGGCGGCAGGCGCCTCGTCGCCCTCGGCCTCGGCGCCCTCCTCGGACTCCTCCGCCTCGTCCTCGACGGGAGCCGGCGGCAGCGCGACACCGACGACGAGCGTGTCGGCCTCGGTCACCAGCGTGGCACCGCGGGGCAGCGTCAGCTCACCGGCGGTGATGTGCGTGCCGTCCTCGAGACCCTCGACCGAGACCTCGACGTTCTGCGGGATGTGGGTCGCTTCGACCTCGAGCGTCACGGTGGTGTTCTCGAGGTTCGCGATCGTGCCGGGGAACGGCTCGCCGATGACCGAGACGGGGACGTCGACCTGGATCTTCTCGCCCTTCTTCACGACGAGGAGGTCGATGTGCTCGATGACCTGGTGCACGGGGTCCTTCTGGACATCCTTGACCAGCGTGAGCTGCTGCTTGCCGGCGATCTCGAGCTCGAGCAGCGCGTTGGCGCGACGGATGAGCAGCGAGACCTGGTGGCCCGGAAGCGCGACGTGCACGGGGTCCGTGCCGTGGCCGTAGATGACAGCGGGGATCTTGCCGGCCGCGCGCAGACGGCGGGCGAAGCCCTTACCGAACTGCTCGCGCAGCTCGGCGACGACCTTGGTGTCGGTCTCAGTCGACATGAGTGTTCTCCTTGCGGGCCATCACGGCCCAGTCAATCGGGGCCGGTACGGCCTCGTCTGTACCCGGGCCGATGCGGCCCAGACGTGGTCTGTGGTTCGACTCGAACGCATGCGCGTGAGGAAAGCCGCGAAGCCTGCTTCACCGCGTCGATCACGGATGCGCCGCATCCCTCGCCGAAGTTCGAGTCGAGTCTATCAGCGCGCCGGATACGATGGAATCTCAGCCCCTCACCCCCGAGACACGGAGGACCCATGGACTACGGATGGATGTCGCACGCACTGCTCTGGTTCGTCGGAGCTCTGAGCGCGGCCACCGCCGTCTGCGTCGTCGGCGCCTTCTTCTCGATGGGTCGCAGCTACAAGGACTGACCGCGTCACACGCGATCGCCCCTCTCGGTCCAGCGGATACAGTGACCGAAGGGGACCGCCGGTCACCGGCACCCACCCCATTCCGCTCACACCTCACGTAGACCTGGAGCCCCGTATGTCGTCGACCCCCTCTCCCACCGGCCCCTCGACGGATCAGGATCAGGCTCCGCACGAGGCGACGCAGCAGCACGAGGGGGCTCCGCAGCCCGAAGAGGTCGACCGTCCCACCCACCCCGAGTCGGCGTCGACCGGCTCTGCGCAGGGTCCGGCGAACATCGGTGTCGTCGGTCTCGCGGTGATGGGCTCGAACCTGGCCCGCAACCTCGCGTCGCGTGAGGGCAACACGGTCGCGGTGTTCAACCGGTCGCGGTCGAAGACCGACGAGCTGCTCGAGGCGCACCCCGAGGCCGAGTTCGTGCCCGCGTTCACCTACGAGGAGTTCGCCGCGTCGCTGCAGAAGCCCCGCACCGCGATCATCATGGTCAAGGCCGGCAAGCCGACGGATGCCGTCATCGACGAGCTCATGCGCGTGTTCGAGCCCGGCGACATCATCATCGACGGCGGCAACAGCCTGTTCACCGACACGATCCGCCGCGAGAAGGCGGTCTCGGAGGCGGGCTACAACTTCGTCGGCATGGGTGTCTCCGGCGGCGAGGAGGGCGCCCTCAACGGTCCGTCCCTCATGCCCGGCGGCCCCGACGAGGCGTGGGTCACCCTCGGCCCCATCCTGAAGTCCATCGCCGCGGTCGCCGAGGGCGAGCCGTGCGTCACCCACATCGGCCACGACGGCGCCGGACACTTCGTCAAGATGGTGCACAACGGCATCGAGTACGCCGACATGCAGCTGATCGCCGAGGCGTACGACCTCATCCGCCGCGGCACCGGCAAGACGCCCGCCGAGATCGCCGACATCTTCGCCGAGTGGAACACCGGCGAGCTCGAGTCCTACCTGATCGAGATCACCGCCGAGGTGCTCCGCCAGACGGATGCCGCCACCGGCAAGCCCCTCGTCGACGTCATCGTCGACCAGGCCGGCGCCAAGGGCACCGGAGCCTGGACCGTGCAGACCGCCCTCGACCTCGGCGTCCCCGTCTCCGGCATCGCCGAAGCCACCTTCGCCCGCTCGCTCTCCAGCCACCGCGAGCAGCGCGACGTGGCCGGCGGCCTGCCCGGGCCCTCCCCCGAGGACTTCACCGTCACCGACGCCGACGCGTTCATCGAGCAGGTGCGCCTGGCCCTCTACGCCTCGAAGATCGTCGCGTACAGCCAGGGCTTCGACGAGATCCGCGCCGGTGCCGCCCAGTACGGCTGGAACATCGACCTCGGCGCCGTCAGCAAGATCTGGCGCGGCGGCTGCATCATCCGCGCCCAGTTCCTCAACCGCATCGCCGAGGCCTACGACGCCGAAGCGGACCTCCCCGTCCTCCTCACCGCGCCGTACTTCGTCGAAGCCCTCGGCCGCACGCAGGACGCCTGGCGCGAGGTCGTCCGCATCTCGGCATCCGCCGGCATCCCCGCCCCCGCCTTCAGCTCCTCCCTCGCCTACTACGACGGCCTGCGCGCCGACCGCCTGCCCGCCGCACTCATCCAGGGACAGCGCGACTTCTTCGGCGCCCACACCTACAAGCGCATCGACAAGGACGGCACCTTCCACACCCTCTGGTCCGGCGACCGCACCGAAGTCGAAGCCGAGGACACCCACTGAGCCGCAGCGACACCGCGCTGCGTGTCCACCGGGCCGCCGCGCGCATCGTCCTCGCCGTCCTGACCGCCCTCTACGCATGGCTGGTCGGCTGGATGACGCTGCGGGCGGCGCCGTACGGTTCCGACATCGCGTCGGGACTGAACCGGCTGCTGGAGTGGTTCGCTGAGCGTCCCTCGACGGCCTGGATCACGTTCGACCGCGTCGAGTTCGGCGCGAACGTCGCGATGTTCGTCCCCCTCGGGGTGATCGCCGTCCTGTGGTTCGGCGTGCGCGGCTGGTGGCTGGCGCCCATCCTGGGGGCGCTCGCCAGTGCGGCGATCGAGACCCTGCAGGCGCTCCTGCTCGACTCCCGCGTCGCCGACGTCCGTGACGTGATCGCCAACACGCTGGGCGCCGTCATCGGGATGTGCCTCATGCTGCTGCTCGCCTTCCTGCTGTCGCCGCCGCATCCGCGGCGGCAGCAGGGATACCGAGCATGACCGAAGCCGGGGCATAGCGCGGTCATAGGAAGGTCATGAGAATGGAGTCATGACCATGCCTGCCCCTGTACTCCAGCGCCCCGACGGCTCCCCCCTGCGCGTCCTCGTCGTCGACGACGAGCAGATGCTGACCGACCTGCTCTCGATGGCCCTGCGGATGGAGGGCTGGGAGGTGCGCACCGCCGGTTCCGGCTTCGACGCCCTGACCGCCGCGCGGGAGTTCGCCCCCGATGCGATGGTGCTCGACATCATGATGCCCGACCTCGACGGGATGTCGGTGCTGCAGCGTCTGCGCCAGGGCGGCGACGACGTGCCGGTGCTCTTCCTCACCGCGAAGGACTCCGTCAGCGACCGTGTCGCCGGGCTCACCGCCGGTGGTGACGACTACGTGACGAAGCCGTTCAGCCTCGAGGAGGTCGTCGCGCGGCTGCGGGGGCTGATGCGCCGCGCCGGGGCATCCGCCGGCGCCGCCGACCCGATCCTGCGCGTCGGCGACCTCACCCTCAACGAGGACTCGCACGAGGTCTTCCGCGGCGACGACGAGATCGAGCTCACCGCGACCGAGTTCGAGCTGCTGCGCTACCTCATGCGCAACCAGCGCCGTGTGCTCTCGAAGGCGCAGATCCTCGACCGCGTCTGGAACTACGACTTCGGCGGCCGCTCGAGCGTCGTCGAGCTTTACATCTCCTACCTGCGCAAGAAGATCGACGCCGGCAAGGAGCCGCTCATCCACACGGTCCGCGGCGTCGGCTACATGATCAAAGCGAGCCAGTGAGCACGACGTCCCGTCGTCGCCGTCGGCACCGCTGGAGCCTGCAGGCGCGGCTGATCACGGCGGTCGTGTCGTTCGTCTCGGTCATCCTCATCACCGTCGGACTCGGCACCGGTACGGTGCTCGAGTCGATCCTGCGTGAGAACCTCGACGCGAAGGTCACCGGGGTGCAGGACTCGATCGCACTCGACTACAACCACCGCGCCGACCAGATCCTCGAGGCGAGCCGGCCGGAGCGGGGAACCCTGCTCGTCGTGAACAACCTCGCAGGCCCCACCGCCGCCTACGTGGATGCGGAGGGCGGCGTCCGGACCCTCGACACCCGCAACATCCAGATCAGCGCCCCGGACGGCAACGACTGGGCCGACGCCACGGTCGCGGGTCTCGGGGACTACCGGCTGCGGATCGGCCCGTACTCCAGCATCTTCGGATTGCCGACCTCGGAGGTCACGAGCGTCAGCGCCCGCATCGTCACGACCGTCGCCCTCCTCACCACCGGCGGCCTGCTCGTGCTCGCCGCGGTCATCGCGCTCCTCATCCGCAGCGCCCTCGCACCCCTGCGCTCCGTCGCGTCGACCGCTTCCCGGGTCGCGGCGCAGCCCCTGGCGGAGGGTGCCGTCACGATCACCGAGCGCGTTCCCGACGAGGACACCGACACCCACACCGAAGTCGGTCAGGTGGGGCACGCCCTGAACACCCTGCTCGACCACGTGGAGACCTCCCTCGCCGCGCGCCAGCGCAACGAGGAGCGCATGCGCGCGTTCGTCGCGGATGCGAGCCACGAGCTGCGCACTCCCCTCGCCTCGATCCGGGGGTACTCCGAGCTCTCGCTGCGCGGCATCCGTCACGCCGAATCGAGCGGGAACACCGCCGCCGGTGTCGTCGCCGACACCACCCGCGAGTCGCTGGAACGCATCCAGGCGCAGTCGCTGCGCATGACGGCGCTCGTCGAGGATCTGCTGCTGCTCGCTCGCCTCGACGAGGGCACCGAGCTCGTCTACAGCGCGGTCGATCTCACCCGCCTCGCTGTGGAAGCCGTCTCGGACGCGCGGGTGGCCGGCACCGACCACGAGTGGGTGCTGGAGGTGCCCGACGAGCCTGTCATCGTCGCCGGCGACGCCGGACGGCTGCACCAGGTGGCGGCGAACCTGCTCGCCAACGCGCGGGTCCACACCCCCGCCGGCACCCGCGTGACGACGACCGTGGCGTCGGAGGACGGCGACGCGGTCCTGCGCATCCACGACGACGGGCCCGGTATCGACCCCACCGTCGTCGGCGACCTGTTCGAGCGGTTCTCGCGCGCCGACTCGTCCCGCGCGCGCCAGACCGGCGGCACGGGGCTCGGGCTCTCGATCGTCAAGGCGATCGTCGAGGGCCACGGCGGCCGTATCGCCGTGGCCTCCGAGCCCGGCTCGACGACCTTCGAGGTGCGGATGCCCGCCCGCCCCGACTCCCCCGCTCAGTAACCGCTGAACGCGTCCGTCGTGATCGACTTGGCCCGCTCGAGGGCCGGGGTGAGGGTCGCGATCAGCGCCGGCGGGCCCGACACGTAGGCGTGACGGCGGTCGATGTCGGGAACCAGGCGCAACAGCCCGTCGGCGTCGAGACGCGAACCGCCCGCCCACGTCCAGCCTGCCGGAAGGTCCGCGGGTCCGTCGCGCGTGACGACGATGACCGGGATGCCGGCGGCCTCGAGGTCGTCCCGGAACGCGAGTTCGTCGCTGGCCGAGGCGACGTAGACGAACACGACGTCGCGTCGCTCCTGCGTGAGGCGCAGGTGACGCAGCTGGGACACGAACGGCGTCACGCCGATGCCCGCCGCCACCATCAGCACGGGCGCGTCGGCGCGGCGCGGCAGGACGAAGTCGCCCCAGATCCCCGTGATCGCGAGCTCGTCGCCGGGTTCGACGGTGGCGAGCGCCTTCTTGTAGCTGGACTGCGATCCCTCGCGCATCGCGATCTTCACGAGCGGCAGCTCGGCCGGGGACGAGAGGATGCTGAACTCGCGCCGGGTCCCTCGGGAGTCGGGGTGCGCGTGGGGGACCTCGAGCTCGAGGTACTGCCCCGGGGCGAAGCGCACCGGGCGCTCGGCGCGGAAGCTGTACTCGCGCACGCTCGGTGTGAGCGGGGTGCGCTCGACGATCGTCAGCCGCACGGCCGTACGCATCGCGAAGACGAAGGCGACGAGGTTCCCGACGAGGAGAGCGCGCTCCTGGCCGAGGGTGATCTCGCCGAGGGAGATCGGCCACCCGGCGAGCACACCGACGACAGCCGCCACGACGAACTGCTGCCAGCGGCGCGGCGGCAGGGTCAGCGGCTCCGAGAGCATGAACGCGCCGAGGAACAGGAACGGCGACGACAGGACGATCGCCGAGAACGTCATCCCCGGGTCGAGGGCGAACCCCGCCGACTGGGCCTGCACGATCGTGCGCAGCAACGCGACCGCGATCGCGATGATGAGGAACAGGCCGACGACCCGCACCTTCTCGGTGCGCACGAGCACGACCAGCCCGAGGAGCAGTACCGGCAGGGCGAGCAGCGGGTTGCCGACCCACCACGCCGCCGACCCGAGGTCGGGCGCCCAGATGCTGATGATCGTGAGGGCCGTCGCGCCGACGGCGGCCGGGTTGAAGATGTGCCGGCCCTGCCAGGCGAGCACGTACTTGGATGCCGAGGCGAGAGCGCCCGCGACCGCGACGCCGGCGAGCGGCAGCGGCTCGAGGGTGGGGCGCAGGACGAACACGAGGATCAGCGCCGTGATGAGGGCGGATTCGATCCGCCACGGGCGGCGGACGATGCGCTGGGCGACGGTGTCGACGAGGGCGATCGAGACGGCCAGCACGGCGAGCGTGACGACGAACTCCAGCGGCGCCACCGACACCCCGCCCGCGAGGGACACCGCCAGGGTGATCACGGCCAGCGCCGAGAGCGCGAAGAGCACGAGGCGGTACATGGACAACCTGCCGAGGACGCCGATCACGCGACTCCAGGCGGCACTGAGGGATGAGATCACGAGAACAACTCCGCTTCGCATCGGGGGGACCATTCGACGGAGCCGTCGGTGCGCATGCGCACCCAGGCGACTCCCCATTCTGCGGCCAGCCGGGGGCCGCCGTCGAAGAACAACGCCGTCGCGACCGCATCCGCCGTCATGGCATCGGACGCGACCGCCCAGGTCGCGGCGTAGGCGCGCACCGGCTCACCGGTGCGCGCGTCGAGGACGTGGTGCAGCCCGTCGCCCCACGCGCGGCGGTTGACCGCCGAGGCGCACAGGGCGGCATCCGTCACCTGCCACACCCCGATCGCGCGGGACGTGTCGTAGGGGTGCTCCAGCGCGATCCGCTGGGTCGCGCCGCGGACCGCGATGTCGCCGCCCGCATCGACGACGGCGGCGCCTTCGGGGATCCTGGCGATGACGATGTCGACGAGGCGTCCCTTGCCGAGGGCGCCCACGTCGAGGACGGCGGGCTCCGTCAGGCGGAGGACGGCGTCCGACCAGTCCACGATCGCCCGCCAGTCCTGTGGCGCGGCGACGGCGCCCCGGTCGATCAGGGAGTATTCGGCGTCGTACCCGCGGCGCGCGAGGCTCTCCCCGACGAGCGGGTTCACGGCGCCGGAGGTGGCGGAATCGAGCGCGTCGTAGGCGTCGAGCATCGGCCCGGCGTCGGCGGGCGCGGGGACCTCGCCGCCGCTCTCCCCCAGCCGCCGCACGAGCGAGTCCTCGCGGAAGCGGGACCACTCGCCGTCGAACACGGCGATGGCGTCCGTGATCTCCTCACGGACGCCATCATCCAGGGGGTCGGCGGTGTCGATCCGCCAGACGGTGCCGATCGCCTCGAACGTCCAGGAGTGGACGAGCGGGCCGGCGGGGGTCATGATGCGGCTTCGGTCCGGATCTCGGCCACCGCCGCGTTGAAGCCGCCGCTGGTCAGGGACGAGCCGCCCACACGGTCGACGGACAGGTCGTCGAGGTTCTTCCCGACGACTTCGTCCTTGATGCCGCCGATGAACTCGCTCTGGTACTGCTCGGTCTCGCGGGCCTGCGGGTCGCCGGTCACCTCGACGGCGGTGACCTTGTTCGACTCGAGCGTCAGCGTGACGCTGATCTTCTCGACGGTCTCGGGCGTCTGGTAGGTGCCCTCGGCCGTGTAGGTGCCGTCCTTGTACGTCCCGGAGGACGAGCCCGCGTCGGCCGAGGCCGGCGGCTGCGAGGACGTCCCCTCAGCGGTCGTCTGGCCGGCGCACCCGGCCAGCAGAGCGAGCCCTGCGACGGATGCGGCGGCGGCGCCGACGCGGATCGGTCGGGGTACGGCGGTGGTGCGGATCATGAGAGGTCCTCCTTCTGTCGTGCCCGCCCGGTCGAGGGCGCGGGGCGGTGATCTCAGGAAAGCGGGCCCCGACAGGGCGATCCTTGCAGGAGTCTATGGATTTCCTGCGAACCGGAAGGAGTCGTCCCTCAGGCTGCGCCGTCGAACATGCTCGTGACCGAACCGTCCTCGAAGACTTCGCGGATGGCGCGGGCCAGCAGCGGCGCGATCGGGAGGATCGTGAGGGCCGGGAAGCGCTTCTCGGGGGGCAGCGGTACGGTGTCGGTGACGACGACCTCATCGATCGAGGGGTCCTGCAGCCGCTCGGCGGCGGGGTCGCTGAAGATCGCGTGCGTCGCCGCGACGATGACACGCTCCGCCCCGTTGGCCTTGAGCGCCTGGGCCGCCTTGACGATCGTGCCGCCGGTGTCGATCATGTCGTCGACGAGCAGGCAGACCCGGCCCTCGACCTGTCCGACGATCTCGTTGACCGTGACCTGGTTCGCCACGTTCGGGTCACGGCGCTTGTGGATGATCGCGAGCGGCGCGCCGAGGCTGTCCGACCAGGTGTCGGCGACGCGCACGCGGCCGGTGTCGGGCGAGACGACCGTGAGCTTGGCGCGGTCCTCGGCCGACAGCGTGTTCTCGAAATACTCCAGCAGCACGGGCTTGGCGAACAGGTGGTCGACGGGACCGTCGAAGAAGCCCTGGATCTGCGCGGCGTGCAGGTCGACGCTCATGACGCGGTCGGCGCCGGCCGTCTTGAACAGGTCGGCGACGAGGCGGGCGCTGATCGGCTCGCGGCCGCGACCCTTCTTGTCCTGCCGGGAGTACGGGAAGTACGGCGCGACGACGGTGATGCGCTTCGCGGATGCGCGCTTGGCGGCATCCAGCATGATGAGCGTCTCCATCAGCCATTCGTTGACGGGCGGTCCGAAGCTCTGGATCAGGAAGAAGTCGCAGCCGCGGATCGACACCTCGAAGCGGGTGAGGATCTCCCCCGAGGCGAACGTGCGGTGCTCGGTCGGAACGAGCTGGGTGCCGAGCGCTGTGGCGACCTCGGCGGAGAGCTCCTCGTGGGAGCGACCCGAGGCGACGACGAGCCGCTTCTTGGTCTTGGCCACCAGGCCCGGGGCGATCCCGCGCTCGGTGTCGAGGTCAACCGTCTGCTGCTTCTTGCGACCCATCGCCAGCTTCCTGTGCGGACCGGGCGCGAGCGGCGGCTTCTGCCGCTCCCGTTCCCGGTCGATTGTTCTCGACCCACCCGGCGACGTTCCGCTGGGGGGCGATGCTGAGCGCGAGGGCGCCGGCCGGAACATCCTTGCGGATCACGGCTCCCGCACCCGTCTTCGCGCCTTCACCGATCCTAACGGGCGCGACGAACACGTTGTGCGAGCCGGCGTGCACCTCGTCGGCGATCTCGGTGCGGTGCTTCGTGAGGTCGTCGTAATTGGCGGTGATGGCGCCGGCGCCGAGGTTGACGTTGCGCCCGATCGTCGTGTCGCCGACGTACGAGAGGTGCGGGACCTTGCTGCCCTCGCCGATCGTGGAGTTCTTCGTCTCGACGAACGTGCCGATCTTGCCGCGCTCCCCCAACTCGGTGCCGGGCCGGACGTAGGCGAAGGGTCCCACGGTCGCGTCCGCGCCGATGACGGCGAGGGTCGCGTCGGTGCGGGTGACGGTCGCGCCGCGCCCGACCTCGCAGTCGACGAGGCTCGTGTCGGGGCCGACGGTCGCGCCCTCGGCGATGCTCGTCGCCCGCAGGATGTGGGTGTTGGGGAGGACGGTCACGTCGGGCGCGAGGGTCGCCGTGACGTCGATCCACGTCGTGGCGGGATCGAGGACGGTGACCCCCGCGAGCTGCCAGCGACGGACGGTCCGCGCGTTCAGCAGTCGGCCCACCTCGGACAGCTGCACGCGGTCGTTGACGCCGTACGTGACGGTCGGGTCCTTCGCGACGGATGCCGCGACCCGCCGCCCCGCGCGGCGCAGCAGCGCGACGGTGTCGGTGAGGTACTTCTCGTTCTGCGCGTTCGCCGTCCCCACCTGCGGCAGGTGCTCGCGGAGCGCGGCGGCGGCGAAGACGTACATCCCCGCGTTGACCTCGCTGACGGCCGCTTCGTCGGGCGAGGCATCCTTCTGCTCGACGATGCGCGCCACGCTGCCGTCGCTCTCGCGGATGATGCGGCCGTACCCGGTGGGATCGTCGACGACGGCGGTCATGAGGGTCGCGTCGGCCTGCGCGGTGCGGTGCTCGGACACGAAGGCGCCGAGGGTGTCGGCGTCGGCGAGGGGGCAGTCTCCGCTCAGCACCAGGACGTCGCCCTCGAAGCCGACGAGGGCGTCGAGGGCGATCTCGACGGCGCGGCCGGTGCCGGGGATCTCGTCCTGGTCGACCACGACGACCTCGGGAGCGACACCGAGGACGGCCGCCGCGACCTGGTCGCGCTCGTGACGGACGACCACGACGACGTGCGCCGGAGCGAGGTCGCGCGCGGTGTCGAGTACGTGCCCGACGAGCGGACGGCCACTGATGCGGTGCAGCACCTTCGGGAGTGAGGACTTCATCCGCGTCCCCTGCCCGGCGGCGAGGATGACGACGGCGAGGCGGGGGTCGAGCGCGTTCTCGGTCATGCTCCGCCGCCAGGACTCGAACCTAGACCTCACAGCTCCAAAGGCTGTCGTGCTGCCATTACACCACGGCGGACCGCGGCGCTCCGGGGTCCGGTGGCCGCCCGACAAGTCTGCCATGCGCGCGCGGGCGGCCCACCTCGGACACGGGCGCCGCAGCCGCTCTGCGATGATGAGGGGATGGCTCCCGAACACGACGAGGTCGACCGGATCGTGAGCGCCTGGATCGCGCAGCGACCCGATCTGGACTTCTCGCCGCTCGAGGTGCTCTCGCGGGTGGACCGGCTGTCGCGCCACCTCGACCGCGCCCGTCGCGAGGCCTTCCAGCGCAGCGACCTGGAACCGTGGGAGTGGGACGTGCTGTCGGCTCTCCGCCGCGCGGGCGAGCCGTACACCCTCAGCCCCAAGCAGCTGCTGCAGCAGACGCTCGTCTCGAGCGGCACGATGACCAACCGCATCGACCGGCTCGTCGACCGTCGCCTCGTCGTGCGCGCGGCCGACCCCGGCGACGGCCGCGGTGTCTTAGTGACCCTCACCGAGGAGGGGCGGAATCGAGTGGATGCCGCGATCACCCGCCTCGTGGACGCCGAGGCCGAGCTCCTCGGCCAGCTCTCGCGCGCCGACCGGGACCGGCTCGCCGCGCTCCTGCGCAAGCTGAGCCTCGGATTCGACGTCTGATCCGCGATGGCGATGCGCGCACCCCTTCCCGTCCGTGACGGGGTCGGTCCCACGCGTCTGCGCGTGCCGCGGACCGGGCCCTGGGCGACGATCGCGGACTACGTGACGGGCCGGTTCGCGCACATCGACCCCGAGATCCTCCTCAGCCGCTTCGACCGGGGCGAGGTGGTCGCCTTCGACGGCACGCGGCTCACGCGGGAGACCCCGCTCGGTGCGGAGGACTTCATCTGGTACTACCGGGAGCCGCCCGACGAGCCCGACATCCCGTACGAGGTGACGGTGCGCCACCTCGACGACGATCTGCTCGTCGTGGACAAGCCGCACTTCCTCCCGACGACGCCCGGCGGCGGCTTCCTGCGCAATTCGGCGCTCGTCCGACTGCGACAGCGGTTCGACAACCCGGATCTGACGCCGATCCACCGCCTCGACCGTGCCACCGCCGGTCTCGTCATGTTCTCCGTGCGCCCCGCGACCCGCGGCGCTTACCAGACCCTGTTCGCCGACCGGGCCGTCGACAAGGTCTACGAGGCCGTCACCGCCGTCCCCGCCGGCGGGATGCCGGAGCTCCCCCTCGTCATCCGTTCGCACCTCACGAGCTCCCGCGGGAGCCTGCGGGCGATCGTGCACGAGGACCGTGAGCCGAATGCCGAGACGCGCGTCGAGGCGATCCGGGTCATCGCCGACCGGGCGCACCTGCGGCTTCATCCCCGGACCGGGCGCATGCATCAGCTCCGATCGCACCTCGCCGGGATCGGTCTCGGCATCCTCGGCGACCGGTTCTACCCCGACCTGCTCGACGAGGCGCCCGACGACCCCGACCGCCCGCTGCAGCTGCTGGCACGCGAACTGCGCTTCGTCGACCCGCTGTCGGGCCGTCCGCGCGAGTTCACGACCGGGCTCCGCCTGCGCGAAGCGCCGCGCGCCTGATCAGCCGAGCTGCTCGCTCAGCTCGAACCAGCGCTCCTCGGCCTCGGCGACCTCGGCCTCCATCGCGGTGATGTGCTGCATCTTCTCGCCGAGCCCGACGTAGTCGGCCTGGTCGTGATCGGCCAGGGCCGTGCGCGCCGTGGCGATCTGATCGCTCAGTTTCGCGATGCGGCGCTCGAGGCTCGTGACCTCCTTCTCGGCCGCGCGTCGCTCGGCTCCGCTGAGAGCGGATGCCGGTGGTGCGACGGCATCCGCCTGACGTCCCGCGGTGGGCGCCGCCCCTGTCGCCTGCGGCTGAGCGGCCCGCAGGCGCAGGTACTCCTCGATCCCGCCGGGCAGATGCCGGAGCGTACCCCCCATGACGGCGTACTGCTGATCGGTGACGCGCTCCATGAAGTAGCGGTCGTGCGAGACGACGATGAGGGTGCCCGCCCACGAGTCGAGGAGGTCCTCGATGGCGGCGAGCATGTCGGTGTCGAGGTCGTTCGTCGGCTCGTCGAGGATGAGGACGTTCGGCTGGTCGAGCAGGATCAGCAGCAGCTGCAGGCGGCGCTTCTGACCACCCGACAGGTCTTTGACCGGCGTCGAGAGCTGAGCAGACGAGAATCCCATGCGCTCGAGCAGCTGACCCGGCGTGAGCTCCTGCGCCTTCGACCCGGCCCCGAACGTGTACGTCGTCCGCAGGCGCGAGACGACGACGCGGACGGGCTCGTCGAGGTGCGGGTCGAGCTCGTCCATTCGTTGCGTGAGGGTGGCGACCTTGACCGTCTTGCCGTGCTTGACGCGTCCGGCGGTCGGCTGGACGGCACCGGAGACGAGGCCCAGGAGCGTCGACTTGCCGGCCCCGTTGACGCCCAGGATGCCGGTGCGCTCCCCCGGCGCGATGCGCCACTCGACGTCGCGCAGAATCTCGCGGCCGTCGTAGCTGACCCCCGCGTCGAGCAGGTCCACGACGTCCTTGCCGAGCCGTGCGACGGCCAGCGATTGCAGCGAGACACGATCACGGATCTCGGGGACGTCGGCGATGAGCTCGTTGGCGGCGTCGATGCGGAACTTCGGTTTGCTCGTGCGCGCGGGGGCACCCCGGCGCAGCCAGGCGAGCTCCTTGCGGGCGAGGTTCTGCCGGCGCGCCTCGATCGAGGCGGCCTGCCGGTCGCGCTCGACGCGCTGCAGGATGTAGGCCGCGTAGCCGCCGTCGAAGGGCTCGACGATGCGGTCGTGCACCTCCCACGTCTTCGTGCAGACCTCGTCGAGGAACCACCGGTCGTGGGTGACGACCATGAGCGCACCCGAGGCCGCCGACCACCGTCGCTTCAGGTGCTCGGCGAGCCAGGCGATGCCCTCGACGTCGAGATGGTTCGTGGGTTCGTCGAGCGCCAGGACGTCCCAGTCACCGGTGAGCAACTGCGCGAGGGCGACACGACGGCGCTGACCGCCCGAGAGCGTGCCGATGGCGGCATCCCAGTCGAGGTCCGAGAGGAGACCCGCAATGACGTCGCGCACGCGCGGGTCGCCGGCCCACTCGTGCTCGGGTCCGTCGCCGACCACCGCGCGACCCACGGTGAGGTCGTCGGGCAGCACGTCGGTCTGCTCGAGCACACCGATCGTCACGCCGCCGCGCACCGTCACGCGGCCGGAGTCCGGCTCGCGCCGCCCCGCCAGCATCGCCATGAGGCTCGATTTGCCGTCGCCGTTGCGGCCGACGATGCCGATGCGGTCGCCCTCGTCGACACCGAGCGAGACGCCGTCGAAGACGACCTTGGTCGGGTACTCCAGGTGCAGGGCCTCGGCCCCGAGAAGATGTGCCATCGCCTCCAGGCTACGCGGCGCGGGCGGCGGTTCAGTCCGCGTCGGCGGCGCTCGCCCGGCGGTTGTGATCGATCATCGCGAGGAGCCCCGCCGCCAGGACCGCCACCGGCACCAGCACCACCCACGGGCCCTGCGCGCTCCCCAGTGCCACGGCCGCGACGACGAACATCACCGCACCGATCGATCGTGCGGCGACGGTGCCGCGGGGCACGACCGCGGGCGCGCGGTTGTAGGGCACGAGAACGCCGCGGTTCGCCCGAAGCGTCGCGGCCAACGACCAGAGGAAGAGGATGCCGCCGAGGGCGAAGGCCGTCCATCCGAGGACCGTCATGCTCAGTACCAGAAACTCAGTCGCGGCGTGGTGGTCGAGGCGAACACGCGGGCGAGGCGGTGCGCGTCGTCGGTCTCGATGCGTCCCGCGCGGGCGAGGGTGACGGGCGAGACGCCGCCGAGCAGGATCGCCGACAGCTCTGCGACCCCCAGAGTCGCCCGCGGGATGCCGAGGGGCGCCTCGTCGACCACGTCGACGCCCGGCTTCTCCCCCGCCGACAGGACGAACGTGCCGTCGGCGATCCCGAGCGGATCGGTGACCTCGAGCGCCACCACGTCGTCGACGTCGTACCCGCGGGCCGCGAGCACCGTCGGGACGTCGAGGATGCGCAGGTAGTGGTGGTCCGCGATCGTGATGCGGGCGGCGCGCTGGTCGGCGATCATCCACCAGAGCGGCTCGTCGAGCGAGAGCTCGCTGGCCCGGACGGTACCGATGAGATCGAGCGAGAGGAGGAAGCGCCAGAGCCCGGCGTAGGCGGCATCGGTCACCGCCAGGAGCTGGTGCACCGTGGCGTTCGAGGCGGACCAGTCGTCGTCGTTCTCGCTGACCGAGTACAGCGCGACACCCTCGACCTCGCCCTCGGGTGAGCGGTACTGCACGGCGCGGAGTCGCTCCGCCTTCTCGGCGTCGGGCCGCGTACCGTACGTGCGGTCCCAGTGCCCGCCCGGCATCGCGATCTCGCCGGGCGAGGCGAGCCGCGTGCGCTCGTGCAGCGCGGCGGCGGCATCCCTCGCCTGCTCGCGCGTGACGTAGTCGAGCCGGCCCGGTGCGACAGGCCCGATCCACCCGGCGCGGCGCGTCCGGATCTCCCACGAGGTCGCCGCCGCGGCGGGGGCGAACCCGAACCGGCCGTAGATGCCGGACTCGCTCACCGTCAGGCCCGCGATCGGCGCGCCCTGCGCCACGGCGGTGCGCAGCTCCCCCGCCATGACCCGCGAGAGCAGACGCCGGCGGCGGTGCGTGGGCGCGACGGTGACGGCGCTGATCGCGCACATCGGGATGGCGGCACCGCCGGGCAAGGTGAGCTCGGCGATCCACGACGCGAACGTCGTGACCGGCTCGTCGGGCTGGACGGCGGCGGGGTCGTACACACCGATCTTGCGACGGTAGCGGCTCCGCGCGAAGGCCTCGCCGCGCTGCAGGTCGTTGCGTTCGCCGTCGAGGAAGCCGCGGGCCACGGCATCCGTCCACCGGTCCGACGCGGCACGGTCGTCGTCGCCGACGCGGTCGATGCGGAGGCCGTCGGCCTCGATCGCCGCGCGGAGGGTCTCGTCGAGCGGAGCGGAGTGGAAGGCATCGCCGAGGGAGGTCATGCGTCCCAGGCTACGGGGAGCCGCCGACGCGCGTCAGAGGATCCGCGTGCCGGCGACCGGTCCCGTGACCGCGTGGGAGGTGTGCCCCTGCTCGGCCAGGTGGGCCGCGATCCCGTCCGCGTGCGCGTCGTCGGCCGCGAGGAACGCGACCGTCGGGCCCGATCCCGACACGAGTCCACCCAGGGCCCCGGCGGCCAGGCCCGCGTCGAGCACGTCGGCGAGAGCCGGACGCAGGTGAACGGCGGCCAGCTGGAGGTCGTTGCGGATCGCGGCGGCCAGGGCCGCGGCATCCCCCGACCGCAGGGCGCGCAGCACCGCGGGATCGACCTCCGGCATGAGGCGCCCGGGACGGATGTCGGCCGTCTCGCGCAGCCGGTCGAGGGTGCCGTAGACCTCGGGGGTCGAGAGCCCGTCGCCGTCGGTGACGAGCACCCATGCGAAGCGGCCGCGGCCGAGCGCCGGGGCGAGCTCGTCGCCGCGCCCGGTGCCGACGGCGGTGCCGCCCAGCAGCGCGAAAGGCACGTCCGCGCCGAGTCGCGCGCCGAGGGCGTGGAGCTCGGCGGTCGACAGGCCGGCGTCGATCAGCTCGTTGACGGCGACGAGGGCGGCGGCGGCATCCGCCGACCCTCCGCCCATGCCGCCCGCCACCGGGACGCCCTTGTGGATCTGCAGACGGATGCCGCCCTCCCAGCCGACCGACTCGGTCACGGCGCGCGCCGCACGGAGCGCGAGGTTGCGCTCGTCGAGCGGGACGCCCGACACGTCGACGTCGCCGGTCACGGTGAGGTGGAAGCCCTCGTCGTGCGAGGCCCAGAGGTCCTCGAACAGCGACACCGCCTGGTAGACCGATGCGACCTCGTGGTAGCCGTCGTCGCCGACGGCCCCCACGTCGAAGAAGAGATTGAGCTTGCCCGGCGCGCGTACGTGCACGCGCCGGGCCGGGTCGATGCTCAGGCTCACGCGTTCGCCGAGTCGGCCCACAGGTCGACGTCGATCGCACCCGAGAGCGCGTCGATACGAGCGAGCTCGTCGTCGTCGAACGGGGCGCCCTCGGTCGCGGCGAGGTTCTGATCCAGCTGCTCGGGCCGCGAGGCTCCGATGAGCGCCGACGTCACGACATCGTCGCGGAGGATCCACTGGATCGCCATCTGCGCGAGCGTCTGGCCGCGCTGCTGAGCGATGTCGTTGAGCCCGCGCAGGGTGTCGAGCGCCTTCTGGTTGAGCTGTCCGTCGGGCAGCGAGAACCGGCTCTGCGCCCGGTCGGCCGTGCCGTCGCCGAGGTACTTGTCGGTCAGCAGGCCCTGCGCGAGCGGCGTGAACGCGATCGCGCCCATGCCGGCGGCGCGCAGCGAGTCGGTCAGACCGTCCTCGACCCAACGGTTCAGGATCGAGTACGAGGGCTGATGGATGACCAGCGGCGTCCCGAGGTCCTTCGCGACGGCCACCGCCTCCTCGGTGCGCTCGGCGCTGTACGACGAGATCCCGACGTAGAGCGCCTTGCCCTGCCGGACGAGGGTGTCGAGGGCACCGATCGTCTCCTCGATGGGGGTCACCGGGTCGGCGCGGTGCGAGTAGAAGATGTCGACGTAGTCGACGCTCATCCGCTTCAGCGACTGCTCGGCGCTCGCGATGAGGTACTTGCGCGACCCGTTGTTGCCGTAGGGGCCCGGCCACATGTCGTATCCGGCCTTCGACGAGATGAGGATCTCGTCGCGGTAGGGCGCGAAGTCCTCGCGCATCATGCGCCCGAAGTTCGTCTCGGCGGACCCGAACGGCGGGCCGTAGTTGTTCGCCAGGTCGAAGTGGGTGACGCCCCGATCGAAGGCGTGGCGGAGCAGAGTACGCTGGTTGTCGAAGGGGATGTTGTCCCCGAAGTTCCACCAGAGTCCCAGCGAGATCGCCGGCAGATACAGGCCGCTCGAGCCGACCTGGCGGAACGCCCCCGCATCGTAGCGGGAGGATGCCGCCTGATAGGGGCGGTGGGTGTCGCCGTTGCGCGACGGAGGGAAGCGGTCCGCGTAGTCGGTCATCCCCCCAGGCTATCGACGATGGGCACCCGAAACGTCGGTGAAACGACGGAGACCTAGTCTTGCCCGACCGGAGACGCACACAAAGGGAGAACATATGGCGCGACTGACTGCACTGCCGACCGAGGGTGGTTCCTGGACCGCTCTCCTCGAGCGCGAGGACATCGTCCTCATCGGAGGCATGCTGCACCTGCGCCATGACGACACCACCCCCGAGCAGGCCCGCATCGACGACCTGCTGCTGATCGCCGACACGCTCGCCGATGCCGGGATCCCCCATCTCCTCATCCGTCACTCGCGCTCGGTCCCCGGGCTCGTCGTCGACCTCGCCCACCGGGCTCGCGCCCTCGCCGCGCTCTCGGACCGTGCCGTCACCGAACCGATCTACGCGAAGGCGAAAGGCGGCACGCCGGTGCCTTTCGGCGAACTGCGCCTGCGCGCCTCCGGCCCGTCGTCCGTGCGCGTCTTCCGGCCCCGCGTGGCCGGCGAGCTCCGTTACGGAGCCGGTTGCGGCGTGCGCGTCGAGTTCTGGCGCTTCGGCGAGGAGCTCGTCGAAGCGCCCCACGCGAACGACCTCACGCGTCGCGTGTTCGCCGCCGAGGACGTCGAACCGGCCACGGTGGAGCGCTACGGGCGCACGTGGCAGACCCTGGACGGGATGTTCGACCCGCACCCGGGCGACGTCACGCATGAGATCGACATGGTGTTCTCCTGGGTCGACGGGTCGTCGTCGGAGTTCCAGCGTCAGCGCGCCGCGCAGCTCTCGGAGTACGTCGTCGGCGACGGCGACGACGGTCCCGCCCGCTACCGCCACGTCGACGAGCTGCGCTACGCACTGCGGAGCGTCCACATGTACGCGCCGTGGGTGCGTCGCATCTTCATCGCGACCGACTCCCCCGCCCCGGCGTGGCTGCTCGACCACCCCAAGGTGACGATCGTCCGCAGCGAGGAGTTCTTCGAGGACCCCGCCGTGCTCCCGACGCACAACTCGCACGCCGTCGAGGCGCAGCTGCATCGCATCGAGGGCCTGTCGGAGCACTTCCTTTACTCCAACGACGACATGTTCTTCGGGCGGCCGCTCTCCCCGGAGCTCTTCTTCTCCCCCGCCGGCGTCTCGTCGTTCGTCGAGTGCGACGTCCGCATCGGCACGGGCCCGCGCCGCGTCGCCCGCAGCGGGCACGACAACGCGCTGCGCCTGAACCGCGAACTGCTGCAGGAGCGCTTCGGCCGCACGATCGTCCGCGACCTCGAGCACTGCGCAGCGCCCCTGCGCCGCTCTGTGATGTTCGAGCTCGAGCGGGAGTTCCCCGAGGAGATCCGGCGGACGGCGGCATCCCGCTTCCGTTCCGCGACCGACGTCTCGGTGACCAACTGCCTGTATCACTACTACGCGCAGTTCACCGGCCGGGCGATCGCCTCGACGGCACCGCGGGTGCGGTACTTCCAGACCACGCAGGCGGCGTCGCTGCGGCGCATGGAGAAGCTCGCCGAGCGCGGCGACGTCGACATGTTCTGCCTCAACGACGGCGGCGACCACGAGGTGCCCGAGCCCGTCCGGGTGCGGGCCGTGACGGGGCTGCTCGAGCGCCTCTTTCCGATCCGTGCGCCGTGGGAGGACCCGGCCGTCAGTGCAGCGCCGGCACGCCCGGTCGAGCTGCACGCGTGACCGACCCGCTGACACCGGCTTCCCGCAGACGACGCTGAGCCTCGTCCGGGTCGATGTACTCGAGCGGCGCGGAGACGTCGATCGGGACCACCGAGTGGACGACCGTGTCGTCGTAGACGTGCACCATGTTGTACGCCTGGGCGCCGTCCTGCGGCCGCGTGCCGCCGACCGGGACCGTGAGGTCCTGCGCGTAGCACGTCGATGAGGCGACCGAGACGGGGATGCCGGCGAAGGTCGCGAACGTCGAGTAGTGCAGGTGGCCGGCGATGATCGCGCGCACGTCCGTGCCGCGCACGACCTCGGCGAGCCGGCGCTGGTCGCGCAGCTCGACGCTCGCCGCGAGCGGCAGCACGCTCGGGACGGGCGGGTGGTGCATCGCCAGCACGGTGCCGAGCGGCGCCGGGGTGGCGAGGACGTTCCGCAGCCAGCGCAGCTGGGCGGCGGAGAGCTCGCCGTGGTGGTGGCCGGGCACGCTCGTGTCGAGCGTCACGATGCGGAGGCCGTCGAGCTCGTCGACGCGGTCGTAGGGCGCCGTCGGGTCGGTGGGGGTGTCGTCGAGCAGTCGGGAACGGAACGCGCCCCGGTCGTCGTGGTTGCCCATGACCCAGAGCAGGCGGGCGCCCAGACGCTCGGCGAAGGGCTCGACGAGCGCGCGGATCGCGTCGTACGCGGCGACTTCGCCGAGGTCGACGAGGTCGCCCGTGAAGACGACGGCGTCGGGGGCGATGCCGCTGGACTCGATGGCCCGGAGGGCGGCGGTGAGCGAGGCCTCGCCGTCGACGCTGTCGAACAGGCGGGGGCCGGGACCGCGCAGGTGCGTGTCACTGAGGTGGAGCAGGATCCGTTCGGCGGCCGGATGCTCGGCGCGGCGCATGGTCACTTCTTCCGTCGGTGCGGAGGCTCGGGTACCCCCGCCTTGCTCCGAAATGTTACCGGCATGTTTCGGGAACGCGCGGTGAACGACGCGCGAAGACCTCGCGACCGGATGCCGCCGGCTCAGGCGCGGGCGATGCGGACGAAGTCCTCGATCGTGAGTTCCTCGCCGCGCGCGGTGGGTGCCACGCCGGCGCGCGCGAGCACGTCGCTGGCCGCCGCGGAGGAACCGCCGAGGACGCCGGAGAGGGCCTGGCGGAGCATCTTGCGACGCTGCTGGAACGCGGCGTCGACGATGGCGAAGGTGCGGAGTCGCTCCTCCTCGGTGCCGCGGGCATCGGTGTCGCGCTCGAATCCGACGAGGACGCTGTCGACGTTGGGGACGGGCCAGAACACCTGACGCGAGACGGTGCCGGCGAGACGCCAGGTGCCGTACCAGGCGGCCTTGACGCTCGGGGCGCCGTAGACCTTCGAGCCGGAGGGCGCCGCGAGGCGTTCGCCGACCTCGGCCTGCACCATGACGACGCCGCGCTGAATGGTCGGGAAGTGCTCCATGAAGTGCAGGAGCACGGGAACGCTCACGTTGTACGGCAGGTTCGCGACCAGGACGTCGGGGTCGCCGGGGAGCTCGCTCACGCGCAGGGCGTCCTCGGCGACGACGGTGAGCGCACCGTCGGGCACGCCGTGCGCCGCCGCGGTGGCGGGCAGACGCTCGGCGAGGCGGTGGTCGATCTCGACGGCGGTCACCGGCGCGCCGGTCTCGAGGATCGCGAGCGTCAGCGACCCGAGGCCCGGCCCCACCTCGACGACGCGGTCGGCGGAGGTGACCCGCGCGGCGGTGACGATCTTGCGCACCGTGTTCGCATCGACGACGAAGTTCTGTCCGAGCTTCTTCGTCGGGGTGACGTCGAGGTCGGCGGCGAGGGCGCGGATCTCGGCGGCTCCGAGGAGGGTGACGGGCATGGGTTCCAGCCTACCGGCGCCCCGTCCCGCCCCTCAGCCGGCCGCGGCCCGAGCGGCAGCCGGCAGCGCCTCGACGATCCGGCCGATCGCGGCGTCGTCGTGCGCGGCCGTGACGAACCACGCCTCGAACGCCGACGGCGGCAGCGAGACACCGCCCTCGAGCATCGCGTGGAAGAAGCGACCGTAGGCGTCGGCATCCTGCGACGTCGCCGTCGCGTAGTCGGGCACGCCGTTCACGACGGACTCGCCGAAGAAGATGCTGAAGAGGGTGCCCGCCCACTGCACGACGTGGGGCACCCCGGCATCCGTCAGAGCAGCGGATGCCGCGTCCGCGACGGTGTGCGCGACGGCGTCGAGCGTGCGGTACACCGCGTCGTCGGCGTGCGTGAGGGTCGCGAGGCCCGCGGCGACGGCGACCGGGTTCCCCGACAGCGTGCCCGCCTGGTAGACGGGACCGGTGGGCGCGAGGAGGTCCATGATCTCGGCGCGACCGGCGACCGCGGCGACGGGGAGGCCGCCGCCGATGACCTTGCCGAAGGCGATGAGGTCGGGCACGACGTGCTCCCCCGCCGCCTCCAGCACGCCCGCGTACCCCGAGCGCGACGAGCGGAACCCGGTGAGCACCTCATCACTGATGAGGAGCGCGCCGTTCCGATGCGCGATCTCGGAGAGGAACGCCGTGAAGCCCGGCGCGGGCGGGACGACGCCCATGTTGGCGCCGGCGGCCTCGGTGATGATCGCGGCGATCCGGCCCTCGTGCGCGCGGAACACCTCTTCGACGGCGGCGCGGTCGTTGTAGCCGATGACGAGGGTCTGCGCGGCGATGGGCGCAGGCACGCCCGCGGACCCTGGCAGGGCGAGGGTCGCGAGGCCCGAGCCGGCCTGCGCGAGCAGGCCGTCGGAGTGCCCGTGGTAGTGCCCGGCGAACTTGATGAGCAGATCGCGCCCGGTGGCGGCGCGGGCGAGACGGATCGCCGTCATCGTCGCCTCGGTGCCGGTCGAGACGAGCCGGATCTTCTCGGCGGCGGGGACGCGCGAGCGGATCTCCTCGGCGAGCTCGGTCTCGGCCGCCGTCGGCGCTCCGAACGAGAGCCCGCGCTGGGCGGCCTGCACCACCGCCTCGATCACGGCAGGGTGCGAGTGACCCAGCAGGGCGGGCCCCCAGCTGGCGACGAGGTCGACGTAGTCGCGACCGTCGGCATCCGTCACGTAGGCGCCCTGCGCCGACACCATGAACCGGGGGGTCCCGCCGACCGACCCGTAGGCGCGGACCGGTGAGTCGACACCGCCGGGGATCACTCCGCGGGCGCGGTCGAACAGCTCCTGATTGCGGCTCATGCGAGTTCCTTCCCGGCGCGCAGCCAGTGCGCGACCTCGACGGCCCAGTAAGTGAGGATGACGTCGGCGCCGGCACGGCGGATGCCGACGAGGCTCTCGCCGATGGCGCGCTCGCGGTCGATGAGACCGGCAGCGGAGGCGTGCTCGATCATCGCGTACTCCCCCGACACCTGGTACGCCCAGACCGGCACGTTTGAGCGGTCCGAGACCCGGGCGAGCACGTCGAGGTAGGGCATGGCGGGCTTGACCATGACGACGTCGGCACCCTCGGCGATGTCGACGAGCGCCTCCTCGACACCTTCGCGCGCGTTCGCGGGGTCCATCTGGTAGGTCCGGCGGTCGCCCTGGAGGGTCGACTCGACGGCGTCGCGGAAGGGACCGTAGAACGCCGAGGCGTACTTCGCCGAGTAGGCGAGGATCGCGACGTGCGCGAAGCCCGCGGCATCCAGTCCTGCGCGGACCGCGGCCACCTGGCCGTCCATCATCCCCGACAGTCCCAGCACGTCGGCGCCGGCGCGCGCCTGCGCGACACCCATCTCGGCGTAGACCTCGAGGGTCGCGTCGTTGTCGACCGAGCCGTCGGCGGCCAGCAGGCCGCAGTGCCCGTGGTCGGTGAACTCGTCGAGGCAGAGGTCGGTCTGCACCGTGAGGCGTCCGGCGGCCGCGCGCGCGGCGACCGCGATCGCGCGGTTGAGGATCCCGCTCGGATCGGTGGCGCCGCTGCCGACCGCGTCGCGGACGGCGGGGACGCCGAAGAGCATGATCCCGCCGAGGCCTGCGGCCGCCGCCTCGTCGACGACGTCGGCGATCGCGTCGAGCGGATGCTGCGACACCCCCGGCATGCTCGCGATCGGCTGCGCCTCGGTGATGCCCTCCTTGACGAAGACCGGCAGCACGAGCTGCGAGGGCACGAGGTGGTGCTCGGCGGCGAGGCGGCGCAGCGCCGGCGTGCCGCGCAGACGGCGCAGGCGACGGGTGGGGAACGAGGTCATGAGGACTCCTTGACGGGGAGGTGGGCGTCGAGCTCGGAGATCAGCGCGTCGATGCTCTGGGTCTGTGCGGTGTGCCCGACCGTGAATCCGAGGACTGCGGCGTCGCGCGACGTCCCCGGTCCGATCGAGGCGACGAGGGTGGATGCCGGGAGCCGCCCGACCTGACGGCGCAGCTCCCTGCCGACGCTCAGCGAGGTGAGCAGCACGACGTCGATGCCGCCGGAGCGGAGCGCGTCCGCGACCTGCGGTTCGAGGTCGACGCCGACGGTCCGGTAGGCGATGCAGACGTCGACGGCGAAGCCGCGCACCTCGAGCTCGTCGCTGACGACGGCCTGGGCGAGGTCGCTGCGCACGACGAGCGAACGCCCGGTCGCGGCGGGATCCCGGCCGGCGCACCACTGGGCGGCGAGGGCCGCGGCCGAGGACGCCCCGGCGGGGACGAAGTCGACCTCCCACCCGGCCTCGGTCAGGGCGCGCGCGGTGGCCCTGCCGACGGCGGCGATCCGGGTGGTGTCGGGGATCCGCACCCCGTGCTGCCGCAGCTGCTCGACGCTCGCCGCGCTGGTGACGAACATCCAGGCGTACGCCCCCGCCGACAGCGCGGCGAAGGCGCGGTCGCGGGCGGCGGTGTCGCGTGGGGCGGCGGAGGAGATGAGCGGTGCGATGACGGCGTCCGCGCCGCGGGCGTGCAGGTCGGCCGCGACGCGGTCACCCCAGGCCCCGCCCCGGGGGACGAGGACGCGGGTACCGCGGAGTCCTCCCGAGGTCATCGGGAGGTCCCCGCGAGGTCGGCGAGGTCGGCGGCACCGCCCTCGAGGAGTTCGGCGACCACGTCCGCCGCGGCCGCGTCGACGTCGACGTGCGGGTCGAGCCGGCGCGAGGCGGCGACCGACCGCGAACCGTCCTCGGCGTAGACGTGCGCGACGAGCGTCACGACGTCGCCGTGATGCTCCGCGTCGATCGCGACGGGCGCGGCGCACCCCGCCTCGAGGCGGCGCAGCACGGCGCGCTCGAGGTGGGCGGCGAGGGCGGTGTCGGCGTGCTCGATGCGGCCGACGGCGTCCGCCACGACGGTGTCGCCGTCGCGGATCTCGACGGCGAGCGCCCCCTGGGCGGCCGAGGTCGGCCAGTCGAGCACCTGGGTGATGGCGCTGTCGCGACCGATGCGACGGAGCCCCGCCTCGGCGAGGACGATCGCGTCGTACTGCCCGTCGGCGACCTTGCGGAGCCGGCTGTCGACGTTGCCGCGGATGCCCTCGACGACGAGGTCGGGCCGGCGCGCCCGCACCTGGGCGACACGACGCGGCGAACCGGTGCCGACGCGCGCGCCGGCCGGGAGCTCATCGAGGGCGAGGCCGTCGCGCGAGTGGAGGATGTCGCGCTGGGATGCCCGCACGGGGACGGCGCCCACGACGATGCCGGGGTACGGCGCGGTCGGCAGGTCCTTCATCGAGTGCACGAGGAAGTCGCACTCGTCCCGCAGGAGCGCGTCCCGCAGCGCCGTCGCGAACACGCCGGTGCCGCCCATCTGGGCGAGCGGCCCGGTGAGGACGTCGCCCTCACTGGTGATGGGGACGAGTTCGACGTCCCGCCCGGATGCCGCGGCCACCGCGTCCGCCACATGCTGCGACTGGGTCGTCGCCAGCAGGCTCGCGCGGGTGCCGAGGCGCAGGGGGGCGCTCACGGCGCCACACCCGACAGTGCGGGCTGGAAGCCGAGTCGCTTGTTCTCGCAGCATCCCGGACGGCACACGTCGTACCAGGGACCGAGGTCGGTGACGGCGGGGCGCTCCGCGGCGGGGGTGCCCTTCAGGCGCTCCTCGACGAGGTCGACGAGACCCGCGACGTAGTCGGGGTGGGTGCTGGGGGTCGCGGTGCGGACCGCGACGAGTCCGAGCTCTTCCGCCGTCTCCATCGCCTCGGTGTCGAGGTCCCACATGACCTCCATGTGGTCGCTCACGAACCCGAGCGGCACGATGAGCACGGCCTTGCGGCCACGGCCCGGCAACTCCTGCATCGCGTCGTTGATGTCGGGCTCGAGCCACGGCACCTGCGGCGGGCCGGACCGGCTCTGAAAGACGAGCTGCCACGCGCCCGGGAACCCGAGCCGCGAGATGATCTCCTCACCGACCGCGAGGTGCTGGGCGACGTACGCGCCGCCGGGGCCGAAGCCGCGCTCGGGCGGGCCGGAACGGTCGGCGTCGGAGGTCGGAATCGAGTGCGTCGAGAACAGGATCTCGACGTCGTTCGCGAGGTCGGTGATCCCGCGCTCGGCGAGTTCGGCGATCCCCGCACGGATGCCGTCGACGAACGGCGCGACGAACCCGGGGTGGTCGAAGAACTGGCGCACCTTGTCGATCTGCACGTCCGTCTGGTGGCCGGTGGCCTCGACGGCGTCCGCGAGATCCTCGCGGTACTGGCGGCACGACGAGTACGAGCTGTACGCGCTCGTGGCGATCGCCAGGAGCTTCCGCCGGCCGTCCGCGACGGCCGCGTCGATCGCGTCGGTGACGTACGGCATCCAGTTTCGGTTGCCCCAGTAGACCGGCAGGTCGAGTCCCCGTGCAGAGAGCTCGGCGTCGAGGGCGGCCTTCAGCTCGCGGTTGTGCTCGTTGATGGGCGACACCCCGCCGAAGTGGCGGTAGTGGTGCGCGACCTCCTCGAGGCGTTCGTCGGGGATGCCGCGACCCGCCGTGACGTTCCGCAGGAACGGGATCACGTCGTCCTGGCCTTCGGGACCGCCGAAACCGAGGAGGAGGATGCCGTCGTAGGCGACGGGGACGGTGGCGTGGGGCTCACCGGCGCACGTGCCCTCCGTCGCGTTCGGGATGACGCAGCCGTCGGCGACGACCACTCCCGATGCGCGGGGCGGCTTGGGACGGAACTCCGCGCCCGGGGACCCGATGTTCTGCGCGCTCATGAGAGCACCTCCGCCAGTTCGTCGATCTCCACGCGCCGCCCGGTGTAGAACGGCACCTCCTCCCGTACGTGACGCCGTGCGTCGGTCGCCCGCAGCTCGCGCATCATGTCGACGAGGCTGATCGGGTCGTCACTCTCGAGCGGCAGCAGCCATTCGTAGTCGCTCAGGCCGAACGTCGACACGGTGTTCGCCACGACGTCGCGGAAGGCGGCGCCCTTGCGGCCGTGCTCGGCGAGCATGCGCGAGCGCTCGTCCTCGGGCAGCAGGTACCACTCGTAGCTGCGGACGAACGGGTACACGCAGAGCCAGCCGCGGGGGTGCTCGCCGCGCAGGTAGCCGGGGACGTGCCGCTTGTTGAACTCCGCCTCGCGGTGCACGCCCATCGCGCTCCACACGTTCGTGAAGGCCGCGAGCACGGGGGTGCGGCGGAGCTCGCGGAGGGCTTTCTGGAGGGCGGCCGGGTCCTCGCCGTGCAGCCACACCATGAGGTCGGCCTCGGCCCGCATCCCGGTGACGTCGTAGAACCCGCGGAGGGTCACCTCGGCGGCGGGCAACGCGTCGACGACCGCTCGCAGCGTGTCGATGCCCGCCGTGGAGGCGGCGGCGCGCGGACGGGGGCCGGCGAGGATCGCGAAGAGCGTGTAGCCGAGGCCGGGGGCTGACACATCGTCAGCGGACATGACGTACTCCTTCGGAGGGGGTGGGGTGGGACAGCAGTTCCGCCGCGAGGGCGCGAGCGTGAGGGATGACCGAGGCGAGGCCGGTGCCGGCGGCGACCGCCCCGATCAGACGGATGCCGCGCGAGGCGGCGGCGGTGCGGACGGCGGCCTGCACCTCCGGCGTCACGACCGCATCCGACCAGGAGACCGGCACGACCTCCCGCACGTCAGCGGGGTTGACAGCGACGCCCGTGAGGGTGCGGACGGCCGCCGCGACCTCGGCGGGGGTGTCGAGCCCGCCGGCGCCGGCATCCCGAGCGGACAGCCGGACGACGTGGACGCCCGCGGGCACGGCGGCCGCGGCCCACTCCCACTTCGCGTCGACGTGGGTGAGGGCCTTCGCGGCCGAGGGCACGTCGGGCGCGGCGATGACACCGGACCCGACCGGGTGACGATCGAGCGCAGCCGCCGCGACGGCGGCGACGACCAGGCGGACGGGAGCGGCCTCGGGCGCCGTGACGCCGAGCAGGCCCGCGGCGGACACGGGGCCGGTCGCGAGGACCACCTCGCCCGCCGTCAGCGTCTCGCCGTCGAGGACGACCTCGGCGCCCGCCGACGTCGGCCGGATCCCGCGGACGGACGCACCGGTGCGGATGACGGCGCCCGCGCGGAGGGCCGCGATCTCGAGCTCGGCGGCGAGGCGCCACAGGCCCCCTTCGACGCCGCGCACAGCGGAGCCCGCACGGGCCTGCGGCGCGAGGGTGTCGACGGCGGCGGTCAGCGACCCGAGCTCGCGGAATCGCTGCCAGAGGGCCGGGTTCAGGGCCGAGAGGGTGACCGCTCCCGCGCTCTGCGAGTAGACGCTCGCGCAGAGGGGTTCGACCAGACGGGCGGTGACGGCCGGTCCGAACCGGGCCGTCGCGAGCTCGGCCAGCGTCGGCTCGGGCTCCTCGAACATCCGCGGGTCGAGCGGGAGGTCGCGCTCCTGCGCCGCACGACGGGCACCGGCGCGACCGAGGACGCGGGTGACATCGGCCGCCGTGGGGTCCGCCGGCATCCCGATCACCGCCCGTCGGGGCAACGGTGCGCGTCCGACGCGCCCCATCCCCCGGCGGAACGCGACGTGCGCCCCGGCGGGCCGGGGCGGGGCGAACTGCACGGCCAGTCGGGCGTCGGCCGCGAGGTCGGCGACGCCGGTCGTGCGGGTCGCGAAGGACTCCGCGCCGAGGTCGAGCTCGACTCCTGCGACGACGCCGCGGCGCAGCATCCCGCCGACGGCGTCGCCGGCTTCGAGCACGACGACGTCGCGACCGGCGCGGGCGAGCTCCCACGCCGTGGTCAGCGCGGCGACACCGCCGCCGACGATGACGACGTCGTGACGGCGGGGGGCTCCGGTCACGGCGCCCGCCAGTCGTGGACCGTCCGGACCACCGCCGAAATGGCGTCGGGGTCGGCCTCCATCGGCACGCCGTGCCCGAGGTTGAACACGTGTGCGCGCGCGGCGAGACCGGCCTCGAGCACGCGGTGCACACCCGCCGTCCGCACCGGCTCGGGCGCGAACAGCAGTGCGGGGTCGAGATTGCCCTGGATCGTCAGGTCGCGGCCGATGCGGCGACGCGCCTCGTCGAGCGGGACCCGGTAGTCGACGCCGAGCGCATCGATGTCGGGGGTCGCCATGTCGGCGAGGATCTCGCCCGTACCGACCCCGAAGTGCACGAGCGGCAGCCGGTCGACGCCCTCGGGCAGCGGCAGCGCCCGGGCGTGCGAGAGCGCGGCGACGGATGCCGGGAGCACCGACGCGCGGTAGTCGTCGGGGTTCAGCCCGCCCGCCCATGAGTCGAACAGCTGCCCTGCGCTCGCCCCCGCCTCGATCTGGAGGGCGAGGAAGCGGCCGGTGACCTCGGCGAGCCACATCGTCAAGTCCTGCCATGCGGCCGGGTCGTCGTGGATGAGGCGTCGGGCGGCGAGGTGGTCCTTCGACGGGCCGCCCTCGACGAGGTAGGCCGCCAGGGTGAACGGCGCGCCGGCGAACCCGATGAGCGGCAGCGGCTCGCCGCGCTCCTCGGACAGGTCGGCGAGCATCGCGGTCGTGCGGCCCACGGCATCCGCGATGACCTCCCCGCGCTCGGTGACGAGGGCGGGGTCGATCGCGACGGTGCGCGCGATGTCGGCGGGCGTCCGCAGCGGCTGGGAGAAGACCGGACCGCGACCGGCGACGATCTCGACGTCGACGCCGATGAGGGCGAGCGGCACGATGATGTCGCTGAAGAAGATCGCCGCGTCCACGCCGTGACGGCGCACCGGCTGCATCGTGATCTCGCTCGCGAGCGCCGGGTCGAGGCACGCGTCGATCATCGAGCCCTGCGAGCGGAGCGCGCGGTATTCGGGGAGGGATCGCCCCGCCTGCCGCATGAACCAGACGGGGGTCGTCTGCGGACGATCGCCCAGCAGCGCGCGGACGAGACGGGACTCGCGGGTGCGCGCGGCGATGAGGGGGTGGCTGAGGCCGGGAATGATGGACTCCTCGAATCGGTTAATCGATATACTAATCGTGATCCAAGGGGGTTCTCCGCACCGTGCTCGTCTGCCTGACCGCGCATCAGCGCTCCACGCCGTTCGATTCCCTCGAGCGGCTCTCGACGGTCGGAGACGACCTCGCCGAGCGCCTGTCCGCGGTCCACGAGTCGGTCCGCGGGGCGGTCGTGCTCGCGACCTGCAACCGGTTCGAGGCGTACTTCGACCTCGCCGAGGAACCCGACCTCGCCTCCCCCGTCCCCGCGATGGATGCCGCGATGGAGGCGATCGCCGGCGCCGCCGACATGGATTACCGGTCCCTCCGCGAGAACGTCGACTTCGCCCACGGCAACCAGGTCGCCCACCACCTCTTCACGGTCGCGTCGGGACTCGACTCCGTCGCCGTCGGCGAGGACGAGATCGCCGGGCAGGTGCGACGCGCCCTCGAGGCCGCGCGCGGCCGCGGCCTGACGACCGCGCCGCTCGAGCACCTCTTCCAGCGCGCCACCGAGACCTCCCGCGCCGTCAAGAACACGACGCGGCTCGGTGAGTCCGGGCGTTCGCTCGTCCGTCTCGCCGTCGACCTCGTGAGCCCCCGCGTCGACTGGGCGACCGCCCGCGTCCTCCTCGTGGGCACGGGACGCTACGCCGCGGCGGCCCTCGCCGCCCTGCGAGCGGTCGGGGCCACCGACATCCGCGTGCACTCGCGGTCGGGGCGCCAGAAGTTCGCCAACCGCGAGCACCTCGTCCACGTCGGCGTCGACGATTACGCCGCCGAGGCCGCAGCCGCCGACATCGTCGTGACCTGCACGGCGACGACCGACACCTTCGCCCTCGACGCCTTCTCGCACGCGACCGCCCGCGCCGGGAGCACCCGCGCGCAGGTGATCATCGACCTGGGCCTGCCCCGCAACGTCGACCCCGAGGTGGCGCTGCTGCCCGGCGTCGAACTCCTCGACCTCGAGACCATCCGACTGCACGCCCCCGTCGACGAGGCCGAGACCGTCGGCCAGGCGCGCGAGATCGTCCAGGCCGCCGCCAAGCGGCACGCCGCCGCCCGGCGCGTGCACGAGGTGTCCCAGTCGGTCGTCGACCTCCGCCGGTTCGTGCACGGCGTGCTGGACGAGGAACTCACCCGCGCACGACGGCGCGGCGACTCGGCCGAGGTCGAGACGGCGCTCCGCCACTTCTCGGGCGTGCTGCTGCACCAGCTCATCGCCCGAGGCCACACGCTCGCCTCCTCGGGCGCCGGTCCCGAGTGGGCCGAGGCGGTGCGCACCGTGCTGCCCGGGCCGCGCGAGGGCGCCTCACCGGACGAGGGCGAGCAGCCGTGAGCGCGAGCGTCACGCTGAAGGACATCGCGCGCGCCGCAGGCGTGTCGACGGCGGCCATCAGCCAGGCGCTCAACGATCGCGGCAGCATGCGCCCCGAGACGCGGGAACGCATCAAGGCCATCGCCGCCGAACTCGGCTACGTCCCCAACCGCCACGCTGCGGCGCTGCGCAGCGGCCGGACGATGACGGTCGGATTCGTCATGGGCGACGACCCCGACGACGACCGGCGCGGCGAGCTCCAGCGCGCGCGCAAGCTGACCTCGCTCGTCCGGGCCTCCGCGGCCCACGGGTTCACCGTGACCGTCCTCCCCGACTCGACCCCCGACCTCATCGCCGGCACGACGCTCGACGCGCTTTATGTGCCCGATGCGCGCGGCAACCGGGAACTCCTGCTCGCGGCCATCGCCCGCGGCATCCCGATCGTCGCGGACGACCAGTTCGTCGACGGATCGCGCGGACTCAGCATCCGCACCGGGTACGACGCGGCCGTCCGGGCGGGACTCGACGAGCTCGAACGCGCCGGCGCCCGCCGCATCGCCTTCCTCACCGAGGACGGCGGCGCCCCCCGCGACGAGATCGGACGCGCCGCGTACGAGATCTGGAGTTCGGTCCGCGGCCGCGAGCCGCTGGTGCGCGCCGTCGACGCCTCGCGGCGCACGCTGCCGCGCCTCATCACCGACGTCCTCGCCGCCGGTGCGGACGCGATCTTCGCCGGTGCCGAGGACGGGCCCGACGTCTACCTGCAGCTCGAGGAGATGCGCCTCGTCATCCCCCGCGACGTCCAGCTCGTCGCGCTCTGCTCCACCGACTGCGCCGTCAACCGCCGCCTCGGCGTGACGCACGTCTGCATCCGTCCCGACCTCGCGGCCCAGGCGATGTTCGACACGCTCCCCGGCGCTCTGCTCGACGACGGCCCCCGGGTGGTCGATCTGCCGTGGGAACTCGTGCCGGGATCGACGACCCGTCCGCCGATGGCCGTCGCGCTGCCTCAGTCGGTGAAGGCGCCGTAGACCTCGAGCGTGTTCTGCGCGAGCTGTGCGCACAGCTCCTCGAGGGGGACGCCGAGCTCGGCGGCCAGGAACCGCACCGTCACCGGCACGAGGTACGGGGCGTTGGGGCGGCCGCGGTGCGGTGTCGGGGTGAGGAAGGGCGCATCCGTCTCGACGAGGATCCGCTCGCGCGGGGTCACGGCGACGGCGTCCCGCAGGTTCTGCGCGTTCTTGAACGTGACGTTCCCGGCGAAGCTCAGCCAGTAGCCGCGGTCGGCGCAGTACCGCGCCATGTCGGCATCGCCCGAGAAGCAGTGGAAGACGGTGCGCCCCGGTGCGCCGACCCGCTCGAGGGTCTCGAGGACGGCCTCGTGCGCGTCGCGATCGTGGATCTGCATCGCGATCCCGTGCCGCTTCGCGATGTCGATGTGCGCCTCGAAGCTCGCGACCTGGGCGGGGATCCCGTCCTCGTCGGTCCGGAAGAAGTCGAGCCCCGTCTCGCCCACCGCACGCACGCGCGGCTGCGCGGCGAGCTCGTCGATGACGGCGATCGCCTCGTCCAGCCGCCCGGCGGCCGCGTACGCCGGCGCCTCGTTCGGGTGGATCGCGACGGCGGCCAGCACCGCGGGGTGGGATGCCGCGGCCCACGCCGACCAGCGCGAGGACTCGATGTCGCCCCCCGCCTGCACGACGCCCACGACGCCGACCTCCGCGGCGCGGGCGAGCTGCTCGTGCAGGCCGCGCGGCTCGTCGCCGTCCTCGATCTCGAGGTGCGCGTGGTTGTCGTAGACGGCGACCGGGAGCGGCTCCGGCGCATCCGGCCATCGGACGTCGCGCGCGGACTGCTCGCGCTGGCGGACGTAGGTGCTCGGGTCGTCCGTCATGCGCTCTGCTCGACGCGCGGGAACAGCGGCGCGAGCGTGCCGACGCGGGTACCCGCCGGCAGCTGGCCCCACGTGCCCGCCTCACGCAGCGGCTGCGCCGTCAGCTCGCCCGGAGCGCCGAGCGCGCCCCAGAGGGTCGCCGTCGACTGCGGCATGACCGGCGAGAGCAGCACGGCGAGCGCGCGCAGTCCCTCGGCGGCCGTGTAGAGCACCGTCGAAAGGCGCTCGCGGTTCGCGTCGTCCTTCGCGAGCGCCCAGGGCTCGTTCTCGGTGATGTAGCCGTTGAGCTCGTCGACGATCGTCCAGATGGCCGAGATCGCCTCGTCGGGGCGGAAGGCGGTCATCGCGGCATCGGCGGCGGTCGCGGCATCCGCCACCGTCCGCTGCACCCGGAGGTCCAGCTCGGTCGGCTCACCCGGAGTGGGCACGACACCGTCGAAGTAGCGCCCGATCATCGCGATCGTGCGCGAGGCGAGGTTGCCGAAACCGTTGGCGAGCTCGGCCTGGTAGCGCGCCGACAGGTCCTCCCACGAGAACGAGCCGTCCTGTCCGAACGCGATCGCGGAGAGGAAGTAGAACCGGTAGGCGTCGGAACCGAAGACGTCGGTGATCTCGGTCGGTGCGATGCCGGTGAGCTTCGACTTCGACATCTTCTCGCCGCCGACGAGCAGCCAGCCGTGCGCGAAGATCCCCTTCGGCACCTCGAGACCGGCGGCCATCAGCATGGCGGGCCAGATGACGGCGTGGAAGCGGAGGATGTCCTTGCCGACTACGTGGTAGGCCGGCCACCGCCGCTCGAACTCCGCCGGGTCGTCGCCGTAGCCGACGGCCGTCGCGTAGTTCAGGAGCGCGTCGACCCACACGTAGATGACGTGCGACTCGTCCCACGGCACCCGGATGCCCCAGTCGAACGCGGACCGCGAGATGGAGAGGTCCTTCAGCCCCGACCGCACGAACGAGACGACCTCGTTGCGGGCGGAATCGGGACGCACGAAGTCGGGCTGGCTCCGGTACAGCTCGAGCAGCCGGTCCTGGAACTCGCTGAGCTTGAAGAAGTAGTTCTTCTCCTGCAGCAGCTCCAACGGCTTGGAGTGGATGGCGCACACCTTGAGGCCCTCGAAGGGACCCGTGCCGTCGACGATCTCGGCCTCGGGCTTGAACTCCTCGCAGCCGACGCAGTACAGCGCCTCGTACTCGCCCGCGTAGATGTAGCCGCTGTCGTAGAGGGCCTGCACGAATTTCTTGACGCGCTCCTCGTGGCGCGGCTGCGTCGTGCGGATGAAGTCGTCGTTGGCGACGTCGAGGGTCTTCAGCAGCGGGAACCACGACTCCTCGACGAGCTTGTCGACCCACTCCTGGGGGGTCACCCCGTTGGCCGTCGCGGCGCGGAGCATCTTCTGCCCGTGCTCGTCGGTGCCCGTCAGCATCCAGGTGTCATCGCCTGCCTGCCGGTGCCAGCGCGCGAGGGTGTCCACCGCCACCGACGTGTACCCGTGCCCGATGTGGGGCAGATCGCTCGGGTAGTAGATGGGGGTGGTGATGTAGAAGGAGCCGCCGGAAGTCACCTGGAGATTCTACGGGCGACATGGCGGGCCTCCGCCGATCATGACGGGCGCTCAGGCGCTGGCGCGGGGCACGAGGGTCGTCGGGAGGACGATCGACTCCCCCGCGCCGCCGTCGATGACCTCGAGCAGCACCTCGACCATCCGGCGCGAGATCTCCGTCCACGGCTGGCGCATCGTCGTGAGGGGCGGATCGGTGGTCGCCGCGAGCCCCGAGTCGTCGAAGCCCGCGACCGCGACGTCGTCGGGGACACGCCGGCCCGCCTTGCGCAAGGCGGCGATCGCGCCGACGGCCATGACGTCGGATGCCGCGAAGACCGCATCGATGTCGGGGGCGCGCTGGAGCAGACGCGTCATGGCGGCCTCCCCGGCGTCGCTGGAGTACACGTCCTGCTCGACGAGCGCGGAGTCGAACCGCTCCCCCATCTCGTCGCGGAACCCGACGAGGCGGTAGCGTCCGCCGGGGGTGTCGTCGGGGCCGGTGATGATCGCGATCCGCTCGTACCCGCGGTTGAGCAGGTGCCGGGTCATCGCCCGCGCGGAGGCCTCCTCGTCGACCGAGACGGTCGGGACGTGCGCACGGTCGCCGAGGGGCACGCCGGAGCAGACGGTGGGCACGCCCGCGCTCGTGAGGGCGGCCAGCAGCGGGTTGGACTCGTGCGAGGAGATGAGCAGGACGCCGTCGACGTGACCGGCGCGGACGTAGCGCTCGATGTTCGCGTACTGCGAGGGGTGCTCGGCGATGAGGAGCACGAGCGTCATGTCGCGGGCGGCGAGCGCCTCGGTCGCTCCGCGCAGCAGCAGGGCGAAGGTGGGGTCGGCGAACAGGAGGTGCTGAGGCTCGGTCAGGAGGAACGCGACGGAGTTCGCCCGGCCCGTCGCGAGCGCGCGGGCGGCGTGACTGACGGTGTAGCCCGTCGCCTGGATCGCCGCCTCGACCGCGATGCGCGAGGCCTCCGAGACCCACCGGCCGCCGTTGATGACCCGGGAGACGGTGCCGTGCGAGACACCGGCGACCTCGGCGACGTCGCGGATGGTGGGACGTCTGCGCTCGGAGGGGAGGACCACGCGCCGACTCTATACCCGGTGAGGCGCCCGCTCCGTCGCGACCTGGGACCGGTCACAGTTCGGTAACGGGGCCGGGGTCGCGCGCGACGGCCGCATAGACTCCGAACGAACCTGTTACCGGTCCCAGCCCCGATCCCCGGAGGCCGCGCCGTGACACGCCCGATCGATGAGGATGGCACCCGAGCATGACGAGCCCCGCCTGGCCGCGACTGGAGGGCATCGCCTACGGCGGTGACTACAACCCGGAGCAGTGGCCGCGCGAGGTCTGGGACGAGGACATGCGCCTCATGCGCGAGGCGGGCGTGAACCTCGTCAGCATCGGGATCTTCTCGTGGGGGCTCCTCGAGATCCGCGAGGGCGAGTTCGACTTCGGGTGGCTCGACGACGTCATCGCCCTGCTCCACGCGAACGGCATCGCCGTCGACCTCGGCACCCCCACCGCCTCTCCCCCGGCCTGGTTCTTCGCGCAGTACCCGGACGCCCGCGCCGTCACGAAGGACGGCGTCCCGCTCGGCTTCGGGGCCCGCGGCATGGTCTCGCACTCCGCTGCCGAGTACCGCGCCGCGATCGCGCGCATCGCCGGCGCCCTCGCCGAACGGTACGGCGACCACCCCGCCGTCGTCCTGTGGCACATCCACAACGAGTACGGCGTGCCTGTGGGCGAGGACTTCTCCCCGCACGCCGTCCGCACCTGGCGGCGGTGGCTGCAGGAGAAGTACGGCACGATCGCCGGGCTCAACGCCGCCTGGGGCACCGCCTTCTGGGGTCAGCACTACGAGGAGTGGGACCACGTCGGCGCCCCCGCCACCGCACCCTCGACGATCAACCCGGCGCAGAAGCTCGACTGGGCCCGCTACACCGACGCGATGCTGCGCGAGTGCTTCCGCATCGAGAAGGACGCGATCCGCCGGCACGCGGCGCAGCCCATCACGACGAACTTCATGGCCAACCAGCACCACGGCGTCGACCTCTGGGCCTGGGCCGACGAGGTCGACATCGTCTCGGACGATCACTACCTGTGGGCCGCCGATGAGGAGGGCGAGATCGGACTCGCGATCGCCGCGGACCTCTCCCGCTCGGTCGGGGGCGGGAAGCCCTGGATCCTCATGGAGCACTCGACGTCGGCCGTCAACTGGCAGCCGCGGAACGTCGCGAAGCGTCCCGGCGAGATGGCCCGCAACTCGCTGAGCCACTTCGGCCGGGGGGCCGACGGCATCCTCTTCTTCCAATGGCGCGCGGGACGTTCGGGCGCCGAGAAGTTCCACTCCGCGATGCTCCCCCACGCCGGCGTCGAGTCCCGCGTCTTCCGCGAGGTCGTCGACCTCGGCGCGAAGCTGGGGCGTCTCGCCGAGGTGCAGGGGTCGCGGGTCGAGGCCGACGTCGCGGTCCTCTGGGACTTCGAGTCGTTCTGGGCGCAGGACCTCGAGTGGCGCCCGTCCGAGGACGTCAGCCACGACGAACGCATCCGTGCCTTCTACGAGCGGCTGTGGCGCGACGACCTCACGGTCGATTTCGCCCTCCCCGGTCACGACCTCTCGCGCTACCGCCTGGTCGTCGTGCCCTCGCAGTACCTGTTGACCGCCGCGGATGCCGCGAACCTCACCGCCTACGTCGCGCAGGGCGGCACGCTCGTCGTCTCGTTCTTCTCGGCCGTCGTCGACGAGAACGACGCCGTCCACCCGGGCGGGTACGGCGCGGTGCTGCAGGACGCCCTCGGCGTCCGCGTCGAGGAGCACCTGCCGCTGCGCCACGGCGATGTCGCCGGCATCCGCTTCGGGGACGAGCACTTCACGGCCGACGTCTGGCAGGAGGACCTCGTCGTCACCACAGCCGAGGTCCGCGCCGTCTACACCGACGGACCCGCCGAGGGACGCCCGGCGGTCACCCGCCACGGGCACGGCGAGGGCGTGGGCTGGTACATCAGCACACGACCGGATGCCGAGGGCCTCCTCGCCATCATGCGCGAGGTCTACGCCGACGCCGGCATCGCGGTCCCCGGCACGCCCGACGGCGTCGAGACGATCCTCCGCCGCGGCGACGCAGCGGACTACCTCGTCGCCATCAACCACGGCACCGACGAGGTGTCGCTCACGACCTCCGGAACCGACCTGCTCACGCAGGCCGAGATCCGGGACACGCTGGTGCTCCCCGGGGGCGACGTCGCCGTCGTCCGTGTGGCGCACACAGCTCCCCGGGGCGATCGATGACCGATCGTCCCGCGACGGGACACCGTCGAACGCACTGAGAGAAAACCCGTCGCGGCCACCCGGCTGCGGCGATCACACACCGGTCGTGACGGCGCGACCTCGCCAGAGGCCCGCCGGATCGACCACATCCGGAAGGAAGATCCATGCGCAAGATGGGTATCGGCCTCGCCGCACTGGCGGCGGGCTCCCTCCTGCTGGCCGGCTGCGCGAGCAGCACCGGCACCGCCCCGGCTCCCGCGGAGTCGGAGGCGCCGATCGACGCGAGCGGTGTCACCCTCACCGTCTGGACCGACGAGAACCGCAAGCCGGCGATCGAGGCGGCGGCGAAGACGTTCGAGGACGAGACCGGCGCGAAGATCGAACTCGTCCAGAAGAACTTCGAGGACATCCGCAACGACTTCACCAACCAGGTCCCCACCGGTGAGGGCCCCGACATCACGATCGGCGCGCACGACTGGCTGGGCAGCCTCGTCCAGGCCGGTGTCGTCTCGACGGTCGACCTCGGCGAGTCCGCGGCGAACTTCGAGAAGGTCGCCACCGACGCGTTCACCTACGACGGCCAGACCTACGCACTGCCGTACTCGCTCGAGACGATCGCGCTCATCCAGAACACCGACCTCGTCGGTGAGGACGCCCCCGCGACCTTCGACGACATGATCGCCGCGGGCACCGAGTCGGGCGCCGAGCGTCCGTTCGTCATCAACACGGCGGGCCAGACCGGTGACGCCTACACGATGTACGGCCTGCAGACCTCGTTCGGTGCGCCCGTGTTCGTCCAGGACGACTCGGGCTCGTACACGAGCGAGGTCGGCATGGGCGGCGAGGCCGGCACGGCGTTCGCGACCTGGCTGGGCGAGCACGGCGAGAAGGGCTCGGGCGAGATCTCGACCACGATCGACTACGACACCAACAACGAGCTCTTCGCCTCCGGCAAGGCCGCGTACACGATCCAGGGTCCCTGGGCCGTCGAGACGCTGACCGCGCAGGGCGCGAAGATCAAGGTCAACCCGATCCCCTCGGCCGGCGGCGAGACCGCATCGCCGTTCGTGGGCGTGCAGGGCTTCTACATCTCCGCCGAGAGCAAGAACGCCCTCGTCGCGCAGGAGTTCCTGACGAAGTACCTCGCCACCTACGACGCGCAGAAGGCCCTCTACGAGGCCGACCCGCGCATCCCGGCGTGGTCCGAGCTCGCCGAGGAGGTCTCCTCCGACCCCGTGATCGCCGGCTTCGTCGCGTCGTCGCAGAACGGCGTCCCCATGCCGAACATCCCGCAGATGGGTTCGGTCTGGGACCTGTGGAACGCCGCCCAGGTGCAGATCATCAAGGGCGCCGACCCCGCGGGGACGTGGACCAAGATGGTCTCCGACCTCGAGGCGACGATCGGCTGACATCCGTCCGGGGGCGGGGCGCATCTCCCCCGCCCCCGGGCACCACTTTCCTCGAGAGGGAGACGACATGACGGCTCTGCAGAGCCCCGCCCCACCGGAAGAGGCGCCCGCGCCCGCCGAGTCGCACGCCCGGCGCTGGTCCGGTCCCGGCTGGGGCTTCCTGGTCAAGCTGGTCCTGATGGGCCTCATCAACGCGGTGGGCCTGCTCGGCATCATCGCCGCGTTCCAGGCGGAGTCCTGGATCGTGTTCGGCGTCGCGGTCGCGCTGCTGCTCGCCGCCGACGTCGTGTACTTCACCAAGCGCGCGCTGCCGCTGAAGTACCTGCTCCCGGGACTGTCGTTCCTGCTCGTGTTCCAGGTCTTCATCTTCCTGTACACCGGCTACATCGCCTTCACGAACTACGGCGCGGGCCACATCGGCTCGCAGGAGCAGGCGGTCGCCGCCTCCCTCGCCCAGGGCGAGCGCCGTGTCGAGGGGGCACCCACCCTCCCCCTCACCGTCGTCGAGCGCGGCGGCGAGCTCGGCTTCGCTGTCGTCGAGGACGGCGAGATCCTGGCGGGCTCCGCCGACGAGCCGCTCAGCGCGGTCGGCCCCGCCCCCGCCTCCGGCGCCGCGACCCAGGTGCCCGGCTGGAACGTCGTCCCGCGCAACCAGATCATCGGCGACCAGGCGACGCAGCAGGCGGTCGTCGACCTCCGCGTCCCCGTGTCCGACGACCCGAACGACGGGTCGATCCGCACACGCGACGGGTCGAGCGGCGCGGTGTACCTGTCGACGATGACGTGGGATGCCGAGGCGCAGACCATCACCGACAGCGCGACCGGCCTCGTCTACCACGCGACCCCCACGGGCAACTTCGTCGCCGACGACGGGACCGCCCTCCCGACCGGGTGGGTCGTGAACGTCGGGTTCGCGAACTTCGTCGAGCTGTTCACCAACCCGGCGATCCTGGAACCCCTCGGCCTCGTGACGGGGTGGACCTTCGCCTGGGCGGTCCTGTCGGTGCTCATCCCGTTCGCGATGGGCCTCGTCTTCGCCCTGATCTTCAACGATCCGCGGGTGCGGGGACGGAAGGTCCTGCGGACGCTGTTCATCCTTCCCTACGCGTTCCCCGCCTTCATGTCCGCGTTGCTGTTCCGCGGCATGTTCAACGCGGAGTTCGGCGTCATCAACGAGTTCTTCTTCGGCGGCCAGAACATCGACTGGCTCGGCGACCCGTGGCTCGCCCGCGCCGCCGTGCTCTTCGTCAACGTGTGGCTGACCTACCCGTACTACTTCCTGGTGTGCACGGGTGCGCTGCAGGCGCTGCCGCAGGACGCGCTCGAAGCCGCCTCGATCGACGGCGCGGGCCGGTTCCGCCAGCTGCGCGCGATCATCCTGCCGCTCGTGCTCGTCTCGACGGCGCCGCTGCTGATCTCGTCCTTCGCGTTCAGTTTCAACAACTTCACGATCATCTACATGTTCAACAACGGCGGGCCGGCGATCCCCGGCGCACCGTACGCGCTCGGTTACACCGACATCCTCATCTCCGCGATCTACGACATCTCCGGAGTCTCCGGCGGCGCGGCCGACTACGGCCTCGCGAGCGCCCTGTCGATCCTCGTGTTCCTCGTCGTGGGCGTCGTGTCGGCCCTCGCGTTCCGTCAGACCAAGAAGCTCGAGGAGTACCAGTGATGTCCGCTCCCTCCACCGCCGTCACCACCGCGGCGATCACGACCGGGTCCGCTCGCTCCGCCCGTCCCGCCGCGCGGCGCCCCGGTCAGCGCAAGCGCTGGGTGCTCGAGGTCGGCTGGAAGTACCTCGTGGCCGCCGGCATCCTCTTCTACGCGATGTTCCCGCTCGTCTACGTCCTGTCGGCGTCGTTCAACCCGAACGGCACCCTCTCGGCGGCCAACGCGCTCTTCTCGGTCGTCGACATCGGCAACTACACGGCGCTCGGCGGCACGAGCTACTGGGCCTGGTACGGCAACACCCTGCTCGTGGGCGGCGCGTCCGCGGCGGGAGCCGTCCTCATGGGCGCGGCGGCGGCGTACGCGTTCTCGCGGTTCCGCTTCGCGGGGCGGCGGGTGAGCCTGACGGCGCTCCTCATCGTGCAGATGTTCCCGCAGGCGCTCGCGTTCGTCGCGATCTTCCTCATGCTGCTGACCCTCGGCGAGGTGTTTCCGGTGCTCGGGCTCAACTCCAAGCTCTCCCTCATCTGCGTCTACCTCGGCGGCGCGCTGGGCGTGAACACGTTCCTCATGTACGGGTTCTTCAACACGATCCCGATGGAGATCGACGAGTCGGCGAAGATCGACGGCGCGACGCACGCGCAGATCTTCTGGCGCCTCATCATGCCGCTGGTGACCCCGATCCTCGCGGTCGTGGGGCTCCTCGCCTTCATCGCGGCGTTCGGCGACTACATCATCGCGAAGATCGTGCTCGTCTCGGAGGACAACTGGACACTCGCCGTCGGCATGTTCCAGTGGGTGTCGAACCAGCTCGCCAGCAACTGGGGACTGTTCGCCGCGGGGGCGATCCTCGCCTCGGTGCCGGTGCTCGCCCTGTTCCTGTCGCTGCAGCGCTACATCGTCGGCGGGCTGACCGCCGGGTCCGTCAAGGGCTGAGCGGCTTCTTCGCCGCGACGGCGGCCCGGTAGAGGTCTCGCGAGGGGAGTCCCGTCTCGCGCGAGACCTCGCCGGCGGCATCCTTCAAGCGGATGCCGGAGGCCACGAGCGCCTGCACCTGGGCGAGTGCGTCGTCCTCGCTGACCGCGCGGACGCTCGCCCCTTCGACGACGACGACGATCTCGCCGCGGACGCCGGCGGCGGCCCACTCCGCCAGCTCGCCGAGCGGGCCTCGCACGACCTCCTCGTGCAGCTTCGTCAGCTCGCGGCAGACGGCGGCGCGACGGTCCGCGCCGAACGCCTCCGCCATCGCGACGAGCGTGTCGGCCAGGCGGGACGGCGCCTCGAAGAAGACCATCGTGCGGGCCTCGGAGGCGAGCGCACCGAAGACCGTCCGCCGCTCCCCCGCCTTGCGCGGGGCGAACCCCTCGAACGTGAACCGGTCGGTCGGCAGCCCTGCGAGGGCGAGCGCCGTGATGACCGCGCTGGGACCGGGGAGCGCCGTCACATCGACGCCCTGCTCGACCGCCGCGGCCACGACCGCGTACCCGGGGTCGCTGACCGTCGGCATGCCGGCGTCGCTGAGCAGCAGGACGTCCTCGTCGGCGGCGAGCGCGACGAGTTCCGCGGCCCGCTGCTTCTCGTTGTGGTCGTGCAGGGCCACCAGGCGGGGGCGGTTGGCGATCCCGAGCGCCTGCAGCAGGCGCTGCGTCGTCCGGGTGTCCTCGGCGGCGACGATCGTCGCCTCCTCGAGGGCGGTGCGCAGCCGCCCCGTCGCGTCGCCCAGGTTGCCGATGGGGGTCGCGGCGAGGATCAGCACCGCCCCAGCATAGGCTGGTCGCCGTGAGCTCGACCGCGGAACCGCTCCTGCCCGCGGTCCCCGCGCGGCAGAGGTTCGGCGTCCGTCTCGACGATGCCCGGCGGCGACTCGCGGCCGACGTGATGCTCCGCCGCCGACTCGCGTGGCTCGCCCCGCTGGCGGTCACCCTGCTCGCCGGCATCCTGCGCTTCTGGAACCTCGCCCACCCGCACGCGATCGTCTTCGACGAGACGTATTACGTGAAGGATGCCTGGAGTCAGTGGAACCTCGGGTACGCGGCCACCTGGCCAGACGGCGCCGACGCCCGGTTCACGGACGGCGAGACGGACATCTTCCTCGACGCACCGAGCTTCGTCGTCCATCCCCCGCTCGGCAAGTTCCTCATCGGGGCGGGGATGGCCCTGTTCGGCCCGACCTCGTCGTTCGGGTGGCGGTGCGCCGTCGCCGTGGCCGGCACCCTCGCCGTCCTCGTCCTCTACCTCATCGCCTGGCAGCTGACCCGGTCGGTGCTGTTCAGCTCGGTCGCCGGCGGCCTGATGGCCGTTGACGGGCTCGCGATCGTGATGAGCCGGGTGGCGATCCTCGACATCCTCCTCACGTTCTTCGTGCTGCTCTCGGTGTGGTTCGTCCTCATCGACCGCCGTCACCACCTCGACCGTCTGGCCGCGGCGATGCGAGAACGGGATGCCGCGGGCCGCGCGGCCTGGTGGGGCCCCGTGCGGTGGGGGCGACCGTGGCTGTTCGCCGCGGGGATCGCCGGCGGCGCGGCGTGCGGCGTCAAGTGGTCGGGCGCGTGGGTGCTGGCGGCGCTCGGACTCTACGTCGTCGTGAGCGACGCGCTCGCGCGGCGACGGCTCGGCATCCACTTCTGGCCGGCGGATGCCATACGCCAGGGAGCCGCGGCATTCGTGGTGCTCGTGCCGGTGGCGGTCCTCGTTTACCTCGCCTCGTGGACCACGTGGCTCACGACCGACGGCGGCTACGAGCGGCACGCCGTCGACGCGAACCCGGCCCGTGGGTTCTGGTCGTGGGTGCCGCTGCCGCTGCAGAACCTCTGGCACTACCACCAGACGATCTACACGGCGACGGCGGAGATCACCTCGTCGCACCCCTACGCGAGTCCGGCGTGGCAGTGGCCCCTGCTGCTGCGGCCGACGTCGATGTACGCGAACAGCACCGCCGACGGCGTCGCCGGGTGCGCGAGTGCACGCGGCTGCATCGAGATCCTCTACTCGATGCCGAACCCGCTGCTGTGGTGGCTCGGGGTGCTCGCCGTGCTGTGGCTCGCCGTGCACGGCGTCCGCACGCGCGACTGGCGCGCGGGGATCGTCCTCGTCGGCATCGCCGCGACCTACGTGCCGTGGCTGTTCTACCCGAGCCGGACGATCTTCCAGTTCTACACGGTGCTGACCCTCCCCTTCCTGATCCTCGCGCTCACCTTTGCGCTGCGGGAGATCGCCGGATCGCCGCAGGCCGACCCCGACCGGCGGGCGGTCGGGCGCCGCACGGTGCTCGTCATCCTCGGCGTCATCGTCGCGGTCTCGGCGTTCTGGTACCCGCTGTGGTCCGCGATGCGCATCCCGTACGAGTTCTACTGGGTGCACAACTGGTTGCCGGGATGGGTCTGAGCACCGCCCGTCAGTAGGCTGGGGGCGTGTTCCGCTACCCCACCCCGACGCTCGCCGCCGAGGCGGGGTACGCCATCGCGGGCGACCGCTTCGCGATCCTGCTCGGTTCCGGTGTCGCCGAGGGCGTCATCGCCCGGCTGTGGAACGCCGCCGCCGCCGACACCGCCGTCCTCGAGGACGTGCTGAGCGTGCTCGTCGCGGGCGGCATCCACGACCTGCCCGACTTCGCCGTCGCGGAGTTCCCCGACGACGGCGCGGATGCGGTGCGCGTCGCCGTGCGCGGTGCGGCGATCGTCGAGACCTCCGACCGCACGCGCGTCTCGGGCGCGGATGCGCGCACGTGGATCGAGACGGCGCTGGCGGGGGCCGTCGGCATCCGTCTGGCGCTCGGATCCGGACGCACCGGCGGTGACCTGCTGCCCCTGGGTCTCGGCGTCACGCGCGCCGACGAGCTGTCGTGGGGACGCCCCTTCCCCGCCGGGCGCGAGCCCGACGCCGACGTGACCCCGGCCGCCGCGGGCGAGGCGCCCCGCGGGACGGCGGCGCCCGTGACGGTCGCGATCCCGACCGTCGACCCCGCCGCGCCCGCCCCCCACGCCGCACCCGCGCGCGGCGAGGAGATCGACGTCCTGCAGACGATCTCGGTCGACCGCAGCCTGTTCGCGCGTCCGTTCGACGACGACGAGGAGCTGGAGCTCCCCGACTTCCTCCGCGAGGACGAGCGGCCGGCCGCCGTCACCGACGCGCCCGACGACCGGACGCTGTTCGGGTCGCGACGCGGATCCGCTGCGACGGCGTACGCGCTGCGACTGCCGGGAGGGCGCAGCGTGCCGCTCGACCGTCCCGTCGTCCTCGGCCGCAGCCCGCGACCCGCACGCCACCCGGGTGCCCGGATCGAACCGGTACCCTCGCCGCGCAAGGAGATCTCGGGGACGCACCTCGAAGCGGTCCTGGACGGCGACACGCTCGTGGTGCGCGACCTGGACTCGACGAACGGCACGATCGTCCGGCCGCCGACGGGCGCTGCGGCGCTCCTGCGCGGCGGGGCGGCGTCGCGGGTGCCCCTCGGAACCGAACTCGACCTGGGTGACGGCGTGACGGCCGTGTTCGACACCGCCGGACCGCTGACGGCGGGATGACGCACGGCGTGTCCAGCAGACTCCCCTCCACCCCGCCCGGACTGTCGGGCTTCACCTACGTGCGGCCGCTCGGCGCGGGCGGCTTCGCGGACGTGTTCCTGTTCGAGCAGAACCTGCCCCGCCGTCCCGTCGCCGTGAAGGTGCTGCTGGAGGACCTCGTCGACGAGAACGTGCTGCGCATGTTCAACGCCGAGGCCGACGTCATGGCCCGCCTGAGCGCGCACCCCTCGATCCTCACGATCCACGAGGCCTCCGTCTCGGCCGACGGCCGTCCCTACCTCGTCATGGAGTACTGCCCCACGTCGCTGACGCACCGGTACCGCCGCGAGGAGATTCCGGTCGCGGAGGTGCTGCAGCTCGGCGTGAAGATCGGGTCGGCCCTCGAGACCGCCCACCGGGCGGGCCTGCTGCACCGCGACATCAAACCCTCCAACATCCTCGTGACGGCGTTCGGGTCCCCCGTGCTCTCCGACTTCGGCATCGCGGCCGCCGTCGAGGGCAGGCCCGACACCGAAGAGGTCTTCGCGATGTCCGTGCCGTGGTCGGCGCCCGAGATCGTCGACGAGCGGATCTCCGGCTCCATCGCCGCCGAGGTGTGGAGTCTCGGGGCGACGGTCTACTCGCTGCTGGCCGGCCGCAGCCCGTTCGAGCGTCCCGGCCGCGGCCAGAACACCCGGGAGCAGTTGAAGGCCCGCATCCGCAAGGCGGTCTACACGCCGGTGGGCCGCGCCGACATGCCGCCCGAGCTCGACGCCGTCCTCGCGCGCGCCCTCAGCCGCGACCCCGCCGCGCGCCACCCCTCGGCGGCGGCCTTCGCGCACGACCTGCAGATGATCCAGCACCGGATGGGGCTCCCGCACACCCCGCTCGAGGTCGCCGTCGACGAGTGGGCGTCCGCGGGCGCCCACGTGGATTTCGCCGACGACCGTCCCCGCGGTCCCGTGCGGCCGACCGTCGCCCACGCGTCCGCGCGTCCCGAGCGCCGACGCGCCGCCTCGCCGCGACGCCCGGACGAGGGCACGGTGCTCGCGGGCGCCGAACCGGCCCCGCGGATGCGCCGCGGAACCGTCGTCGCCCTGGCGATCGGCGGGATCGTGCTGGCCGGCGCCGGCGCCGGGGTGACCTTCCTCCTCCTCGGCGGGGCGGGCTGAATGTCCTCACCCCAGCCCGACCGGCCTCGCGTGCGCCGATCGACGTGGATCGGCGCCGGTGCGGTCGCCGCGATCGTCGCGGTGGTCGGCACGCTCGCCGTCGTGTGGCCCGGCTACGACGCCCAGCAGACGCCGGTCGAGGACCCGACGGTCTGGGCGCTCCAGACCGGCGCCGGCAGCGGCTACGCCCGGGTGAACCTCGACCTCGCCGAGGTCGACACCGTCAAACAGGTCGTCAACGGCACCCAGGTCGCGCAGACCGCCGACCGGTTGTTCGTCTTCAGCGAGGGCGGGTCGGCGTTCTCCGACGTCGATCTCGCCCAGCCCGCCGACCTGACCGGTGAGGACGAGGATGCCTCCTCGCCGACGCCCGCCGGCACGGTCGAGATCGTCTCCGCGGGCGACGCCCTCGTCTACCGCACGGAGGGCGGCGGCGTGTTCGGGGCGACGCTGTCGGGGGGCGGCGCCGCCTCGCCGATCGACCCGTACGCCGAGGTGGAACGAGAGCCCGGCGAGCAGGCGCCGCGCTTCGCGGCATCCGCCGTCGCGGTCGACGCCGACGGTGTCGTCTACGCCTACTCGGCGGCCGAGAGCGTGGTCGTGCGCGCCGAGGCGGCGACCGGTCGCATCCTGGGGCAGGACCCGACCCCGATCTCGCCCGTCGACGCACAGGTGAGCGCCGTCGACGGCCGCTGGGTGCTGTACGACGTCGCGACCGGCGAGGTCGCCGTGCAGGACCGCGACGACCTCGCCGACACGACGCCCGTGAGCGGCGCGGTGCTGCAGCGCGCCGCGACCTCGGGGGACGCCGTCGTCATCGCCGACCCCGGCGGCGTCACGCGGATCCCCCTCGGCGCGGGCGATCCCGAGCGCGTGCTGGACTCCCCCGGCCTCGGCACACCGGCCGTCCCCGTGGCCTCGGACGGCGTCGTGCACGCCGCGTGGCTCGGAGACGGCGCCGCCGGCGGCACGCTGTGGTCGAGCAGCCGTCCGGCCGAGACGACGCCGCTCGACTACGCCGGCGCGGACATCGGCGACGGGGTCGACCCGGTCTTCATCGGCAACGGCTCACGCCTGGCCCTGAACGATCGCGGCTCCGGCTGGGTGTGGCGTCTGCCCGACGGCGCGCTCATCCCGTCGTCGCAGCAGTGGCGGGTCGAGGACACCAGCGAGGCCGCGCCGCAGAACGACGATCCCGTCGAGCGGGTGCTCGACCCGAAACCCCCCGTCGCCGTCGACGACGCGTTCGGGGTGCGCGCCGGCTCGGTCGCCCTGCTCCCCGTTCTGCTGAACGATCACGACCCCAACGAGGACGTCCTCAGCATCGACGTCGGCGGCATCGAGGGGGTCGACGCGGCGTTCGGCTCCGTCGCCGTCACCGGCGCCGAGCAGCAGCTGGCGTTCCGCGTCGCGCCCGACGCGACCGGGACCACGAGCTTCCGCTACCGCGTCACCGACGGCACGTCCGCCGGCGGTCGGCTCTCCGAGTACGCGACTGTCACCCTGCGGGTCGTCGCGGAGGAGGACAACGCGGCGCCGGTCTGGTGCGGGGTGGAAGGATGCCTCGCCACCTGGCCCGCCCCGTCCGTGGCTCCCGGCGGCACGGTGTCGGCCGACCTGCTGCGCGGCTGGGTCGACCCCGACGGCGACCCCGTCTACCTCGCCGGGATCGAGGGCGCCCCCTCGGTCGGGACGGCCACAACCTCGCCCGAGGGCGAGTTCACCTACCAGCATCCCGATCCGAGTGCGACGGAGGCCGCCAGCATCCCCGTGTCGGTCGTCGTCTCGGACGCGCGCGGCGCGACGACGACGCAGGCCGTCACGATCCGCGTGACCCCGGCACCCGAGCTGCGCGCAGAGTCGTTCGCGGCGACGGGTGTCGTGGGCGAGCCGCTCGACATCGACCTCTCCCCCCACGTGAGCGGCGCCTCGGGCGCGCTGACGATCGGTTCGCTCGTCGCCCTCGACACCGCGCGCACGACCGTGACCCCGAACGCGTCGGCGCTGCGGATGACCTTCGACGCCCGCGAGGCGGGGTCCTACGTCGTCCAGTACTCCGTCCGCGACGGCGCGGGCGAAGCCTCCGCCCTGGCTCGCATCACGGTCCGCGACCCCGACGACACCGTCGTGACGACGCCCCCGTTGACGGCGTTCGTCCGCCCGGGCGAGGACACCACGATCGACGTGGCGTCGGCGGCATCCAATCCCGCCGGCGTCGTCCTGCTGCTCGAGGACATCCGCCCCGACAGCGACCCGACCGCCGCGCTCAGCGTCGACCTCGTCGGCCAGAGCCTGCTGCGGGTGAGCGGCACGACCGACGACGGCGGCCCGGGCCGCCTCGGCGTCGTGCGCTACGGGCTCACCGACGGCCGCGACGGCGGCGCTCCGCTGGCCGAGGGCGAGGTCACCGTCATCCTGCTGCCGGCGGGATCCGCCGAACCGCCCATCGCCGTCGACGACACGGTGACGGTGCGCGGCGGCACGCAGATCGACATCCCGGTGCTGGAGAACGACCACGCCCCCGCCGGCGCGCTCATCGCGATCGATCCGTCGTCGATCGTGAACGAGACCGGCGGCGGCCTCGCCTTCGCCTCGGGGCGGATGCTGCGCTACCTGGCGCCCCGCGAGGCGGGCACCTACGCGCTGACGTACACGATCTACCGCCTCGGCTTCCCCGAGGTGGTCGACACCGCCCGGGTCACGGTGACGGTCACCGGCGGCGACGACAACCGCGACCCCGTCCCCCGCACCCTCGAGGGAAGGGTCGTCGCGGGCCAATCGGTCGCGATCGCGTTCGACCGGTACGGGGTCGACCCCGACGGCGACGACGTCTCGCTCGACGCCATCACGACCCAGCCCGCCGAAGGCTCGGCGTCGATCTCGGCCGACGGCCGGTCGATCGTCTACACGAGCCGCGACGGCGCCGCGGGGCAGGTGCGGTTCCAGTACCGGGTGAAGGATGCCCGGGGTCGCACGGGTACCGGCGAGGTGCGCATCGGGGTCATCGCCCAGCAGAGCGACCCGAGCCCCGTCACGTTCAGCGACTACGTCCAGGTGCAGGCCGGAGCCGACAGCACCGTCGTCATCCGCCCGGCCGACAACGACGTGGACCCGTTCGGGAGCACGCTCGACCTGACCGGCGTCACGCCGAACGCGCCCGAGGACAGTCCCGAGTACGCCGCGCTTTCCGAGCGCATCGCGGTCGCCGACGACGGCGCCGTGACCGTCGTGGCCGGGACGGCCCTCGGAACCTTCTCGTACTCGTACGAGGTGTCCAACGCCGACGGCGACACCGCGATCGGGCTGCTCGTGGTGAAGGTCGTCCGCGACCCCGTCCCCGATCATCCCGTGATCTCCGACACCGTCCTCTCGATCGAGGAGCGCGACGGTTTCACCCGTGGCGTCGACGTCCTGAGCGGCCGGGTCGCCTGGAATGCGGGAGACCCGTCGGGACTGTCGCTGCGGCTGTGGGGCGAACAGCGGGACCTCCGCGTGTCGGGCTGGCGGATCTCGGGGCCGCTCCCCGAGCGCACCCGGCTGATCCCCTTCACCGTCGCAGGGACCGCGTACGACGGCACAGAGGTCACGACGTACGGCTTCCTGCGGGTGCCCGGGACGGACGACATCCGGGTGGCCCTGCGCGCGGACGTCGACCCGCTGCGCGTGCGCGAGGGCGAGAGCGTCGATACGGACGTCGCCGACCTCGTGGCGCTGCCGGACGACGCCGTCCTCGTCGTGGACGCCGACGGCACGAAGGCCGGCGGGGCGCGCGCGGACGCCTCCTGCCGCGTCGTGTCGGGTACCGTCGTGCGGTACACGGCCGGGCGCGGCGCACCCTGGCGGGATTCCTGCATCGTGGCGGCCCGCGTGGCCGGCCAGGACCAGCCGACGTATCTCACGCTCCCCGTCGAGGTCGAGGCGGAGATCCCGCAGCCGTCCCTGCGCAGCGCCTCGCTCGCCGTCCGTCCCGGCCAGACCCAGACGTACGACCTCACCCGGATGGTGCGGTGGGCGGGCGTCGCCGACGAGGACGCCCTCGTCTTCGACGTCGCCTACCGCGGGGACCAGTTCGAGGTGGCCGCCGACGGCGCCGTCGTCTCGGTGACGGCCCTCGACGAGGCGCGTCCCGGCCGCGAGGAGCAGGTGCGCGTCTCGCTCCCGAGCCACCCCGACGCGAGCCCCGCGAGCCTCGTGCTCACCGTCGGCCCGTCCCCCTCGGCGCTCCCGCGCGGCGGATCGGCGGTGCAGGCCTGCTCGCAGTCCGACGGGCGCTCCTCGTGCACGATCGAGGTGATCGGCGCCGACGGCGAGGTGAACCCGCTCCCGGGCACGCCCCTGCGCGTGGTCGCGGCGTCGAGCGCCGGCAACTGCGACGGGGTGAGCTTCGCGCCCGCGGGCGACCGCGCGGTGCGGGCGAGCTGGCGATCGGATGCCGAGGGGGCGGCGCGCTGCGCCGGGACCTTCGTCGTCGAGGACGCCCAGGGCCGCCAGTCCAGCGGCGATCGCAACGGGTCGGTCGTGCTCGACCTGCGGGGACTGCCCGCCGACCCCACCCGACTGGAATGGACCGCCTACACGGCGGATTCGGTGACCCTGCGGGTGACCTCGGATGCCGCCTCCTACCCGGCCGTCGAGGGGTACCGGATCACGACGGGCAGCCGCGAAGTCGCCTCGTGCCCGGCCTCGGGCAGGTGCGAGCCCATCGCCGCGCCCGTGGGCGAGCAGCGGGTCTACGAGGTCCGGGCGGTCAACGCCGTGGGCACCTCCCGCGGGACGGTCCGCACCGAGGCGTGGTCGTACCGCCCCCCGGCGCGGCCGACCGGAGCGAGCTTCGACCCCGTGCCGAACGGCCGCGACGGCGGACGCGCGACCGTCACGATCACGGGACTCGACGACACGACCGGGAGCGTGCGACTGCAGGGCGGCGTCGCCGGCAGCGCCACCCAGCCGGTGCGGGACGGCACGGCGGTCTTCACGGGCTACCGCATCGGCTCGAACGAGGCGCAGACCCTGACGGCGACCCCGCTCACGGAGTTCGAACTGCCCCGCGTCGCCGGCGGGTCGAGCGAGGGGCGCTCCCTCGACCTGCGCGCCCACGGCGTCGGAGCCCCGACCGTGACCCTCACCCAGACGACGACCTCCGACTCCATGACCGTCACGGCGCAGGTCACCGCCGAGAGCGACGGCACCGAGCCGCTGTTCGGATTCAGCGACGAGTCGGCCGCGGCCTGCACCCCCGACAGCCGCGAGTCCCGCCGGACCTTCCCCGCAGAGCCCTTCCGCTCCAAGACGGTCTACGCCTGCGTCACGAGCACGTATCAGGGCCGCGACGGCTTCGGGGTGACCACGGGCGAGATCACCGCCCGACCGACGGGAAACGTCAGCGCACCGGGCGAGCTCACCTACACCGTGTCGCCCACCCCGACCGGCGACCAGGGGTCGGGGTTCACGTATGCGGCGAGCGCCCACAGCGATCCGGGCGCGCCGCCGTTCGAGGACGCGCGCCTGCGGTACCTCCGCAACGGGCAGGTGGTCGACGCGTTCGCCCCGCGTCCGAACGAGCCCGGCGACCGGTGGGCCGCGCAGTGGTGCGACACCTTCGTCGGCATCGAGGTCGAATGCTCCGACCCGACCCCCATCGTGCCCGCCCGCGGCAGCGCCGACTGGCCCGTGTTCGTCGCCACGAGCGACCTGCCGTCGTGCCGGTCCGACGAGGACACCCCGGACTGGTTCCCGAGCGGCATCGGCGGAGACGTGGCATCCGTCCGCAAGGATGTCACCGAGGGAGAACTCGGACCGCTGCGGGTCGAGTACACGATCCGGTGGACCGGTGCCCTGCGCGAACTCGACCAGCTGACGGTGGGCGTCGACTGCGAGCAGATCCCGCCGCCCGCCGAACCTCCCCCCACGGACCCGGATCCCACCGACCCCACCGAGACCACGCCGCCGGGCACGGAGGGACCATGACCTCCCCCGCCACGCGACCCGAGAGGACCGAGATGACGATCACCCAGGAGCAGAGCGCCTGGTTCGCCGACACCTTCACGAAGCTTGTCGACAATGTCGAGCAGGTCGTGCTCGGCAAGCGCCACGTCATCGAGCTCGCCTTCACGGCGATGATCTCCGAGGGGCACCTGCTGCTCGAGGACTACCCGGGGACAGGCAAGACGTCGCTCGCCCGCGCGATGGGGCGCTCGGTGCAGGGGACGAGCTCCCGCATCCAGTTCACCCCCGACCTCCTCCCCGGCGACGTCACGGGGATCACCGTCTACGACCAGCGCCGCGGCGAGTTCGAGTTCCACCAGGGACCGATCTTCGCGAACGTCGTGCTGGCGGACGAGATCAACCGCGCGTCGCCCAAGACGCAGTCGGCGCTGCTCGAGGTGATGGAAGAGGGCCACGTCACCGTCGACGGCGTCACGCGCGGCGTCGGCGTCCCCTTCCTCGTCGTCGCCACCCAGAACCCTGTCGAGCAGGCCGGCACCTACCGGCTGCCCGAAGCGCAGCTCGACCGCTTCCTCATGAAGACCTCGCTCGGTTACCCCGACCGCGCCGCGACCATCCGGATCCTCGACGGGTCCGGCGACGGCCCGCGCGAGGTCGGCCCCGTCATCACGCCGCAGGGCGTCGTCAGCATGGCCGACATCGCCCGCGGCGGCTACCTCAACCCCCTCGTCCTGGACTACATCGCGCGCATCGTCGAGGCCACCCGGCTCGCCCGCGAGGTGCGCCTGGGCGTGAGTGTGCGCGGCGCCCTCGCCCTCACGAAGGCGGCCCGCACGTGGGCGCTCGCGCACCGCCGGACCTACGTGACCCCGGACGACGTCAAGGCGCTCGCCGTCCCGGTGCTCGCGCACCGATTGATCCTCGACCCCGAGGCGGAGTTCGACGGCGTCACCGCCGAGGCGGTCGTCGGCCAGGTGCTCCTGGACGTCGTGCCGCCCTCGCAGCAGGAGCGCGCCGACGACCGCGGTCAGCGAGAGAACGTGTGAGTTCGTCCACCGAGTCGCGACTGGCCCGGACGTCGGCGGCGACCGGGTACACCCGCACGGGCTTCGAGGCCGGACGGGGCACCACCGTGCTCGCCGTCCGGAGCCTGCACGGGTGGCGCCGACTGCGCCGCGCGGCCGCCCGCGTGGGGCGCTCCGTCGCTGACACCGTCTCGCCCGCGGGCTGGGTCGTCGTCGCCGTGGCGGTGATCGGACTCGCCGCCGGCCTCGCCTTCGGGCTGCTCGAGTTCGCCGTCGCGGGCGGGGCGGCGGCGCTCCTGCTGCTCCTGTCGGTGCCGTTCCTGTTCGGCGCGCGCGCCTACGAGGTGACCCTGCGCCTCGCCCACGACCGCGTCGTGGCGGGCACACCCGTCGAGGGGCGGCTCGTCGTGGCGAACGTGGGCCGCCGGACGGCCCTGCCCGGTCGCGTCGACCTCCCCGTCGGCGACGGGCTCGTCGACGTCCACGTCCCCCTGCTGCGACCCCGGCACGAGATCGCCGAGACCGTCGTCATCCCGACGCGCCGACGGGGCATCGTGACGGTCGGCCCCGCGCGCACGGTCCGCGGGGACCCCCTCGGCATCCTCACCCGCGAAGCGACGTGGCAGGAGACGCACACGCTCTACGTGCACCCGGTGACGACGGCGCTGCGCAGCTCCGCGACCGGGCTCATCCGCGACCTGGAGGGAAGCCCCTCGCGGACGATCGCCGACGCCGACTTCTCCTTCCACGCGCTCCGCCCCTACGTCCCGGGCGACTCCCCCCGTCAGGTGCACTGGAAGTCGACCGCCAAGACGGGCGCCATGATGGTGCGCCAGTACGAAGAGACCCGCCGCTCCCGCATGATCCTCGTGGTCGGGCGCGGCGGCGACGAGTTCGCCGACGACGACGAGTTCGAGCTCGCGGTCAGCGCCGCGGCATCCATCGGCGTCCGCGGGATCCGCGACGGCCGCGACGTCGCCGTCGTGACCGGTGCCGAGATCCCCGAATTCGCGCGCGGCCGGATGCGGACCTTCCGAACGCTCACGACGATCTCGACCCGGACCCTGCTCGACGACTTCGCCGGGCTCGACCGCGGCGTGAACCCGAGTCCGGTGCGCGAGGTCGCCTCGCTCGCCTCGACGCGCCACGGCGACGCGTCGATCGCCTTCCTCGTCTGCGGATCGCCCCTCACCCCCACGCAACTGCAGAGCGCCGCGCTCGCCTTCGGCCCCGAGGTGGCCGTCGTCGCCCTCGTGTGCGCGCCGACGGCCGAGCCCGGCATCCGGCGGCTCGGCAGCATGACCGTCATCTCCATCGGGCTGCTCGACGACCTGCGTCAGCTGCTCGCGAAGGGCGCGCAGTCGTGACCGCCCCAGTCGAGGTCGTCCCGCCGCGCCGGGCCCGGCGGCGCCGGAACCCGTCGCGTGCAGGCTTCTTCGTCGGCCAGGCGCTCGTCCTCGATCTCGTCCTCGCCGTCGGGGCCGTCGCGACCTGGCCGATCTACCGCAGCACCGCCCTCGTCGTCGCCCTGACCGTCGGCATCGCCGCCGGTCACCTCGTGGCCGCCCTCGGCACCCGCTGGCGCTGGTCCGGCTGGTGGGTCGCCCTCGCCGCCCTCGGCGCGTACATCGCGCTCGGGGTGCCGGTGGCCGCGGCGGTGTCGCTCGCCTCGCCCGACGCCGCCGTGGACGCCCTCGTCGACGTCGCGACCGCCCCCGTCACGGGGTGGAAGGACCTGCTGACCCTCGAACTCCCGCTCGGGTCGTATCAGGCGACACTCGCCCCGGCCCTCTTCCTCTTCCTCGGCTGCACGGTAGCCGCGCTGTCGATCGCGTGGCGCAGTCGTCGGCGGTGGATGCCGGCGGTCGCCCTCGCGCTCCTGCCCACCGTCTTCGGGGTCGCCTTCGGCGCGCGCTCGCTCGCCTCGCCCGTGCGGCTCGGCCCGGTCGCGGTGCAGCCCGAGACCCTGCTCGGTGTCGCCGCGATCCTCACGGCGCTCGTCGCGGTGGTGTGGCGGTCCGGTCACGACCGACGCCGGGCCCTCGCCACGGCGGCCGCCGCCTCCGGGGTGGCGCGCGGCCCGGGCGGCCGCCGGCGCGGGCTCGCGGCGCGCGTCGGGACCGCGACGGGCATGGTCGTCGTGGCCGCGGCGGTCGCCGCACTGTGGGGGCCGTGGGCGCTCGCGGACCAGCCGCGCGAGGTGGCGCGGAGCGTCGTCGACCCGGTGCTCGAGCTCGAACGCGCGCCGAGCCCGCTCGCCGCGTACCGCGCCTCGTTCGGCGACGACCGCTTCGACGAACCCCTCTTCACCGTCTCCCCCGCCGCCGGCGCCGAGCGGGTACGGCTCGCGACGCTCCCCTCCTACGACGGCCGGACGGTGCGCGCGGTCGACCCGCAGGCGGGCCTCGCCGACCCGGCGACGGCGTTCACCCGAGTCCCGTCCCGGCTCGACCCGGCCGGCACCGGCGAGATCGCCGTGACGGTGCGCATCGACGCCGGCACGGGGATCTGGGTGCCGACCGTCGGCGACCTGCGCGCCGTGTCGTTCGACGGTCCCCGCGCGGCGGAGCTCGCGGACGGCTTCTTCCACAACGCCGCCACGGGTGCCGCGATCGAGATCGCAGGGAACGGTTTGCAGACCGGGGACGCCTACCGGCTCGCCGCATCCCCCTCCGAGGCGGCGGGACCCGTGGCATCCCTCACCCCGTCCCGCAGCGGGCCGTCCCTGCCGGCGGAGGTCGTCCCGGCCTCGCTGACGGAGTGGATAGAGAGCCAGGATGCCGGTACGGGCGGCGCGGCCCTCGAGACGCTCGTCGACCGCCTCCGTAGCCGCGGCTACCTGAGCCACGCGCTGCAGCTGCCGGGAGGCTCCGTCCCCGCCTGGATGCGGGAGCTCGGCGGGGCCGGCTTCCAGCCCTCCCGCGCCGGGCATTCGGCCGACCGCATCGGGACGCTGTTCACGCAGCTGCTCGAGCGCGAGGCGCAGGCGCCCGGCGGCACCGACGCCGACCTCGTGGCCGCCGTGGGCGACGACGAGCAATTCGCGGTCGCGGCGATGCTCATCGCCGACCAGCTCGGGTTCGACGCCCGGGTCGTCGTGGGGACGCGACTCGCTTCGGACGAGGACCTGCCCGTGTGCGACGAGGGACGGTGCCGCGGCGGCGATCTCGCCGCGTGGATCGAAGTGGCGGATGCCGCGGGGGGCTGGCTCCCCGTCGACGTGACCCCCCAGCACGAGAGCTTCCCGTCTCCCGATCTCGAGCAGCGGCGCGATCCCGAGAACCCGACCGAGGTGAGCCGAGAGGACGCCGAGCCGGTGCTCCCCGCCGACGCGTCGCCCTCCGACGGCGATCAGAGCGCCCCCGAGGCCGCTCCGCAGGAGCGCGACCTGTCGGCGCTGTGGACCGCGGTGCGCGTGGGCGGCGTCTCGCTGCTCGCGGTGATCGTCCTCTTCGGCCCGCTCGTCACGATCGTCGCCGTCAAGGCGCTGCGGCGGCGTGGCCGCCGGCGCGGCGACGTCGCCGCGCGCTTCACCGGCGGCTGGGACGAGTACGTCGACACGGCGGTCGACCACGGGTACCCCGCCCCCGCCCATCTGACGCGCCAGGAGCTCGCGCGCCTGTTCGCCGGCGACGCGGAGGAGGCGGCGGGCACCCGCCTGGCGACGTGGGCCGACCGGTCGGTCTTCGACGTGATGCCGCCGACGGCGGCCGAGAACGAGGAGTTCTGGCGGATCGTCGCGGCCGAACGCGCGCGCTTCGCGGCGGAGAAGGGCTTCTGGGCGCGGCTGCGCGCGCGCCTGTCGCTGCGCTCGTTGCTCCCGCGCGGACGGGCCGCGCGCCGATAGGGTGTGCGGTGCGGGATCGACGGAATCGATGACGGAGGGCCAGGACGGATGCAGAGCATGACCACGGAGATCCCTCTCGCGACGACGGCTGCCGAGGCGGCCGGAGCCGCCGCCGGTCTCGCCGTCGCGTCGCTGCTGGTGGCGTTCGTCCAGCTCGTCCTCGCCGCCGGTGTCTACGTGTGGACCGCCCTCGCGCTGAGCGCCGTCTTCCGGAAGGTCGACCGACCCGCCGCGCGCGCCTGGATCCCGGTGCTGAACCTCTGGACCCTGTTCGAGGTGGCCGGGATGAAGGGATGGTGGGCGGCGGTCCTCGTCGGCGGGGGCCTGCTCACCACGATCCTCGCCTCGGTCCTCAACGCGGTGTTCGTCGCGTCGGCGCAGAACGCCGCGTTTGGCGGCTCGGGCGGCGACGCCGCCGGGGCGCTCCTCGGCGCGACGGTGGTGCCGCTCGTCCTCGTGCTCCTTTTCGCGGCGGGAGCGATCATCCTCCTCGTCCGCATGATGGGCCCCCTGAACCGCGGGTTCGAGCGGGGCGGCGGGTTCGTCGTGCTGGGCGTCCTCCTGTTCCCCGTCTGGGCCTCGGTCATCGGGTGGGGCTCGGCGCGGTGGCACGGCCTGCCGCGCACCGGACTGCCGCCGACGCCGTTCGCGGGCGACGCGCAGCCGACGACGGCCGCGGCATCCGTCCCGTCGGACACGACCGCGTTCGCGCCGCCCTCGACGACCCCGTTCCCCGCCGCCGCGCCGGTCACGCCGTGGTCGCCGCCGCCGCTCGCGCCGGCCCCCTCCGCGGCTCCCGCCGCCACGCCGGCGGCGCCGCTGCCGCCCGCCCCCGCCCCGGCGGCGACCGAGGTCGAGGAGCACACCGTGCTGGCGGCGCACCGACGCCCGAGCGCCTCGCTGCGGCTCCCGAACGGGCAGACGGTCCCGCTCACCGCCGATCTCGTCGTCCTCGGTCGCAATCCGACACCCCCGGCGAAGGCGCCCGGTGCCCAGCCCGTCCCCGTCGACGACGCGACCCGCACGGTCTCGAAGACGCACGCGCTGCTGCGCCGCGGCGAGGACGGCTGGAGCATCACCGACCTGTCCTCGACCAACGGCGTGATCGTCGGCGACGGCGACGCCGAGATCGCGGTGGGCACGCCGGTCCCCGTCTCGGGGCGGTTCCTCCTCGGCGACGCGGAGCTGTTCCTCGACGTGGGAGCCCGATGACCTCCCCCCGCCCGCTGCACGTCGAGGTCATCAGCGGATCGCTCACCGACACCGGACTGCGGCGTCGGGTGAACGAGGACGCGCACCTCGCGAGCTTCCCCGTGTTCATCGTCGCCGACGGCATGGGCGGTCACGAGGCGGGTGACCGCGCCGCGGCCGCCGTCGTCGACGCCTTCCGGGGGTTCGTCGGCCGCGGCGACGTCGCGCCCGAGGAGGTCGCCGAGGCCGTCCACGCCGCCCACCGCGCCGTCGGCGCGATCGCCCGCGGCACCACCCGCGGCGCCGGGTCCACGCTCACCGGCGTCGTGGCCGTGCAGCAGGGCGGGGAGCCCCGGTGGCTCGTCGTCAACATCGGCGACTCCCGCGTGTACCGCCTGATCTCCGAGCGCCTGGAGCAGGTGACCGTCGACCACTCCATCGCGCAGGAGATGGTGGATGCCGGGCGCCTGACCCGCGACGAGATGTCGACGTTCGAGGGGCGCAACGTGATCACCCGCGCCGTCGGCGGCGAGCGCAGTCCCGCCGACTTCTGGCTGCTGCCGGTGGTCACCGGCGAGCGCATCCTCGTCTGCTCCGACGGCCTCTCGGGCGAGATCACCGACGAGGCGATCCGGGCGGGCCTGCTGAGCGGCGCGTCCCCGGCGCAGACGACGGGGGCGCTCGTCGCGCAGGCGCTCGCCCACGGCGGCCGCGACAACGTGACGGCGATCGTCGTCGACGTGGTGGGGGGCGGCATCCACCCCCGCCTCGAGGACACGACCGGCGGCCTCGTCACGAGCGAACCCGCGACCGGCACGATCGAGGTCGAGACGGTGCCGTCGCGGCGGAGACGCCATGACTGACCCGTTCGAGGACGAGACGCGCCTCGCGCCCCGCACGCGCCGCGAGCTGCGGGCCGAGCGCGACGACGACACCCGGCTCGTCGCACGTCGAGCCGAGACGGGTCCGGTCGCGGCACCGGAGGACGCCGACGAGACGCTCCTCGCCGAGCGGCGCACCGACGAGGGCACCCGGGCGACGGCCCGACGCGTCGGGCCCACGACGACGGCGGGGACGTCCATCGCGCACGGCCGCGCCGACACGCCGCGGACCGCCTCGGCGCCGGGCACGCTCGTGTCGCAGCCGGTCTACGCGCCTCGGCGCGGCGAGCCCGCCGCACGCGTCGTGCGGACCCCGGTCGCGCCCCCGGTGTCCCCGGCGCCCGCACCGGCGCGCCGGTCGCGCAGAGGGCTGCTGCTGCTCGTCGGTCTGGTCGGCACGGCGGTCGTCGCCGGCGCCGTCTGGGGCATCGTCGTGCTCGTTCAAGGGGGAATGTGATGACGGAAGACATCGAGATGACGGCCGAGACGGAGGCCGCCGAGCTCGGGATTGAGTTCTGCGGGGAGTGGTTCCATCCGACGCCGGGTGAGACCTTCTCCATCGGTCGCGACGCGGACCTCGTCATCGACACGAACCCGTACCTGCACCGCCGGCTGCTGGAGATCGAGTCGTCGCAGGGCATGTGGTGGCTGACCAACACGGGAAGGTCGATCTCGGTCGCGCTCGCCACGGCCGACGGCGCCTACCAGGCGATGCTCGGTCCGGGAACGCGCGTGCCGCTCGTGTTCCCCGAGCTCGCCGTCATGTTCACGGCGGGCGCGTACACGTACGAGTTCACGATCCGCAACGGCGCCGCCCGCTTCACGGGGCGCACGTCCCCGCTCGAGGGCGACAGCACCGACGGCGGCACGACGATCGGCGCGGTCCCGCTGACGGCCAGCCAGCGACTGCTGCTCATCGCCCTGTGCGAGCCGATCCTGCGCGGCGGGATGATGGGCTCGAGTCAGATCCCCACCTCGGCGAAGGCCGCCGAGCGCTTGGGCTGGCCGCTCACGACGTTCAACCGCAAGCTCGACAACGTGTGCGACAAGTTCGACCGCGAGGGGGTGCAGGGCCTGCGCGGCGGCGCCGGCAAGCTCGCGACGAACCGGCGCGCGCGCCTCGTCGAACACGCCGTCCTCTCGCGCCTGGTCACGGCGGCCGACCTGCCGCTGCTGGACGCCCCGCAGACCGCCGACCGCTGAGCCGGGTCCGGCAGGCGGCGGGCGACCGCCGGCATCCGCCCGCGCGATAGCATCGAAGGCTGTGTCCGCACCCGCCCCCGTCCTCTCGTATCCCCCGGAGCTGCCCGTCAGCGCCGCGCGGGAGGAGATCACGCGCGCCATCGCGGAGAACCAGGTCGTCATCGTCGCCGGTGCCACCGGATCCGGCAAGACGACCCAGCTGCCGAAGATGTGCCTCGAGCTCGGGCGTACGCGCATCGCCCACACGCAGCCCCGCCGCATCGCGGCGCGCTCGATCGCCGAACGCCTCGCGCACGAGGTGCAGGTGCCGCTCGGCGGCGCGATCGGCTACAAGGTCCGCTTCACGGACGAGGTGACCGACGCCACGCAGGTCACGCTCATGACCGACGGCATCCTGCTCAACGAGATCCACCGCGACCGTCTGCTGCGCCGCTACGACACGATCATCGTCGACGAGGCGCACGAGCGCTCGCTCAATGTCGACTTCCTGCTGGGGTACCTCGCCCGCATCCTGCCCGAGCGTCCCGACCTGAAGGTGATCATCACCTCGGCGACGATCGACCCCGAGAGCTTCGCGGCGCACTTCGCCGCGACCGCACCGGACGGCGAGCGCGTGCCCGCCCCGATCATCGAGGTCTCGGGCCGCACCTACCCCGTCGAGATCCGTTACCGCCCGCACGACGCCGCGTCCGAGGACGACGTCGACGGGCTGCTCGCGGCGCTCCGCGAGCTCGACCGCGAGCCCGACGGCGACGTGCTCGTCTTCCTCCCCGGCGAGGCCGAGATCCGCGACGCGATGGATGCCGTCCGCGGCCTCTACGCGAAGGATGCGCGTCCCACCGAGGTGCTGCCCCTGTTCGGCCGGCTCTCCTCCGCCGAGCAGCACCGCGTGTTCGAGCCGTCCGCGGTCGCCGGGGTGCGGCGGCGGATCATCCTCGCGACGAACGTCGCCGAGACGAGCCTCACGGTCCCCGGCATCCGCTACGTCGTCGACGCCGGCACGGCGCGCATCTCGCGCTACAGCGTGCGGTCGAAGATCCAGCGTCTGCCGATCGAGGCGATCTCGCAGGCGTCGGCGCAGCAGCGCTCGGGGCGCGCCGGCCGCACGTCGGCGGGCATCGCGATCCGCCTCTACGGCGAGGACGACTTCACCGCGCGGCCGGAATTCACCGAGCCCGAGATCCTCCGCACCTCGCTCGCGTCGGTGATCCTGCAGATGCTCTCGCTCGGGTTCGGCGACGTCACGGAGTTCCCGTTCCTCACGAAGCCCGACAGCCGCGGCGTGAAGGCCGCGGTCGAACTGCTCACCGAGCTCCGCGCCGTGACGGGGCGCACGGGCGCGCTACGACTGACGGGCCTCGGCCGGCGGATCGCCCGCTTGCCGATCGACCCCCGGTTCGCGCGGATGCTGCTGGAGGCCGAGAAGCTCGGCGTCTCGCGCGACGTCCTCGCGATCGTCGCGGGCCTGTCCATCCAGGATGTCCGCGAACGCCCCGAGGAGCGCCGGGAGGAGGCCGACCGGCTGCACGCCCGGTTCGTCGACCCGACGAGCGACTTCCTCACCCTGCTGAACCTCTGGAACCATCTCCGCGAGCAGCAGCGCGAGCTGGGTTCGAGCGCATTCCGGCGCCTGTGCCGCAGCGAGCACCTCAACTACGTGCGGGTGCGGGAGTGGTTCGACGTGCACCGCCAGCTGAGCACGCTGTCGCGCTCGGGCGCCGCGAAGGACGCGCCCCGCCGCACCGCCGGCGCCGCCGACCCCGATGCGCTGCACCGCGCGATCCTCTCGGGTCTCCTGTCGCACATCGGCATCCTCGATACGCGCTCGGTCACGACCGATCCCGCCAAGAAGAACGCCCGCAAGCCCCTCCCGCAGTACCGGGGTGCCCGCGGCGCCTCGTTCGCGATCTTCCCCGGCTCGGGCCTGCGCAAGGCCTCCCCCGACGCCGTCATGGCCGCCGAGCTCGTCGAGACCTCCCGCCTGTTCGGCCGCACGGTCGCCGCCATCGACCCCGCCTGGGCTGAGGACCTCGCCGGCGACCTCGCGCACCGCAGTCTCAGCGACCCGCACTGGTCGAAGGATGCCGGTGCCGCCGTCGCGGCCGAGAAGGTGACGCTGTTCGGGGTCGAGATCATCCCCCGCCGCCGCGTGCAGCTCGCCCGCCGCGACCGCGACCTGGCGCGGGAGCTGTTCCTGCGTCACGCGCTCGTCGAGGGCGAGTGGAACAGCCAGCACCTCGACAAGCGGCTCACCGCGTTCGAGCGCCGCAACGGCGAGCTCCGCCGCCAGCTCGAGCGCATCGAGGAGCGGGAGCGCCGCCGCGACATCCTCGTCGGCGACGAGGCCGTGTATGCCTTCTACGACGCGCGCGTGCCGCACGACGTGTTCGACGTCCGCTCGTTCGAGGCGTGGTGGCGCGAGACGCAGCCGCGCACCCCGAAGCTGCTCGACATGACCGAGGGCGACCTCCTCGGCGAGTCCGCCCGCACCGACGAGCGCGACTTCCCGGCGCGCTGGCGTCAGGGCGACCAGGTGCTGTCGGTCGCCTACCGGTTCGAGCCGGGCGCTGCCGATGACGGCGTCAGCATCGTCGTGCCGCTGGCCCTCCTCGCGCAGCTGCGCCCCGACGGTTTCGACTGGCAGGTGCCCGGGATGCGGGACGAGCTCGTCACGGCGCTCATCAAGGCGCTCCCGAAGGCGATCCGGCGCCACGTCGTCCCGGCCGCGGACTGGGCGGCGACCCTCGGCGACGAGCTGCGCGGCTCGGGGCCGGAGGACACCGACGGACTCCCGGCATCCACCCTGCGCGCGGCGCTCGCCGCACGCATCCAGCGCGTCGCGCACCAGCCGGTGACCGAGCGCGACTTCAACCTCGAGCGCGTGCCCGCCCACCTGACCGTCTCGTTCCGCGCCGTCGACCAGCGCGGGCGCACGGTGGGGTCGTCCCGCGATCTGCGCGAGCTGCAGGACCGCCTCGCCGGTCGCGCCCGCGAGTCGGTCGCCCGGTCGCTCAGCCCGAAGAGAGGGCCGCAGCCCTCGGCATCCCCCGCCGCGGCCGTCGCGGCCGCGAGCGCGCCGATCGAACGCACGGGCATCACGACGTGGGACGTCGGCGACCTGCCCGCCGTCGTCGACACGAAGGTCGCCGGCGGTGTCGTCCGCGGCTACCCCGCCCTCGTCGACGCGAAGGACGCCGTGTCGCTGCGGATCGAGGCGACCGCCGAGCGCGCGGCAGACCTGACCCGCGCGGGCGCGCGGCGCCTGCTGCTGCTCGCCGTCCCCTCCCCCACGGCCTATGTCATGGACCACCTGACCGCCCCCGAGAAGCTGGCCCTCGCGGCGTCGCCGTACCCCTCGGCGAAGGCGCTGATCGAGGACGCCCGGGTCGCCGTGGCCGACGCCGTCATGGGCGACGCCGTCATCCGCACCGAGGCCGCGTTCACGGCCGCCCGCGACGCGTTCTCTAGCCGCGTCGTCGACGAGCTGTTCCAGACCGTGTCGCTCGCCGCCCGCATCCTCACCCTGCAGCGCGATGTCGAACGTGCCGTCAAGAACCAGAACTCGATGACGCTGCTCGCCGCCCTCGGCGACGTGAAGGGTCAGCTCGCGGCGCTCCTGCACCCGGGCTTCCTCTCCCGCACCGGCACCGCCCGTCTCGCGCACGTGCCGCGTTACCTGCAGGGGGCGAAGGACCGCGTCGACGCCCTTTCCGACAACCCCGGCCGCGACCGCCAGCGGATGACCGAGTACGAGCGCGCCGCAGCCCTGTTCGCGGATGCCGGGGGCACCCTCCCGCTCCCCGCCGGCGCTCCCGCGCACCTGGTCCACGCGCGGTGGCTCCTCGAGGAGTTCCGCGTGAGCCTGTTCGCGCAGCGCCTCGGCACCGCCGAGCCGGTGTCGCTGCAGCGGGTCTCGAAGGCACTTTCCGAGCGCGGCTGAACTCAGCCGGCCCGCAGCAGGTCGCGGTAGAACTCGATCCCCCGCAGCCACGACCCCACGCGGATGCGCTCGTTGTGCGAGTGCAGGGCCTCCCGCTCGCCGCGCGTCAGGTGGAACGGCGTGAAGCGATACACGTGATCGCTGATCTCGGTGAACCACCGGCTGTCGCTGGCGCCGAGCTGGATGTAGGGCGTCGGGACGACGTCCTCCCCGAGCGCCGACGCGGTGGCGGCGACGAGGCGGTCCCACGCGGGACCCGTCCACGGCGACACCGGCGAGGGCTCCGAGGCCGACGCGACCTCGACCTCGACGCGGCGGTCGGCGATGACACGACGGATGCGGGCGGCCGCCGACGCGGCCGTGTCGCCGGGCAGCAGCCTGACGTTCACGCTCGCCCGGGCGGAGGTGGCGAGGACGTTCGCCCCCGCGGCGCCGGCGAGCTCGGTCACCACCGCCGTCGTCCGCACGAGGGCGTTCAGCTCGGGACCGAGCCGCGGGAAGACCTTCGCGAGCAGCCGTCCCGTCACGCCGATGCTCGCGAAGACGGGCCGCAGCGGGCCGGTCGTGTGCGGGGCGACGGTCTCGAACATCGCGCGCACGGGCGGCACGAGACGCGTCGGAAACGGCCGGCGGTGCAGCCGCAGCACGGCCCGCGCGAGCCGCGCGGTGGCAGGGTCGCGGGGCGGGGTCGAGGCGTGCCCGCCGAGCTCCCGCGCGGTGAGGTGGACGGTCATGACGCCGCGCTCGGCGACGCCGATCACGGCGGTGGGCATGTGCACCCCGGGGATCGCCCCCTCGACGACCGCGCCGCCCTCGTCGAGCACGAGCGAGGGCCGCACGCCGCGCTGCCGCAGGACCTCGACGATGGCCTGGGCGCCGTCGCCGGCGACCTCCTCGTTGTGGCCGAAGGCGAGGTAGACGTCCCGCTGCGGCGTGAACCCCTCGGTGACGAGGGCGTCGACGGCTTCGAGGATCGCGACGAGAGCACCCTTGTCGTCGACCGCGCCGCGCGCGTGGATCTCGGCGTCGTCGCCCGCCCCGACCGTCTCGGCGCCGAACGGGTCGCGGTCCCACTCGTCCGCGACGACCGGCACAACGTCGATGTGCGCCATGAGGACGAGGGGAGCCGCGGCATCCGCTCCGCGCCAGCGGTAGAGCAGCGAGTAGCCGCCGACGACCTCGCGCTCGAGCGCGCCGTGGAGCGCGGGGTAGAGCCGCTCGACGGCGTCCCGGAAGCGGACGAACGGTGCACCGTCGGCATCCGGTTCCCCCGGCGGCATCGACACCGTCGGGATCCGCAGCAGCTCGCGGAACCGGTCGAGGGCGGCGGCGGCGGGACGGGTCACGATCCGACTCTAGATCCGGTGCGCACGCTGCGCCGATAGGCTCGGGCGATGACCTCTCTTCGCTGGGGAATCCTGGCCACCGGCGGCATCGCGCACGCCTTCACCTCGGACCTGAAGACGGCGGGGCGCACCGTCACCGCCGTCGGCTCGCGCCGGCTCGACTCCGCGCAGGCGTTCGCGGAGCAGTACGGGATCCCCCACGCCCACGGATCGTACGAGGATCTCGTCGCCGACCCCGAGGTGGACATCGTTTACATCGCGACCCCGCACAGCCACCACCTCGCGGGCGCCGCGCTCGCCCTCGAGCACGGCAAGCACGTCCTCATCGAGAAGCCCCTCACGCTCGACGCCGACCAGGCCGTCGCGATCCGCGACCTCGCCGCCGATCACGGTCTGCTCGCGATGGAGGCGATGTGGACGCGCTACCTCCCCCACATGGTGCGCCTGCGCGAGATCCTCGCCGACGGCGTCATCGGCGAGGTCCGCCTCGTGAGCGCCGACCACACCCAGAACATCACCGACGACCCGAGCCACCGTCTCAACGACCTCGCGCTCGGCGGGGGCGCGCTGCTCGACCTCGGCATCTACCCGGTCTCGTTCGCCTGGGACGTCCTCGGCGCACCGGCGGAGATCCGCGCCACGGCGCAGCTGGCCGCGACCGGGGCCGACACCGACGTCGCGATCGCGATGGTGCACGCGAACGGCGGCGTGTCCTCGCTCCTCACCTCCTCGCGCGCGGCGGGCGCCAACGCCGCCCAGGTCGTCGGGACGAAGGGGCGCATCGAGATCGACGGCGTTTTCTACGCGCCGACCACGTTCCGCGTGTTCGGGGCGGACGGGGCGCTCGTCGAGGAGTTCCGCACCGAGATCGACGGCCGCGGCATGCAGTTCCAGGCTTTCCACGCCGAGCAGCTCGTCGCGCAGGGGCGCACCGACGGCGACATCCTCCCGATCGACGAGAGCGTCGCGATCATGGGCACGCTCGACGAGATCCGCCGGCAGATCGGCGTCGTCTACCCGCGCGGCTGACGCCGCGGCTCAGGCCGGGTCGCCGAGCTCACGGCGGCGCCGGGCGAGTTCCGCGCGCAGCCGCTCCTCCTCGATCTCGCGCTCGAGGTCGGCGAGCTGCTGCTCGGTCGAGCGGGCCTCGTGCGCGCGCACCGGCGGCGCGGCGGGTTCGCTCGCCCACGGAGCGAACTGCGGCGGACGACTGACCTCGCGCCGCGGGTACTCGCGACCGATCGCGAACCACAGCACCGTCCCGAGGAACGGCAGCAGGATGACAACGAAGAGCCAGACCGTCTTGGGCATGTGCTTCACGAGGCTCTGATCGCGCGTGATGATGTCGACGAGCGCGAAGATCATCCCGGCCAGCACGACGAGCGAGACCAGATAGGGCATGCGCCCGAGTCTATGAGTCAGCGGTGAACGACCGCATCCCCTCCTCCGCGTCGGGAAGAGGGGATGCGGTGGGCCGGTGAGCGGACCGGTTCAGCCGGTGGTCAGGGCACCGATGAGGCCGCTCACGACCATGTAGAGACCCACGGCGCCGCCGCAGATCCACATCGTGATCCGCGCGGTCGTCGGACCGGGTCGGTCGAGGTCGCCCGTGGGCAGATTCTTCGCCATCTCAGTGGCCTGCCCGACGCTTGTTGTAGACGTCGAAGGCGACGGCGAACAGCAGCACGAGACCCTTCACGGCCTGCTGCCAGTCGATGCCGATGCCCATGATCGACATGCCGTTGTTCAGGACACCGATGATGAGACCACCGATGATCGCGCCGCCGATCGTGCCGACACCGCCCTGCACCGCTGCGCCGCCGATGAAGGCCGCCGAGATCGCCTCGAGCTCGAAGCCCTCACCCGCCTTGGGACCGGCGAGGTTGAGGCGCGCGGTGAAGATGAGGCCCGCCAGTGCGGCGAGGACACCCATGTTCACGAAGAGCCAGAAGTCCACCCGACGCGTCTTGATGCCCGACAGTTCCGCCGCGTGGCGGTTGCCGCCGATGGCGTAGATGTGACGGCCGAAGACCGTGCGATTCATCACGATGCCGTAGACGAGCACGAGGACGGCGAGCACGATCAGGGTGACCGGGATGCCCTTGTACGAGGCCAGCGCGAGGGTGAACCAGCCGATGACGACCGCGACGAGCGCGAGCTTGGCGATGAACCAGATGAGCGGGTCGACGTCCTGGTCGTACTTCTGACGGCCGAGGCGCGTACGGACCTGCTGCACCGCGAGGGCGACGATGGCGACCCCACCGATGACGAGGGTGAACAGGTCGGGGTCGGACTCGCCGAACAGCCCCGCGAGGAAGCCGTTGCCGAGCGCGCGGTACTCCGTCGGGAACGAGCCGATGTTCTGGTTACCGAGCACCACGAGCGCGAGTCCGCGGAAGATGAGCATGCCCGCCAGGGTCACGATGAAGGCGGGGATGCCGACGTACGCGACCCAGAAGCCCTGCCAGGCGCCGACGAGGGCACCGATCAGGAGTGACAGGATGATCGCGACGCCCCAGGGCAGTCCCATATCGACCGCCAGCACACCCGACACGGCGCCGATGAAGGCCGCGACGGACCCGACGGACAGGTCGATGTGGCCGGCGATGATGATCATCACCATTCCGATCGCCAGCACGAGGATGTACCCGTTCTGGACGACCAGGTTCGACAGGTTCTGCGGACGCAGCAGGATGCCGTCGGTGAGGATCGCGAACAGGACGACGACCGCGATCAGGGCGATGAAGATGCCGTTGCGGCCGAGGTCGGACAGGACCGTCGCCAGCCAGCGGGTGACGCGGTTGTCGGACGGATGGATGCCGCCGCCGGCGGCGGTCTCCGTGGAAGTGGTGTTGGACATGTGTGTCTCCTGCCCCGTCAGCGGGGCTTCTCCATGGTCATGAGTTTGAGGACGTGTTCGGGGGTGGCCTCGCTGATCGGCATCTCACCGGTGATCCGACCCTCCGACAGCGCGTACACGCGGTCGGAGATGCCGAGGAGTTCGGGGAGCTCCGACGAGATGACGATGACGCCCTTCCCGGCGGCGGCGAGCTTGTTGATGATTGTGTAGATCTCGTACTTCGCTCCGACGTCGATGCCGCGGGTGGGCTCGTCGAGGATGAGCACCTCGGGGTCGGAGTAGATCCACTTCGACAGGACGACCTTCTGCTGGTTGCCGCCCGAGAGCTTCCCGGTCTTGGCGAGCACGGTCGGCGCCTTGATGTTCATGCTCTTGCGGTACTGGTTGGCGACGGCGAACTCCTCGTTGTCGTCGACCAGCCCCGCCTTCTCGAGCTTCTTCAGCGACGCCATCGAGATGTTCCGCTTGATGTCGTCGATGAGGTTCAGTCCGTAGGTCTTGCGGTCCTCGGTGGCGTACGCGAGGCCGTTGGCGATCGCCTCCGACACCGTGCGCGTGCGGATCTCCTGGCCGCGCATGAAGACCTTGCCCGAGATGCGGGTGCCGTAGCTGTGGCCGAACAGGCTCATCGCGAACTCGGTGCGGCCGGCGCCCATGAGGCCGGCGATCCCGACGATCTCGCCCGCGCGGACCGTGATCGACACGTCGTCGACGACGACACGGGTCGGGTCCTGCGGGTGGTGCGCGGTCCAGTTCTCGACACGCAGCAGCTCGTCGCCGATCTGCGGTTCGTGGTCGGGGTAGCGGTGCTCGAGGTCGCGACCCACCATGTCCTTGATGATGCGGTCCTCGGTGACGTCGGACTTCGCGATCGTCTCGATCGTCTTGCCGTCGCGGATGACCGTGACGGCGTCGGCGACCTTCTTGATCTCGTTCAGCTTGTGGCTGATGATGATCGACGTGATCCCCTCCTCGCGGAGGCTGAGGATCAGATCGAGCAGGTGATCGGAGTCCTCGTCGTTCAGGGCGGCGGTCGGCTCGTCGAGGATGAGGAGCTTGACCTCCTTCGAGAGCGCCTTCGCGATCTCGACGAGCTGCTGCTTGCCGACACCGAGCTGGTTGACCTTGGTGGTGGGGTTCTCGCGCAGTCCGACGCGCTTGAGCAGCTCCGCCGCCTCGAAGTTGGTCTTGTTCCAGTCGATGAGGCCGCCCGCGCCCGTGCGCTCGTTGTTGAGGAAGATGTTCTCGGCGATCGAGAGGTAGGGGCTGAGGGCGAGCTCCTGGTGGATGATGACGATGCCGCGCGCTTCGCTGTCGCGCAGGCTCTTGAACTCGACGACGTCGCCGGCGTAGTGGATCTCGCCGTCGTAGGTGCCGTGCGGGTAGACACCCGACAGCACCTTCATGAGCGTCGACTTGCCGGCGCCGTTCTCGCCGCAGATGGCGTGGATCTCGCCGCGCTGGACGGCGAAGTTGACGTTCGACAGCGCCTTCACGCCAGGGAACGTCTTGGTGATGCCGCGCATCTCGAGGATGGTCTCGGTCACGATCTCCGACTTCCGTGAGGGATGGATGGGGGTGCGTCGGCGGCGAGGCGAACCTCGCCGCCGACGCGGATGGTCAGTGGCGGACCCGGGTCAGAGACCCAGCTCCTCCGCCGTCCAGTAGCCCGTGTCGACGAGCGCCGACTGGACGTTGTCCTTGACGACCGGGACCGGGGCCAGCAGGTACGACGGGACGACCTTGACGTCGTTGTCGTACGTGGTGGTGTCGTTGGTCTCGGGCTCTTCGTCGTTCAGCACGGCGACGGCCATGTCCGCAGCGACCTTGGCCAGCTCGCGGGTGTCCTTGAAGATCGTCGCGTACTGCTCGCCGCTCAGGATGGCCTTGACCGAGTCGACCTCGGCGTCCTGACCGGAGATGATCGGCCACTCCTCACCGACGGAGTAGCCGGCGTCGGCGAGAGCCGAGATGATGCCGCGCGAGATGCCGTCGTAGGGCGACAGGACGGCGTCGACCTGCGTGCCGTCGCTGTAGTTGGCCGTGAGGATGTCCTCCATGCGGCTCTGCGCGGTCTCGCCGTCCCAGCGGAGCGTCGCTGCCTGCTCGATGCTCGTCTGGCCCGACTTGACGACGAGCGTGCCGTCCTCGATGTAGGGCTTCAGCACGTCCATCGCGCCGTTGAAGAAGAAGAACGCGTTGTTGTCGTCCAGCGAGCCGGCGAACAGCTCGATGTTGAACGGCCCCTTGGGCGCGTCGTCCAGCTTGTTGCCCTCGAGGTCGGTCAGGCCGAGACCGTTGAGGACGGTCCATGCCTGCTGGTTGCCGACGAGCTCGTTGTCGAACGTCGCGTAGTAGTCGACGTTCTCGGTGCCCTTGATGAGGCGGTCGTAGGCGATGACGGGGATGTCGGCATCCGCGGCGTTCTGCAGGGCCTCGGTCAGCGTCGTGCCGTCGATCGAGGCGACGATCAGCGCCTCGGCGCCCTTGGTGATCATGTTCTCGATCTGCGAGACCTGGGTGGGGATGTCGTCCTCGGCGTACTGCAGGTCGACCTTGTAGCCCTGGTCCTCCAGTGCCTTCTTGACGGCGTCGCCGTCCTGGATCCAGCGCTCGGAGCTCTTGGTCGGCATCGCGACGCCGATCAGGCCGCCGTCGCCGCCGCCCTCGTTGCCGCCGCCGCTAGTGCCACCGCCGTTGCCGCCGGCGCATGCCGTGAGTGCGAGGGCGCCGGCTGCGAGGCCGACGAAGATGATCCTCTTGAGTTTCACTGTGATTCCTTTCCCGTTGACTTCGGTGTCGTGGTGTTCGGTTGGTGCATGACCCCTGCCGGGGTCCTGTGGGTGGTGGCCGCGCCCGGTATCGGGCTACCGGCGGCCGTCGGTGATCGGTTCCCGCAGGTCGCGAGCGCGGCCGGAGAGGTCCGCGATCGTCTCGGGCGAGAGGGGCTCGGTGGGTCCGCCGGCCGCGGCGAGTGCAGCGGTGCGGGCGACGCCTTCGAGCACCTGCGCGACACGGGCCGCCTCGCGGGCGGAGCCGGCCGCGCAGAAGGCGCCGAGACCTGCGACGAGGACGACGGAGGCGCCGTCGCCGCGGAGGGCCTTGACGAGCGCCGCCGGGTCGACGCGCGGCCCGGCGAGGACAGGCACCGCGCCGCCGAACTCGCGAGCGGACTGGGCGGTGACGCAGGGGATCTCCTGCCCGCGTGCCGCCCAGGCGGCCGCGTGGCCGGTCTCGAGGTGGACGAGGGCCATCGTGTCCGGGAGCTCGCGGAGCACCGTCGCGTAGAGCGCGACGTCGGCGGGGCGCGCGCCGCCCTCGCCGGGCGTCCCGGCGACGGGGGTGCCGGTGAGGGTGAGGACCATCATCCGCTCGGGCGCGAGGTCGTCGTCCGCGTCCACGGGTCGGGTGACGAAGAGGTCCGCGTCGGGGACGCGCTCGCACAGCGTGGCCGAGACCAGGCCACGGCGGGACAGGTCGACCAGGAGGGATGCCACTCGCTCGCGGATGCGTGCGACGGCCACCTCGGTCTTCACCCCGCTCACGTAGCGCTCGTCCTTCGACGCCATTGCCGACTCCCTTGTCCTGCGCGGTCCGATCCACTCGGCCGGGTGACGGCCATGTGACCGTTCACATCGGAGACTATGCACCCAAGGCCGCGGCGATGTCAAACACGACGCGCCGAGAGGGTCAGAGTCGGGCGACCGCCGCCGTCGACGACCGGACGACGAGCTCCGGCGTGAGCATGGGAAGCGCTGCGGACCCCGCCTCGTCGAGCAGGATCTCGACGCACCGGCGGCCGAGTTCGGCGAAGTCCTGACGCACCGTCGTGAGCGGCGGCCAGAAGTGGCCCGCCTCTGGGATGTCATCGAACCCGACGATGCTGATGTCGCGCGGACAGTCCAGGCCCTCGTCGCGCACGGCGTGCAGGAGCCCCAGCGCCATCTGGTCGTTGGAGGAGAAGATCGCCGTGAAGTCGCGGTATCGCAGCAGCTCGCGCCCGGCGTAATAGCCGAAGTCGGCGGTCCAGTCCCCCAGGATCGGCGCGGTCGTGGCGATGTCCCATGCGCTGATCTCCTCGAGGAAACCCGTCATGCGAGCCTCCGCCTCCATCCAGTCCTGCGGCCCCGCGAGGTGGTAGATCGAGCGGTGGCCCAGTTCGATCAGGTGGCGTGTGGCCAGTCGGGCGCCCGCGACCTGGTCGACGGCGACGGAGTGACCCGCGTCGGGATCGGTGGACTGCAGGGTCACGAACGGCACATCGACCGCGTGGGCGGCGATGGCCCGGATGACGCGCACCTGGGGCGCGATCACGACGAGGCCCTCGACGGATTGGGCCATGAGGTGCGAGATGCCGTCGGGGATGGACTGCGGGTCGCCGGGGTCGATGTTCGCCGTCGACACCCAGTAGCCCCGCGCCTGCGCGGCCGCTTCGATCGCGGCGATGGAGGCGGCCGGGCCGTACTGCGTCGCCGACGCCGCGAGCACGCCGATGGTCCGCGACCGGCTCGTCACCAGCGCACGGGCCGCGCGGTTCGGGCTGTACGAGAGATCCCGCATCGCCGCCAGAACCCGGTCCCGCGTCTCCGGCCGGATGCTGGGGTGGTCGTTCAGGACGCGGGACACCGTCTGGTGCGAGACCTCCGCGAGGCGCGCGACATCGCGGATACTCGGTCTCCGGCCGGCGGCATCGTCGCTCATCGGGCCCCTTGCTGAATGTTCACGGTCACATCGATTCGACGCCATTATGCACGTCTCGACCCCCAGGGCACCCTACTCCCCTGTCGTGACGGGGCCTCGCGTGTGACAAGGCGGCCTGTCACATCGCACCCGCCGCCGCCTAAGCTGACCGCATGTCCGACCTCTCGCGCCACCTGCCCCTCAGCAACCGGGAGCGCACGGACGAGTCCGCGGTGACGGGCGACTGGAAAGAGGCGCTCGCCGACGTCGTCGTGCTCGCAGAGGGCTTCGCGCCGTCGCAGGACGACGCCGACCGCTTCCTCACCGAGGCCGGTCTGGGATCCTCCGCGGGGAGACCGCTCACCGAGGTGGTGGCGGAGATCCGCGGCGGTCGGCGCCGCCGCATCCGCTCCCTCGTCGACGCGACACGCGCCCTGCTCGTCCTCGCGGGCAACCGCCCGGTCGCGCTCCCACCCACCCTGAGCGGGGCCGTCGCGCTGTATGCCGTCACACGCATGCCCTTCGAGCGCCGCGCCGCCGTCGCCGGGTCGACCCTCTCCGCGGACGACGCCGGGTGGTCGCTCGGGCGCGGCCCGGGGCGGACGGCGACGGCCCGCGACATCCTCGACTTCGTCCTCGGCCTCAGCGACACGGTTCCGGGAACACCTGGCGGCCCCAAGCTGTAAGACTGGGGGGATGCCGGATTCCTCCACTCCTCGCGTCGCGGTCTACCTCGACTTCGACAACATCGTCATGAGTTGGTACGACCGGGTGCACGGTCGCAACAGCTACTCGCGGGACCGGCAGCGGATCGCCGCGGACCCCGACGAGAAGGAGATCGCCGACCGTCTCGCGGCGGCGATGATCGACGTCGGCGCGATCATGGACTACGCCGCCTCGTTCGGCACCCTCGTGCTCACCCGGGCCTACGCGGACTGGTCGTCGCCGGTGAACTCCCTCTACCGGCAGCAGCTCGTCGCCCGCGCGGTCGACCTCGTGCAGTTGTTCCCGGCGGCGGCGTACGCGAAGAACGGTGCCGACATCCGCCTCGCCGTCGACACCGTCGAGGACCTGTTCCGCCTCGAGGACCTCACCCACGTCGTCATCGTCGCCGGCGACAGCGACTACGTCCCGCTCGCGCAACGGTGCAAGCGCCTCGGTCGCTTCGTCGTCGCCGTCGGGGTCGCCGGCTCCACGGCCAAGTCGCTCGCCGCCGCGTGCGACCAGTTCGACGCGTACGACGCGCTCCCGGGTGTGACCCTCGCCCTTCCCGAGCCCGCTCCCGAGGCCGCGCCCAGCGCGGGTCGGCGCCGGCGCAAGACGGTCGACCCCGTCGAGCAGCTCCTCTCCCGCGCGCTGCGGCTCGAGCACGAGCGCACCGACGAGGAGTGGGTCCATCTCTCGGCCGTCAAGAACCTGCTGAAGCGCATGGATCCCTCCTTCAGTGAGAAGGCGCTCGGCCACCGCTCCTTCTCTGACTTCGTCAAGGACCACCCGAAGGTCGCCGAGCTCGACGAGACCACCAACATCGTCCGCGTGCGCCTCATCGACGCCGCCTGACCCGCCCGGGGCCGGTCGCGCGCCCCGCGCGGTAGGGTGTCCCCGTGGCTCGCCGGTCAACACCGCCCGGCTCGCAGTCCTCGCTGCGAGAAGCGAATCGTGCACGTCTGCTCGATTCGCTCAAGCGGCATGGGCGCCTGACGCAGATCGAGCTCGCGGGCGCGACCGGCCTCTCCCCCGCGACGGTGTCGAACATCGTCAAGGAGCTCACCGCGACGGGAGTCCTCCACACGTCCTTCACCTCGCGGAGCGGGCGGCGGGCGACCCTCGTCTCGCTCGCCCGCCAAGTCGGCCTCGTCGCCGGTGCGCACTTCTCGACCCGCAAGCTGCACGTCGCGATCGCGGATGCCACGCGGTCGGTCGTCGCGGAGACCTCGCTGCCGCTGGCACCCGACCACCGGCACGACGCCGAGCTCGATCGGCTGAGCCTGCTCCTGGGCGACATGGTCGAGGGCCTCGGCGGCTCCCTCTCCGACCTCTTGGCCGTGGGCCTGGCGCTCCCGGCACCCGTCGATCCGCGCACCTCCGTCATCTCGACTCCGGGGCTGCTCCCGGGGTGGGACGGCGTCGACATCGCCCGCAGCCTGTCGGCCCGCATCGGCCGGCCCGTGCACGTCGACAGCGAGGCCAATCTCGGCGCGCTCGCCGAGGCACGGGAGGGCGCTGCCCGCGGCGCCTCCTCCTCGGTCTACATCACCGTCGGGCACGCCATCAGCGCGGGACTGCTCGTCGACGGCGACCTCTTCCGCGGGGTGAGCGGCCGCACCGGCCAGATCGGCCACATGACGATCGACGAGAACGGTGGCCGCTGCCGCTGCGGCAACCGGGGCTGCCTCGAGACCGTAGCGGCCGGCCCGGCGCTGCTCGCGGGCTTCAGCGAGACCGACGGCATCCATCGCCTCCGCGACCTCGTGACGGCGGCGGGCGACGGCGTCGCCGCGGCGCAGCGGACGATCGCGGATGCCGGGCGTCACATCGGCATCGCCGCGGCGAGCCTGTGCAACCTCATCGACCCCGAACGCATCGTCGTAGGCGGCGAGCTCGCGCGGGCAGGAGAGATCCTCCTCGCACCGCTGCGCCACTCGCTCGAGCGTTCCATCCTCGGCGGCGGAGTGCCCGAGATCGTGGCCTCCGACTTCGCGGAGTGGGCCGAGACCCGCGGGGCCATCGCGCTCGCGCTCGATCACGTCGCCGTCGACGCCGAACTGGTCGCGTTCCCCGCATGAGACGGCTACTCGCCGCCCTCGTCGTCGTGGGGGCCACGGCCGCCGCACTCTCGGGATGCGCGCTCCCCGACACCGCGTCCGGCCGCACCACGATCGCCCTGCTCCTGCCCGACAAGAAGACCGCCCGCTACGAGACGTTCGACCGACCGGTGTTCGAGGAGCGCATCGCCGAATCGGGCGACGCGCAGGTGCTGTACACGAACGCGGATCAGGATGCCGCGCGGCAGCAGCAGCAGGCGGAGTCCGCGCTGGCGGCGGGTGCCGCCGTCCTCGTCCTCGACCCGGTCGACGGTCGCGCGGCGGCGTCGATCCTCGCGGCGGCGACCGCCGAGGGCGTGCCGGTCGTCTCCTACGACCGGATGATCGTCGGCGGCGGGAAGCCGGCGTACTACGTCTCCTTCGACAACGAGCGCGTCGGCGAGCTGCAGGCCGACGCCCTCGTGGCGGGCCTCGAGGGCGAGGGTCGCACCGACGGCGGCATCCTCATGGTCCACGGCTCACCGACCGACAGCAACGCCGCGCAGTTCCGCGAGGGCGCGCGCCGGGTCATCGCCGACGCGGGGCTCCGGATCCTCGCCGAATACGACACTCCCGACTGGAGTCCCGACAAGGCGCAGGCCTGGGTGGCGGGGCAGATCGCCCAGTACGGCGACGAGATCGTCGCGGTGTACGCCGCCAACGACGGCACCGCGAGCGGCGCGATCGCGGCCCTCCGCGCCGCCGACGTCTCGCCCGTCCCGCTGGTGACCGGTCAGGACGCCGAGCTCACGGCGCTCCAGCGCATCGTCTCGGGCGACCAGTACATGACCGTCTACAAAGCCCTGCGGACCCAGGCGACGATCGCCGCCGACGTCGCGCTGCAGCTCGCGAGCGGTGAGCGCCCGGCGGGCGACACGACCGTCGACGGCATCCCCGCGACCCTCCTCACCCCGGTCGCCGTCACCCTCGACGACATCGCCGAGACCGTCGTCGCCGACGGGTTCTGGACCGTGCAGGACATCTGCACCCCCGCCTATGCCGAGGCCTGCGCTGCGGCGGGGCTGGAATGAGAGCACCCGCGTGAGCGTCTCCTCCCGTCGCACCGGCGACCACGTCCTCACGATGCGCGGCATCGACAAGCGCTTCGGCGCCGTGCGCGCGCTCAACGGGGTCGACTTCCGCGTCCGCGAGGGCGAGGTGGTCGCTCTCGTCGGCGACAACGGCGCCGGCAAGTCGACGCTCGTGAAGGTCCTCGCCGGTGTGCACCCCGCCGATGCGGGCACGATAGAGCTCGACGGCGACGTCGTGCAGCTCTCCACCCCCGCCGACGCGCAGGACCTCGGGATCGCGACGGTGTTCCAGGACCTCGCCCTCTGCGAGAACCTCGACGTCGTCGCGAACCTGTGGCTCGGTCGTGAGCTCCTCGAACGCGGTCGCCTCGACGAGGTCGGCATGGAGGAGCGGACCTGGATGCTGCTGCGCGAGCTCGCCGCGAAGATCCCCTCCGTGCGGGTCCCCGTCTCCACCCTGTCGGGAGGCCAACGGCAGACGGTCGCGATCGCCCGGTCGCTCATCGGCGAGCCGCGCATCGTCATCCTCGACGAACCGACCGCGGCCCTGGGTGTCGCCCAGACCGCGGAGGTGCTGAACCTGATCGAGCGCCTGCGCGACCGCGGTCACGGCGTGGTGCTCATCAGCCACAACCTGACCGACGTGCTCGCCGTCGCCGACCGCATCGTCGTGCTGCGCCTCGGGCGCAACAACGGCGAATTCGACGCCGAGGAGGCCACGAGCGAGGTCCTCATCGCCGCGATCACGGGCGCCCTCGACGTCGCGAGGCCCGCGCCGCTCCCCGACGAGCCCCGCGCTCCCGTGATCCCGCTCTCCGGGGCCCGGCGCCGGACGGACGGCGACCGGTGAACCGCGACGCGGGGGTGGTCGCCCTGACGCTCGCCCGGGTGCGGTCGGGCGACGTGGGGCGGATGCCGGTGGTCCTCGCCCTCGTCGTCATCGCGGTCGTGTTCCAGACGCTGAACCCGGTCTTCCTCACGAGCCGGCATCTCAGCGACCTGCTGATGCAGTGCGCGGCGATCGGCACGATCTCGCTGGGCATCGTCCTCGTGCTCCTCATCGGCGAGATCGACCTGTCGGTGGGTTCGATGTCGGGTGTGGCCGCCGCGATCCTCGCCGTGGGCGCGGTCCAGCTGCAGTGGCCCCTCCCCCTCGCGATCGGTGCGGCGATCGCCGCGGGGTGCGTCGTGGGGGTCTGCTACGGGGTGCTCCGTACGAAGCTCGGCTTGCCGAGCTTCGTCGTCACGCTCGCGGGCCTGCTCGGTCTGCTCGGCGTCCAGCTCTGGGTGCTGGGCGACGCGGGGTCCATCAACCTCCCGTTCGATTCGTGGATCGTGCAGTTCGCCCAGCAGATGTACCTGCCGCACTGGCTGGCGTACCTCCTCGCCGTGGGGACCGCGCTCGCCTACACGGCGACCCTGCTGCGTCGCGCGCGACGCCGCGCCGCGGCGGAGCTCGAGAGCGAGCGGACGCTCACGATCGTCGTGCGCGGAGCGCTGCTGCTGATCGGTCTCGTCGGCGCGTGCTGGTATCTGGGACTCTCGCGCGGCGTCGGCGTCATGTTCGTGGTGTTCGTCGTCTTGGTCGTGGCCGCCCACCTCGCCCTCACCCGCACCCGGTGGGGGCGGTCGGTCTTCGCCGTGGGCGGATCGATCGAGGCCGCCCGACGCGCCGGCATCCGCGTCGACCGCGTCGTCGTCTCGGTGTTCGTGCTGTGCTCGGCCCTCGCCGCGACCGGCGGGGTGCTCGCGGCCGCGCGGCTCGCCGCCGCGAACCAGAGCACCGGAGCGGCCGACACGAACCTCAACGCGATCGCCGCCGCCATCATCGGCGGCGCGTCGCTCTTCGGCGGCCGCGGCTCGGCCTTCGCCGCGCTGCTCGGCGTCGTCGTCATCCAGGCGATCTCGTCGGGGCTCACCCTCGTGAACCTGAGCTCTGCCGTGCAGTTCATGGTCACCGGGGCGGTGCTGGTCTTCGCGGTCGCCCTCGACGCGGTGACACGTCGCTCGCGGCTCGGATCGGGCGCCGGATAGCGCGTCGCACGCGCGCCGCGGGGCGCTGTCGGGCCGCCGCCCATCGGGTCGTCGGCGGTGACGAAAGCGTTATGTTCACATCTTGACTTCATTTCGTGAACGCATCAAGATCATCGTCAAGCGCGATGCCGCGCTCGTTTGATTTCACTGTCGAAAGGCGAACGATGAAGAAGTCCCTGTCCGTCGCAGCAGTCCTGGGGGCCGCTGCACTCCTGCTCGCCGGCTGTTCGTCCGCGAGCACCCCGGCACCCGCGGGCTCGAGCGGCGGCGCCGAACCGGCCGAAGCCGGCCGTGCGTGCGTCATCCTCCCCGACGCGGCGTCCTCGCCCCGCTGGGAGAACTTCGACCGCAAGTACCTGGATGAGGGGCTCAAGGCCGCCGGCTTCGACGTCGACATCCAGAACGCGCAGGGCGACACCTCGAAGTACGCCACGATCGGCGACCAGCAGCTCACCCAGGGCTGCGGTGTCATGATGCTCGTCGACTACAACGGCGCCGCCGTGGGTGTCGCCACGAAGGCGAAGTCCCAGGGCATCCCCGTCATCGCCTACGACCGCCCGTTCCAGGGCGCCGACTACTACGTGTCGTTCGACAACGTCGAGGTCGGCCGACTCGAGGGCCAGACCGTCCTCGACGGCCTGAAGGCGGCCGGCAAGGACCCGAAGACGGCCGTCGTCTACTACATGGGCGGCGACCCCACCGACGGCAACGCGGCCATGTTCAAGAAGGGTGCCGTCGAGGTCATGGAGGCGGCGGGCATCAAGCCGACCGCCGAGCCTCCGGGCGTCTGGGACGGCGCCAAGTCGCAGACCAACTTCGAGCAGGCGCTCACCGCCAACGGCGGCAAGGTCGACGGCGTCTGGGCCGCCAACGACACCAACGCCGACGGCGTCATCAAGGTGCTCCAGGACCGCGACCTCACGGGTGTCGCCGTCTCGGGCCAGGACGCCAACGTCGAGGGCCTGCGCAACATCCTCACCGGATGGCAGACCGCGACGGTGTACAAGCCGGTCAAGGATGAGGCCGAGGCGGCGATCAAGGTCGCGACCGACCTGCTGAAGGGGTCGACGCCGTCGGCCGACCAGAAGCTCGAGGACGGCACGCCCTACATCGCGGTGACCCCGCAGCTCGTCGGGCCCGACAAGGTCAAGGACGTCGTCGCCGCCGGTGACGCCTCGGCCTCGGACGTCTGCTCCGGCGAGATCGCCGGCGTCAGCCTCGCCGACAAGTGCGCCGAGTTCGGCGTCGAGTGATCTGACGAGGGTGGGGATGCCGCGACCCGCGGCATCCCCACCCTCCCTGTCTGCGCGACACCCCGACCTCTCAGGAGAACCCGCATGAGCGAACCCATCATCGAACTCCGGCGCGTGACGAAGTCCTTCGGCCCGGTCAGCGTCCTCAAGGGCGTCGACCTCACGGTCCGACCGGGCATGGTCACCGCCCTCGTCGGCGACAACGGCGCCGGCAAATCCACCCTCATCAAGGGCCTCGCCGGTGTGCAGCCCTACGACACCGGCGAGATCCTCGTCGACGGTCAGGAGCAGTCGCTCCGGACCCCGCGCGAAGCCGGTGCGCTGGGCATCGAGGTCGTCTACCAGGACCTCGCGCTCTGCGACAACCTCGACATCGTCCAGAACATGTTCCTCGGCCGCGAGGAGGTCATCGGCGGGACGTTCGACGAGGGCCGCATGGAGAAGGAGGCCTCCGACACCCTCCGCTCCCTCTCGGTGCGCACCGTCAAGAGCGTGCGGCAGAAGGTGTCGAGCCTGTCCGGCGGTCAGCGGCAGACCGTCGCGATCGCGCGCGCCGTGCTGAAGAAGGCGCGCGTGGTCATCCTCGACGAGCCCACCGCCGCCCTCGGCGTCGCGCAGACCGAACAGGTCCTGAACCTCGTCCGCCGCCTCGCCGACCAGGGTGTCGCGGTGGTCCTCATCAGCCACAACCTGGCCGACGTCTTCGCGGTCGCCGACGACATCGCGGTCCTCTACCTCGGCCAGATGGTCGCGCAGGTCGCCACCACCGAGACCACCCGCGACGACATCGTCGGCTACATCACCGGAACCAAGGTCCCCCCGGGCGTGCAGCTCGTCGGGACCTCCACGATCCCCGTCGGAGGCGACGCATGAGCACCAGCACCCGGACCGCGGCGGCACCCGACCCCGTCGTGAGCGACCTCATCGGCAGCGGTGTCGAGGGCGGCGTCGGCGACCAGGTACGCGCCTGGCTGCAGCGGGTGCGCGGCGGCGAGATGGGCGCGCTCCCCGCCGTCGGTGGCCTCGTCCTCCTCGTCATCCTCTTCAGCATCCTCAGCCGGTTCTTCTTCACCCCGGTGAACTTCGCGAACCTCATGAGCCAGGCGGCATCTCTGGTCGTCCTCGGCATGGCGCTCGTGTTCGTGCTGCTGCTCGGCGAGATCGACCTGTCGGCCGGTGTCACCGGCGGCGTGGGCATCGCGTCCTTCGTCGTCCTCAACGTCAAACTCGACATCCCCTGGCCGATCGCGCTGGGGCTCGGCCTGATCATCGGCCTGGCGACGGGAGCCCTGATCGGATTTCTGGTGGCGAGGATCGGCATCCCGTCCTTCGTCGTCACGCTCGGCCTGTTCCTCGGGTATCAGGGCCTCGCCCTCCTCATCATCGGTGCGGGCGGTCTCTACCCGATCGAGGCTCCCGAGCTGCTGGCCCTGCAGAACGGCCGGCTCCCGGTCTGGGGCGGCTGGGTCATGCTCGGCGTCATGGTGCTCATCTCGGGCGGACTGTCGTTCTGGGACCGGCGCCGCCGGACCCGGGCGGGCGTCCCCAACCGGCCGATCGCGCTCGTGTGGGCCAAGCTCGCGGTGCTCCTGATCCTCGGCGGGGCCGCGGTGTTCGTCCTGAACCTCAACCGGTCGCAGTCGATCATCCCCATCGAGGGGGTGCCGATCATCGTGCCGGTCGTCCTCACGATCCTGTTCATCGGCACGTTCGTGCTCGACCGCACCAAGTTCGGACGGTACGTCTACGCGATCGGCGGCAACGCCGAGGCCGCGCGTCGCGCCGGCATCAAGGTCCGCTGGGTGAAGTGGTGGTGCTTCGTCATCGCCTCGGGCCTGTCGGTCGTCTCGCTGCTGTTCAACCAGACGCGTGTCGGCTCGGTCGACGGCGCGGTCGGACGCGACATCGTCCTCTCGGGTGTCGCGGCGGCCGTCGTCGGCGGTGTGAGCCTGTTCGGTGGCCGCGGACGGCTGATCCACGCGGCGATCGGCGCGCTCGTCATCGCGATCATCATCAACGGGCTCGGCCTTCTGCAGATGGATGCCGGCTTCAACCTGCTGGTCACGGGCGGCGTCCTGATCCTCGCCGCCACCGTCGACGCGCTGTCGCGTCTGCGGACCGGGGGCGTCCGCACCTGACGCCCCCCCTGTACGAGGGAGGCCCCCGTCCGCGCGGACGGGGGCCTCTCTCGTCTCAGCCGCGTGCGGACCCCTCATCCCGCGTCGACCACAGCGCCCAGGCGACGAGGACGGGCTGGAACAGCAGCCGTGCCCAGCGCGCCTTGTCGCTGTCGAGGCGGAACCCGTCGCGCTTCCCCAGGGCCTGACCGATGTTGCCGGGGAAGATCGCGACGAAGAAGGCCGCGAGAATGGCCCCGACGCGGCGCCGTTCCTTCGGGAGCGCGACGAGAGCCGCGCCCAGCATCATCTCGACGGCGCCGGAGGCGACGACGACGCCGTCCTTGTCGATCGGCAGCACCTCGGTGACGAGGTCCGGCACCTGCGCCTGGAACTCCTTCCGAGCCCAGAACAGATGGCTGAGGCCGGCGAACACCATGGCGCCGGCGAGTACCCAGCGTGCGAGAGTCTTCATCGTCCGAGTATCCCCCGGGTGAGGGATGCCGCGGCCCGGCGATACGCTCGACGGGTGATCTCCGCCGCGCCGTTCCCGTTCGCGCGCCTGTCCCGCCTCCCGGATCTCGAGGCTCCGGGGCTCGTCGCCGCCGACGCCGCCGACCGGCTGATCCTCGACGAGTCCGCCGACGCGCGCGCCGCCGCGGCCGCCGGGGAGATCGCGGTCGTCGGCGACGCCTACGGCGCCCTGGCCCTCGGTGCGGCATGGGACGGGGGCACCGGCATCCGCATCCATCAGGACGCCCTCGCGGGCGAACGCGCACTCGCCCGCAACGCCGCGGCGCTGGGCCTCGCCGGGCACGTGTCGTCGCTCCCATTGATCGCGGAGCTCGTCTCGGGGGCGCGGGTCGTGCTGCTGCGCCTGCCGCGGTCCCTCGACGCGTTAGACGACATCGCCGCGCTCATCGCGGCCCACGCCCACCCGGACGTCGTCGTCTGGGCGGGCGGACGCCTGAAGCACATGAGCCTCGCGATGAACGACGTCCTCGCCCGGTCCTTCGGCCGGCTCGACGTGACGCTGGCACGCCAGAAGTCGCGCGTGCTCGTCGCCCGCGGGCCGCACGACGGCCACGATCCCGTGCCGGCGGAAGGCGACGCCGACGGCCTCGCCCTCCGCGCCTTCGGCGGCGCGTTCGCGGGCGCGCGGCTCGACATCGGCACGCGGCTCCTGCTCGCGCACCTGCCGCAGGACCCGGCCGGCGGAAGCGCCTCCGACCCGCTCATCGACTTCGCGTGCGGCACGGGCGCCGTCGCCGCGCACCTCGCCCTCGCACACCCCGGGCGGCACGTCTACGCGTCCGATCAGTCCGCCGCCGCGGTCGCCTCGGCGCGCGCGACGGCCGCGGCGAACGGCGTGGACGACCGCGTCGAGGTGGCGCGCGACGACCTGCTGCAGGCACGGGCGGATGCCTCGGCATCCTTCATCGCGCTGAACCCGCCCTTCCACAGCGGGGCCGCCGTGACCGACCGCCTCGCACCGCGGATGTTCGCCGACGCGGCGCGCGTCCTGCGGCCCGGCGGCGAGCTCTGGTGCGTCTGGAACTCCGGACTGCGCTACCGCAGCGCGCTCGAGCGGATCGTCGGTCCCACGCGGCAGGCGGCGCGCGACGCGAAGTTCACCGTGACGGTCTCGGCGCGGCGCTGACCCCCGGGATCACCGTCCGCCCGGCGGGCCGACGATGAGCAGCACGACGTAGAGCGCGACGACGGCGACGACGATCAGCGCCACGAGGATGCCGGCGTGGCGCAGGAACCACCGCAGCAGCCGGTCGATCGGACGGCGGTCGCGCGGGTCGGTGGTCTCCTCGAGCCGCCAGTGCCCGTCGAGACGCCCCGTCCGGCGCAGCCACATCTCCATCGGCAGGGTGGCGTAGGGGACGATCGCCGATCCCACCGCGAGCAGCGCCACGCCGAGGTGCCACCGGTTGTTGAGGGCGACCAGGATGGCCGTCGCCCCGTAGGAGAGGAAGACGAACCCGTGGATGCCGCCGCCGATCGTGACGGCGACGGCCGGACCGCCGACCGCGCGGATGATGAGGCCGGCGATCAAGAGGGTCCAGGAGAACAACTCGGCGATGGCGAGCACGCGATACAGGGAGGCAGGGGTGCGGAACACGCCTTCAGCCTAGCTGAAGGATCCCGCGCCACCTGTGCGCGCGCTGTGACGGCTCAGCACGGTGACCACTCAGCGGCGTGTCGACCAGAGCGCCCACGCGACCAGGAGCGGCTGCAGGAACAGGCGAGCGAACCTCTTGGCGTCGGAGTCGAGCCCCGGCACGTCGCGTCCGGTGCGCCAATGGTGCACGTTGCCGGGGAAGACCGCGACGAACAGGGCGGCGACCGCGACGCCCACGCGCCGGCGCTCGCGCGGGAGCACGAGGAGCGCAACGCCGAGCAGCACCTCGACGACACCCGACACGACGACGATGGTGTCCTTGTCGGTGCGCAGCAGCCGGGTCGCCCAGTCTGGCACCGCGATGCGGAACCCGCGGCGGAGGACGGTGAGGTGACCGACGCCGGCGGCGACGAGGAGAGCGGCCAGCGCCGAGCGCGCCGCCGTGCGGAGCGGGTCCCGCGGTGCCGCGCGCGTCATTCGACGACGCCGGCGCGGATGCCGTCGAGCGACTCCGCGACCCTCGGATGCGCCTGTGCCAGCGCGCGGTCGAGGGCGGCGAGGCGTTCCTGCGCGTCCTGCAGAACCTTCGCACCGCGGGCCGTCACGCTCAGGTCGCTGGCCGCGCCGGCCTGCGCTGTCGCGTCCGCCACGAGGCCGTCGTCGACGAGGGCGTGCACGGCGGCGTGCGCCGACTGGACGGTGATGCGGGAGCGGCGTGCGAGCTCCGAGAAGGAGATGCCGGGCTCGGCGCCGATGTGCCCGAGCAGACCGAACTTGCGGGTCGAGATGCCGAGGTCGCGCAGCTCCGCGGCGAGCTGTGCCTCCCACGAGGCGGAGACGGCGAGCAACGCGATCACCGGGCTGAAACGCGGAGCGTCCTCGGTCGGGGTATCTGCCACGCGAGCAGTCTATGAGTCAAGAGAGCGGCCGTCCGTGATTGGCGTGGCCGGGAGCGGTCCCGGCTGCCAATACAATCAGCGCTATGATGCGCGCGAACGCCCATCCCACCGCAGCCCTGGCCGCCGCGGCGATGGCGTTCGCCTTGGTGACTCCCGTAGCCCCGGTGGCGCAGGCATCCGCCGCAGCGCCGACCCCGGATCACCACCGAACGCACCTCAGCGTCTCGGCGACCCTGGCCGAGCTGGCCTCCCTCGATCGCGACGGCGTGACGGCGCTGCTGGACCGCACGCCCGGGCTCATCGCGACGCTGCTCACGCAGACCTCCGCTGCCGACGCCGCGATCTGGTGGGCCGAGATGGATGCCGCGCGCCGCGACGACCTCATCCGCACGGTGCCCGTGCTCGTCGGCTCGCTCGACGGCATCGACGCCACCGACCGTGTCCGCGCCAACCGGTACGCGGCGCGGGCGCGCCTGGCGCGGGTCGACGAGCGGTTGCAGCAGGTGAGTCGCCGGGGCGCGGAGGAAGACGCGGCACTGCTCGGCGACCTGTTGCTCGAGCGCCGGTACCTCACGAAGGTCGTCGCCGGGCAGGTGCGCCTCTACCTCTACTCCCCCGAACGCGGCGCGATGATCGAGATGGCGGGCGATCCGTTGACCGCTGCCGGCATCCTTCTCGTCGTCCCGGGGACAAACGCGTCGGTGCGCAGCTTCATGGTGGACGACCCGGTCACCTCGTTCGCCGACTGGCAGGTCGCCAACGCTGACCCGGGCGCCCCCGTCGTGGCCTTCACTGTGCTCGCCGCCCCCATGCCGCAGATCTCCCTGAACCTGGCGTCGGGCCCGCAGAACAACACGATCGCCACGGCCGCGGGTGCGGACTACGCTCGCATCGTGAAGGGAATCGAGGTCGCTCTCCCCGGGCTCCCGACGCTCAGCTACGAGCACAGCGCCGGGTCGCAGGTCGGCAGTTCGGCCGAGACGCACGGTGCCCGTTTCGACGTGCGGTTCCTCGCCGGCGGCGTGGGGGCCACCGACGGCTACCGCCCGGTCAGCGGAACGACCTACTACGCGGCGCAGGCCGCGGAGGACGTCAACCGGTACTACGCGGGCTTCCAGGTGGGCGACATCGGTTACGGCGTCGGCCCCGAGGACATTCCCGGGGTCACCGTGCTGGACCCCGGGTACGCCGAGGAGCCGGCGACGGGCTCGGTCGGCGCGATGCTCATGCAGGGACTCGATCTGCACAACCGACTTTTCAGCGGCGACGGTCACACGAACGGAACCGTCCTCAAGGACGTGCGCCTGCTCCTGGCCTCGCTGGCCCGCGGAAGCAGCGGCTGATGCGCGCCCGGTCCGGCGCAGCGACGATGCTGCTCGTGACCTGCCTCATTGGTCTCACCGCCTGCTCCACGGGAGCGGGGCCGTCGTACGCGGACGTGCGCGCCCAGGCCGAGGACGCGGTCGCCGAGATCGTCGCCGCTCTCCCCGACGGCGCCGAGTTCGTCCCCGACGGCGGGGCGAGCGCGCAGTCGTGCGATTCGGAGGTCAGCCCGGGCGGCCCGTCGACGGGCGAGTTCGCGACGATCCACGGCGCCGTCGCGCTGCCGGAGGGGACGGATGCCGCCGCGACCGTCACGGAGCTCCCCGTCGCCCTCGGCGACGGCTGGGCGCTCGAACCGGCCGGCGTCGACCTCGACATCGCGACCGTGCGGCTCAGTCGGGCCGAGACGAACGTGTCGGTCGACGTCACGGAGTCGACGGTGCAGGGGCGCCCCGGACTCGACCTGCTCGCCGTGTCGGAGTGCGGCAGCGAGGGCTGACGCCGCTCAGGCCGGCGGCGGCGCCGTGGACCTTCGCACCTGAAGGGACGGGACGTCGACCGCAGCGGACGCGGAGGCGCCCGGACCGCCGATCTTCTCGAGCATGGCGGAGACGATCTGACGCCCCCGGGCGGCGAAGTCCACGCGCAGGGTGGTCAGCGGCGGGTCGAAGAAGGCCGCCTCGGGGATGTCGTCCACGCCCGTCACACTGACGTCCGCGGGAACGCGCAGACCCCGTTCCTTGAGCGCGAGCATCGCCCCGAGGGCCATCTGATCGTTCGAGGCGACATAAGCGGATGCCGGGGGCAGCTCGTCGAGTGAGGCGAGCGCGGCATGCGCCGAGGCCGCCGACCAGTCGCCCCGGAGTTCGGCGACCACCTCGAGTCCGTGGGCGGCGGCCGCGTCGGCCACGGCGCGGCTGCGGTTGCGACTGGCCGCCCAGTTCGGCGCACCGGCGATGTGCGCGATGCGACGGTGCCCCAGTTCGGCGAGGTGTGCGATGACGGCCGGGACGCCTGTCGCGCGGACGCCGGAGGCGTCGTCGGCTTCGGAGTGCACGTGCAGGGGGACCGAGAAGTCCGCGCCGGCGAAGACGCGGTTCATCTCGTCGGTGGACGAGAGGGCGAGCACACCGGCGAGCGTCTGCTGGCTGAGCACCCGCAGGGTCTCCTCGATCGCCCGCGGGTTGTGGACGTCGAGGGTGACGAGGTCGAGGACGTAACCGGCCTCGCGCGCCGCGGCCGCGGCTCCCTCGGCGACGCGGGCCGGGCCGACCTGGTCGAGTTCGTGCGTGAGGGCCGCGATGATGTGGGAGCGGCCGAGCTTGAGGCCCCGGGCGCTGAGGTTGGGGCGGTACTCGAGCTCGTCGAGCGCGCGCTCGACACGCTCCCGCGTCCCGGGACGGATGCCCTGGAAACCTGCGAGATAACGACTGACCGTCTGGTGGGACACGCCGGCGGCCTCCGCGACGTCGTAGATCGTCGCGGCCTTGGCGGTGCGCCCGGCCATCGTCCCTCGTTTCCGGATTGTTGCTTGACAACCGATGTTATCGGAAACATCATGGTGCGCATCGGAAATGTTTCCGACAACATCCAGCTGACGACGGAGTCCACGCATGCCCGCGACCCTGCCCCCGCACCTGCTCTTCGGAGCCGCGTACTACGCGGAGTACCACTGGACGGATCGCACCGCTCTCGACCTGGACCTCATGCAGGAGGCGGGCTTCACCGTCATCCGCGTCGGTGAATCCGTCTGGTCGACGTGGGAGCCCCGCGACGGGGAGTTCGACCTCGAGTGGCTGCTGCCGGTGCTCGACGGAGCGCACGAGCGCGGCATCTCCGTGATCCTCGGAACGCCCACCTACGCCGTCCCGCCGTGGCTGCAGGTCGCCCACCCGGAAATCGCCGCCGAAGTGGGCACCGGCCGCCCGCATCCGTGGGGCGCTCGTCAGGAAGTCGACTACTCGCACCCGGCGTTCCGTCACCACGCGGAGCGCATCATCCGCGCCGTCGTCGGGCGCTACGCCGACCACCCCGCGATCATCGGCTACCAGGTCGACAACGAACCCGGCATGCTGCTCCCCCACAACCGGAGCACGTTCCAGCGCTTCGTCCGTCGGCTGGCGGCGACCTACGGTGACGTCGACACGCTCAACCGCGAGTGGGGTCTCACCTACTGGTCGCACCGCATCGCGGACTGGTCGGAGCTCTGGACGCCCGACGGCAACAGCCTGCCGCAGTACGACCTCGCCTGGCGGCGCTACCAGGCCGACCTCACCACCGAGTTCATCGCGTGGCAGGCCGACATCGTGCGCGAGTACGCCACCGCCGACCAGTTCGTGACGACGTGCATCGCCTACCCCCGCCCCGCCCTCGACGACGCGAGCCTCTCCCGCGCACTCGACGTCACGGCGGGCAACCCGTACTACGCGATGCAGGACCACCTCGACGCGTCAGAGGAGCTCACGGCCGTCACCCCCTGGACGACCTCCGGGGTGAGCGGCATGTTCCGTCAAGCAGACCGCACCTTCTCCTCGAAGCAGGAGCGGTTCCTCATCACCGAGACCGACGCGCAGTCGATCGGCGGGTCCGCGTTCAACCTGCCGCCCTACCCCGGCCAGCTGACCCAGGCCGCGTTCGCCTTCGTCGCGCGCGGCGCGGCCATGATCGAGTACTGGCACTGGCACACGCTGCCGTACGGCACCGAGACCTACTGGGGCGGCATCCTCCCCCACAACCTTCAGCCGGGACGCGTCTACCGCGAGCTGTCCGAGGTCGGTGCCGCCTTCGGCGCGATCGGCACGACCCTCGACGGCTTCGAGCCCGACGCGGACGTCGCGCTGCTCTGGTCGACCGACAGCAGGTTCGCCTTCGACTTCTTCCCCCCGCTCATGGACGACGCCGGCGAGCCCGCCGCGGCATCCTATGAGCGGATCTTCGACGCCTACTACCGGGGCGTCTTCGACGCCGGCGCCCAGGCACGCATCCTCCACGTCGAGCAGGCCCGCCACCTCGGCGCCGCCGAACTCGCCGCACGCTTCCCCGTGCTCGTCGCGGCGGGACTGTACGTCGCCGACGACGAGACCCTGGAGTTCCTCCGGGATTACGCGGATGCCGGTGGTCACCTCGTCGTCGGGATCCGCACCGGCTACGGCGACCACGAGGCGCGCGCCCGCATCGAGGTCGCACCGGCCCGTCTCGCGGAGCCGGCCGGCGTCTCCTACGAGGAGTTCTCGAACCTGCAGAAGCCGGTGCCCGCGGTCGGCGTGGGATCGTTCGCGGTCACCGCGGGCGCCACCGCCGAGGCCTGGGCCGACGGGCTGCTGCCCACCGATGCCGAGACGCTCGTGACCTACGACCACCCGCGCTTCCGGGACTTCGCCGCCGTCACGACCCGGCCCCACGGTGCCGGGCGGATCACCGTCGTCGGGACGCTGCCCTCCCCCGCCCTCGCGGCCGACCTGATCCGGTGGACCACCCCCGAACCCGTGTCCGCCGGACTGCTCCGGGGCGCGACCCTGCCCGTCTCGGTCGCGTCGGGATCGCTCCCCGACGGCCGCCGGGCCTGGTTCGTCTTCAACTGGGGCTGGTCGCCGCAGACCGTCGACCTCGCCGTCGCGGCCCGGGACGCCGTCACGGGCGACGAGTTCAGCGTGGGCGACCGCATCCCCCTCGCAGCGTGGGCGACGCGCTGCTTCCTCAGCTCCACCTCCACCGATTGAACACCCACCCACCACGAAGGAAGATCACATGAGAACGGCACGCAAGACAGCAGCGGCGCTGGCAGTCGGCGTCATGTCCATCGGCGGGCTCGCGGCCTGCGCCCCGGCATCCTCCGAAGGACCGTCGCAGGAGACGGTCACGCAGGATCAGATCGACGAGGCGATGGACACCCCCACGAAGCTCACGTTCTGGACGTGGGTCCCCGACATCGAGAAGGAAGTGGCGCTCTTCGAGAAGAGGTACCCGAAGATCGACGTCACCGTCGAGAACGTCGGCCAGGGCCTCCCTCACTACCAGAAGCTGCGCAGCGCCATCGAGGCGGGGCAGGGCGCACCCGACGTCGCCCAGATCGAGTACCAGTACATCCCGTCGTTCGTGCTGGCCGACTCGCTCCTCGATCTCGCGCCCTACGGCGCCGACGACCTCTCGGGCGACTACGTCGAGTGGGCGTGGAACCAGGTCTCGCCCGGCGACGAGGTGTGGGCGATCCCGCAGGACGTCGGCCCCATGGGCAACCTCTACCGCGAGGACATCCTCGCGAAGGCCGGCATCACCGAGGCGCCCACGACGTGGGAGGAGTACGCGACGGCGGCGGAGGCCGTGAAGTCCAAGACGGGCTCCTACATCTCGAACCTCGGCGCGACGCAGGCCGGGCAGCTGATCGGCTTCTTCTGGCAGCGCGGCATCAAGCCGTTCGCCTACGACGGCAAGGAGACCGTGTCGATCGACGTCAACAGCGCCGAGGCGAAGGAGGTCGCTTCGTACTGGACCGACCTCATCCAGCGCGACCTCGTCTCGACCGACGTCGACTTCAACGACCAGTGGTACCAGGGTCTCGCCAGCGGCAAGTACGCCGGATGGCTGACCGCGGCCTGGGGGCCCGTGTTCCTGCAGGGCACCGCCGAGGGCACGTCGGGCCTCTGGCGCGCCGCGCCGCTGCCGCAGTGGGATGCCGGTTCGCAGGTCTCCGGCAACTGGGGCGGCTCCTCGGATGCCGTGCTCGCGAGCTCGGAGAACAAGATTGCGGCGGCCGAACTCGCGAAGTTCATCAACCACGACGAGGAGTCGGCGATGATGCTCGCGACCGAGCAGTTCTTCTTCCCGCCGCAGAACTCGGTGCTCGAGGACCCCGCGTTCCTGGACGCGACGTCGGAGTTCTACGGCGGCCAGCAGGTGAACAAGCTGTTCGCCGACATCTCCCAGACGGTAGACACCGACTTCCAGTGGCTCCCCTTCATGGAGTACGTGTACTCCAGCTACGAGGAGACCCTCGGGACGGTCATCGCCGACAAGGGCGACATCGCCGCCGCGCTGGACACCTGGCAGGACCAGCTCGTGTCCTACGCCGAGGACCAGGGCTTCACCGTCAAGTGAGCCGGATCGGGGCGCCCCGCGGGGGCGCCCCGATCCCATCCGCACCCGATCCGAGGAGGATCCGTGACCACCACCTCGACGCTCAGAGCAGAGCGATCCCCCGCCGCCTCGCGCCGACGCAGCGGCTCGAACCGGCGCCGACAGAACGTCGCCGCCTACCTGTTCATCCTCCCATTCTTCGTCGTGTTCATCGCGATGCTGATCGTCCCCCTCGTGTACTCGGGCTACCTCTCCCTCTTCCAGAGCAAGCTCATCGGCGGGGACGTGTTCGCCGGCCTCGCGAACTACGTCCGCGCTCTGCAGGACTCCGCGTTCCTCGCCAGCATCGGACGGATGGGGCTGTTCCTCGTCGTCCAGGTGCCGATCATGCTCGGCCTCGCCCTCTTCCTCGCGCTCGCCCTCGACAGCGGTCGCATCCGCGGCTCGCGCAGCGTCCGGCTGCTCGTCTTCATGCCGTACGCGGTCCCGGCGGTCGTCGCGACGCTCATGTGGGGTTACCTGTACGGCCCCGACTTCGGCCCCCTCGCGCAGATCGCCCGCGGCCTCGGCTGGGGCACCCCCGAGTTCCTCTCGCCCGGCAGCATCCTCGGTTCGATGATGAACATCGTCACGTGGGAGTTCGTCGGCTACAACATGATCATCATGTACGCGGCGCTGCGCGCCATCCCCGCCGACCTCTTCGAAGCCGCCGAGATCGACGGTGCGGGGCAGTTCCGCGTCGCGTGGAGCATCAAGATCCCCGCCATCCGACCGGCCATCCTGCTGACCGTCATCTTCTCGATCATCGGGACGTTCCAGCTCTTCGCGGAGCCGAGCCTGCTCAACAACATCGCACCGGACGCGATCACGAACTCGTACACGCCGAACTACTACGCGTACAACCTCGCCTTCATCAACCAGGAGCTGAACTACGCGGCCGCGATCGCCTTCCTCCTCGGTCTGTTCATCGCGATCGTCTCGTACGTCGTCCAGCTCGCCAGCCAGCGCAGCGATCGCCGCGACCGGAAGGACGTCCGATGACCGCTCTCGAAACCCGTGCCGTCGTCACCGGCAAGCCCGCCCGCCGTGCGGGGAGGAGCCGCGCCTACGACCGCGGGCGTCAACGGAATGTGCCGCTGACCGTCCTGCTGTGGCTGTGCGCCGCCTACTTCGTGCTCCCGCTGTGGTGGCTGATCGTCTCGGCCACGAAGGACAACTCCGACCTGTTCGCCACCTTCGGGCTCTGGTTCAGCGGGGACTTCCACCTGTGGGACAACCTCACCACCCTGTTCACCGTGCGGGGCGGGATCTTCTTCCGCTGGCTCGTCAACACCGTCCTGTACGCCGTCGTGTCGGCCGCGGGGGCGACGCTGCTGTCGGCGATGGCCGGGTACGCGTTTGCGAAGTACGACTTCCCCGGCAAGAAGGCGCTGTTCAGTGCGACCCTCGGCGCGATCATGATCCCGCTCACGGCCCTCGCGCTGCCGACGTATTTGCTGTTCTCGAACGCCGGTCTGACGGACACGCCCTGGGCGATCATCGTGCCGTCGCTCGTGAGCCCGTTCGGCGTGTACCTCATGCGGGTCTACGCCGCGGACTCCATCCCGACGGAACTCATGGAGGCGGCACGGGTGGACGGCTCGGGCGAGTTCCGGATTTTCTGGCAGGTCGGGCTGCGCCTGCTCGGCCCCGGCCTCGTGACGGTCTTCCTGTTCTCGCTCGTCGCGACCTGGAACAACTACTTCCTGCCGCTCATCATGCTGAACACGTCGGAGCTCTACCCCGTCACGGTCGGCCTCGCGCAGCTGCAATCCGCCGCATCCGCCGGCGGCGGCGCCCAGGCACTGTTCTCCACCGTGATCACCGGGTCACTCGTCTCGATCCTGCCCCTGATCATCGCGTTCCTCTTCCTCCAGCGGTACTGGCAGAGCGGGCTCGCGACCGGCAGCGTGAAGGGCTGACCCCGCCCGGGCTCGGTCCGCTCGCGGATGCAATGGATCCGACACGACACGCCGCGCACACGCCCGCTGTGCCGGCGTGTCGTCGCAGGTCCATCGCATCCGTGAACACCCCGCAGCCGCGAACGGCGGACCCCCGGCATCCGCTCGTTGCAACCGCGCGTCGGCGATCCGGCGGCTGAGCGCAGGCGCCGCTCGTGTACCGCCTCGCGCGTTGGTGCGCAACCCCGGTACGACTTGCTCGACCCGCTCGCACAGTGGCGCTCCCAGGACAGGAGTCCTCGAGCAAGGGAGCAACTATGTCAGTCGGATATGGACCCACGGGTACCGGTGGCGCCGACGCCGGGTCGGGGAAGACCGAGACCGTGAAGGATGAGGCATCCGCCGTCACCGGCACCGCGACCGACGCGGCGAAGGATGTCGCACACACCGCCAAGGATGAGGCGGCGTCCGTGGCGGGCGAGGCGAAGTCGCAACTGAAGGACCTCTACGCGCAGAGCCGCACCGAGTTCTCGGACCAGGCGGCGCAGCAGCAGGAGCGAGTCGCGAGCGGGCTGAAGGCCGCGGGCGAAGAGCTCGGATCGATGGCCCGCCACGCGGAAGGCGGCGGCATCGCCACCGACCTCGTGCAGCAGGTCTCCGACCGCCTCACCGGCGCGGCTGCGTGGTTGGGTGATCGTGACCGCGCCGCCCTCCTCGACGAGGTGAAGCGGTTCGCGCGGCGCCGCCCCCTCGTCTTCATCGCCGGTGCGGCCGTCGTGGGCATCGTCGCCGGGCGACTCGTCCGGGCGATGGCGTCCCACGACGAGAGCGGTCCGTCCACCTCCCGCACCGCGCTTGCGCCCGCCCCGGCAGCGGCGGCGGTCCCGGCATCCGCGCCCGCCACACCCGTCGACGGACGGGACCCGGCCTACATCGACCCGATCGCGGCCGACACGACCGGTGCACTGCCGCCGTCGGACACGCCGCTCTACGACGAGTCGGCCGGTTTCCGCGGCGGCGCAGACGAAAGGGTCACGGATGAGCGACGCGACACCTTCTGAGCGCAAGGCCGCGTCGACCTCGCTCGGCGACCTGCTCGGCGAGGTGACACGCGACCTGTCGACGCTGATGCGGCAGGAGATCGCGCTCGCGAAGGCGGAGCTGAAGCAGTCGGCCACGACCTCCGCCAAGGGCGCCGGGCTTCTCGGCGGTGCCGGGTACGCGGCATCCATGGTCGTCCTCTTCCTGTCCCTCGCCTTGTGGGCCGCCCTCGCGGCTCTCGTCGGCTGGGGCTGGTCGGGCGTGATCGTGGCGGTCCTGTGGGCGATCATCGCGGCGATCCTGTACGCGGTCGGCCGCAAGCAACTGAAAGAGGTGCAGGGCGCGCCGCAGACCGTCGAGACCCTGCAGGAGATCCCAGAGACATTCAAGAGAAACGAGGAGAACCGATGAGCGATTCACCTGACGCGATCCGCGCCGACATCGAGCGCACCCGCGCCGAACTCGGCACCGACGTCGACGCGCTGGCCGACAAGGTCAACCCGTCGAAGATCGTCGACCGCCAGACGAGCAAGATCAAGGGCGCGGTCGGATCCGTCCGCGAACGGATCATGGGCGCCGCCGACGACGCCGGCTCGTCCGCGCACGACCTCGCCGGGTCCGCACACGGCGTCGCCCACGACGTGAAGGCCAAGGCGGAGGGCAATCCGCTCGCCGTCGGTCTGATCGCCTTCGGCGCGGGGCTGCTCGCCGCATCCCTCATCCCCGCCTCGGCGAAGGAGAAGGAGCTCGCCGAGACGGCGAAGGAGCAGGCGCAGCCGCTCGTCGACGAGCTCGGGGAGGTAGCGAAGGATGCCGCGAGCCACCTGAAGGAGCCGGCTCAGGATGCCGCGACCGCCGTCAAGGAGCGTGCCCAGGAGGCCGTGCAGACGGTGAAGGACGAGGGTTCCGACGCCGCCGGGACCGTGACCGACCGCGCCCAGGAGGCGCGGAGCAACATCAGCGAGCACTGAGAGGAGACATCATGAGCGATCCCATCGCGGACAAGCCGAGTCAGGCCGAGGGCGACATCGGCGACGACGACATCACGAAGGACGAGCAGGAGTCCGACGAACAGGACGACTGACTGCACGGGCCACCGCGCAGCGAACGACGAAGGCCCCCGGGATCCGCTCATGCAAGCAGTGCCGGGGGCCTTCGTCAGTGACTCAGAAGTCCCAGTCGTCGTCCTCGGTCGCGACGGCCTTGCCGATGACGTACGACGATCCCGACCCACTGAAGAAGTCGTGGTTCTCGTCGGCGTTCGGCGACAGGGCCGACAGGATCGCCGGGTTCACATTCGTGACCGTGGCGGGGAACATCGCCTCGTAGCCGAGGTTCATGAGCGCCTTGTTGGCGTTGTAGTGCAGGAACTTCTTGACGTCCTCGGTCTGGCCGATGCCGTCGTAGAGGTCCTGCGTGTACTGCACCTCGTTGTCGTAGAGCTCGTAGAGCAGCGAGAACGTGTAGTCCTTGAGCTCGTCGCGCTCGGCCTGGCCGAGGGTCTCGAGTCCGCGCTGGAACTTGTAGCCGATGTAGTAGCCGTGCACGGCCTCGTCGCGGATGATGAGGCGGATGATGTCGGCCGTGTTCGTCAGCTTCGCCTTCGACGACCAGTACAGCGGCAGGTAGAACCCCGAGTAGAAGAGGAACGACTCGAGCAGGGTCGAGGCGACCTTGCGCTTGAGCGGCTCGTCGCCACGGTAGTAGTCCATGACGATGCGGGCCTTCTTTTGAAGGTTCTCGTTCTCGAGGGACCAGCGGAACGCGTCGTCGATCTCGGGCGTCGACGCGAGCGTCGAGAAGATCGACGAGTAGCTCTTCGCGTGCACCGACTCCATGAACGCGATGTTCGTGTAGACGGCCTCCTCGTGCGGGGTGATCGCGTCGGGGATCAGCGAGACGGCGCCGACGGTGCCCTGGATCGTGTCGAGCAGCGTCAGGCCGGTGAACACGCGCATCGTGGTCTGCTGCTCCTCGGGGGTGAGCGTCGCCCACGACTGGATGTCGTTGGACAGCGGCACCTTCTCGGGCAGCCAGAAGTTGTTCACGAGGCGGTTCCACACCTCGAGGTCCTTGTCGTCCTGGATGCGGTTCCAGTTGATCGCCTGGACCGAGCCGAGGAGCTTCAGGGGTTCGGGGGTCATGTCTTCTTCCTCTATCGAATCTCGGCCGGTCAGAGCATGCAGGAGACGCACTCGGTCATGTCGGTGCCCTCGAGCGCCATCTGACGGAGACGGATGTAGTAGATCGTCTTGATGCCCTTGCGCCAGGCGTAGATCTGCGCCTTGTTGATGTCGCGCGTGGTGGCGGTGTCCTTGAAGAACAGCGTCAGCGACAGGCCCTGGTCGACGTGCTGGGTGGCGGCGGCGTAGGTGTCGATGACCTTCTCGTAGCCGATCTCGTACGCGTCCTCGTAGTACTCAAGGTTGTCGTTCGTCATGAACGGCGCCGGGTAGTAGACGCGGCCGATCTTGCCTTCCTTGCGGATCTCGATCTTCGACGCGATCGGGTGGATCGAGCTCGTCGAGTTGTTGATGTACGAGATCGAGCCCGTCGGCGGGACGGCCTGCAGGTTCTGGTTGTAGATGCCGTGCTTCTGGATGGATGCCTTCAGCTCGAGCCAGTCCTGTTGGGTCGGGATGTGGATGCCCTCGAAGAGCTCTTCGACCCGTGCCGTCGCCGGCTTCCACTCCTGCTCGGTGTACTTGTCGAAGAACTCGCCCGAGGCGTACTTCGAGTCCCAGAAGCCGTCGAAGACCTGACCGCGCTCGATGGCGATCTTGTTCGAGGCCTGCAGCGCGTGGAACAGCACCGTGTAGAAGTAGATGTTCGTGAAGTCGACACCCTCCTCCGAGCCGTAGTGGACGTGCTCACGGGCGAGGTAGCCGTGCAGGTTCATCTGGCCGAGGCCGATGGCGTGCGACTTGTCGTTGCCGTCCTCGATGGAGCGGACCGAACGGATGTGGCTCTGGTCGCTGACCGCGCTGAGGGCACGGATGCTGGTTTCCACCGTTCCGGCGAGGTCGCGGCCGTCCATCGCGAGGGCGATGTTCATCGAGCCGAGGTTGCAGGAGATGTCCTTGCCGATCTGGTCGTACGAGAGGTCCTCGTTGAACGTCGTCGGCGTGTTGACCTGCAGGATCTCCGAGCAGAGGTTGGACATGTTGATCCGACCCTTGATCGGGTTGGCCTTGTTCACCGTGTCCTCGAACATGATGTACGGGTAGCCCGACTCGAACTGGATCTCGGCGAGGGTCTGGAAGAACTCGCGCGCCTTGATCTTGGTCTTCTTGATGCGCGCATCGTCGACCATCTCGCGGTACTTCTCGGTGACCGAGATGTCGCCGAAGGGCACGCCGTAGACGCGCTCGACGTCGTACGGCGAGAAGAGGTACATGTCCTCGTCGTTCTTCGCGAGCTCGAACGTGATGTCGGGCACGACGACACCCAGCGACAGCGTCTTGATGCGGATCTTCTCGTCCGCGTTCTCGCGCTTGGTGTCGAGGAACTTCATGATGTCGGGGTGGTGGGCCGAGAGGTACACGGCACCGGCGCCCTGACGCGCACCCAGCTGGTTCGCGTAGCTGAAGCTGTCTTCGAGCAGCTTCATGACGGGGATGATGCCCGACGACTGGTTCTCGATCTGCTTGATCGGGGCGCCCGCCTCGCGGATGTTCGAGAGGAGCAGGGCCACGCCGCCGCCGCGCTTGGACAGCTGCAGCGCGGAGTTGATGCCGCGGGCGATCGACTCCATGTTGTCCTCGATGCGCAGGAGGAAGCAGGAGACGAGTTCGCCGCGCTGCGCCTTGCCGGCGTTGAGGAAGGTGGGGGTGGCGGGCTGGAAGCGGCCCGACAGGATCTCGTCGACGAGCTTCGTGGCGAGGTCCTGGTCACCGGCGGCGAGGGCGAGAGCGGTCATCACGACGCGGTCCTCGAAGCGCTCGAGGTAGCGCTTGCCGTCGAAGGTCTTGAGCGTGTAGCTCGTGTAGTACTTGAACGCGCCGAGGAACGTGTCGAAACGGAACTTCTGCGCGTAGGCGTGGTCGTTGAGCCACTGGATGAACTCGAACGGGTACGCGTCGATGACGGCGCCCTCGTAGTACTCCTTCTCGACCAGGTAGTCGAGCTTCTCCTTCAGCGAGTGGAAGAAGACGGTGTTCTGGTTCACGTGCTGCAGGAAGTACTCCCGCGCCGCGCGCTTGTCGGCGTCGAACTGGATCTTCCCGTCCTCGCCGTAGAGGTTCAGCATCGCGTTCAGGGCGTGGTAGTCCATGCCCTCGAAGCGCGCCTCCGTCTTGAAGGCCATATCGGTCACTGCAGCTTCCACCAGTCTTCCAATCCGCCGCTCACGCGGTCGACGTCCTCGGGCGTGCCGAATACTTCCAGCCGGTACAAGTGCGGCACCTGACACTTGCGGCTGATGATGTCCCCGGCGAGGCAGAACGACTCGCCGAAATTGCTGTTACCTGCGGAGATGACTCCGCGGAGCAGGCTCCGATTGCCCTCGTCGTTGAGGAAGCGGATGACCTGCTTGGGAACCGCGCCCTTCTCTTCTCCTCGGCCCTGGCCGCCCCCGTACGTGGGGGTGACCAGGACGTAAGGCTCCTCGACGCGGAGCACGGGTTCGGAGGAGTGGAGCGGGATGCGGCGTGCCGGCATCCCGAGCTTCTCGATGAAACGTGCGGTGTTGCCCGACACGCTCGAGAAGTAGACGAGCAGCGGCACGTTCGTCATGACGGCCGCGCTCATCGCTCAGACCAGGCGCGAGGCGAGCTCGTCGATCTTGTCGGGACGGAAGCCCGACCAGTGGTCCTCGTCGGTCACGACGACGGGCGCCTGCAGGTAGCCGAGCGACTTGACGTGCTCGAGCGCCGCCGGATCCTCGGAGAGGTCGAGGACCTCGTAGTCGATGCCCTTGGAGTCCAGCGCGCGGTACGTCGCGTTGCACTGCACGCAGGACGGCTTCGTGTACACAGTGATCGCCATTCGTCGAACCTCTCTCGTCCTCCGGAACCCGTCGCGCGGGGTCCATTTCGTATGAAATCTGGGGGTGAATCCATTGGCCGGAAGGCTGGGAGCCCGCCGGGAGCTCAATACTACATATGGGTACGGACACCGGGAAGCACCACAAGGGGTAGTAGTTACATCCGTGTAGTTTTTCCGCCGTCCTCCACAGGTACAACACAAGTTCTCCACCGTTTCATCCCCAATCCGGCAGGTCCGGAAGGGGGTCGAAAAGGCCAGGATTCCGGCCGAAACCCTCCCGGGACCGGACGGTTGTCCACAGGTCGCACGCTAGAGCGGGCCACCGACATCCGATTCCGGGACCGGTCGGCGTGTCGGGCGTGTCGCGGCGTGTCGCGCCGGCCCCGCACCCCCGTCGGACGTCGTCGGCGGTCGGTACGATGAAGGGGTGGCGGGATACTCGGAACTCCTGCGCGTCCCGGGTGTCGCGCGCATCATCGCGGCACAGTTGACGGCGCGGTTCCCGAGCGGGATGACGAGCCTCGCCGTCCTCCTCCACGTCGAGCAGTCGACCGGGTCGTACGGCGCCGCCGGCATCGTCCTCGCCGCACTGTCGATCGGTCAGGCGATCTCCGGCCCGGTGACCAGCCGGTGGATGGGTGTCTGGGGGATGCGGCGCGTCCTCACCCTCACCGCCGTCGTCTGCGCCGCCGCCGTGTTCGCCCTCGCCCTCAATCCGTTCGGGATGCCGGGGTTCATCGTGTTCGGCTTCATCGCCGGCATCGCCAACCCGCCCGTGCAGCCGGCCGTCCGCACGATCTACCCGAAGATCGTCACCTCGCGGCAGTTGACGCCCCTCTTCTCGCTGGATGCGAGCCTGCAGGAGATCATCTGGATCTTCGCGCCCGTCGTCATCACCCTCGTCGCGACCCAGGTCGGCACCGTCCCCGCGCTCCTGCTGATCGTCGTCATCCTCATCGGTGGGTGCGCCTGGTTCATCGCCTCGCCCGAGGTGGGGCGCGTCCGCATCCCCCGCAGCCGCCGCGGCTTCGGTCGCGTCCTCGGCAAGCCCGTCGTGCTGCTGTCGACCGTGACCGGCTTCCTCCTCGTGGGGGCGTGCGCCGCGGTCGAGGCGGGCGTTGTCGCGACCTTCGGGCACGAGGGCATCGAGGCGGGTCTCGTGCTCGCCGTCTTCGCCGTCGGCAGCCTCGCGGGCGGCCTCGGGTTCGGGCACATCCCGATCGGCCGCTGGGCGATGGCCCGCCGCCTCACGATCGTGGCCGTCGGGGTCACCCTCGTCATCATCAGCCTGAACGCCTGGTGGATGGGCGCCTCGCTCTTCGTCGCGGGCCTCGGCATCGCCCCGGCCCTCGCCGTCATGTTCGCCATCACGAGCGCGAGTGTCCGCTTCAGCGAGACCGCCGAGGCCTACGGCTGGATCGGCACTGGCCAGCTCATCGGCGCCGCGGCCGGCTCGGCCGTCGCGGGGTTCCTCATCGACGGCATGGGGGCGGTCGGCGCCTTCTTCGCCGCGTCGGCGTTCGCCGTCGCGGGCGCGCTCGTGGCGGCGGTCTTCGTGCGCGGGTTCCCCGACCTCCGCGGCCGCGACGCGAGCCCGATCCCCGACACCGAGCCGGTCCCCCTCATCACCTGAGCGCGGTCAGCGGATCCGCCCGAGCAGGAACAGCAGGGCCCGACCGTAGGCGTCGGCGGGTTCGGGATGCCGGAAGCGGTGGGGCGCGGCATCCACTTCGATCTCGACCTCGTGTGTGTCGGGCAGGCGCCGCAACGCGCGGAACGTCCCCCGCAGCAGCTCGCGCAGCTGCGCCTCGGAGGGCAGCCACAGGGCGTCCTCGAGCGCGACCGAGTCGAGCGCCCACTCGGTCGTGCCGTTGAAGGCGAGCAGGTCGCCGGTCGGATAGCTGCGCGCCTCGACGGTCATCTCGCTGACGGTGTAGACGTCGGCCTCGAACTCGGGCTCGTCGAGCTGGAACCGGTCGCCGGAGCGGGGACGCCAGGTCAGGCCGCTCGCGCGCAGCTCGCGTGCCAGGTCGGTGGAGATCATGCCCCCATCCTGGCCCGGCACCGGGGCCCGGGGCCCGTCCTAGGCTGAGAGCATGCCGTCACCCGTCACCCTCCCCCGCCTCGGTTGGGGCGACCCGCGCGCGCCGCGGCACGCCCTCCTCGTCCACGGTCTGGGCTCGAACGGCGCGCTCATGTGGCGCTACGCCGTCGCCCTCGCCGACGCCGGCTGGCACGTCGAGGCCGTCGACCTGCGCGGGCACGGCACCGCCCCGCGCGCGCTCGACTACTCGATCGCGGCGTACGCGACCGACCTCGTCCACACCCGTCCCACCGACGACGGGACGTGGGACCTCGTCCTCGGCCACTCCCTCGGCGGCGCCGCCGCGACCGTCGCTGCGGCCGACGCGCCGAGGTGGGCCCGCCACCTCGTGCTCGTCGACCCCGCCATCCACCTCTCCGACGAGGACCGTGAGAGCGTCCGCGCGAGCCAGGAGCAGGCGTTCGCCGACACCTCGATCGCCGCCGTCCGCGCCGCCCACCCCGGGTGGCTCGAGGTGGACGTCGAGCTGAAGGCGATCGCCGCCGCGCAGGCGAGCCGTTCGGCGGTCGAGGCGACGGGCACGCAGAACACCCCGTGGGATGTGCGGGAGGCGGCATCCCGTCTCACCGTGCCGACCCACGTCATCGCCGGCGATCCCGCGGTGTACTCCATCTTCACGGGGGCGCTCGCGGCCGAGGTGCAGCAGAACCCGCTCGTGTCGATGGCCGTCGTGCCGGGCACGGGGCACTCGCCCCACCGCGATGCTCCGGATGCCGCCGCGCGGGCCCTGCTCGACGCGGTCGCCGCCTGGGGGCTGGGCGCATGAGCTTCGACCCGGCTGCCCACCTGCCCGACGATCTGCTCGCGCGCATCCGCTCGCGCGCGGCCGCCGTCGACGCCGAGAACGTGTTCCCCGAGGAGGACCTCGCCGACCTCCGGGCGGCGGGTTACCTCGCGATCCTCGTGCCGACGGAGCTCGGCGGCGCGGGACTGGGCCTGCGTGAGGCATCCGTCCTGCAGCAGCGCCTCGCGGGCGCGGCCCCCGCGACGGCGCTCGCGATCAACATGCACCTCGTCTGGACCGGTGTCGCGAAGGTGATGTCCGACCGGGGCGACGACGCCCTGCGCTTCCTGCAGGAGGGCGCCGCCCGGGGCGAGGTGTTCGCCTTCGGCATCAGCGAAGCCGGCAACGACCTCGTCCTGTTCGGAAGCGACACGGATGCCGCGCCTCAGCCCGACGGCTCGTACGCCTTCACGGGCACCAAGATCTTCACGTCGCTCGCGCCGGTGTGGACGCACCTCGGGCTCCACGGCCTGGACGCGTCCGACCCCGACGACCCGCGGCTCGTGTTCGGCTTCGTCCCGCGCAGCGACGCCGTCGTCACGCGCGACGACTGGGACACGCTCGGGATGCGGGGCACCCAGTCGCGCACGACCGAGCTGCACGGTGCGGTCGCCCCCGCCGACCGCATCGTCCGGAAGCTGCCCGTCGGTCCGAGTCCCGACCCGCTCGTCTTCGGCATCTTCAGCGCGTTCGAGATCCTGCTGGCCTCGGTCTACACCGGCATCGCGCGGCGTGCCCTCGACCTCGCGGTCGAGACCGCGCGCGCCCGGACCTCGAAGAAGACGGGCCGTTCCTACAGCCAAGACCCCGACATCCGGTGGCGGGTCGCCGACATGGCCCTCGCCTACGACGCCCTGCCCGTGCAGGTCGAGACCCTCGCCGCCGACGTCGACGGCCTCGTCGACCACGGCGCGATGTGGTTCCCGAAGCTGTCGGCGATCAAGCACCGCGCGGCGGCGACGGCGAAGCAGGTCGTCGACGAGGCGATGCTCGTCGCGGGCGGCTCGTCGTTCTTCACCCGCAACGAACTGAGCCGGCTCTACCGCGACGTGCTGGCCGGTCTGTTCCACCCGTCCGACCCCGAGTCGGTGCACGGCGCGCTCGCGAACGCGTGGCTGGGTCCACTCGAGCCGTGAGTCGCCCCGGCGCGTAAGGGGCGCCGTGGCAGGATGGCCGAATGGCCCGCATCCCGTACGGCTCGCTGAGCACCGCTGATCAGCAGCGGTACCGCGGGCTCCGCACCATGAAGGCGGTCGCGCTCGGCGGCCTGCTGTTCATGGCGATCGTCTTCGTCATCGCGTTCATCCTCGAGAAGGACCTCTCGGGCTGGGGGTACGTGCGCGCGGCGGCCGAGGGCGGCATGGTCGGCGCGCTCGCGGACTGGTTCGCGGTGACGGCGCTGTTCCGGCATCCGCTCGGCATCCCGATCCCGCACACGGCGATCATCCCGCGCCGGAAGGACGAGATCGGTCGCACGCTCGGCGAGTTCGTCGAGACCAACTTCCTCGAGGCCGGCGTCGTCCGCCAGAAGCTCGAGTCCACGCACATCGCGCGGACCGCGGGCACCTGGCTGCAGGACCCGGCCCACGCGAAGACCGTCGCGGCCGAGGCGTCGACGATGGCCACCGGCATCCTCACCGCCCTCAGCGACGACGAGGTGCAGGACCTCATCAGCGACCTCGCCCACGAGCACCTGCTGTCGCCGTCGTGGGGTCCCTCGCTCGGAACGTGGCTGTCGCGGGTGGTGGACGCCGACGCTCACCGCGGGGCGGTCGACCTGGGCGTCGACAGCATCGCCCGCTGGCTCGACGCGAACCGCGAGGCGTTCGACGGCCTCGTCTCGCGCCGTCTGCCGTCCTGGGTGCCGTCGGTGGCGATGCGGCTCGTGGACGACACCGTCTACCACGAGGCGACGAAGTTCGTCGCGGCCGTGCAGCACGACCCCGAGCACCCGGCGCGCAAGGCGCTCGACCAGTACCTCGAGCGCCTCGCCGACAACCTGCAGCACGACTCCGAGACCATCGGCCGACTCGAGGGCGCGAAGAGCGCCGTCTTCGACAGCCCGCGGGTGCGCGCCCTCGCCGCCGACGCGTGGAACACCGCGAAGGCCGGCCTGCTGCGCTCCCTCGCCGACGAGGACAGCCCGCTCCGCCGTCGCGTGACCGCCGCACTCGGCGACCTCGGCGACCGGCTCGCGACCGACACGGCCCTGCAGGAACGCGTCGACAAGCGCATCGCGGATGCCGCCGTCTTCCTCGTCGATCGCTACCGCCACGACATCGCGTCGATCATCACCGACACCGTGGAGCGCTGGGACGCCGACGAGACGAGCCAGAAGATCGAGCTGCAGGTCGGCCGCGACCTGCAGTACATCCGCCTCAACGGCACGATCGTGGGTGCCCTCGCCGGCCTCGTGATCTTCACCGTCGCCCACCTGCTGCTCCCCTGACCATGGCGCTCTCCGTCGATCCGCTCTGGCCGCGCGCCGGGGACTGGCCGGCTCCGGACGGGCGGGTGGATGCCGCGATCCTCGGCCTGCCCGCCTTCCGCACGTCGCTGTCCCCTACCGGGGCGCACGCGACACCCGCCGCCGTGCGCGAGGCGCTGCGCCGGTTCAGCCCGACCCTGCTCGGCCCTCCCCCCGTCGACCTGAACGAGGCGCTCCGGATCGCGGACGCCGGTGACGTCGCCGACCCCGACGGACCCGAGGGCGAGGCCCGCGTGCGCGAGCGCGTCCGCGGGCTGCGCGCGGCATCCGGTCTCGTGATCGCCGTCGGCGGCGACAACTCCGTCACCTACGCGACCGCACAGGGCGCGGGGGTGTCGGGGCTCATCACCCTCGACGCGCACTTCGACCTGCGCGACGGGGTGTCGAACGGCTCCCCCGTCCGCCGCCTCGTCGAGGACGGTCTCGACCCGCGACGCATCGTGCAGATCGGTATCGCCGACTTCGCCAACTCGGTCGCGTACGCCGAGCGCGCCGCCGACCTCGGCATCACGGTCATCACCCTCGACGAGGTGCGCCGCCGCGGCGCCGAGGACGTCATGATCCAGGCGCTGTCGATCGCGGGCACCGCCGGTGACGTGCACCTCGACATCGACGTGGACGTCTGCGACCGCTCCGTCGCGCCCGGGTGCCCGGCATCCGTCCCCGGCGGACTCGAGGCGTGGGAGCTGCGCGCCCTCGTCCGCGCGGCGGCCGGGGATCGTCGCATCGTGAGCGCGGACATCGTCGAAGTCGACGCGACGGCGGATGCCGCAGACGGCCGCACCGTCCGACTCGCGGCGCTCTGCGTCCTGGAACTGCTCGCCGGAAGGGCCCTCGCATGATCACCCTCATCCTCGTCCGTCACGCCAAGAGCGACTGGGGCACCGGACTCGACGACCACGAACGTCCGCTCAACGACCGGGGCAGGCGGGACGCGCCGGTCATGGCGCGACGGCTCGCCGCGACCGGCGTGCGACCGGCCCGCATCCTGTCGTCGACCGCCGTGCGCGCGCGGACGACGGCGCAGACGTTCGCAGACGCCCTCGGCGTTTCGGTCGAGACCGATGAGGGCCTGTACGGCGCCCCGGGCTCGCGGCTGCTCGCGACCGCCGCCGCGAGCGGCGTCACCGACGTCATGGTCGTCGCGCACGACCCGGGGATGACGGTGCTCGCCGAGCAGCTGTCGGACGGCGGGATCGGCGCGATGCCGACGTGCGCCGTCGCGACCTTCGTCTGGGACACCGACGATTGGGACGTCGCGACCGCCGTCCCGCCGGCGCGCTGGAATCTCGACACCCCGCGGGACGTCAGCGGGGGCTGATCACCTCGCCGCCGCGGTACACGCGGTGGACGAGCGGCACCCCCGGCCGGTAGGCCAGGTGCCGCCGGCTCGGTGCGTCGAGGACGACGAGGTCCGCGCGCGCACCCACGCCGAGGTGGCCGACGTCGCTGCGGCGCAGCGCCCGCGCACCCCCGGCGGTCGCCGCCCACACCGCCTCGCCGACGGTCATCCCCATCTCGCGGACGGCGAGGGCGATCATGAGCGGCATCGAACTCGTGAACGACGAGCCCGGGTTGCAGTCGCTCGCGAGCGCCACTGTGACACCGGCGTCGAGGAGACGTCGCGCGTCGGGGTACGGCTGCCGCGTCGAGAACTCAACGCCCGGGAGGAGCGTCGCGACCGTGTCCGACGCCGCGAGGTCCGCGACGTCGGCATCCGTCAGATGGGTGCAGTGGTCGACGGATGCCGCGCCCAGCCGCACCGCGAGCTGCACCCCCGGCCCCTCGCTCAGCTGGTTGCCGTGCACGCGGACGCCGAGCCCGGACGCCGCACCCGCCCGGAGGATCCGCTCGCTCTCGGCCGCGGTGAAGGCGCCCCGCTCGCAGAACACGTCGACCCAGCGGACGTGCGGTCGGACCGCGGCCAGCATGGCGTCGCACACGAGGTCGACGTACGCCTCGCGGACAGCTCCCTCGGGGACGACATGCGCCCCGAGGTACGTGACCTCGTCGGTGACCTCGGCGGCGAGCCGGGCGAGACGTTCCTCGCCGTCGAGGGTGAGGGCGTACCCGGTCTTGACCTCGAACGTCGTCGTCCCCTGCGCGTGCAGCTCAGCCACGAGCGCGGCCAGACGGGCCCGCAGCTCGTCGTCGGTCGCCGCGCGGGTGGCGGCGACGGTGCGGCGGATGCCGCCCGCGGCATACGGGACGCCCGTCATCCGCGCCTCGAACTCGTCGGCGCGGTCGCCCGCGAACACGAGGTGCGTGTGACTGTCCACGAAACCCGGGATGACCGCCCGACCGCCGAGGTCGACGCGCGTGACCTCGACCTCCGACTGCGAGACTGCAGCGGCAGGCCGAGGCATCGGCGACAGACCGCTGTCTCGGGCTCTGACTGCAGTCTCGGCGTCGGAGGCGGCGCCCACCCACGCGACCCGGCCCTCGTCGACGAGGAGGGCGGCGTCAGCGATGGTCGCGGTCGGGGCCGCGGCATCCGCGTTCGTCGTCAGCTCGGCGATGCCGGTGAAGAGGGTCGCCATCACGCGTCCAGCATGGGGACGGCCAGGCCGCGCTCGCGGGCGACCTCCTTCGCACGGTCGTACCCGGCGTCGACGTGACGCATGACACCCGTGCCGGGGTCGTTCACCAGCACGCGCGCGAGCTTCTCGGCCGCGAGCGGCGTGCCGTCGGCGACGGTGACCTGCCCGGCGTGGATCGAACGCCCGATGCCGACGCCGCCGCCGTGGTGGATCGACACCCACGCCGCCCCCGACGCCGTGTTGAGGAGCGCGTTCAGGAGCGGCCAGTCGGCGATCGCGTCCGAGCCGTCGGCCATCGCCTCGGTCTCGCGGTACGGGCTCGCGACCGACCCCGCGTCGAGGTGGTCTCGGCCGATCACGACCGGCCCCGCCAGCTCACCCGACGCGACCATCTCGTTGAACTTCAGTCCCGCGAGGTGACGTTCCTGGTAGCCGAGCCAGCAGATGCGCGCAGGAAGGCCCTCGAAGTGCACCTTCTCACCGGCCTTCTCGAGCCAGCGGTGCAGCGCGGTGTCCTCGGGGAAGAGCTCCGCGACGGCGCGGTCGGTCTTCGCGATGTCCTCCGGGTCGCCCGACAGCGCCACCCACCGGAACGGTCCCTTGCCCTCGGCGAAGAGCGGACGGATGTAGGCGGGGACGAACCCGGGGAACGCGAACGCGCGGTCGTAGCCGCCGAGCTCGGCTTCGCGGCGGATCGAGTTGCCGTAGTCGAAGACCGCGGCCCCGGCATCCTGGAACCCGACCATCGCCTCCACGTGCCGCGCCATCGACGCCCGCGACCGCTCGGTGAACCCCTCGGGATCGGCGGAGGCCCGCGCCTTCCACTCCTCGAACGCGACGCCTGAGGGCAGGTACGCGAGCGGGTCGTGCGCGCTCGTCTGGTCCGTCACGATGTCGATCGGGATGCCGCGGCGCAGCAGCTCCGGGAACACGTCCGCCGCGTTCCCCACGACGCCGATCGAGCGCGCCTCGCCCGCCGCCTTCGCCGTGAGCGCCCGCTCGACGGCCGCATCGAGATCGGCGGTGTGCTCGTCGAGGTAGCCGTGCTCCACGCGTCGGCGCAGGCGCGACTCGTCGACGTCGACGACGAGGACCGCTCCCCCGTTCATCGTGACGGCGAGCGGCTGCGCGCCGCCCATGCCGCCCGCGCCACCGGTGAGCGTGAGCGTGCCGGCGAGCGAGTCGCGGCCCAGCGAGCGCGCGACGGCGGCGAACGTCTCGTACGTGCCCTGCAGGATGCCCTGCGTGCCGATGTAGATCCACGACCCCGCCGTCATTTGGCCGTACATCGTGAGGCCGAGGTGCTCGAGGCGGCGGAACTCGGGCCATGTCGCCCAGTCGCCGACGAGGTTCGAGTTCGCGATGAGCACCCGCGGCGCCCACTCGTGAGTGCGGAACACGCCGACCGGCTTGCCGGACTGCACGAGCAGCGTCTCGTCGGGCTCGAGCTCGTCGAGGGTACGGACGATCGCGTCGTACGCCTCCCACGTGCGGGCCGCCTTGCCCGTGCCGCCGTAGACGACGAGGTCCTCGGGGTGCTCGGCGACCTCGGGGTCGAGGTTGTTCATCAGCATCCGCTTGGCCGCCTCGGCGCCCCAGCTCTTCGCGGTGCGTTCGGCGCCTCGCGCCGCGCGGACGGTGCGGGTCGTGGTCGTGTCGGTCATGCCTGTTCTCCTTCGAACGGTGCGGCACTCGAGCGGAGATCTGCGCTCGAGCGGACGGATTCGGTGTCGTTCGTCCGCGCGACGGCGGATGTCCGCTCGGCGGCTGGTCCGAACGCGGTGCGGGCAACCTCGCCCGACACCACGAGCTGCGTCGCTGCCTCGAGGTCGGGCGCGACGAAGCGGTCGGGTCCCGGTCCCTCGACGACCGTGCGGACGAGGTCGCGCACGGCGCCGGTGACCGGCGCGGGCTGCAATGGAGCGCGCAGGTCGAGGGCGCGGCATCCCGTCACCACCTCGATCGCGAGGACGCGCGCGAGCCCGTCGATCGCGCGACGCAGCTTGCGGGCGGCGGCCCAGCCCATCGACACGTGGTCCTCCTGCATCGCCGACGACGGGATCGAGTCGACGGATGCCGGCACGGCGAGGCGCTTGAGCTCCGAGACGATGCCCGCCGCGGCGTACTGCGCGATCATGAGGCCGCTGTCGACGCCCACCTCGTCGGCGAGGAACGGCGGCAGGCCGTTGCTGCGCGTGCGGTCGAGCGCCCGGTCGGTGCGGCGTTCGGAGATCGAGGCGACGTCGGCGACGGCGATCGCGAGGAAGTCGAGGACGTACGCGACCGGCGCACCGTGGAAGTTGCCGTTCGACTCGACGCGACCGTCAGGCGTGACGACCGGGTTGTCGACGGCCGACGCCAGCTCGCGCTCCGCGACCGTGCGGGCGTGATCGAGGGTGTCGCGGGCGGCGCCGTGCACCTGCGGCGAGCAGCGCAGCGAGTAGGCGTCCTGCACGCGGGTGCAGACGGCCGGGTCGCGGTGGCTCGCGACGATCGGCGAGTCGGCGAGGGCGTGCCGCAGGTGCGCGGCCGAGACGGCCTGCCCCGACTGCGGGCGCAGCGCCATGAGGTCGGCCGCGAAGACGGCGTCGGTGCCGAGCTGACTCTCGACCGACAGGGCGGCGGCGAGGTCGGCGGTCGCGAGCAGGGTGTCGAGGTCGGCGAGGGCGAGCGCCAGCATCCCGAGCATGCCGTCGGTGCCATTGATGAGGGCGAGACCCTCCTTCTCCTCGAGCACGAGGGGACGGATGCCGGCGGCCGCCATAGCGTCGGCGGCGTCGACCTTCGTGCCGTCCGCCGTGCGGACCGGTCCCTCGCCGAGCGCGGCGAGCGCGATGTGCGAGAGGGGGGCGAGGTCGCCCGAGCAGCCGAGCGAGCCGTACTCGTGCACGATCGGGGTGATGCCGGCGTTGAGCATCGCCGCGTACGTGTCAACGACGACCGGGCGGACGCCGGTGCGACCGGTCGCGAGGGTCTGCAGGCGCAGCAGCTGCAGGGCGCGGACGACCTCACGCTCGACCTCGGGTCCCGTTCCCGCCGCGTGCGAGCGGATGAGGCTCGCCTGCAGCTGGCGGCGCCGGTCGGGGGCGATGAACGTCGTCGCGAGCGCGCCGAAGCCGGTCGAGATGCCGTAGTGCGGCTGCGGGTCGTCGGCGAGGCGCTCGATGAGGGCGCGGGTCTCGGCCGTGCGGGCGAGCGCGGCGTCGGAGACCGCGACGCGCGCGTCGTGCCGGGCGACGGCGACGACCTCAGCAGGTGTGAGCGGGGCGTCGCCGAGGGTGACGGTGGTGAGGACGGGCATGGTCCGATTCCATCGGCTGCGCCGCCTCGGCAGGTGGCGCGCGTGGCATCCTGTGTCTGTGATCCCAGACAAGCCGCGGGCGCCGATCTCAGACAAGCCGCGGGCGCCGATCCCAGACAAGCCGCGGGCGCCGATCCCAGACACACCGCCGAACCCGCACAAGCCGCAGGTCCCCGCCGCGGATCAGACGCTCCGCATCCTGAGCTTCCTGGCGCACCAGCGCGGGCCGGTGGCGGCGCAGACGATCGCGAGCCATCTCGGCATCCCGCGGTCGAGCATCTACCACCTGCTCGCGGCGATGACCGCGCACGGGTTCGTCGTGCACCTCGAGGGCGACCGGCGCTGGGGACTCGGCACCGCCGCGTTCGAGCTCGCCGGCGGGTACGCGCGGCAGGAGCCCCTCGCCCGCCTCGGCCGACCGATCGTCGCGCAGCTCGCCGACCGCGCCGGCGAGAGCGCGCACCTCGCCGTCATGACGGGCCGCGACGTCCTCTACATCGTCGAGGAGCGCGCACCGCGACGGCCCGCGCTCATCACCGATGTGGGCGTCCGCCTCCCCGCGCATCTCACTGCGACGGGGCGCGCGATGCTCGCCGCGCTCCCCCGCGAGCAGGTGCTCGCGCTGTTCCCGGATGCGGCATCCCTCTCGGTCCAACGCACCGGCCGCGGACCGGGTCGGCCCGGCGAGCTGCGGGAACTCCTGCGGCAGGCCCGAGCCGACGGCTACGCGACTGAGGACGGCGAGGTCACCCTGGGCTTCCGCTCCGTCGGTGTCGCGGTCCGCGACCACGCCGACTGGCCCGCCGCCGCCCTCGCCATCACCTGGCCTGACGGTGCCGACATCGATCCCGACCGCCTCGCCGCGCTCGCGACGGACGCGGCGGCCGACCTCTCCCGCCGCATCGGCCGGCGGTGAGGCCGCCCCACGCGGCATTCCAGCGGAGATCTGCGGCACCGAGGGCGCATTCCTCGTCGAACGTCCGCTCGGAAACGGATCTCCGCTCGGATGTCGACCCCTGCAGACCCCGCCCGACCCGCCTCAGCGGACGACGAGGCGCGGCTGGACCAGCACGTGCCCCTCGCCGTCCCCCGCGGCGCGGCGCTCGATGCGGCCACCGCTGCCCATCAGCAGGTCGAGGGTGCCCGCGGCGACCAGTTCGGGCAGCTGCTCGACGCTCGACAGGCCCAGGGCCTCGACCGCGGGGGTGTTGTCGAACCCGATGATGAGCACGTCCGGCCGCTGCGCCGCGACGGCGGCGACGTGCGCGCCGACGGCGAGGGTGTCGCTCGCGCACACGATCGCGTCGACTGCCGTCGTCACCAGCAACTCCGCGACCTGCTCCCGCGCCTCGGCGACCCGCTCCTCCGCCGACAGGCGCAGGTCGGGGCGGGCACCGGCATCCGTCATCGCCTCGCGCCACCCCCGCTCCCGGTCATCACCCGTCGGCGAACCCGCGGGCCAGCCGAGGAACGCGACGCGCGGTCCGACGGTGAGGGCGTGCTCGGTCGCGGCGCGCGTGCCCGAGGCGCCGTCGACGTCGACCCAGAGGTGCGCGCTGTCCTCGGGCGAGGCGACGTCCCACGGGCGGCCGAACGAGACGAACGGCACGCCGCGCTCGGTCAGCCACGCCAGCCGCCGGTCGCCGTACCGCGTGCCGGTGACGACGACGGCTTCGACGTCGCCGGCGTCGACGAGCTCCGACATCCGCCGGATCTCCTCGTCCTGATCGGATGCCGCGTACACGAGCACCCGCAGGCCGCGGTCGCCGGCGCGCTCGGTGAGCGCGTGCACGAAGCGGTCGAGCACGACGCCCGAGATCCCGCCCGCATAGGGGTCGAGGTGGATGCCGATGGTCGCGCTGCGGCGCGTGCGCAGCCGGCGCGCGGAGGCGTGCGGCGAGTAGCCGAGGCGGGTGATGGCGTCCTGCACGCGCTCCCGAGTGGCGGTCCTGACGATCGCCGGGGTGTTCAGGACATTGCTCACGGTCTGCCGCGAGACACCCGCGAGGGCCGCGACGTCCTCGATCGTGATCGACTTCTCACTCACCGGCGCACCCCTTGACATGGACGGACCCACCCTCTTACGTTGGGCATCATTCCACAATTTGATCGTTCAAAGTCGACCGAGATCAGCGCGGTCGGAACGATCGACGGCACCGGGATCGAAGGAGATACGGACATGCGACACAGCAGATGGATGGCCCTCGGCGGCATCGGGATCGCGGCGACACTGGCCCTCGCCGGATGCGGCGGCTCGGGCTTCGACGACGGTCCCGCCGCCTCGGGAGAACCGACCGACGCGGGCGGACTCACCTCGTCCGACGACGCGCTCACGATCATGATCGGCTCGTCCGGCGACGCCGAGACCACGGCGGTCAAGGACGCCGTCGCCGCGTGGTCGGAGGAATCCGGCGTCGACGCCGAGGTGGTCGCGGCCACCGACCTCACGCAGCAGCTCTCGCAGGGCTTCGCCGGCGGCAACCCGCCGGACCTGTTCTACCTCGCGACCGAGCTCCTGGCGGGCTACGCCGACAACGGCTCGGTCATCGCCTACGGGGACATGCTCGAGAACAAGGACGACTTCTACCCGTCGCTCGTGCAGAACTTCACGTACAACGACCAGTTCTACTGCGCTCCGAAGGACTTCTCGACGCTGCAGCTGATCATCAACAAGAACCTGTGGGACCAGGCGGGACTGACGGATGCCGACGTCCCGACCGACTGGGATTCGCTCGCCGCCGCGGCGAAGAAGCTCACCTCGGGCGACACGACGGGCCTCGTCTTCAGCGGCGAGTACCAGCGGGTGGGCGCCTTCATGGCCGAAGCCGGCGGACGGCTCGTCTCAGAGGACGGCACGTCCGCCGTCGCCGACAGCCAGGAGAACATCGACGCCCTCACCTACGTGAAGGAGCACCTGGCCGACGGCACGTTCGCCTACGCCGCCGATGTGGGCGCGGGCTGGGGCGGTGAGGCGTTCGGCAAGCAGCTGGGCGCCATGACGATCGAGGGCAACTGGATCACCGGTGCGCTCGGCGACTACCCCGACGTCGACCCGCTCGTCGTCGAGCTGCCCGCCGGCCCCGCCGGCAAGGGCACCCTGCAGTTCACGAACTGCTGGGGCATGGCCGCCGACAGCCCCAACCAGCAGGCCGCGCTCGACCTCGTCGAGTACCTGACGAGCGCAGACCAGCAGCTCGCCTTCTCGAAGGCGTTCGGCCCGATGCCGTCCGTGCAGTCGGCCGCCGACCAGTGGACGACCGACAACCCGGACCTCGCTGCGTTCCTCGCCGGTGCGGACTACGCCCAGGGCGTGCCGACCAACGACGGCGTCTCGGACGTGTTCACGGACTTCAACGCGCAGCTCGCGACGCTGAAGGACGGGGACCCGGCGACGATCCTGCAGTCGGTCCAGTCCAACCTCGAGGCGATCGTCGGCTGACATGTCGACGCCCGTCGCCACCGAACGGGCACCCGAGAAGCTCCCTCGCCGCGACCACCGCTCCCGCGGTCTGCGTCGCGGCGAGGGAGTCGCCGGGTGGCTCTTCGTCTCCCCCGTCGTCGTGATCCTCGGGGTGTTCCTCTTCCTCCCCGTCCTCATGGCGCTCTGGGTGAGCGTCTCGGACTGGGGCGGCCGGGGCAGCCCCCTCTCCCCCAACGTCAACTTCGTCGGACTCGACAACTACGCCGAGCTGACCTCGGGCCAGGGGCTGCGCAGCCGCGACTTCGGCACGGCGCTGCGGAACAACGCCTGGTACGTCTTCCTCGTCGTGCCGCTGCAGACCGCGCTGTCGCTGTTCCTCGCGGTGCTGGTCAGCCGGCGGATGATGAAGGCGCGCGGCTTCTTCCGCACCGCCTTCTACTTCCCGTCGGTGACGAGCTCGGTCGCCATCACGGTGCTGTGGATCTTCCTCTTCAGCGCCGCCGGTCCCGTCAACGCCCTCATCGCCGCCGTCACCGGCGGCAAGGGGCCGAACTGGTTCAACGACCCCCGCGGCATCGTGCACCTGTTCCTCGGCCTTTTCGGGGTGGACGCCGCGCCCGCCGCGATCTCGCAGCCCGGCTTCCTCGGCCTGTCGGGGTGGGACTGGATCGCCGGGCCCTCGGTCGCAATGAGCGCTTTCATCCTCATGGCCGTCTTCACGACGAGCGGCACGTTCATGCTGCTGTTCATCGCGGCCCTCCAGAACGTGGGCTTCGAGCTGACGGAGGCGGGGATGATGGACGGCGCGAACGCGTGGCAGCGGTTCTGGCGCATCACGCTGCCGCAGCTGCGGCCCACCCTCTTCACCGTCATCACGCTGGGCCTCATCGGCTGCTGGCAGGTGTTCGACCAGATCTACACGGGCACGAAGGGGCAGCCGGGAAAGACGACGATCACCCCCGCCTACCTGTCGTACACGTCGGCCTTCAGCAACCAGGACTGGGGCATCGGCGCGGCGATCGCGTTCATCCTGTTCCTCATCATCATCGCGTTCACGCTCTTCCAGCGCTGGATCCTGAGGGAGCGGCCCGTCTCGAAGCGACGCATCCGTGCGTACACCCCGAAGGGAGCACGGTCGTGACCGACAGCCGGACCCTCGCCCGCACGAAGACGCTCACCGATGCGCCGATCGACGCCACACCGTCCCGACGCCGGCGCCTCACCCCTCGCTCGGTGACCGGTCAGGTGCTGCTGTACGCGGTACTCGCCGGGCTGGCGCTCGTGTACATCTATCCGTTCCTCGTTCAGGTGGCGACCTCGTTCAAGAGCGAGCAGGAGGCGGCATCCAATCCGATCTCGCTGATCCCGCAGACCTTCACGACCGCCGCCTACGAGCGGCTGTTCCTGAACAGCGACTTCCCGCTCTGGTTCGCGAACTCGGCGGTCGTGACGATCCTCGTGACCCTCGGACGCGTGTTCTTCGTGTCGCTCGCCGGGTACGCCCTCGCACGGTTGACGTTCCGGGGCCGCGGCGTCATCTTCGCGCTCGTCGTCGCCGTGATGGCCGTGCCGGCGGTCGTGCTCCTCATCCCCCGCTTCCTCGTCCTGAACCAGCTCGGGATGTACGACTCGTACGCGGGCATGGTGCTGCCCCTCCTCGTCGACGCGGCGGGGGTGTTCATCATGAAGAACTTCTTCGAGTCGATCCCGCCGTCCGTCGAGGAACAGGCGCGCATCGACGGGGCCGGCACGTTCCGGGTGTACTGGTCGGTCGTCCTGCCGATGGCGCGCCCCGCGCTCATCACGATCGTGATCCTCTCGTTCCAGGGATCATGGAATGAGCTGACCCACTTCATCGTGTCGGTGCAGGACCCGGACCTGTTCACCCTCACCCGCGGGGTGGCGAGCCTGTCGTCCGGTCAGCTGAGCCAGGGCACGCAGTACCCGTTGAAGCTCGCGGCCGCGGCGCTCATGACGATCCCCGTCGCCGTCGTCTTCTTCATCTTCCAGAAGCGCATCATGAACACCTCCGAAGGAGCAGTCAAGGGATGACCGCAGGCCTCCAGCCCTTCCTGTCCGACGCCGTCGTGGCCCTCCGCGCCCCCACCCAGGTGTGGTCGCGGGCCGACGGCGAGCTCGGCAGCGGCGCGATCGACGGCGTCTTCCACGGCGACACCCGGTTCGTCCGCGCGACCCGGGTGCGCTACGGGACGGATGCCGCGACGCACGCGCCGGAATGGATCTCACGGTCGGCGGATGCGGCATCCGATCTGCGCTTCGAAGCGCTGCTGCGACGCCTGGACGACCGCACGCCCGACCCGAAGATCCGGCTGACGCGGCGCCGCATCGTCGCGGACGGCCGCGTGACGGAGGAGTTCACGCTCGTCTCGCACCTCGACGAGCGGGTGCCGCTCGTCCTCGAGGTCGCCGTCACCCCCGACGCGACCTCGATGCAGGACGTCAAGTCGGGAGCCGCGCCGGCCGCGGCGGTCGACCGCGCCCTCGCGGGCGACGCCGTCGAGATCGCGGCCGGGGACGCGTCGATGCGGCTGTCGGCTCCCGGAGCGGAGGTCGCGGCATCCGATGACGACATCGTCCTCACCTGGCACCTGGAGTGCCCGCCGCGGGCCCGGATCACCGTCTCGTGGCGCCTCGACATCGACGACCCGTCGCTCGTCGTGCGCGGGACGTCGCGCGCTGCCGGCTGGGCGGTGCCCGAGGCTCCCGGCGCCGATCCCCGCCTGCACCGCTGGCTCCGGCAGGCCCTCGACGACCTCGATGCCCTGCGGCTGACGCTGCCCGGCAGCGCGGACGAGTTCTTCGCCGCCGGCGCGCCCTGGTTCTTCACGCTCTTCGGGCGCGACTCGCTGTGGGCGGCACGGCTGTTCCTGCCCGTGGACCGGGGCATGGCGGCATCCACTCTGCGCGTCCTCGGTCGCCTGCAGGGCAGCACGGCCGACCCAGAGACGGCCGAGGAACCCGGCAAGATCGCGCACGAGCTGCGGGCCGGCACGCTCACGATGCCCGGCGAGGGCATCTCGCTGCCGCCGCTCTACTACGGCACGGTCGACGCGACCCCGCTGTGGGTGACGCTCCTCGCCGAGGCGCACGCCGCCGGGATGCCGGTGGCCGAGGTGCGGGATCTGCTCCCGACGATGCACGACGCGCTCGACTGGATGATCGCCGCAGCCAACGCCGACGGCTTCCTCGACTACGTCGACGAGACCGGCCACGGCCTCTCCAACCAGGGGTGGAAGGACTCCGGCGACTCGATCCAATGGCGAGACGGTTCCCTCGCCGCCGGGCCGATCGCCCTCTCCGAGGTGCAGGGCTACGCCTACGAGGCGGCGGTGAAGGCCGCCGACCTGCTCGACGCGCTGGAGGAGGACGGGGCTGAGCGGCTGCGCGCCTGGGCGGCGGAGCTGCGCACACGCTTCCGCGATCGCTTCTGGGTCGAGACGCCCGAGGGCCGCTACCCGGCGATCGCGCTCGACCGCGACGGTCGGGCGGTCGACACGCTGACCTCGAACGCGGGCCACCTGCTGGGCACCGGCATCCTGAACCCCGACGAGGAGCGCGCGGTCGCCGACCTCCTCGTGGGCGCGTCGATGTCGTCGGGTTTCGGCTTGCGGACCATGTCGACGGATGCCGGTGGCTACTGGCCGCTCAGCTATCACGGCGGGAGTGTGTGGGCGCACGACACGGCCATCGTCGCGCGCGGCATGGCGGAGGCCGGACTGCACCGGCACGCCGCCGTGCTCGTCGACGGAATGCTCGCCGCCGCCGAGGCGTTCGGGTACCGCATGCCGGAGCTGCACGCCGGCGACGCCGCGAGCGACGTCACCGTGCCGGCCCCGTATCCGGCGGCGTGCCGACCGCAGGCGTGGTCGGCGGCAGCGGCCGTCGTGTGTCACGAGATCGTCACGCGCACCGGCTGACAGCTCCCCCGGTTCGGGTGGAGACTGAGGTCCGACTCGACCCCCGGAGGATGCATGGCGCGAAAACTCGCCTCGATCGCGGACCACATCGGCAGGATGGGGCGCACACGCATGGGCGCGCTCCTGCTGCTCCTGGCGACGGCGGCCGCCATCGTGTGGGCGAACGTCTCCTCGGGCACCTACCACGGCTTCTGGGAGACGCACCTGTCTATCGGGCTCGGTGACATACGACTCGACTTCACGCTGCACGCGCTCGTGAACGACGCCCTGATGGCGATCTTCTTCTTCACGGTCGGCCTCGAGGTGCGGCGCGAGTTCGCGATCGGCGAGCTGACCAGCTGGTCGCGCGCCGTCGTGCCCGTCGTCGCCGCCGTCGCCGGCCTCGCCCTGCCCGCGCTGCTGTTCGTCCTCATCGCCGGCCCCACGGGGAACGCGGATGCCTGGGGCGTCGTCATCTCGACCGACACCGCCTTCCTCGTCGGCGCCCTCGCGCTCATCGGGCCGCGGGGGTCGGGGCGCCTGCGCGTGTTCCTGCTCGCCCTGGCCGTCGTCGACGACATCGGGGCGCTCAGCATCATCGCCCTCGTGTACACCGACACCTTCACCCCGATGCCGCTGCTCGTCGCCGCCGTCGGCCTCGTCGGCATCTACTTCGTCCGGTACCTCCGCGGCGGGCGCGGGCCGATCTACGCGACCCTCGCGATCGTCGTGTGGCTCGCCTTCCTCGCCTCGGGTGTGCACCCGACGCTCGCCGGTGTCGCCATCGCGCTGCTCGTCCCCGTCTACCGCCCCGACCGCCGCGACGTCGAGCACGCGCTCGAGCTCGCCCGCACCTTCCGGCAGTCGCCGAGCACCGAGTACGCCCGCGCGGCGGCGAACAGCCTCCGCGAGTCGATCTCGATCAACGAGCGGCTGCAGACCGCGTACGCGCCGTACGTCGCCTACGTGATCCTGCCGCTGTTCGCGCTGGCGAACGCGGGCGTGACACTCAGCCCCGAGATCCTCGCGGCGGCCGCGATGTCGCCGCTCACATGGGGCATCGTCGTCGGCCTCGTCGTTGGCAAGTTCGCCGGCATCTGGGGGTCGACCGCCGTCCTGAAGGCCCTCCGCATCGGCGACTTCGGTCCCGGGCTCTCGCTCGACCGCATCGCGGGCGGCGCGGCCCTCGCCGGCATCGGCTTCACCATCTCGCTGTTCATCATCGACCTCGCGATCGAGGACCCCGACGCGCAGAACGAGGCGCGCGTGGGGGTGCTCGCGGCATCCGTCCTGGCCTTCGCCCTCGGCGCACTCGTCTTCCGCGTCGCGGATGCGCGCCACCCCGAGGAGGAGGTGGGGCAGACCCTCGTCCGCCCGGTTGACCCGCGGCGCGATCACATCTTCGGCCCTCTCGACGCGCCCTACGAGATCGTCGAGTACGGCGACTTCCAATGCGGTTTCTGCCTCAAGGCGTCGGGGTCGATCCAGGAGGTCATGGCCGAGCTCGGCCCAAACCTGCGCTACGTCTGGCGGCACGCGCCGCTCACCGAGCAGCACCCCAACGCCCTCGCGGGCGCCGAGGCGTCGGAGGCGGCGGCGAAGCAGGGCAAGTTCTTCGAGTTCGAGCGGGGCCTGTTCGCCGACCAGGACAACCAGCTGCCCTCCGACATCGTGCGGCTGGCTGCCAAGCTGGGGCTCGACGTCCCGAGGTTCGAACGCGACCTGACGGCGCCGGACGTCGCGAGCCGCGTCCGCGACGACATGTTCGACGCCGAGGCGATGAACATCCGCTCGGTGCCGACCTTCTTCGTGAACGGCCGCCGGCACACCGGCCCGTACGACGCCCAGTCGCTCATCCGCGCCTTGCAGTCGGACGCCGACGAGCCGCTCGCACCGGCGGGTCGGTAGGTTGATCGGCATGACCGAAGAAACCGCTCCCACCGCGATGGACGCCATGATGTCGCCCGACCTGTCGGACGCGCACTGGCGCCGACTGATCGCGGCTGCCGTCCCGCAGGACGTCGAGGTCGGCGACTACGTCTTCCGCACCGGCGAGGCGGGATACGACCTGATCTTCGTCGAGAGCGGCGAGGTCGAGATCGTCCGCGACGCCCTCCGATGGGTCGGCGAAGCGGTGATCACGACGGTCGGTCCCGGTCGGTTCGCCGGCGAGCTCGGCATCCTCAACGGTCAGAGCGCGTTCCTGTCGGCGCGGGTGACGCAGGCGGGTCGCGTGCACCGGCTCTCGCGCGCCGCCCTGCGCGAGATCATGAGCGAGGACGACGAGCTCTGCGACGTGATCCTGCACGCGCTGTGGGCCCGGCGGGAATCTCTGCGCACGGGTCCGGCCGCGATGACCCTGAAGTTCGTCGGGACGACGACCTCGAACGACTTCCTGTCGCTCCGGCGCTTCGCCGAACGCCTCGACCTCGTCCACAAGGCGGTCACCCTGGCGCCCGACGAGCTGCCGACGCTCGACGGTCACGACGTGTCCCCCGAAGACCTGCCGGTCGCCTACGTCCAGGGCGAGCCGATCCCCCGCGCCACCCCCGGCCTCGTCGCCGAGCGCCTCGGACTCAGCTACCAGGCCGAGTCCGACGAGATCGTGGACCTCGTCGTCGTGGGCGGCGGGCCCGCGGGACTGGCCGCCGCGATCTACGGCGCCTCCGAGGGCCTCAGCACGGTCCTCCTCGACGCCGTCGCCCCGGGCGGGCAGGCGGCATCCACGTCGCGCATCGAGAACTTCCTCGGGTTCCCCTTCGGTGTGAGCGGCGGCGACCTCATCGGGCAGGCGGTGCTGCAGGCGCTGAAGTTCGGCGTGCGGGTGTACGCACCGTGCGAGGCGGTCGCCCTCGACCAGGTCGGTGCGGATCTGCTCGATGTGACCCTCGCCGACGGCCGCGTGATCCGCGCGCGGAGCGCGATCGTCACCTCCGGCGCCGCGTACCGGCGACTGGCCCTCGACCGTTGGGAGGACTTCGAGCGCTCGGGCGTCTACTACGCCGCGACACCCCTCGAGCTCCGGCAGGTGCAGGGCAAGCCGGTGGTCGTGGTCGGCGGGGCGAACTCGGCGGGTCAGGCGGCCCTCTATCTCGCCGCGCACGGGTCGCCGGTGCACCTCGTCGTGCGCGGTGGCGACCTGCGCGCGCGCATGTCGAGCTACCTCGCCGACCGGCTGGCCGAGGATCCGCGCGTGCGGGTGCACACGGCATCCCACGTCACCGGACTCGACGGCGACGGGACGCTCGAATCGGTCACGATCGACTCGGCCGGCGCGGTCGATGCCCGCGGCCTGTTCTGCTTCATCGGGGCGGACCCGGCCACCTCGTGGCTGCCGACGCTCGATCGCGACACCGACGGCTTCATCCGCACCGGGACCGACGTCGCCGTGCAGTCCATCGCGCAGTGGCGGGACCTCGGGCGGGAGCCGTTCCCGTTCGAGACGTCGGCACCGCGGGTGTTCGCAGCCGGCGACGTCCGCCGCGGATCCATGAAGCGCGTCGCCGCCGCGGTCGGCGAGGGCTCGAGCGCCGTCGCCTCCGTCCACCGCGCCCTCGCCTACTGATCGGAAGGAACCGGATGAGCTCCGACATCGACACCAACGCCGCCCCGTCGGGGATCGGCTGCCGGGAGTGCGACGAGCACGAGGGCTTCTGGGTGCACCTGCGCCGCTGCGCGTCGTGCGGGCACGTGGGATGCTGCGACACGTCGCCCGGGCAGCACGCGACGGCGCACTTCCGCGAGACCGGGCACCGGCTCGTGCAGAGCTTCGAGCCCGGCGAGGACTGGTACTGGGACTACGTCGACGAGGCGATGTTCGAGGGTCCCGAGTTGGCGCCGCCGACCAGCCACCCCGCCGATCAACCCTCCCCCGGTCCCCGCGGCCGCGTGCCGCTGAACTGGCGCGAGCTCATCCATACGTGAGGGTGACGGCCGGTCCTCAGACGACGGAGACGACCCGGCCGCCGGTGAGGCGCACGAGCTCGTCGAACGTCATCGGGAAGACCGTGTGCGGGGTGCCGCCGGCCGCCCAGATCTGCGGGTAGCGGGCGAGGTCCTCGTCGACGAGGGTCTCGAGCGGCGCGGGGTGCCCGGTGGGCGCGACGCCGCCGATGGCCTGGCCGGTCGCCTCGCGCACCTGGTCGGGCGTCGCCCGGCTGATCCTCCCTCGCCCGAGGCGCGCGGCGAGCGCAGCGGTGTCGACGCGGTGGGCGCCGCTGGTCATGACGAGCAGGGGCGCACCGTCGCACTGGAACACGAGGCTGTTGGCGATCGCGCCGACCTCGACCCCGAGGGCGGCGGCGGCGAGCGCCGCGGTGGAAGCGGCATCGGGCAGGACGACGATCTCCCCCGGGATGCCGGCGGCCCGCAGGGCGTCGTACACGAGGCGGCTGCGCGCGCTGAGGTTGTCGGTCACGGGGTCAGCCTCTCGCCAGGATCTCACCGTGGGGCATGAGCAGCCAGCCGTCCTCGGACGCGGCCCACTCGTGCCATCCCGCCGAGATGCGTTCGAGGTCGGCACGGTCGGCGATGCCCTGCTCGAGCGCGTGGTCGGCGTACGAGGAGTGCAGGGCGCGGTCGGCCCACGATCCGCCCCACCAGGCCCGCTGCTCGTCGGTCTCGAACAGCCAGGTCGACGCGCTCACGGCGACGTCGGCGAACCCGGCCGCGCGCGCCCACGCCTTGAGGCGTCGTCCCGCCGACGGCTCACCGCCGTTGGTGCGCCCCATCCGCAGCAGCAGGTCGAGCCAGTCGTCGAGCGCGGGGATGTGGGGGTGGATGATGATGCCCGCGTAGTCGACCTCGCGCGCGGCGACGAGCCCGTCCGGCCCCGCGACGCGACGGAACTCGCGCAGGGCGTCGACGGGACGTGCGAGGTGTTGCAGGAGCTGGTGCGTGTGCACGATGTCGAAGGATCCGTCTGCGGCGTCGAGGCGGTAGGCGTCGGCGGTCGCGAAAGTGACGTTCGTGACGCCCTCGGCCGCGGCATGGGCCTGCGCCTGGGCGACGACGTCGGCCGAAGCGTCGACGCCGACGACCCGGCCGGGGGCGAGGCGACGCGCCAGGTCGACGGTGATCGTGCCCGGGCCCGCGCCGACGTCGAGGAGCGAGGCGCCGGGCCGCAGGTGCGGCAGCAGGTACCCGACCGAGTTCTCCGCCGTCCGCCAGGTGTGCGCCCGCAGCACGCTCTCGTGGTGGCCGTGGGAGTACCGCTCGGTCTGCATGGTCGACAGCCTAGGCGTCGAGCGATATGCGAGGCAGAATGATGACGGATGCCGCACATCGGCGGCATCCGCACCGCAGCGCCCACAAGGCCCGCCGAGAAGGAATGCAATGACGCACACCCTGCCCCTGCCCGATCTCACCCACGAACGCGTGGAGGTGATCACGGGTCGGCGCAGCGGACTCGTCGTCACCGTCGCCCTGCACTCCTCGGCGCTCGGCCCCGCCCTCGGCGGTGCCCGCCTGTGGCGCTACCCGCACTGGTCCGATGCGATGGGCGACGCGCTGCGGCTGTCGGCCGCGATGACGCTCAAGAACGCGACCGCGGGACTGGATGCCGGGGGCGGCAAGTCGGTCATCGCGCTGCGCGAGGGCGACACGCTCGACGCCGACCGTCGACGCGCGGCTTTCCTCGACCTCGGCGACGCGGTCGAGTCCTTCGGCGGCCTGTACCGGACGGCGGAGGACGTGGGCTCGACGACGGAGGACATGCTCGTCGTCAGCGAGCGCACGGCGCACGTCGTGGGGCTGCCCGACTCGGTCGGCGGTTCGGGCGAGCCCGCCGGCCCCACGAGCCGCGGCGTGTACGCCGCCCTCCGCGCGACGCTGGAGCGCGTCGCGGGGTCCCCCGAGGTGGCCGGCCGCCGCATCACGATCTCGGGCCTCGGCCAGGTCGGCAGCCGGCTCGCCGTGCGTCTGTCGGGAGAGGGCGCGTTCCTCACGGTCACCGACGTGAACCCGGCGAAGATGTCGCTCGCGGCGGAGCTCGGCGCGACGTGGGTCGAGCCCGGCACCGAGCACCTCGTGCCGGCGGACGTGTTCGTCCCGGCCGGCATCGGCGGCGTCCTGGACGACGACGTCATCGACGCGCTCGCGGCGAAGGCCGTCTGCGGACCCGCGAACAACCCGCTCGCCGACCGCTCGGGCGCCGCACGCCTCGCGGACCGCGGCATCCTCTACGCCCCCGACTTCGTCGCGAACGCCGGCGGCGTCATCTACCTCAACGTCGAGGCGCGGACGCCCGGTCACCGCGATGAGATCGCGACCCGCATCGACGGTATCGGCGACACCCTGCGCCGGCTGTTCGACGACGCCGCCGCACGCGGGGTCACCCCGCTCGACGCGGCCGAGGCCTACGCGGCCGAGCGGCTGGCGACCGGCAGGCGCGAGCCCGCGGCGGTCTGATCGCACGCATCGAGAGGCGGATGCCGGTGCTCCCGGCATCCGCCTCTTTACGTGGCGTGCGTGCCCGGCCATACTGAGTGACCACCGGACTTGTACATCTGTACAACTCCGTCCACCACACGGTCACACACGGGAGGTCTCATGCCGGGAGCCATCGTCATCACCGGAGCCAGCTCGGGGATCGGCCCCGGATTCGCGCGCCGGTTCGCCGCGCGCGGGCACGACGTCGTCCTCGTCGCGCGGCGCGCCGACCGCCTCGAGAGCGTCGCCGAGGAACTGCGCGGCCTGCACCGGATCGAGGCGACGGTCCTCCCGGCCGACCTCGCCGACCCGGCGGCACCTGCTGCGATCGCGGCGGCGCTGGACGAGCGCGGCATCCACCCGTCCGGGCTCGTCAACAGCGCCGGGTTCGGCACGGCATCCCCCTTCGCGGAAGAGGATGCGGCGCGGGTCGCCGCCGAGGTGCAGGTCAACGTCGCGGCGCTCACGCTGCTGACCCGCGCCCTCCTCCCCCACCTGATCGCCGCGCGCGGCGTGCTCGTCAACGTGTCGAGCAACGCCGGCCACCAGCCGCTGCCGGGCCTCGCCGTGTACGCGGCGACGAAGGCGTACGTCACCTCGCTCACCGAGGCGATCTGGCAGGAGACGCGCGGCACCGGCCTCCGCGTGCTGGCCCTGTGCCCGGGGCCCACCGAGACGGAGTTCTTCACGGCGGCGGGCTCCGAAACCTTCAAGGTCGGTGCGACGAAATCCGTCGACGACGTGCTCGACGAGGCGTTCGCCGCCCTCGACGCCGCGAACCCGTCGCCCGTCCGCACGGTCGGCGCGGCGAACCGGGTGCAGGGCTGGGCCGCCCGCGTCTCGCCCCGTCGTCTGCGCCTGTGGGTCGCGGCCCGCGCGGTGGGGAGCGCCTGATGCGCCGGATGCCGCCCGAAGAGCGGCGTGACGAACTCATCGCCGCCGCGATCCGGGTCATCGCCCGGCGCGGCCTCGCGGCGGCGACCACCCGCGCGATCACCTCCGAGGCCGGGATGCCGCTCGGTGCGTTCACCTACATCTTCGGCACGCAGGACGAACTCATGACGGCGGTCATCGACACGGTCATCGAGCAGGAGCGCTTCGCGGCCGAGTCCCGGGCGATCGATCCGACGTCGATGGTCGCGGCGCTCCGCTCGGGCCTGGAGGGCTACATCGACCTGCTCGAGCGCGACCCCGACCACGAGATCGCGCTCCTCGAGCTCGCCCTCGTTGCACGCCGCCGCGACCCCGCCGGCCAGATGCGCGCCCAGTGGGAGACCTACTACCGGGCGGCCGAGCAGGTGCTGGTCTACGCGGCCGAGATCACCGGCAGCCGCTGGACCCAGCCCGTCGCCGACCTCGCCCGCCACCTCGTGGTCGTCGTCGACGGCCTCACGACAACGTGGCTCGCCGACGGGGACTCGGATGCCGCGCGTCGCACGGCCTCGTTCGCTGCGACGGCCCTCGTCGCGGCATCCGCCCCACTCGGGGCACCGACCGAAGGGAGCACCCGTGCTGACTGAGATCGACGACCGCGTCCTCGCCGCGGTCAACCTGCACGCCGTCCTCGGCGCGCTGCCCCGGCTGTCGGAGGTCGCGCCCGAGGCGTCGACGCTGCTCGCGGACCTGCCGCAGCCGGTGATGCTGACGGTGCGGGTGGTGGGCGGCGACACGCTCGGGCTCGTCTTCGCCCGCGACGGCGTCCGCCGCGCCGACGGCGAGGACCCGGGTGCGGCGAAGGCGACGCTCGTGTTCCGCTCCCCGGGACACCTGAACACCGTCCTCGACGGGCGCGGGTCGCCGCTCCCCCTCGCCGGCCCCGCGGGCCTGCGCTTCCTCACCCGCGTGTTCACGCCGCTCAGCGACCTGCTCGGCCGGCACCTGCGCCCGTCCGACGCCGACCTCGCCGACTCGGCGTTCACCGACGCGCACCGCACGATGCTGCTCGAGGTGGCGGTCGGGGCGATCGCCGTCGTCGCGAACCGCGACCGCTCGGGCCGGTTCAGCGCCGCGCAGATGAGCGACGGCGACCTCGACATCGCCGTCGGCGACGCCCTGCGGCACCGGCTGCGCGTGCGCGACCACGCGGTCTCCCGGGTTCCCGTGACGGATGCCGCGCCGCGGGCGGTGTTCCGGTTCGCCGACCTGCAGACCGCCGGCGACGTGCTCGCGGGGCGCGAGAGCGCGCTCGCGTGCGTCGGCGACGGTCGCATCGCCATCCGCGGCTACATCCCCCTCGTCGACAACACGAGCCGCATCCTCGACCGCGTCGGCCACTACCTCGGAAAGTGAGCTCCCCCGTGTACACCTTCGACAAGAGCCTCGCCGCCTTCCGTCGCGCCCAGCGGGTGATCCCCGGCGGCATCCCGGGTCACCTCGGTCCCACCGAGGGGCTCCACCTGCCGAACGAGGGCTTCCCGAAGTTCGCCGTCCGCGCCGAGGGCACCCGGTTCTGGGACCTCGACGGCAACGAGTTCATCGACTGGATGTGCGCGTACGGGCCCAACGTCCTCGGCTACAACGACCCCGACGTGACCGCCGCGGCGCAGGAGCAGGCGAAGAAGGAGGACGTCGTCTCGTTGCCGTCCACCGTGATGATCGACTTCGCCGAGCTGCTGGTCGACCAGATCGCCAGCGCCGACTGGGCGATGTTCGCGAAGAACGGCGGCGACACGACGACGCTCGCGATCATGACGGCGCGCGCCGCGACGCTGCGGAAGAAGGTCGTGTTCGTGAAGGGCTTCTATCACGGCGTCGCCCCGTGGACGCAGAAGCTCGACTACCCCGGCGTGCTGGAGGAGGACGTCGCGAACAACCTCTACGTGCCCTGGAACGACATCGAGGCGCTGCGGACGCTGCTCGCCGAGAACCGAGGACAGGTCGCGGCGCTCATCTCGACGCCGTACATGCACGGCAACTTCGTCGACAACCAGCTGCCCGCCGACGGCTACTGGCAGGCGGTGCGCAGGCTCTGCGACGAACACGGCGTCGTGCTGATCATCGACGACGTCCGCGCCGGGTTCCGCCTCGACCTCGCCGGCAGCGACCACTACTTCGGGTTCGAGGCCGACCTGATCTGCTTCTGCAAGGCGCTCGCCAACGGGTACAACGTGTCGGCGCTGCTCGGCAAGGACTCGCTCAAAGAAGCGGTGAGCTCGATCACCTACACGGGCAGCTACTGGATGAGCGCCGTCCCCTTCGCGGCGGGCATCGCGACGCAGCGCAAGCTGCGCGAGCTCGACGCCCCGGCGCTGTTCGACCGGCTCGGGCGACGGCTGACCGACGGTCTCACCGAGGCCGCCGCCGACGCGGGGTTCACCCTCGTCGCCTCCGGCGCACCGGCCCTGTTCTACCTGCGCGTGGCCGACCCGGCGGATTCGCTCATGCTGCACCAGGACTGGATCGCCGAGTGCGTGCGGCGCGGGGCCTACCTCACGTCGCACCACAACCACTTCCTCAACGCCGCGGTCACCGAGGCCGACGTCGACCGCACCGTCGAGATCGCCGCCGACGCCTTCGCGGCGCTGCGCACCCGCCACCCCGCGACGGTGTGAGGTGAGCGCCACGACCGCACCGGCGACCACCGGCGGCGTCCTCGCAGTCGCCGGCGTCTACGGCCTGCAGGGACTCGGGTACGCCGTCATCGTGACGGCGCTGCCCGCGTTCCAGGAGCGCACCGGACTGGACGCGACCGGCATCGCCGTGATCCTGCTGGGCGTGTGCGTCACGGCCGCGCTCGGATCGCTCACCGCCGACGCGATCGCCCGCCGCGCCAGCAGCCGGCACGGGGTCATCGCGGGCCTGTCCCTGCAAGCGGTCGGACTCGTGGCGACGGCGTTCTCGCCGGGGACCGCCGTGCTCGCGGCATCCGTCTTGCTCTACGGACTCGGGCTGGGCCTCATCGACGCGTCGTCGAACATGCAGGGGGTTCTCGTGCAGCGCGGGCGCGGCACTCCCCTGCTGGGGCGGTTCTTCGCGACGCTGACGGCGGGATCCATCGTCGGCGCGCTCGGGATGGCCGGGGTCCTCGCCGCCGGGGCGCCGGCGTTCCTGACGCTCGTGGCCGCCGCGGCCCTGCAGCTCGCGTTCCTCCTCGTGTGCGGAAGGCGGCTCAGCCGCGAGCGCGCGGCACGGAGCGCACAGTGGAGCGGCCCACGCGGCCCCCGCCTCGACGGGCGCGCGACCACCGTCGTCGGCCTCGTGATCCTCGCCGCCTACACCGTCGACTCCGCGGTCAGCTCGTGGAGCTCGGTGCACCTGCTGGCGATCGGCGCCGCCGGCGCGCTCGCCCCCGTCGGTCTCGCCGCCTATCAGGGGGGCGTGCTCGCCGCGCGACTGGCGACGGATGCCGTGGTGCGGCGCCTCGGCCGCGGTCGCCTGCTCGCGATCGGCCTCGTGCTCGGGGTGACGGGCGCGATCGCGGTGGCAGCGGTGCCGACCCCCGCGGTGGCGATCGCGGCGTTCGCGGTGAGCGGCCTGGCCGTCGGGGCGCTCGTCCCGCTCGCCTTCGGTCTCGCGGGAGGCATCGATCCTGCGCGCAGCGACGAGGTCGTCGCCCGCGTGAACCTGTTCAACTACGCGGGCGCGATCCTCGGCGCCGTCGGCGTCGGGGTGCTCACCGACGTGACCGGGTCGGGTCTCGCCTTCCTGCTGCCCGCCCTGCTCCTCGTCGCCGCCGTCCCCGCCTGGCGGCGCGCCCCCGCCTGACCCGCGATCAGGCGCCGAGCGACGCGCGCAGCGACCGCTCGAGCTCGGCGAGCAGCAGCGCACGCTCCGCCTCGGAGGCGGCGAACGCCTCGTGCAGGACGGCGTCCGCCGAGGCGAAGGCGACGCGGGCGACGGCCGCGCCGCGCTCGGCGTCGACGCGGTCGAGCACACCGGCCAGGCGCAGGAGGGTGTGGACGCGGTCCGCCATCGCGCGCTTGTGGCGGCGACGCGCGGCATCCGCTTCGGCCGAGATCGCGACGGTCCCGAGCGAGCGGGCCGACCCCTCATCGAGGTAGACGTCGGCGACGGCGCGCAGGACGCGTCCGACGGGGTCCTCGGTGCGCGGATCGGTGCGCATGCGCTCGATCGCCTCGTCGAGGAGCCGCTCGAGACGCTCGTGGTACCGCGCCACGATGGCGCCGAGGATCGCCTCGCGGTCGGGCAGGTACTGGTAGAGCGCCCCGACGCTGACCCCCGCCTCGGCCGCGACGCGCGGCAGCGTGATGACGTCGACCCCCTCGGTGAGGACGAGGGCCTCGGCCGCGGCGATCGCCTGCGTCACCTTCCGCCGCGAGCGCTGCTGTGTGGGTGTGCGGCGCAGCGCGAGCGTCGCCCAGTCCTGGGCGTCGGCGGCGTCGGCGGCGTCAGCGGTGTCCATGAGAATCAAACTTGACTTTGGTTAGGGGTCGCGGCAACGTTAGCAGCATGACGACGACGTCGCACCATCACGATCTCCGCGCGTCCGTGGCCGCGGCGTCTCGCACCCTGGCGGCGCACGGCCTGCTCATCGGGACGGCCGGCAACGTCAGTGCGCGCCGCCTCGACGTCGTCGCCGTGACGGCGACCGGCGCGGTCCTGGCGGACGCGACCGCCGACGACGTCACCGTGGTCGACCTGGGCGGTGCCGTGGTCGAGGGATCCCTCGCGCCGACCTCCGAGCTCGCCCTGCACCTCGGCGTGCTGCGCGCAGCGCCCCCGGACCGTGTCGCCGCGGTCGTGCACACCCACGCCCCGAACGCGACCGCGTTGTCGCTCGTTCTCGACGAGCTGCCCGTCGTGCATTACCAGCAGCTCACCCTGGGCGGCGCCCTGCGCGTCGCGCCGTTCCACGCGTTCGGCACACCCGAGCTCGCTGCGGCCGTCGGTGCCGCCCTCGACGGCCGCCTGGCCGCGCTGATGGCGAACCACGGCGCCGTCGCGCTCGGCCCCGACCTCGCCGGCGCGATCGAGAACGCCCTGCTCGTCGAATGGCTCGCCGACCTCTACCTGCGCGCCGCCGTCGTCGGCGTGCCGCGCCCGCTCGACGACGCTCAGCAGCAGGCGGTCATCGCCCATGCGACGCGGCTCGGCTACGGCACGACGAAGCGGGTGTCGGCGTGAGCGGCGTCGGCGAACTCGTCGCGCACGGCCGATCGGCCGACGTCCACGCGCTGACCGCCGACAGGGTGCTGAAGGTCTACCGCGACGACTGGCCGATTGAGGCGATCGACCGCGAGGTCGAGGACGCGACCGCCGCGTTCGACCTCGGGCTGACCCCGATCCGCTGCCACGGCAGGACGGATGCCGGTGGCCGCCGCGCCGCCGCGTTCGACCGGATCGAGGGGGTCGCGCTCACGACGGTCGCCGAGAAGAATCCGCTGCGGATGCGGCGGGTCGCCCGGTCGCTCGCGCGGGAGCACGCCCGCATCCACCGCGTCGCGACCGACCGCTTCCCCGACGTCCGCGACGTCGCGGCGGACCTCGTCGGCTCGGCTCCCTTCGGCGCCCTCACCGCGCGCGAGCGGAGCGCCCTGCTCGACCACCTCGCCTCGCTCCCCGGCGGCGACAGCGTGCTGCACCTCGACTTCCACCCGATGAACGTCTTCCGCCACGGCGGCGGCATCGCGACGATCGACTGGCAGTCGACCGCGTGCGGCGACCCCGCGGCCGACGTCGCGATGACGCGGCTGCTGTTCACCGAGGCCGAGCTGTTCCCCGGCGCCTCGCGTGCGCAGCTGCTCGTCTACGGCGCGGCGCGGGGGGCGATGGGGCGGATGTACCTCTCGGAGTACCTGTCCGTCACGGGGATGACGACGGCGCGGCTCGACCGCTGGGCGACGGCGGCGCGGGTGCTGCGCCTCGGGATGCTCGACATCCCCAGCGAACGGGATCGGCTGCTGAGCGGCATCCGCTCGGTGATCGCGCGATGACGACCACGGTCCTGCGCTCGCTTCCGGGGCCCGGCGAGACGGTCGACGTCCTCATCGTCGGGGGCGGGATCACCGGCGCGGCGATCGCGTACGAGGCGGCGAGCCGCGGCCTCTCGGTCGCGCTCGTCGAGAAGGGCGACTTCGGTGCGGCGACTTCCGCCGCGACCGGCAAGCTCATCCACGGGGGTCTGCGCTACCTCAAGAACCTCGAGGTGGGACTCGTCCGCGAATCGCTCGCCGAGCGTCGCACCCTCTCGCGGATCGCGCCGGGACTCGTCTCCCCCATCGCGATGGTGCTCCCCGATCCGGGGCTCCTCGAGCACGTCGGCCTGACGGCGTACGACGTGCTGTCGTTCGACCGCAACCGCGTCGCCGAGAGCCACCGCATCCCCCGTCACCGCAGTCTCAGCCGCGGCGAGCTGCGTCGACGCGGGCTCGGGCACCTCGAGAGCGGCATCCTCTTCCACGACGCGATGATGCTGTCCCCCGAGCGGCTGACGTTCGCCTTCGTCCGTTCCGCCGTCGCGCACGGCGCGCAGGTCGCGAACCACGCGCGCGCCGACGGCCTCATCGCCGCCGCGGGCCGCGTGCGCGGCGCGCGGGTCACCGACCTCGTGACGGGCGCCGAGCACGAGATCCGGGCGCGGATCACGGTGAACGCGAGCGGACCGTGGGCTCACGACGTGCTCGCGGCCGAGGGGCTGCTGCAGGATGCCGCGGGGCCGCGGCCCGCCGTGCGCTCCGAGGGCATCTACCTGCTCACGAAGCCGGTCACCGAGACGATGGTGCTGACGGTCTCCTCGGGCGGCCACTTCAGCTTCGCGCCGTGGCGCGGCCGCACGCTGATCGGCCCCACCGAGACGCCGTACACGGGTGAGGTGTCGCAGTGGCGGCTGACCCGCGAGTCGATCGAGCGGTTCCTGGGCGACATCAACACCGCGGGCCGGCTGCCCGTCGAGCTCTCGTTCTCGGACGTCGTGGCCGCCTACGGCGGTCTGCGCCCGCTCACCGAGACGAGCGGCACCGACACCTACCGCGCGTCCCGCGCCTCGGAACTCGTCGACCACGCGCGGGACGGCGTACCCGGCATCGTCACCGCGACGGGCGGCAAGTATACGACCGCGCGGGCCTTCGCCGAGAAGACCGTGCCGGCGCTGGCGCGCGCGATCGGCCGGAGGGCGGCGCCGAGCCGCACCGCCGACGTCCCGCTGGACGGCGCCGACCTCGTCGACACGGGCACGACCGACCTGATCGACCGGCTGTACGGATCGGATGCCGGTACCCTCCGTGCCATCGCTGCCGAGTCGGCCCTGCTGTCGCAGCCCGCGACCGACGACGGCGAACTGCTCGCGGGGGTCGCGTTTGCGGCGCGCCACGAGGCCGTGGAGCACCTGACCGACATCCTGCTCAACCGCACCGGTATCGGCCGCCGCGGCGACCCGGGCGAGGACGTCCTGACGGCGGCCGCGGACGTCGCCGGTGCAGAGCTCGACTGGACGCCCGACCGGCGCGCCGCCGAGCTGGACGCCGCGCGCACAGCCGTCCGCCTGCCGGACTGAATCTCGCATCGGTATCGGCGGTTCCGAGACCGCCGGGCGCGTCGCGTCGTGCATCGCGCGTGAGTACGCAAGGGTGGCCGTGACCAGCATCCGCATTCGGTCATGACACAGGGGGAACCATGAAGAAGACCGTCGTCGTCGCATCCGGAGCCGGCGCCGTCGCGCTCCTGCTCGCGGCGTGCGCGCCCGGAGCGTCGCCTGCGCCGACGGTGACCGTCGCCGTCACGGAGACGGTCACCGTGTCGCCCACTCCATCTCCCGCGCCCGACCCGTCGGCGGATCCGATCGCAGACGAGGCGTACGCCGCCCCGACGATGAGCAGCAGCGATGCGATCGAGCTGTGCGTCGCCGCACACGAGAGGTCCGAGGTCGACTCGACCCTCACTGGCGAGCAATACGCGTTCCTCACACAGAGCGGAGCCTGGTGGGTGGTTCTGGAAGGCGAGAACGAGAACGGGCCGCTGTACGGTGACTGCACGGTCGGCGCCGATCCCGCGGATGTCGGTTACGGCGAGGCGGTCGTGGACTCCTTCACGCCCAACCTGGTCGACACCGTCGTCAATGAGAAGGGCGGCATGTGAGGTCTCACGACGGACAGGTCCCGTAAGCCCAGAGACAGCGAAAGACCCCCGCAAGCGGGGGTCTTTCCGGTGGTGGACCTGAGGGGATTCGAACCCCTGACCTCTTCATTGCGAACGAAGCGCGCTACCAACTGCGCCACAGGCCCGGAAGCCTCAACATTACCACGACCGAACGGGCCGCTCGAACGCGAGGCGGGGTCTCACTGCCCCGATGCGCGGCGTGCGAGCAGCTCCCGCACGTGCGCCTCGATGCGGTCGTCGTCGGCCGGTCCGGCGAAGGCGACCTCGGCCGCACGGGTGCGACGGGCGGTGTCGATCGACGGCGGCGCGGCCTGCGCGGCACGCTCGCGCATCGCCTCTTCGACGGCCGCCTGACGCAGCGCCTCGCGCGCCTCGGACGCGTCGAGCACGGCCGCGGCGCGGGAGCCCGCCGAGGCGGTGAGCGGTCGCGGAAGGGTGCGCGGCGTCCACTCCGCACGGTCGGAGTCGAGTGCGACGTCCTGCACGGCGCCCGGGGCACGCACGACCTCGGCGGGGAGGACGCGGGATGCCGCGCGTCGCGCGACGGTGTTCATGCGTGCGAGCACGAGCAGGCTCGACGCGGCGACGGCGGCTCCGACCGCGAGCAGGGCCCACCCGGCGCCGATCGCGGCGAGGTAACCCCCGACACCGGCCGCGACGACGGCGAGGACACCGACGATGGTCGCGGTCAGCCGCACGCGACGACGTGCGCGCGCACGCCGGGCCGCCGGCAGCGCTCGGGCGGCAGCGGCCTCCGCGACGGCACGCTCGCGGGCGATGGCGGCATCCGCTCGGGCTTTCTCGCGTGCCGCCTCGGCGTCGGCGACCGCACGACGACGGTCGGCCTTCGCGAGCTCGCGGTCGAGCGCGGCCTGCGCCTTCGCGGCAGCCAGTTCGGCGCGCGCGGCCTCGAGGCCGACGCTCTCCTGCTCGGCCTGCACACGACGCGCGAGGCGCTGCTGTGCGAGCGCGGTGCGCGCGTTGAGCTCGAGGCGCACCTCGCCGGGGGTCTCGCTCGTTTCGGCGAGGACACGGAGAGCCTGGTTCAGACGCACGGCATTCCGTTCGGCAGCCTGGTACTGGTACCGGCTGTGCCACGAGGGCAGGAGGTACAACAGCCACAAGAGGACGGCAACGAGGACGATCACCCCGCCACCCATCACCTGCTCACCCATGCCGCTCACCGTATGTCGCCGGAGCGGTGGGGCCCGGCATCCGCTGGGCGTGTCTGAACTTCTGGTTGAGGGTTAACGGTCCCATGGAGGGATGGATGCCGCATCCTGCGGCGCGCGCCCCGCCAACCACCGGTTGAGGACGCCCTCCCGGACCTCTTCGCGCACGAGCGCGAACGCGTAGTGATCGCGCCACTCGCCGTCGATGTGGATGTAGCGCCGGCGCAGCCCCTCGTAGCGGAAGCCGAGCTTCTGCACGACCCGCAGGCTCTTGGCGTTCTCGGGGCGGATGCAGATCTCCATCCGATGCAGACGCAGGTCCTCGAAGCAGACGTCCGTCGCGAGCGCGACCGAGGTCGGCGTGATGCCCTTGCCGGCGAAGCGCTCACTCACCCAGTACCCGATCGTCGCCGACGACAGCGACCCGCGGGCGATCCCCCACACATTCAGCTGCCCGGCGATCTCGCCGTCGTACTCCATGACGAAGGGCACACCGGTGCCGTCGCGGTACTGCTGCAGCAGCCGGCGCACCCCGCTGCGCATGTCGAGCGAGATCGGACCGTCGGGGCTTGTCGCCTCCCACTGCCGCAGCCACGACCGGTTCTGCACGAGCTCGGTCTGCAACGTCTTCGCGTCACGCGGTCGCACGAGCCGGATCGAGATCGGGCCGTGCGCGCGCACGACCGGCCCGTCCATGCCCATCAGTGACGCGTCGGGTTCACAGACCCGATGCGAAGTCCTTGATCCACGGCCGAAGCTCGGCGCCCAGGTCCTCACGGTCGACCGCGAGCTGCACGATCGCCTTGATGTAGTCGGCGCGGTCGCCCGTGTCGTAGCGGCGACCGCGGAAGACGACGCCGAGGACGCCGTCGGTCGATGCGAGCTCCTCGAGCGCGTCGGTCAGCTGGATCTCGCCGCCCTTGCCGGGCTCGGTGCGCTCGAGCACATCGAAGACGCCGGGCGTCAGGACGTAGCGGCCGATGATGGCGTAGTTGGAGGGGGCATCCTCCTTCTTCGGCTTCTCGACGAGGCCCGTGACCTTGACCACGTCCTCCTCGTCGGTCGCCTCGACGGCGGCGGCACCGTACATGTGGATCTGGTCGGGCGAGACCTCCATGAGCGCGACGACCGTCAGGCCGGTCTTCTTGTTCTGCTCGAGCATCTTCTCGAGCAGCACGTCGCGCGCGTCGATCAGGTCGTCGCCGAGCAGCACCGCGAACGTGCTGTCGCCCACGTGCGAACGGGCACGCAGCACCGCGTGACCGAGACCCTTCGGCTCGCCCTGCCGGACGAAGTGGATGTCGGCCATGTCCGACGAGTCCTGCACCCGCTTGAGCTTCTCGTGGTCGCCCTTCTTCGAGAGGTTGGACTCGAGCTCGGGGACGGAGTCGAAGTGGTTGGAGATGTTGTTCTTGTTGCGCCCCAGAATGATGAGCACATCGTCGATGCCGGCTGAGACGGCCTCCTCGACGACGTACTGGATCGCGGGCTTGTCGACGACCGGCAGCATCTCCTTCGGCATGGCTTTCGTGGCGGGCAGGAATCGCGTCCCCAGACCCGCGGCAGGGATGACGGCTTTGATGCGCTCAGCAGACATGACCCTCACCCTACAGATCCGTCGGGTCCGTGATGTGACACGACGGGGACGGCGGGCGTGTCCCTTTACAATCGGACCATGACCGGCTCCGTGGACAGCGAGAAGCGCGCGCTGCGCGCCGAGCTCCGCGAACGCCGTCAGCAGCGCTCGGCCGGCGCCCTCGAGGAGGCCGCCGGCGGCATCCGGACCCAGCTCGACGCGCTCGTCGCCGACCACGGCGTCCGATCCATGTCCTGCTTCCTCTCGACGCCGACCGAGCCCGGCACGCGCGATTTCATCGCCGCTGCGGTGGCGCGCGGCATCCGGGTCCTCCTGCCGGTGACCCGTGCCGACGGCCTGCTCGACTGGGCGGTCGCCGAGCACGAGGGCGACATCGCCGAGGGCATGTTCGGTCTGCCCGAACCCGTGGGCGAACTGCTCAGCCCCGTCGCCGTGAACGACGTCGACCTGCTCGTGATCCCCGCGGCCGCCGTCGACCACAGCGGGATGCGACTGGGCTGGGGGCGTGGCTACTTCGACAAGACGATCGGCTCGATGGAGAAGTGCCCGCCCGTCTACGCCGTCATCTTCGACTCCGAACTGGTCGACGAGGTCCCGCGCGAACTTCACGACCAGCCCGTCTCGGGGGTCGTCACCCCCACCCGCACCGTCCGCCTTCCCCTTCGCTGAGTCACCCGAGGTCCCATGCCCACCTACGCCTATGCCTGCACCGCGTGCGGCCACCGTTTCGACGCCGTCCAGTCCTTCTCCGACGCCGCGCTCACCGAGTGCTCCGAGTGCGGCGGTCTCGTCCGCAAGCAGTACGGCTCGATCGGCGTGACCTTCAACGGCTCGGGCTTCTATCGCACCGACTCGCGCAGCACCAGCTCCCCCGCATCCTCTGGCGAAAGCTCGGGTTCTTCGACATCATCGAAGAAATCCGAAGCGTCCGCTTCGCCCGCCCCCGCGGGTTCGTAGCCCCGGCTCCGTGCCGGCGGAGGAAGGAGGAGCCGTGATCCAGGGCTTCAAAGACTTCATCATGCGCGGCAACGTCATCGACCTGGCGGTCGCCGTGGTCATCGGCGGTGCGTTCACCGCGTTGGTCACCGCGATCGTGACCAGCATCATCAACCCGCTGATCGCGCTCTTCTACCTGCCCGACCCGAAGACGGGGTCGATCGGTCCCTCGTTCGTCGGAATCCACGGTGAAAAGGTCACCTTCCCGCTCGGTGGTCTTCTCACCGCGATCATCAGCTTCTTCGCCGTCGCGCTCGTCGTGTACCTCGTGTTCGTCGTCCCGATGAACAAGTGGAAGGAGCGTCAGGCCGCCAAGGCCGGCGTCGTCGAGGAGGAGGCGAAGCTCCCCACCGAGGCCGAGCTGCTCGTCCAGATCCGCGACCTGCTCGAGAAGCAGGGCAGCGCGCCCGCACCGGCCACGCGCCGGTCGACCGAACCGCCGTCGCCGTCGATCTGACGCGTCAGTAGTGCGGCGGGACGTCGTTCCGCAGTCGTTCGTCGTTCGGGCCGGATGCCGGGGGTTCCCCCGCGTCCGGCCCGTTCGGCGTCTCGGGGGCCGGGTCCGTGCCCGGCGCAGGGGTCAGCCGCGCACGACGGGACCCCGGCACCCGCTCGACGCGCTGGCGCTCAGTCGACATCGATCGGCTGGGTGGATCCGGGGGCGGACGGCGTCTCGGGCTGCACGCCGATGACCCCGGCGATGCGGAGAGCCACGGCGGCGGGATCGTTGTAGACGTCGAACGCGTGGACGCGCACGTAGTGCCAGCCGAGCCGGCGCAGCAGCTGCGGTCGCCGACGGAGCGTCTCGCGCAGGCTGTCGTGCGTGCTCTCGGGATCGATGTCGGCCACGACGGCCTTGCCCTTGTACTGCGCGACCAGCGGCAGCTGACCGCCGCGGTAGTGCACGTCGACGGAGACTCCGAGGCTCCGCAGGTGCTGGGCGAGGGTCAGGGTGAGCGGATCGGCGAGGTCCTCCAGTCGCGCGTCGCGTCCCCGCGCGGCGATCCGACCGAGGATGGCCATGAGGGTGGCGGCGCCGAAGGTCAGGCGTCCCTCGTCGAAGGCCGAGGGTCGGATCGACGAGACGATCACCATCGACCGGCGGGCGCGGGTCATGCCGACCGTCAGAAGCCGCTCGCCGTCGGCGGTGGACAGGTCGCCGAAGTCGCTGAGGACGCGGCCGTGCTTGGTCAGGCCGAACCCGAGCGAGAAGATGACGCGGTCGCGGCTCTCGGCGACCGATTCCTCGAGGCCGAGGACGGCGAACGGCTCGGCGGTCTCGCGGCCGACGAAGTCGGCGACGTCCGAGCGCCCCGCGAATGCGCTCGCAACCGCCGCGCGGACGCGTTCGGCGTGGCGCGCCGACGCGGTGACGACCATGAGCGATTCGGCGGGGCGGTTGATCGCGTGCTCGACGACGAGCGTGACGACGCGGGCGACCTCGGCATCCGGACTCTCCACGGCCCCCGTGTCGGGGTTCGGCGCGCCCGTGCCACCCTCGACGTAGTCGACGCTGAGGCTGCCGCGACCGAGGTACGACCCCGCCCAGGGAAGCGAGCCGATCGCACCGCCGTAGAACGCGTCGTTGACGAGCTCGGCGAGGTCCTCTCCCCCGGCGCGGTAGCTGCGGGTCAGGGTCTCGACGGGGATCAGTTCGCTCAGTCGCTCGAAGACGCTCGTGTCGTCGAACGGCACCTCGGGCGCCTCCGGGTCGTCGCCGCGTCCCGACCAGAGCCGGAACGGTGTCGGCTTCTGCGTCACCGGGTCGCCGAAGACGACGATCTGCCGGGCGCGGCGCAGCGCGGGCGTCGCCTCGGCGAGGCACAGCGCGGCCGCGTCGGCGATGATGACGACGTCGAACTCGGGGTGATCCGGCACGTGCGGCACCTCGTAGGGCGACGCGAGCCAGACCGGCGCGAGCACGCGCATGAGAGTCGGCGCCGAGGCAACGAGCTCCGACGCCGACGCGGTGCCGCCGCGCAGCGCCGACTTCAGCGAGGCCGCCTCGCGCGGCTCGTCGACGATCGCGATGCGCCACCGCTTGGCGAGTTCCGAGGCCAGCAGGGGCCCGGACGACGAGGCGTGCGCTTCATCGACGAGACGGAAGTCGCGCTCGAGGCGGTCGAGCACCGTGGTGTTCGCGCCGAGCAGGGCGCGATCCGAGCGCAGCATGGCCTCGAGCGCGGAACGCCACCATGCGTACTCGAACTCCGCGGCCACCTCGGACTCGGGGACGTGGCGGGTCGAGAGCTCCATGAGGAGGGGCTCGAGACCGAGCTGCGCGAGTTCGCTGCGCAGCGCTGCACGCTCGACGAGGTTGTCGAAGACGTCGGATGCCGCGGCGAGGCCCGCGAGCGTCCGCAGCAGCTGCGGGATCGGCAGGCTCGCCAGCGGCTCGGTGCGACCGAGCGCGCGGTCGAGGTCGGCGAGGTCGGCGTTCGCCCGCTGCCATGCGGCCGCGACGTCGTCGAGGCCGATCGGGATCTCCGGCGTGACGCCGGCATCGACGAGCTGTTGCCACTGCGTGCGCTGGTTCTGCACCCGCAGGAGCGCTTCGTGCATGTCGGTGACGTGCATGCCGGGCCGCACGTACTCCTTCGACAGTCGGCGCAGACGTCGGCGGTTGGCCGTCGTCATCTGCGCCGAGTCCCGGCGCGACGAGTGGGCGGCGATCAGGTCGGTGAGGGGGCGCTCGAACACGGTGGGGCTGAAGCGGTCGAGCGACGCGCGGATGCCCTGCAGCAACTGCACGTACGAGCCCATCTCGGCGATGGTCGTGAACGGCCGCATCCGCGTCTGGCCGATCAGCTCGTAGCCGCGCTCGAGGAGCGCGGGCACCTCGGCGCGGTGCAATCGGCCGGCGAGCGCATGCGCGGCGCGGGCCTCGTCGGTCGTCGAGAACGCGACGCCGTACCAGGGTGAATCGTCGGGTCCGATGCGGAACTCGCCGAGGCGAGCGGATGCCGCGAGTGCCTCCGCGGCCTCGACGCGGCGCGTCGCGAGGCGCTGCACCGTCGCGAGGTCGAAGCGTGTGGTGGCGCTCGGCTGCGGCTCGTGGTCGGCGATGCGGGTGAGTTCGCGCAGGGCCTCGAGCGGGGAGACACCGACCGAGGCGTGACGCTGGGTCAGCGCGGCACGGTAGTCGCGCAGCACGGTGCGCAGGCGCACGAGGGCGTCGTCCACCTCGGCGACCTTGGGCTGTTCGGCTTTCTCGTTGCGGGCGATCGCGCGGATGAGGTCGCGGTGCAGCCGGGTCGGCGACACCGCGAGGCCGGGCAGGCCGATGCCGGCCAACCGGTGGCGGACGCCGTCGAGGGTCGACCGGCGGGCGCTCACGACGAGCACCCGCTTTCCCGAGCGGACGAGCTCGCCGACGGCGTTGATGACCGTCTGCGTGCCGCCCGTTCCGGGAAGGGTGTGGACGGCCAGCGACTGCCCCTCGGTGATACGGGCGAGCACCGCCTCCTGCTCCGCATCCGCGTCGAGGATCAGGCGGTCCGAGGCGGGCGTGCGGTCGTCGGGGCCGACGGCGTCGGGCTGCGGGCGCACGAACGAGAGGCGCTCGCGATCGGCGGGGTGACCCGCGAGCGCGTTGAGCACGGGGTGGTCGAGGTCGACGGCATCCCGCTCCATGTCGGAGGCGACGTCGGCGAAGGTCGAGACCACGAGCCGCGGCTGCACCGTGAAGGTGGGGACGTGCGCCGTCAGGGCGCGCAGCCGGTCGATGACGGGCTGCGGCTGGAACACGCCGCCGTCGTAGGCGAGGGCGGCGAGCGCGTCGCCGTCGAGGTCGACGCCGAAGTGGATGCGGGCCGCGGTGACCAGTTCTCGGTTGACATGGAAGGGGCCGTGCAACCGCAGGTCGAAGTCGGTGTGGTGACGGCGGATCGTCAGCGGACGCAGCAGGACGGGCGCGGTGCAGCTGACCCCGCCGATGCGCCACGACGCCATGCCGATGGCCAGGTGCACGGTGTCGAGGCCCCGCGCCGTGCGCAGTTCGACGTCCTTCGACGTGATGCGCTCGGCGGCCAGACGCGCGGTGCGGAGGGCCACCTCGTCGCGGAACATGTTCGACAGCAGGGTGGGACGACCCGTGATGAACTGCGGCAGGCTGCCCGGGTGGGCCTTGGTGATGTCGATGCCGGCGTCGCCGTCGTCGCGATAATGGAGGAGCGTCGAGGCGCCGCCCAGTTGTGCGGCCTCCTCGCGCAGTCGCTTGCGCTCGGGGACGGCCGCGTGCATGACGAGAACCTCGGGGTCGGACAGCGTCACGTCCGCCGGGGTCACCGCGGGCATCTGCTCGGCACTCTCGCCGCGCACAGCACCGCTCTCTGCTCGCCACACACGGAAAACACTAGGCGCGTCGAGCCGGGAAAGCGGGATCGACGGCCGAGTTTCGCGGATCGACTCTCACTCGGGCGCTGATTCCTCCACATCCGGGTCGGGATGCCGCTTCTCCCCCGCCCGCCCCTCCCCCGTTCTCGGCGTCTCGGCCCCGCAGCCATGATGAGGACATGACGATCGCAACCTACTCGGTGCACCCGACACCGATCGGCGAGGCCCTCCTGGTGACGACCGAGGAGGGTCTTGTCGCGCTGTCGGTGCTGGACGGCCCGGCCTACGCCGAGGTCTCCCGGCTCAGCCTGCTGCTGCACAGCGTGCCGGTGCCCGACGACGGTCCGGCGCGGGAGGCAGCCGGCGAGCTCGACGAGTACTTCGCCGGCGCACGGCGGGCCTTCTCGGTGCCGCTCGACTGGCGACTCACGGCGGGCTTCACGCGGCAGGCACTCGAGGCCATCGCCGGGATCCCGTACGGCGAGACGGCGTCGTACGCCGAGATCGCCATCGCCGCGGGGTCCCCGCGGGCGCATCGCGCGGTGGGGACCGCGTGCGCCCGCACCCCCTGGTCGATCGTGCTGCCCGCTCACCGTGTGATCCGCAGCGACGGCTCCCTCGGCGAGTACGGCGGCCGGCCCGAGAACAAGCGGTTCCTCCTCGACCTCGAGGAGCGGGTCGCGGGCGCGGCGGGCCGCGCATGACGGAGGCGGGCAGGGACGTGTAGGCCGTCCCTGCCCGCCTCGTCGCGGCATCCGCTCTTAGTGGTCGACCGCCTTCTCGGCGCCGTACCCGGTCAGCGAGCGGACCTCCATCTCGGCGGCCTTCGTGGCGTCCTCGGCCTTGCGGGAGGTCACCGACCCCAGCCAGCCGAGGAGGAAGCCCACCGGGATCGAGACGATGCCCGGGTTGTTGAGCGGCCAGATCGCCGTGCCGACGTTCTTGAACACACTCGTCTCGGTGCCCCAGAACACGGGCGACAGGACGATGAGCACGATCGCGGTCGCGAGTCCCCCGTACATGCTCCACACGGCGCCGCGCGTCGTGAACTTGCGCCAGAACAGCGAGTACAGGATCGTCGGCAGGTTGGCCGAGGCAGCCACCGCGAAGGCGAGCGCGACGAGGAACGCCACGTTCTGCCCCTGCACGCCGATCCCGCCGAGGATCGCCAGCACGCCGATCACGATCACCGTGCGACGGGCCACCTTCACCTCGCCGTCCGGCGGGACGTTCCCCTTCTTCACGACGTTCGCGTAGATGTCGTGCGCGAAGGACGCGGCCGCGGTGATCGTGAGTCCTGCGACGACGGCGAGGATCGTGGCGAATGCGACAGCCGAGATGAAGCCGAGCAGGACCGGCCCGCCGAGCGCCGCCGCGAGCAGCGGTGCCGCCGAGTTGACGCCACCGGGTGCCGCTTTGATCGTCTCGGATCCGACGATGGCGCCGGCGCCGTAGCCGAGGACCAGCGTCAGCAGGTAGAAGAGTCCGATCAGCCAGATCGCCCAGACCACCGAACGACGCGCCTCCTTGGCCGTCGGGACGGTGTAGAAGCGCATCAGGACGTGAGGCAGACCCGCAGTGCCGAGCACGAGCGCGATCGCGAGGGAGATGAAGTCCCACGGATTGGCCCCGTACTGCAGGCCGGGACCGAGGATCGCGTCCTGCGGATCGGTCGTCGACTTCTGCACGGCCGCCTCGAGGAGCGTGTCGAGGCTGAACCCGTTGATCGCGAGGACCCAGATCGTCATGACGATGGCGCCGCCGATGAGCAAAAACGCCTTGACGATCTGCACCCACGTCGTGCCCTTCATGCCACCGATGAGGACGTAGACGATCATCAGCACACCGACGACGGCGACGACGATCGACTGCCCGATCTGCTCGGTGATCCCCAGCAGCAGCGAGACGAGACCACCCGCACCGGCCATCTGGGCGAGCAGGTAGAAGAAGCACACCGCGAGCGTCGTGATCGCCGCGGCGAGCCGCACCGGGCGCTGCTTCAGACGGAACGACAGGACGTCGGCCATCGTGAACTTGCCCGTGTTGCGCATGAGCTCGGCGACCAGCAGCAGCGCGACGAGCCACGCGACGAGGAAGCCGATCGAGTAGAGGAACCCGTCGTAGCCGTTGATCGCGATCGCGCCGACGATGCCGAGGAAGGATGCCGCCGACAGGTAGTCGCCTGCGATGGCGAACCCGTTCTGCGGACCCGTGAAGGAGCGGCCGGCAGCGTAGTAGTCGGCGGCCGTCTTGTTGTTGCGACTGGCGCGGATGACGATGAACAGCGTCACCGCGACGAACGCACCGAAGATCGAGATGTTGAGGACGGGGTTGTTCGTCGCAGCGCCGGCGGGGGCCGCGGCGAGGAGCACGGGGGTCATCGGGCCTCCTGCCGTTCGAGGCCTGCCCGGATCTCCGAGGAGATCGGGTCCAGCTTGCGGTTCGCGAAGGCGACGTAGCCCATCGTGATGGCGAATGTGGTGACGAACTGTCCGAGGCCCAGGAGCAGGCCGATCGTGATGTGACCGAACACCTCCTGCGCCATGAAGTCCGGAGCAAAGGACGAGAGCATGACGTAGACGAAGTACCAGATGAGGAAGAGCACGGCCAGCGGGAAGACGACGCTGCGGTGCTTCTTCTTCAGCTCGACGAACCGCGGCGATCGTTCGACCGCGACGTAGTCGATGGCACTCCCTTCCACGCCTCCGTGGGGTGACTGGGACGACATGTGGCCTCCTTGCCTCATGGGGTGAGCGACGGTGCTCGCACGGGGCCGTTCCTGAGAATCGGCCGCGTGGTAGGTTCGACCGTACGAAGGCGGCAGAGGTGCCGTCACCCCCGGAAGTAGGTACGCGTGGGATCGTCGGTCGAGAGCGACGCGGACACGCGGCTCGTCTCCCGAGCCGTGTCGGATCTGGCTCGTCAGACGCGTTTTCCCGTCGTCTTCGGCGGTCTCGAACGCGGCGGCGCCGTGCACGTCACGGCGATCTCGGGCACCCGCACCCGCAGCATCGAGGGACTCGTCGTCGAAGCCGGTCGCGGTCTCGGCGGCGCCGCGATGATCGAGAAGCGACCGCGCCTCGCCTTGGACTACCGCACCGCGCGCACGATCACGCACGACTACGACCGCGCCATCCTCGGCGAGGGCATCTCGACCCTGCTGGCCGTTCCCGTCGTCGTCACCGGCCGCCCGCGCGGCATCGTCTACTGCGGGTCGTGGACCCCCGGCCCCGTGGGGGACCTCGTCAGCCGGCCCGCCTTCCGCGCCGCCGACATGCTCGCGACCGAGCTGCGCGTCCGCGAGGAAGTCGACCGTCGTGTCGCCGCACTGACGCCCGCCGAACCCGCCCTGCCCGCCTCCGCGCAGGAGGACCTGCGCGAGAGCTACGCCGAGCTGCGGAGCATCGCGGCATCCGTCACCGACCCCGACCTGCGGGAGCGGATCGCGGCGGTCGAGAAGCGCCTTGCGGGGATGTCGCGACCGGCGGCGGCCGAGGCATCGCTCGACGTCGCCCTCTCGCCGCGCGAGCTCGATGTGCTCGCCTGCTGCGCGCTCGGCGCCACCAATGCCGAGATCGCCGCGTCGCTGTCGCTGCGCGAGGGGACGGTCAAGTCGTACCTGCAGGCGGCGATGGCGAAACTGGATGCCTCGACCCGCCATGCCGCCGTCGCCAAGGCGCGCCGGGCCGGACTTCTGCCGTAGCGAGTACGCGCGCCACTAGGGTGAGCGCATGGCTCGCAAAATCGTGCATCAGCTCGTCGACGACCTGGACGGCACCGTCCTCGAGGTCGGCGACGGAGAGACCGTGCTCTTCTCCCTCGACGGCACCGCCTACGAGATCGACCTCACCCACGACAACGCGAACGCGCTGCGCGAGGTCCTGGCGCCGTACATCGACGCCGCGCGTCGTGTCTCGTCGCGCGGGACGACCTCACGCGCGGCCACCTCGTCGAACGGCGGCGGCCGCAAGCAGAAGCGAGCCGGGCAGCGCGACTACGCACCGATCCGCGAGTGGGCCGCGAAGAACGGCTACCAGCTCTCGGAGCGCGGTCGCGTACCGGCTCAGGTGCTCGACGCGTACGACGCCGCGCACTGACGGTCGCCGCGCCGCGGCATCCCCGCCCGATCAGCCGAGGACGAGGCTGACGGCGATGACGAGCATGATGACGGCGATGCCGCCGTCGAGGATGCGCCACGCGCGTGCCGTGCGCAGGAGCGGCGCGAGGTAGCGCGCGCCGTAGCCGAACACCACGAACCAGAGGGTGCTGCCGGCGACGCCGCCGGCGAGGAAGAACCAGCGCGCGTCACCGTGCGTCGCCGCCACCGACCCGAGCACGACGGTCGTCTCGACGATCGCGTGGGGGTTCAACCAGGTGACGGCGAGGATGGTCAGGAGCGTCGCGGTCCTCGTCGCCGCGCGCGGCCGGACGAGGACGGTGCCGGAGGCCGCGGCATCCGTCGTCCCCTCCGGCTCGGCGGCCTCGAGGCTGCCGCCGCCGCGCCAGGCGCGCCGCGCGCTCACGACGGCGAACCCGACGATAAACGCCGCACCCGCCCACCGCGCGATCGTCTCGAGCCACGGGTGGGCGGTGACGAGGGTCGCGACGCCGGCGACACCGAGGGTCTGCAGGATCGCGTCGCTGACGACGCAGACGAGCACGACGATCCCCACGTGTTCGCGCCGCAGACCCTGGCGCAGCACGATCGCGTTCTGCGCGCCGATCGAGACGATGAGACCGAGGCAGAGTCCGAGGCCCGAGAGGAGGGCGGCGAGTTCGGGAGTCACAGGTCCCACGGTAGGCAGCTCGTCTTCTGCAGTACAGCGAAGGATTCTGCATCATCTGAAGCATCGCTTCACTACGCTGGTGGCGTGGACATCCCGTTCGAGCACCTGCGCACGCTGGCCGCCGCCGTCGACGCCGGCACGCTGGATCGCGCGGCCGCACGGCTCGGGATCACCCCGAGCGCGGTCAGCCAGCGCATCCGTGTCATCGAGCAGCGCGTCGGCCGGGTGGTGCTGCGGCGCACCAAGCCGGTGACCGCGACGGAGGCGGGCGAGCCGCTCGTGCGTCTCGCGCGTCAGCTCGACCTGCTCGAGCACGACGCCCGCGCCGCCCTGGGCGACGAGGCGGGCTCGGCAGTGGTGCCGCTCGCCGTCAACGCCGACTCGCTCATCACCTGGTTCCTACCGGCGCTCACCGCCGTCACCGCCGCGCACCCGGTCACGTTCGAGCTGCACCGCGAGGACCAGGAACGCACGGCGCAGCTGCTCGCGGCGGGCACGGTCATGGCGGCCGTCACCTCGCAGCGCGACGCGGTGGCCGGATGCGTCTCCTCACCCCTGGGGCGGATGCGGTACACCGCCATCGCGACGCGGGGCTTCGCAGATCGGTGGTTCCCGCAGGGGCTCGGGCGGGCCGCGCTCGAAGCCGCACCGCGCGTCGACTTCGACCGTCACGACACGCTGCAGAGCGCGTTCGCACGCCGACACGGCGCCCGGCGGGACGCCCCCCGCCACATCATCAGCGCGTCGGCCGAGTTCGCGCAGGCGATCACGATCGGCCTGGGGTGGGGGATGCTGCTGCCCGGCCAATTCGAGGCCGGCGTCGCCGACGGCTCGCTCGTCATTCTGGCCGACGACACGGTCGAGGTCCCCCTGTTCTGGCAGCGCTGGAACCTCTCGTCGCCGCTCCTTGAGACGGTCACGACGGCCGTCCGCGAGGCCGCGGAACGCTCGCCCGCCGTCGGGTAGCGCGCGCCCCGGGCCGCGTCAATCCCCTCCGCCGCGCGGGTGCGCGGGGCGATGGTGGTCACCTGGGACAGGTGTCGACGGGGTGAGCGGAACGAGGTGCAGAACATGTTCGTGGATTCGGAGACGCTGCGCGCACTGCCGACGCGTCGACCGGCGGATGCCGCACACCGAGCGTCGCGCATCCAGTGGGACCTGATCGCGGAGGACCGCTACGAGGTCCGGATCGCCGGCGAGGTCGCCGGCTACATCGACGTCGTCGGCGCCGTATACGTGGTCCTCACGGGGCCGCGGTACGACCGGGCTGAGGAGGTCGCGCAGACCCTCGTCTGGTCGACCGCCACGACCGCACTCGACCAGCACCGCGCGCGCGGCTGATCAGTCGGCCGCACGGTCGGCCGCGGACCGTGCCTTCGTCGCGGCGGTACGGGCTCGGCGGCGCTGCTCGGCGAGGTCCTCGACCTCGGCGCGTGCCCGCTCGGCCTCGTCCTCGAGGCGGGCGCGCTCACGGTCGAGTTCCGCCAGGCGGTCCTCGAGCGACGACGCCTTCTCCTGCGCCGCCTGCCAGCGGTCCTCGATGCGATCGAGGTCGCGCTCGAGACTCTCGGCGTGACGTCGCGCCTCGGCCGCTGCTCGCGCGGCCTCGCGGGCCGCGCGACGCTCGGCGAGGTCGTCGGTCGCCTCGGGCCGGGCTGAGGCGACGTCGAAGGGTCCCGAGACCGCGTCGGAGAGGTCGGGCGCGTCCATTCCGGTCGCCTCGATGGGGCGTAGCAACCGGGCGCTGGCGACGGCAGCCGCGGCATCCGGATCCCGCAGCGCGGCGTCGAGGGTCTGCTCGACTGCGGTGCGGACGGCGGCGCCGACGTCCGCACCGCGCTCGCCCGCACGCCGCACGGCGCGATCGACGAGGTCACGGAGGATGCTGCGACGGCGCCGGGTGAGATCGGCGAGAGCGCGAGCATCGCCGGCATCCACTGCTTCGCGGAACTCGTCGGCGAGCTCGGCGGCCGGGGTGAGCGCGTCTGCGTCATCGGACGCGAGCAGGTTGACGACCCAGGCGGCGAGGACCGGCTTGCGGAGCTTCTTGATCGCCGCCGCGAGATCCTTGTCGGATGCCTCCGCCGCGGCCTCGGCGCGCAGCGCGACGAAATCACCGGCGGGAGCCACGCTCAGCCGCGCGGCGACCTCGATCAGCCGCGTGGCGTCCGTCTCACCGGTCATTTCCCCATCCTCCCCCATGTCGCCGGCGCGGATTCGGCAGGATTCCGACGCCGCACGGCACCAGCGCGACAGCGGCGACCTCATCGCCCGTCCTATCTTCGGAGGATGCTGGAGATGCGCCCGAACTGCGAGTCCTGTGCGCGCGATCTGCCTCCGGACGGTGAAGCGTACGTCTGCTCGTACGAGTGCACATGGTGCGCCGCGTGCCGCAATGGCTTCCCTGGACCCGCCTGTCCGAACTGCGGCGGCGACCTGCAGCGGCGGCCGACACGGGTGGTCCGGCCCGCCGACGGGTGATTGACTACCGGCCATGCCGTTCGCTGTGGTCTCTTTACATTCACCCCAGCCGCGACATCGTGACGCGGTGATCGACTCGATGCGCCGCTACAGCCGGGTCGCCCGCGAGCAGCCCGGGCTCGAGTGGACGGGTGTGGTCGACGACGAGGGCGGTCGCCTCGTCGGGATCGCACTGTGGGAGTCCGCGGAGGCAGCGGCTGCGGCGCGTCCCGCCCTCATGGCCGAGGTGGGCGACGATCCGTTCACGACGTGGGACGAGCGTCCCATCGAAGGTTTCCGCGGGCCCGTCCGCTGATCGACCCGGTCAGCCCGTCCAGAAGACGACCACGGCGACGAGTGCCACGCACACGGCGAAGGGCACGGCAGCCGCTCGCCGACGCCGGGCGGCGCCCACGACAGCCCACACGGCACTCGCCAAGCCGACGACGACGAAGACGGCCGTTCGAGCCCACCCCGTCTGGGTGACGATGACGCCGTCGCCGGCGGCGGGCTCCCAATCGCACCGTCGTCCGACCGGCCAGACTGTCTCCACAGCGGAGATGAGCGCCGACTCCGACACTGAGACGCCCGCGGGGGCGTCATCCAGCCAGCAGCGCGTCTCGACGTTCTCGCGCGTGTCCAGCCAGAGGCCGGCGATCAGCGCAACACCGGCGAGGATGGCGAGCGCGAGCAGAACTCCCGTCGCGGCGCGCACCTGGTCGCCGGTCTAGAGGCCGTCCGCGACGGCGGCGGCCGCGCGCATCCAGGCGTCCTTCGTGCGCGACTGCAGGGCGTCGTACCGGATGCGGCCGGCCTTGAGCGCGTCGTCGAACGGGATGATCTCGACCGCGCGGACGTGACCCTCGAAGCCGGCGGCGATGCGCTGCGCGGCGCCGATGCCGGCACGCTCGGACTGCCCGACGACGACCACGGCGCCGTCGGCGAGGCGGCGCGAGTGCTCGTCGCGCTTGCGCAGCGCGTCGAGGAGGAGGGCGGCGGATTCGGCCGACTCGGGGGCGGCGAGGGTCGGGACGACGAGCTGATGCGCCGAATCGATCATGCGCAGCCAGCGGTCGGCCGACTCATCGTTGCCCGAGTCGAAGATGACCATGCGGTAGTACCGCGCCGCGACCTGTGCGAGCAGGTCGAAGTCGGCGGTCGTGATGCGCTGATCGGCCGCGAGCAGTTCGGGGTTCGAGCGCAGCACGTCGTAGCGGTCGACGGACTGGTGATGAACGAATCGTGCGATGTCGGAGACGGATGCGGTCGCCTCGAGCAGCCGCGATGCTTCGGGGAGCAGGTCGCGGATCGTCGTGTCGTAGTCGCCCTGCTCGGTGCGCCACCCCAGGGTGCCGCGGGTGTCGTTGTTGTCCCACGCGAGGACGTTGCCGCCGCCGTGGCGCGCGAACACCGCCGACAGCACCGCGGTCGTCATGGTCTTGCCGACGCCGCCCTTGCCGTTGGCGACGGCGATGGCGCGGCATCCGGCCCACTGACGCGAGACCGCCTTCTCGCGCTCCGCACGCGCGAGTTCCGCCTTCGACGGCTTGATCGGGATGCCGATCCGCACGAAGAACGAGCGCCAGCCCGAAACGGTGGCGGGGTGAACCTCGGGAGGCTCGATGAAAGAGGGACGGGACCCGTTGGAGGCGGATGCCTCGAACGCGGTCTCGGGCGCGGGTGCGCCGTCGGTGGGGGCCGGCGCCTCGGGCGTGGCGGTCGCTGTGCTGTGCGGTTCGGCTGCGGGCTCCGGTTCGTCCGCGGGCTCCGGCTCGGCTGCGGGCTCCTGCTCGGACGCGGGCGCGGCGTCCGCGTCGAACGACGCGCGCGCGACGTCGACGGGGTCGGTCCCCGTCGCCGGAACGGCTGCGGGGATCTCGGTCACGCGGGCGGGTGCCCATTCGGCCGGCGCCGTGGCGTCGTCCTCGTCGAGGTCGTCGTCGTCCCCGCTGTCGAAGACGGGGGGCCGCTCGGCGGACTCCGGGAGAGGGTTCGACGACGGCGGGAAGAACGCCGGCACCTCGGCGACGAGCGCGGGCTCCGCGCCATCCACCTCGGGCTCAGCCTCCGCGGCGGGAGCGTCGTCCTCGTCAGCCTCGGCCTCGTGCACCGGCTCGGGGTCCGTGGTCCACCACGCCTGCTGGCGCAGCTCCGCACGGGTGACGGTGCGGTCATCCACCTCGACGTCGATCTCGCCCGAAGGTCCCACGATCAGGCGATGCTCACCGCGGTCGCCGCTCGTGCGCAGTTCGATCGCCGTGCCGGCGGCCGCGGCATCCGCTCTCACCCGGTCGACGATGAGGCGGCGCACGCCGTCGGCGTCAGGAGCGTCGAGGGTCTGTTCGGCGCCGTCGACCGTCGTGAACCGTGCCGACCCACCGGTGACGTGCGCGGAGGCGTGTGTCGGTTCACTGCCAGTGCTCATGGATTCCTCTCGGTGCGCGACGGACGCGCTCCCACGCTATCGCGCGCGACGCCGAAATCCCCGGTGGACGGGCAGAGTCGCCGCGTCAGGCCGCCCGGCCACCCGAGGCCGCGGCGGCTTTCCGGACCAGCACCGCGTTCCGCGTACGGATCAGCCGCTGCATGTACGGGCGCAGCAGGAGCGGTTCGACGATCACCCCGAGCAGCGGCGAGCGCAGGGTGACGGTGTCGGTCATGACCGTGACGACCCCGTCCCGCTCGAACCGGTGCTCGTGACGGAAGACCCGGAACGGTCCGCGCACCTGCTCGTCGACGAACCGACGCGGGCGCTCGAGCGCGGTGATCTGCGAGGTCATCGTCCACATCACGCCGAAGTGGCGGGCGCGCCAGGTGACGCTCTCCCCCAGCCTGATCGTCCCGCTCGTCACCCCGGCGACGGCGCGCTCGCGCGACCGCCGCATGGAGTCGAGGTGCGCGTCGATCGACAGCGAGAGGTCGAACAGCACCTCCGGCGCGCACGCGACACGGGTCACCTCCGTGAACGTGGTCCCACTCGGCCCGGTCACGGCAGCAACCGGGAGACGAGTGCGTCGACCGCGTCGTCGATGTCGAGGCCGTCATCGAGCGGCTGGGTCAGCCGGTCGAAGACCAACCCGTCGACGGCGAAGTGGAACAGTGCGATCTCGACGGCGCCGCCCGGAAGTCCGGCTGTGCGGTTGAAGGCGACGTCGTCCTCGAAGGACCGACGCCGCCACTCGGCGAGCGCGCCCGCCACGTCGGGACGACGCGCGGCCTCCAGCCGCAACTCGAAAAGGGCGAGGGTGACGTGCGGGTCGGCCATCAGACGACGGACGATGTCGCGGACGTAGTCCCCGAACACCTCGCGGCCCGGCTGACGATGGCGCAGGAGCGCGGAGACGGCCGGGTCTGGGGTGAGCCGTTCGCCTATCCGCTGCACGAGAGCGGCGATGAGGTCCGCTCTCGTGGCGAAGTAGTTCGACGCGGTTCCGCGAGGTGTGCCGGCGGCGGCGTCCACGGCGCGATGCGTGAGGCCTCGGGCGCCCTCGGTGGCGAGGACGCGGATCCCCGCATCCGCAAGGGCGGCGCGTCGTTCCTGGTTGCGGACCATGAGGTGACTCTAGCGATTCCACGACAGATGTCGTACGTTGACCACGACAGAAGTAGTGATTGGAGATGCCATGCGCGAGCTGGTCTATTACGTCGCCGTCAGCCTCGACGGTGCCATCGCGGGACCGGACGGTGAAACGGACGCGTTCCTGGCGGCAGGCGACCACATGACCGTCCTGTTGACCGAGTTCCCGGAGACGCTCCCGGCCCACGTCGCCGACGCCCTCGGCATCCGGGTCACCGCGGGCCGCTTCGACACCGTGATGATGGGCCGCGACACCCTGAGGCCGGCACTCGAGATCGGAGTGACGAGTCCCTACCCTCACCTGCGACAGATCGTGGCGACGCGCGCGGACGGCGGCGGGTTCGACCCCGACATCGCCGTCACCCGTGAGCCGCTCCGCACCGTGCGGGAGCTGAAGCGCGAGCCAGGTGGAGACATCTGGCTCTGCGGCGGTGGCGAGCTCGCCGGTTCGCTGCTCCCCGAGATCGATCGGCTGATCCTCAAGCGCAATCCGGTGGTCCTCGGCTCCGGCATCCCCCTGTTCGGGGAATCCGCGTTCGAGCCACGAACGTTCGATCTCGTGGGGACGCGAGCGTTCGATTCCGGAGTGATCATCGAGGAGTACGTCGCCCGACGCTGAGAGTCCTAGACGACGTATCGCGTGCTCGGCCGCCCGGCGGTCGCGTAGTCCATCGTGCGGCGGGCGGCGCCCTCGTCGGCGAGGTGCTCGAGGTAGCGCCTGCAGCTCACCCGCGAGAGGCCGAGCTCCGCGGCGAGGTCGGCGGCAGTCCCGCCGCCGAGGCGGCGCAGCGCGTCGTGCACGAGCTCGAGCGTCTCGCGTGTGAGCCCCTTCGGCAGCGAGCGCCGGGCAGAGGGCCGCATGACGGCATCGATCCGGGTCTGGTCGAGGGTGCCGCCGGATGCCGCGGCTCCCCGCTCGGCGATGACGTCGTCGATCCGCTGGTGCAGGTCGTGGGCGGTGAACGGCTTCACGATGTAGTGCCGCACGCCCATGAGCCGCGCGTCGCGGACGGTCTCGACGTCGCGGGCCGCGGTGACGGCGACGACTTCGGGCTGGCGGACGGCGGCATCCGCTCTTACCGCGCGGAGTGCCTCGATACCCGAGAAGCCGGGCAAGTGCACGTCGAGCAGCACGAGGTCGGGTTCGAGGGAGCGGATGGCGTCGACGGCATCGGGACCGGATGCCGACGTGCCGACGAGTTCGCACTGCGGATGGGCGTCGACGAAGCGGCCGTGCAGCTGGGCGACGGCAGGGGCGTCGTCGACGACCAGGACGCGGAGGCTCACGAGACCCTCGCGGGGACGGGGAGGACGACGGCGAAGCGCGCCCCGCCGAGGGCGGACCGGCTGAGGACGACGTCGCCCGAGTGGCGGCGGGCGATGCGGCGGACGAGGGCGAGGCCGACGCCGCGGGTGCGGGCGCTCGGATCCTTCGTGCTGACGCCCTCGTCGAAGACCCGGTCGGCGAGCGCGGGATCGACGCCGGGACCGCTGTCCTCGACGACGACGCTGACCCCCTCGGCGCCGGCGTGCACGGCGAGCGCGAGCGTGTCGCCGGCGCGGCACGCGTCGAACGCGTTGTCGACGAGGTTGCCGACCACCGTGACGAGGTCCCCGGTCACAGCAGCGGGGACCATGCCCTCGGCGTCGATGGAGAAGGTGATGCCGAGTTCGCGCGAGCGCGCGAGCTTCGCCGAGAGGAGAGCCGCGAGCTCGGGCCCCAGCTGCTCGCTGGCGGCGCCGATGTCGAGCGAGCCGCCTGGCTGCATCCGCGCGATGAAGTCGCGCGCGTCGTCCCAGGCACCGAGTTCGAGGAGCCCCGACACGACGTGCATCGAGTTCGCGAACTCGTGCGCCTGCGCGCGCAGTCCGTCGGTGAGCGACTGCTGGCCATCCATCTCGCGGACCGCCTGGTGGAGTTCGGTGTGGTCGCGCAGCAGCAGGGTGCCGCCGACCGGCTTGCCGTCGTCGTCGTACAGACCCGTCGCTCGGGCGATGAGCGGACGCTCCCCGGCGAGGACGAGGCGCCCCTCGCGCTCCCCGTTGACGAGGACCTCGTGGATCGGTCCCTCGAGCACGTCCGAGGCTCGCTCGCCGATGAGCGGTCCCGCCCCGAGCAGGCGCACGGCGGCGTCGTTCGCGCTCGCGACGACCCCGTCGCGGTCGACGCGGACCACCCCCTCCGACAGACGGTGCAGCATCGTCTCGCGTTCGGCGACGAGCTCGGCGATCTGCTCCGGCTCGAGGCCCAGGATGCGACGACGGATGAGGGTCGCGACCCCGGCTGCACCGAACACGCCGACGACGGCCGAGCCGCCGAGCGCGAGGAGCAGCCACGGCAGCCGCGACTGCACGTCGGCGGCGAGCTCCGACTCGAGCACGCCGACCGAGACGGATCCGATGACCTCGCCCGAGACGGCGCCGCCGGCGTACAGCGGCACCTTCACGCGGTACGACTCGCCGAGGGTCCCGGTCTCGGTACCCGACCACACCTGGCCCGACAGCGGTGCCGACGGGTCGGTCGACACAGCCTCGCCGATGCGGTCCTCGTTCGGATGCGAGTAACGGATGCCGGCGGCATCCGTTACGACGACGTAGGTGAGATCGGATGCCTCGCGGATGACCTCGGCGAGCGGCTGGATCGTGGCGCTCGGGTCGGGGTCGTCGAACGCCTCGGCGATGGAGGGGAGCCTGCTGATCGAGAGGGCCACCCCCACCATCCGCTCCCGGTAGGACTCTCGGATGGAGCGCTCCTGCAGGGAGATCGCGACGACCCCGGCGATCACGATGACGACGCAGACGATGAAGGCTTGCAGCAGCAGCAGCTGCCATCTCAGCGACATCGCTCGGGGCACGCGCTCATTCTCCCCTGCGGCGCCCGGACATGCCCACCGCGAGCGGGACCAATACTTTCCGAACTCGCTCTTAGTTGCGCAAGCGCGACAGCCCTCGGCGCGGTGCCTAGCGTCTGTGCGAACGGACGTCGGGGCGAGGATGCCTCGACGGAACTCGAAGAGGAGTCCCCCCATGCGCAAGTCCCTCGCGATCATCGCCCTCGCGGGCGTCGCCGCCCTCACCCTGTCCGGCTGCAACCCCCGCGGCGCTGCCGTCGGCGGCGGCGGCGCGGAGTCCGAGGAGGCGGCTGCCCAGGTCGGCGACGTCAGCATCATCGTCCCCGCCGACCCCGGCGGCGGCTGGGACCAGACCGGCCGCGCCGTCTCGGCGGTGCTCACCGACGAGGACCTCGTCGGCACGGCCGCGGTCACCAACATCGGCGGCGCCGGCGGCACCGTCGGCCTCGCGAGCCTCGCGAACGAGAAGGACCCGTACACCCTCATGGTGACCGGCCTCGTGATGGTCGGCGCGGTCGAGACGAACGCCGCCGAGAACCGCATCGAGGACGCCACTCCGATCGCGCGCCTCACCGAGGAGCCCCTCGTCGTCGTCGTTCCGGCCGACAGCGAGTACCAGACCCTGCAGGACCTCGTCGATGCGGTCGTCGCGGACGGCCAGTCGGTCACGATCACCGGCGGCTCCGCCGGTGGCGCCGACCACATCCTCGCGGGCCTCCTGCTCGAGGAGGCCGGCCTCGACGGCGCCGGCATCACCGAGAAGCTCAATTACATCCCGAACGCCGGTGGCGGCGAGGCGGTCTCGCTGCTGCTCGGCAACAACGCGGCGGCGGGCATCTCGGGTGTCGGCGAGTTCGCCGAGTACGTCGAGTCCGGCGACCTGCGCGCCCTCGCCGTCTCGAGCGACGAGCCGGCCCAGCTGCTGCCCGACACCCCGACGATGATCGACGAGGGCTTCGACATCACGTACACGAACTGGCGCGGCCTGCTGGCCCCCGGCGGCATCAGCGACGCGGATGCCGAGGGCCTTGTGAACCTCGTCACCGAGATGCACGAGTCGGCCGCCTGGCAGGAGGCGCTCGAGACCAACGGCTGGACAGACGCCTTCCTCACCGGCGACGAGTTCTCGACCTTCGTCGACGAGAACGTCACCGATGTGACGAGCACCCTGAAGAACATCGGTCTCGTGTCATGAGCGAGAGCACTCTGGACCGGGGTGCGCAGGAGACTGCGCGCCCCGGCTGGGGGGCGGACCGCATCGGCAACCTGATCTTCGCCGGCGTGATCGTCGCCCTGGGGGTGTTCGCCCTGGTCGGCGCGTTCTCGATCCGCGTTCCTGCCGGCGGGGTGATCGGCCCGCAGGTGTTCCCGTTCCTCGTCTCGGCGATCCTCCTCGCCTCGGGTGCCTTCCTGGTCGTCGCCGCCGTGCGCGGCAAGGTCGCCGCCCCCGAGGACGGCGAGGACATCGACCCGAACGCGGCGACCGACTGGTGGACGATCCTCAAGCTCGTGGGACTCGTCGTCGGCGTCATCGTCCTGCTCGAGATCCTCGGCTGGTGGATGGTCGCCGCGCTCCTGTTCGGCGGAGCGGCCTGGACCCTCGGCGCCAAGCGCCCGTGGGTCGCCTTCCTCGCCGGGCTCGTGCTCGGCGTCGGCACCCAACTGCTGTTCGGCGAGGGCCTCGGCCTGTCGCTTCCCCGCGGCATGGCCTTCGACTGGTGGTACGGCCCCGGTCCCCTGTTCGGCTGATCGGAAGAGATCATGGAAGCACTGAACTCCCTCATGGAGGGCTTCGCGACGGCGCTGCAGCCCGAGTACCTCCTCTTCGCCTTCATCGGCGTGATCGTCGGCACCGCTGTCGGCGTCCTCCCCGGCATCGGTCCCGCGATGACCGTGGCGCTGCTGCTGCCGCTGACCTACTCGCTCTCCCCCACCGCGGCGATCATCACGTTCGCGGGCATCTACTACGGCGGCATGTACGGCGGCTCGACCACCAGCATCCTGCTCAACACCCCGGGCGAATCGGCGTCGGTCATCACCGCCATCGAAGGCAACAAGATGGCCAAGCTCGGCCGAGGCGCCGCGGCGCTCGCGACCGCGGCGATCGGCTCGTTCGTCGCCGGGACGATCGCGACCGCGCTGCTGACGCTGTTCGCCCCGATCATCGCGCGCTTCGCGGTGAACCTCGCGCCGGCGGACTTCGTCGCGCTCATCGTCGTCGCCTTCATCACCGTCGGCGCGCTGCTCGGCTCGTCGCCAGCGCGCGGTCTCGCCTCGCTCGGCATCGGCCTGCTCATCGGGCTCATCGGCACCGAGGTGACCACGGGCCAGGCGCGCTACACCCTCGGTGTCCTGGCGCTGTCGGACGGCATCAGCGTCGTGCTCGTCGCGGTCGGCCTGTTCGCGATCGGCGAGGCGTTCTACGTCGCCGCCCGCCTGCGGCACGGACCGATCCCGGTGATCCCCGTCACCCGCGGCTGGCGCAACTGGATGACCCGCGAGGACTGGAAGCGCTCGTGGAAGCCGTGGCTGCGCGGCACGTTCATCGGCTTCCCCGTCGGGACGATCCCCGCCGGCGGCGCGGACGTCGCGACCTTCCTCTCGTACGCGAGCGAGAAGAGCCTGTCGAAGAACAAGAGCCAGTTCGGTCGCGGTGCGATCGAGGGCGTCGCCGGTCCGGAGGCCGCGAACAACGCGGCTGCGGCCGGTGTGCTCGTGCCGCTGCTGACGCTCGGACTGCCGACGACGGCGACCGCGGCGATCATCATCACGGCGTTCCAGTCGTACGGCATCCAGCCCGGTCCGCAGCTGTTCCAGAACCAGGGCGACCTGGTGTGGGCGCTCATCGCGAGCCTCTACATCGGCAACGTGCTGCTCATCATCCTGAACCTGCCGCTGGCGGGCATCTGGGTGAAGCTGCTGCAAATCCCGCGGCCCTACCTCTACGCGGGCATCATCACGTTCGCCGTCCTCGGGGCGTACGCCGTCAGCTTCTCGACCCTCGACATCGCGATCCTGCTGGTCGTCGGGGCGCTCGGGTACTTCATGCGCCGGTTCGGTTTCCCGATCGCGCCGCTCATCGTCGGACTCATCCTGGGCCCCATGGGCGAGCAGCAGCTGCGCAAGGCGCTGCAGCTGAGCCAGGGCGACCTCGCCGACCTCGTGCTGCACCCGTTCGCCGCCGTCGCGTACTCGGTGCTGGCGGTCATGCTCGTCGCGGGTCTGTGGCTCAAGCGTCGGCAGAGCCGGTACGAACGCGCGCTCGAGGCGTCGCTCGCCGCCGAAGAGGGACACCCGCAGGCGGCCGTGGACCGGATGTGGGATGCCGGTGACCGCCCGACCGACGTGCGCACCGACACGATCCGGGCAGAGCTCGCCGCGGCCGCCGCGAAGCGCGAGGCGCGCGAGCGTCAGGGCCGCCGGGGCACCGGCGACTCAGGCGGCGGCGCCGGCTGAGTCGCCGCATCCGCCGACGCTCGTCCGATCCCTGTGGTCGGGCGGGCGTCGCCGCGTCGGTGCCACTACGGTGAGACCGTGCGAACCATGCTCGGCCTCACGTGGCGCCTCCTCGTGCGTCACTGGCCGGCGCTGCTCGCGTGGTACCTGGCCGGGACGCTCGGCCGGTACGTCGGCCTCGAGGTCGCCGGGTACGTCGGCGGGTACACCGCGCTCGGCGGCATCCTGCTGCTGCCGTTGGCGATCCTCGCGAAGCTCATCAGCCTCGTCGCGATGTTCCTCGTGCTCCGCGACGGGATGGTGCGGCTCGGTGCGATCGCACCGCCGCCGACGGAGCCGCGCGCCCGACGGGTGGCGTTCCGCGACGCGATGCTCTCCTCGACTCTGCCGTTCATGGCGATCTACGGCGCGATCGGCCTCTTGAAAGCGGACTTCGCCGTCTACGTCGACACGGCAGCCCAGGTGAGACTCGGCCGCGGTCTGACCGGAGTGATCTCCGGCGTGGAAGTCGACACCTCGGGCACCGTCGCCTCCCTCACCTGGGAACCGTGGACCGTCGCCGTCGTGATCGCCGCCTTCGTCGGCCGGTGGGCGTGGGGGCGATGGAACACACGTCTGCCCCGCTGGACCGGGCTCGCCGCGACCTATCTGGAAGGCTTGTGGGTCTTCCTCACCGTGCTGCTGCTCGGGGACCTCGTCACCGAGGTCACGTCGTGGGTGCAGTCACGCCGCGCGATCGAGTGGGTCGATGGCCTCCGCGAGGCAGCCGGGTCGTTCTTCGCCCCGCTCGGGTGGGCCTGGGACACCGTCGCTCTCGTCGTCGGCGAAGTAGTGGGGTTGATCGCGCTTCCCCTCGCATGGTTGACCGTCGCCGGCGTCGTCTACGGCCAGGCGGTGGCGCCCCAGGGCGTGCAGTGGCGCGGGGATCTCGTGCAGCGTGCACGCGCTCGGTACGGCACGCTCCCGCAACGCCTGCGTCGACGTCTCGGCGACATCGGCTCCGGAGTCGGATCCCGATTCCAACCCATCTGGCGCACACTCGTACTCATGTGGCGCGGCGGGCCGGTCCTCGTCGGTGCCTACGTTCTTGCGTACGTCGTCGTCCAATTGCTCGACCCGCTCCTGACTTTCGGTCTGACGCGGGTGATCGGACCGCACGGCGTCGACGACTTCTGGCGCGCCGCCGGCGGGCTCCTCCTCGGTATCCCGGCGCTCGTCATCGAACCGATCCGGGTGTCGCTCATCGCGGGCGCATACGACGCGACGGTTGGTGCCCTCATCGGAGCGCCGGTCGTCGACTCAGGGCACGACGACGAGTCGAAGGTAGCGCGGCAGCTCGTCGATGAGCGTGAACTCGACGCCGAGCTCGCCGGAGACTTCGTCGGGAACGATGAAGGGCACGTCGATCGTGAAAGGCCCGTCCGGGAATGAGTCCCACTTGGGATCCGACGGGCAGAAGGTGTACAGGCTCGAATCCCAGCGGAGAAGCTGGTGGTCGGCTTCCCAGAGCCGCCCCTGACCGCTGAGCTCCCTGAGGACGGGAATCGAGCACGCGGTTGCAGCTCCGTGCCGATCGACGGGCACACTGACGGAGATGACCTTCGAGTCGGGAGCGAGATCGATGGCGGGGGACGAGACCTCCGCCGCCGTCGCCGGACCGAAGGTGATGCCGTCGAAATCGATCGTGCTCCCGGCTGCGGCGGTGACGGCGAACGTCGGTCGCCCCTGGACGCGCTTCCAGAACTCCCATCCGCCTGCGACTCCGACCGTCAGCGGTATCAGGATGACGACCGCGAGCAACGCACGTCGATTCCTTCGCCACCACGCACTCACAGTCCGCCTCCGACGGTCGGTCGAAGTTCGCGCGATCCCTGCCGAGGCACGTCGTCGAGGTCGACCGTCATCTCGGTCACGGAGTCGAGACGGACATCGCCGCCCTTCGGCGCGAATCGCAGAGTCGCGTGCTTCGCGTCGGCATCCTGAGGCAACTCGAACGCGAGGCTGCCGCTCGTCGTGATCCCCGCGCCGAGCGACTCGTCGAGAAGCGACTCGGGTCGCTCACTGGCCCGGTACGTGCGGCCGTCGATGATGAGGTTCGCGGTGGCGAGCAGGGCGAGCTCTTCGCTCGTTCTCGCCGAAACGTCGAGATCCACGACCAGCCATTCTCCCTCCGCGGTCCATCCGCGCGAGTCAGAGACGGCGCTCGCCACTGCGATGTCCACGACGGTCAGCACCAGCTGCGAGCCGACGGCCCGTTCTCCGACTCGCGCCTCCGTCACGAAAGAGGCTTCGGTGAGTTCCGTACCGGGGGTCACCTTCGCGACACCCCACGCGATGACCAGCAGGGTGATGCCGATCGTCCACACCGCCCAGCGCCTCACTGTCCCTCCTCCTCGGGCTGGGCGTCGGCGCCGGATCCGACGTCGGTCACCGGCACCGACACCCGCGCACTCACCACCGGGTCGATCCACACCTCGCCTGAGAAGACGATCTGGCCCTCTTGGAGGGTGAAGTCTCGGAGTTCGAGCTCGAGCTCATCGCCCGCAGCCAGTTCATCTGCGCCGATGATCCAGGTCACGACGAGCTCGGCCGGCAGGCCCGGCTGCAGCCACGGCTCCTTCGTCCCGTCATCGAACCGGGCCGCCGCTACGGGTACGGGGTCCGCGAGCGAGGGCGCGCGGAGCATCCCGGTCAGGGACGCGTCGTTCTCCGCCGGCACCGCGCGATCCCACGTGTTCTCGGCGGTCACGACGACGGCGAGGACCCGCTCTCCGTTCTCGGCGTTCGCCGATGCCCCGGCTTCGGGGAACGAGTCGATGAGCACCGCCCGCTCCACCGTTAACGCGAGCATGTCGTTGCGGTGCTCGTCGCCGGGCTGGAGGTTCGCGATGGGGGGCGCGGCGACGGCTTCGAGCCCGCCGAACGCGGCCGCCGCGCCGAGGAACACGGCGGTGACGATGCCGGGGAGCCACGCGGTGGGGACCCGGTCGGTGACATCGCGCAGCCACCGGGCATTCCGCGGGGAACGGATGCCCCGGGGCTCGTCTCCGGAGGCTGTCACGGCGTCATCCTAGCGACGCGCGCACCGGCATCCGTTCCTCTCATGCCGACAGCGCGAACTCCTCGGCCGGGGGCGGGGTCCCACGGGTGCGCGGCAACGACAGCCCGATCGTCGTCCCCCGGCCCTGCTCGCTCTCGATCGTGATCTCGCCGCCGTGCGCGTCGACGATCGACTTCACGATGGACAGTCCGACGCCGATCCCCTGTACGGCGTTCTCCCTCGCCGTGCTCGCCCGGTAGAACCGGTCGAAGACCCGCTGCTTGTCCTCGGCGCTTATCCCGACGCCGGTGTCGGAGATCGAGATGATCGCCCGTTCGCCGTCGCCGGCGACGCGCACCGTCACCGAGCGGCCGCGCGGCGTGAACTTGACGGCGTTCGTGAGGACGTTCTCGACCGCCTGCTCGATGCGGCGCGCGTCGAGTTCGGCGACGACGCCCTCGCCGTCGACCGAGAGCGTCACCCCCGCCTGGGTCCCGAAGGGCGTCACGACCGCGACGGTCTCTTCCACGAGCGCGACGACGTCGACGGGCGCGGGTGCCAGCACCATCCGCTTGTTGCCCGCGGTGAGCAGCCGCGCGACGCGCTCCAGCAGCACGTCGTCGTTGCGTGCGATCGCGTTCAGCGCCTGCGCGACGCCGAGCCTCTCGGCACGCACCAGAGCGACCGACACGATGTCGACGAGCGGCACGAGGATCCCCCACCGCGTCAGCAACCAGCCGCGTCGGGAGGGGCGGAAGCAGAGGGATGAAGGGGCCGGGGTTCGTCCACAACCCGGGATCGTGTCAGAGTACGGGGGTGGAGATTTCCGTGCTCGTGGTTGACGACGACGACGACATCGCCATGCTCCTCGTCTCCAGCCTCGACCGCGCCGGGATCGTGGCCGGCCGGGCCGGCAACGGCCGGGAGGCGGTCGAACGGGTCGTCGCCGACCATCCGCGCGTCGTGCTGATGGACTGGATGATGCCCGGCACCGACGGCATTCAGGCAGCGCGTGAGATCCGGGCCGCCGGCATCCCGCAGCCCCACATCGTCATGCTCACCGCGCGTGTCCACAGTTCGGACCGCGAGGAGGCGCTCCGCGCCGGGGTCGACGAGGTCGTCGCCAAACCCTTCCGTCCGCGCGAGATCGTCGCGCACGTGAAGGAACTGCTCGCCGCGGTGGCCTGACGGCGCTACGCCGTCAGCGGACATCCCCCCGCAGGGGGACGCGCATGTCGGCGGGTAGTGGCACTCTGAGACTCATGCTCGGAACCCTCCTGGTGCGCTACCTGCGCACCTACCGCTGGCTGGTGGTCGGGGTGCTGGTCTTCCAGTTCGCCTCCGCCATGGCCGCGCTCTACCTCCCCCGCCTCAACGCCGACATCATCGACAACGGCGTCACCCGCGGCGACATCGGCTACATCTGGTCGCACGGTGTCCTCATGCTGACGATCGCCCTCGGGCAGATCGTCGCCTCGATCATCGCCACGTTCTTCGCCGCCCGCGCCGCCATGGCCGTCGGGCGCGACATCCGCCGCGACGTCTTCCAGCGCGTCAGCGGGTTCTCCGAGCGCGAGGTCACGCAGTTCGGCGCCGGTTCGCTCATCACCCGCAACACCAACGACGTCCAGCAGGTGCAGATGCTGGCGATGATGGGCGCGACGATGCTCGTCACCGCGCCGCTGCTGGCCATCGGCGGCATCATCATGGCGCTGCAGCAGGACGTCGGACTCAGCTGGCTGATCGGCGTGTCGGTGCCGACGCTGCTGGTCGTCGGCATCCTCATCATCAGTCGGATGGTGCCGCTGTTCCGCAGCTACCAGAAGAAGCTCGACGCGGTGAACCGCATCATGCGCGAGCAGCTCACCGGCGTCCGCGTCGTCCGCGCGTTCGTGCGCGAGCGTATCGAGGAGGAGCGCTTCCGGGGCGCGAACACCGACATCATGGTCGTCGGCCGCAAGGTCGGGTCGCTGTTCGTCCTGATGTTCCCGCTCGCGATGCTCATCCTGAACGTCACCGTCGTCGGGGTCATCTGGTTCGGCGGCATCGAGGTGAACGAGGGGTCGGTGCAGATCGGCACACTGTTCGCCTTCATGCAGTACATCGGTCAGATTCTGATGGGTGTGCTGATGGCGACGTTCATCACGATCATGATCCCGCGCGCCGCGGTGTCGGCCGACCGCATCGGCGAGGTCCTCGCGGTCGAGGGCGGACTGGTGAAGCCCACCCAGCCCGTGTCGGCCTTCCCGACGCCCGGCACCGTCGAGTTCGACGACGTCACCTTCACCTACCCCGGAGCCGACGAGCCCGTGCTCTCGGGGGTGAGCTTCTCGGCCGCGCGCGGCGAGACGGTCGCGATCGTCGGATCCACCGGCGCCGGCAAGACGACGCTCGTGTCGCTCATCCCGCGGCTGTTCGACGTGACGAGCGGATCCGTCCGGGTCGCGGGCGTCGACGTGCGCGAGGCGGACCTCGACCGGCTGTGGCAGGGCATCGGCCTCGTCCCGCAGAAGGCGTTCCTGTTCACCGGCACCGTCGCCTCGAACCTGCGGTTCGGCCGCGAGGACGCCACCGACGACGAACTGTGGCACGCCCTCGAGATCGCGCAGGGTCGCGACTTCGTCGAGGAGATGGACGACCGCCTGGGCGCCCGCATCGCGCAGGGCGGCACGAACGTGTCCGGCGGGCAGCGGCAGCGCCTGTCGATCGCCCGCGCCATCGTGCACCAGCCCGACATCCTCGTCTTCGACGACTCGTTCTCGGCGCTCGACCTGTCGACCGACGCGAAACTGCGCCAGGCCCTCTGGCGAGAACTGCCGCAGGTGACCAAGATCGTCGTCGCGCAACGCGTCTCGACGATCACGGATGCCGACCGCATCGTCGTGCTCGACGGCGGCCGGATGGTGGGGGTCGGCACGCACGACGAGCTGCTGGCCACGAACGACACCTACCGCGAGATCGTCGAATCGCAGCTGGGGGTGGACGCATGAGCGCGCCCGAGAAGGAGATGACCGAGGAGGAGCGCCTCGAGGCGGAGCTCGCCGAACAGGCCCGCCTGAACAGCGGCGACTGGGACTCCGTCGCCCCCGGCAAGGCGTCGCAGTTCGGCCCGAGCTTCTTCCGCATGATCGGGCTGCTCTCGCCCTACAAGTGGTGGTTCGGTCTCGTCACACTCGCCGGCGCCGTCGGCGTCGTGCTCGCCGTGATCGCGCCGAAGGTGCTGGGCGAGGCGACCAACATCGTCTTCGAGGGGTTTCTCTCGAACTTCCTCGGGCAGAATCCGGCGCTGGCGGGGCTCTCGCAGGACGAGGCCGTCGCGGCGCTGCGCTCGCAGGGTCAGGACGATTTCGCGAACATCGTGGGCGCGATGCAGAACTACGCCCCCGGTGCCGGGGTCGACTTCGACGCACTGAAGGTCGTCATCACCTGGGTGCTCGTGATCTACGTCGTCTCCGCGGTCCTCACCTGGATGCAGGGCTATGTCATCAACGTGATCATGGTCCGCACGATGTGGCGCCTGCGCGAGCAGGTCGAGGCCAAGCTCAACCGCCTGCCGCTGTCGCACTTCGACCGCGTGCAGCGCGGTGAGCTGATCTCGCGCGTCACCAACGACATCGACAACATCACCCAGACGATGCAGCAGTCGCTCTCGGGCGCGCTGACCGCGATCCTCACGGTCGTGGGTGTGCTCGTCATGATGTTCTCGATCTCGTGGCAGCTCGCCATCGTCGCGCTCGTCGCCCTGCCGCTCATGGCGATCATCTTCGGCATCATCGGCCCGAAGTCGCAGAAGGCGTTCGGGGTGCAGTGGCGCAAGGTCGGTCGCCTCAACGCCCGCGTCGAGGAGTCGTTCTCGGGGCACTCGCTCGTGCGGGTCTTCGGTCGTGAGGCCGACGCGCAGGCGAAGTTCCAGGAGGAGAACGAGGAGCTCTTCCAGGCGGCGTTCAAGGCGCAGTTCCTGTCGGGCATGATCATGCCCGGCATGACGTTCATCGGCAGCCTGACCTACGTCGGGATCGCCGTACTCGGCGGCCTGCAGGTCGCGAGCGGACAGCTGCGCCTCGGCGACGTACAGGCGTTCATCCAGTACTCGCAGCAGTTCACCCAGCCGCTGTCCGAGCTCGGCGGCATGGCGGCGGTCGTGCAGTCGGGCACCGCCTCGGCCGAGCGGGTGTTCGAGCTGCTCGACGCCGAGGAGCAGGAACCGGATGCCGCCGACGCCCCCGCCCGGGGCGACGGGCGCGGTGTCATCGAGTTCGAGAACGTCAAGTTCTCGTACACGCCCGAGCACCCGCTGATCACCGATCTGTCGTTCCGGGTCGAGCCCGGGCAGACGGTCGCGATCGTGGGCCCGACGGGTGCGGGCAAGACGACGCTCGTCAACCTGCTGATGCGGTTCTACGAGCTCGACGGCGGACGCATCCTGCTCGACGGCCAGGACATCGCCGAGCTCTCCCGTGACGACGTGCGCTCACGCACCGGCATGGTGCTGCAGGACCCGTGGCTGTTCGCCGGGTCGATCCGCGAGAACATCCGGTACGGCCGCGAGTCGGCGACGGACGACGAGATCGTGGATGCCGCCGTCGCGACGCGCGTCGACCGGTTCGTGCGCTCGCTCCCCGACGGCTACGACACGATGCTCGACGAGGACGCCTCCAACGTCTCCGCCGGCGAGAAGCAGCTGATCACGATCGCCCGGGCGTTCGTGGCGCAGCCGGCCGTGCTGATCCTCGACGAGGCGACCTCGTCGGTCGACACACGGACCGAGCTGCTGCTGCAGCACGCAATGGCGGCGCTGCGCGAAGGACGCACGTCGTTCGTCATCGCGCACCGGCTCTCGACGATCCGCGACGCCGACCTCATCCTGGTGATGGAGCACGGCGACATCGTCGAGAAGGGCACGCACGACCAGCTCATCGCGGCGCAGGGCGCGTACTACCGGCTGTACCGCTCGCAGTTCGAGCAGGCGCACGACGACCTCGTCGACGCGCCGGTCGCAGAGGACGCCGCTCCGGCGGAAGGGAAGGCCGCGACGGAATAACGCGCTGTGTGCGTCGTTCCCCCTCAGCATGAGCCTGTACGAATCCGCTGTCTTCGGTGATCTGGATCTGTCCAACCGCGTCGTCATGGCGCCGCTGACCCGCACGCGTGCGGGCGACGACGGCGTGCCTACCGACGACATGGTCGAGTACTACCGCCAGCGCGCGGGCATGGGACTCATCGTGACGGAGGGCACATGGCCGGTGCGCGAGGGGATGTCGTACCTCGGCCAGCCCGGCATCGAGACGCCCGAGCAGGTCGAAGGCTGGCGTCGCGTCGCCGAGGCCGTGCACGCCGAGGGCGGCACGATCGTGATGCAGCTCATGCACGGCGGCCGTGTGTCGCATCCCGAGATCTCGGGCGTCGACCGTGTCGTCGGCCCGAGCGCGATCGCCTCGCCCGGCGAGGGACGCACCCGGGACGGCAAGGTCGCGCTGCCGGTCCCCCAGGAGTTGAGCACGGCGGAGGTCGCCGAGGTCGTCGAGCAGTTCGTCCAGGCGGCGCGCAACGCGATCGCCGCGGGGCTCGACGGCGTCGAGGTCCACGGCGCGAACAGCTACCTCGTGCATCAGTTCCTCTCCCCCGAGTCGAACGTCCGCGACGACGCCTACGGCGGGTCCCCGGAGAACCGCGCACGTTTCGCCGTCGAGGTGACCCGCGCGGTCGCCGACGCGGTCGGTGCGGGGCGCACCGGCATCCGTCTCTCGCCGCAGCACCAGATCCCCGGGGTCCTCGAGACCGACGACGCCGACGCGCTCGCGACGTACACCGCGCTCGCGCAGGGCCTGGCTCCGCTCGGGCTCGCGTTCGTCGACCTGCTGCACGCCGACCCGAAGAGCACGATCGTCCAGCGGATCCGGCACGAGGCGGCCGCACCGTCGATCGTGAACTCCGGCTTCGGCACGGTCACGACGCGCGAGGAGGCCGAGGAGCTCGTGCTCGAGGGCTGGGCCGACGCCGTGGCGGTGGGCCGACCTGCGATCGCGAACCCCGACCTCGCCCTCCGGTGGGAGCAGCGGGCCGAGCTCAACGAGCCGCGGCCCGAGTTCTTCTACACGGGTGGGGCCGTCGGCTACACCGACTACCCCTCGCTCGCCGAGGTGCGCGCGGAGCGCTGACACGCCTGCGGCCGGGTCAGTCGCCCGCGACGAAGTCGTATTCCTGGAAGTCGCGCACCTCGTGCTGCCAGCGGCTCTCGACGAATGCGACATGGTCGGGGTGCTCGTTGTACGCGGCGTAGGCGGCTTGGTCGTCGAAGAGCATCGTGAACTGCCAGCGCAGGTCGCTCTTGTCGCTGACCTGACGGTTGATGCGGAACTGCTGCACGCCGGGGATCGCCGACAGCGACCGTTGGGCGTCCGTCAGGAACGTCTTCTCCTCCGAGGAGCCCTCGGCGTGGTGCAGCGCGAACACGACGGTGTGCTGAATGGTCATGGTGACCAAGGCTAACCCCGCCCGGTCACTCGGCGGCGATCTGTCGGCGCACCTCGTCGATCGTCGCGAGGACCGAGACGACCTCGTCGTGAGGGTGCAGCGGCGACTCGACGAGCCCTTCACCGACGAACGAGGCGAAGGCCGTGGCCTGGTAGCCGAGGCCGTCGTGGACGGTGGGGAGCGCGTCGTCGTGCCACACCTCCTCGTCGGCACCGTGCAGCTGCAGCCGCAGACCGGTGGGGCCGTAGAACGGCGCGAGGACGTCGAGCCGCCCCCGTGAGCCGAACACCGTCGCTTCGACGGGGGTGACCGCGCCGAAGGTGGTCGTGAGCGCGGCCTGCGCCCCGGCATCCGTTTTCAGGGCGATCGTCGCGCTGTCGTCGACACCGGTGGGAGCGAGGGTGCCGACCGAGCGGATCGTGCTCGGCGGCCCGATGATGGACGACGCGAACGCGACGATGTAGACGCCGAGGTCGAGCATGGCGCCGCCGCCGAGGGCGGGATCGAACATGCGGCTGGTGGGGTCGAACGGGACAAGCGAGCCGAAGTCGGCGCGGACGAGGTCGATCTCGCCGAGGGTGCCGGCGGCGAGCACCTGCCGGATGACGTCGGCCTGCGGCAGGTAGCGCGTCCACATCGCCTCGGCGACGAGGACCCCGGCGGCGCGCCCCGCGGCCAGGATCTCGGTCGCGTCGGCGGCCGTGAGGGCGATCGGCTTCTCGATGAGGACGTGCTTCCCGGCCGCGATGGCCGCCAGCGCCTGCTCCCGGTGGAGCGGATGCGGGGTGGCGACGTAGACGACGTCGACCTCGGGGTCGCCGACCAGGTCCGCGACCGACCGATGCACGCGGCCGATGCCGTGGGCGTCGGCGAACGCGCGGGTCTTGTCGGCATCCCGCGCGGTGACGGCGACCGCGCGCTGCCCCGTGTGGGCGTGGAGGGCGTGCACGAACCGGTCGGCGATGCCGGTGCCGACGACACCCCACCGCAGGGCGGGGACGGCGGCGGGGTCGATCAGGCGGGGTGCGGGGAGAAGTGGCATCCCGCCATCCTGTCGGAACCCAGCGTCAGGCGTCGAGCAGTCCGTCGCGGACGACGACGACCTTACCCACGGTGCGGCCCGCCTCGACGTAGGCGAGCGCGGCCTGGGCCTGCGAGAGCGGGAAGGTGCGCTCGAGGTGCGGGGTGAGACGACCGGATGCCGCGAGCTCGACCAGCTGCGCCGTCGTCTCGGTGCGGGTGACGGCGGTGATCGGGCGGAACCGCCCGCGGGTGACGGCGGAGCGGAGGATGCGTCCGAAGGGTCCGAAGAAGGGATGCCCGTCGCCGCCGACCAGGGCAGCGGTGCCGCCGGGGGCGAGCAGGTCCCGGAGGACCGTGAGGGGCGGCTCGCCGGCGATGTCGACGACGGCGTCGAACCTGCCGCGGGGCAGGTCGCTGAGTTCGAGCGCGCGGTAGTCGAACGTCCGAGCGGCTCCGAGCCGCTCGAGCACGGGTCGCGCGCGCTCCCCGCACGTCGCCCACACCTCGGCGCCGCGGTCGGCGGCGAGCTGCACGAGGAAGGTGCCGACGCCGCCGCCCGCTCCCGCGATGAGGACGCGCGCGCCCGAGCCGACGCGGCAGGCGTCGAGGGTCTGCACGGCGGTGTTGCCGGCGATGGGCAGGGTCGCAGCGATCGCGGGCGCGACCGTCTCGGGCAGGCGGGTGAGTCGCTTCGCGGAGACGACGACGCGGTCGGCGAGGGTCTCGCGCCCCGACCCCACGACGGCGCCGCCGACCGCGAACTCGGTGACGCCGTCGCCGACGGCGAGCACGGTGCCGGCGACGTCCATGCCGCGGCCGCGGATGCGCGGTCCGCGGAGGCCGAGCGCGACGCGGACGAGTCCCGGCTCACCGCGCATGAGGTGGATGTCGCCGGAGTTCAGGGCGACGGCATCCGTCTGCAACAGGACCTCGCCGGCGCGCGGTGCGGGGACCGGGACGGTCTCGGGGCGGACGGCGTCGGCGGAACCGTAGCGGCGCTGGCGCCAGACGGTCATCGTGTCGGTCATGGGTCAGTCCTCCGGGTACTGGAAGGCCGCGTCGAAGGGGACGTCGAGGACGCGGACGATCTGGAAGGCCATCTCGAGCGAGGGCGAGTACTTGCCCTGTTCGATGGCGATGAGGGTCTGGCGGGTGACGCCGACGGCGCCGGCGAGGTCGGCCTGGGTGAGCCCGCGGTCGGTGCGCAGCTCGCGGATGGCGTTCGTGACGCGCGTGGGCTTGACCATCAGACGAGCCCGCGGCGGTAGGCGACGACGCGGGCGATGCCGCCGACGACGGACGAGAGAGCGAAGCCCGCATAGAGGGTGTTCGCGATCCAGAACGGGGCGGCGTCGATCGCGCAAAGGCCGATGCCGACGACGCCGCCGATGACGAGGAACGCGACACCGACGCGGTCGCCCATCTGCGTGATCGCACGGTCGCGTTCGTCGGCGGCGTTCTCGCCGCGGAGGGAACCGCCCTCAGCGACGACACCCCAGATGATCGTGACGACGATCGAGACGACGATGCCGCCGATGATCGTCCAGAGCATGGGTCCAAGCCAGTCGACCTCCGGGAGGGGGGTGGATGCCGCCCGCCCCGCGACGACTGCGGCGTACACCGCGATGGCGATGAGCGAGACGACGAGCCCGACCCACGCGGCGCGTTCTTCACGAGCCATGCTGCACCTCCGATGTCAGAAATGTTTGACATCAAGAGGATGACACGACGATCCGCTACGTGTCAAGAATTCTTTACTCGAGGAGCCCCATCGCGTCGAGTGCCTGCTGCAGGGCCGGCGCGATGTGCTCGGCGTAGGCGACGGTGAGGTGGGTCTGGTCGTACTTCGTCGGGATCGTTCCGGCGAAGGGCGGACAGACGTCGTCGGCGCACGTGAACGGCAGCGACGAGAGAGCGTGACCCCCGTCGGAGCTCGCGGACGACTCGGAGATCGCCTCCATCGTGCGCCAGGTGCCGTCGACGGCGCTGTCGCACGCCCGCGGCGACGAGGTCGGTGTGAAGCAGGCGGCGAGGCTGACGCCCTGCGGCGGCGGGGCGAGGAAGAGCATCCGATCGCCCATGTCGTAGGTCGCGGCCTCGCGGCGCTGCGCGGCGATCAGCGCGTCGGCCGACAGGTCCTGACCGGCGACCGTGTGACCGAGGGTGAAGGCGTTCGACATGACGACGAGGTCCGGGCGGTCGGCGAGGATCATCGCCCGCACGGCTGCCTTCCGCTCCTGGCAACTCGCCATCACGCGGGGGTCGTCGTTCTCGACGAGGACGTCGGTGAAGCGGCATCCGTACATGCCCATCGCGGTGACCCGGATGCCGCCGGCACTGTCGTCGGCTATCCGCCGGAACGCGGGCGCGTAGGCCATCGCGGTCGAGTCCCCGACGAGCCAGATGTGCAGGGGCGCGTCACCGCTCCCCCACGAGCACCCCGCCGGATCGGGCGTCGCACCCGGCTCGAAGCAGGCGTGCGCGGGGTTCGCGCCGGACGACGCCGCCATGACCTCGTCGAGCGACGGGGTGAGCGTCGGCCACGCGTCGGCGGTGACGGCGGCGGCGAGTTCGGCCCGCAGGTCTGCGCCGGGGTCGCCCGCGACGGCGGGAGCGGATGCCGCGGGTGCGGCCTCGGGCATGGTGACACGCGGCCCGTGGCCCGACGCGGTGACCCACAGAGCGCCGGCGAGCGCCACGATGACGAGTCCCGCGGTCGCGAGGAAGACCTGCGCGCCGAAGCGGTCGCGCCAGGCGCTCATCCGCGCGGGCTCCGCGGCGATGATGGTTTCGGCCGGTGCCGGCGCGGTCGCGGCGACAACCGGCGCCTGCACCGCCGGCGGCGCGCTCGGGCGGGTCTGTCCGGGGTAGTACCGCGTCCCCGGCGTCCATCCGGCCGGGCGGGTGGTCGCGGCGAGCACCGGCGAGGGCGCGGCCGGCGCCGAGATCGGCTCGGGTGCGGATGCGGCGGGCGCGGCGACCCGCGGCATCCCACCGAGGAACGGTGCGTACCGCAGCGGCTGCTCGACGATGAGGTACGACGCGACGCCCAGGACGAGCGAGGCGCCGAGGACGATCCAGAGGCGGAGTGCGGAGGCCGGGAGCAGCACCTCCGCGAAGACGACGACCGGGAAGTGCCACAGGTAAAGCGAGTACGAGGTGTCGCCGAGGAAGACCGCGACCGGGTTCGACAGCGGGACGAGGTGGCCATGGCGGGCGTCGCCGCCGACGCCTCCCGCGAGCACCAGCGCGGTCGCCGCGACGGGCGCGGCCGCCCACGGCGCGGGGAATCCGCCGGCGGCGGGGTCGATCAGCACGAGCGAGGCGACGATCGCGGCGAGGCCGGTCCACTGCAGCGCGCCGCCGAGGCCGCGCGGCAGGCGGCGCAGGAGCGGTGCCAGCACGGCGACGAGCGCTCCGACACCCAGCTCCCACGCGCGGGTGAGGGTGGAGAAGTAGGCGACGGTCGCCTGGGTGTCGGTCTGCACGAGGGCCCACGCGAAGGATGCCGCGACGACGGCAAACGCGACCGCGCCGGCGACGAGGCGGATCCGACGCCGACCGACGATGCCGAGCAGGAGGAGCAGCAGCACCGGCCAGACGAGGTAGAACTGCTCCTCGACGGAGAGCGACCAGAAATGCTGCAGCGGCGAGACGGCGCCGGTGTCGGCGAAGTAGTCGGTGCCCTGCGCGGCGAAGTTCCAGTTCGAGGTGAGGGCGGCGGCCCAGGCCGCATCCCACAGGGTCTGCTCGCCGCGGGTGCGGTTGAAGAGGAACCAGCCGGCGATCGCGACGGCGATCAGGACGACGAGGGCGGCCGGCAGCAGCCGTCGCGCACGTCGCGCGTAGAACCCGGCGAGCCGTATGCTGCCGCTCCCCCGCGCCTCGCGCAGCAGCATCCCGGTGATGAGGAAGCCGGAGATGACGAAGAACACGTCGACGCCGAGCACGCCGCCGGCGGGCCACCCGGCCGCGTGTGCACCGATGACCGCGAGGACGGCGAGGGCGCGCAGGCCCTGGATGTCGCGGCGCGGTGCAGCGGAAGTCGGGGTGTCGGTGTCCATGTGGAGCCGACGGAGAGTCTATGGGATCGGTCCCACGTCGGCAGGCCGGGACCGCATCAACGGGCGGTCCCGTGGCCGACTCGCCTACTTCGCTTTGACGGTGAAGGAGATCGTCGGGCCGAGCGTCCGCTTGAAGGTGCTGCCCTTCGACGGCGTGAAACGCACTGAGAGCGAGTGCGATCCCACTTTCAGCTTCTTCGACAAGGTCAGAGACCCTTTGCCCTTGGTGATCTTCGCAGTTCCGACCTTCGTCGATCCGCTGTAGACCGTCGCCGTCCCCGAAACGCGCGAGCTCACGGAGACAGTCAGCTTGGCGGGGGCCTTGCCGTACACCTGCGATGACTTCGAGACACTGGCCTTCACATCGGGCGCGTTGCCCACTTTGAGCGTGAGCGGTTCGGTCACACCACCCGTCACGTATCCGTCGCCGACGACCTTCAACCGCAGTGTCGCGCTGGTGTACAGAGACTGGGCAGTGATCGTGGAAGTCATGACGTCCGGGTAGGTGGCGTACTTGTCTCCGACCCATTCCCACCTCTTCGACACGCGTTCCTGCAGCTCGACGGGGTTGTCCACACCGGGCCACCCGACGCGGATCTTGAGGGGCTTCATGTCGGCGCCCTTCTTGACGTACCACGTGCCGGTGGGCCATCCGGAGAAGGACGTCTTGCCTTTGCGCACCTTCAGGGTGACCGTCGGGCTGTAAGCCTTCGTGTAGGTCACGTAGTCGTACTCAGGTCCGTAGTAGTCGCTCTCCGAGTCTGTCCGGAAACGGATCTTGTACGTGCCCGCCGGGAACGCGGTGTAGTCGTTGGCGATCTCATTGAGATCGACGGCCTCGCTCGTCGTCAGGCACTCATCGCTGGTGGCGGGGTCATAGAGGAAGAGCGAGCTCTTCTCCCGCCACTTGCCTTCGTCCCACAGCTCGACGTAGACGTCGCGGCCGCATCCGGGGACCTTGACGGTCACCGGCGCCTCCGCGTACGGGTTCACCGTGATGGAGGTATGAGAGACCGTGACACGGCCCTCGATGACGTCGCCATCGGCGGCGATCGCGGCGCTCGGCGCGACGATCGCCGCCCCCACCAGCCCGAGTGACGTGATGATCGCGACGAGCGCGCGGCGCAGACGTGTCATTGCTCCCCCTGAGACCGAACGCCCACGGCGAGCGTTCGGGTGAACGAGACCCCAGATCCCATCCCGAGCCGATCCGACGCTGGGACGACTCTCTCCGGAATCTAGTGGTTCGGTTCGGCCCTCCGCCACTCTCGGCTCGAGGCGGCTGCTGCTGACCGTCACGGTCCCACACCCTCGAACGCGCCCAACCTGTGAGGTGCACATCTGAGGGGCGTAACGTCCGAAGATGAGCACACACACGAAATCGGGACGCGGCACCGCCGACGTCCTCGGCCTCAGGTCGGTCCTCGTCGGGTCCCTTCCCGCCGGACTGATGACGCAGGCCGCACCCGAGCGGTACACCGTCGAGGCGGTGTTCGACCGGCGCCCGGAGAAGGCCGAACTCGACGAGATCGTGGGCGACGACACCGCGCGGCTGTTGGCGGGCGCCGGTTACGGATCGGTCACGTTGACGGTGGCCGACCGTCGCCTCGAGATCCACGGCACGACGCTCGAACAGCTCCACGACGGCCTCGCGGTCTTCCTCGCCGATCGACTCGCGGACATCAGCACCGATCTGCGCGCGCGACAAGCCGAGGTCGAGACCCAGACGATGGACCTCGCCGCGCGGGAGAATGACCGCGCCGCTGCTGTGGCCACGCTGGCCGCCACGGTCTCGTTCGAACGGTCAGCCCGCCTCGACGACGACCTCGTCGCCGACACGCACGACTCCGCCGCCGTCCGCGGGTAGCAGCAGGACCCCTAGGGTCGCTTCACTCTGGCCGAACTCGGTCGTCAAGATCCGCAGCAGACGGGCATCCCGCCGTCCGTCGTCGGGGTTCGCGGTGATCGCGGCGCACCGTCCAATGGGACGCTGCACCTCGAACCGCACCCCGCCGATGCGGACGTGACCGGACCAGTCGAGCTCGGCCCAGGGCGCGATCCCCGAGACGACGATGTTCGAGCGGAAGCGGCGACTGTCGACGGGCGCGGGCGTCGCCGCATCCACGTCTGCGACGGTCTCCGCGCCGTGCAGTGACACGTAGCCGCGGGCGCGATCCTGGAACCGCGCGGTGCGACCGTCTCCCACGAGGTGCAGGGGCAGCACGCCCGGGCGCTGCAGCAGCCGCGCGTCCGCGGACCGTTCGACGAACGCGGTGACGGCCGCCGAGAGTTCGTGCCGTCCCGCCTCATCGAGGCCCGCCTCCGCCAGGACCCGCCCGTCCTCACTCAGTCGCAGCAGACCGGTCTGCGCGTCGAAGACCGCCCGCACGCGCGCGATCGAGGGGAAGTCCATGAGCGACAGCCCTTTGCTCTTCGGCCACGACTCGAGGCCACCGGCATCCTCGGGCTCGGTCGCATCCGCGAAGCGGAAGGCGAGCACACGGTCACCGGCGATGCGACCGTCGTCCTGCACGCGGAGTTCGGTGCGGGGCTCGGGCGTGAACCCTTTGACGGGATAGCGGTAGAGCTCGGAGACGACGGCCACGCCTCTACCCTGCCCCACCTAGGCGGATGCCGCCCGCTCAGGCCTTCTTCTTCGCGGCGCTGCGCCGGATCAATCCGAAGAGGATGGTGCCGACGAAGAGCACGATTCCGATGAGGCCCAACCAGAAGAGGCCCTCGAACACGAATCCGACGATCGACAGCACCACCCAGATGACGAGCAAGATGATGAGTACTGTCCACATAGGCCCCACCGTACGCGCGATGCTGCCCAGAAGATACGGGTCACGTCTGGCGGTAGTGGCGGACCCGCTCGTCGCGTTCGAGGAGGAACTCGTCGTCCTCGGGATAGAAGACGGCGCGTTCGATGTCCTCCCCCGCGAAAGCCACGATGACGGCGAAATTCTCCCACCGCGACAGGGTGGTGATCTCGGTCCGGCCGTCGCCCAAGTCCCGGGTCAACAGCCACGCACCGAGGTTCCCGGGTGTCGCGCGATACGCGTCCATGCCGGTGCGTTCGACGTACTGGACGTAACGGCCTTCGTCCTCAGTGCGGAGGACGCCCGTCCACATACGGACGACGGGCTGCCCACTGGAATGCGTCACCCGCCCACCCTTGCAGAGGTGGGCGGGTGACGCGAGGGGGTCAGCTGCCGAGCGCGGAGAGTTCCGCGAACTCCTCGTCGGTCAGCTCGATGACGGCACCCTGCAGGTTGTCCTCGAGGTGCGCGACGCTCGACGTGCCCGGGATCGGCAACATGACCGGCGAACGCTTCAGCAGCCAGGCGAGTGCGATCTGCGCCGGCGTCGCGTTCTTGCGCTCGGCGATGTCGGTGAGCGGCGAGTCGGCGCCGGTGAGACCGCCGGTCGCGAGCGGGAACCACGGGATGAAGCCGATGCCCTGCTCCCCCGACCAGTCGAGGAGCGCCTCGGCGTCGCGGTGCTGCAGGTTGTAGAGGTTCTGGACCGTGACGATCTCGGCGATCTTCTGTGCTGCCTTCACCTCGTCGACGGAGACTTCGGACAGGCCGATGTAGCGGATCTTGCCCTCGTCCTGCAGCGCCTTCAGCTCGCCGACCTGGTCCTCGAGCGGGACCTTCGGGTCGATGCGGTGCAGCTGGAACAGGTCGATGCGCTCGAGGCCGAGACGCCGCAGGCTCATCTCGGCACCCTGGCGCAGGAACTCGGGGTGCCCGAGCGGCGGCCACACGTTGGGGCCGGTGCGGGTGAGGCCGGACTTCGTCGCGATGACGACGTCGTCGGCGTAGGGGTGCAGTGCTTCCTTGAGGAGTTCTTCGGCGACGTACGGGCCGTAGGACTCGGCGGTGTCGAAGAAGTTGACGCCGAGCTCGACGCTGCGGCGGAGGACGCGGATGGCCTCGTCGTGATCCTTGGGCGGACCCCAGACGCCGGGTCCGGTGAGCTGCATCGTGCCGTAGCCGAGGCGGTTGACCTCGAGGTCTCCGCCGATGCGGAACGTGCCGGACGACTGTGCAGGCTTCGTGTTGTTCGTCATGCGGGGTTCCAGCGCATCGGGGCGCCGGAACATTCCCGCGTCAGCTCTTCGCGCCGGTGAACGCGAGCGCGCCGCCGAGCCCGATCATCATCACGCCGCCCGCGCCCGAGAGCGCCGACAGGCGCCGCGGCGACCGCCCGAACCACGTCCGAGCCGTGCCGGCGGCGAGCGCCCACATGCTGTCGCAGACGATCGCGAGCACCTGGAAGATCAGGCCGAGCATCAGCAGCTGCAGCCAGATCGGCCCGGCGTCGCGCGCGACGAACTGGGGCAGCACGGCGACGAAGAACGCGATGGTCTTCGGGTTCGTCATCCCCACGAAAAAGCCCTGGCGCAGCAGGGTGAGGACGGATGCCGGTGCCCGCCCGCCCTGCTCGATGCGGCTGCGCCGGTGCCGGATGGCCTGGACCCCGAGGTACACGAGGTACACGGCGCCGACGATCTTGATCGCGGTGAAGGCGACGACAGACGAGGCGACGATCGCGCCGACGCCGAAGGCGACGAGGATGAGGGCGGGGATGTTGCCGAGGGAGTTCCCGAGCACGCTCAGCACCCCGGCGCGGCGCCCGAGGGCGATCGAGCGACCGACGACGAAGAGCACCCCCGGGCCGGGGATGACGATGAGAACGATCGACGCCAGGACGAAGGCGACGAGGTGCTCGATCGGGATCATGAGCACACGGTATCGGACCCGGCGTCCGACTGAACTAACACACCCGTGCTAATTTGATCGGACTCGTTCAGATGAAGGGACTTCCCGTGATCCTGGTGGCGATCATCGCCTGCGAAATCGGCTTCTGGCTCGCGATCATCGCGGGTCTCGTCGCCCGCTACGTCTTCCGTCGGGCACGCCTGGGAGCGGCTCTCCTGCTCGCGGCTCCCGTCATCGATCTGATCCTGCTCATGCTCGTCGGCGTCGACCTCCTGAGCGGCGGCACAGCGTCGTGGCATCACGGCCTGGCCGCGCTTTACATCGGCATCTCCGTCGCCTACGGCCACCGGATGGTCGCATGGGCCGACGCGAAGTTCGCCGAGTGGTTCCGCGGCGCGGGACCACGCCCCGCGCGGTACGGGTGGGACTACGCACGCTCCTGCTGGAAGGACGTCCCCCGCACGCTGCTCGCCGCCGCCATCGCGGCGGCCGTCCTGGGCGGGCTGATCCTGCTCGTCGGCACTCCCGAACGCACGTCGGAGCTGCTGCGATTCTTCCCGATCCTCGGCGTGATCGTCGCCGTGGATACCCTGTGGGCGCTCAGCTACACCGTGTGGCCGAAGAGAGCGCCGGCCGTGGCGGCATGATGAGAGCATGCCGCGACTGATCGACCACGATGAGCGTGATCGCGCCATCGGGGATGCCGCGATGCGCGTCCTGGCCCGCGACGGGCTCGCCGCGCTCTCGGTGCGGAAGGTCGCGGAGGAGGCAGGACTGGCGACGGCATCCCTCCGTCGCGCGTTCCCGACCCAGCTCGCACTGCGCCGGTACTGCGTCGACCGGATCCACGACGCCGTCGCCGCGCGTGTGACGGGGTTGACTGGTGAGGGGATGCCGCTGGCGACCGCCCTTCTGCTCGAACTGCTGCCTCTCGATGCCACGCGGCGGGTCGAGCTGATCGCGCAGCTGCAGCTGGGGAGTCTCGCGTTGACGGACGCGACGTTGACCGAAAGTGTGCGCGACCTGCACGACGGCGTCGGACTGATCTGCGGTGTCGCGCTGGGTCAGCTCGATCTGCGCGACGATGTCGACCTGGCGCTCGAGACGCTGCGCCTGCAGGCGCTCCTCGACGGGCTCGCGCTGCACCTGCTGTGGGCGGACCCGAAGAAACCCGAGGCGCACGTCCGTCGTCTGCTGGAACATCACCTGACGAGCCTGACGGCCCGGCATCCGCTCTGATCTGCGAGCATCGAGGTATGCACTCCATCACGACGGCGCAGCTGGCCGAGGCCTCCCCCGCGAACATCATCGACGTGCGCGAACCCGACGAGTTCGCCGCCGGTCACGTGCCCGGTGCGCGCAACATCCCCCTCGCCACGGTGCCCGACCACGTGGACGAACTTCGCGAGCTCGACGACCTGCACCTCATCTGCCAGGCGGGCGGGCGCAGCGCGCGGGCGGCTGCCTTCCTCGAGCATCACGGTCTCGAGACGACGAACGTCGAGGGCGGCACGGGCTCCTGGATCGCGGAGGGTCGCCCGGTCGAGCGCTGACGCTGCTTCAGGCCCGATGCATGAGGCGCTCGGGCGTCGGGTAGAGCTCGAAGCCGAACTGTTCGTAGAGACCGTGCGCGTCGGCTGTGGCCAGCAGGATGCGCTTCAGCTTCAACGGTTCGAGAGTCGCGACGACGGCGCCCGCGAGAGCCTTTCCGACGCCCCGGCCACGCGCGTCGGGCGACACGTAGACGTCGCAGAGCCAGGCGAAGGTCGTGTGGTCGGTCACCACGCGGGCGTACCCGACGAGTGTGCCGTCCTCGTCGAGGGCGCCGAAGTTGAGCGAGTGCTGCGCAGCGCGTTCGACGAGGTCGCGGCTGCGTCCGAGCGCCCAGTACGCGTCCTCGGACAGCCAGCGATGAACGACGTCAAGGTCGATCTCGGCGAGGTCGGTCGTGACCCTCATGCGGTTCCCCCGTCGCTCGGCCAGGGGACGGATGCCGCCGGCCACCGCGACGTGCGCAGTTCGGCGAGCGCGTCGCGCTGGCTCTGCACGGCCTGCAGCGAGTCGGTGCGGAACGCGGTCGCGATGACGACCTCGCGCCAGTACTCGTCCCAGCTGCGGTAGGCGGCGAACGCCTTCTCGGCGAGGGGCTCGAGCAGTGCCCAGGTCTCGTCGGCGGTGAGGTAGCCGGCCACGTAGGCGTAGCGGATGCCGCCGATGCCGCGTTCGATGTCGGCGGCGAGCAACAGCCGGGCGGGCTGCTCCTCGGTGCCGCGGAGCAGGTCCTGGATGTCGAAGACGGGCAGGTCGGTGAGCGCGGCGACGCGCGACATCATGTGCTCGGCGCCTTCGCTGTGGGCGATCTCGACGAAGCGCTGCGAGTTGTAGCCGAGGGTGAGGGTGTCGGCGACGAGGAGCTCGGCGTCGGCTTTCGTGACGATCTTGAACTGCTCGTCGAGGGCGCTGCGGAGCTGCTTGAGGGAGGCCACGGGCAGCGCGAACCAGGGTGCACCCTCCTCGCCGTCGCGGTGCTTCGCGCGGAGCTCCTGCGGCAGCTCGGCGAAGGTCGGGGTGAAGGCGAGCGACGAGTTCCAGCCCCTCGTGGCGAAGTCGCTGGCGGCGTCGAGCGCGAGGATCTGCTGCTGACGTGCGGTGAGGGGCTGTCGACCGGATGCCGCGATGTAGGCGAGTTGTGCACGGCGGGGGGCACCGGCATCCCTCCCCGCGAGGATGATCGAGGCGACCAGCAGTCCGAGGCACATGCCGACGAAGAACGCGAAGAAGTTGAGGCCGATGTCGGTGACGTCCCAGATGAACGACAGCACGAAGGCGGCGATGCCGAACGGGGCGGAGATCAGCGTCACCGGGAGGGCGCGACGGCGCATCTCCGCCGGGTCGGCCTTGCGCTTCGCCTCGAGGGCCCGGGTGTACCGGCGACGGGAGCGGACGGGGTACTCGACGTCACCCGGGTGATTCTGGAGCGCGTTCACGGCTTCGGCCACCGAACCATCCTGGCATCGGTGGGGTGTGCTCCGCGCTCAGGCCGGCACGACGAGCGTGTTGAGGGAGTCCGCGGGCAGGGTGACCTCGAGCGCACGCTCCCCGATCAGGAACGACATCGGCATCTCCTCGGTGAGGTCGTTCTGCACGACGATGACGAGGCTGCCGTCGGGGTTGCGGAACACGAGCTGGTTCTCGTGGCCGGTGTAGCTGAGGGTCGGGATGCGGCGCGCCCCGGGCATGACGAAGTGCGACACGTGCCGCAGCATGTAGTGCTCGTGGGTGAACTCGTACGAGCGCGTTTCGGGATCGACGACGACGAGCGAGTTCTGCGCCCACCCCCACCGGCTCACCCCGCCGCGCAGCAGCGACATGTTCCAGTACATGTAGGCCGTCGCGCCGTGCAGGAGGAAGTGCTTCATGAGGAACCAGGCGTGCCGCGCGAGGCGCCAGTCGTTACGGCCGTCGCCGCACTCCTGCTCGGTCTGGTAGATCGTCAGCTCGGGATGGTGGCGGTGCAGGTAGGGCACGGCGCCCTTGCCCGCCCACTGCGCACCGATGCCGGTGATGCAGCGGGCGGCATCCTCGTCCGACAGCACCCGCTCGACCAGTCCGTCATCGGCGCGCTCGAGCGTGCCGAGGAAGACGTCGACGCTGCGGCGCGCCATCTCGGGACCGAGGTGGCGGATGAACGCGGCGAGGCCCTCGGGGGTCCACGTGCAGCTCGGGAAGATCTGGGCCGAGTTGAACTCGTTCTGCGGCATCACCATCGTGACCGGGATGCCGAGGTCGGCATACGCGTCGACGAAGCGTCCGAAGTAGGCGGCGTATGAGGCCAGGGTGTCGTCGTCGAGACGCATCATGTCGGTGCCTTCGGCGCCGAGCTGGTCGTCGCGGATGCCGTTGTCGACGCCGGCGGCGATCGGGCTGCCTTTGGCGCCGGCATAGTGGCCGTTGGTCTTCATCCAGGTGGGCGGGCTCCACGGCGACGCCCAGAGGGTGAGGTCCGGCTGGTGACGTTGCGCCGCCCGGATGAAGGGCACGAGAGTCGTGTGGTCGTGCTCGATCGAGAAGTGGTCGAGGGCGAGGTCGCCGGGGGTCTCGTCGTAGCTGTACCAGTCGGTGGAGAAGTCGTTGGCGCCGATCGGCATGCGGCAGCGGGTGAGGCCGAGCCCGACGCCGGGGGCGAAGAGTTCGCGCAGGACGGCATCCCGGCCCTCCTCGGTGAGGTGGGCGAGGGAGGTCCAGCCGAGCTCGTTGAACGAGGCACCGAAGCCCTCGATCGTCTGCTGCGGATCGTCGGTCTGCAGGAAGACGGACGGCATGCCGCGGACGTCGCCGAGTGCGGGGGCAGCGAGGTCGCGCCAGGGCTCGTGTTGCGTGGTGCTGATCCAGCGGATGGATGCCGACGGCGCCATGTGCTCTCCCGTGAGTCGTGTGCGATCACGGTACCGCAAAATCCCATGACCGTTGGAGTTTGGTGGGTAGGCTGTTGGCATGGCGTCTGTGACGAAGCGTGGCCCGTACGCGAAGACCGCTGCGCGGCAGCGGGAGATCCTCGATGCGGCCGGCGAGGTGTTCGCGACGCACGGCTACCGTGCCGGGTCGCTGAAGGAGATCGCGGATCGGGTCGGGATCGATTCGTCGACGATCCTGCACCACTTCGCGAACAAGAGCGTGCTGCTGCAGAAGGTGCTCGAGGATCGCGACACGCGCAGCCTCGGCGACGCCGCTCCCGATGCCGCGGCGGGTGCCGCCGACATCCCGGCCGCGTTCCTGCGGCTGGCGCGCGCGAACGAGCGGATCCCCGGGATCGTGGTGCTCTACACGCTGCTGGCCGCCGAGTCGGCAACGCCGGAGCACCCGAGCAACGAGTACTTCTTCCTGCGCTACGCGCGGGTGCGGGCGGAGTTCACGGCGGCCTTCCGCGAGATGGCGGATGCCGGGCTGCTGCGCCCGGGCGTGGAGCCCGAGTTCGCGGCGCTGTCGACGCTGGCATTGTGGGATGGTCTGCAGGTGCAGTGGATGCACGACTCCGACGCGATCGACATCGTCGGGACGCTGCGCGGGCAGCTCGAGCTGCTGACGACGGTCGAGCTCGACGAAGAGGAGACAGGATGACGCAGCCGCAGGCGAAGCCGAAGAACGGGCTCGCGATCACGACGCTGGTCGTCGGTATCGTCGCGTTCCTCACGGGGCTCGTCCCCTGGGTCGGGCTGCTGCTCGGCCTGTCGGCGTTCGCGCTGGGGGTGTTCGCGCTCACGCGCGGTCAGTCGAAGCCGCTCGCGCTGACGGGCGGGTCGCTCGGTGCCGTAGCCGCTGTCACCGGACTGATCACGACGATCGCGCTCATGGCCTGGCTCATCGGCGCGCCCGGCAGCGCCTGACTCTTCACCGCCGGCGCTCCGCACCAGTACGGTGACGACATGAGCGACACGGCAGCAGGGTGGTACGACGACGGTTCGGGCACGATGCGGTGGTGGGACGGCACGGCCTGGACCGAGCAGACCCAGCCCGCCCCTCCCCCGCAGGGTGGTCTCGGCGGCTTCATCGCGCAGGCGCAGGCAGACGCTGTCGCCGGTGCGCAGCCGCGGCAAGCCCCGGCCGGGATGAGTTACGTCGTGCTGCAGGTCGTGCTGAAGGAGAAGATGTGGGGCGCGGGGTCGAACAACCTCGTCGAGCTCGAGGCGGCGATCAACAGGCAGGCGGCCCTCGGCTATCGCCTGCACACGATCACGACGGCGTCGTCGGGCAGCACGGGCTTCGGCGGCGGTGACCGCATCCAGGCGACGATGGTGTTCGAGAAGCTCGTCTGACCGGCCGGCTACCGGCCCAGGCGCCGCAGCCGCAGTCGCGCCATATCCTGCGCGCGGGGCCCCGACCCGAGCGCGCGCTCGGTGACGCGGAGGATGAGGCGGGTCGCTGTCTTCACCGGTAGCCACGAGCGGCGGAGGCCCAGCATCCGCCGGATGCGCGGCGGAAAAGTCGCGACCGCGGCGGCGAACAGGACGCGGTAGGCGACGCCCATCATCCCGGTGAACGGCGGCTTCTTGAGGAAGCGGACGACGTCGTCGACGCGCTCGTCGCGGCGCAATTCGCCGCGGTCGAGGTAGCCATCGATCTCGGCGCGGAGTGCGGCGTCGGTGAGAGGCGGGTCGGTGACGCGCATGAGTCGGCCGGCGGTGGCCCAGTCGGCGACGTAGGCGTCGGGTCCGCCGGGGATGGGTCCACCGTAGGCCTGGTGGCTGCGCAGGAACGCGTCGGTGAAGGCGAGGTGCACCCAGCGCACGAGGTCGGTCTGCTCGGCGGTGTAGGTGCGGGCGGAGCCGTCGCCGGCGACGTACTCGCCCTGCACGCGGCGGTGGAATCTGCCGACGCGGGCCGTCTCGGCATCCGCTTGCTCCGTCGACCCGTAGGTGAGGGTGATGACCCACCGGACGGTGCCGGTGAGACGGCCGATCGGGTCGTCCCGGTAGCGCGACCAGTCGTGGACGCCGGCGAGCGCGCCCGGGTGCAGGGCCTGCAGGAGTAGGGCGCGGATGCCGGCGACGAGGGTGCCCATGCCGGCGTGAACCGTCCAGGCGGGGCCGTTCTCGGCGAAGTGTCCGGCGTCGTCGCCCTGGGCCAGGGCGCGGACGTACGGCGCCATTCCGGTCGGGTCGCCGGCGAGGGCGGTGAGCACGCGGCCGCGGATGCGGGTCAGGTAGGGCGGTGCGGACGTCACCCTTCCAGCGTGCCATCGCGGTGGCGCGACCGGGCCGGATCAGGCTGCCTGGTAGCCGCACAATGGGGAGGACTCCCCATCGCGAGCGGTTGACGCGTGTCCCTACGCTGACATCGCCCGACAACGACGATGGATGCCGTGCGGCGTGACCTCTGGGGGATGGAACGCCCCGCGCGACACCATCGACGGATGCCGCACGGCGTGACCATTTGGGGATGGCTCACGCCGTGCGGAGCCGGTCGACGTCGACGCATTGCTCCGTGCGCGCGGTCGGGGCGGCCCTGATCAGAACGGGGCCGGGTCGTGGGTGTGCGGTTTCCGCCTGGCAGGAGCGAACGCGACGGCCGGGGTGGGTGCGTCTTCGCGATAAATCCTGCCGAGGGGTGAGGTCCATTCGAGGACGCCACCCCCGAGTTGTCGCACCTTCCAGGCGGTGAACTGCTTCATCGAATGGTGTCGCTGACACAGGTGGGCGAGGTTCGCCCGTTCGGTGCGGCCGCCGAGGGCATGGTCGTGCGTGTGGTCGATTTCGGAGCGGATGGCGGGTACGCGGCATCCGGGGAATCGGCAGTGTTGGTCGCGGGCGCGCAGGTGGCGGCGCAGCGGAGGGGGCACCCGGTAGGTGTCGACGGCGAGCACCGTGTGGGTGACGGGGTCGGTGACGAGGCGTTCCCACGAGGGGGTGTCGCCGGCGAGGCGCCGGGCGGTAGCCGCGTCGATGGGGGTGCGTCCGACGAGGTCGCACGGCACCTCGGTACCGGACAGCGCGAGCGCGGGAATGACGACCTGCACGTGGGCGCGGATGGCTCCGAGCGGGCCGGCGGTCGCGTCGCGGGTGTCATCGAGGGCCGGCGTTCCGGCGAGCAGCAGGTCGGCGAAGACGTCGGCTCGGACCTGGTCGATGGTTCGACCGTCGGTGTCGACGACGTCGCTGGAGCGTTCGGTGCGTGTGTCGATGATCGCGCGGGCCTGGCGGGTGAGCCGGTCGTGGATGCCTTCGGCGATCACAGTCGGCACGGTGGCGACGACGTCGCTCATGCCGTCGCGGCCGGGGACGAGGCGCACGGCGCGGTGGGCAGCGGCATCCTGGTGTCGCTCGGTGAAGGTGCGCGGGTGCATCCGCAACGCGAGCATCTCGATCTCGGCGCGGACGCGGTTGGGGGTGTCGCGTCGGCAACGCTGGATCGCGACGGCCTCGAACGGCAGACGGATGTCGGCGGGAAGTTCGGCACCGGCGTCGACGATGATGTCGACGTGCGCGCGGGTGATGGAGCCGGCGCGCCACGCCGCGAGCGAGGCGGCGTAGTCCTCGACGATCGTGCGGGCGCGGGTGATGCGGCGCTGCACGGCACGGTCGGTGAGGTGCATGAGCCCACCGAGCTCGGCGGCGATCGCTCGCAGAGCCATGTCGTGCGCCTGCACGCGGGCGGGCGAGTCGCCGGCTTGCTGCTCGGCGAGCTGCCCCGCGCGAGCGAGCACCTGCAGCTGCACGATCTGCGCCCGGGTGAGCAGCTTCTCGGCCATGACCGCCTCGTGCGCGATGTCGGCGAGGGGCGCGAGGCGTTCCCGTGTACCGATCGTGCCGTGCCAGCTGGTCATACCTCCATTGTGGCGAGGGCCTCCGACATCGGTTTCGGATGCCGGAGGCCCCCACCATCGCGCCCTCGTACATTCAATGGCTGAGGGCGGTTCAGCTCAGCCCGAATGTCCCTGTCGCATCGTTGCGCACGGCGACGCGCGGCCCGTTGCTAGCTTGAGGATGTGAAGAACGATCGGCCCTCCGACCTGTCCCATGCACCGGTCGCCATGGCGTATGTCCAGTGGCTCGCCGCAAACGACATTGAGGACTCAAACGCGAACGCGTGGCGATTCATGGCTGAGACCCGAGTATCGCGGCGACCCAAGCGCCGCCGGGCCGCTTGGGTGTGGGCTTCCGTCGCGGTGATCGCCACCGTAGCCGTCTTCACGTTTGTGTACGGAGTAGCAACTGCGAATCACTGGTCCAAGGTCGTCGAGCCGGAGGTGACGAAGAACATCAGCGTCCCGGACGGTACGTGGTCCGTGTCGATGGATGTCTCGAAACCGGTCTGTTACGACGGGCAATACGCCTCAGCATGCGCCATCTCGCTGACGGGCGAGTGGATTCTTGCGTGCGACGAACGCGTTTTGGATTCCTATAGCCAGGATTTGTGCGACTCGTACTTCGACACAGTGCAAACCTTCAAAGAGGATGTCGCTCAAGCCCCTCTAGCGATGCTGGACAGCTCCTCCGACGGCGTTGGACGACTGAGCGCGGAGGCGAACAAGCGGTACGAAACCGTCGTGGTCAAGGAGGCGGTTCGCGAGGATGCGGTCTGTTACTACAGCTTCCTCGGCGACTGCCCCCTTTCTGACGATTGAATCTCACGTTCACGCTGGCTCGATTGCTCGACTGACCACCACCCCTTACCCATACACCCGCCGCAACACCACCCGCTGCCCCAGCGTCCACGTCACCGTCGTCAGCAGGTACACGCCCGCCGCGAGCGGCACGAACACCGCGACGACCGCGGTGGCGAACTGCAGTGCTCCCAGCACACCGACCGGCATCCCGTCCACCGGTTCGACCCGGAACGCCCGGCGCGTGATCTCCCCCACCGCCGCGATCGCGAGGACGAGGCATCCGATGACCAGCCACGTCGCGAGGTCGGCGGTTCCTGTCGAGACGGCGTGCAGCAGGCTCGTGCCGAGCGGAACGCCGAGCAGCGTCTGCGACAGCAGTTCGTTGGCGTGGCCGGCGATGCTCGCGTGGATGAACACGGAGTACAGCAGTCCGACGATCGGCGCCTGGATGAGGATCGGCAGGCAGCTCGCGAACGGCGACACGTTCTCGGAGCGGTAGAGCTGCATCGTCTCGCGTTGCAGGCGTTCCCGGTCGCCGCGGTGCCGGGTCTGGATCTCGCGCAGGCGTGGCGCGAGCCGCATCCGTGCCTGGTCGGCTTTGGCTTGCGCGATGCCGGCGGGGATCAGCGCCGCCCGCACCACGACGGTCACGAGCATGATGGCGAGCGCGCCGGCGAACGCTCCCGTCGAGGGGGTGAGCAGCGTGGTCAGGGCGAGCAGGCCGCGCGAGGTGAGGTCGAGCAGGGTGGAGATGACAGGCAGGGTGGTGATGTCCACGAGGGTTCCGTTCGTCGGAGCGATCAGGGTCGGCTGATCGGCCGCGAACGGATGCCGGGGCACGAGGTGCCCGGACGGTTCGACGCTACGCGGCCGCAGTCACCTGACCGGGCCCGCGACGGCGGACGTGTCCTGCCGCGTCGGGGTCGCTCTGCGTGAGCGGTGCTGTGAGTTCGATGCGACGGGTGGGATGCGGCGCCGCTCCGCGCGTGCCCGCGTGCACGGCGGTCGCGAGGAGCGCCAGCGTGAGGACGGCGAGCGCGAGCAGCGCGACGGTGAGCGCGGATCCGGTCAGCGACGGATCGACGGCGACGAGGAGCCCGAGGACCTCGAGGACGACGCGCAACAGATCGTGGACCATGCTCGCCTCCCGTCGCGTCGTCTGGCCCTCAGGCTAACGGAGCCTCACCCGAGCTGCACCATCTCGGCGCTGCGCTCCCACAGCTCCTGCGCGAGGCGCGGGTCGGTTGCCAGTCGGTGGGTCTTCGTGACGCGGTCGTTCTCGTAGTAGGCGCCGGGCAGCCAGTCCTCGCGCGGGGTGCCGTCGGCGAGGAACACGAGGCGCTTGCCGCCCTCGTCGGTCGTCGTCAGCACGCGGCGCGCGAGGGGACTGTGGTACATCCACCGCAGCGCACCGCCCGTGTTGCCCGCGAAGTTCGTCGCGACGACGCCGGGGTGGAACGCGACAGCCGAAACGCCGTCGCTCCCCCACCGGCGCTGCAGCTCGCGGGTGAAGAGGATGTTCGCGAGCTTCGCGTTGCCGTACGCCCGCCACCCCGAGTAGTGGCGCGCAGCGTTGAGGTCGGTCACGTCGAAGCGCGAGAACAGTCGCGCCGCCGCGCTCGCGGTCTGGATGACGGATGCCTCGCTCTCGACGAGCCGCTCGCGCAGCAGGTTCGTGAGCAGGAACGGCCCGAGGTGATTCACCTGGAACGTCTGCTCGAACCCGTCGCCGGTCAGCTGTCGCTTGCCGAAAACCCCGCCCGCGTTGTTCGCGAGCACATCGATGCGCGAGTACGCCTCGAGCAGCTCCCCCGCCAGCCGGCGCACCTGCGCCAGGTCGGAGAAGTCGGCGAGGTGGTACGGCGTGCCGAGCTCAGCCGCGACGGCCCGCGTCTTCTTCGGCGAACGCCCGACGAGGACGACACGGTGACCCCGAGCGACGAGCTGACGGGATGCCGCGGCCCCGATCCCGTCGCTGGCTCCGGTGATGATGATGGTGCGCATGGGGTGAGTGTCACACGTGTGGTGGGTGTCGGCGAAGCCATTGACGGAGAGGTGGGCGCGGTGGAGGCCTGCTGAGGTCGATGGCAGTTCTCACCCCTGAACAACGCGTGGATGAGCACGAACACGCGATGGCGATCGCGCCCGCGAACGCGCCCGTCCACGGGGTGAGGAGCGAGGTCAGGGCGAGGAGACCGCGGGAGGTGAGGTCGAGCAGGGTGGAGACGACAGGCAGGGTGGTGATGTCCACGAGGGTTCCGTTCGTAGGAGCGATCAGGGTCGGCTGATCGGCCGCGAACGGATGCCGGGGCACCCGGTGCCCGGACGGTTCGACGCTACGCGGCCGCAGTCACCTGACCGGGCCCGCGACGGCGGACGTGTCCCGGCGCGTCGGGGTCGCTCTGCGCGAGCGGTGCCGTGAGTTCGATGCGACGGGTGGGATGCGGGGTGGCGCCGCGGCTGACTGCGTGGAGCGCGGTCGCGAGAGGCGTGAGCGTGAGGATTGCAACAGCCAGCAGCGCGACGGTAAGCGCAGAGCCGCTCATCGAAGGATCAACGGCGATGAGGAGTCCGAGGACGACGCGCAAGATGTCTTGGACCATGCCCACCTCCCCTGCCCGTCGCGTCGTGTGACTGTGAGGCTAGCCGATGCCGCGTTTCACCAAACTTGGCCATCTCAGCACTCCGGTTCCCCGGACGCGGCGGTGGAACCGGCCGACGCGGGCAGTCTCGGCATCGGCCTCGGTCGTCGACGCATAGGTGAGCGTGATGACCGAGCGGACGGTGCCGGTGAGGCGGCGGATCGGGTCCTCCCGGTAGCACGCCCAATCGTGCACGGCCGCGAGGGCGCCCGAGTGCAGGGCTCGAAGGAGAAGGGCGCCGTGATGCCGGCGTGCACGCCCCACGCGGCGCCGTCCTCGGCGAAATGTCCGGCGTCGACGCCGCCGCGCGACTAGGGAAGGTGCTCGAACGTGGTCCGCCAGGCAGCCCCAAACCGCTGCCGACTATCTACCTCGTCGACAAGCGTTCGGAAGTTCTGCCAGAACTGAATGCGGACCTCTCGCGATTCGAGGCCATGCAGCCTGGCGATACGTCGCTCGACCTCCGCTACTCCCCCGGGCTGTCTCGCACCAGCATTTCGGCGGTCACCGTACGGGTGATCCGTCTCAGGTAGTAACCGCTCGAGCGGGATGACTTCGAGAACCTGGAGCGACGACATCATGGCCGGGGGTAACGAGAAGTAGCAGCCAAGCCGCACCGCCTCCTCGGTGAGCTCCGCTGAGCCGGTCCACCAGTGCAGAAGCAGACCTTCGACTGGCGTGCGGTGTAGTTCGCGCAGCACCTGGAACTGAGCACGCGAACTGTGCACGCTCACGACACGTGGTTGTCGTTGGAGTTCCTCGAGCACTGCTCGGAGAACCCGCGCCTGGTCAGCGAGCGGCACCCGACCCCCACCATCGAGCCCAACCTCGCCAACAAAAGCAGCTGACTCCACCGCCGCGCTGAAGGCGCTGGCGTCAAATGCCTTGATGCTCCGCACGAGCCCCGGGTGCACACCGACGCCCCAGCTCACCCGCAAGTCGCGGCGCGACGATACCGCCGCAAACTCGTCGATGGACCGGGTCATTCCCAAGATGAACGCCCCAAGTCCCCGCACCGCTGCCGGATCGATATCTGCCGCGAGGTGCGCATGCGTGTCGAGAGGGGGTGGGGTCCTCATAGCACTAAGTGTCCGAGCTCCTCGCGACCGCGTTGGACCAGCTTCGCGACTTCGGAGAGCGGGATATCCGCTGGTATCTGCAAGCGGGCAAGATCAGACTCTCCGAACGGCGAGGCGAGAAAGTCACGCATCGCCGGCACGACCGTTTTGTCTTCAAGCCAGTTGCGCTGCCTGTCGTTCGCAGGCTCGAGGTAGTGGGTGCCGTCGTTCAGCCCGCTCGCCGCGAATGATGCTTTCCGCAACACACACCCGAAGCAGACACCGCAGGCCACGTCGGGCGCGATGCCGTACGACCGAGCACCCGTGTGGGAGCAAGAAGAGGTTGACGACAGGAATGTACTTGCCCCCGATCTGCCGATCGCGTCACCGACAAGCGAGAACATCTGCCCCTTCGTCGCGGCGGCGTAGGGATTGACGACGTCATGGTGCGCACCGACCGCTTCGAGGACTCGCTTGAGATCTGCGATGAACTTCGGATGAGTGGTCTTAGTCGACAGGCTTCCGCGGCGACTCTTCGAGAGCGGCGGGTTGATTGATGCATAGCCGTTTTCCGGAAGCCACAACGATAGGCCTTCGACTGACGCAACAGCCAGCCCGAGCGCGATGAAGAGAAGCGAGCGCGACCGCGTCGAGTTCTCCCGACCGTACGCCACGCCGCTCGGGGAGTGCCGCCCGCGCGCGATGCGCACTTTGATGTGGTCTGCGGTGGAGCCCTTCGCAATCCGCTCGATCTCATCGGCGACCCGTGTTTGAAGCGGACGAAGATTTGTTGATGCCCAACTCGAAATCAGCACTTGCTTCTCAGCTCGCCCGCTCAGCTCCAGGGCCGAGAGGAGCGCTCCAGTTGCCGAGTCCGCACCGCCGCTCAAAAGGACCGCCCGCGTCGCCCCGGCAGCAGCACTTCCGAGCTGCTCAGGTGCCCCGACTTCTCGCCGAAACTTGAGCGACCAGGCATCGCCGGTCAGGAAGGCCAGCAGTCGCTCGAGGTCGCTCTTGACTCCGTCCCATGGGCTGACCGCAAGCACGTCGATTGTGAGCGCGATATCTCGTTGATTCCAGCGCGAGAGACTGCCCGAGCGACTAGCTGAGCGGTCGGCGGCGAGCACTGCGGCGGCGATACGAACGAAGTCGACGTTGCGGCTCTTCACCAGTCCGTACTCAGCAAGCCGCGGTCCGACATTGGCATGGAAGTACGGCATGCTGTGTTTGCTGTGCCAGAAGAAGGTGGTGTCCGCGTCGGTCGGCAGCGGGTCACTGGGCGGGAGGACCGAAAGACGGAACTCGAACACGATTACGAGTCACCCCCGCGGTGAGCGCGTCGAAGCCACCGCAGCCCGCGCTGAATCGCCTTATCGATGTCCTTCTGACTCGCACCGGACTGAGCCAGGTTTGATCCGGCCGCGAGTTGCTGACTTGTCTCGTACACACCGCTGATGAACTCTTCGCGTGAGACGGCGTCGGTGGAGTGAAACTCGCCGGCCTCTGACAGGAAGATCTCGGCCACAATCAGCCCAATGGCATGCTCTGCAGTCGCGACGGCGTCCGGCAAGGTTCGGTTTTCGGTACCATCGAACATCCAGTCCAAAAGGTGGGCAGCGATATCACGCTGTTCTTCAGCTGGGATGTCACTCCCCATGTCGGCGTCGCAGACAACATTGAGAATCGCGCGCACCAATTCGGAGCGAGACGGGAGTTCGGATAAGCGATCGAAATCGAGACCCGCCTTAGCAAGCGCCTCGCGATCGCCCTCTCGAAATGCCCTCGCGAGCCCTGCTGCGCGACTTGCGGTCGAGGCGTAGGCGCGCGCGTCGCGTCGCGGCGAGCTCTGCTTCTTGGATCCGCCGCCTTGACGGCCCCCGCCACCGCCCGACGCGGCACCCCCGCCGCCTCCGCCAGAACCGCCGCTTGAACGTGGGAACACTGGGATATTGAGCGCCTGCGCGACCACACTCTGCGGAACCGGCGTCTTCGATCCGCCAGTCTGCGACTGCGACCATGAACTGACGCCGTCGCGAAGCGCGCTCGACACCTTGCTCGTCGAACCCTTGTAGGACGAGCTAGTCCCCACGGCTAGATGCCTTCCTTGACAGCGCCAAATGCCCCAACGAGTTCTGCCTTACCACTGGCGCTGACCATGGCTTCGAACTGGTTGAGAATCTCCGATGCGTCAGTGGGCTGCAGTGTCGTTAGCGCCGAGACCTTCAGCTCGGAGGGCTTGATTCGCTTGAGCGCGTTCACCACCGAGTCGACGGCGCCAGCCTGCACTCGCGATATGCGCAACATAGCGATGATCCCCTGCGCCTGCCGCGCTGGCTCGTCCACAACGACGCCACCGATGTAGGACACGAGACGCGTTGCGTTCGACTGTTCGAGTTGCCGAAGCATGTCGTCGCTCACGCGGCGCGCCTCACCAGGCGAGCGAGAAAGGAGCTGCGTGGCCATGTCTCGGATCGACTCGGGAAGTGCATCAGACTCGAGGAACACGCTCTTGAAGCTTGCTGCGAAAACGAGGTACGGCGCGATGTCCTTCTTGGCGAGAGCAGGTGAGAGGCGGGCCCATCGAACCAATCCTTCGCTAAATTGAGGGTTCGCTTCGGTCGGTACGGGCTGTGTAAGTTTTGTGACCTTGGCACCCGAAGTCATTTTGCCCTCCACGGGCGACTCGCCCAGAATCTCTCCGTCCAGCTGGTCATCGGCTGCGGGCTTGGAGGTGTCGCCTGCGGTGTCGTCAGTCCCGTCCGTGGCCTGCGGTGTACCGGCAAACGCCTCGAGGGCCTTAAGGTTTGTCCGCAGCGTGCGCTGCCGAAGCCAGTCTGTCAGGGTCTGAAAGTCGTCGGGAAAATACTGCTCAAGCACCATGAGCTTGGCGATCATGGCCTCGTCCAGTGAGATGCCGCGCTTGGAAGCGATCGAAAGTCGCACGGACAGGTCATTGAGGAACCGCTTGATTCGTCGGGGATTGCCGCGGGTCTTCTCGTGGACGATGGGGCGGATACGCGCGGCGTTATTGCGCTGCTCGACGAAGTCGTCGCGCTGCAGCGACTTGACGGATTCCAGGGTGGCGGCTGCTCGGCGGGCCTTCGCCACCTCCGTGACAATGCCGTTATATTCAACGTCGTCGGGCACGAACGAGCGAATCTGAAGCAACACGAGGTACGCCTCCGTGTCGAAGTCGCTGAGCGCAGGAACGGGTACGGAGGTCTGCACGATCTTGTGGAGATACAGACGAGCCGGGGATTCCTCGCCGATTTCACCGTCATCCGAAAAACGAGTCGCGATGGCTTCCGCGACACGTTCTTCGTCGGCGGCGATAACGAACGACATCTTCGGCACCGACAGGAAGAGGCGAATCGTCTCGAGCGTCTCAACCACGGTCTCTGGGAGGCACCTATCGAGGTCATCGACCAGCACGACGACGTTCTTGATTGAGGCGAGACCTTCGGATTCCAGGAGCTTCTCAAACTCGGCTCGGAACTGCACCATGTCGGTGATCGGCTCGGGTTGTTCCTCGCCCTCGACTTCACTCTTCGGCTTCACGAGATCGAGCACGCTCTGGACCGATGGGAGGGTGACCGTGATAGCCGACGTGGCTGCAAGCTTCATCGCCTTTGTCCAGTCGACGCGCTTGACGAGCCGCTTGAGAAGCGACTTTGACTTTTCGCCGAGCCCGTCCTCTGGAAGTGCCGCCTCAATCGCCGCGAGGATTTCGCCGATGAGCGATTCCTTTATCCCGAGCTGCGGGTCATAGCGCCAGGGGTCGGTTTCGATGACAATACGGGTCGACTCCGAGCCGTCTGCTGGACGCAGTTGGCGTCCAATCAAGCGGAGGACGGATGTCTTCCCACTTCCCCAGCTACCGGAAAGACCGAGGGCGATGGGGTCGAGGCGAGGATCAAGCACTGCGTCCACGACGGTCGATGCGACAGCATCGAAAGAAAGCAGGTCAACTTCCGTTGGCTCATCTAGGAGAAGCGGATAGCGCTTCGAATTGGTACTGCTTCCCTTTGTGCCAGTCACGCTCAATCCCCCAGTGAAGCCCAACCGAGTTTCCTCATCGAACTCGAACAAACATTCGAGCATTTGCAGGTACGCCGCCAAGCGCCTCACTGCCGCCGACAATGCCGGTGGGCGCTCTGTGATCGACAGTAGCGGCGATCATCCGACGGTGGTCATCGGATAGAGGCAACACGCATCGTGACTGAAGACTGTCGGGGAGGTGCGTTAACGTGATCTTGTGCCCCGCCTCTCGTGGAATGAGATCACCGTCCGTGCGGCACGCTTCGCCGCGGAGTGGGACGGCGAGGTGCGCGAACGCGGAGAGTCGCAGAGCTTCTGGACACAGTTTCTCGAAGTGTTTGGCATCGACCGACGCCGCGCAGGAGGCTACTTCGAGTATGCGGTCCGCCTCTCCGGCAGAGGGCATGGCTTTATCGACATGTTCCTACCCGGCAAGTTGCTCGTCGAGCACAAGAGTGCCGGCCGCGATCTAGCGAGGGCGCAGGGTCAGGCGCTCGGGTACCTCGACGGCATTCCAGATCACGATCTCCCGGTAGCAATCGTGGCTTGCGACTTCCAGAACTTCCAGTTCCTCGATCTCGACACCCGTGAGGTGAGGTCGTTCCCGCTGTCGGAGCTGCAGCACCACGTCCGACTGTTCGGGTTCCTCATCGAGGAACAGATGCGCATGATCGAAGAGGCCTCGCCGGTCAACCGCGACGCCGCTGAACGGATGGCTCGACTCCATCAGGCGTTGTATCACTCTGGCTACGTCGGCCATCGACTCGAGCTGTTCCTCGTTCGACTCGTGTTTTGCCACTTCGCCGACGACGCTCAGATCTTCGACCAAGGCACCTTCGAGGCCTATCTACGAAATCGAACCAGTCCCGATGGCTCAGATGTAGGGCCTCGCATTGCGAAGTTATTTGAGGTTCTCAACACTCCCCCCGAACAACGTTCAATGACCCTCGACGAGGACCTCTCGGCATTCCCCTACATCAACGGCGGACTCTTCGCTGAGACAATCCCCATGCCCGACTTCAACGGGACCATGCGACACCAGTTGCTGCTTACGACGCGGCCCGACTGGTCCAAGGTTTCTCCCGCCATCTTTGGCTCGATGTTCCAGGGAGTGATGGACGCGGAAGCGCGACATGACATCGGTGCCCATTACACAAGCGAGGAGAAAATTCTCCATGTCATCAAGCCTCTGTTTCTCGACTCGCTCTACGCTGAGTTCGAGGCGATCCCCTACAACCGCAATCGTCTGTCAAATCTCCACAAATTCCACGACAAACTCGGTCGTCTCGGGTTCCTCGATCCGGCCTGCGGGTGCGGCAACTTTTTGATCATCGCGTACCGGGAACTGAGGCGGCTCGAGCACCGAGTGCTAGGCGAGATCCAAGGCGACAGGGTTACGCTCACTGACGTCGCCGATCTCCTCAAGGTGCGTGTCGAGCAGTTCGGTGGCATCGAGGTTCTGGAGTTTCCGGCGCTCGTCGCTCAGACCGCACTTTGGCTCACGGACCACCAAATGAACCTCGAGGCCTCCGAACGCTTCGGGATGCCGTACGCGCGAATCCCGCTGACGGACGGTGCGAACATTGTGTGTGCTGACGCGCTCAAGGTCGACTGGGACAAGGTCCGCCCCGCTGCCGAGACCGACTACATTCTCGGCAACCCCCCGTTTCTGGGTAGCCGCACGATGGACAAAGAGCAGAAGGCGGAGCTGCGGAAGGTTGCTTCCGGGCTTCGTGAGGCCGGATTCCTGGACTTTGTTGTGGCGTGGTACCTGCTCGCCGATCGATACACAGCCCTCAACCCTGACATCCGCGTTGCATTCGTTTCGACGAACTCCATCAGTCAAGGCGAGCAGCCGGGCATCTTCTGGCCAGGGCTCCTGGCGAACGGCCAGCACATTAACTTTGCTCACCGCACCTTCATCTGGACTAACGACGCTCGTGGCGTCGCGCACGTTCACTGCGTTGTCGTTGGGTTCTCGCGCCAAGCCGATAAAGTCAAGCAGCTCTACTCCTACGAGAACGGCCGCGGTGAGCCGATCCTCGAGCTCGTCCCGTCAATTAGTCCGTATCTCATTGCTGGCGATGAGTACGTGGTCCGGACCCGGCAAGCGCAGATCAGTGGTGCTCCCCAGATGTCATTCGGGAACATGGCGGCCGACGGCGGCCACCTTCTCATGACGCGAGACGAGCGCGACGCCCTACTTGCGCGAGAGCCGACGGCTGGTGACTGGATCCTTCCGTTCCTAGGTGCCCGCGAGTTCATTCAGGGTCAAGAGCGGTACTGCCTGTGGCTAGAAGGCATTACCGCCGGACAGCTTCGCTCGATGCCAGCCATCTACGAGCGGGTCGCAGCCGTGCGTGAAGTGCGCGCAAAGTCAGCCCGACCTCAGCTCGCGGACATCCCACATCTCTTCGCGCAAGTTACGGTGCGGCCGATCAAGCCGTTTCTCCTAGTTCCGCGCGCCTCCTCCGAACGACGCTCGTACGTCCCGATGGGCTTCTTCGACGGCGGCGTGATCGTCTCGGATGCTTGCCTTGCAGTGGAGGGAGCTTCGCTCTACGACTTTGGAATCTTGACGTCTCGGATGCACATGGACTGGCTACGTACGGTAGGCGGCCGCCTGAAGAGTGATGTGCGGTATTCGAAAGACATCGTCTACAACAACTTTGTGTTCCCCTCCGTGTCGGACGACCAGCGCGCACGAGTGGAGCTTCTCGCTCAAGCAGTGCTCGATGCGCGCGCATCGCACGTGACGGACACGCTCGCTGACCTATATGACCCCACAGTCACGCCGGCGAACCTGGCAGCCGCGCACCGCGCGATCGACACATATGTCGATCGCCTCTACCGGGCGGAACCGTTCGAAGACGGCGCTGCTCGCGTTGCACACCTGCTGGAGCTACACCGGTCGATGGGCAGGTAATGCAAACTCGCAACGACGCCGAGTATCGATGCGAGCGAGGTTGACCTCATGACTTACACGGTCGATGTGCACGCCCAGGACGCGAGCGTTGGGCGAGTGGAAGGGGTGCTTGCCGCGCTTACTGCCGCGTGTGTCGATGCTGCGAGCTTCAGCCACGTCGACGTCGCTGTGGCCTATGCAAGCCCCCAGGGAGTCCTCTTGCTGCAGGATCGTCTCCAGCTGAACGAGTTTTGGATCGCAGCGGAAAAGCGCTTCCTCGTGAGTATCGACTTTGGTTTCACCAATCCGAAAGCACTCACCCTCATAGCGGGCATCCCAAACGCCGAGGTCAGAGTGCCAAGTGGCCGCGCCACGCTTGCGTCCCAGACCTTTTCTCCGCCAACCCCGTTTCACGCGAAGGCTTACTTGTTCAGAGAAGCAGGATGGGCGGGGCAGAGTTCGCTCGTGATCGGCTCCGCCAATCTCACAGCGAGCGCTCTTGCGACCGGATCCGAGGTCGCCCTTCGCACTTCCTGGACCGGAGCACTGAACGAGGCGGATCTGGAGATGCTCTCCAGGGCCCGGCCGTTTCTGAATTGGTTCGATGATGCATGGGCAGCTGCCGATCCCCTCGCCGACATCCTCGATGAGTACGAAAGCCGGTTCAGCCACTACCCGGGCCCACCAGCTCCGCCAGAGGAAAGCGCACCCGACGTGAGTCGGTACTTGATACCGCCACATTCGCAAGAGGTAAGTGGTGCACTTTCGGTACAACTTGCGAACGCTCGAGCTCTGTGGGTTCGTACCGACGAGCTCTACCACAACTCGGGCCCCCACCGTCCTGGCAACCAGTTGGACACGCCCCGTGGCACACGGGTGTTCTTTGGTTTCGATGCTGAGCGGGTGCCAGTCAATTCCAGATTCGGCGAGATCGAGATAACGGTACCGGGGCACAGCCCAGTCTTACGCTCCGTCAGATTCGGCAACAATGCAATGGACAAGATCAACCTTCCGGTTCCGGGGACGGACGGACCCGATTCGTACGATCACTCTTTCCTCGTGTTCAAGCGACTCAGCAGCGACGCCGGAGGCCCACGTCGCTTCTCGCTCATCGCCACAGACAAGAACGGACTCGCCGCGATCATCGACAGTGCGCCGCACGCGGTCGAACTTCGAATGGGCTCCGGGCGCGAGTACGGACTGATCTTCTAGGCCAAGAATTGAAGCGGATGACGGAGTGTGAGCAGTTGAACAAAAACGTCAATGCTCATAGTTCATTGCGCAACGAAGCATGGTGGCTCGATCGAACCTGAGACTACCGTTGAGGCATCGAGCTGATGCAAGGGAGAGGAAGTCCATGACACTGAGTAACGAAGGCGAACTGGCACGGGCACTCGACGTTCCAGACCTTCGCAACCTCAGCGATGAGAAGAAGCTGGAAATCGCCGCGATGATGGACGACATCGCCGAGCCGCTGCGCTCACAGCTCTACGATCTCATCCCTGGACTTCGTGATGCTGCGCTCGAGGCGGTGACCGCGTTCGAGCGGATCTACGGCCTCGAACTCGACGCGAACGACAAGAATCAGAAGCGTCTACACGATTCGCTCGAAAGCACGCGTAGTGCGATCCGTGACCGCCTCCAACGCGAAGAATTGTCTGCCGAACAGGAAGCGACGCTGCTCGCAGCACTCGCGCGTGTCGACGAGCTGGCAGCGAGGAAGGACACAGAAAACAAGGCTTTCATTGCGGATCAAGCGCGCGAAACGCGGCGTGGAGTCGCACTCGTGCAGATCGGCGTCCCGATCGCGACCGCGATCGTCGTGCTCGGCGCGCAGGCGCTATTGAAGAGCGGCAATCTCCGCCTGCCGAGATAGATGCTCCATCGCGGCGAGAGGCCCGCGGACGCCTAAACAACCCTCACCTGACTCTGAGGTCGCTGGACTGGCGGGTACGTACCTACCTTCTCGGCAGCGAATAGTGGCGCGGATCGATAAGTCGCTCCGAGCCCTAGACACCTAGAACGCCGGAAATAGGACGAAAGGACAAACGACGCTCCACTCGCCATCGAAGATGTCCTGGGCGAGCTCGGAGCGATGCGGCTCAAATCGAACGCAGTGGCGAGCGATGCAATCGCGGGTCTTTCGGCGAGTCAGTGCACGGTGCCGGTGAAGCTTAGATCTGCCGCTGTGGCTTGAGGGTTGATCGAACGCACAAAACCCGGTCGACCGGTTAGGCGACGAAGGATCGCTTTACGATCGCTCGCCGATCTGCCAGGACGCGTGTCCACACCGTTCGGAGCACAACGCGATGACGCGCTCACCGCTCAATCAGGGAGATGAAGCGAACATTCGGTGCCCCTGGAGGGACTCGAACCCCCAACCGTTTCCTTAGGACGGAACTGCTCTTCCATTGAGCTACAGAGGCTGGCCCGTCGAGTCTACCGATCCCCCGACGTCGGGTAGGTTCGCGACATGACCGTCCGGCGCGCACTCCCCCTGCTCGCCGCGACCGCATTGTTGCTCGCGGGATGCGCCGGCCAGCCGCCACACGACCCGCCCGCAGGGCCTCAGCTGCCGCCCGTCGGTTTCCAGCTCGACTACCAGCTGGGCGGCGCTTACGACCCGCCCAACGACGTCGACGTCGTCGTACGCGACCGGGCCGCGGCATCCGTCGATCACCTCTACTCCGTCTGTTACGTCAACGGCTTCCAGACACAGCCGGGTGAGCTCGATGTCTGGCCCGATGAGCTCCTGCTCCGCGATGACGAGGGCGAGCCGGTCATCGACCCGGACTGGCCGGACGAGGTCATCCTCGACACCCGCAAGGCGGACGAGATCGCGAAGATCGTCGGGCCGTGGGTCCGCGACTGCGCGTCCGACGGGTTCGACGCCGTCGAGTTCGACAACCTCGACACCTACACCCGCACCGACGGCGCCCTCACCCGGGACGACGCGCTCGACCTCGCGACCCTGCTCGTCGACACGGCCCACGACGTCGGACTCGCAGCCGGTCAGAAAAACGCGGCCGAGGATGCCTCCCTCCTCCGCTCGCGCGCCGGCTTCGACTTCGCCGTCGTCGAGGAGTGCGCGGCCTACGAGGAGTGCTCCGCTTACACCGAGGTCTACGGCGACCACGTCCTCGCGATCGAGTACACCGACAACCTCCCCCGGCCGTGGGACGAGGTCTGCGCCGACCCGGAGACACCGGCATCCGTCGTTCTGCGGGACCGGGATCTCGTCACGCCCGATGATCCGGCGTACGTGTTCGAGACCTGCGGCTGAACGTCGCGGCTATTCGTCGGCGAACTCTGACCGACCGATGTAAAGCGTCGTGAGCTTCAGCGCCTTGGCAACCGCGTCGAGGAAGTCCTCGTTCGTGAGGAACCATTCCTTTCCTACCTCGCTGCGGTTGAGGCCACGACGCCGCGGATTGCCGTGTCCCGCGGTGTCGAGAAGCTGATGGAACATTCGCTCCGTGTGAACGAGCTCCGGCGTCTCGACGGAATAGACGCGAAGGAGCGCGAGCGGCTCCGGCATGTGGGCTCTGGCCCCACTCGAGTGCTGCTTGATGCGGGCGCTGACATCCTCGGCGCGCCCGACCTTGATGAGTGTGTTGCCCCGCGCTTCATCGACGGGGCTCTCGAGATACCAGCCATAGGAGAACGCATAGATCCCGGGAACCCCACGAAGCCGCTCCAAGGTCGAGAGAGCGTCGCGTTCCTGCTGCTCGTTGTCCTCGACCTCCTGAACGGTCGGCTCAGCGTCCAACTCGGCTGCCTCGACCGCAGATCGATGCGCCAAGAGAAGCTGCATGGCGTCGCGAGACAAGACGTCACGCCCGGCTTTGACCAGAGAGTTCAGCGAACTGAGCGTCGCCTTCCGAAGCGTGGACCCGCCCGGCACCTTGCCGTGCAGAGCAGCGTTGGCGTACGTCCGGTAGGAGTAGACAAAGCCCACGGTTGCGACATTGAGCTGCTGAGCGATCGCGTCGGGCGCGAAGCCCTGCTCGTCCAGCCGGAACACCTCGCCGAGCCGTCCGTCGTTGTTTCGTATGAGGTTCGCGATCTCTTCCGTCGGGCTCAACGGCGGCACCGCTTCGGCAGCGTCATAGGGCATGTCTGTCACAAGGCGAGGTTACGTCGTACTTCCCCCGCACTCACCTCATCGGGCGATGCACCCCACCACCCCGTCTGCCAGACTGCCCCCATGCGCCGCGCCTCGACGATCCTCGCTCTCGCCACCACGGCGCTCCTCACGGTGGGATCGCTCACGGCGTGCTCGGCCATGGAGATTGTCGCGACGAGTGAGGAGCCTGCCGCGACCCCCGCAGCACCCGAGTCCGCTGACGCCGCCGGCCCCCACGCCCCTGACGGGGAGGGCCTCCCCTCCGACCCGGTCTCGCCCGCGGAGTACGCCGACACCTACATGCAGGCGAACCCGAACCACATGCTGCATCGTGACCTCGACGGCATCCTCGAGTACTACCGCGCCGCGGCGACGGCGTTCCCCTTCCCGCTCCCCGCCGGGTACTCCTTCCCCGTCGACCCGGGCTACTACGACCGCCCCGAAGACGGGCCTAACTGGGCCGAGGTCGTCACCGCCAACCGCATCTGGAGCTACTTCGAGTACGCCAACGTCGACGCCGCCCGCGCCGCCTTCGATCGGGGCGATGAGGATGCCGCCATCGGCTACCTCGACGTCATCCGCGACGCCTACCTGTCGAACGCGTTCCCGAACAACTACGAAGGCACGTCGCCCGAGGACTGGTATGACGGCGTCTACAGCGGCATGCGCGAGGGCGACTTCACCCTGCAGGAGAACTTCATCTTCAACCCGTTCCCGTGGAAGCCCGGTCAGTCCTGACGCGTCACCCCGTCGGAGGTTGCTCGCCCTCGCTCTTGCCCCACCCGGTCTCGCGTCGCAGCTGCACGAACCCGGCCACGATCAGACCGAGCGCTACGGGGATGAACAGCAGCTTCACCCACCACTCCGCGAAGTTGAAGAACAGCACCGGCGCCACTCCGGCGAACGTCGCTCCGATGAAGTACCAGAAGGCGACAGGTACCTCAGCCTTCTCTTCCGTCATGGTTCACTCCTTCCGCGGTTCGAGGCTAGGCCTGGCCGCATACGGCGGACCTCCCCCGCGCGACGGATTCAGTCGGCTACGTTGCGCTCCTGCTGCATCATCTGCTCGAGCTCGGCGATCCGCTCGCGACGGTCGTCCGCCGACGCCGGGTGCAGGTCCCGCAGGAAAGCGTTGAAGATGGCGTCCGCCGCCGACTCGTCGACCTCCAGGCGCGCAGCCATCGCGGCAACAGCTTCGTCGTCGGTCATCGTCCCCTCGAGTGCGGCGACGATGTCCGGGAGGCGGGATGCGGCATCCGACACCGCGCGTTGCTGGTTCAGTTCCTGCGTCATCTCCCGCAGCGACCAGCCCGAATCCTCCCACCTCTCGCTCGGACGAACCGCCTCGATGGATTCGACGGTGACGGTGATCGGCAGCGGCTCACCCATCACCCGAAGCGGCACCAGCCACGCGCGCAGGGTCGCTTCGCCCGGCTGCAACTGCGCCCACGATTCCCGGTCGATCACGACCGGCACGCGCGCGTACTCACCGGGATCGAGCGCCACCGCCGGCGTCCCGGAGGTCGCCATCCACATCATCATCGTTCGCGACTCTTCCGGCCCCGCCACCGCACCGACGACGTGGAACGTGTCGCCGTCAGGTTCCCACCGCCGCTCGCCCTCATTGATGATGTCGATCGCGAAGCCGTCGGGCCCGGCATCCGGCCGCTGACCTGCCGGCCACCGCAGCGCCAAGCCCCGCCGCCGCTCGGCGTAGCTTCCGCGAAGCCGCGCGGGGCTTTCCTCGGCCCAGACGCTCTCGCCCTCGTGGACGGTACCCACCCACCACGTCTGACGGTCGGCGTCCGCCGGAGCGCCGATGACGGCGCCCGACTCCTGTTGCCGGAGGATCCGCCACCCCTGCGCCACCGGCACCGGAATCGGGTCGGCACCGCACCTGCGCACGAGGTCGACGAACGGTTCGCCCTCACCCTCGAGCGCAGCGGGATCGACAGCGTGATGGTGGAGTCGCGGCAGCTCATCCTCAGGATCCATGCCGTCATGCTCCCACGCGCGCAATCCCTCCCTCACGCCGGCAGGCGCCGCCGCCGCACCACGAAGCCGACCCCGACCGCAGCCATCACTAGCAGCGCGATGCCGGCCCACATCCAGCTCTCGTACGAGAGACCCACCGGCGGCGCGGCATCCCGCACATTCTGCGCGAACCGGGCCGACACGATCTCGGCCGCACGGTCGATCGGCGTCGCCACGCGGATGTCGTCGAACCGCGCAGAACCCACCGGCGTCACGACCCCGGCATCCAGCGTGTACCAGGCGGCGATCGTCGGATCCTCGATGACCGTCACGCCCCCAGCGACCTCGGTGAGTGCCGCGGCGGTAGCGGCATCCCCGTCGACTCCGGCGAACGTCGCGTCGGAGTCCGGCGTCTCACGCCACACCCGGTAGACACCGACGGCCTCACCCGACGCGGACAGGACCGGCGCCACCCACTCGTCCATCGCCGACACCGGGTCGCCCGCCTCCCCCGCGATCAGCGACGCGCTCCACGCGTGCACCCGATGCACGGTGCCGAAGGATGCCGCATCCGGCACGTGTTCGAGCTCACTGGCCTCGTCCGCCCCGAGCTCGACGGCGTTCTCGACCGAGAACGCGGCGATCACGTCGGCAGGAGTGTCACCGTCGGCAGCGGATGCCGCGGGTGCCCCGGCGGCCAGCAGACCCAGCATCGCCACGACTGTCGCGGCGATCCGCCACCGCCTCGTCCCGCTGCTGGCCATGCGTGCCCCTTCGCCCGAGCGATCCCCTCCGCTGAACGTAGCGCGCGGGGATCGGGCGCGGGATCACGGTTCGGCGGCGAACCGTTGAGCGCGAATTGCCGCGTTCCGGTGGGCCGGGTTAGCGTGCAGTGTGCGCACGGGGGTGAAAGTCGCAGCTTTGGCGACTGCAGGTTCAATTGCTGTCCTCTCGGTGACGGCGTTCACGGTGTCGCTTATCAGCGGGGCGGCAGACTCTGTCATCGTTGTTTCGCCACCGGCCCCGACGTCGGATCCGAGGACACCAGCCCCTTCTGAGGTGTCCGCGGAACATGCTGCCTACACCGATGCCGTTGCGTCGTTCGATCGACCGATGCCTGACGGTTACAGCTTTCCGGAGGGTCTCGAGGGTGCCGAGACGGCGGAGAAGTGGTGGTGGTGCGCCAATCTGCATGGCGCGTGGCACGCCTATTACCGCGAAGACGACGAGCCGCGGGCGATCGAGTACCTCTCGCGAATCAAGGACGTCGACCCTGGTTCCTTCGGCAAGTACGACGACTGGGTCCTCGAAGACGGCACGATCTCCATCGTCAGCCGGAATGTCTCCTTCATCGATGGCGGCGTCGACGGGTACTACCTCGAGGAGAACTCCAAAGGCTGTTATCGCTGGGCCCGCGATATTGGCGGCGAGATGTGGCCGACCGAGCTCTCCGGCTGAGGAACATCGCCTCAGACCACGAATCGAAGACCAAACCTAAAGGGTGTAGGTTCACTCCTCGTGCCCCGTGCGAACCTCTCCACCGACGCTCTGACCCGGGCGGCGCTCGACCTCATCGACGCCGACGGACCCGACGCGCTCTCGATGTCGGCGCTCGCGCGACGCGTCGGCGTGCAGGCCGCCAGCCTCTACGCGCACGTCCGCGACCTCGCCGCGCTCCGCAGCGCCGTCCAGGCCGCCGTCTTCACCGAGCTCGCCGACACCATCGGCGAGTCCCCCACCCTCCGCGACCTCGCGGACGCGCAGCGCACCTACGCCTTCGCCCACCCCGCGCGCTGGGCGATGATCTCGCAGCCGGTCGAACGCAACGAGATCACCGAGCCGGCGGCATCCCGCATCTCGGCGCTCGTCGTGGGATCGCTCGACGACTACGCCCTGCCCGAGAGCGAGACCGTCCACGCGGTGCGCTTCGCGAGCGCCACGATCGCCGGCTACCTCGCCCTCGAATCCGCCTCGTCGTTCGCCCACCGCGACGAGACCACCGACACCTCGTGGAACCGCGCCCTCGACGCCCTCGACCGCGCGCTCCGCACCTGGACCACCGAGGACCCCTCATGATCGACATCACCCTCGACACGACCACCGTCCGCGGACTCGCCGAGCTCGAACCCACGAGCCGCGGCCTGCGCCTGCACCGCCTGCCCGCGTGGGTCCGCACGCAGTACCCCGAGCCGCAACTGCTCGGCGTCGAGGCGCAGCCCGCCGGCGCACGCATCGCGATCCGCACCGCGGCATCCCGCCTCGACCTCGACCTCCACTCGACCCGCACCACCTTGCGCGGACTCTCGCGCCCGCGCGGACGCGTCGACGTCCGCATCGACGGCGCCCTGCACGCCAGCGTCGAGCTCGACGGCGGCGACATCGTCGACACCGACCCGGCCACCGGCATCCGTCAGCTCGTCGACGGACCCGTCCAGCGCATCACCGTCGACGGACTCGACCCGCGCGACAAGCTCGTCGAGCTCTGGCTGCCGCACAACGAGACGATCGAGCTGCTCGCGCTGCGCGCCGACGCCCCCGCCTCGCCCGACACGACCGCCCGCCCGCGCTGGGTGCACCACGGCAGCTCGATCAGCCAGGGCTCCAACGCGACCCAGCCAAGCGCCACCTGGGTCTCGCTCGCCGCGCGCCGTGCCGAACTCGACCTCCGCAACCTCGGCGTCGGCGGCAGCGCGCAGGTCGACCCGTTCATGGCCCGCGTCATCCGCGACGCTCCCGCCGACGTCATCAGCGTCGCGCTCGGCATCAATGTCGTCAACGCCGACGCGATGCGGCTGCGCGCGTTCGTCCCGACGATCCACGGCTTCCTCGACACGATCCGCGACGGCCACCCCGTTACGCCCCTGCACCTCATCACGCCGATCTGGTGCGGCATCCACGAAGACACCCCCGGCCCCGGCATCATCGAGCCCGAATCGTTCGCCACCGGCACGCTGCTCTTCGGCGCGGCCGGCACCCCCGGCGACACCGCCGGCGGACGCCTCACGCTCCGCGTCATCCGCGACGCCCTCGCCGACGTCCACGCCCGCCGCGACGACCCGAACCTGCACCTCGTCGACGGCCTCGCCCTCTACGGCGAAGCGGATGCCGCCACCCACCCGCTCCCCGATCGACTGCACCCGAGCCCCGAGGCGCACCGTCTCATCGGCGAGCGCTTCGCGGACCGCGTTCTTCGAACCGTTTGAGGATCGCGTCTGCGGCCGATATCGTGCGGGGATGAGCGCCGCGCGGGGGACGAGACATCGGCGACCGGCATCCGGTCGAGCGGGCGTCGCTCTCCTCGCGATCCTGACCAGCGTGCTCGCGGGCTGCACCGTCGACACGTCGGAACCGGCGGCTGAGCCCTCTGCCGCGCCGGCTGCGTCCGAGGCGGTCACCGAAATGTCGAATGAGACGCGCGCCGAGCAGCAAAAGGTCCGCGAGACGTGCGCCGCATCGCCGGAGCGAGCCGATACCGGCCATCGAACCGGTGCTGACGGCGCGGTGTACGAGCGCGACGACGACGGACTGGCCACGATCTACGTGCTCGCTGCGAACGACACCCTGCAGGAGGTCGCCAACCGCTTCTGCCTCGACCTCGAGAAGCTTTACGAGACCTACGACCCGAACGCCACCACCCTGATCGCAGGCGAGCACATCGCGCTGCAGAAGGAGTCGCTCGCCGACGCCCGCCGCGCATCGGGCTACCTTTTCCCGGCGTGCCCGACCGACGAGACCGGCTATCCGATCGTCGCGTCCATCGGCTGGGAACCCCTCGGCGGGACCTCGTCGAAAGCCCGCGCGAACATCACGGGCGCGCCGACCGACACCGGCGTCGCCTACGGGGCCAAGGGCACGAGCCGCTCCGACGCCGCCGGCGACCTCATCGACTACACCGTCGCGGCCAACGACAACTGGCGCAGCATCCGCGACCGGTTCTGCTTCGACCTCTACTACCTGTCCTCGCTGACGGGCGAGTGGGGGGCCGAGCCCCCGGTCATCCACCCGGGCGACGTCATCCCGCTGCAGCCGCAGTACCTCGAGATCGAGACGGGCGCCCCGCCGGCCGACTGACCCTCAGCCCTTATAGGCGGCGAGCTGCAGCAGGTTGCCCACCGTGTCGCTGAACACGGCAGTCACGACCGGTCCGTGGTCGATCGGCGCCTGCGTGAACTCGACGCCGAGCCCCTGCAGCCGCTCGTACTCGGCCGGCACGTCGTCGACACCGAGGACGAAGAACGGGATGCCGTCCTCGAGCAGCGCGTCGGTGAACGGCGACACCGCCGGGTGACCCTTCGGCTCGAGTGACAGCTGCGTGCCGTTGCGCGAGGCCGGGTCGACGACGGTCAGCCAGCGGAACTCCCCCATCGGGACATCGGCGGCGACGGTGAACCCGAGCTTTTCGGTGTAGAACTCGAGCGCGCGCTGCTGGTCGTCGACGAACACGCTGACGGTCTGGATCTTCATGATTCTCCTGACGGAAGGGGCCAGCGTTCCGCGATCTGCGCGAGCGGCCGGGTGTCGATGGTGTGGAACTTGAACTTGCCGCGACGCTCACTGTGCACGAGCCCCGCTTCTTCGAGAACGGCGAGGTGCTGCGACACCGCCTGCCGAGTCGGGGTCACATCGCGCTCCGCCAGACGCACGCACAGCTCGAACAGCGTCTGCTCGTCACGCTCGGCGAGGTCGTCGAGGATCATCCGACGCGTCTCGTCGGCGAGTGCCTTGTAGACGTCGCCCATGCCGCGAGTATAGGCAAGTATCTACTTGCCTATCAAGACCCCACCGGATAGTCGACGTACGCGAACCGAGACCCGTCCGGGGTCCAGCTGTTCACGTTGATCGTCCCCTGTCCGCCGAACACCGTCGCGACGGTCTCGGGATGCCGCCAGTGACCGTTCCGAACGAGGCGCAGCTCGACCTCGAGATCGGCCGGATGCCCCTGGGTCCCCGGCGGGAAGCTGATGTAGACCGCGTCCCGGCCCGTCGGCGACGGGTGCGGGAACCAGTTCACGCAGTCGTCGAACGTCAGCTGCTCGAGCTGCGACCGGTCGCGGTGCATCCGCGCGATCTGGGCGTGCCCGGGCGTCTCGGAGAACTGTTCGGTGTTCAGGTAGATCCACGATCCGTCGGGCGCCCACTCGCTGCCGTCGGCGACCTCGCCCGTCGTGAGCGCCTCATCCTCCGACCCGTCGATCCGCGCGGTCCGCAGATCGGCCGACAGCACCCGCCCGTCGTCGATCGACAGCGCCGTGTACGCGATCCACGCGGCATCCGGGCTCACCCCGTGCAGGAAGTGCATGAACGGGTCGTCCGGATCCGTGATCCGCACGCCCTCTCCCCCAGCGCGCGGCGCACGGTAGATCTGGCCGTCGTTGGCCGACAGCAGGATGTCGGCCGTTCCCGGCACCAGCACATGGTCGTTGTTGATCGGTGGAATGCCGGTGAGCGGCACTTCGCTGAGGTCGCCACGGTCCGCATCCGCTTCGAGCGACCACAGCTTTCCCGCGCCGTTCAGCAGCAGACCCTCCGGCGACCAGTTCGGCGCCTCGAGCAGGATCTCGTCGGTCTCGAACACGATGCGATCCGTGCCCGTGACGACGTCGTACACGTGCACGCGGCAGCGCTGCCCGTCGAGGGCGAAGTCGCGCGGCGGAAAAACGGTGATGGCCATGCCTCACCGTATCCGGCGGTCAGTGGTCCTCGTCGAACCCCTCGTTCTCGGTGCGCATCTGCTCTATATGCGCTTTCGTGAGCTGATCCTTAGGCGTCTGCTGCACAACCGACCACTCCGGGTCGTCGGCGGAGCCCCCGAGGACGCACTCCTGGTAGTACTGCCCGAACTCGTTCTCGGCGAGGATCGTCACGTACCACTGCGGGTCGATCGTCCGCTCGTACGCGGTCGGATCCCCAACCTGCGTGTCGCCGGCGCCCAGACCGTTCCGCTGCTCGGCGGCGCACAACTGGCCCGCTTGCGCGGCGTTCATGCCCGCGGCATCCGGGTCGGTGCCGGTCGGCGGCTCGACGGGACGCGTCGCCGGCGGACCGTTCGGCGTCGGGGTCGCGCTCGGCGTCGGCGACGCGGAGGGCGTGGCCGACGCCGACGGCGCAGACGCGGTCGGTGCCGGAGACGACACGGATGCCGTGGGTGTCGGCACGGGCTCGGGGGCGCACCCCGCGAGCAGCAGCACCGCGACGGCGGCGAGCGCACCGGTACACGCGCCGGTCACCGGCATCCTCATCCGCGCCATCGTTGCCTCCCCGAGAGATCGAGGCTCCAGTGTCTCACCGGAGGTCGTCGGGGGTCTGATTCTCCTCGCGCGCGTTGAACCAGCCGAGCCACCCCGTCTCGGTCTGGACGACCTCGTACGGCTCGCACGCGAACACCGTCGTCGGCAGCGGCTCGCCGAGCTCGCCGTAGCGGTCGTCGAACGGCAGCGCCAGGCGCTCCTTCTTCTCACACCCCTCCGGAGCGCTGCCGCCCTCGACGGCGATGACGGAGTTGGTCTCGTTGTTCGTTGCGGTGTTCTTGATCTTCGTGGCATCCGCCGGGATCCACTCCGGCATGGCGACACCGACCCAGCCCTTCTCGGCGGCGGCGCGGTCGTCGAACTCCTCGGAGTGCACTTTCTCGAGCACGTCCATCGGGTTGCAAGCGGCGAGGGTCAGGGCGAGCAGCGGCGCGACGAGGCCGGCGGCAGCGGCGAGACGGAGACGGCGGGACGACGAGGACGTGATGCGGTGGGACATGACTCCAGCCAAGCCGGTGGCCCGCCGCGGGGAATCGGCCCGCGTGATGATCCGCGTACGCCGGGCGGATGATCCCGCGCGTCAACCGGTGGCCGAAGCGTTTCCAGCCTGTGACGAAGATGTGTCTTCTCTATGAGATAGGTTTGATGACTCAAAAGGTACGCGGGCGGATGGGGGTCCAGCCCGGATCTGGTCCGCCGTGCTTCTCCATCGCACCACCCTGGGGGTTCTTCATGACCACTACTCCGCCGCCCTACGAGGGCGCTCCCGCTCCGGCTACTCAGCTGACTCAGCAGGCACCGGCCAAGAAAGGCCGCAACACGGTTGGCATCGTTGCGCTCGTCATCGCGGCAATCGGCTTCATCTTCGCTTGCATCCCGGGCGCTCTCATCGTCGGATGGGTCCTGCTGCCCGTCGGATTCATTCTCGGCATCGTCGGACTCTTCATGTCCGGAAAGCCCAAGTGGCAGGCGATCACCGCGGTGATCGTCTCGATCGTCGGCACGATCGTGGGTGTGATCGTCTTCATGACCGTGGTCGCTACCGCTTTCAACGACTCGTTCGGAGGCTCCGAGTCGTCCGTCGGCGACTCGACGGTCGTCGAGGAGACCGACGAGGAGCAGCCTGCGGACACCGAGGAAGCAGCTGGCGATGAGGTCGGAACCCGCGCCAACCCCGCACCACTCGGTGCTCCGATCGAGGGCGAGGACTGGACGGTCGTCGTCAATTCCGTCGATCTCGACGCCAACGAGGAGGTCGCCGCGGAGAACGAGTTCAACGAGCCCGCCGACGAGGGCACCGTCTACATCTCGGTCAACGTGACGATCACTTACACCGGCAATGACCCCGACGGGCAGTCTCCCGCCTTCGTCGGGATCGACTACGTGACCGCAGATGGAGTCACCGTCGATGCATTCGAGAAGCTCGTGGTCGGTCCGGACGAGCTCGATTCCTTGAGCCCGCTCTACGAGGGAGCCTCGGCAACCGGCAACCGCACCATCCAGGTCCCCGCGCCTGCAGACGGCGTCCTCGCCGTCAGCCCGGGCATGATCGCAGACAAGATCTTCGTCGCGATCAAGTGACATCGCAGAAGTGATCGGGGGCCGGGCGGTTGTCCCGGCCCCCGATCACTTTCATCTGAACTCAGTTCTCCGCGGTTCAGATGACGCCCGCAGTTCGCTCCCGCGAACCTCCGTAAACCGTGTGAGTGCACGGGCAAGGTGTGTCAACGGTTGCAGGACGATCCGATTCTCGGAATCGTGGCCGGCTCACGCCCGCAATCCACGGAAGGGAGCATCATGCTCACTCTCACCGAGAACGCCAGCAGTGCCGTCAAGAGCCTCGCCTCGCAGATCCCCACCGAGACCGGTGGACTCCGTATCGCCGAGGCCGCCGACCCGCAGAACGGGTACGCCCTCTCCCTCGCCCCGGCCCCCGCCGAGGGCGACACCGTCGTCGAGAGCGACGGCGCCCGCGTGTTCGTCGACCCGGCCGCCGCGGTCGCGCTCGACGACCGCATCCTCGACGCCCGCGTGCAAGAGGACGGCGCCGTCGGCTTCGCCCTCGCGCAGGCCGTCTGAGTCAGAACTTCCCGAGAGCCCCGGACCGATCGGTTCGGGGCTCTCGTGCGTCAGGGCGGGGGTCAGAACGAGGCGCCGATGCGCTTGCGGAGTCTCCGCAGATCCACGGATGCCGGGATCGTCCATTCCCCGGCGCCGCCGTCGAACTCGACGCGCACCACCTGCGCGCGCTGGTCGATGTCGTCGAGATACGAGATCCGGAGCGCCTGCGATGAGACCGCGACGCCCGTCAGCTCGAGCTCACCGAGCGTGATGGTGCGGTGATCGACGATCGCTTCCGCCGAGATCTCCTCGCCGCGCGCCATCCCGTCCGCCGCGCCGTCGATCAACCGGAAGCGGCCGTGGATGAAGCGCGGTCCCCGGAGAGCCTCGCGCACTCCCACGACCGCCTCGCCGAGGAACTCGAGCACATCAGCTAACATCCGCCGATCCTCGCACCGATCGGCGTCAGCTCGTCACGCCATGCGGTCGACGCGCGCTTTCGCCTTCGCCGGGCGGGCGATCGCCTGCACACTCGCGACGATGCAGGCGCCGCTCGTCGCGAGGAGCACGACGGCTCCGATCAGCATCAGGACACCGAGCACGATCACGGGCATCGGGTTGGTGATGAACAGCACCCCGAGGATCGCGAAGCCCGCCGCGACGACGAGGAACACGAGGCTGATGAAGATCGCGATGAACGCGCCCGAGCCCATCTGCTTCCGCTGCATCGCTGCGTTCCGTTGTGCCTGGTTCGACATGGTGGCCTCCGACCCTCGATCGTCTCCTCACGGTACGGGCGCGGGTTGAGGCTATCCCAGGGGTTGCAATCTCGGCGGGAACACTCTTGAGATGATGGACGCGTGCGCCCCTCCCGTCTCTCCCGCGTCGCTCGCGGCGGAGTCGCGGCATCCGTCGCCACGTGGGCCGCACTGCTCTCGCACGTCGCCGCCGGCGGCGCGATGCCGGGCTGGCTCGGTGTCGCGGTGCCGCTCGTGCTCTCGTTCGCTTTCTGCACCGCCCTCGCGGGGCGCCACCTGTCGGTCGTCCGGCTCGCCGTCGCCGTGACCGCGAGTCAGCTGCTCTTCCACACGCTGTTCGTCGTCGGCGCCGTCAGCCCGTCGGGCGCGGCGCACGCGCATCACCTGCCCGTGATGATGGATGCCGCGGCCCCCGCCGCGATGCACGCCGACCCGCTCATGTGGGCCATGCACGGCGTCGCCGCGCTGCTCACCGTCGCGGTGCTGCACCGCGGCGAGCGCGCGGCCCGGCGCCTGCTCGCCGTCGCGGCGGACCTCGCCCGCTGGGCGCGGCGCCGCATCCTCGCCGCGGTCCTCGTTCTCGGCGCGAGCGGCCGGCCCGCGCTCGCTGCGGCACCCGCCGTCGTGCCGGTGCTGCGCTCGGTCACCCTCCGCGTCGCCGACGGTCGCGGACCGCCGCGCGCGCTCACGATCTGACACGCGCCGCCGTCCCGCTCTCGATGAGGGATGCCGCGGCGCGCCGCGCCGTCCGCCGGCGCGCTTCCCGCCGCCTCGGCATCCCTCTTCTTCTCGAAAGCGATCATGACCGCCACCCTGCCCACCCCTCCCACCTCTCCCCCGCGACCCGCGCGACGTCCCGGCTGGTTCGGTGCACTGCTCGTGCGCCTGCACTTCTACGCCGGCATCCTCGTCGGACCGTTCATCCTCGTCGCCGCGCTCAGCGGCGCGCTCTACGCGATCGCGCCGACGATCGAGCAGGCTGTCTACGCCCGACAGCTGCACGCACCCGCCACCGACACGCAGCTGACCCTCGGCGAGCAGGTCGAGATCGCCGAGGCGCACGTGGGCGACGCTGCGACGTTGTCGGCCGTCCGCCCCGCTCCCGAGCCGGGCGACACGACCCGCGTGATGTTCGCGCAGGACGGTCTCGGCGCGAGCGAGTCCCGCGCCGTGTACATCGATCCCGGTACCGGCGAGATCCGCGGGGACGAGACCGTCTACGGCACGAGCGGATCGCTGCCGCTGCGCACCGCGATCAGCACGTTCCACCGCAACCTGGGACTCGGCGAATCCGGGCGCCTGTACAGCGAGCTCGCGGCGTCGTGGCTCGGCATCGTCGTCGTGGCCGGGGTGGTCCTGTGGGTCATCCGCATCCGGGCGGCGCGGACGAAGCGGGACTTCGTGCGGCCCTCGCGAAAGCTCACCGGGTACCGCCGGGCGTTCAGCTGGCACACGTCGGTGGGCATCTGGGTCGCGCTCGGCGCGGTGTTCCTGTCGGCGACGGGCATCACCTGGTCGACCTACGGCGGGCAGAACGTCACCGACCTGCGCGCCGCACTCGACTGGGGCACCCCCGCGGTCGACGTGAGCCTCGGCGGAGCCTCCGGCGCGGGAGACGAGCACTCCGGGCACGGCGCGGCATCCGCTGCTCTCTCCGTCGACCCGCGGACCTTCGACGACGTGCTCGCGGCGGCGCAGCGCGTCAACATCGACACCGGGCTCGTGCAGATCACGCCGCCGACCGCGCCCGACCAGGCGTGGAAGGTGCAGGAGATCGACCGCGGCTTCCCCGGGCACCTCGACGCCGTCGCGATCGACGGCGCCACGCTGCAGCCGGTCGACCGGGTCGGCTTCGCCGACTTCTCCCTGCCGGCCAAGCTCGCCTCGTGGGGCGTGTCGATTCACATGGGCACGATGTTCGGCCTCGCCAACCAGATCGTCATGCTGCTGCTGGCCGTCGGCATCGCCGGCATGGTCGCGCTCGGCTACGTCATGTGGGTGAAGCGCCGCCCGACCAAGACCGCACGGGTCGGGATGCCGCCCCACCGCGGTGTGCTCGACGGCGCCCCCTGGTGGGGCGTCACCGCCGTCGTCGTCGGCGGGGTGCTGATCGGTCTCGCGCTGCCGCTCGTCGGCTGGACGCTCGCCGCGTTCGTCGTGCTCGACGTCGCAGTCGACGCAATGCAACGGCGGCGCGCGGCCGCCGCGTGAGGCGCGGGGTGCGGCGCCGGTCACCGGAAGTCCCGCGACCGGTGCTGCACCCCGACCCGCAGATCCTCGAACGCGTCGGCGACGAGGTTCGTCACCCCCTCGGGTGAACGCTCGAGCATGCCGCGCGCGATGAGGGCGGGACTGTCGCGCAGGATGCGGCGGTACCTGTTCCACACCCCGACCGAGCAGATCACGTTCATCACGCCGTGCTCGTCCTCGAGGTTGAGGAAGGTGATGCCGGATGCCGTCGCCGGCCGCTGCCGGTGCGTCACCAGCCCCGCGACCTCGATGCGCCGCCCGACCTCGTGCTCGCGCATGCCGCGTGAGGTGATCACGCCGCGCGCGTCGAGCTGCGACCGGTAGTGCGTCAGCGGGTGGTCGTCGGCCGACACCCCCGTCGCCCACAGGTCCGCGGCGAGCACGTCGTAGCTCGACTGGTCGGGGAACAGCGGCGGCTGCACCGAGACGAGCGAGCCCTCAAGGAACTCCTGCCGGTCCTGCGCGGCATCCCCCGCCAACCAGATGCCCTCACGGCGCGTGATCCCGAGACTTTCGAACGCGCCCGCCGTCGCGAGCGCCTCGAGCTGCGCCGCCGTCGCGCCGGTGCGACGCACAAGGTCGCGCAGGTCCCGGTACGGACCGGATGCCTCGCGTTCCGCCACGATCTTCGTCGCCAACGGCACGCCGATGCCCGTGATCGAGGCGAGCCCCAGCCGCACCGCGAAGTTGCCGTCCCGCCGATGCGCCGCCGAGTCGTCCGGCAGCGACCGGTCGAACTCCGGCACCGGCGGCTGGATGCGGTCGGTGCACGAGTCCCGGCCCGTCGGCGGGCGGCGGTGCTCGGCATCCCGCCCTTCGGCATCCCGGCCCTCGGAATCCCGCCCTTCGGCATCCCGGCCTTCCAGCGGAGATCTGCGCTCCCGAGGAGGAATCCCGCTCGAAACGTCCTCGCGACGGCCGACGTCCTCGCGACGGCAGATCTCCGCGGCACGGCCGATCTCCGCGTGACGGCCGACCTCCGCGGCAAGACCGGCCTCCGCGGCACGGCCGATCCCCGCGCGACGGCCGACCTCCGCTCCAGCCCCGCCCCCGTCCACCGGCTCGAGCCCCGCGTCCACCCCCGACGCGTGCAGGTCCGGGCGGCGCACCTCTACCTCGTGCCGGCGGGCGTCGGCGGTGAGGGTCGCGGGCGAGTAGAAGCCCATCGGCTGCGCGCGCAGCAACGCGGCGAGGAACGCCGCCGGATAGTGCAGCTTCAGCCACGACGACGCGTACACGAGCAGCCCGAACGACAGCGAATGGCTCTCGGCGAACCCGAAGTTCGCGAACGCCTGGATCTTCACGTAGATGTCGTCCGCGGCCTTGCCGGTCAGACCGTTGCGCGCCATCCCCTCGTAGAGCTTCTTCTTCAGCGAGTCGATCCGCTCGATCCCGCGCTTCGACCCCATCGCGCGGCGGAGCAGGTCGGCGTCCTCGCCCGACAGATCACCGACGGCCATGCCCATCTGCATGAGCTGCTCCTGGAACACCGGGATGCCGAGCGTCCGCTCGAGCACCGGCTTCAGCTTCGGATGCGCGTAGGTGATGGGTTCCTCGCCGAGCTTGCGCCGCACGAACGGGTGCACCGCGCCGCCCTGGATCGGCCCCGGACGGATGAGCGCGATCTCGACCACGAGGTCGTAGAACTTCCGCGGCTGCAGGCGGGGCAACAGCCCCATCTGCGCGCGGGACTCGACCTGGAACACGCCGATCGAATCGGCGCGGCACAGCATGTCGTAGACCGCCGCTTCCTCCTTCGGCATCGTGTCCAACGACCACGTCTCCCCCGTCGCCGCCTGGATCATGTCGAAGCAGTACTGCAGCGCGGCGAGCATCCCGAGCCCCAGCAGGTCGAACTTCACGAGCCCCATCCACGCGGCGTCGTCCTTGTCCCACTGGATGACGGTGCGGTTCTCCATGCGCGCGTGCTCGATCGGCACGACCTCGCCGACCGGACGGTCCGTCAGCACCATCCCGCCCGAGTGGATGCCGAGATGCCGCGGCGCCTTCAACAGCTCACCCGCATACTCGATCACCCGCTCCGGGATGTCATGATCGGGTGGGGTGTCGAGCACCGCTCCCCAGCGCTCGACCTGCTTCGACCAGGCATCCTGCTGCCCCGGCGAGTGCCCGAGCGCTTTCGCCATGTCGCGGACCGCGTTCTTCGGCCGGTACTGGATGACGTTCGCGACCTGCGCCGCCCGCTCGCGGCCGTAGGTCTCGTAGACCCACTGGATGATCTCCTCGCGCCGGTCCGAGTCGAAGTCGACGTCGATGTCGGGCTCCTCGTCGCGCAGCGCCGACAGGAACCGCTCGAACGGCAGGTCGTAGAAGATCGAGTCGATCGCCGTGATGTCGAGCAGGTAGCAGACGGCACTGTTCGCGGCGGACCCCCGTCCTTGACACAGGATGCCGCGACGCCGCGCCTCCTGCACGATGCCGTGCACGATGAGGAAGTACCCCGGGAAGTCCTTCTGCTCGATGACGCCGAGTTCCTTCTCGATGCGCGCGCGGTTCGCGTCGGTGGCATCCGGGTACTTGCGGGGAACCGCCTCCCACACAAGGTGCCGCAGCCACGTCATCGGCGTGTGCCCCTCGGGCACCTTCATCTTCGGCAGGGCGGGCTTCGCGCGGCGCAACGGGAACGCGAGCTCGTCGGCGAGCTCGACCGTCCGCTCGACCGCTCCCGGATAGCGCCGGAACCGCCGCGCCATCTCGGCCCCCGACCGCAGGTGCGCACTCGCGTGCGACGGCAGCCACCCGTCGAGCTCGTCGAGCCCGCGGTTCGCCCGCACCGCCGCGACCGCCGCCGCGAGGTGCACTTTCTCGGGCACGGCGTAGTGCACGTTGTTCGTCGCGACGACCGGCAGCCCGCGCTCGGCGGCGAGGGCGGCGAGCACGTCGTTGTCGCGCGAGTCCGTCGGCGCCCCCTGGTCGATGAGCTCGACGTCGACCCGCTCGGGCCCGAACAGGTCGACGAGTCGGTCGAGCTCGTACGCCGCGGCGGCCGGGCCGTCGGCGGCGAGCGCCTGCCGGACGGCGCCCTTGCGGCATCCGGTCAACACCTGCCAGTGCCCGCCGGCCCGGTCGGCGAGGTCATGCAGGTCGTACACCGGGCGTCCCTTCTCACCTCCCGACAGCTGCGCGTGCGTGATGGCGGCGGCGAGCCGGTGGTACCCCTCTTCGCCCCGAGCGAGCACCAGCAGGTGCGTGCCGTGCGGATCGGGCTCGCCGTTCTGCGGACCGGGCAGCCCCAGCGACAGCTCGGCACCGAACACGGTCTGCAGCTGCAGGTGCTCGGCCGCTTCGGCGAACCGGACGATGCCGTAGAACCCGTCGTGGTCGGTGATCGCGAGGGCGTGCAGCCCGAGCCGCTCCGCCTCCTCGACGAGGTCCTCGGGCGAGGATGCCCCGTCGAGGAACGAGAACGACGAGTGCGCGTGCAGCTCGGCGTAGGGCACGGCATTCCGCGGCCGCTCGATCTCGGGCGCGCGGTACTTGCCGCGCTTGTGCGACCACGCCGGACTGTCGCCGCCGTCGGTGCCCGCCGGCGCCCCCTCGGGCCGGCGCCGATCGCTGAGGATCCGCTCCATCTCCGACCACGACACCGAGGGGTTGTTGCCCCAGCCCATCAGTCGTACCTGCCCTCAGCGTGCCAGACACCCTCTTCGCACACGAGCAGCCAGGCCGTCTGCGCCTCGTCGACGACCTGGAACCGGTGCGCGCGACGAGCGCGGGCGGCATCCCACCCCCGCTCCATGACGGGCCACGGTCCCGCCCACGACGAGATGCGACGAGGATGCCGGGGCCTGCGCGCCCCCGACGCATCCGGCGCTCCCGGGAGGATCAGTGCGACCGGTTCGGCCGTCAGCTCGCCGCGGCCGTCAACGGCGACCATGTCGTCGTCGCGGTCGATGACGGCGACCGGCACCGGCTCGGGGAACACCGTCGCCGGCAGCGGGTCGGGCAGGCTCCCCGGCCACGGCCGCGCCCGCTCGGCGATCACGGCACGGTCCCCCCACGGCACGAGCACCTGCCGCTCGGTGAGCCAGCGCCCGCCGCCGACCTGCGGGGTGACGACGCCGGTGTGCCCGAGCATCGCCTGCACGCGCGAGAGTGCCGAGTGCACGCGCTCCTCGGGACCCGAGCCGAACAACCCCTTCACGTGATGGGATGCCGAATCCACCTTCTCGGGCGCGATCCGCACCTTCGCGACGGCGCTCTTGAGCCCCCGCTCGGCGAGCTGCCAGCGCACCCGGTCGACGACGGCCGCCGCGTCGAACGCGCCGGGATGCAGCCACACCCGCTCGCTGTGGTCACCGCGATCGCCCGTCAGCGCGACCCGGAGCTCCGTGCAGACGAGGTCGACGGCGCCGAGCCCCGAGATGAACTGTTCCGCGGCGAGCCGGATGCCGAACGCGACCTGGTCGGCGATCTCGAGCGGCGGCTCGAAGCTCACCTCGCGCTCGAGCTCGGGCGGCGGTGTGCGCGGCTGCACCGGCTGCGAGTCGAGCCCCGACGCGAGCGCGTGCAGCCGCGCCCCACGGGGACCGAGCCGTTCGACGAGCCGTTGCGGCGGCAGCGCGGCGAGTTGACCGAGGGTGTGGATGCCGAGACGCGCGAACAGGCTCGCGATGCCCTCGTCCTCGAGCGCCGACACCGGCAGCGGCGAGAGGAACGCGGCCGCCGCCCCCGGCGGCACGATCCGCAGCGGAGTGTCGGCGCCGGTCGCCCGCGCCGCCTGCTCCGCCGTGAACGGACCGTCGCCCACGCCAGCACGCACGTCGAGCACGCCGAGCTCGGCAAGCGCGCCGGTGAGGGCCGTCGCCGCGCCCGCCTCGCCGCCGTAGAAGCGGGCCGGACCCTTCACCCGCAGCGCGCACAGCCCCGGTTCGCGCAGCTGCACCCCCGGCGCGATCTCCTCGAGCCGGGCGATGAGCGGCGCGAACGTACGGTGGTCGCGCGCGTCGTCGGCGTCGACCACCTGCAGCTGCGGGCACCGCGCCTGCGCGTCGCGGCGCCGCATCCCCCGCCGCACCCCGTCGCCGCGCGCGGCGGGCGACGTCGCCGCGACCATCCCCTTGGCGAAGACGGCGATCGGCTGCGCGGCGTCGGCGAGCCCCTCGCGGGCGAGCGCGACGACCGGCCAGTCCGGCACCCACACGACGAGGCTGCGGACCGGCTCGGTGCCGGTGTCGACGAGCGCGGGATCCATCAGCTCACCGCCCGCATCGGCAGATCGACCACGGGGGCGACGGGCTGCGCGCGCACCGCGATCGCGCCGTCGGGGGCGGGCAGCAGCATCCGCGACGACCGCGGCACCGGAAAGCGCCGGCTCGTCACCGTGACGGTCAGTTCGCGCCCCTCGAGCACGCCGTACCCGTCGCCGAGCCCCGACCACCGGGCATCCGTCACATCGATCATCGCCTCGGTCTGCGGCCACGGCCCCTGCACGAGCAGCACGACGCCCCGCTCGCGCATGCGGGCCGCGAGACGCGAGATCTCGGCATCCTTCGCGCGGGACGGTGGTCGCACCGCGACGACCGGGAGCACATCCGCGATCGTCGCCGTCACCGCGAGCCAGCGCGGCCCCGGCTCCGGGATCAGCACGAGGTGCGAGAGGTCGACCCCCGCCTTCTCGGCCGCTTCGGCGCCGAACCCCGGCATCCCGACGACTCCGCACCAGCTGCCGGTCTGCGACGGCTGCGCGAGCAGGCCGAACAGCAGCGACATCGAGCCGCCGATCGCATACGACGACCCGGGGCGCAGTCCCCCGCCCGGCAGCAGCTCGGCCAGGGCAGGATGGGTGGGAAGGGGCGGTGCATCGAGCTTGCGCCCCTGGATCGCGGCCATCTGCGCACGCAGCCGCTGCACCTCTTGGGCAGTGGCGGTGTTGCGCACGATGGATCTCACCTCGACATGGTAGAAGCTTTGTTCGAGTGACTCAAGCGGTCGAGTTCGAAGATACGCACGGCCTCCGACATCGCTCCCACCCCGGCCTCACACCTCGCGGACGCTGACCTCCGGCCGCAGGTCCATCCGTCGCAGCAGTTGCGCGTTGAGCGCGACGACGACCGTGGACAGCGACATGAGGATCGCGCCGACCGACATCGGCAGCACGAACCCGACCGGTGCCAGTACGCCCGCCGCGAGCGGCACCGACAGCAGGTTGTACCCGGCCGCCCACCACAGGTTCTGCTGCATCTTGCGGTACGACCGGCGCGACAGCGCGATCACCGAGACGACACTGCGCGGATCGGATCCCGCCAGCACGACACCCGCCGAGGCGATCGCGACGTCGGTGCCCGCTCCGATCGCGATCCCGACATCCGCGCGGGCCAGCGCCGGTGCGTCGTTGACCCCGTCCCCGACCATCGCGACCGTGCGCCCCTCCGCCTCCAGGGCGGCGACCGCATCGGACTTGTCCTCGGGGCGCACCTGCGCGAACACCCGGTCGATCCCGAGCTCGTCCCCGACCGACCGCGCGACCGCCTCGGCGTCGCCCGTGATCATGACCACCTGCACGCCCATCCGATGCAGCGTGTCGACGGCCTCCCGCGACTCGGGCCGCACCTCGTCCGCGAGCTTCAGTCCGCCCACGACCGCGCCGTCCCGGACGACGTGCAGGATGATCGCCCCGTCCGCGCGCCACGCCTCGGCGGCATCCACCTCGCTCGCCCCGATCTCCTCGAGCAGGCGCGGGCCGCCGACCCGCACCGACGCACCCTCGACGGATGCCGTGACCCCCACCGCGGGCGACGACGAGAACCCCGTCGCCCTCGGCACGCTCAGCCCGCGCTCCGCCGCGGCGCGGACGATCGCGCGAGCCAGCGGGTGCTCGCTGTCCGCCTCGGCCGCCGCGGCCAGCGCGAGCACGTCGTCCTCGTTCACCCGAGCGGATGCCGCGACCTCCGCGACGACCGGCTCGCCCTTCGTGAGGGTGCCGGTCTTGTCGAACAGCACCGTGTCGACGGTCCGCATCGCCTCGAGGGCGAGACGGTCGGTCACGAGCACCCCGCCGCGGGCCGCGCGCTCGGTCGCGATGGACACGACGAGCGGGATCGCGAGGCCGAGCGCGTGCGGGCAGGCGATGACGAGGACGGTGATCGTCCGCACGACGGTCTCGTCCGGCATCCCGATCAGGGTCCAGACGAGCGCCGTCACGACGGCGGCACCGAGCGCGAACCAGAACAGCAGCGCCGCCGCGCGGTCGGCGATGCGCTGCGCCCGCGACGACGAGTTCTGCGCGTCACTGACGAGGCGACGGATGCCGGCCAGCGCCGTGTCGTCCCCGGTCGCCGTGATCTCGACGCGCAGTCCGGAGTCGGTCGCGACAGTGCCGGCGGTGACGGAGTCGCCCGCGCCGCGCGCGACGGGACGGGACTCGCCCGTGATCATCGACTCGTCCATCTCGGCGCGCCCGTCGACCACACGACCGTCGGCGGGAACGCTGCCGCCGGGCCGCACGACGACCACGTCGCCGACCCGCAGCTCGCCGGGCGCGACGGTCACGACCGCATCGCCCTCGACGCGCTCCGCCTCGTCGGGCAGGAGCGCGGCCAGCGAGTCGAGCGCTGAGCTCGTCTGCGCGATCGATCGCATCTCGATCCAGTGCCCGAGCAGCATGATGACGATGAGGAGCGCGAGCTCCCACCAGAACTCGAGTTCGTGGTGCAGGATGCCGAGGCTCGCCCCCCACGAGGCGAGGAACGCCACGGTGATCGCGAGGGCGATGAGGAGCATCATGCCGGGCGAACGGCGTCGCAGCTCGGCGACCGCGCCGGTCAGGAACGGCCGGCCGCCCCACACGAACATCACGGTTCCGAGAACGGGGGCGACCCACCGCATCCACCCCGGCACCTCGTACCCGAGGATCATCGCGAACATCGGGGATGTCACGACCACCGGGACCGCGATCAGGAGGTTGATCCAGAACAGCCGCCGGAACTGCCCGACGTGGTCACCGTGCCCGCCGTGCATGTCATGGCCCTGATGCCCGGAGTGGACATCGTGGCCCGCGCGCATGTCGTGCTCCGCGTGCATGTCGCTCCTCTCGCTTATACCCCCTAGGGGTATACACGGCCCAACGCGAGCCGTCCACGAGTATTCCGACCGAACCGCCTACGCGGCGAGCGCCAGGTACGGCTCCCACGCCGGATCGGTGCGCTCGGTCCCCCGCACGCGCCAGCCGGCGCCGCGCGGGGCCGACGGCGTCCAGCGCAGCTCCCAGTGCATCTCCTGGGGCGTCCGGTCGCCCTTCACGTTGTTGCACCGCAGGCACGCGGCGACGAGGTTCTCCCACGAGTCCGCTCCTCCGCGCGACCGCGGCAGCACGTGGTCGATCGTCGTCGCGCTCTTGCCGCAGTACGCGCACCGGTTGCCGTCGCGTCGCAGCACCCCGCGGCGCGTGACGGGCACACGACGCCCGGCGGGGATCCGCACGTAGCGGGTCAGCACGATGACGGCGGGGCGGTCGTACACGTCGCGGGTGCCCCAGACGGGGTCCTCCTCGACGCGCTCGATGATGGTGGCCTTCTCCGTCATGACGAGCACGAGTGCTCGTTTGAAGGAGACGACGGCCAGGGGTTCGTAACCTGCGTTCAGCACCAGAGTGCGCATGTGGGTGTCCTCTCGAACTGCCGTGACGGCTTCAGCGGCCTTCCGTTGCGTCGACGCGGCACGGGTCGAGAGGGGTGCGGGCACGAAAAAAGGCGCTGTCATGATGACAGCGCCTTCATCGCACGACCGACGTCGTGGCAATCGTGCACACGATGCCGCAGCACATGCCGACCTAGCGCATTCCGGTTGCGAATGCGGGGTTGGATGTCCATGCGGCTCCCCTCGGCTCGAACGAGCGTCGGGGTCAGGGTAATACACCCAGGGATACCCGAGGGCGAACTGCAGACGAACGGATGCCGTGTGTCGTCAGCCCGCGTTGGCCTGCAGCCAGGACTCAGCGTTGGCGTATCCGCCGTTCACGCGGATCTCGAGGTGCAGGTGGGTGCCGTTGGCGCGGCCGGTGTCGCCGACCTGACCGATCAGCTGCCCGGCCGAGACCTTCTCGCCGACCGAGACGCGACGCGTGCCCCAGTCCATGTGCGCGTAGAGCGAGGTGACGCTCGTGCCGCCGATGTTGTGGGCGATCTTCACGTACACACCCCACCCCGGTCCGGACTCGGACGAGGCGACCACGGTGCCGTCGGCGACCGAGTAGATCGGCTCGCCGCGACCGACCATGTAGTCGGTTCCCTTGTGACCGGCGTACGGACGGCCGAAGTTGTTGAAGTGCGCGAGCGGGCGACGGACGGTGCCCGATCCCGGCGCGACGAGCGGCACGGAGGACGAGAAGCTCGACGACCGCGAGCTGGAGCTCGACGCGCTGGATGCCGCGGCGAGGCGCGCGGCAAGAGCAGCCTTGGCCGCCTCTTCCGCTGCCTTCTTCGCCTTGGCGGCCGCGATCTCCTCGGGCGTCGTGGCGGAGTAGCCGCCGCGCTCGAGCGTCTCGGGGCTGCCCTCCGAGGCGACGACGAGCGACTGCGCGTCATCGGCGGAGATCTGCTGCAGCGTACGCGCCTCGGCGACGTCGCCGCGGTCGGCCGCCGCGAAAGCGGGGATGGCCACCGTTGCGACCATCCCGGCGACGGCGGCGACGGTGACGAAGCTGCGGACGGGGTGCGGGCGGGTGGCGGTCGAACGGGTCGCGGGCGCTTTCGCGGCGACGCGGCGGCTCAGACGACCTTTACGGGGGGCCGTCGACGCCTCAGAAATCTCGTTCGACGGGTGGAACTCTTCAGCCAAGCTGTCCTCCGGCGCCTCCGCATCCCTGCTGGCAGGATGCTGGCTCGTCGGCACTCAGTGTCGGGCACAGATGTACGGGGCACTTCGCGAATGACGAGCCGGAGAGGCAACTCGCGGAGCGGTCCGTGGCGGGCTTCTCGCCGATGGACTCTCCGAGGCTACCCGAAGGTAACGAATATGTCACGCTCCCGCCCCCGAACCGAGGGCCGGTGACGACGGCTCAGATCTCGCGGACGTCCACGAGGAAGATGTGGGAGGCGACCTCGACGGGCAGCTCGAGGGCCTCGTCGACACCGTCCATCTCGACGAGGACGTACCCCTCGTTGAAGCGGAAGGCGCCCGTGCGTCCGGGGACGACACCCGCGTCGCGCAGCTGCGCGAGCAGTTCGGGATCGACCTGGATCGGCTCCGCCAAACGCCGCACGCTGCCGGTGATCGGGCCACCGGCATCCGTCAGTCGGCGGACCAGACCCACGACACCGCTGTCGAATGCGTTCGCCGGGACGTCGCCCAGCTGGTCGAGTCCCGGGATCGGGTTGCCGTACGGGGACTCGGTCGGGTGATCGAGCAGCTCGATCAGCCGACGCTCGACGAGCTCGCTCATGACGTGCTCCCAGCGGCACGCCTCTTCGTGGACGTAGGCCCAGTCGAGACCGATGACGTCCGAGAGCAGCCGCTCGGCGAGGCGGTGCTTGCGCATGACGTCGACGGCCTTCTGGCGGCCCGGCTCGGTGAGCTCGAGCTTGCGGTCCTCCGACACGACGACGAGACCATCGCGTTCCATGCGCCCGATCGTCTGCGACACCGTCGGACCCGAGTGCCCGAGGCGCTCCGAGATGCGTGCGCGGAGCGGCGTGATGCCCTCCTCCTCGAGTTCGAGGATGGTGCGCAGATACATCTCAGTGGTGTCGATGAGGTCGGTCATCAGTGGCCTTTTCGCGCGGGAGACAGTGCGTTTCCAGCCTATCCGGCATCCGGTCACCGGGCGTCACGCGACCGAGGCCGCCGATGCCCGCGCCCTAGACTTCTCGGCATGGCGACTGTGACCCTGCCCCCCGAGTTCCTGCCCGTCGACGGACGCTTCGGCTGCGGCCCGTCCAAGGTCCGAGCCGAGCAGCTCGAGGCGCTCGTCACGCAGGGTGCGTCGCTGTTCGGGACGTCGCACCGCCAGGCCCCCGTGAAGGACCTCGTCGGTCGCACCCGCTCCGGTCTCGCCGAGCTCCTCCGCCTGCCCGACGGCTACGAGATCATCCTCGGCAACGGCGGCTCGACGGCGTTCTGGGATGCCGCCGCCTTCGGCCTCATCGAGAAGCGCGCCCAGAACCTCGTCTTCGGCGAGTTCGGCGGCAAGTTCGCCGCGGCCGCGGCCGCCCCGTGGCTCGAGGCCCCCGACGTCCGCAAGGCGGAGCCCGGCACGAGCATCGCCCCCGAGGCGGTCGAAGGCGTGGATGTCTACGCCTGGCCGCACAACGAGACGTCGACGGGTGTCGCGACCGCGATCACCCGCGTGCACGGCGACGACGGCGCCCTGACGGTCGTCGACGCGACGAGCGCCGCCGGCGGCATCGACTTCGACGTCACCGAGACCGACGTCTACTACTTCGCGCCGCAGAAGAACCTCGGCTCCGACGGCGGCCTCTGGTACGCCGCGGTGTCGCCGGCCGCCATCGAGCGGATCGAGCGGGTCGCGGCATCCGGTCGCTACATCCCGGAGTTCCTGAGCCTCAAGAACGCGCTCGACAACTCGCGTCTGCAGCAGACCCTCAACACCCCCGCGATCGCGACCCTGCAGCTCCTGGAGACGCAGCTGCAGTGGATCAACGGGAACGGCGGTCTCGCGTGGGCGGGCGCCCGCACGGCGGAGTCGTCGGGTGCGCTGTACCAGTGGGCGGATGCCGCCTCGTTCGCGACCCCGTTCGTCCAGAACCCCGCGGACCGCTCCCCCGTCGTCGTCACGATCGACTTCGACGAGTCGGTGGATGCCGCCGCGATCGCGAAGAGCCTGCGCGCCAATGGCATCGTCGACACCGAGCCCTACCGCAAGCTCGGCCGCAATCAGCTGCGCGTCGCGACCTTCGTCTCTATCGAGCCGTCCGATGTGCGGACGCTCATCCAGGCGATCGACTACACGGTCGAGCACCTCGCCGACTGACCCGGTTGTACGACGGCGGCCCCGAGGAGCGATTCCCCGGGGCCGCCGTCGTCTGACAGTGGATGCCGCGCGTCAGTACTCGCGCAGCGACTCCCGCGACTCGTCGTCCTCGTCGTCCGACTCGTCATCGTCTTCGTCCGACTCGTCATCGTCTTCGTCCGACTCGTCATCGTCTTCGTCATCCGGCTCAGCGTCGTCGTCAGCCGTCTGCTCGGCGTCGGCGGCGGTGTCGTCGAGCTCGTCGATGTCGACGCCGTCGACGTCTCCGGCGTGCAGGATCGGCGACCCGTCGCTGTCGAAGTCGGCCGCATCGAGGTCGTCGGCGTCCTCCGCGTCGTCCTCGTCCTCATCGGAGGCGTTGTCGTCCTCGTCGTCCTCGGACTCGTCGTCCTCACCCGCCGCGGCCTGCGCCGCCTGGTACTCCGCCAGACGCTCGGCCCACGGCAGCCACTCGGGGGCGAGCAGCGCGCCGTCGCCGGGAAGCAGCTCGACTTCGAGCACGGTCGGCTCGGCGCCCTCGACGACCGCCACGCTGACGGTCCAGAACCACCCGGGATAGCCGTCCATCCGGTTGGCGAACCGCAGCGAGACGACCCCGCCGTCCTCGACGACGTAGCCGGCGGCCTCGCCGATCGTCGACTCCGGAGTCACCTCGCGCAGCGCTGCGCGCGCGAGGTCGTGCGCGTGGAACAACCGTTCGTCGACGACGATCGGCTCGTCCGGAGCGGACTCCGGCTCTTCGACCGCCGCAGGCTCCGCCGCTTCGGGCTGCTCGGTCTCGGCGGGCTGCTCCGCCTCCGCGGGCAGCTCCGCCTCTGAAGGCTGCTCAGGCATCGAGGTCATCGGCAACCTTGCGCAGGATCGCCGCGACCTTCTTGCCGTGCGACGTGCTCGGGTAGCGGCCGTGACGCAGGTCGCCGCCGATGCCGTCCAGGAGCTTCACGAGGTCCTCGACGATCACGGCCATGTCGTCGGCCTTCGGACGATTGCGCTTGCTGAGGCTCACGGGTGCGTCGAGCACACGGACCGCGAGTGCCTGCAGGCCGCGGCGGCCGTCGGCGACGCCGAACTCCAGGCGCGTGCCGGGCTTCATCGTGGTGGTCCCGGCGGGGAGCGCCGTCGCGTGCAGGAAGACGTCCTGACCGTCGTCGTCGGTGATGAAGCCGAATCCCTTCGCCTCGTCGTAGAACCTGACCTTGCCGGTGGGCATGTGTCGAAACCTCGCTGCTCGAGCCCGCGTGCGGGCATGGAAAAGTGGGACCGTCTCAGCCCCACCACCAGACTACGGCACCCCGGCGAGCCGCTACTCTGATCGGATGAGCACTCCGCCCTCGGCCGGCGATCTCCCCGTCCGTCGCATCGACCGCGTCCTGGCGTTCATGTCCCTCGGGCTGCTGGTGCTCTCGGTCGTCTGCTTCTTCTCGATCATCATCGCCTCCGGCCCGGGCGGCCTCGAGCAGGCCGACTTCGCGACCGGGTTCTGGCCTGTCGTGACGCTGATCGTCTATATCGCGCCGCCGATCGCCTTCGCGCTGCTGTTGACCCTGCTGATCATGACCTTCGTGCGACGGGGACGGGCCAACAAGGGTCGTTGACGTGACCGCATCCGACGCTCGTGCTCTCGCGACCCGCCTCGCGACACTCGATCCGGACGCCCTCGCCGCCCTCTTTGGCGCCCGCCACATTTCCCCCCGCACCTCCTGGACCGACTTCTTCGACGCCGCTGACGCCCTGCTCGATCCCGCGCAGCTGACCCGTGCACTGGCGGAGGTGTCCGACGTCGACGCCGCCGCCCTGCGCGCGGCCGTGCGAAACGGCGTGGCCGTCTCCCCCGCCGTCCGGGACGGCCTGGTGGGCCGCGCGCTCGTCGACGACGCCGGACGCCCCTATGAGGCGGTCGCGACGGCGCTCGGCTCGGCGACCCCCGTCACCGCCCCGACGGTCTTCGACGGCGGAGCGGAATCGGATGCCGCGAGTGCCGAGCGCGCCTTCGACGCCGTGGCCTCGCTCGCCGACATCCTGCACGCCGCCTCGCGCAGCCCGCTCGGACGCATCGGTTCGGGGGCGCTCAGCGCCGGCGACCGCCGCCGCCTCGTCGAAATCGGAGCCGCGCACACGTCGGAGGACGCCGACACCCTCGTCGCGATCGCGGCGCACGCGGGACTGCTGTCGGGCTCGGAGCGGACCTGGACGGTCTCCGACGCGGGGACGCGGTGGCTCGGCGCGCGCACGCTCGAGCGCTGGCTCGACGTCGCCCAGCGCCTGCGCGACCGACTCCCCCGCGCGCTCCGCACCGCCGACGGCGGATGGCGTCCCGCCGCCGAGTGGCCCGGTGCCCATCCGTTCGACCCGGCGTGGCCCGATCGCGTCGGCCGCCTCGCCGCCATGCTCACGCAGTGGGCCATGACCGCCCCCGACGGCACGCCCCCCACGTGGGCGGCGGGACTCGCCGCCGGAGCGGATGCCGACGCCGGCACCCTGCGATCCCTCCTCCCCCACGAGGTCGACAAGGTCTACCTCCAGAACGACCTGACGGCGATCGCCCCCGGTCCGCTCGAGCCCCGACTCGACCAGCGCCTGCGGACGACGGCGCGGCGCGAATCGCGTGCGCAGGCGGCGACGTACCGGTTCACGGCCGAGACGATCGGCGCCGCCTTCGCCGCCGGCGAGACCGCGGCATCCCTCACCGCCTTCCTCACCGACCTGTCGCTCACGGGCGTGCCGCAGCCGCTCGCCTACGAGATCGAGCGCGCCGCCGCGCGGTACGGCCGGCTGCGCGTCGGACCGGACTGGCAGGGGTACACGCGGGTCTCGGGCGATCCGGACCTCCTTGAAGCGATCAACGTCGACCAGGCGCTGCGTCCGCTCGGACTCGTGCTCGACGGCGACGACCTCGTCACACGCACGAGCCCCGAGACGACCTACTGGATGCTCGCCGACGCCCGCTATCCCGTGCTCGCCGTGGACGCCGACGGCGCGCCGCGCGCGCTCGGCCGGCACGAGGCGGTCGAGGACGCCGCACCCGAACCCCCGGCGTCCGAGCGGTACCGCACCCTCATCGAGACGCTCCGGGCGAGTCTGTCGGACGACGCGGATGCCGCCTGGCTCGAACGCGAGCTCGACCAGGCCGTCCGCACCCGCGCGACGATCGAGATCACGGTGCGCATGCCGGACGGCTCCTCGCGCGACGTGACGCTCGAGGCGGCGGGACTCGGCGGCGGACGCCTGCGCGGCCGCGACCGCGCCGCCGACGTCGAGCGCACCCTGCCGTTGTCGAGCATCGTGAGCGTGCGCCCGGCCTGACCAGTCCCGAAACGTCGCACATGGTCGTTCCGGCGCCGAGGCGGCGACCATCTGCGACGCCTCGACGCACTGTGGCCGGTCGGGCCGGGGCGACCGGCGGGGCCGGTAGACTCGTTCGTTATGGCTGACGGCCCCCTCATCGTCCAGAGCGACCGCACCGTGCTGCTCGAAGTGGCGCATCCCGACGCGGAGAACGCGCGGCACGAACTCGCGATCTTCGCCGAGCTCGAACGCGCCCCCGAGCACATCCACACCTACCGCGTGACGCGGCTGGGCCTGTGGAACGCCCGCGCCGCGGGCCACGACGCCGAGGACATGCTGGCGACCCTCGAGCGGTGGGCGAAGTTCCCCGTGCCGCCGTCGGTCTCCATCGACATCCGCGAGACCGTCGGCCGCTACGGGCGCCTGGTCATCGAGCGCGACGACGAGGGCACCCTCATCCTGCGCTCGACCGACAAGGCGGTGCTCGCCGAGATCGCGCGCAACCGCCGCATCCAACCGCTCCTCATCGCCCACCCGACGCCCGACACCTACGTCATCGACGCGTGGGCCCGCGGTCAGATCAAGCAGGAACTGCTGAAGATCGGCTGGCCGGCCGAGGACCACGCCGGCTTCACCCCGGGCACCCCGCACGAGATCGAGCTGCACGAGGACGGCTGGACCCTGCGCCCCTACCAGCGCAAAGCCGTCGACATCTTCAGCGAGGGCGGATCGGGAGTCGTCGTGCTCCCCTGCGGCGCGGGCAAGACGCTCGTCGGCGCCGCGGCGATGGCCGACACGAAGACGACGACCCTCATCCTCGTGACGAACACCGTCAGCGCCCGGCAGTGGCGCGACGAGCTGCTCAAGCGCACCTCGCTCACCCCCGAGGAGATCGGCGAGTACTCCGGCCAGTCCAAAGAGGTCAAGCCCGTCACGATCGCGACGTACCAGATCCTGACGGCGAAGCGGAAGGGCGAGTACGCCCACCTCGCGCTCCTCGACGCGCTCGACTGGGGTCTCATCGTGTACGACGAGGTGCACCTGCTGCCCGCTCCCGTGTTCAAGCTGACCGCCGACCTGCAGGCACGGCGGCGACTCGGCCTCACCGCGACACTGGTGCGCGAGGACGGCCGCGAGGGCGACGTGTTCAGCCTCATCGGGCCCAAGCGGTTCGACGCCCCGTGGAAGGAGATCGAGGCGCAGGGCTTCATCTCGCCCGCGGTCTGCTACGAGGTGCGCATCGACCTGCCGGCATCCGATCGCCTCGAGTACGCGGCCTCCGCCGACGACGAGCGGTACCGCCTCGCGGCGACCGCGCACGCCAAGATCGACGTCGTCCGCGACCTCGTCGCCAAGCACCAGGGCGAGCAGATCCTCGTCATCGGGCAGTACCTCGACCAGATCGACGTGCTGTCCGAGGAACTCGGCGCACCCAAGATCACCGGCTCGACGCCCGTCGACGAGCGCGAAGAGCTGTTCGACGCGTTCCGGCACGCCCGCATCCCGGTGCTCGTCGTCTCGAAGGTCGCGAACTTCTCGATCGACCTGCCGGACGCCTCCGTCGCGATCCAGGTGTCGGGTTCGTTCGGGTCGCGTCAGGAGGAGGCGCAGCGCCTCGGGCGCCTCCTGCGTCCGAAGTCGAACGGGCACAAGGCGAGCTTCTACACGCTCATCGCCCGCGACACCGTCGACCAGGACTTCGCGCAGAACCGCCAGCGGTTCCTCGCCGAGCAGGGCTACAGCTACACGATCCTCGACGCCGACGACCTCCGCGCCGCCTGAGCGACGCGGAGGTTCGGCGTCAGTCCGATGACGAGGACGATCCGGATGCCCCGCCGTCGCCCGACGGGCCGCTGGTGTCCGACGACGAGCCCCCGTCCGAGGCGGTCGGCGTCGGGTCCGGGCTCGGCGCGGAGTCGGGGGCGGGCGCATACTCGCCCCATCGCGGCGCCTGGTGCGGCTCGAGCGGCGGACCGGAGTACGGCTCGGCCGGCGGCGTCGGCTGCGGCTCGGGGACGAGAGGCGGCTGACCGTCGACGGGAGACTGCCCATACACAGGCGGCTGCCCATACACAGGCGGCTGACCGTACACCGGCGGCTGCCCGTACACCGGCGGCTGCCCGTACACCGGCGGCTGGCCGTACACAGGCGGCTGGCCATACACCGGCTGCTGCCCATACATCGGCGGCTGGCCGTACACAGGCTGCTGTCCGTAGATCGGCTGCCCGTAGACCGGCGGAGCGTAGACGGGCTCGGGTGCGGGTGTCAGACGCAGCGTGCGGCGACCGTCGCCGCGGCGCCACAGCCACTCCACGGCCCCGACGTAGATGCCGATCATCACGAGTGACGACACCAGGCCGAGCACGGTCGTGTCGGTCGCGTTCGCGTCGCTGAGGCCGAAGACCGAGAACCCGAACGCGACGATGTTGTTGATCACGTGCAGCGCGATGGCCGCCTCGAGTCCCCCGGTCCGCCAGGTCAGCCAGCCCGCCGCGATGGCGAACGCGGCCACGCTCGTCTGCCCCAGCACGTCGTACACGTGCCCGAGGACGAACAGCGGCACGGGCAGGAGGATCGCCCAGGCAGGATGCCGCAGCCAGCGCCCCACCGTCTGCATGAGGTAGCCGCGGAAGACGTATTCCTCGGCGGTCGCCTGGAACGGGACGAGCAGCAGCACGACCAGGAGCGACGCGACGAACGACGGGTTGTCCTGCGGCGCGACCAGGTCACCGCTCGAGCCCTCCTCGACGGGGATCAGGAAGGTCAGCGCCGACACCACGATGTAGACCACGACGGCGGCACCGGTGCACACCAGCATCCATCGCCACCGCAGTCGACCCGCGACCGACGAGATGTGGCCGATCCGCTTGCCCGCGACGATCCACGAGGCGAAGAGGTACGACGGCCAGAGGATGGCGAGCGAGAAGAGGATGACCGCGAGCCCCACCGGATCGGTGACGTCCATGACGGTGAGCCGCCTCAGCATCACCTCGGCACCGGCGCCGGGGTCCGCCGCGAACACGAGGATCCCGAAGACCAGCCCGATCAGGAGCGAGCCGACGAGGAAGAAGACGACACCGAGGATGCCGGTGACGAGCGGCACCCACCAGCCGCGGCGCTGGCGCGCGAAGACGAGCCGGTGGAATGCGAGACCGGAACCGGTCGCGTCGGCGGGAAGGGGCTGGGGAGGTCGGGGCTGCGGAACAGTCACCGTTCCATCCTGTCCCACGCCGGGCGGGGATCGTACCCTGAGGCGACCCGACGCCGGAATGTCCAGCAAACCGATGGATTCCGGTGCCAGTATGGGCTCATGACCGCTGCGCGAATCCTCGTCGTCGACGACGAGCCGAACATCCGGGACCTGCTGGTCACGAGTCTTCGGTTCGCCGGATACCAGGTCCGCGCCGTCGCGAACGGCGCCCAGACCATCTCGGCCGTCCTCGAGGAAGAACCCGACCTCATCATCCTCGACGTCATGCTGCCCGACATGAACGGGTTCAGCGTCACCAAGCGCCTCCGCGGCGCGGGTTACACCGCCCCCATCCTCTTCCTCACCGCGAAGGATGCGACGGAGGACAAGATCGAGGGCCTCAACTCGGGCGGCGACGACTACGTCACCAAGCCCTTCAGCCTCGACGAGATCGTCGCCCGCATCCAGGCGATCCTGCGCCGCACGATGCAGGCCGACGAGGACTCGATCATCAAGGCCGGCGAGATCACGATGGACCAGGACACGCACGACGTCCAGGTCGGCGACGTCTCGATCGACCTGTCCCCCACCGAGTTCAAGCTGCTGCGCTACCTGATGCTCAACCCGAACCGGGTGCTGAGCAAGGCGCAGATCCTCGACCATGTGTGGGAGTACGACTTCAACGGCGACGCCGGCATCGTCGAGAGCTACATCTCCTACCTGCGCCGCAAGATCGACCCGCACTCCTCCGAGCCGCTCATCCAGACCAAACGCGGCTTCGGATACATGCTGAAGGCCGACCGCACCGCCTGAACGGAGGCGCCCCCTGGGCCCGACCGAGAAGCAGGACCGCGTCACCCGATGGTGGCGCGGCCTCAGCCTGCGCGCGAAGGTCACCGGCGTCACCGTCAGCGTCCTCGCGTTCGGGATGATCGGCGCCGGCGTCGGCACGATGATCTTCCTGCGCAACGCGCAGCTGAACGCGGTCGACCAGTCGCTCACCCAGACGGTCACGACCGACATCGCGAGCAACCTCATGAACGTCGACCTCGACGACGGCGAGGCGACCTTCACCCCGATCGCGGCGGCGCCGACCGACTTCGCCGTCGCCGTCTACAGCGGCAAGGGCGACGGGCGCCTCCTCGCCGTCGCGGGCGGTGACTCCTCGCTCTCCCCGCCGGAGTTCCCCTCGACGTTCTCCCTCGATCAGACCGTCCTCAACGGGACGGCGCCCTTCGACCTCGCCTCGGCCGACGGCACCGTCCGCTACCGCGCCAGCGTCGACACCCTGCCGATCCCCGGCTCCCGGGACTACTACACGCAGCTGGTGGCGCTGCCCCTGAACGACGTCAACCGCACCGTCGCCAACTACATCGGCATCTACACGGCGCTCGCCCTCTTCACGATCCTCTGCAGTGCGGTCCTCACCCGCGGTCTCGTCACCCTCGCCTTCCGCGGTCTCGGGCAGGTCGAGTCGACCGCCATGACGATCGCGAAGGGCGACTTCAGTCAGCGCATGAGCGACATCGCTCCGGGCACCGAGGTCGGGCGCCTGAAGACCGCGATCAACGTCATGCTCGACCGCATCGACGAGGCCCTCGGCGAGCGGGACTCCACGGTCGAGCGGATGCGGCGCTTCATCGGCGATGCGAGCCACGAACTGCGGACCCCGCTCGTGACCGTCCGCGGGTACGCCGAGCTTTACCGGATGGGGGCGATCCAGGACCCGGAGCAGACGGCGCAGGCCATGGAACGCATCGAGAAGGAGGCGATCCGGATGGGGGCCCTCGTCGAGGACCTCCTCGCCCTCGCGCGCCTCGACGAGCAGCGCGACATCGCCGTCGTCCCGGTCGACCTCCGGCCCATCGCCCGCGACGCCGCCCTCGACGCCCGCGCGGCGGCGCCCGATCGCGAGGTCACCTTCACCGGGCAGGCGCCGAGCTCCGCGATCCCCCTCGCCATGCTCACCGAGCCCGACCCGGCATCACCCAAGCGCCGCGGCGGACCGATCGCCGGCGCCGGACGACTGCTGCGCCGACGGGGCCGAGCGGATGCCCCGCCCCCCGCACTGGAGACGTCGCCGATCGTCGTGCCCGTCGTCCCCACCACCCCGGCGCCGATCGTGCTCGGCGACGAGAACCGCATCCGGCAGGTCGTGGCGAACCTCCTCGGCAACGCGCGCCGCTACACCCCCGAAGGCTCGCCGATCGAGCTCTCCGTCGGCGCAGACCTCGAGACCGCGCGCGGCTGGATCGCGGTCGCCGATCACGGTGAGGGCATCCCGGAGCAGATCCGCGCCAAGATCTTCCAGCGCTTCTGGCGCGCGGACTCCTCTCGCACCCGCGAGACCGGCGGGTCGGGGCTCGGACTGTCGATCGTCGCGTCGATCGTGGCGACCCTGCAGGGCACGATCGAGGTGACCGACACCCCCGGCGGCGGCGCGACGTTCACGGTGTGGCTGCCGCTCGCGGTCGACCGGGCGACGGCCGGCGCCGCACTCGATCTCGCGACCCAGCCGCTGCCGCGCGCCCCGCGAGAGGATGTCTGACGCCTCCTCCCCAGGCACGCGCCTTCCGCTGGCGTCCCCAGGGCCGCGGCCTGCTCGCGGATCGCTCCTGCCCGGCTCCTAGCGTGGCGGCATCCGATCGAAAGGAACCGCGATGTCCACCTTCACCGTCGACAGTGACGCCGTCCTCGCCGCCACCAGCACGATCCGTGCCACGGGCGACCGTGTCCAGTCCGAGACCACCGCGATGCTCGGGCACCTGACCCAGCTGCAGGGGTCGTGGACCGGGAGCGCGTCGGTCGCCTTCCAGTCCGTCGTCGAGCGCTGGCGCGCAGCGCAACGCGAACTGGATGCCGCCCTCGCCGACATCAGCACGGCGCTCGGCGCGGTCGGTCAGCAGTACGCGCAGACCGAGATGGCCGCGGCCGGCATGTTCCGCTGACCGTCGGCGGACGACGAAGGGCCCCTCCCGGAGGAGGGGCCCTTCGTGCTGACGAGACGTCTCCCGCCCGTCAGGACGCGTCTTCGTCTTCCTCCGCGTTGAAGTGGGACGCGGTGTCGCTGTGCCCGGCGGCGACGCCGTCCGGATCGGCGGGGATGGTGCCGTCCTTGCCGAGACCTCCGGGTTTCTCGGTCCCGTCGCTGTCTGAACCGTTTTGCTCTGAAGACGCGTCGTCGGCCTGGACGGCGGAGTCATCGTGGTCTGTCATGGGAACCTCCTCGAATCGACGTGACGGCCCGTGCGACGCTGCGCGGTGACGACCGACGCTTCTGCGTGCTCGCTGCCTGGACCCCAGACTCGTCCGCTTCGACCGAGACGGATGCTCCCTTGACTTCTGCACGAGACTCTGCGGAAGCAGGTGCCGATGCCGCACGACGAAGGGCCCCTCCCGGAGGAGGGGCCCTTCGTGAGCCGTTCAGCGGTGGATCAGAAGTCCATGCCACCGGTCGGGTCGCCTGCCGGCGCCGCGACCTTCTCGGGCTTGTCGGCGACGACGACCTCCGTGGTCAGGAACAGACCGGCGATCGACGCGGCGTTCTGCAGCGCGGAGCGCGTGACCTTGGCCGGGTCAATGATTCCCGCGGCGAACATGTCGACGTACTCGCCCGTGGCGGCGTTGAGGCCCTGACCCGCGGGGAGTTCGGCGACCTTGTTCGACACGACACCGGGCTCGAGACCGGCGTTCAGCGCGATCTGCTTCAGGGGAGCCTGGATGGCCACCTTGACGATGTTCGCGCCGGTCGCCTCGTCGCCCTCGAGCTCGAGGCTCGCGAACGCCTTCTCGCCGGCCTGGATCAGCGCGACGCCACCACCGGGGACGATGCCCTCCTCGACGGCCGCCTTCGCGTTGCGAACGGCGTCCTCGATGCGGTGCTTGCGCTCCTTGAGCTCGACCTCGGTGGCCGCACCCGCCTTGATGACGGCGACGCCGCCGGCGAGCTTGGCGAGGCGCTCCTGCAGCTTCTCGCGGTCGTAGTCGCTGTCGGTGTTCTCGATCTCGCGACGGATCTGGGTCACGCGACCCTCGATCTGCGACGCGTCACCGGCACCCTCGACGATCGTGGTCTCGTCCTTGGTGATGATGACCTTGCGCGCACGGCCGAGCAGGTCGAGGGTGGCGTTCTCGAGCTTGAGACCGACCTCCTCGGTGATGACCTGGCCACCCGTGAGGATCGCGATGTCCTGCAGCTGAGCCTTGCGACGGTCGCCGAAGCCGGGGGCCTTGACGGCAGCCGACTTGAAGATGCCGCGGATCTTGTTGAGCACGAGGGTCGCGAGAGCCTCACCCTCGACGTCCTCGGCGATGATCAGGAGCTCCTTGCCGTCCTGGATCACCTTGTCGACGACGGGCAGAAGGTCCTTGATGTTCGAGATCTTCTGGTTCGCGATCAGGATGTAGGGGTCCTCGAAGACCGCTTCCTGACGCTCGGCGTCGGTGACGAAGTAGGGGTTGATGTAGCCCTTGTCGAAGCGCATACCCTCGGTGAGCTCGAGCTCGGTGCCGAAGGTGTTGGACTCCTCGACGGTGACGACACCTTCCTTGCCCACCTTGTCGATGGCCTCGGCGATCAGGGCGCCGATCTCGGGGTCGGCAGCCGAGATGGATGCCGTCGCCGCGATCTGGTCCTTGGTCTCGATCTCCTTCGCGCCGGCGAGCAGCTCGTCGGAGAGAGCCTTGACGGCCTTCTCGATGCCCTTCTTGAGGGAGATCGGGTCGGCACCGGCCGCGACGTTGCGCAGACCCTCGCGCACGAGCGCCTGAGCGAGGACCGTGGCGGTCGTCGTACCGTCACCGGCGACGTCGTCGGTCTTCTTCGCGACCTCCTTGACGAGCTCCGCGCCGATCTTCTCGTACGGGTCGTCGAGCTCGATCTCCTTGGCGATCGACACGCCGTCGTTCGTGATCGTGGGAGCGCCCCACTTCTTCTCGAGCACGACGTTGCGGCCACGGGGGCCGAGGGTCACCTTGACGGCGTCGGCCAGGGTGTTGAGGCCGCGCTCGAGGCCGCGGCGGGCCTCCTCGTCGAAAGCGATGATCTTTGCCATAAGTGTGTCGTCCCTCCCGGACGTGAGGTTCAGTACCGTGCCCCCAGGGACTGGGAGCGGGATAGTTCTGGCACTCAGGATGAGTGAGTGCTAAATCATTCTGGCACTCGACCCTAGGGAGTGCAAGCCGCGCGACACCGGCTCGCGCTACCGTGGCACACGCCGCGGCGAGCACCGCGGCAACGGCCCCGTCACCGCACGGAGGAATGGATGATCACGGTCGCAGAGGTCCCCGGATGAGCCGCCCCGCCATCCGCGCAGTGTTGCGCGAGGCGACTCTCGCCGCCTTCGATGACGCCGTCGCCACGCTCGACGGCGAGCACCTGTAGGGCCGTCGTCCTGACGACCGACGACGGCGGCATGAGCCCCGGTCTCTGCCTCACCACGCTCGAGCATCTCCATGCCCGACGATCCGATGCCGCCGAGAACGGCGATCTCTCGGAGCCCGGCTACGACGCTTACCTCCGTGGGGACACCGCCGAGTGGCGGGATGAACTGGTCGGGTGGGACCAGGTCGAAGCCGTCGCGCGGGCCATCGACGAGGCCGACGACGACGCGGACGACTGGTTCGAGGAACACACCGACGTGCTCATCGCGGCGCTCGCAGCCCTCCGGGAGGAGCGCGCGGACGCGCTGCACGGTGTCACCCTCTTCGTGTCGGTCACCGACAGCGATGCGTCCGAGTCCATCGAGAACCGCTCCGCCGCGGAACTCAACCCGCCCGAGCTGAGCGGGCCGTTCCTCGCCCGCTACGCGGGCTGACCGACCGGCGTCAGGCGACGACGCGGACGGATTCGGCCTGCGGGCCCTTCTGCCCGGTTCCGACGGTGAACTCGACGGCCTGACCTTCTTCGAGCACGCGGAACCCCGACATCTCGATGTTCGAGTAGTGGACGAAGACATCCTGTCCGTCGCCGAGCGTGATGAAGCCGAAGCCCTTCTCGGCGTTGAACCACTTGACGGTTCCCTGGGTCATGCGCATCTCCTGAAGCTGTGGGACACCCGAAATGCTAGCCACGGCCCCCTGCCGGATCCGGCGGTTCCCGGCTTTGTTGACACTTCCGAACCCAAGTGTTTACGGCGGCGAAACACGCGACGGCCGAGCCGCCGCGGACGGGCTCACTCCGAGCCGAAATCAAGCCCGACGATCACCACGAGCTGGGATCGCGGGTCACCGCCGGCGCTCGCCGTCTCGGGCGGCGCGACGACCTGATAGGTGTCGTCGAGAGAGACCTCGGCGCCGCCGATCGCGTCGGCCAGACCGCGGGCCGCAGCCTCGTCGGCGGTCGTGCCGTAATAGACGGTCGTGGTCGGGAAGTCGTCGGAGCTGGCGTTGCTCTCCTGGACGTCCGCCTCCGCCCACCCGGCGGCGATCACGTCCTGGCGGACGGCGTCACCCAGCGCGGCGTCGGGGGTCGCGTTCAGCACGAGCACCTCGTACGACGTGTCCACCTGCGGAGCGACCACCTGCGACGACGAACCGGGCGCCGAGCGGGCACTGAAGTCCAGACGACCGGTCGCGAACAGGGTGCTGAGCACCCCCGCCGCGACGATGGCGACGGTGGCCACCACAGACCACAGCACGATGACGCCGACGCGCAGCCGCGGCGTCTCGGCGCGGTGCGCCCCGATCCGAGCCGGACGGGCCGGGAGGTCGTCGAAGCGATCCTTCACTGCGGAGCGCGCCGCGGTCTCGGACGGGTCGGCGGCGGTGGGCTGCTCTGGCTCGGGCGGGGAGGTCGGAGACGGCACCCGAGAATGCTACCGGGCGGATGCCGGGAGCACCCTGGAGCGGGTGCGCCGCTCCCGCTCCTGCGCAGTCTGCAGCCGCCGCAGACGGTGCACGAGGACCGGATCGTAGGCGACGGCATCCGCTGATTCGAGGATCCGCCCCAGCAGCTGGTAGTAGCGCGCAGGGGTCAGCGAGAGCTCGGCGCGCAGCGCCTCCTCCTTCGCCCCGGAGTGCCCGTGCCAGCGGGCCTCGAAATCGAGGACGGCGCGGTCGCGATCGGAGAGGGGCACTCCCCCACGGTACGACCGAGATCCTCCGACACCCCGGAACATCGGGGCGGTTCGTCCGGTTGAATATGTCGAGGGAAGGAAGAACACATGAGCTATCGCGTGGAGAAGACCGACGAGCAGTGGCGGGAGGAGCTGACTCCCGAGCAGTACGCCGTCCTGCGGCAGGCCGGGACGGAGCGCGCGTGGACGGGCGAACTCCTCGATGAGGACCGCGCCGGCCTGTACACCTGTGCCGCGTGCGGCGCAGAGCTGTTCCAGAGCGGTACCAAGTTCGACTCGCACTGCGGGTGGCCGAGCTTCTACGAGTCGGTCCGCCCGGAGGCCGTCGAGCTCATCGAGGACCGCAGCCACGGCATGGTGCGCACCGAGGTGCGCTGCGCGAACTGCGGCTCGCACCTGGGGCACGTGTTCCCCGACGGTTTCGGCACCCCCACGGGCGACCGTTACTGCATGAACTCGCTGTCGCTGTCGTTCACCCCGAAGAACGACTGACCTCCGGGGCACCGCCCCGCTTGCAGGCCGCGCCGACACCGTCAACCCCGGTGTCGGCGCGGCGTCGTGCGTCTACCGTGGCTTCGGACGCGGTGAGGGACGCCGCGGTCGGAGGATGCACATGCCCGAGACCACCGACCACGCAGACGACCTGCTGGGCGGCCGTTACCGTCTCGGTGAGACGCTCGGCCGCGGCGGCATGGCTGACGTCCACCGCGGCGAGGACGTCGTCCTCGGCCGAGAGGTCGCGATCAAGGTTGTGCGCTCGGGGGCCGACGGAGTCGCCGCCGACAGCCGTGCGCACGGCGAGGTCAGCGTGCTGGCGGCGCTCAACCACCCGTCGCTGGTGACGCTCTACGACGCGCAACTCGACGTGGACCCGCCTTACCTCGTGATGGAGCTCGTCGAGGGACCCACCCTCACGACACGCATCGCCCGGTCTCCGTTGACCCCGTCCGCGGCGGCGACGATGGCCGCCGAGCTCGGCGAAGCCCTCCACGTCGCACACGGCGCCGGCGTGGTGCACCGCGACGTCAAGCCATCCAACGTCCTGCTCGCACCGTCTCACCTCCCCGATCACGAGTTCCGCGCGAAGCTCGCCGATTTCGGCATCGCGTATCTCGTCGACACCGCACGGGTGACGAACCCCGGCGAGGTGATCGGCACCGCCGCCTACCTTGCTCCCGAGCAGGTACAGGGCGTCGATCCGGCACCGCCCGCCGACGTCTACGCCCTCGGCCTGGTCCTGATCGAATCCCTGACAGGGAAGCGGGCCTTCCCCGACGCGGCCGGCGTCGCCACCGCCCTCGCCCGACTCGAGGCCCCACCGGAGATCCCTGCGGAGCTCGACGCGGAATGGCGGGACCTGCTGCGCGACATGACGCGCATCGACCCGGCCGAGCGGCCTCCGGCCCTCGACGTCGCGATGCGCGCACGCGCGCTCGCCGCGACCACGTCCGACGCCCGCACCGAAGCGCTTCCCGCTGCCGGCGCGGTGGCCGCCGGCAGTGCCGGCGCAGCGATGGCGGCGGGCTCTGTCGACCATGCTCCGGATGCGGCGACCGAGGCTCTCCCGCCCGCCGGGGCCGCCGCGACCGACGCTCCCCCTCCATCCACGCCCGCGACGGCCCCCACCAGTGTGCTGGCGGCCGCCTCCAGCGCTTCGCCTGCAGCCGAGGCGACGCGCACCATCGACGCGGCGCCCGCCTCGGCAGCCCCTGCCGAGGGCCAGCCGGCCGAACGCCGGCCCCGGCGGCGTTCACGGCGCCGGGCGACGGTCTGGATCACCGCGGCCGCCGCGGCGGCGCTCGTCGCCGGGACCGGCGGCATCCTGGCCCTCACCGCCGGCGGCGACGAGGTAGCTCCCCCCGACCCCGCTCCCGTCACCGACCCGACCCCGGACGTCACTCCGACCGCCCCGCTCACCGAGGACGAGGCCCCCGACGAGGTCGACACCGTGAGCGACACGGACACAACGGACGAGCAGAGAACGACGCCGACGCCCGAGGTGACCACGGAGGCGCCCGACGAGGAGGCGACACCGGACGAGGACGCCACGGAGCCGGCGGAGGAGACGGCCCCGACCGACGGCGCCACCGACGACGAGGGCACCGTCGAGGGCGGCGGCACGGCCCCCGTCGAGCCGAGCCCCGCACCCACTGATGACGCCGTCACCGAGCCCGACCCGGCCGACAGCCCCGCTCCCGCCGAACCGTCGCCCGCCCCGACCGGCTGACCGCGTCAGCGCCGGACGGGCCAGAACGCGGCGACGAACACCGACGCCAGTCCGATGACGACGGTGACGGCTTCGATGACGACCCCCGGTCCGGCCGGCGCCGGCCAGAGCACATCGAGAGCCAGTGACGCGAGGAGCTGCCCCGACACCGCGGCCAACCCGAACAGGAGCACCCCCGTGCGGGCCACGAGCGCGGCCGACAGCATGACGTACGCCACGCCGAGCGCGCCGCCGAGGTAGAGCCACGGCTCCGACGGCAGCGCCGCCGGTGGTCCGTCGACGATCGTCACGACGACCGCCAGCATCGCCAGGATCGCCGTCCCCAGCGTGAAGTTCACGAGCGTCGCCGTCACCGGGGTCCCGACGCGCACCCGCAGCCGGCCGTTGGTCGCCTGCTGCCAGGCGAGTCCCACTCCGACGACGACGGGGAGCACGACCATCCAGACGGGCACGCCCGCCAGCCCGTCCCCCGAGATCAGCACCACGCCCACGGCGGCCAGGGCGAGCGCGCCGCCGACCAGTCGCGGCACCGTGACGGCGACGACCCCGCCGGGCCCGTACCCCACCCGGTCGAGGATCAGCCCGCCCACCGTCTGCCCTGCGACGATGCCGACCGTGAACAGCGACACCCCCACGATCCCGACGGCGACGGCCTGCGTTCCGACCGTCAACGCTCCCGCGGCGCCGCCCACCAGCATCCACCACGGAATGCTGCGCTCGCGGATGCCGCGGCTCAGCAGGACCGCTCCGCGACGCCCACCCGGGGTCAGCACCGAGACGAGCGCGATCAGCAGCAGACCGCTGCCGAACGAGATGACGGCGGCCACCATGGCGTGCTCGAGACGCACACCGAGCTGACCGTTGATGCGCGCCTGGACGGCGGTGAGGACGCCGACCGACACCGCACCCACCAGGGCGGGCGCCAGCGAGGTCCGCGCGGACGGACTCGTCACGCGAGCCGGCTCAACCGAACAGCGCGGCGGCTTCTTCGTAGCGGTGCGCCGGCACGGTGTGGAGCGATCCGAGCGCCTCCGCGAAGGGCACCCGGACGATCTCGGTGCCCTGCATGGCGACCATCTGGCCCCATGCGCCGTCGACGACGGCGTCCGCGGCGTGCAGGCCCAGACGTGTCGCGAGGACACGGTCGAAGCCCGACGGCGAACCGCCGCGCTGGATGTGGCCGAGGACGGTCGCGCGGGTCTCGATGCCCGTGATCCGCTCGATCTCGGGGGCGAGGATCTCGCTGATGCCGCCGAGGCGGGGACGGTTGAAGGCGTCGAGCCCCTTGTCGCTGTACGCCTCGTCCATGCCGGTGAGGGTGAAGCCCTCCGAGACGACCACGAGCGGCGCACGACCGCGGTCGTGCGCCTTCTGGACCTGCTCGGCGATCTCGTCGATCGACATGGGGTGCTCGGGGATGCAGATGACGTGCGCGCCGGCCGCGATCCCGGAATGCAGGGCTATCCAGCCCACGTGACGACCCATCACCTCGGCGACCATGCAGCGCTGGTGCGAGTCACCGGTCGTCCGCAGGCGGTCCATCGCCTCGGTAGCGATATTCACCGCCGTGTCGAAACCGAACGAGTAGTCGGTGGCGTGGAGGTCGTTGTCGATGGTCTTCGGCACACCCAGGACGTTGATGCCGTCCTTGTGCAGCCGGTCGGCCGCCGCCAGCGTGCCCTCGCCGCCGATCGCGACGATGCCGTCGAGACGGTGGCCGTACATCGTCTTCGAGATGTTCTCCGCGCCGCCGCGCGGGCCCTCGTAGGGGTTCGTCCGGCTCGTGCCGAGGATCGTGCCGCCGACCTTCGACAGACCCTTCACCTCGTGGCGCGTCAGCGGGAAGAAGTCACCGTCGACCACGCCGCGCCACCCGTCGCGGATGCCCACGAACTCGATGTCGTACGTGGTCGTGCCCTTCAGCACGATGCCCCGGATGACGGCGTTCAGTCCTGGACAGTCGCCGCCGCTCGTGAGGATACCGATCTTCATGAGGGGTCCTTAGGTGATCTCGGGTTGGTGCTGGGGGCGACGCTGCCTCGATGACACTATCGCCGCGACGGCGTCGCCTGCCAGCCGAGCGGGCTCAGGCGGCGCCGAGCGCCTGCCGGAGCAGGTGCATGAGCGCCGACAGCTGCACGGAGTCGCTCGAGGTCGGGTCGACCGCGTCGCCGTCGAGGGCGCGCTGAGCCAGACCCTGCTTGCTGTCGATGAGCTCGGCGATCTTCGTGTCGATCGTGTGCGCCGCGATGATGCGCCACGCCGTGACCGGCTCGCCCTGACCGATGCGGTGCACGCGGTCGATCGCCTGCGTCTGCTCGGCGGCCGTCCAGCTGAGCTCGGCGAGCACGACGTTCGAGGCGGCCTGCAGGTTGAGGCCGACACCGGCGGCCGTGAGCGAGCACACCGCGATGGCGACGTCGGGGTCGCCGTTGAACGCGTCGATCGCCTGCTGGCGGACGGGCGTCGTCTGGTCGCCGCGGATCGAGACGGTGCGGAGCCCCGCCGACGCGAAGTGCGCCTCGGCGGCATCCATCACGTCGATGTGCTTGGCGAAGAAGACCACCTTGCCGACCGAGCGCTGCAGCTGCGCGGCGTAGTCGGCGGCGAGCTGCGCCTTCGCCTGACCGATGCGGCGGACCATCGTGAAGACGTTCTCGGAGCCGCTGCCGGCAGCCTTGGCCTCTTCGAGCTCGCCGTGCGCGACGAGACGCACGATGTCCTCGTCGGCCTCGCCGCGGACGACGCGGTCGCCGCGGGCTTCGATGATCCGGCGGTACTTCGCCGCCAGACGCTCCCCGAGCTCCCGCTCGGCGGCGCGGATGGAGCGGCCGTACTCGTCGTCGAGCTCGACGGGGAGGTCGGCGACGAGCTTGTCGGGGAGGTCGGCGGCGACGTCCTTCTTTTTGCGCCGCACGATGCCCATCGAGATGACGGCGGAGCGGGCCTCGGGGTAGAACGCCTTGTCCGCGGGCGTGAGGCCGGTCTCGTCGAGGCGCGCCATCAGCTCGGGGCCGGGCTTCTCGCCGTTGGTCCAGCCGAGGAAGCGCCAGATCGCGTCGAAGTCCTCGACGTCGTTGATGAGCGGGGTACCCGTCAGGGCGAGCAGCAGCGGATCGCGCACCTGCTCGCGGATACGCGAGGCGAGCGCGAGCACGTTGCGCGAGCGCTGCGAGGTGAGGTTCTTGATGAAGTGGGCCTCGTCGACGACCATGCCCTTCAGCCCGATCGAGCTGAGCCAGGACAGGTGGCGATCGAGGATCTCGTAGTTGACGATGAAGACGTCCGCGAAGGCATCCATCGTCTCGCCGTCGCCCTGGATCACCGTCGCGCGACGTTGCGGGGTCCACCGCTCCACCTCGCGCGCCCAGTTCATCTTCACGACGTTGGGGACGACGACCAGCAGCGGGTAGGCGTCGGCGACGGATGCCGCGAGCACCGACTGCGCCGTCTTGCCGAGACCCGGCTCGTCGGCCAGCAGGAAGCTGCGGTGCCCCGTGCGGACGGCCTCGAGGAACCGCGACTGGTGCGGCATGACGTCGAGCCCCTTGGGCGAGATGCGGTCGAACTCGGGGACGGGCGGCAGGTCCATGGACGCGGCCCCTCCCCCGGCACCGGTCTCGAACGCCTTGTACAGCGGGCCCATGAGCTCCCACCCGTCGAGCCGGCGCCGCGGCGTCGACACGGGGGCGCGGAGGGCGACGTCGGGGGCGAGGAAGGGGTGGGCCTCCTTGCGCGCCTCGACCTGCGGCGGCACGACCTGGCGGTCGGCGATCGCGTCGGGGACGACGGGCGCCTGAACGGGCTTCGCGTCGGTGATGATGAGCTCGTCCTCGGGCAGCTCCGCCCCGGACTCGAGGAGCCAGTCACGACGCATGCGGCGCGCGACCGGCGACGTCGCCTGATCGACCTCGAGCAGCTGGATGAGGGAGGTGTCGCGGGCGGCGGTCTTGGCGAGGATCGTCGCGACGCCGTCGAGGCGCTTGAGCAGCTCGGCGCGCGCACCGTCGGCGATGTCGGACGCCGCCTTCACGCGAGCGCGCTCCTCGCGCACGAGGAAGGCGATCACCTGGAACTTGACGCGGTTGGTCGGCCCGAGCTTGCCCCGCTGGGCCTTGGCCTCGACCTCGCGCACCTTCCGGGCGAGGATCGGGATGAGGGGTGCCTCGTCGTCTCGGCGCGACGATGATCCCCGACGACGCCGAGCGGCGGTCTTGGGGGCGGTGGCTGCCGTGGTCGGCATGCTCCTCCTGAGCGTGACACCGGCGGTTGCCGGCGAGCGTCGTGCGAGACGACGGTCTTCGAGGCCGCGACGTCGGTCGCAGCGCGGATGTGGTCCCCGGGTCGTCACGGCTGCGGGTACTCGCTTCTGCGAGCTGCGGCGACGGGACGGGCCCTTCCCCGTCATTCTAGCGCGTCGCGGTCCCGGGCTCCCACCGCGACTCAGCGGTGCGGCGCGCGGTGCCGCGTACGCTGGTGTCATGCCCACCGAACGCGAACTCGCCGCCACCATCGACCACGCGATCCTCAAGCCGGAGCTCACCCGCGCCGACGTGGACGCCGAGCTCGACATCGCCGCGGAATGGGGTGTGTTCAGCGTCTGCGTGCGCCCGAGCGACATCCCCCACGCCGTGGCCCGTCTCGACGGCACCGGCGTCGCAGTCGGCACGGTCATCGGGTTCCCGCACGGCACCACCTCGACCGCCGCGAAGGTGGCCGAGACGCGGCAGGCGATCGCCGACGGCGCGAGCGAGGTCGACATGGTCGTCAACATCGGCGCCCTGCGCTCGGGCTTCGACGACGTCGTGGTCGAAGACATCCGCGCGGTCGTCGCGGCGGCGGAAGGCCGCGTCACGAAGGTCATCCTCGAGACGGCCCTGCTCGACGACGAGCACATCGAGCGCGGCAGCCGCCTCACCGTGGCCGGCGGCGCCCACTTCGTGAAGACCTCGACCGGATTCGCCGGCGGCGGGGCCACGATCCCCCACGTCCAGCTCATGCGGCGCACCGTGGGTGCAGGCGTCGAGGTGAAGGCCTCCGGCGGGGTGCGCAGCTACGCCGACGCGATCGCGATGCTCGAGGCCGGCGCGACGCGCCTCGGCACGAGCGGCAGCGCCGTCATCCTCGGCGAGGCTCGTCGCATCGATGCGGGCGACCAGGCCACCGGGGCCGTCGACTCCTCGTCGTACTGACCCTCGAGGTCACGCCGCTCAGGTGCCGGGCTGCAGCGCGGCCCGGACCTCGGCGACGTCGGCATCCATCCGCTCGATGAGGGCCTCGATGCCCTCGAAGCGCACCATGCCCCGGATGCGGGCGGTGAACTGCACCTGCACCGTGTGGCCGTACAGATCCAGACCCGTCTCGTCGAGGACGTACGCCTCGACCTGACGCTGCGGCACGTCGTCGAACGTGGGGTTCGTGCCCACCGAGATCGCCGCCGGGTACCGTGTCGCGGCGCGGACGCGCCCGGCATCCGTCCCCTCGTCGATCAGCCAACCGGCGTACACGCCGTCGGCGGGGATGAAACCCTCGGCATCCGTCGACAGGTTGGCGGTCGGGTAGCCGAGCTCGCGACCGCGCTTGAGCCCGTGCACCACCTCGGCGCGGACGGCGTGCGGGCGCCCCAGCAGGCGGGCGGCGTCCTCGACCTGGCCGGCGGCGAGCATCTCGCGCACCCAGGTCGACGAGACCCGGCGTCCGCCGCCCTGGACGTCGCCCACGACGTCGACCGTGAACCCGTGGGTCTCGCCGAACGTCGTGAGGAAGGCGGGATCGCCCGCTCCGCCGCGTCCGAAGCGGAAGTCGACCCCCACCATGACGCACACCGCGTGCAGGGCGTCGACGAGGATGCGCTGCGCGAACTCCTCGGGCGCGAGCGCGGCGAGTTCCTCGTCGAAGCGCAGCACGAGCACCGCGTCGACACCGGCCTCGGCGAGCAGGGCGATCTTCTGATCCACGCTCACGAGGGGTTCGGGGCAGCGGTCCGGTCGCAGCAGGGCGAGCGGGTTGCGGTCGAAAGTGACCGCGACCACGCGTGCGCCGTCGTCCATCGCGGCCACGCGCGCGCGGTCGATGACGGCGCGGTGCCCCGAGTGCACGCCGTCGAACTTGCCGATCGCGACGACACTCGGGCCGAAGCCGGCGGGCACCTCGGCGGGATCGCGGAAGACGATCACGCGGCGCCCTCCGCGGCGGACCGGGCGTGCCGGTGGGTGATGAGCCACCAGAGCCCCAGGAAGGGCAGCACGAGCGGGACGAGGACGTATCCGATGCCGTACCCCGACCACACCGTGGGGTGGTCGAAGAGCTCGGGATGCGTCAGCGAGAGCGTCCCGACGACGAGCACACCCACGAGTTCGAAGACGATCGCCGCCCACGCGACGCGGTACCACCGCTCGGACGCGCTGAACACGAGCGCGAGGGTGGCGAGGATGTAGACGAGCGCGGCGAGGGCCGACAGCGAGTACGCGAGCGGTGCGTCGTCGAACTCGCGGACGATCTGCACGAACGAACGACCCGTCGCGCCGAGGGCCATGATCGCGTAGACGACCACGAGCACACGGCCGACACCCGTCATTCGACGCGGGGAGGCGGCCGACGGAGCGGTCGAAGTCGGCGCGGTCTCAGGCATGGCCCCTCAATCCTACGACCGCCGCGGCGACGGGTCGGCCCGGGTCAGGCGACCTGCACCGTCCAGATGACGTTCATCCGCCAGATCATGATCGCGATCGCGAACGCGGCCACGCCCATGACGACCGTGCTCCAGCGACCGCGTTCGATGAGCGCCCAGGCGACCGCGGCCGGCGGGATGAGGACCGCCGAGACCAGGTAAACCCAGAACTCCAGCAGGTCCCCCGTCGGCGGGTTGCCGGCGAGCGGCGCGATGATCGCGATCACGACCTGCACGATGAGCAGCAGCAGGACGAGCGCCTGCGTACCCACGGAGAGATCGCTCGGGCGACGGCCGGCGAGACCCAGCACGGTGCACAGCAGACCCGCCGCGCACGCGACGGCGATCTGGACGACGGTGAACCACGCGATCACGGCTGCTCCTCGGGCATGTTCATGAGGCTCTTCACGTCGTCGCCGCGACGGCCGACGACCCCGACGAGCGCACCGTCGGGCGCGATCGCGGCGGGTGTGTCGGTCGGCAGGCGGTCCGCCGCCCCGACCAGACGCTTGCCGTGACGGAGGTCGCGCGCCTCGTCGGCGGTGACCTCGAAGGTGCCGAGAAGGGATGCCGCGACACCCGCGGCATCCTGCAGCGGGATGTCTTCGGTCAGCTCGGTGACGGCGTCGGCGACGTCGAACGGACCGATCCGCGTGCGCCGGAGCGCTGTGAGGTGCCCGCCCACGCCGAGGTCCGCGCCGAGGTCGCGGGCGAGGGCCCGGATGTACGTGCCGCTCGAGCAGTCGACGACCACGTCGACGTCGACGACGTCGACGCCCCGACGGATGCCGCGCACCTCGAACCGGCTGATCACGACGTCCCTCGCCTTCAGCTCGACCTGCTCTCCGGCGCGCGCGAGGTCGTACGCGCGGCGCCCGCCCACCTTGATCGCCGAGACGGTGCTCGGCACCTGCGAGATCGGTCCGGACAGGGCGCGGATGCCGCGGTGGATCGCGTCGTCGGTCACACCACCGGCATCCGCTCTGGCGGTCTCGACACCGTCGGCGTCGTCGGAGTCCGTCGTGACACCCAGGCGGATGGTGGCCTCGTAGGTCTTGTCGAGTCCGACGACGTAGGTGAGCAGCCGCGTGGCGTGACCGACGCCCAGGACGAGCAGCCCGGTCGCCATCGGGTCGAGGGTGCCGGCGTGGCCGATCTTGCGGGTGTTCAGGGCGCGGCGCGCCCGCGCCACGATGTCGTGGCTCGTCACGCCGCCCGGCTTGTCGACGAGGAGCATCCCGCCGCTCCCCTGGCTCTGCTGCATGGCTTCCAGCCTAGGCTGGAGCGGTGCCCGACCTCGCCTCGCCGCTCATCGCGTGGTACCGCGAGAACGCCCGCGACCTGCCCTGGCGGCGCGACGGCTTCGGCGCGTGGGGCACGCTCGTCAGCGAGTTCATGCTGCAGCAGACGCCCGTGTCGCGGGTCGTCCCGCGGCTCGAGGAGTGGCTCGCGCGCTGGCCCACCCCCGCCGACCTCGCGGCCGCTCCCCCGGCCGACGCGGTGCGGCTGTGGGCGAACCTCGGCTACCCCCGCCGGGCGTTGTGGCTGCACCGCGCGGCGACGCAGATCCGGGACCGGCACGACGGGGTCGTCCCCCGCGACGTGGACGCCCTGCTCGCCCTCACCGGGATCGGCGACTACACGGCCCGCGCGGTGGCAGTGTTCGCGTACGGGGACCGGCATCCGGTCGTCGACACCAATACCCGTCGCGTCCTGGCGCGCGCCGTCGACGGCCGGTCGCAGCCCGGACCGCCCGCGAAGTCGGACCTCGCGGCGATGGCGGCGATCCTGCCCGCGGACGACGAGGACGCCGCGGTCGTGAACGCCGCCGCGATGGAGCTGGGCGCGATCGTCTGCACGGCGCGTGCGCCGCGGTGCGAGGCGTGCCCGCTCGCGGCCGTCTGCGCCTGGCGGGCGGCGGGATACCCCGACACCGGCGACGACCGGCGCAAGCAGGCGCGCTACGAGGGCAGCGACCGCCAGGCCCGCGGAGCGATCCTGAAGGCGCTGCGGGACGCCGAAGGCCACCCCGTCCCTGCGGACGAGGTGGCCTCGGAGTGGCCCGATGCCGCTCAGCGCGACCGGGCCGTCGACTCGTTGATCGCCGACGGGCTGGTGGAGGTCACGGACGGTGCCCTGCACCTGCCCCGCTGACCGGACCGCTCAGTCCTCGTCGTCGCTCTCGCGCGGCTTGACGTACGGGTCCGCCTCGCCGGCGTAGGTGCCGCCGGCGGCGGTGGCCGCCACGGCCGCGTCGCGCTCACGCGCCTCGCGCAGCAGGTCCTCGATGTGGCCGGCGTTCTCGGGCAGCCCGTCGAGGATGAACTCCAGCGACGGCGTGAGGCGCGTGCCGAGCTGTCGCCCGACCTCGCTGCGCAGCATCCCCGTCGCGGCCTTCAGCGCCGCAGCCGTGCCCTCGCGGGCCTCGTCGTCGCCGTAGACCGTGTAGAAGACCGACGCGTGCTGCAGGTCGCCCGTGACGCGCACGTCGGTGATCGTGACGAATCCGAGCCGCGGGTCGCGCAGCCCCTTCTCGAGGCGCTCCGCGATGAGCACGCGGATGCGGTCCGCCAACCGTGCCTGCCGTTCCCCGGCCATAGTCCTTCTCCTTCTCTACCCGGCCCGCGATACGGCGGGCCGGAAACTGCGGAGGACTCGGATGTCCGTCCGAGGCAATCGGGGTAGGGGCCCCGCTCTTGCCGAGGACGGACATCCGAGTCCGTAGCAACCTGAGGATCAGCCGCGCGGCTTCTCCACCATTTCGGTCGTCTCGATCTCGTCGCCGACCTGGATGTCGTTGTACTTGCCGAGGCCGATACCGGCTTCGAAGTCCGTACGCACCTCGGTGACGTCGTCCTTGAAGCGGCGCAGCGACTCGATGGCCAGGCCGTCGGCGATCACGACGCCGTCGCGGATGACCCGCGCCTTGGCGTTGCGCGTGATCGTGCCCGAGCGGACGATGACACCGGCGATGTTGCCGAACTTCGAGGAGCGGAACACCTCGCGGATCTCGGCGACACCCGACTGCACTTCTTCGAACTCCGGCTTGAGCATGCCCTTGAGGGACTGCTCGACGTCGTCGATCGCGTTGTAGATGACCGAGTAGAACCGGACGTCCACACCTTCACGGGCGGCGCGCTCGCGGGCCTTCGTGTCGGGACGGACGTTGAAGCCGATGACGATCGCGTTGTCGATCGTCGCCAGGTTGATGTCCGACTCGGTGATCGCACCGACACCGCGGTGGATGATGCGCAGCTGGACGCTGTCGTCGACCTCGATCTTGAGCAGCGACTCCTCGAGCGCCTCGACGGCACCGGAGACGTCACCCTTGATGATGAGGTTGAGCGACTCGACCTTGCCCTCTTCGAGAGCGCGGGTGAAGTCCTCGAGCGAGATGCGCTTGCGGGCCTTCGCCAGCTGAGCGTTGCGCTCGACCGCTTCACGCTTCTCGGCGATCTGGCGGGCCATGCGGTCCTCTTCGGTCACGATGAAGACGTCACCGGCGCGGGGCACGGAGTTCAGACCCTGCACCTGGACCGGACGCGACGGGTAGGCCTCGTCGACCGCATCGCCGTTCTCGTCGATCATGGCGCGGACGCGGCCGTACGCGGTGCCCGCGACGATCGCGTCGCCGACACGGAGCGTTCCGGACTGGATCAGCACCGTGGCGACCGAACCGCGACCCTTGTCGAGCTTCGCTTCGATCGCGACACCGCGCGCCGCCTTGTTCGGGTTGGCCGTGAGGTCCAGGCCCGCGTCGGCGGTGAGGAGGACGGCATCCAGCAGTTCCTGGATGTTCGTGCCCTGACGAGCCGACACGTCGACGAACATGACGTCGCCGCCGTACTCCTCGGCCACGAGACCGTACTCGGTGAGCTGCTGACGGACCTTCGCCGGGTTGGCGTCGGGCTTGTCGACCTTGTTGACCGCGACCACGATCGGCACGTTCGCCGCCTGGGCGTGGTTCAGCGCCTCGACCGTCTGCGGCATGATGCCGTCGTCGGCCGCGACCACGAGGATCGCGAGGTCGGTCACCTGCGCACCGCGGGCACGCATGGCGGTGAACGCCTCGTGACCGGGGGTGTCGATGAAGGTGATCGCGCGCTCGATGCCCTCGTGCTCGGTCCAGACCTGGTACGCACCGATGTGCTGGGTGATGCCGCCGGCCTCGCCTGCGACCACGTTGGTCTGGCGGATGGCGTCGAGCAGTCGGGTCTTACCGTGGTCGACGTGGCCCATGACGGTGACCACGGGAGGACGGATCTCGAGGTCGTCCTCGTTCTCCGCCTCCAGCTCGGCCTCGAGGTCGAGACCGAAGCCCTCGAGGAGCTCTTTGTCCTCGTCCTCGGGCGAGACCATCTGGATCTTGTAGCCGAGCTCCTCGCCGAGGATCTCGAACGTCGCCTCGTCCAGCGACTCGGTGGCCGTGGCCATCTCGCCGAGGTTGAAGAGGATCGTCACCAGGGTGCCGGGCTGGACGGTGTAGCCGCGCAGTGCCTCGAGCTTGTCGGCGAAGTCCGCGATGGACGCGCCGCGGCGGAGGCGGATGACCTCGCCGTTGCCCTTCTGGACGTTGACGCCGCCGACGACGGGCGCCGACCGCATCTCGAATTCCTGCCGCTTCGCCCGACGCGACTTGCGCTGCTTCGACTTGCCGCCGCCCTTACCGAAGGCACCGGCGGTGCCGCCGCCGGGTCCACGACCACGACCGCCGCCGCCACCGGGACGACCGGCGAAACCACCGGCCGGGGCGCCCGGACGCGGAGCGCCGAAGCCGCCGCCGCCGGGGCGACCGGGACCACCCGGACGCTGCTGGAACGGTGCACCCGGACGACCGCCGCCACCGGGACGACCGGCGCCGCCGGGACGCGGGGCACCCGGACGCGGGGAACCGGGACGCGGCGCCTGCGGGCGCGGGATGTTGCCGGGCGTCGGACGCTGGCCCATGCCCTGCGCCGAGGCGAAGGGGTTGTTGCCGGGGCGGGGGCCGGCGGGACGCTGACCCATACCCTGCGAGCTGGCGAAGGGGTTGTTGCCGGGGCGCGGAGCGCCGCCGGGACGCGGGGCCTGCGACGCGGGCTTCGCGGGTGCGGGGGCGCCCGGCTTGGGCGCACCGCCCTCGGGGGCCGACGGTGCGGGCTTCTCAGCGGCCGGCTGAGCGGGGGCCGCAGGCGCGGCGGGCTCGGGGGCCGGGGCGGGCTTGGGTGCCGACGGGCGGGGACCGGGGGTCGCACCGGATGTCGGGGCCTTCGCCGCGGGCTTCGCGGGCGCGGCGGCGGGTGCCTTCACGCCTTCCGCCTCGAGGGCGGCGCGGAGCTTGCGAGCCACGGGGGGCTCGATGGTGGATGAGGGGCTCTTGACGAATTCGCCGAGCTCCTTCAGCTTCGCGAGGGCGACCTTACTGTCGACGCCGAGCTCGGAAGCGATCTCGTGCACGCGTGGTTTTGCCACAATTCTCCTGTCTGGGGCCCGCCCCGGACAGGGCGGACCGTCATTCGCGGACGGGTCTCATTTCGAGCCGTTCACTTTGTGTCCATAGCCGTTCAGCCGTTTCGCTGGAGGGATTCTCTGGTGGTCCGCGCATCCAGTCCCGCTGTGTCCAGCGGAGTGGATGCCCGTAGTGCGCGTCCGAATGCGCGCCGCTTGAGAGCGGTCGTCACGCAGGTGTCCGTGTCATGCACCCACGCGCCCCGACCCGGCAGGACGGCCTTCTCGTCGATGACGAGGGCACCGTCCCGGGCCACGATGCGGAGCAACGAGGACCGGGGGGCACGCGCGCGGCATCCCACGCACGTTCGAACAGGTTCCATCCTACCGCGTCAGGACTCGTCGAGAATGCTGTCGGGCTGGATGTCGATCTTCGCGCCGGTCAATTTCGCGGCGAGCCGGGCGTTCTGGCCTTCCTTCCCGATCGCGAGCGACAGCTGGTAGTCGGGGACGAGGGCACGCACGGCCTTCGTGGCCTGGTCGAGCACGAAGCTCGAGGTGACCTTCGCCGGCGAGAGGGCGTTCGCGACGAACTTCGGCAGGGTCTCGTCGTAGTCGACGATGTCGATCTTCTCGCCGCCGAGCTCCTCGGTGACCGCGCGCACGCGGCGGCCGAGTTCGCCGATGCAGGCGCCCTTGGCGTTGACGGCGGGGTCGTTCGCCTTGACGGCGATCTTGGTGCGGTGGCCGGCCTCGCGGGCGAGCGAGACGATCTCGACGACACCCGACGCGATCTCGGGCACCTCGAGGGCGAAGAGCTTGCGGACGAGACCGGGGTGCGTCCGCGAGACGGTGATCTGCGGCCCCTTGAGGCCCTTCGAGACCGAGGTCACGTAGACGCGCAGGCGGGAGCCGTGGGCGTAGTCCTCGCCGGGGACCTGCTCCTCGGGAGGGAGGATCGCCTCGATCGTGCCGAGGTCGACGTGCACCATGCGCGGGTTCGGGCCCTGCTGGACCACGCCCGCGACGATGTCGCCCTCCTTGCCCTTGAACTCGCCGAGCACCGCGTCGTCGGCGATGTCGCGCAGACGCTGGCTGATGACCTGCTTGGCGGCGAAGGCGGCGATCCGGCCGAAGTCGTCCGGCGTGGACTCCTCCTCGCCGATGACGGCGCCCTCCTCGTCGCGCAGCGGGATGTACACGGCGACGTGACCGGTCTTGCGGTCGAGCCGGGCGCGCGCGCCCTCGGGGAGTTCACCGTCGGGGGACGTGTGCTTCGCGTAAGCGGTCAGGATGGCCTGCTCGATGATCCGGACCAGTTCGTCGAACGGGATCTCCCGCTCGCGCTCGACAGTCCTCAGCAGCCCCAGGTCGATGTCCACAGGTGCCTCCCTTTTCAGTTGCTCAACACGGCGCCGCGATCACGCCCGGCATCCCGGTGCGTCGCGGCATCCCGTCAACGTTACCCGATCGGATCGCGGGCGACCTGAGAAGATCGACGGATGACCGATGCCGTGGAGGATGTCGCACAGACCGTGCGCCGCTCCCCCGTCGCGCGCATCCTGGCCCGCGGCGGGTACGCCGCCAACGGCGTCGTGCACCTCGTCTTCGGCGTCGTCGTCATCGTCATCTCGTTCGGCGGCCGAGGTGAATCGGACCAGGCCGGGGTCTTCAAGGCCCTGTTGGACGCGCCGCTCGGGCTCGTGCTCGTCTGGATCCTCGGCCTCCTCCTGACCGCGCTCGGACTGTTCCAGGCCCTGCGCGCCTGCCTCGTGAAGGGGAAGGATGCCGCGGCGTGGGGCAGGCGCGGCTCGGCGGCCGGGCAGTCTGTCGTCTACCTCGCCCTCGGCGCCATCGCCGTCACCATCGCCCTGGGGGCGCGCCCCGACGGCGACCGCACGGCACAGCAGATCACGCGCGGTCTCCTGGACACCCCCGGCGGGGTCTTCGTCGTCGCTGCGGCCGGCGTCGGCCTCGTGATCGGAGCGCTCGTCTTCGCGTCGATCGGTGTCCGCCGATCCTTCGACAAGCAGGTCCGCATCCCGGACGGCGCGCTGGGCGTCGCTGTGACCGTGTCGGGGATCCTCGGCTACATCGGCAAGGGGGTGTCGGTGCTCATCGTCGGCATCCTCCTCATCGTCGCGGCGGTGAAGCAGGACTCCGCGGCCGCCGGCGGCTTCGACGCCGCCATCGAGGCCCTCCTCTCGCAGATGATCGGTCCCGTCCTCGTCTTCCTCGTGGGGCTCGGCCTCGTCGTCTACGCGGTCTTCAGCTTCCTCCGCGCCCGTTACGCGAAGCTCTGATCAGCCGACGGCGTGGGGCTCGGTCGGCGGCGTCGCCGGGGGCGCCGAGGGGAGCGCGTTGATCGCGCGGATGAGGTGGTGCAGCTCGCCGATACGGTGCCGGTCGAAGTCCAGGAGCAGGCGGGGCATCTCCAGCCGATCGTCGTCCTGACGCTCGCGGCGTAGGGGTGCGGTGCGCTGGATGCGGCCCCCGGTGAGCAGGTGCGAGAAACGGTCGCTGAGGTCTGCGACCTCGGCATCCGTCGGCTCCGCGCACAACCGCAGCACGAGGCGGGAACCGATCCACCGCAGCGAGTCGTAGTTGCGCCAGAACCCGGTGATCTCGGCCTCCGCCGCCGCGACCGAATCGGTCACGAGGACACGGTCGAGGTCGTCGGGCGAGATCACCCCCGACGGGATGAGATGGTCGGACGCGAACCGCTCGAGGCCCTGCCAGAACGTCCCCCCAGGGGCGTCGAGCAGCACGATCGGCGTCGGCTCGGCCTTGCCGGTCTGCTGCAGGGTGAGCAGTTCGAACAGCTCGTCGAGGGTGCCGAAACCTCCCGGGACGCAGACGAACCCGCGCGACTCCTTGACGAGCATGAGCTTGCGCGTGAAGAAGTACTTCATCGCGACGACGCGGTCCGCCTCGGCGATCACGGCGTTCGGCTTCTCCTCGAACGGCAGCCGGATCGACACGCCGAGCGAGTGCTCGGGACCCGCGCCCTCCGCCGCGGCCTGCATGATGCCGGGACCGGCGCCGGTCACGACCATCCAGCCGCGCTGCGCGAGCGCGCCGGCGATCTCGGCGGCCGCGCGATACAGGGGGTCATTCGCCCGGGTGCGCGCCGAGCCGAAGATCGTCACCTTCGGCGTCCCGCGGTAGGGCGCGAACAACCCGAACGCGGAGCGCATCTCCGACAGCGCCGCCGACGCGATCTTCAGGTCGAGCCGGTCGGTGTCGTCGACCCCCATCCCGAGTCCCGTCACGAGGATGCGGGCCACGAGATCGGCGTCGTCGGTCACCCCGGCGTCGGTCAGGAGGGCACGGACGGCGTCGGTGACGTCACCGTCGAGGGAAGAGGTGGGACTCGGCGACATCTCCCCAGGCTGTCACGATCCGGCATCCGTCGGGTGAACGGATGAGAACGGATGCCGCAGCTCAGGCGGTGAGCGCCGCGATCGCGTCGGCGGCGGCCAGGGTCGACCGCTCGCCCGAGCGGCGATCCCACAGCTCGACCTGGCCGTCGGCGGCGCCGCGTCCGACGATGAGGATCCACGGCACGCCGACCAGCTCGGCGTCGCCGAACTTCACGCCCGGCGAGACCTTCGGCCGGTCGTCGAGCAGCACGTCGCGGCCCGCGGCCTCGAGGTCGGCGGCGAGCTTCTCGGCGAGCTCGAACGCCACCGCGTCGCGACCGGTCGCGACGACGTGCACGTCGAACGGCGCGATCGACTCGGGCCAGATGAGGCCGCGGTCGTCGTTGTTGAGCTCCGCGAGGATCGCGAGGATGCGGGTCACCCCGATGCCGTACGAGCCCATCGTCACCGTCACGAGCTTGCCGTTCTCGTCGAGGACCTTGAGCCCCAGCGTCTCGGCGAAGAAGCGTCCCAGCTGGAAGACGTGCCCGATCTCCATGCCGCGCGCGAGCTCGACCGGCCCCGAACCGTCGGGGGCGGGGTCGCCGGCCCGGACGTCCGAGATGTCGATGACGCCGTCGGGCGTGAAGTCGCGGCCCGCGACGACGGAGTGGGCGTGCTTCTCGTGCTCGTTCGCGCCGGTGACCCACGCGGTGCCCTCGACGACGCGGGGGTCGACGAGGTAGCGGATGCCGGTGGTCGACTCCTCGCCGAGGACCGGACCGCTCGGCGACCAGGGTCCGATGTACCCCTTCACGAGGCCGGGGTGCTTCGCGAAGTCGGCCTCGGTCGCCGCTTCGACGGCGGCGGGTGCGAACGCGACCTCCGCCCGCTTGTCGTCCACGTCGCGGTCGCCGGGCAGGCCGACGATCACGAGTTCGCGCGTGCCGTCGAGGTGCGTGAGGGCGAGGACGACGTTCTTCAGCGTGTGGGCCGCCGTCCAGGTGTCGGCGCCGTCCGTCGCGGGACCGGCGATGCCGGGCGCCGGGGCGTCGAGGTGGGCGTTGACGTGCGCGACGAGCGTGTCGATCGTCGGGGTGTTCGGCGAGTCGAAGACGACCGGGGCGCCGTCGGGCAGCGGCAGGGCGTCGGGCACGACCGTCGTGAAGGCCTCGACGTTGGCCGCGTAGCCGCCCGCGGACCGGACGAAGGTGTCCTCGCCGACGGCGATCGGGTGCAGGAACTCCTCACTGCGCGCACCGCCCATCAAGCCGTTGTCGGCGGCGACGATGACGTACTCCAGGCCGAGGCGCGTGAAGATCCGCTCGTACGCGTCGCGCTGCGACTGGTACGAGACGTCCTGCCCCTCGTCGGTGTAGTCGAACGAGTAGGCGTCCTTCATCGTGAACTCACGGCCGCGCAGCAGGCCCGCGCGGGGACGCGCCTCATCCCGGTACTTGTCCTGGATCTGGAAGATCGTCAGCGGCAGGTCCTTGTACGAGGAGTACAGGTCCTTCACGAGGAGCGTGAACATCTCCTCGTGCGTGGGGGCGAGCAGGTAGTCGGCGCCCTTGCGGTCCTGCAGGCGGAAGATCCCGTCGCCGTAGGAGGTCCAGCGTCCGGACTGCTCGTACGGCTCGCGCGGCAGCAGCGCGGGGAAGTGGACCTCGAAGGCCCCCGCGTTCGCCATCTCCTCGCGGATGATCTGCTCGAGCTTCGCCTTCACCCGCAGGCCGAGCGGCAGCCAGGTGAAGACGCCCGGGGCGGCGCGGCGGATGTAGCCGGCGCGCACCAGCAGGCGGTGACTGGTGACCTCGGCGTCGGCCGGGTCTTCGCGGAGCGTGCGGAGGAAGTATGTCGAGAGACGGGTGACCACGAGGGTCAAGTCTAGGTGCGCGGGCCGGGACGCCGTGGCGGCGAGGCGCTTAGCCTGAAGGGATGCGCACCGTCCTCCTGACCGGATTCGAACCGTTCGCCGGCGACGCGGTGAACCCGTCGGGGGATGCCGTCCGCGCACTCGCCGCGCGATGGCGCGGACCCGAGCGCCTCGTCACCGAGGTGCTGCCCGTCGCCTTCGACGGTGCGACGGCACGCCTGGCCGCACTCCTCGAGGCGCATCGACCCGACGTCGTGGTGGCCACGGGTCTAGCCGGCGGTCGTGCGGCCGTGACCCCCGAACGCGTGGCCGTGAACCTGGCCGACGCCCGCATCCCCGACAACGCGGGCCACCGCCCCCAGGACGCCCCCGTCGTCGACGGCGGACCCGCGGCGTACTTCGCGACGCTCCCCGTCAAGGCGATCGGTGCGGCGCTCGCGGACCGCGGCATCCCGTCCACCGTCTCGCACACGGCCGGCACGTTCGTCTGCAACGCGGTGATGTACGCCGCCCTGCACGCCACGGACGGTGCCCCGGTGCGCGCGGGATTCGTCCACCTCCCGTGGGCGGACGGCACCGGGCCCGGCGACGTGCCGTCGCTGCCCTTCGACCGCCTCGTCGACGCGCTCGAGGTCGCGGTCCGGGTGTCGCTCGACGCCGGTGACGACGCCGGCGGGGTCGGCGGCGAGATCAGCTGAGGGCGAGGAGCTCCTGCGCCACCGTCCGGAGATCCTCCGGGCTGACGGCTCGCTCGGGATCCCCGAACCGGCCTTCGACCAGGATCAGGTCGACACTTCCGCGGACGAGGAGCCGGACGCGGTTGTCCTCCTGGACCTCGGTGGCGTCGGCGCCGTCGACGGACGCAGCCGTGCCGCCGAGCCGGTCGCTCACCTCGCCCCACTTCTCCGCTCCACCCGGGACGATGACGACCTGCAGCTCTCGGGAGTCGGTCAACTCGGACCAGTCGCAGGCCCGCACGAGCTCCGCCGCCTCGACGGTCCGCCGGTCGAACGGGACGTCGCCCTCCATGATCGGTTCCGGGAACACCTCCTCGGCGCGCAGCACGGCGGACGGGTCGATGGCGTCGCCGAGCTCGGTGCACGACGGGGGCAGCGCCGCCGGCTCGGCGAGCGGCGCCCGGTCGGCGGCGCGCACCGCGTCGAGCGCGGCGTCGCGCAGTCGCGTCACGAGATCGGTCTGCGCCTGCGTCTGCTCCACGGTGAGGAACGACACGGCGACGGTCATCCCGTCCGCGGCACCCGTCCCGATGCATTCGACGGCATCGTAGGACGGGGCGCATTCGGCGTCCGCCGCGGCGGCCAGCGACCCTGCCCGGTCGGCGGGCAGCGCGACGATCGTGCCCGACAGCTGGGCGGAGTCGAACCCGCAGACGAGCCCGCCGGCCACCTCCGCCGCCGTCGACCACAGGCCGTCGGGTTCCGCCGACGACGCCGAGCCGGTCGCATCGCTCAGCGAGGGATCGGCGAGCAGGTCGTCGCACGTCGCCGAAATACCCTGCGCTTCGGCATCCGTCTCCTCCGGTGAGGAGGACGGTCCGGGCGACGATGCGGACGGTGACGACGGAGAGGGGGACGGGGATGCCTCGACGGCGCCCGCGCATCCGGCCAGCAGCAGGACGGAGGCCGCAGCCGCCAGGCTCGTCCCGATGATCCGACGACGTGTACCGCTCCCCCGAGTGCTCATGAGGCGACACTACGAGAGCGCGCCCACGCGCGCGAGGATTCAGCGGCCGAAGATGTCGTCGAGTCCGGGCAGCCCGAAGCCGCCGAGGTTCTCGCCGAAGCCCGAGACCTGCTCCCCGAAGCCGGAGACCTGCTCACCCGCACCGGAGAGCGCCTCTCCCGCCATGCCGTCGAGGTCGACGCCTGCGGCGAGCGCATCGAAGTCGACACCCATGCCGACAGCCTGGGCGAGCAGGGGCCCCGCCACCGAGGTGACGACGGCGCCTGCGGCGACCGCGCCGAGGATGCCGACACCGGCACCGATCGCCGCACCACCGGCGACGCGGGCCGCGCCACCGCCCGTCCCGGCCCGCGCCAGGAGACCCTTGAGCAGGCCCGGGCGCGTCGCCTCGCCCCGTGCCGCCGCGCGGGCGAGGTCATCCGGTGACGCCGATCGCGGGCGCTCGTGGGCGGGCAGCTCCGCGGCCATCCGCGCCTGCACGTGCGCGCGCTGCTCCGGAGTGAGACGGGCGAACGCCTCGCGGTGGATCTGCTCGACCTGATGAGGATCAGCCGTCTGCAGGAGGTAGTCGTACCGCGCGACCGCCTGGCGATCGGCCGCCGACAGAGGACTGTGCGAAGCGGATGCCGGGGCTCCGGCCGCCGGCGGCGTCAGACCCACCGGGGCGCCCGCCGAACGCACGTCGGGATTGTGCGCGGGCGACGGCGGAGCGCCGCGCCCGTCGCCCGTGAGCGCGTCCGCGGCGGAGCGGACCATGCCGCGCCAGTCCCCCGCTGACGAACCCTGCCGGGACGACGAGGTGGATGACGACGAGGACGAGTCGAGGGCTTTGGCGGCCAGGCCGATCAGTCGCGAGAGCTTGCTCATGCCGCTCACGGTATGCGGTGCCGTTATGGACGCGCTGGACGCAACCGAGCAACCCGCTGAGGCAGCCCGGCCTACACTGACCGCGTGCCCTCCCGCCGCGCCCGCCTCGTCTCCCCCGTCCAGTCGGAGCTGAGCGCCGCACTCGGCGCACTGCGCGAGCAGTTCGACCTTCCGGGCGCCTTCCCGGCCGAGGTCCAGGCCGCGGCGGAGCGGGCGGCACGCGAGGTCCCGGTCTCGGCGTCCGCGGAGCTCGCCGACCTGCGCGGCATCCCGTTCCTCACGATCGACCCCGAGGGCTCGACCGACCTCGACCAGGCCGTGCACCTCGAGCGGACCGCGGACGGCGGCGGCATCCTGCACTACGCGATCGCCGACGTGCCCGCGTTCGTGCCGATGGGCGGCGCCGTCGACGCGGAGGCCCGGCGACGCGGCCAGACCGTCTACGCGCCCGACGGCCGCATCCCGTTGCACCCGGCCGTCCTCAGCGAGGACGCGGCCTCGTTGCTACCGGATCGCGACCGGCACGCCTTCGTCTGGCGTTTCGAGCTGGATGCCGATGCCCGCCCAGCCGCCGTCACGCTCGCACGCGGAGTCATCCGGTCCCGCGCGCAGTGGTCGTACGTCGACGCGCAGGCGGCGCTGGGGCGCGGCGACGCCCCCGAGACTATCCAGCACCTCGTGTGGTTCGGCGACGAGCGCGCCCGGCGCGAGAGCGAGCGCGGCGGCGCCAGCCTGAACCTGCCCGAGATCCGGGTCGTGGCGACGCCGGAGGGGTACGACCTGCAGGCCGACGAGGGCGTGCCGCTCGAGGACGCGAACGCCCAGGTGTCGCTGTTGACCGGGATGGCCGCCGCGGAGATCATGCTCGCCGGCAAGGTGGGCATACTCCGGACGATGCCCCCGGCATCCGAGGAGGACGTCGCGGCGTTCCGCGCGCAGACCGCCGGGCTCGGCGTGCCGTGGCACCCGGACGTCCCCTACGGCGACTACCTCCGCGATCTGCCGCGGACCCCGGTCGGCCGCGCGATCCGCGAGCAGGCCGCGGGCCTCTTCCGCGGAGCGGGGTACACCGTCCTCGACGGCGAGGTACCGGACCTCGTGACGCAGGCGGCCATCGCCGCGCCCTACGCGCACACGACCGCGCCGCTGCGGCGCCTCGTCGATCGCTGGTCGCTGCTCGTGTGCCACGCGCTCGCGAACGGCGAGGAGGTGCCGGCCGAGGTCCGCGGGTCGCTGACGGAGTTGCCCGAGGCGATGGAACGCTCCGCGCGCGTCGCGTCGCAGGTAGATGCCGCCGCGATCGAGCACGTCGCCGCGGCGGTCCTCCGCGGTCGGGTGGGCGAGGTCTTCGACGCCGTCGTGCTCCGCCGCCGCGAGAACGGCGGGCGGGTCGCCCTGACGGTCCCGCCCCTCGAGACGACGGTCGGGGGCGTCGACGCCGAGCCCGGCGCGACGATCCGGCTGCGCCTCGTCGCCACCGACGTCACCTCCGGAACGGTCGAGTTCGCGCCCGCCTGAGCGCGTCGATTTGCGTCCGGCTGCCATCACGTGTGCAATATATTGCATGCCGGTGCCCTCGACCTCCCTTCCCCCGCGCGGACTGCTGCGCGACGAAGTCCGCACGAGACTGCGCGACGCGATCGTCGACGGGACCCTCGCCCCCGGCGAGCAGCTGCGCGACGTCGAGCTCGCCACGTGGCTCGGGGTATCCCGCACCCCCGTCCGTGAAGCGCTCCTCGACCTCGCCCGCTCCGGCCTCGTCCTCGCCCTCCCGGGCCGGTCGACCGTCGTCGCTCCCGTCGACGACGACAAGGTCCGGGATGCCGCGGCGGTCGTCGCCGCGATGCACCGGGTCGCGGTCGTCGAGGCGACACCCCGGTTCACCGACGACGACATCGACCGGATGCGTCAGGCGAACGACGCATTCCTCGCCGCACACGACGCGGGAGACACGTCCGCCGCGCTCGCTGCCGACCACGCGTTCCATGCCGTCGCCGTCGACCGCGCCGACAACGAGGCCGTGCGCACCGTCCTCGCCCTCTACGGACCGGTCCTCGAACGCGCCGAGCGCCTGCGCTTCGCCTCGAACGACGCGACCGCCTCCGCCGCCCGCCATGCCGAGCTCATCCGCCACTGCGCAGCGCGCGACGCGCAGGCCGCGGCAGCCGTGGCCGAAGGCCTCTGGCTCGACCTGCTCACCGACACCACCCAGGAGACCCCGTGATCCTCGACCAGTTCCCGCGCCACCCGCTGACCTTCGGTCCGAGCCCCCTGCAGCACCTGAAGCGCCTCACCCAGCACCTCGGCGGAGCCGAGATCTGGGCCAAGCGCGAAGACGTCTCGAGCGGACTCGCGTTCGGCGGCAACAAGACCCGCAAGCTCGAGTACATCGTCCCCGACGTCCTCGCCAGCGGCGCCGACACGATCGTCTCGATCGGCGGGTACCAGTCCAACCACACGCGTCAGGTGGCCGCGGTCGCCGCGCACCTGGGTCTGAAGGCTCGGCTCGTCCAGGAGAAGTGGGTCCCGTGGGACGAGCCCGTCAACGACAAGGTCGGCAACATCCTGCTCTCGCGCATGATGGGCGCGGACTCCCGCCTCGACGACGCCGGGTTCGACATCGGCATCCGTGACTCCTGGATGCAGGCGCTGCAGGAGGTGGAGGATGCCGGTGGCACCCCCTACCCCATCCCCGCCGGAGCCTCCGAGCACCGCCTCGGCGGCCTGGGCTTCGCGAACTGGGCGTTCGAGGTGGCCGAGCAGGAGAAGCAGCTGGGCGTGTTCTTCGACACGATCATCGTCTGCACCGTGACGGGATCCACCCACGCGGGCATGATCGCTGGTTTCGCCGCTCTTGAGGAGCTGACCGGAGTGAGGCGTCGGGTCCTCGGCATCGACGCCTCCGCCACCCTGCAGAAGACGCGCGATCAGGTGGCCCGCATCGCGCGCAACACGGCGGAGCTCATCGAGCTCGGCCGCGACCTGCGCGACGAAGAGATCCAGGTGCTCGAGGGGTGGGCGGGCGACCTTTACGGCATCCCGGTGGACTCCACGATGGAGGCGATGGCGCTCGGCGCGCAGCTCGAGGCGATGATCACCGACCCCGTCTACGAGGGCAAGTCGCTCGCCGGTCTCATCGACCTCGTGAAGAGCGGCGACATCCCGAAGGACTCGACCGTCCTCTATGCGCACCTGGGCGGGCAGCCGGCGATCAACGCCTACCACTCCCTCTGGAGCTGACGACGCGCGGTCGGCGCGCTCAGGAATTTGCGACGTCGAGCACACGCTCGGCGACGTCGACGTTGAAGCCGAGATCCGCCCCGTTGACGTGCAGGACGTTCACGCCGTCGGTCACGTAGATCGAGCCCGCTTCATCCTCGCGCTCGGAGAATGTGGCCGCGTCGACCGCGCCACTCACGTCGACGGGGCTCGCACCCTCCACCAGGTCTGCCCACATCCAGTGCCCCCCGGGGTACGTCGTCACCGAGAAGATCCGATGCGGCTCCCCGGCGGGCAGCGTCTCGCTCTCACTGAACCAGGGGCACTCCTGCGACACGCCCGCGGTCCGGAAGAAGCCGGCCTCCGGGCTCTCGACGCCCTCCCAGTACCCTGCGACGAAGGTGCCCTCCGTGAGGTCCGCGATCCTCTCACCGATCGCTTCGCACGCCGGGCCGTCCCACCACCGATCCGAGCGCGTGACCGGCGCCGCGGCCGCAACGCCCCTCCGGGCCGAGGCCGCGACGGCGTCGATCGCCTGCGACAGCGCGTCGTCGTGCGTGTCCGCTTCGCTCTCGGAGGCGAGCGTCGCCGCGAGGATTGCGACGCCGTCCTCCACCCGGAGGAGTCGGCAGATGAGCGCGTCGTACTGCCAGTCGCAGGCGGCCGTCGCGAACTTCTCCGCGAAGTCCGCCGGCACGGCGTCCGCGGGCAGGGCGAGGACACGGAGGTCGAACAATCCCGAGGCCGAATCCTCCGGCGCCTTCCAGCGGCACTCCATACCTCCGAGCGTGCCTTCCGGGGCCGGGTCGACGCGATCCGGAGAACCGGCGTACTGCGTGGTGAGCCACTGGTCGTAGTCCTGCCATCCGTCGCCGAGGAAGGCGTCCAGCGTCGCGGGCGCGAGCATCCTGTCGCACTCGCCGTCGAAGAGCCGAACCGGCTCGACGCGTGACTCCGCCGTCGGCGTGGGCGACGCCGGCATCGACGGAGCGGGTGAGGACTCCGGCGCGGCCGGCGACGGCTGCGGGGCGGCTTCGCCGGCGACGGTGCATCCGGCGAGGAGGACCGTGGTCAGGACGGCGAGGGACAGACCGACACGAGTGCGCATGCGCTGATCGTTGCAGATGCGGGAAGGCTCCCGGTGCTCTCTAGTACAACGATTCGATGACGCCCATTCCCCGATCGGAATACGCGCTCGTCGGCGGCGCGTCAGGAGGTGACGACCTGCGCCGTTCCGAGGGGCGCATCCGGCCCCATCTCGTCGGCGAGGCGGTTCGCCTCCTCGATGAGGGTCGCGACGATGTCCTCTTCGGGGACGGTCTTGATGACCTCGCCCTTGACGAAGATCTGCCCCTTGCCGTTGCCCGACGCGACACCGAGGTCGGCCTCGCGCGCCTCTCCCGGACCGTTCACGACGCAGCCCATGACGGCGACGCGGAGCGGGACCGTCATGTCCTTGAGGCCCTCGGTGACGTTGTCGGCGAGCGTGTAGACGTCGACCTGAGCGCGGCCGCACGACGGGCAGGACACGATCTCGAGCTTGCGCTCGCGCAGGTTCAGCGACTGGAGGATCTGGTGGCCGACCTTGACCTCTTCGGCGGGCGGCGCCGACAGCGAGACACGGATCGTGTCGCCGATACCCTCACCGAGCAGGATGCCGAACGCGGTCGCGCTCTTGATCGTGCCTTGGAAGGCGGGGCCTGCCTCGGTGACGCCGAGGTGGAGCGGCCAGTCGCCCCGTTCGGCGAGCTGCCGGTAGGCCTTCACCATGACGACGGGGTCGTTGTGCTTGACCGAGATCTTGAAGTCGTGGAAGTCGTGCTCCTCGAAGAGGGATGCCTCCCACACGGCGCTCTCGACGAGAGCCTCGGGCGTCGCCTTGCCGTACTTCTCGAGCAGGCGCCGGTCGAGTGACCCGGCGTTGACGCCGATGCGCAGCGACACACCCGCGGCCTGGGCCGCCTTGGCGATCGCACCGACCTGGTCGTCGAACTTGCGGATGTTGCCGGGGTTCACGCGAACGGCCGCGCAGCCGGCGTCGATCGCCTGGAACACGTACTTCGGCTGGAAGTGGATGTCGGCGATCACAGGGATCTGGCTCTTCGCGGCGATGATGTGCAGGACGTCCGCGTCATCCTGCGACGGCACGGCCACACGCACGATCTCGCACCCGGAGGCGGTGAGCTCGGCGATCTGCTGCAGCGTCGCGTTGATGTTGGTGGTCGGCGTCGTCGTCATCGACTGGACGCTGACGGGGGCATCGCCACCGACGAGGACCTTGCCGACCTTGATCTGACGGCTCTTGCGACGAGGCGCGAGGACCTCCGGCACGCGGGGCATCCCGATGTTCACAGCTGGCACGGCTCCAGCCTAAGCCGCGGGGGGCGCTCGGGCACGGCACCCGGCCGAGAGGATGCCGCGAGGGTCGCCTGTGGTAGGTTCGGCCCCATGTTCGCGAACCGCACGTGGTGGCGCTCCGCCTGAGGCGGACGCCACGTGCATCCCGACGACCGCCTGAGCTGACAGCCCGGCGGTCGTTTCTCGTTTACCGGCGACCGCCCCGAACGGAAGATCCCCCATGACCGGCACCGCCCCGATCATCCTCGCCGACCTCGCCGCGCGCGGCATCCCCTTCGCCCTTCTCGCCCGCGACGGCGCGACCGTCGAGGTGCTCACCGGCGAGGTGGTCGACGTCGAGCTGCTCGCCGACATCCCCCTCACCGATGCCGCGGGCTCCGCGCGCGAGGTGCTCGCGCTCGTCCCGTTCCGTCAGGTCGTGGAGCGCGGCTTCGCGTGCCACGACGACGGCGCGCCGCTGCGCTGCCTCGTCGTCGGCGAACGGCACTCCCTGCCCCTGTCGGACGCACTCGCCCAGCTGCCGACCGAGCCCGTCGCCCTCGAGGACGCCGGCTTCGACATCGACGACGAGGAGTACGCCGACATCGTCCGCCGGGTCATCGCCGACGAGATCGGCCGCGGCGAAGGGGCGAACTTCGTCATCCGCCGCGACTACGTCGCGCAGGTCGGCGGCGACCCGCTGACGGCGGGTCTGACGTGGTTCCGAGCGCTGCTCGAGCACGAGCGCGGCGCCTACTGGACGTTCCTGGTGTCGACTCCCGACCACCTCGCCGTCGGCGCGAGCCCCGAGGCACACGTCAGCGCCCAGGGCGGCGTCGTGACGATGAACCCCATCTCGGGGACCTTCCGCCACCCGGCGGGCGGCGCGACGGCCGAGACCCTGACCGAGTTCCTCTCCTCCACGAAGGAGACCGAGGAGCTCTTCATGGTCGTCGACGAGGAACTGAAGATGATGTCGGCGGTCTGCAGCGACGGCGGCCGCATCACGGGCCCGCACCTCAAGGAGATGTCGCGGCTGACGCACACCGAGTACATGCTGCGCGGGACGAGCACGATGGACCCGCGCGACATCCTCCGCGAGACCATGTTCGCGCCCACCGTGACCGGCTCGCCCATGCAGAACGCCTGCACCGTCATCGCCCGCCACGAACAGAGCCCGCGCGGGTACTACTCCGGCGTGGCGGCCCTCTTCACGCCGCGCGCCGACGGCGGACACGACCTCGACGCCCCCATCCTCATCCGCACCGCGTACGTCGTCGACGGCCGGCTGCGGGTCCCCGTGGGCGCGACCCTCGTGCGCCACTCCGACCCGTACGGCGAGGTGGGCGAAACCCACGGCAAGGCGGCCGGTGTGCTGGGGGCGATCGGCGCGATCCCGCGGGACGTCGTCGCCCGCACCGTCGACGAGGACGCCCCGGCCCCGGCCCCGCGGCCGCTCGCCGAGGATCCCGCGATCGCCGAGCTCCTCTCCTCGCGCAACGCCCGCCTGGCCGCCTTCTGGCTGAACCCCCAGGGCGAGCCGGGACGCGGTCCGCTCGCCGGGCGACGCGCCCTCGTGGTGGACGCCGAGGACCGGTTCACGACGATGCTCGCCCACCAGCTGCGTCATCTCGGCTTCGACGTGACGATCGCGCACTGGTCCGAGGCCTCCCCCGCAGCGGTCGCCGCGGCGGACCTCGTCGTCTCGGGCCCCGGACCGGGTGACCCGCGCGACGCCGACAGCGCCCGTATCGCCCGTCTCCGCGAGATCGTGGCGGAACGGGTGGATGCCGGTGCGCCGCTGCTCGCGGTGTGCCTGAGCCACCAGGTGCTCGCCGACCGGCTCGGACTCGAGCTGACGCCGCTCGCGAGCCCGCACCAGGGCCTGCAGAAGACCGTCGACGTCTTCGGCACCCCGGCATCCATCGGCTTCTACAACACGTTCACGGCCCGCGTCTCCCCGGGAACGACCCGCGTGGGGGCGACCGAGGTGTCGGCCGATGCACGGACCGGCGACGTCTACGCGCTGCGCGGTCCCGCGTACGCGTCGGTGCAGGGCCACCTCGAGTCGATCCTCTCGCGCGACGGTCTCACCACCCTCGAGCGGCTCGTCACGCACGCGCTCAGCCCCGTCGAGGCCTGAGCCGCCCGTCAGCCCAGCAGCTGCACGGGGTTGACGATGTCGGCGAGGATCAGGGTGCCGCCCATGATGATCAGGCCGATCACGACGATGTAGGTGATCGGGACGAGCTTCGTCGCGTCCACCGGACGCGGCGCGCGCCGCCCGGTCATCCGCGCCCAGACGCGCTTGAGCCCCTCCCACAGCGCGACGACGACGTGGCCGCCGTCGAGCGGGAGCAACGGCACGAGGTTGAACACGAACAGGGCGATGTTGAGCGAGCCCAGCAGCGCGAGCATGCCCGAGACGCGGTTCAGGATCGGCGTCTCGGTCGCGGCGACCTCGCCCGCGAGTCGCCCGGCGCCGACGACGGAGAGGGGGCCGTTCGGGTCGCGACCGGCGCCGGTGATCGTGTCGACGGCGGTCTGGTAGACCCGGGCCGGGAGCTGCCAGATGATCCCCACGACCTGGCCTGTCTGCGCGAGGGCCGCCTGCGGCCCGTCCCAGATGGGCTGCGGCACGAACGCGACCGTCGCCGACATCCCGACGAAGCCGACCTCGGCCGTCGTCGTGCCGCCGTCCGCCGTCGCGATCTCGCGGGTCGCGAGCACCGGGGTCACCTCGAGCGTCTGCCGCGTGCCGCCGCGCTCGACGACGACCGGGATCGGCCGGTCCGGGGACTTCTGGATGATCGCCGAAGCCTCGGCGAAGGTGTCGACCGGGGTGCCGTCCACCGAGACGAGGACGTCACCGGGACGGATGCCGGCGGCCGCCGCCGGGGAGGCCGGATCGTCCGCCGCGCACGAGGTCTGCGTGCTGCCGGCCGGGAGGACGCACTCGTTGACCGACGCGACGGTGGTCGTGGCCGTCTGCACGCCGATACCGGAGAACATGATCGCGAAGAGGATGATCGCGAGCACGAGGTTCATCGCGGGGCCGCCGAGCATGATGATGACGCGCTTGTAGACCGGCAGCTGGTAGAAGGCACGCCCGGCGCCGTCGCCCTGCAGCGTCTCGTCGTTGGCCGTGCGGGCGTCCTGGATGAGCGTCTCGAACAGGCGGCGGCGGCGCGGCCGCGCGTCGTCACCCTCGCCCGTGGTCGCCGCCGAGGGCGGGTACATGCCCGCCATGGAGATGTAACCGCCGAGCGGCAGGAGCTTGAAGCCGTACTCGGTCTCGCCGACCCGGCGCGAGAACACGGTCGGGCCGAAGCCGATCATGTACTGGCCCACACGGACACCGAACGCCTTGGCGGGGGCGAGGTGCCCGACCTCGTGGAGGGCGATCGACACGGCGAGCCCGACCACCAGCACGACGACGCCGATGATGAATGCGAGTACGGTCACGAGCCGACACGCTACCCCCGGACGCTATGAAGCGGCGATGACGTCGCCGCCGTCATCGCGGCTCGTCTCGGATCTAGGCTGGGAGGGTGATCCCCCGACCCGTCGACTCGCGGCGCGTGCGCGTCGTGCGTGCGGGCGGGGCGGCTGCGGTCGCGACGCTGACCGCGGCGGCCGCCCACACCCTCGGCGGGGGCACCGCACCCGCTCCCTGGCTCGTCGCGACCGTGATGCTGCTCGCGTGGCCGATCACACTGGCGATCGTGGGGTCCCGGCCCTCCGCCGTCCGGACGGGGCTCGCCGTCGTCGCCGCGCAGGCGCTCCTCCACTCGGCCTTCGCGCTCGTCGGCGACGTCCAGCCGACGGCCGCCCCCGCCGGCCATCACCACGCCGCCTTCGCGCTCGGCGCGACCGCCGGGGGCACCGTCTCGGTCGACGGCGCGATGATCGCCGGCCACGCCCTCGCCGCGGTCGTCACCGCGGTGGCGGTCTGCCACGGCGAACGGATGCTGCGCGCCGTGGCACGCGGCATCCACTCCCTCCTGCGCGTCGCCGTCGTCGCCCCGCCGACGGGCGGATGGCGCGCGCCGGCCCTTCCGCTCACGACGCCGCGGGGCCTCCGCCCCCGCCTCGCCCTCGCCGATCTCTCCCGCCGCGGACCTCCCCGCTGAGCCGGCCGCCCACGGCGGCACGACCCTCACCTTTCCGCGCGGGCCGGCCCTCGGGCGCGCCCCGCACACCCCTTCGGGAGACATCGACTCATGACCACGCGTTCCCCGCGCCGTTCGGCGCTCACCCTCACCGGCGTCGCCCTCGGCGGCGCCCTCGTCCTCGCCGCCCCCCTGGCGGCATCCGCCCACGTCCACGTCCACGCCGAGGGCGCCGCCGCCGGCGCCACGTCGCGCCTTGACTTCTCGTTCAGCCACGGGTGCGACGGCTCCCCCACGACGGCCCTCGTCTTCGACGTCCCCGAGGGAGTGGCCAACGTCACCCCCGTCGTCGACGGCGTGTGGAAGATCAGCCGCGTCCTCGGCGACGACGGCACGCCGACGCAGGTGACCTACACCGCGCTCACCCCGATCGAGGACGGCCTCGCCGCCTCGGCATCCTTCGACGCGCTCTTCTCCTCGGACGTCGGCGACACCGACATCGCGTTCCCCGTGACGCAGCGGTGCGAGGTCGGCGAGACGGCCTGGGCGCAGGTGGCCGAGGACGGTCAGGACCCGGAGGAGCTCGAATCCCCCGCGCCGGTCGTGGCCGTCGCTGCGGCGTCGGCCGCGGGCACCTCCGAGCACGGCGACGGCCACGGCGCGGCCGAGGCTGCTCCCGAGGCGGAGGCCGCCGCGAGCGCACCGGTCGCGACCTGGCTCGGGGGCGGCGCACTCGTGCTCGGCGCCGCGGCACTCGTCGTCGCTCTGCTGAACCGACGTCGGGTCTGACCCGGGCCGGCCGGAGGCCGGGTGCGATGATGGAGGGACCATGCAGAACCCCTCCGCACCTCCCCCCGTCCTCCGGCCGTCGCACCCCCGTGCCGTGCCACTGCAGGACGTCGCCGCCCACCTCGGCGCGACGGCGTCGGGCGACCTCGCGGGGGTGTCCGTCCACGGTGTGACCCTCGCGACCGCCGATCTGCGCGCGGGCGAGCTGTTCGTCGCCGTCCGCGGCGCGCATCGCCACGGGGCGGAGTTCGCTCCCGACGCGATCGCGATGGGCGCCGTCGCCGTGGTGACGGATGCCGACGGCGCGGCGCTCCTGGCGGACGTCCGCGTCCCGGTCCTCGTCGTCGACGACCCCCGGGCGCGCCTGGGCGGACTCGCCGCACTCGTCTACGGCACGGGCGCGGATGCCGACCTCCCGCCGCTCCTGGCCGTCACCGGGACGAACGGCAAGACGAGCGTCACCCACCTCATGGAGGGGATGCTGCACGGTCTCGGCGTCACGACGGGTCTGTCGTCGACGGCGGAGCGCCACATCGCGGGCGAGGTGATCCCCTCGCGGCTGACGACCCCCGAGGCATCCGAGATGCACGCCCTGATCGGACTCATGCGCGAGAAGGACGTCCAGGCGATCCTGGTCGAGGTCAGCGCGCAGGCCCTCACCCGGCACCGCGTCGACGGTCTCGTCTTTGACGTCGCCGGGTTCACGAACCTGTCGCACGATCACCTCGACGACTACGCCGACATGACCGAGTACCTCGCCGCCAAGGCGGCCCTGTTCACCCCCGAGCGCGCGCGCCGCGCGGTGGTGTGCGTGGACCAGCCGGCAGGACAGGCGATCGCCGAGCGTGCCGGCATCCCGGTGACGACGGTGCTGACCGCCGCCATCGCGGAGGACCCGACGGCGGCCGCCGACTGGCGCGTCGACCTCGTCGCCGAGACGCCCGAGGGCACGACCTTCACGCTGTCGGGCCCGGCGGGCTCGGTGACCACGACGGTGCCGGTGATCGGTCCGCACATGGCGTCCAACGCGGGCCTCGCGATCGTCATGCTGCTCGAGGCGGGCTGGGAGTGGGACGCGTTGACCGCCCTCATCGGCGACCGCGCCATCGACGCGCGCCTGCCCGGCCGCATCCAGCGGATCTCGGGCGCCGGCGGCCCGGCGCTCTACCTCGACTTCGGCCACTCCCCCGACGCCTTCGCGAAGACCCTCGACGCGGTCCGTCGGGTCACCCCCGGGCGGGTCGTCATGGTGTGCGGGGCCAACGGCGACCGCGACACCACCAAGCGCGCCGACATGGGCGCCGTCGCGGCGCTCGGGAGCGACGTGCTCGTCGTGACCGACCAGCATCCCCGCTCGGAGGATCCCGCTCTCATCCGACGTGCGCTCGTCGACGGGGCGCGCGCGGCGCGACCGGACGCTGTCATCCACGAGGTCACCCCGCCCGAGGAGGCCATCGCGACGGCGGTCTCGCTGGTCGGCGAGGGCGACGCCATCCTGTGGGCGGGACCGGGCCACCAGCACTACCGCGAGATCCACGGAGTCCGCACGCCGTTCGACGCCGAGGGCGCCGCGACGGACGCCCTGCGACGCGCGGGATGGCCGGTTCCCGCCTGACGTTCGGGAAGGGTAGGGACTCGAGGGAGCCTCAGCCGGCGGCGATGAGCCGGTCCGCGGTGGTCCGCGCCCAGCGCTCGGCGTCAGCGAGGCTCTCGCGCGTCAGCTCCGCTGGCGGTTCATGCGCGTCGACGACGCGCGCGATCGTGTCGACGATGCCCAGGAACGGCAGCGCGCCGTCGTGGAACGCCTCGACGGCCTGCTCGTTGGCGGCGTTGAACACGGCGGGATAGGTGGACCCGGCGACACCGACCTGCTTCGCCAGCGAGACGCTCGGGAAGGCCGCCGTGTCGAGCGGCTCGAACGTCCACGTCGACGCCGTCGTCCAGTCGAGCGGGGCACCCACCCCCGCGACGCGGCGCGGGTGGTCGAGGGCGAGGGAGATCGGCAGCCGCATGTCGGGCGGCGACGCCTGCGCGATCGTCGACCCGTCGACGAACTCGACCATCGAGTGCACGATCGACTGCGGGTGGACCGTCACGTCGATGCGGTCGTAGGGGACGTCGAACAGCAGGTGCGCCTCGATGACCTCGAGGCCCTTGTTCACGAGGGTGGCCGAGTTCGTCGTGACGACGCGCCCCATGTCCCAGGTGGGGTGCGCGAGCGCCTCACGGGGCGTCACCTCCCGCAGCTGCTCGCGGGTCCGCCCGCGGAAGGGGCCGCCGCTGGCGGTCAGGACGAGGCGGCGCACCTCGCCCGCCTCCCCCGAGCGCAGGCACTGCGCGATCGCGGAGTGCTCCGAGTCGACCGGGACGATCTGGCCGGGGGCCGCCCGCCGCGTGACGAGCTCGCCGCCGACGATGAGCGATTCCTTGTTGGCGAGCGCGAGCGCCGCGCCCGTCTCGAGCACCGCGAGCGTCGGCCCGAGCCCGACCGATCCGGTGATCCCGTTGACGACGACGTCGGCCTCGACGCTGCGGACGAGACGTTCGGCGTCGCCGGCCCCGAGCGCCGTGGCGGCCACGCCGAACTCCTCCGCCTGACGACGGAGGCCCTCGGCATCCCGCCCCGCCGCGAGACCGACGATCTCGAAGCGGTCGCGGTTCGCGCGGATGACGTCGAGCGCCTGCGTCCCGATCGAGCCCGTCGAACCGAGGATCAGGATGCGTCGCATGCGCTCACCCTACCCGCGGGGACCGGCTCGGCCGGGCCGCCGTCACTGCGCGGGAGCTGCCGCCGGTGTCTGCGCGCCGAGGATGTCGACGACGAAGACGATCGTCTCGCCCTTCAGGTCGGCCTCGTTGATCTTGCCCTCGCCGTAGCCTTCGGCGGGCGGGATCACGACGAGGACCTGCGACCCGACGGTCTGACCCTCGAGCGCCTTCTGGAAGCCCTGGACGTAGTTCGTCGTCGGGTAGGCGATGGGCGATCCCTTATCCCACGTGGAGTCGAAGGTCTCGCCGTTCGACCACCGGACGCCGGTGTACTGGATGAGGGCGTAGTCGCCCTTCTGCACCGTGTAGCCGTCGCCCTTCTTGATGGTCGCGACCTCGGTCTGGGTCGGCGGCTCCTCGCCCTCGGGGATCGTGATCTTCGGCGAGCCGTTCTCGGCGAGCTCGACCTTCGGGAAGCCGGCGGGGGCGGCCTGCGGCTCACCCCAGGCCGCGGTGGGCACCGTACCGAGCAGGTCGAGGACGTAGACCTCGGCCTGCGCCGTGTCACTGGCCGGGAACGCGGCGACGACGCGCTTGCCGACGTGCCCGCATCCGAAGACCTGACCGAGAACCGTGTCGGGCGACAGCTGCGAGGGCAGGAACTGGCCGGGCTCGTATCCGATCGTGGCGAGCTCCTTGCCGTCCTCGGCGCTGTACGCGGTCATCGCGTACGACACGAACTCGCCGGCCTTGACGGCGGGGCCGTCGCCCTCGTCGAGGACCGTGACCTGCAGTTCCTTCGGCTCGAGCGGCGTCGAGAAGGTGGCGGTGGAGGGCGAGCCGACGGCGCCGTCGACCTTGACGGAATCGGATGCCTCGCCCGGCTTCGCGGCAGCGTCGCAGAGATCTGCGGCCGCCGAGCCGGTGGGCGTCGGGGCGGCGGTGTCGGAGGAGCCGCATCCGGTCAGCAGAAGCGCGGTCACGGCGACGGCGGACAGGGCGGCGAAAGGACGAAGACGCACGGAGTAGACCTCACAGAGAAACGGGGAGTGCCTCCATCCTCCCCCACCTTCTTTTGTCCGGGGTGTGAGTCGGTGTTCCGAGCGCCGCGATGCACCGGGGGCATGTCCTGGCCCGCATGGGTTTGGCAGTACCCTCTTCTGGTGACCGAAGCGCCGATTCCCCCCGAGAACTCCGCCGGGTCATCCGACGACGAACTCGCGCGTGCCGGTGGCCTCTACTACCTCGTGCGCTGGGGCTTCGGCCCGTTGGCACGGCTGATCTACCGCCCCCGTATCGAGGGCGTGGGCAACATCCCGCGGTCGGGCCCCATCATCCTCGCGAGCAATCACCTGAGCTTCATCGACTCGTTCGTGCTGCCGCTGTTCGCGCCGCGGCCCGTCTACTTCCTGGCCAAGTCGAGCTACTTCGACGGGTCGGGGATCAAGGGCTGGTTCAGCAACCGCTTCTTCCGCGCCCTCGGCGCCACCCCCGTGCAGCGCGGGGCGGGCCAGGCCGCGCTCGACGCCCTCGACCAGCAGCGCCGCATCCTCGAGTCCGGCAAGGCCATCGCGCTGTACCCCGAGGGCACGCGCTCGCTCGACGGACGCCTCTACAAGGGCCGCACGGGTGTCGCCTTCCTCGCGCTGGAGACGGGCGCGAAGGTCGTGCCGGTGGGGATCGTCGGCACGAACGACGCGATGCCCGTGGGCGCGAAGTGGCCGCGCATGTCGCCGCGGGTGACGATCCGCTACGGCGCGCCGATGGATCTGTCCCACCACGGTCCGGCGTCGTCGGGCCGTGCCCGCCGCCAGGCCACCGACGACATCATGTCGGCGATCCACGCGCTCTCAGGTCAGGAACTCGCCGGCTCGTACAACGAGGTGCCCGCGCAGAATCCGGTCGAGCGCCTCAAGCAGGTCCTGCCGCACGAACGTCGCTGACGGTCACGACGGCCTCGTGGTGCACGGGGAAGTTCACCGAGTTCGCGATGAAGCACCACTCGCGCGCCTGCCGGTGGGCGGCCTCCGCCGCGGGGACCATCGCGGCATCCGCCACCGTCACCCGCGGCCGCAGGGTGACCTCGCGGAATGAGCCGCCTCCTCTGCCGTCGAGCGTCATCGTCCCCGTCGCGTCGTCCTCGTAGGAGGTCACGACGACACCCACCGTGACGCAGGCGTGCAGGTACGACAGCAGGTGGCACTCCGAGAGGGCGGCGAGCAGCAGGTCCTCGGGGTTCCAGCGCGTCGGGTCGCCGCGGAACGGCTTGTCGGCCGAGGCGAGCAGGTCGGGCTTGCCCTCGACCTGCACGGTGACGGCGCGGTCGTAGTCGCGGTATCCGCTTGTTCCGCTCCCCCGGTCGCCCGTCCAGAGGGTCTTCACGCGATAGTGGTGTTGGTCGTGCACGCGGCCAGTCTCGCACGCGCAGCCGGGGCGGGCGCGGGAGGGCCTTGGCTAGGCTGGACGGGTGCCTGAGACCTTCGCCGTGACGGATGCCGTCGAACTCGCCGTCGTCGAACGCAGCGGTTTCATCGAGTCCCGTCACGCGGGCTCGGCGATCGTGCTCGACCCCGAGGGCGGGGTCGTCTCGGCGCTGGGTGCCGTGGAGGCGCCGATCCTGCCCCGCTCGACCCTGAAGCCGATGCAGGCGCTCGCGAGCGTCTCGGCCGGGGCGACCCTCGAGGGCCCGCACCTCGCCGTCGCGACCGCCAGCCACTCCGGCACGGACCGGCACGTGGCCCTCGTCACCGACATCCTCACCGCCGCCGGTCTCGGTGAGGATGCGCTGCAGTGCCCGCCCGCGTGGCCGGGCGACCCGGCCGCGCGCGACGAGATGACCCGCGAGCTGATCGGGCCGCAGCGCGTGCGGATGAACTGCTCGGGCAAGCACGCGGCGATGCTGCTGGCCTGTCAGGCGAGCGGGTGGGACACGACGACCTACCTCGACCCGCAGCATCCGCTGCAGGTCCACACCCGTGAGGTCATCGAGCGCATGACCGGGACGAAAATCACGGCGACGGCGACGGACGGATGCGGCGCCCCGGTGCACGCGATGAGTCTCACCGCCCTCGCCCGGGCCTTCCACCGCATCGGCGCCTCGTCCGAGAAGTCGCCGTTCGCGCTGCACCGGAGCGCGGGCACCCTGGTCCGTGCCGTCCGGGAGAACCCGTGGGTGATCCAGGGCCCCGGTCAGCCCGACTCGATCGTGACGGAGCGCCTCGGCGTGTTCGCCAAGCACGGTGCCGAGGGCGTCATGGCCATGATCGCCCCGAACGGCACGACCGCCGTGCTGAAGATGCTCGACGGCAGCACCCGGGCGGGCGCCGTGACGGCGCTCACGCTGCTCGTCCGTGCCGGCGCCCTGCAGGCGGCGGACGTGGCGCGCACCCTCGCCGACCTGCCGCTGACGGTGACCGGCGGCGGCAGGGACGTCGGCGTCATCCGTCCCACCGTCTGATCCCGGCAGCCCGCCGCTCAGTCGCGCTCCATCAGGACGCGCCGCACCGGGCGATCGGGCACGTGCCACCAGCCGCGACCCGCACCGGGGACGACGAACGGCGGCAGGTCGCGGGACCCGACGAGAGCGCGGTACTCCGCCGCGCACGCGGCGTCGATGACAAGGTCCGCGTCGGCGCGCGCGTCGGCGAGCAGCCGCCACTGGGCGAGCCAGGCGTCGGGCGGCCCGATCACGACCCCGCCGCGCGTCAGGGACGCCTGCCCGTCGACGGGTGTCACCGGGATGCCCCAGCGTTCCCACTCCGCCGTGAGCCGTCGCAGACGCGCGCCGGCGGGCGCGACGACCGCCGCGGGCCGGCGTCCGGGCTGCCAGACGGGCGGCGGATCGCTGACGACGGAGAGGTCCTGGGCGCCGGCGTCGGCGACCTGGACGAGCGTCCGCCCGAGCCGGCCGCGTCCCGGCGGCAGATCCGGCAGGTGATCGCTCGCGTCGCCGCCGGCGGCGACGTGGTCGGCACGCGTGGCCGTCCCGAGGACGAGACGCCGCGGCACGAGCTCGAGGATCCGGCCGACGCCGCCGCCGACGCGCTGCGTCGTGAGGGCGATCCGGATGCCGCGGGTGCGCGCGCCGCGCAGCGCCTGCTCGAGCGACTCGGCAGCGACGGCGCCGTACTCCCCGCGCAGGGCGGCGAGCATGGCGTCGAGGTCGTCCACGAGCACCGTGCTGCCGGCGGGCACGTGCTCAAGGGTCGTCAGTGCGTCCCACGCCCCCTCGGGATCCCCCGGCACCAGGAGCGTCTCCGTCTGCGCGGCGATCGCGCGGAGCACCCCCGTCCTCCCACTCCGCGGCCCGCCGACCACGGCGAGCGCCGGCTCGTCCCAGACCACGGCGCGCTGGCGCTGCTGCTCGGGCTCGTCGGCGGTTCCGAGCACGACGACGCCGGCCTGCCGAACCGAGGCGAGCGGGATGCGCTCGGGAAGAGCCGGCAACCACGGGCGTCGCGCGCCCTCGCCCTCCCACCTCGCCGCCGTCTCGGCGATCACCGTGGCATCGCACAGAGCCACCCGCACCGGCTGCGGCGCCGTGTCGCCGGACCGCCGCACGAGCGCCGTGCCGCGGGCATCCGCTCGTCCCGAGAGCCGCGCGGCGTCGTCGACGCCCAGCACCGCACGGGAGTCGGTCCCATCGGCGACCCGCAGCGCGATGCGGAGCGGGGCGTTGGCGAGCACGGCTTCGCGGAAGACGCCGTTCGCGCGCTGCGCCGCGAGGACGAGGTGGATGCCGAGGGCCCGCCCGCGTGCGGCGAGATCACCGAACACGTCATGCAGCAGGGGGTGCGCCGCCACGAGCGCCGCATACTCGTCGACCACGATGACGAGCCGTCCGAGCTCCTCGCCCGCTTCGTCGACGTCGCGCACCCCGAGGGACGCGAGGGTGCGCTCCCGGAAGCGGACCTCGGCGCGAAGGCTCTCGATGGCGCGCAGCGTCGTGGCCTCGTCGAGATCGGTGAGGACACCGGTCACGTGCGGCAGAGGTGCCAGATGGTCGAAGGTGCGGCCGCCCTTGAAGTCCACGAGCAGCAGTCCCAACTGCGACGGCGTGTGCGCCGCGCACAGCGAGACGACCCACGACGTGAGCAGCTCGCTCTTGCCCGCCCCGGTCATCCCGATGACCACCGCGTGCGGGCCGTCGGCCACGAGGTCGACGGACGCCGCCGCTCCGCCCGCGCTGCCGAACGCCGCCGGCAGTGCGCCGCGCCGGGCGGGCGGAGCCTGCCGCAGCGTCTCGCGCAGGGTGAGGACGTCCCCCGCGGTCTGGCCGAGCGCGCGCTCCGCCCGATCGGCGAGGAGGCCGGCCAGGTGCGCCGCCTGCGCCGCCGAGAGCACGTCCACGGTCACGTCGCGGGACCGGCCGTCGAGATCGAGCCGCGCCTTGGTCGGCCCGGTCAGCCGCAGGACCGCCCCGCACCGCGGCGGCGGCGGCGCGCCTTCGGGCACGACGACGATCGGGATGTCGACGTCGCCGCCGACGAGCCCGCCGTCCTCGAGCACCTGCAGAAGCGGCCCGACCGCGGCGGCGCGGTGGGGGGCGGCATCCGCCCACGACGGACCGGCGTCGCTCAGACGCACGCGCCCGGGCGAGAGGCACAGGAGCACCTGCAACGCGAGCGCGCGCGCGACCGCGGCGGCCAGCGCCGGCGGCCCCACGACGGCGACACCCGTCGTGAGCGGCACGAGGACGGGCACGTCGTCCACCCGCGCCGCGCGTCGGCGGAGCTCCGCCGACGCGTCTTCCCCGTCACCGCCCGTCGTCCGCAGGGCGCTCGCGTCCTCTCCCGAACCGACGACGAGCATGGACTCGCGCTCGGGGACGACGCGCCAGATCGATTCCGGGCGGGCGAGGAAGCGCGGGACGTCGGGATGCGTCGCCCAACGCTGGGCGCGCTCCGCGTCATGGCGGTTCGCCACGTCGACCTCCGCCTGCGCCCGCCGACGGCGGAGCGCCGCGGCATCCTTCTTCGCGGTCCGTTTCGAGGTGCGCGCCGCGTCGGCGACCGAGGCGATCGCGATGAGCGGGCCGAGGGCGGCGAACAGCAGAGCGTAGGCCGACCCCGTCACCATCCACAGCACGCCCGCACCGACGACCGGTACGACGACGGTCAGGAGCGGGAGGGGCGGGCGCGGTGCCGGCTCGGCACGGCGGGGAAGCGCGAGGGGGTCATCGGGTGCGTAGGTGGACACCGCTCCACTGTGCGCGGAGGGCCCGGTCCGGCGGCCGGTGCACGGACGTCCTGTGGACGATCCGCGTCAGGGGCGCACTGGTGAGGAGATCTCGACCGTGGCGGTGTCCTCGTCGGCCGGGACGTGCCGCGCACTCACGACGATGATGGACACGTTGTCGCGGCCGCCGTTCTCCAGCGCCGCCTCGAGCATGGCGTCGACCGCGGCAGCCGGGTCCTGGTTCTGCAGGAGGAAGTGCAGGATGCCGTAGTCGGTGAGCTCTTTCGTGAGTCCGTCGCTGCACACCACGAAGCGGTCGCCGTCAACGACCTCGAGTCGCACGTAGTCGGGCACCACCCCGTCGCTCGGACCGACGGCCCGGGTGATGACGTTGCCGTAAGGGTGATTCTCGGCCTCCTCCGGGCTGAGACGGCCTGCGGCGATCAGCTCCTGGACGACGGAGTGGTCGGTCGTCACCTGCGCGAGCGCGCCGTCGCGGAGCAGGTACACCCGGGAGTCGCCGATGTTGAGGGTCACCCAGGTCGGCTCGGCGCCGGTGAGGTCGAGGTAGACACCCGTCACCGTCGTGCCGGTGCCGTCGTCGGTCGTCTCGGCGTGCGAGGCGATGTCGGCCACCGCGTGCTCGAGGGCGTCCTCGATCGCCTCCGGCGAGACCGTGCCGCGGTCGACGGCAGCCGAGAGGCGCTCCACCGTGCGCGAGCTGGCGATCTCGCCCCCGATGTGGCCGCCCATCCCGTCGGCGACGACGAAGAGCGGGAACGCCGACAGCACGGCATCCTGGTTGTTCTCGCGGCGGCGGCCCTGGTGGGTGACCTCGGCCCAGCGCACCTCGATGGGGCCTGCGCCGGAGGGGACGACGCGGGACGAGGTGACGGCTTCGGGCACGCTCCCACCCTTCTTCCTGATCGGTGCAGCGTCCTCACACTCTAGTGGACGTCCTCCCCCGTCATCATGCGTCGCGGGGCGTTGCCCCCGACCCGTTCCCGGCACTACCTTTCGTGTGTGGCAGCGCACGCGCGCTGAACGCCGCGCGCCGCGGCGACGCCGACAGAAGGGCATACCGATGACAGACCCGAACACGCCGCCGCAGGACGGCCCCGCGTCTCCTCCTCCCGCAGGCGCGCCGACCCCTCCGCCGGGACAGAACCCGGGCGGTTACGCTCCGCCGCCGCCCCAGCAGCCCTACACCCAGCAGCCCTACGGCCAGCCGGGCTACGGGCAGCCGGGTTACGGGCAGCCGCAGCCGGGCGCCGCTCTCACCCCCGATCAGGACAAGCAGTGGGCGATGTTCGCGCACCTCGGCGGCATCGTCGGCTTCCTGCCCGCCCTCATCATCTGGCTCGTGTTCAAGGACCGCGGTCCCCGCACGAACGTCGAGGGCAAAGAGGCGCTGAACTGGCAGATCACCTTCACGATCGCCATGATCGTCGCCTACATCGTTGCGGGCATCCTGGCCTTCATCCCGTTCCTCGGCTTCATCGGGGGGTTGCTCCCGTTCGCCGTGTGGGTCGCGAACATCATCTTCTCGATCCTCGGCGCGGTTCGGGTGAACGCCGGGGGCAGCTACCGCTACCCGGTGACCTTCCGGTTCATCTCGTAACGGGCGGCACGACGAGTTCCAGCTCGCCGGCCGCCGATGGGCGCAGGACGATCTCTTCGTCCTGCGCCCATCGCATGAGCGCGTCCGGTCCGGCAATGCCCGGCCGTGAGGTCGCGAGGCGGCGGACGAGCTCGCCCTTGGCGTGCTTGTTGAAGTGGTTCAGGGCCCGCACGGCGCCGTCCGGCCCCTCCGACACGACCCGCACGTAGGCCTGCGGGATCCCGGCGGGCACGGGCCCCAGGGCGACGTACGCCTCCGAACGCAGGTCGAGGACGAACGAGGGTGAGGATGCCGCGATCGCGGCACCGACGGCATCCGCCCACACTGCCCGCATGGGCGGGAGTCCCGGGATGCGGATGCCGGCTCCCAGGCGGTACGCCGGGATCGGATCCAGCGCCCCGACGAGGCCGAACGGTGCGGAGTGGGTCGCAACGTGCCCATCCAGCCACCCGCGCGCCGCAGCGTCGAGCGTCGCGGCGTCGAGGGCGTCGAAGAGGACCCCGGTATAGCGGTCGACGGCGGGCATGGTCGGGGAGCCGCGCAGCGCGGCGTTGACGGCGACCTCGCCGCGTTGCCGGGCGGAGAGCTTGAGCACGCGGGCCGCGGCCTCCTCGTCGTCGCTGAGTGCGACGAGCGCGTCGATCACCTGCTCGCGCTGCGTCGACAGCGTCGGGTAGGCGAGCGCGTCCGCACGCCAGCGCGGGCCGTCGCCGCCGGGGCGCTTGGTCTCGGACGGGGGCAGCAGGATGAGCACGGCGGCACCTCCGGGGAAAAGCGCAGCGCCGCCCGGCGAACCGGACGGCGCTGCGCGGAAAGGGTGTCAGGACTGCAGGGCTGCGTTCCCGGCCACGATGGTGAGCTCGTCGTTCTCCATCGAGAGGAAGCCGTCCTCCGCCGTCGCGACGATCTTCTCGCCGTTCGACTGCGTGATCCGGACTTCACCCTCCGCGAGGATGGCGAGGACGGGCTCGTGACCGGACATGAAGCCGATCTCGCCCTCGACCGTCTTGGCCACGACGAGGCTCGCCTCGCCGTGCCAGACCTCCGCCTCAGCGGAGACGAGGGTGACGGTCAGCGCCATGTCAGCCGTTCTCCTTCTGGATCTGCGCCCACTTCTCCTCGACGTCGGAGATGCCACCGACGTTGAAGAAGGCCTGCTCGGCCACGTGGTCGAAGTCACCCTTGACGATCGCGTCGAACGACTCGATGGTTTCCTTGATCGGGACCGTGGAGCCCTCGACACCGGTGAACTTCTTCGCCATGTAGGTGTTCTGCGAGAGGAACTGCTGGATGCGGCGTGCACGCGAAACGACGATCTTGTCCTCTTCGGAGAGCTCGTCGACACCGAGGATCGCGATGATCTCCTGCAGTTCCTTGTTCTTCTGCAGGATCTGCTTCACGGCGGTGGCCACGCGGTAGTGGTCCTCACCGATGTAGCGCGGGTCGAGGATGCGGCTGGTCGAGGTCAGCGGGTCGATCGCGGGGTACAGACCCTTCGAGGCGATCTCACGCGAGAGCTCGGTCGTCGCGTCGAGGTGCGCGAAGGTGGTCGCCGGAGCCGGGTCGGTGTAGTCGTCGGCGGGGACGTAGATCGCCTGCAGCGACGTGATCGAGTGACCGCGGGTCGACGTGATGCGCTCCTGGAGGACACCCATCTCGTCGGCGAGGTTCGGCTGGTAACCCACGGCGGAGGGCATGCGGCCCAGCAGCGTGGAGACCTCGGAACCTGCCTGCGTGAAGCGGAAGATGTTGTCGATGAACAGGAGCACGTCCTGCTTCTGCACGTCGCGGAAGTACTCCGCCATCGTCAGGGCCGACAGGGCGACGCGCAGACGCGTCCCCGGCGGCTCGTCCATCTGGCCGAAGACGAGGGCGGTCTTGTCGAAGACGCCCGCCTCCTCCATCTCACCGATGAGGTCGTTGCCCTCACGGGTACGCTCACCGACACCGGCGAACACCGACACACCACCGTGGTCCTGCGCGACGCGCTGGATCATCTCCTGGATGAGGACGGTCTTGCCGACGCCGGCACCACCGAAGAGGCCGATCTTGCCGCCCTGGACGTACGGGGTGAGCAGGTCGATGCTCTTGATGCCGGTCTCGAACATCTCGGTCTTGGACTCGAGCTGGTCGAAGTTCGGCGCCTGGCGGTGGATGCCCCAGCGCTCGGTGACCTCGATGGTCTCGCCAGGAGCGGCATTCAGGACGTCGCCCGTGACGTTGAAGACCTTGCCCTTGGTGACGTCGCCGACGGGGACCGTGATGGGGCCGCCGGTGTCGCGCACCTCCTGGCCGCGGACCATGCCGTCGGTGGGCTTCAGCGAGATGGCGCGGACGAGGTCGTCGCCGAGGTGCTGGGCGACCTCGAGGGTGATCTCGGTCGACTCGCCGTCGATCGTGATGGTGGTCTTGAGGGCGTTGTAGATCTCGGGGATCGAGTCGTGCGGGAACTCGATGTCGACGACCGGGCCGGTGACGCGCGCGACGCGACCGACGACGGGGGTCTCCGTCTTCTCAGCGATGAGGCTCATGGCTTCTCTTCTTTCGTGTGGTCTATTTGCCCGACGCCAGCGCGTCGGCGCCGCCGACGATCTCGGCGATCTGCTGCGTGATCTCCGCCTGACGCGCGTTGTTGCGCAGGCGGGTGTAGTCGGTGATGAGCTTGTCGGCGTTGTCGCTGGCGGACTTCATCGCCTTCTGCGTGGCGGCCTGCTTCGCGGCGGACGACTGGAGCAGCGCGTTGAACACACGGCTCTGCACGTACACCGGCAGCAGCGCGTCGAGCACCGTCTCGGCATCCGGTTCGAACTCGTAGAGCGGGTAGACCTGGCTGGATGCCGTGTCCTCCGCCTCGACGACCTCGAGCGGCAGGAGACGCGTGGTCTCCGGCGTCTGCGTCATCATGCTGACGAAACGGTTGTAGACGAGGTTGATCTCGTCGACGCCGCCGTCCGCGCCGCCCTTCTCGTACGCGCCGATCAGCGCGGCCGCGATCTCCTCGGCCGTCGAGAACGCCGGCGTGTCGGTGTCACCGATCCACTCCCCCGCCGTCGCGATGCGACGGAACTGGAAGAAGCCGACGGGCTTGCGACCGATGAGGTAGTACACCGGCTCGCGACCCTCGCTGCGCAGCAGCTCGCCGAGCTGCAGCGCCTCGCGGATCACCTGGGAGTTGAACGCGCCGGCGAGACCGCGGTCCGAGCCGAAGACGACGACGGCGGAGCGTCGGATGTCCTCGCGCTCGGTGGTCAGCGGGTGCTGCACGTTCGAGTGCGTCGCCACGGCGGAGACGGCCCGCGTCACGGCCCGCGCGAAGGGGTTGGACGCGCGCACGCGTGCCATCGCCTTCTGGATGCGCGAAGCCGCGATGAGTTCCATCGCCTTCGTGATCTTCTTGGTCGTCTGAGCAGAAGAGATCTTCTGCTTGTAGACCCTGAGTTGTGCGCCCATTGGTTATGAGTCTCCCGTCGGCGTCAGCCGCGGCGGCCCTTGACGATCTTCTCCTGGTTCACGTCGTCGGCGTCCGCAGCAGCGACCTCTTCGTGACCCGGCGCGCCGAGTGCCTGACCCTTGCCGCCCTGGAACTCGAGGACGAAGGCGTCGACCGCCTTGTCGAGCTCCGCGACGGTGCTGTCGTCGAGGACGTTCGTCTCGCGCAGCGTGTCGAGGATCGACGTGTTCCGCTTCAGGTGGTCCAGCAGCTCGCGCTCGAAGCGGAGGACGTCCTCCACCTCGATCGTGTCGAGCTTGCCGTTGGTGCCGGCCCAGATCGAGACGACCTGCTCCTCGACGGGGTACGGCGAGTACTGCGGCTGCTTCAGCAGCTCGGTCAGACGCGCACCGCGGGCGAGCTGACGACGCGACGCGGCGTCGAGGTCGGAGGCGAACATCGCGAACGCCTCGAGCGAGCGGTACTGGGCGAGCTCGAGCTTGAGCGTTCCCGAGACCTTCTTGATCGACTTGACCTGAGCGTCACCACCGACGCGCGAGACCGAGATACCCACGTCGACCGCGGGACGCTGGTTGGCGTTGAAGAGGTCGGACTGCAGGAAGATCTGGCCGTCGGTGATCGAGATCACGTTGGTCGGGATGTATGCCGAGACGTCGTTGGCCTTCGTCTCGATGATGGGCAGACCCGTCATCGATCCCGCACCGAGCTCGTCCGAGAGCTTGGCGCAACGCTCCAGCAGACGCGAGTGCAGGTAGAAGACGTCACCGGGGTACGCCTCGCGGCCCGGCGGGCGGCGCAGCAGCAGCGACACGGCACGGTAGGCCTCGGCCTGCTTCGACAGGTCGTCGAAGATGATGAGGACGTGCTTGCCCTCGTACATCCAGTGCTGGCCGATGGCCGAGCCGGTGTAGGGAGCGAGGTACTTGAAGCCGGCGGGGTCGGATGCCGGGGCCGCGACGATCGTCGTGTACTCCATGGCACCGGCGTCCTCGAGCGCGCCCTTCACCGAAGCGATGGTCGAGCCCTTCTGGCCGATCGCGACGTAGATGCAGCGGACCTGCTTGGTGACGTCGCCCGACTCCCAGTTGGACTTCTGGTTGATGATCGTGTCGATCGCGATCGCCGTCTTGCCGGTCTGGCGGTCGCCGATGATCAGCTGACGCTGACCGCGGCCGACGGGGATCATGGCGTCGATCGCCTTGATGCCGGTCTGCATCGGCTCGTGGACCGACTTGCGCTGCATGACGCCGGGAGCCTGGAGCTCGAGCGCGCGGCGGCCGGTGGTCGCGATCTCGCCGAGACCGTCGATCGGGTTGCCGAGCGGGTCGACGACGCGACCGAGGTAGCCCTCGCCGACACCGACCGAGAGGACCTCGCCGGTACGGGTGACCTTCTGACCGGCCTCGATGCCGGCGAAGTCGCCGAGGACGACGACACCGATCTCGTGCTCGTCGAGGTTCTGCGCGAGGCCTTCGACACCGTTCTCGAAGCGGACGAGCTCGTTCGCCATGACGCCGGGCAGGCCCTCGACGTGGGCGATGCCGTCCGCGGCGTCGACGACGGTGCCGACCTCGGTCGCCGCAGCCCCGGTGGGCTCGTAGGCGGCGACGAAGTCTTTCAGCGCGTCACGGATGACGTCGGGGCTGATGGACAGTTCTGCCATGGTCTTCCTTCTTAGTGAGGTCTTGTGGCGGGCACCTGGCCAGCCGGGTCCGCTCCTCGGTGGAGCGGGAAGAGTCAGCCCGCCAGACGCTGGCGGAGGTCGCCCAGTCGGGACGAGACGGTGGCGTCGATCACGTCGTCGCCGATCTCGATGCGGATGCCGCCCACGACGTCGGGGTCGATGACGACATTGAGCGAGACCTCGGTGTCGTACCGCGCCGCGAGGGTCTGCCGCAGACGCGCGGTCTGCGCCTCGGTCAGCTCCGCCGCGGCGAACACCGTCGCGACAGCGCGACCGCGCTGCTCGGCGACGACGCGGAGGGCCCAGCTCAGCATCGAACGCACCCGCCGCTCGCGCGGGAGCTGCGCGAGCGAGGAGACGATGATCACCGTCGGCTCGGCGGCGCGGCCGGCGAGCAGCTTCTCGATGAGGGCACCCTTGGCGGATGCCTCGCCGAGACGGCTGCCGAGCGCGAGTTCCAGCTCGGGGTTGGCCGCGATCGTGCGGGCCACCGAGAACAGTTCGCCCTCGATGTCGGCCTGCGGCGCCGCGATGGCCGCGGCACGGATGCCCGCCTCCTCGATGCCGGTCAGCAGATCGGCGGCCGAGGACCACCGCTCGCTGACGGCGGCGTCGAGGACGGCCACCGTGGCCGGCGCGAACGTGCCGAACACGTTCGCGACGACCTTCTGGCGGCCTTCCGCGGGAACCGACGCATCGGAGAGCGCGCCGCTCAGCTGCGACGAGCCGGCCAGGACGCGCGCCGCAGCGAAGAGCTCGCGGGCGACGTCGAGGTCGACGCCCGGCGCGGCCTGCAGGGCCGACGTCGTCGCCGCGAGGGCCTGAGTGGTCGCGCTGCCCATTACTTGGCCGCCTTCTCGGATGCCTCGAGGTCGGCGAGGAAGCGGTCGACCACGGCCTGGGCCTTGGCGTCGTCCGACAGGGTCTCACCGATCACGCCGCCGGCGAGGTCGAGGGCGAGGGTGCCCACCTCGCTGCGGAGGGAGACGAGCGCGCTCTGACGCTCAGCCTCGATCTGGGAGTGCGCGGCGGCGGTCAGACGTGCCGCCTCAGCGGTGGCGTTGTCCTTCGCCTCGGTGACGATCTTCTTGCCGTCCTCACGGGCGGCCTCACGGATCTCGCCGGCCTCCTTGCGAGCCTCGGCCAGCTGGGCCGTGTACTCCTCGAGGGCGGCTTCCGCCTTGCGCTGCGCCTCGTCGGCCTTCGCGATGTTGCCCTCGATGGCGGCAGCGCGCTGGTCGAGCAGAGCCTGCATCTTCGGAAGAGCGACCTTCCAGAAGACGAAGAGGATCACGACGAAGCAGACGCCCGACCAGATGATGTCGTACCACTCGGGAATGAGCGGGTTGTGAGACTCGCCCTCTTCCGCGGCGTACGTGACAAGAGCGTTCAGCATCCTGTCTCCTTAGGAATCTGTTCGGGGATCAGACGAAGATGAAGTAGGTCGCGATGCCGATGAAGGCGAGCGCCTCGGTGAAGGCGATACCGATGAACATCAGGACCTGCAGGCGACCGGCCAGCTCGGGCTGACGAGCCACGCCCTCGATCGTCTTGCCCACGACGATGCCCACGCCGATGGCGGGACCGATGGCGGCGAGGCCGTAGCCCATCGTCGCGACGTTGCCCTCGAGGGCGGCGAGAACCGTAGTTGCGTCCACGGAGGTGTTTCCTTTCGGTTGGATGGTTCGGCGTGCGCCGGACCGCTTAGTGCTCTTCTGCCACCGCGAGCTGGATGTAGACCGCGGTGAGGATGGCGAAGACGTAGGCCTGGAGGAAGGCGACGAAGATCTCGAACAGCGTGAAGGCGAACCCGAACGCGAGCGTGCCCGCGGCCAGGGCGGAGAACCAGCCGCCCACGGTGAAGAGGAAGAAGTGCGTCGCCGCGAAGAACAGGACCAGCATGAGGTGGCCGACGATCATGTTCATCAGGAGACGGAGCGTCAGCGTGACGGGTCGGATGATGAAGGTCGAGAGGAACTCGAGGGGGATGATCAGGATGTAGAGGAACCACGGCAGCCCGGGAGGCATCAGGGAGTTCCGGAAGAAGTTCCCCGGGCTCGCCTTGATGCCCGCGTAGATGAAGGTCGCGTACGCGACGAGGGCCAGCAGCAGCGGAACGGCCACGATCGACGAGCCCGCGATGTTCAGGAACGGGATGACACCCGTGATGTTCATGAACAGCACCATGAAGAAGATCGTGGTGAGGATCGGCAGGAACCGACGGCCGTCCTTCTTGCCCAGAAGGTCCTCCGCGATGTTGACGCGGACGAAGTCCAGCCCCATCTCGACGACGCTCTGGAAGCGGCCGGGGACGACCGTCATGCGGCGGGTGCCGAGCCAGAAGATGAGGACGATGGCGATCGTCGAGAGGATCTGGATCAGGTGGATCCGGTTGATCTCGAGGGCGCCGATCTGGAAGACCGCATCGGGGAAGAACTCCGAGATGGACGGTCCATGGAACTCGCCAGGGGCATCTTCGGCGGCAGTAGCGATCAGGGTCGCAGCTTGAGTAAACAGCGCTGGCTCCAGCTTCGGGGCGTCGATCAAAGGATCGGGCGACGATGGTCGGTGAGCTGACTCCGCAGACGTTCCCGTCGGGATCAGGCGGGCTCGGAGAACAGCCTATCAGTCCTGGGACGTGGCCGAGTCCCCGGGCCGACGCTCGCCGGCCTCGATGTCCGCCGCCGTGGGCAGCGTCGTGTCGCTGACGGCGGAGGTCCGCATCCTCAGCATCACGACGACGTCGACGACGAGCGAGGCGACGATGCTGACGACGAGCGAGATGAGGAAGACGAGGGGCGTCAGCCACGGCTGGTCGCGGAGGACGAACAGGACGATGAGGAAGAGGACGAACTTGAGGATCCAGCCACCCATGACCGAGCCGAAGAAGATCGGGACGAACAGCGGATCGCCGTAGAACCGGTTGGCGATGAGGATCGACACGATCGTGAAGGCGAGGAACACGGCCGCCATGAGCACGGCGACGAGCGCGCTCCACAGCCCGGACGTCCCGGCGACGAGCAGTCCGACTGCTCCCCCGGCGACGAGGAGGACGGCGGTGACGATCGCGGACCACACGAGGGCGGTACGGAGCATGGACGTGGACGACAGGGAGCTCACGAGAGGGCCTTCTGTTCGGGCGCGACCGGTCGGGTGCGGCGCGCGGGGGGCAGTGTGACGAGGACGCAGGCGATGCAGCCGATGACGAGGAACGCGACGCCGGGCCAGTACCGGCCGGGCCAGCCCTTCGTCGTGCCGATGTACATCAGGAGGACCGACAGCGAGACGACGGCGGTCCACGCGTAGAACACGAAGACGGCGTTGCGGTCGGTGTGGCCCATGTCGAGCATCCGGTGGTGCAGGTGCTTGCGGTCGGGCGAGAACGGCGACTTCCCCTGCGCCATCCGCCGGACGACGGCGAGCCCGAAGTCGACGAGCGGCAGCAGCACGATGACGACGGGGAGGATGACGGGGATGAAGGCACCGAGCAGCTGCGAACGGCCGAAGAGGTCGTTGTCGCTCAGGAGGTTCGGGGGCAGGTTGCCCGTGACGACGATCGCCGACGACGCCATCATGAGCCCGAGCAGGAGCGCACCGGCATCCCCCATGAACATGCGGGCCGGATTCCAGTTGAACGGCAGGAAGCCGGCGCACATCCCGAGCAGCACGATCGCGATGAACACCCCAGTGTTGCTCTGCTCGCTGTTGTCGAAGTCGCGCACGAGCATCGCGGAGTAGGCGAAGAACACCGCGTTGGCGATGAGGCACACCCCGGCGACGAGGCCGTCGAGCCCGTCGATGAAGTTGACGGCGTTCATGACGATGACGATGAGGAGGATCGACAGGCTGATGCTGACCCAGCTGGACACGACGACCTGCTGGCCGAAGGGCAGGTAGAAGATCTGGATGCCGCCCGGCGAGACGACGATCCAGGCGGCGACGAACTGCGCCCCGAGCTTGATCATCCAGTCGAGGTCCCAGAGGTCGTCGGCGACGCCGACCACCACCATGAGGGCGGCGGCCCCCAGCAGGGACCACACCATCGCCGGCTCCTGCCACACGATCGCGAAGGCGGGGAGCTGGGAGGACAGCACGAAGAAGCCGAGCATGCCGATGAACATCGCCACTCCCCCGAGCCGGGGCGTGGGGGTCTTGTGGACGTCCCGCTCGCGGATCGCCGGGTGCAGCCCGAACTTCATCGCGACACGCCAGACCACCCACGAGAAGACGAAGGTGAGGGCGCCGGTGATGACGAACGCGAGCAGGTAGTCCCTCACGCGTCGTCGGATTCGTCGGGCGAGACCGGATCCGGCTCGAGCAGGTCGCCGAGCACCTCGCGCAGGGCGGCGTGGGAGACGGCACCGTCGCGCAGCACCGTCACGGGCCGCGGGTCGCGGCCGACGAGACCGGTCGCATCGATGATGGTGGAAGCGACCCCGGTGTCGACGAGTCCCCCATCGAGGTACACGGAGATGCTGTCGCGGAGCATCTCGATCGCCGAGTCGATCTCGAGCGCCGCGGGCTTGCCCGTCAGGTTCGCGCTCGACACCGCCAGCGGACCGGTCTCCTGCAGCAGCTCGAGGGCGAAGGCGTCGTCCGGCATGCGCACCGCGACGGTTCCGCGCGTCTCGCCGAGATCCCACTGCAGCGAGGGCTGAGCGGGCAGCACGATGGTGAGTCCGCCCGGCCAGAACCGCTCCACGAGACGCTCGACGGGTTCGGGCACCTCGGCGACGAGGGCGCGCATCGTGTCGGGTCCCGAGACGAGGACGGGCGGGGGCGACTGCCGTCCGCGGCCCTTGGCCGCCAGCAGGCGCGCGACGGCGGAGGCGTTGAACGCGTCGGCGGCCACGCCGTAGACGGTGTCGGTCGGCATCACGATGAGTTCGCCGCGGCCGATGGCCTGGCGGGCCTGGCGCAGAGCGGGGAGCAGCTGGTCGGCGTCGCGGCAGTCGAGGACGGGAGACATATCCGCAGCATTCTACGAGGACCGGGCTCGGGACCGCCTGCATGCGGGCGGTCCCGGTTCAGGGACGCAGCGCCGTCGTCGCGCGGTCGCGCGTGGTGAGGTCGCGGTGCGTGGCCGCGCCGCGCCACCCGTCCGCGGTCAGCAGATCGCGGATGCCGGAGCCCTGCCACTCGCCGTGCTCGATGACCAGCGTGCCGCCGGGGTGCAGCAGCCGCAGCGCCACGTGCGACAGCACGCGCACGACGTCGAGGCCGTCGGGGCCGCCGTACAGCGCCGCCGGCGGGTCCCAGAAGCGCACCTCGGGGTCGCGCGGGATCGCGTCGTCGGGGACGTACGGCGGGTTCGACACCACGACCGAGACCGTGCCGTCGAGCTCGGGGAACGCGTCGGCGAGGTCGATGAACGCGAGACGCGCATGCGGGGCGTGGCGGGCGAAGTTCTCCTTCGCCCAGAGGAAGGCGTCGACCGAGTTCTCGGCCGCGTGCACCTGCGCGTGCGGGACCTCGGTCGCGAGCGACAGGGCGAGCGCGCCGCTCCCCGTACCGAGGTCGACGGCGACCGGCTCGGGGCCGGGCGCGGCGCGCAGCGCATCGATCGCGAGCTGCGCGACCATCTCGGTCTCGGGACGGGGGACGAACACCCCCGGCCCCACCCGGAGCTCGAGGTGGCGGAACGGCGCCGTCCCGGTGAGGTGCTGCAGCGGTTCGCGCGCGGCGCGGCGCTCGACGAGCTCGGCCAAGCGCGTGGCGGCGGCCTCCGGCATCCGATCTCCGCGCATCATGGCAGCGGCGAGCTCCCCCCGACCGATGCCCAGGACGTGCGCGGCGAGGAGCTCGGCGTCGACATCGGCGGACGTCACGCCGGACGCGGCGAGGCGCTCGGCGGCGCGGCGGACGAGGGGGGCGAGGTCGCTGCCCGTGGGCGCGTCGGAAGTCCGTGAAGTCGACATGGGAAGCCTCAGGATACCGCGCACGGCATCGTCACACAGGGCCGCCCGGGTCGCCGGGACCGTAGGCTGGGGGCGCATCGCGGACACCTGAGCCGCACCCTTTCATCCGACCCGCACGGAAGGCATCCCATGACCGGCATCCACTCCGACATCACGAGCGCATTCGGCAACACCCCCCTCGTCCGATTGAACCGCGTGTCCGAGGGACTGCCGGGGACCATCCTCGCCAAGCTCGAGTTCTACAACCCCGCCTCGTCGGTCAAGGACCGCCTGGGCATCGCGATCGTCGACGCCGCGGAGGCGTCCGGCGAGCTGCAGCCCGGCGGCACGATCGTCGAGGGCACGAGCGGCAACACCGGCATCGCGCTGGCGATGGTGGGCGCGGCCCGCGGCTACAAGGTCATCCTGACGATGCCGTCCTCGATGTCGATCGAGCGTCGGATGCTGCTGCGCGCCTACGGCGCCGAGCTCGTCCTGACCGACCCGTCGCTCGGCATGAAGGGCGCCGTCGGCGAGGCCGAGCGCATCGCCGCCGAGACCCCCGGCGCCGTGCTCGCGAAGCAGTTCGCCAACCAGGCCAACGTCGAGATCCACCGCAAGACCACCGCCGAGGAGATCCTGCGCGACACCGACGGCGCCGTCGACTACTTCGTCGCCGGCATCGGCACCGGCGGGACGATCACCGGCGTCGGCCAGGTGCTGAAGGAGCGCGTGCCCGCCGCGAAGGTGGTCGCGGTCGAGCCGAAGGACTCCCCCCTGCTGACCGAGGGCAAGCCCGGACCCCACAAGATCCAGGGCATCGGCCCGAACTTCATCCCGCCGATCCTCGACCAGGGCGTGATCGACGAAGTCCAGGACGTCACGTTCGACGACGCGATCGCGACCGCCAAGAAGGTCGCCACGACCGAGGGCATCCTCGTGGGCATCTCGTCCGGCGCCGCCATCTGGGCGGCGCTCCAGGTCGCCGCACGTCCCGAGGCCGAGGGCAAGAACATCGTCGTGATCATCCCCTCCTTCGGCGAGCGGTACCTCTCGACGGCGCTCTTCGAGGAGTTCCGCGACTGATCCCCGCCGCCCCCGAAAGGTCCGTCGTGCCCGGCATCGCCCGCTCCCTGCGCCGCAGCCTCGTCGCCGTCGTCCGCGCCGTCCGCGAGGACATCGCGGCGGCGAAGCTCCGCGACCCGGCCGCACGCGGCGGGCTCGAGATCGCGCTGCTGTACCCGGGGCTCCACGCCGTGTGGAGCCACCGGGTGTCGCACGCGCTGTGGCGGCGGGGCCGGCGCTTCCCCGCGCGGGCGCTCTCGCAGGTCACCCGCTGGCTCACCGGCATCGAGATCCACCCCGGCGCCCGCATCGGGCGACGCTTCTTCATCGACCACGGCATGGGTGTCGTGATCGGCGAGACGGCGGAGGTCGGCGACGACGTCATGCTCTACCACGGGGTGACTCTGGGCGGCCGGACACGGGACGGCGGCAAGCGGCATCCGACCCTCGAAGACGGCGTCGCCGTCGGCGCCGGAGCGAAGATCCTCGGACCGATCGTCATCGGCGCGCACTCGGTCATCGGCGCGAACGCCGTGGTCACGAAGGACGCGCCGTCCGACTCCGTGCTCGTCGGGGTGCCGGCGCGGGCCCGACGGCGGGCGGTCGGCGAGGACACCCGGGCGATCCTGACGGCGCCCGAGTACCACATCTGAGCGGTCAGGCCTCGGAGCCGACGGCAGCCAGCCGCGCTTCCTCATCGGCCGCGATCGCGGACTCGATGAGCGGCCCGAGCGCGCCGTCCATCACCTGGTCGAGGTTGTACGCCTTGTACCCGGTGCGGTGGTCGGCGATGCGGTTCTCGGGGAAGTTGTACGTGCGGATGCGCTCCGAACGGTCCATCCCGCGGATCTGGGACCGGCGGGCGTCGGAGGCCGCGGCATCCCGCTCCTCCTGCTGCTTGGCGAGCAGGCGCGCGCGGAGCACACGCATGCCGGCTTCGCGGTTCTGCAGCTGGCTCTTCTCGTTCTGCATCGACACGACGATGCCCGTGGGCAGGTGGGTGATGCGGACGGCGGAGTCGGTCGTGTTGACCGACTGACCTCCCGGACCCGACGAGCGGAAGACGTCGATCTTGAGGTCGTTCGCGTCGATCTGCACCTCTTCGGGCTCGTCAACCTCGGGGAAGACCAGCACTCCGGTCGTGGAGGTGTGGATGCGGCCCTGCGACTCGGTCGCGGGCACGCGCTGCACACGGTGCACGCCGCCCTCGTACTTGAGGTGGGCCCAGACGCCCTGGGCAGGATCGCTCGAGGATCCCTTGATGGCGATCTGGACATCCTTGTAGCCGCCCAGATCGGACTCGTTGCGCTCGAGCAGTTCGGTCTTCCACCCCTGCGAGGCGGCGTACTGCAGGTACATGCGCAGCAGGTCGGCGGCGAACAGCGCCGACTCGGCGCCGCCCTCCCCCGCCTTGATCTCGAGGATCACGTCGCGGGCGTCGTCGGGGTCGCGCGGGATGAGCAGGCGACGGAGCTTCTCCTGCGCCTCCGCGAGACGCTGCTCGAGCGCGGGGACCTCGTCGGCGAAGGCGGCGTCCTCCTTCGCGAGTTCCCGCGCAGCCGCGAGGTCCTCCTCCGCGGCCCGCCAGGCGTCGTGCGCCGCGACGATGCGCGAGAGCTCCGCGTACCGCCGGTTGACGCGCTTGGCGCGCGCCGCATCGGCGTGCACCGCGGGGTCGGAGAGTTCCTCCTGGACCGCGCGGTGCTCGTCGATCAGCGTCTGGACGGACTCGAACACGACGCGAGGGTCAGCGGATGCTGTTCTCGTGCCCGTGGCCGTGGCCGCCCGCGGCGGGCGTCGGGATCGACTTCTGCATCTGCACGAGGAACTCGACGTTCGACGTCGTCTCCTTGAGCTTGCCGAGGACGACCTCGAGGGCCTGCTGGGGGTCGAGACCCGCGAGGGCCCGGCGCAGCTTCCACGTGATCTTGACCTCGTCAGCGGACAGCAGCATCTCCTCGCGACGCGTGCTCGACGCGTTCACGTCGACGGCGGGGAAGATGCGCTTGTCGGCGAGCTGACGCGACAGGCGCAGCTCGCTGTTGCCGGTGCCCTTGAACTCCTCGAAGATGACGTCGTCCATCTTCGAACCGGTCTCGACGAGGGCTGTCGCGAGGATCGTGAGCGATCCGCCGTTCTCGATGTTGCGCGCAGCGCCGAAGAAGCGCTTGGGCGGGTAGAGAGCGGATGCGTCGACACCGCCGGTGAGCACGCGACCCGAGGTCGGCGCCGAGATGTTGTAGGCGCGACCGAGGCGGGTGATCGAGTCGAGCAGGACGACGACGTCGCGGCCCAGCTCGACGAGGCGCTTGGCGCGCTCGATGGCGAGCTCGGCGACCGTCGTGTGATCCTCGGCGGGGCGGTCGAACGTCGAGGCGATGACCTCGCCCTTGACCGTCCGCTGCATGTCGGTGACCTCTTCGGGACGCTCGTCGACGAGCACGACCATGAGGTGGACCTCGGGGTTGTTCGTCGCGATCGCGTTCGCGATCTGCTGCAGGACGATCGTCTTGCCGGCCTTCGGCGGCGCGACGATCAGGCCGCGCTGACCCTTGCCGATCGGGGCGACGAGGTCGATGATGCGCTGCGTCAGCTTCTCGGGGGCAGTCTCGAGGCGCAGGCGCTCCTGCGGGTAGAGCGGCGTGAGCTTGCCGAACTCGACACGCGTCGCGGCGTCCTCGACCGAGAGGCCGTTGACGGCGTCGACCTTGACGAGCGCGTTGTACTTCTGACGGCTCGACTGCTCGCCCTCGCGCGGCTGCTTGATCGCGCCGACGACGGCGTCGCCCTTGCGGAGGTTGTACTTCTTGACCTGGCCGAGCGAGACGTAGACGTCGCTCTGGCCGGGGAGGTAGCCGGTCGTGCGGACGAACGCGTAGTTGTCGAGGACGTCGAGGATGCCGGCGATCGGGATGAGGACGTCGTCCTCGCCGATCTCGGTGTCGAATTCGTCGTTCGTGGACTGACCGCGACGCTTGTTGCGCTGGCGACCGCGGCCCTGACCCTGCTCGTCGTCGGAGGCCTGCTCGACGGCGGGCTTGTCGGCGGGCGCGTTCTGGCCGTTGCCGTTCTGCGCGCTGCCGTTCTGCGCGTTGCCGTTCTGACCGTTCTCGCCCTTGTTGCGGTTGCGGCTGCGGCTGCGCGAACGGCTGCGGCTGCGGCTGTTGCCCTCGCCGGCGTTCTCGCTGTCATCGGCGGATGCCGTCGGTGCCGCGGCATCGGCGGTCGGCGCCTCGGTGGTCGCGGCCTGCTCGGTGGTCTCGGGGGCGGCGTCGGCTGCGGGTGCCTCGACGGCGGACGCCGCATCGGCGGCCGGAGTCTCGGCGGCGTCGGCGGTCGGGGCCACGGCAGCGGGGGCCTCGACGGCGGGGGCTTCCGCGGCGTCGGCGGCGACGGCGGCATCGGCGGCCGGCACATCGGTGCTCTTCGCGCGACGCGGAGCGCGCTTGCGCGGCGCCTTCGCCGGCTTCTCGGCGGGCTTCTCCTCGGCCGGGGTCTCGTCGACCGGCTGCGCAGCGGCGACCTCGTCGTCGGCGACGGGGGCGGGGTCGGCGGTGGGGGCCTCTTCGACGGGCGCCTCGGCGGCGGGCGCCTCGTCCGCGGGGGCCTCCTCGACGGGAGCCTCCTCGACGGGCGTCTCTTCGGTCGCGGGCGCGGCCGACTCGGCGGTGGCGTCGGCGGTGGTCTCGTCGGCGACGGTGCCGCCGGTGGCGACGTCGTCGCCGGTCTGGATCTCGGAGATGGACTCCACGAGTTCTCCCTTTCAGATGTGGAAAGTCATAACCGCAGGTGGTTCCGTCCACGACGGATCCGGTTCCTCAGCGGGGTGTTCGCGCAGGCACAGAAGTTGCGCAGGCCCGTCAGAAGGGGTGTGCGGTGGTTCGCAGATTGCGATGGAGGGCAGATTCACGTGATTACGTGGCATCCTCCGTATGGTCCTTCACTGTACCACCCCGGACATCGACGGCCAGCAGCAGGGGTTTCCATGGCGTGTCCGTGGACCGCGCCGCGAACTCGACCGCCTCGAGGCGGCGTCCGGGGCCGTCGGCCAGGACGAGCACGCTGGGGCCGGCACCCGAGACGACGGCGGCGAAACCGGCGCCGCGGAGCGACTGCACGAGCGCGTCGGTCGCGGGCATCGCCTGCGCCCGGTACGACTGGTGCAGCTTGTCCTCGGTCGCCGCCATCAGCAGCTCGGGGCTCTGCGTGAGCGCCGCGATCAGCAGCGCAGACCGCGAGACGTTGAAGACGGCGTCCTCGCGGGTGACGTGGAGCGGCGCGAGTCCCCGTGCGACCGACGTCGACATCGTGAACTCGGGGACGAACACGAGGGGCGAGACACCGCGGTGGACCGCGAGCTTCTTGTGCTGCGGACCGTCCTGGTCCATCCACGCGATCGTCAGACCGCCGAACAGCGCCGGGGCCACGTTGTCGGGGTGCCCTTCGAGTTCGGTGGCGAGGCGCAGCAGGGTCTCGGGCCCGAGGGTGACGTCCCCCTCGAGCAGTCCCTGCGCCGCGAGGAGGCCCGCGACCACGGCGGCCCCCGACGACCCCATGCCCCGGCCGTGCGGGATCACGTTGTGCGCGCGCAGTCGGATGCCGGGCATCGGCCTGCCGACGGCCTCGAACGCGTACGCCATCGATTTCACGACGAGGTGCGAGGCGTCCGTCGGCACGTCGGCGGAACCCTCGCCGGTGACCTCGATCTCGAGCCCCGGCGCGTCGAGCGCGGTCACGACGAGCTCGTCGTGGACGCTCAGGGCGAGGCCCAGCGTGTCGAAGCCCGGGCCCAGGTTGGCGCTCGTGGCCGGCACGCGGACGGCGACGCTGCGCCCGGCGAGCGTCATCCCGCCACGCGGGTGAGGTCGAGCGCGGACGCGACCTCGCTGGTCGCGGCATCCACGACGAGCGGCTCGACCTGCGAGCCGTCGGCGTTGCGCAGCGCCCACTGCGGGTCCTTCAGGCCGTGGCCGGTGACGGTCAGCACGACCTTGGCGCCGTTCGGGACGACGCCGGCCTCGGCACGGTCGAGCAGACCCGCGACGCTGATCGCGGAGGCCGGCTCGACGAAGACGCCGACGGTCCCGGCGAGCAGCTTCTGCGCCGCGAGGATGCGCTCGTCGTCGATCGCGCCGAACCACCCGTCGGTCGCCGCACGGGCCTCGAGAGCGAGGTCCCACGACGCGGGGTTGCCGATGCGGATGGCCGAGGCGATCGTCTCGGGGTTCTTCACGACCTCGCCGCGCACGAGCGGCGCCGAACCCTCGGCCTGGAAGCCGAACATGCGGGGCACGCGCGTCGCGACGCCGCGCTCGGCCTCCTCGCGGTACCCGCGGGAGTAGGCGGTGTAGTTGCCGGCGTTGCCGACCGGGATGAAGTGGAAGTCGGGGGCGTCGCCGAGCTGGCTGACGACCTCGTAGGCGGCGGTCTTCTGCCCCTCGATGCGGTCCGGGTTGACCGAATTGACGAGGTGCACCTTGTACCCGACGGCGAGCTCGCGCGCGATCTCGAGGCAGTCGTCGAAGTTGCCGCGGATCTGGATGAGCTTGCCGCCATGGGCGACGGCCTGGCTGAGCTTGCCCATCGCGATCTTGCCCTCGGGCACGAGGACGGCCGCCGTGATGCCGGCGTGCGCCGCGTAGGCGGCTGCGGATGCCGAGGTGTTGCCCGTCGAGGCGCAGATGACGGCCTCGGCGCCGTGCTCGACGGCACGCGAAAGCGCGACCGTCATGCCGCGGTCCTTGAACGAGCCGGTCGGGTTCATGCCCTCGAACTTGATGTAGACGTCGGCTCCGGTGATGCGCGACAGCGACGCGGCGGGGATGAGGGGGGTGCCGCCCTCGCCGAGCGTCACGACGGTCGAGGCGTCGGTGACGCCCAGTCGATCGGCGTACTCGCGGAGGACTCCGCGCCAGACGTGTGCCATGTCAGTCTCCTTCTACGCGCAGGACCGAGATCACCCGGCGCACGGCGCTGGTGGCAGCCAGCCGCTCGACGGTGTCGGCCAGGTCCTGCTCCCGGGCCGTGTGGGTTCCGATGACGAGGTGCGCGACGGCATCCCCGCCGTCCCGGACGACGGCGTCGCCCGAGGTGGTCTGTTCGACGGTCGCGATGGACACGTCCCCGTCGCTGAGGATTCCCGCGACGGTGGCCAGGACGCCCGGTCGGTCGTCGACCTCGAGCGTGATCTGGCAGCTGGTGCGGATGCGGCCGATCGGCACGATCGGGAGTCCGGCCCGCGTCGACTCGCCGACACCCGGCCCCCCGGCGACGTGACGACGCGCGGCCGAGACGACGTCGCCGAGCACGGCCGACGCGGTCTGCACTCCCCCGGCGCCGGCGCCGTAGAACATGAGGTCGCCGGCGGCCTCGGCCTCGACGAACACGGCGTTGTTGGCGCCGTGGACGGACGCCAGCGGGTGCTCGCGCGGGACGAGCGCCGGGTAGACGCGCACCGAGATGGCCTCGCCCGTGGGCGCAGCGTCGGGCTGGTCGACGAGACGCTCGCAGACGGCGAGCAGCTTCACGACGTAGCCCGCCTTGCGGGCTGCCTCGATGACACCGGCATCCACCGCCGTGATGCCCTCGCGGTGCACGGCCTCGAGCGGGACGGTCGTGTGGAAGGCGAGGCTCGCGAGGATGGCGGCCTTCTGCGCCGCGTCGTAGCCCTCGACATCCGCCGTCGGATCGGCCTCGGCGTACCCGAGCCGCTGCGCCTCGGCGAGCACCTCGTCGAAGCCGAGGCCCTCGCGGTCCATGCGGTCGAGGATGTAGTTCGTCGTCCCGTTGACGATGCCCATGATGCGGCGGACGCGGTCGCCGGCGAGCGAGTCGCGCAGCGGACGGATGATCGGGATGGCGCCGGCGACGGCGGCCTCGTAGGCGACGGTCGCACCGACCTGGTCGGCGGCGTCGAAGATCTCACTGCCGTGGGTGGCCAGCAGCGCCTTGTTGGCGGTGACGACGTCGGCGCCGGAGGACAGGGCGTGGAGGATCCGGGTGCGCGCCGGCTCGAGACCGCCGGTGACCTCGATCACGATGTCGGCGCCGGCGATGAGGGTGTCGGCGTCGGTCGTGAACAGATCGCGCGGCAGGTCGGCCTCGCGCGGGGCGTCCACGTCGCGGACGGCGATCCCGACGAGGTCGAGCGGTGCACCGGCCCGGTCGGCGAGCTCGTCGGCGTGGGTCAGCAGCAGGCGGGCGACCTGGGATCCGACGGCGCCGGCTCCCAGCAGCGCGACGCGCAGGCGGCGGGGTTCGATCATGCGGACTCCTCGGTGGTGCGGGATGCGGCCGGTGCGACGCCGAGGTCGCGCGCCAGCAGGTCGTTCTCGTCCTCGCCGCGGACGATCAGCCGGGCGGCACCGCCGCCGACGGCGACCACGGGAGGGCGCGTCAGGTAGTTGTAGTTGCTCGCGAGCGAGAAGCAGTACGCGCCGGTCGCCGCGACGGCCAGCAGGTCGCCCGGGGCCACGTCGCCGGGGAGGTACTCCGCGCCGACGACGATGTCACCCGCCTCGCAGTGCCGACCGACGACGCGCGCGAGCGAGGCGTCCGCGTCGCTGCGACGGCTCGCGATGCGGGCGCTGTAGTCGGCGCCGTACAGCGCCGTCCGCGCGTTGTCGCTCATACCCCCGTCGACGCTCACGTACAACCGCTCGAGGTCGTCCGAGACGCGCACGGGCTTCACCGTGCCGACCGAATACAGGGTCACGCCGGCGCGGCCGACGATCGCCCGTCCCGGCTCGAACGCGAGTTCGGGAAGAGGGATGCCGCGGCTCGCGCACTCGCGGGCGACCGCCGCGACGATCCCCTCGGCGAGCTCCGCGATGGGGGTGGGGTCGTCCTTCGACGTGTAGGCGATGCCGAAGCCGCCGCCGAGGTTCAGCATCGGGACCTCGCCGCCCTCGCGCAGCCGCGCGTGGACCTCGACGACCCGGGCGGCGGACTCGGCGAACCCGGCCGTGCCGAAGATCTGCGAGCCGATGTGACAGTGCAGCCCCGCGAAGCGCAGCGAAGGCAGCTCGCGGATGCGGGCGACCGCCGCCTCGGCATCCGTCAGGGCGAAGCCGAACTTCTGATCCTCGTGGGCGGTCGCCAGGAAGTCGTGCGTCTCGGCGTGGACGCCGCTGTTGACGCGGACGAGGACGGTCTGCACGACGCCCTGGGAGGCGGCCTCGGCCGCGATCCGCTCGATCTCGACGAGCGAGTCGATGACGATCGAGCCGACGCCCGCGCGCACCGCGCGGGCGATCTCGGGCAGGAGCTTGTTGTTGCCATGGAGTCCGAGACGGCTCGGGTCCGCACCCGCGGCCAGGGCGACCGCCAGCTCGCCGCCGCTCGCGACATCGACGCCGAGGCCCTCCGCGGTCACCCAGCGCACGACGTCGGTCGTGAGGAACGCCTTGCCCGCGTAGTAGACCCGCGCCGAGCCGCCGTGGCGGGCCGCGGCATCCCGGAACGCCGTCAGCACCTCGCGGGCGCGGGCGCGGACGAGGTCCTCGTCGACGACGTAGAGCGGCGTGCCGAACCGCTCGGCCAGCTCGGTCGCCGGCACGCCACCGAAGACGAGCGCGCCGGTGTCGTCGCGCGTCGCGCCGGCGGGCCAGACGGCCTCGACGAGCGCATTCGCATCATCCGGCTTCGAGAGCCACTCGGGCACGGCGGGACGGTCGGAGGCGGTGGACACGCAGGGGCACCAATCGGGTGGGAACGGGATTGTCGGGCGGTGTGGCCACGCCCCGACGGTGCCCACAGTCTAGGGCACCCCGGCCGCCGCCCCCGGCCCCGTGACGCTACGAGGCGTCGGAGCAGGAACCGGGCTGCTGCGCGGTCTCGTCGCGCAGAATCGCGCTGTCGATCTCGAAGGTCGCGACGACCCCGCGCTCCTCGACGGCGACGCCCGTCAGGGTGAGCGCCCGCGGCAGGTACTGCGCGAGGCACACCGGCCAGCTCTGCGCGAAGGACCCCACGAGCGGCCCGACCTGCTCGCGGAGCGCGTCGGCGCTCACGTCCACGTCGCCGAGCCGGAAGGTCATCGGCGAGAGGACGAGGTCGCCGTCCTCCGCGGCCGCGGACAGGCGCACACCCAGTGGGATGGCGGCCCCGAACAGGTTCAGTTCTGTGTCGAGGGCGACCTCGGGGGGCGCGAGGTGGAACGCGTCCACCGGGAAACCGTCCACCCGCGACAGGATCGTGCGCACCTGATCCTCGTCCAGCAAGACGACGGCGCGGGCGCTGCTCCAGTCGCCGCCCCGGACCGGGGCATCCTGGATGTCGACCCGGACGTCGCCCGAGATCCCCTCGACCTCGACGTCGTCAGCGGACACGCTCATCTGAGCGATGCTCCCGACGGCGAGCTGGGGCAGGACGAGCCCGGGGATCTCGACGTCGATCGCCTGGTCTGCGGGCAGGCCGAGGTTCTCGATCAGCTGCGAGCGGACGACCTGCGGCACGATCGCCCGCGCCGCGAACTCCGCCGCGACCACGAGGGCGGCGAGCACCGCGACGACGACGATCACCACGACCCAGCCGCGGCGACGTCGGCGGGGCGCCGTGACGGTCGTCATGTCACATCCGCTCGGGCGCGCTCACGCCGAGCAGGTCGAGACCGTTGCGCAGCACCTGGCCGGTGGCGTCGTTGAGCCACAGGCGCGTGCGGTGCAGGTCGGTGACCTCCTCGTCGCCGAGGGGCGTCACACGGCAGGAGTCGTACCAGCGGTGGTAGAGGCTCGCGAGCTCCTCGAGGTAGCGCGCGATGCGGTGCGGCTCGCGCAGCTCGGCCGCGAAGGCGACCAGGCGCGGGAACTCCTGCAGGGCGCCGAGGAGAGCGGACTCGGCCTCGTGCGTGAGCAGCTCGGGGGCGAACGCGTCGCGCGAGACGCCGGAGTCGGCGGCATTCCGAGCGACGTTGTGCGTCCGCGCGTGGGCGTACTGCACGTAGAACACCGGGTTGTCGTTCGTGCGCTTCTGCAGGATCTCGGGATCGAGCGTGAGCGGCGAGTCGGCCGGGTAGCGCGCGAGCGAGTACCGCAGCGCGTCCGTGCCGAGCCACTCGCGCAGGTCGTCGAGCTCGATGATGTTGCCCGCGCGCTTGGACAGCCGCGCGCCGTTGACCGACACGAGCTGCCCGATGAGCACCTCGATGTCCTTCTCCGGGTCGTCGCCGGCAGCCCCCGCGAGCGCCTTGAGGCGGTGCACGTACCCGTGGTGGTCGGCGCCGAGCAGGTAGATCTTGTGCGCGAAGCCGCGGTCGCCTTTGTTCAAGTAGTAGGCGGCGTCGGCGGCGAAGTAGGTGTACTCGCCGTTGGACCGACGGATGACGCGGTCCTTGTCGTCGCCGAAGTCGGTCGTGCGCACCCAGACCGCACCCTCGGCGTCGAACACGTGGCCCTGCGCGCGCAGGCGGTCGACGGCCTCGTCGACGAGGCTCGGGCCGCCGTCCGGCTTCTTCGCGTGGAGCGTGCGCTCACTGAAGAAGACGTCGAAATGCACGTTGAACTTCTCGAGGGATGCCTGGAGCTCCGCGAGCTGCAGTTCGTAGGCCTTGTCGCGGGCCACCGCGACGCGCTCGGGCTCGGGCAGGTCGCCCAGACCCGGCTCGGCGGCGGCGACCCGGGTCGCGAGGTCGTCGATGTACGCGCCGGCATACCCGTCCTCGGGCGTCGGCTTACCTTCGATGCGGGCGAGGACCGAGCGGCCGAAGCGATCCATCTGCGCACCGGCGTCGTTGATGTAGAACTCGCGCACGAGGGTCGCGCCGCTGGCCAGCAGCAGACGCGCGATCGCGTCGCCGAGCGCCGCCCACCGCGTGTGGCCGATGTGCATGGGACCGGTCGGGTTCGCGCTGACGAACTCGAGGTTGATCGTGTTGCCCTCCTGCGTGCGCCCGTGTCCGAAGCTCGCACCGGCGTCGACGATCGTCTTCGCGAGCGCGCCGGCGGCGGCGGCATCCAGTCGGATGTTGATGAACCCGGGACCGGCGACCTCGACCGAGGCGATGCCGTCGACGGCGGCGAGCGCCTCGGCGACCTCGGCCGCGAACTCGCGCGGGTTCGCCCCGACCTGCTTCGAGAGCTTCAGGGCGGCGTTGGAGGCCCAGTCGCCGTGATCGCGGTTCTTCGGCCGCTCGACCGGGAAGTCGGCGACGGTGAGCGCCTCACCGGCGCCGGGTCGTCGCGCCTCGACGAGCGGGAGGACGACGGCGAGGAGGGCGGCGGAGAGGGCGTCGGGAGTCATAACCCGACAAGTCTACGGTCGGGAGACCCTCACGCCGACGGCAGGACGACCCAGATGCGGGCTCCCCCGAGCGGCGAATCGTCGATCCCGAGGCGGCCGCCGTGGGACTCGACGATGCGACGGCACGTCGCGAGGCCGATGCCGAAGCCGGGGGCCTCGGCGTTCGATCCGCGCTCGAGCGGCTCGAGCACGAGCTCCCGCTCGGCGACCGGGACGCCCGGGCCGTTGTCGTCGACGACGATGCGCACGCCGGACGCAACCGTTCCGACCGAGACGACGACCCGCGGGAGGCGACCGCCGGTCCCGGCGAACTTGACCGCGTTCCCGACGAGGTTCTGCACGAGGACGCTTGCCAGGGTCGGGTCGGCCTGGACGGGGACGGATGCCTCGACCGTCACCTCGGCGCCGTTGTCCTCGCCCGCGCTGCGGAGGTCCTCCATCGTCGAGGCGACGAGCGGTTCGACGTCGACCGCGGTGCGACGGATGGGCGATCCGCCGACGCGCGCGTAGTCCAGCAGCCGCGCGATCATCCCCGACATCCTGTCGGCGACCGACTCGGCGCGGGCGAGCGCGCGCGACGCCGCGGGGAGATCTGCGACCTCGGGGACGTCCGCGGCGAGCTCGATGTATCCGGTGAGCGCGGTCAGCGGGTTGCGGAGGTCGTGCGCGACCTGCGCCGCGAAGTTCTCGAGCTGCTCGTTCGACTCGCCGAGCTCCCGCGAGATGCGTCGCAGTTCGAGCACGTCGACGATCTGGCGCGCGATGAGGGCGAGCGCCGCACTCTCGTCCTCGGGGAGCTCACGGGGCACCTCGTCGAAGATGCAGATGGTGCCGATGGGCACCCCCATCGGGGTGATGAGCGGGCTCGAGGCGTAGAACTTGACGTTGGCGACCTCCCCGGTCACGAACGGATTGCCCGCGAATCGCTCGTCGAGGCTCGCGTCGGTGACGACGGTGTGACCCGGCTTGCGGAACACGACCGCGCACATCGAGTCCTCGCGGCTGCAGACAGCCGGCTCGATGCCGACCGCCGCGATCTGATGCTGGAACCGATCGTCGATGAGGTTGATGACCGCGGTGGGGACGCCGCACACGGTGGCGGCCAGCTGCACCAGGCCCTGGAGGTCCGCTTCCGGGGCCTCGCCCAGCACGCGGTAGTCCTCGATGATCGCTCGCCGAATGGCGTCATCTGCGGTCTTCACCCGCACCTCCCCGATGTCCTACGCATCACCCTAATCACCCGATCGAGACCAGCGCTGCCCGATCGTCCTGCTGCGGATCGGATGCCGCGGCGGCGACCGCGTCGTCGGCGTCGACGCGCGCGTCCACGACGAGCCGTCGAAGCGCCAGGTTCGCACCGTAATAGCTGAGGAAGGCGCAGTCCGCGGCGTCCCGTCCCGTGGCGATGCGCACCAGCCCGCGACGGTTCGACAGCCGGGTCGCGTCGACGACGAGCCAGCGCCCGTCGATCCACGCCTCGGCGACCGCGTGGAAGTCCATGGGCACGAGACCCGGTGCGTAGCACGCGACGTACCGGGCGGGGACGTCCATCGCCCGCAGGAGCGCGATGACGAGGTGCGCGTAATCGCGGCAGACGCCCTGCCCCGTGGCGAGCGTCGTGACGGCCGAGTCGGTGCCGAGCGACAGACCGGGCGAATAGGTCACGGTCTCGGCGACGAAGGACTCGACGGCGGCGAGGAGGTCGGTGCCGCGGAGCCCCCCGAACTGGCGGCGCGCCTGCGCGAAGACGGAGTCCGACGGGGCGTAGCGGCTCGGCCGGAGGTAGACGGCGGTGTCGAGGTCGGAGGCCGGGGCCACGGCGAGCGGCCCGTCGACGCGTGCGTCGTACCGCACCTGCACGGGGCCCGCCCCGACGCGGAGTCGGTGCAGCCGCGTGCCCACGGCATCCGTCACCGTCACGGCGGGCAGATCCTCGCCGTTCCGCAGGATGCGGAGCCGCTCGTGGGCGAGCGGAGTGCCGGCGGCCACGGCGACGGAGAGGATGAGGTCGAGCTCCCCCTCGAGGTCGAGGTCGAGTTCCGCCGTGACGACACGCTGCACCGAGCAATCCTCCCACGGTGAAGATCGTGCTCGGCGAGTTCGGCGATCATCGCTTACCCTCGTCGCATGACCTCTGAACGACGCGCTCGGGGGTGGGGACTGGGGATCATCGCCGTCGGAGTCGCCGCCATCGTCGCGCTCGCCGCGTGGCAGCCGTGGCGCAGCATCTCCGCCGTCGACGCCGCATCCTCATCGGGCGGCGTCTCCGCCGTCGAGCCGCTCTCGCTCCCGGCCGACCCCGACGTGCTCGTCTTCGGCGACTCCTGGACCTACGGCGCGGCAGCGACCGTCCCCACGGACGGCTACGCGTACCGCCTCGGGCGGCTCACCGGATGGGACGTGACCGTCGACGGCGTCCGCGGCTCGGGGTACATGAAGCCCGGGTGGGACGGTCCCGACTTCCGCACGCGGGCGAAGTGGCTCGACCCGGCCGCCGACTACGACCTGATCATCATCCAGGGCTCGATCAACGACCGTCAGCAGGGCGAGCGCGGCTACCGCGAGGCCGTCGACGCCACCTGGGACGTCTTCGCCCGGCTGTACCCGCACGCGCAGATCGTGATCTTCGGGCCGACCCCGCACCAGTTCCCGATCGACGAGGGCACCGCCCGCATCGACCGCGACCTCCAGAAGGCGGCCGCCGACCGGCACTGGTGGTACATCTCGCCGCTCCAGGAGCAGTGGGTCACCCCCGCCAACTACCTCGACGTGATCGACGTCGGCGCCGGTAAGCGGCATCCCTCGGACCGGGGTCACGCGTACCTCGCCGAGCGGCTTCAGCAGGCGCTCGTCGACCGCAGCGCGAGCACCGACGCCGTCGCCCCGACCGAGGACGAGTCGGCGCCCGTCCGGCCCTGACCTCTCACGGCCGGATGGCCTCGGCGATCGGCACGTCGCCGGTGTTGAACGAGACGGTCCGTCCGATCGTGGCCGGTTCCGCCAGCACCGCCGCGATCACGGCGGCGACGTCCGCACGCGGGACCGAGGTCCCCTCGTCGGAGCGGGCGTCGATCCTCCCCGTCGGCTCGTCCAGGGTCAGCGCCGACGGCGCGAGGATCGTCCAGTCGAGGTCGGCGCCCCGCAGGTGTTCGTCCGCCGCCGCCTTCGCCTCGGCGTACGCGTAGAAGCCGTCCGACGGGTCGACCCCGTGATCCGGCCCGGCGCCGAAGTACGACACCATGACGTAGCGGCGCGCCTCAGCGGCGACGGCCGCGTCGATCGATCGGATCGCGGCATCCCGATCCACCGCGTAGGTGCGCTCGGGCGAGCCGCCACCGGCGCCGGCGGACCAGACGACCGCGTCGCTGTCGGCCAGCAGATCGGTGAGGGCGTCGAGATCGGATGCCGCGACGTCGGCGACGACCGGGCGGGCACCCGTGCGGGCGACGTCCTGCTCGTGCTCCGGGTTGCGGATGACGGACGTGACGTCGTGTCCGGTCTCGACCAGGAGCGGCGCAAGCAGCAGCGCGACCTTCCCGTGTCCCCCGATGATCGTGATGCGTGCCATGTGGGCTCCCTTCCTACCGCCTCGACGCTACGGTGGACAGCCCCGGAGGCGCTTCCCCTTGCGCTTGTACGCTCGTCGTGGAAGGGGGCCGGTGGGCTCTCTCTGCATCGACGAGGGGGACACACACGTGAGCGAGACGACGCCTGCCGGGTGGTATCCGGCTCCGCACGCCGGCAACGAACTCCGCTACTGGGACGGCGCGGCGTGGCACGCCGCTCCCCCGTTCCTGCCCGCCGACGCGGCGGCCGTTCCTCCCGCGCAGGGTCCCGTACCGGCGTACGGCCCGGTGCCGCCGCACGCGCCCTACGGAGCGCCGCCGGCACCGTACGGAGCGCCGCCGGCGGGGTACGCGCCGTACGGCGGCCCCGTCCTGGCGCCGAGCGCGCCCCAGGGGTGGGCGGTCGCGGCGCTCGTGCTCGGCATCGCGGCCTTCCTGTCGGCGTGGATCCCGTTCCTCGGACTCCTCATCGCCCTGACCGGCGCCGTCATCGGCGTGATCGCCCTCGTCCGCCGGCAGCGCAAGGCGCTCGCGGTGACGGGCACGGTCCTCTCCGCCCTCGGACTGGCGTGGGCGCTCATCGTGTCGATCTCGATCGGCTCCCTGATCTGGGCGCCGAGCCCGTCGTACAGCGATCCCGATGCGGGCGCGGCACCGGCACCCGAGGCATCCCCCTCGGACCGCGGCTTCGAACCCTACGCCCCCGAGACCGGTCCCGGGTCCCTGGAGGACCCGCTCCCCCTGCCGTACGTGGCGGGGTCGTCGTCGCGCGACGAGTACCGTGCCGACGTCCGGCTCGTCGACGAGGACGCCACCGACGAGATCCTGGGGTGGAACGCCTACAACGACAGGGACATCACCGGCATGCGGTACGTCCTCGTCGAGATGACGGTGACGGGACTCGACCCCGAGGGCATCGAGGCGTCGTACGCGTCGTACGACCTGTCGGTCGCGACCCCGGACGGGATGAGCTACCCGAGTGCGTACGTCGTGCCGCCTGACGACACGACGCTGCTGGTCGACCAGGGCACGATCGCCGAGGGCGAGACGGTCGAGGGGCTTGTCGCCTACCTCGTCCCGGAGGATGCGACCGACCTGCTGCTGTCGGACTACGCGAACTTCTACGCGTTCTGACCCGGCAGGGGGATGACGCGGCCCGCATCCCACGGCTCCTCCCAGCCGAGCCGGGTGAACAGGCCCGCCAGGATCATGGCGGTGAACCCCCATACGAGACGGTCGCCGCGGGGTGTCGGGATGAGGAACGCGGGACCGCGGAACTCGCCCCGCTCGCTCCGCACGACGGTGACGCCCCGGTGGGCGGGGTCGAGCAGATCGGCGACGGGAGCGCGGAACACGTCCGCCGACTCGGCCTCGTCCACGACGCGGACGGGTGACGGGCGGCGCCACCACGCGACCACGGGTGTCACGAGGTGGCGGGAGAACTCGAGCGGGATCGGCTCGAGAGTGCCGAGGACGTCGACCCCGTCGATTTCGAGCCCCGTCTCCTCCCACGCTTCGCGGAGGGATGCCGCGACGGCATCCGCATCCCCCGGATCGACGCGTCCGCCGGGGAACGCGACCTGTCCCGGGTGGGCGCGGAGCGTCTCGGCCCGGGACAGCAGCAGCACGTCGAGATCGCGGGAGACGGCACTCTCGGCCGCGTCGCGGTCGGCCGGCACCTCGTCGAGGACGCCGAACAGGATGAGCACCGCCGCCGGCCGGGCACCCGGCACCTCCGGCATCGAACGCAGCACCTCGAAACCCGGCTGGGCGGCCCCGCTCGCGACGGATTCGACGAGGCTCACGAGCTGCTCCCGCGCGGTCGGGGCGGGAGCGGAGGAGGTCATCGCTTCAGGCTATGCGACGGCGTGGACGTGCGCGCGGGAGCGGCCGCACCGGTGATAGTCTCGATCGGTACGCCTCCGTAGCTCAGGGGATAGAGCGTTGGTTTCCGGTACCAGAAGTCGGGGGTTCGAATCCCTCCGGGGGCACACGGAAGCGAAGGGGACTCGGCATCGCGCCGGGTCCCCTTCGTCGTTCCGCGGGACCTCAGTCCTCGCGCGCGTCCTGGTGCTCGTCCGAATGGACGGGGTGGCCGAAGGGCGGGACGCCGCCCGGTACCGCGCCGTCGTGGGTGGGGAGCTCCACATCCGGCCCCTCGTACGCGTTGTCGTCGGTGCTGCGGTCGTCGCCGGTCATGTCGCCCTCCGTCGGTCGGTGTCCTCTGTGGACGTGACGCTAACGCGACGCTCGCGCGGATGCCCGGGGTTGACAGCGCGGCGCGTCAATCCGAGACGAGCTTGAGCCCGACGATGCACGCGACGAGGCCGAGGATGAGCAGGATCTTCACCACGGAGACCGACTCGGCGCCCGTCACCATCGCCCAGACCACGGTGAGGGATGCCCCGATGCCGACCCACACGGCGTACCCCGTCCCGGTGGGGATCTCGCGCAGCGCGAAGGCGAGACCGCCCATGCTGGCGACGAGCGCGACACCGAAGGTGACCGTCGGCCACAGCTTCGTGAAGCCTTCGGAGCGCCCGAGCGCGGTGGCCCACACGGCTTCGAGCATCCCGGCGACGATGAGAACGATCCACGACAGCATCACTGACCTCCTGGCCAGTCTTGTCGCTCACCGGGTACTGAACCCTCGTCCGGGGGCCCGGTCGGAGCCCGCCGCCGAGTCTATCGAGGCTCCCTGTGCGGACCCGGTGCAGCCCCACCGCTCCCCTGTCACAACACGCCGCGCCGCTCCGCGTTTCGTGACAGGGGAACGGATGCCGCGGCGCGCCGTCACTACTCCCCTGTCACAACACGCCGCGGTCCACCGCACTTTGCGACAGGGGAAGAGATGGGATGCGGTGGCGGGGAGGTCGCCACCGCCGGTCTGACGGCCGACATCATCCCCGAGGATGACCCCGGCCACCCTCGCGAAGGACGCGCCGGCGAGCGCCGGTTCGTAGCGTCTGAGTATGGCTACCGCGACCCTCTCCACACGCTCGCATTCCGTCGCCCGCGCGGGCGGCGCGGCCTCGGCGGCAGTGCTGTCGGTGCTCGGCACGATCGTCGCCATCGGCATCGCGGCGATCGGTCTGCTCGTGGTCCCCGTCGCCCTCCTGGTGACCTTCGGCGCGTCCCTGGTCGCCCTGTTCTGACACCAGGCGCGGCAGGGTGCGGCATCCGCGTCGGCTCAGCGATGCCCGCACACAGAACTGCCGTCGCACGAAGACGGACATCCTCGTGCGGCGGCAGGCCTTGCGTCGGGCGGACTCAGCCGCCCGACGGGTTCTCGATGGGAGTACCGTCCTCGTCCGTCGTGACGGGCGGGTTCTCGTCGGGCGATCCGCCGGACGCGGTGTCGGCGTCAGCGCCCTCGTCGGGGACACCCTGCGTGTTGTGCTCGTCCGAGCCGTTCGTGTCGCTCATCGCAGTCCTTCCGGTCGTTGTCGGTCACGTGTCGGCGACGCTACGCAGCCGCCCGCATCCCGCTCAGGGCCTTGACAGACCCGATCCGCTGGGAACGCTCAGAGGTCGACGGTCGCGTTGCGCCCCTCGTACGGCTCACCCGTGATCTTCGACTTGACGAGGCTGACCACCGAGGCGACGACCCCTCCCGGGCTGCTCCAGTACTCCCCCGACACCGCATCGATCTTCAGCAGCGTGACGTTCGGGTCCTCGGGGCCGTCGGGGAACCACGCCTCGACCGCGGGCGACCAGTACTCGCGCAGTCGCGCGAGGTCGTCGACCACCTCGGCGTTGCCCGCGATCGACACCCACGCGTCGTTCGTGCTCAGCGCGACGCCGACCTCAGGACGGGCGGCGACATGCGCGACGACGGACGAGTCACGACCGACGATGAACCACAGGTCGCCGTCGAACTCGCGATCCTGCACCGTCAACGGCCGCGCCGTGTGGGCACCCTCCTCGTTCATCGTGGTGACCATCGCGAAGCGGAACTTCGGCAGCAGGTCGATCAGTGTCGCGTGCGGATCCTTCTCATCGGCCATGAGGCCCTCCTTCGTCTTTCCGCCAGGCTCGCACCGGGGCGCGACGCGATCGCAGGGCTTGACACCCTCCATCGGATGCGCGACACGAGGTACCGCCGCCGCCCGACCCATGCCAGGCTCGGGCCATGACGCCGCGCTCGTTCCGCACCCTCCTCGCGATCCTCGGGACCGTCGCCGTCACGGCGTACGCCGCCGTGTTCGTCCTCCAGATCGCCGTCTGGAACCCGTTGGCAGCCGCACCCGGACTCACCCTCGACGAGATCCGCGAGGCGGCGGCAGCCCGCGGCGAGACCGTGTTCACCCCCGTCCCCTGGGTGTCCGCCGCGGTCGGTGTCGGCCTCGCGCTGTTCGTCCTGGTCCCGGCCCTCATCGTCCGTCAGGCCTCGACCCGCGCCGTCGCCGCCTCCTACCTCGCGATCATCGTCGGCGGCGCGCCCGCGTACTTCATGGCGTCGTTCGGACCCGGGATGTCGCTCGCGGACACGTTCATGATCAGCGGCGGCGATCACGCCCCGGGCGGCACCGTGCTGATGGCGGCGAGCGCCGTCGCGGCGATGGCCCTGGTCGTCTGGGGTGTCGCGCACGCGACGTCGGCGCGCGCGACGGCATCCGCTTCTCCCGCCTGACGGCCCGGGTCAGGGCGCCAGAACGAGGAAGACCGCGTCGAGCAGTCCTGGGTTGTGGGCGTGGACGAGCACACCGAAGACCACCGCATCGAACAGCAGGTGCACCGTCACGACGTAGGCGAGCGACTTCGTCCGCAGGAAGATGACGGCCTGCAGCAGCGCGAACGGGATCGTCAGCACGGGACCCCATGCGCGGTATCCCAGCTCCCACAGGAACGAGACGAACACGATCGCCTGCAGCACGTTCGCCGTCGCATCCGCGAAGTGACGGCGCAGCAGGGCGAAGCACGTGCAGATGAAGAACAGCTCGTCCCAGATGCCGACCGCGCCGACACCGACGAACAGGCGCGCGATGAGGTCGGGGGTGTCCACGACGGGCCAGTTCTCGTAGACGCCCGACGTGATGAAGTAGAACGGCAGGATCAGCCAGCCGAGCACGAGGACCGCGATCAGCCAGGCCCACTGCCAGAGCGTCCACCGCCCGCCGCCGCGCCAGGGGAACCGGATCGCATGGTCCCGGTAGACGAACCGCGACACGAGGTAGGGCACGAGGACCGCGCCGCCCAGCGCCAGGGTGAAGCGCACCATCGCCGCGTCGTCGAGCTCGGCCTTCAGCGGGATGACGCTGACGATCAGCATCCCGATCGCGATCAGCGAGAGGTCGCGCGTGAGCGACGGGGTCCGGGCGACGCCCACCTGCGTGGACGACTCGAGGGTCGACCCCACCGAGACGACCTCACCACCACCACCCCCGCGATCGAGCACCGCAGCGGTTCCGAGCCCCGCGGCGAGCAGTATCCACCCGAGCCAGGGCGTCAGCAGCACGAAGAACGCCGGTGCCGCAAGGCAGACGAGCAGCGCCGGCACGAGGCGCACACCGACGAGCGGACGTGCTCCTGCGTGGGCGCGCACCATCACGGCGTCCGCGGCCGGCGGCGGTACGTCAGGTCGCGGATGTCGCGCCCCTTGGCGATGCCCTTGCGCTCGAACGCGGTCATGATGCGACCCTCGAACCGCGCCGCCCACTCCCCGTCGAACGCCGCCTCGAACTCGTCGGCGCCGGCGAGGACCTCGCGCATCTGCAGCGCGTAGTCCTCCCAGTCGGTCGCGAGCCGCAGCACCCCGCCGTCCCGCAGCGCGCGGGCGGCGAGCGCGGGGAATCCGTCGGCGATGAGCCGGCGCTTGTTGTGCTTGGTCTTGTGCCACGGGTCGGGGAAGAAGATCCACACCTCGTCGACGGATGCCTCGGGCAGCAGGTGCTCAAGGACTTCGGGCGCGTTCGCCTCGACGAGCCGCAGGTTCCGCACGCCCTCACGGTCGGCGTCGAGCATCGTGCGGGCGAGCCCGGCGCGGAACACCTCGACGGCGATGAAGTCGGTGGCGGGGTCGGCCGCCGCGGCGTGCACGATCGCGTGCCCCTGCCCGGAGCCGATCTCGACGACGAGCCGGGCCGCGCGGCCGAACTCGGCGGCGGGGTCGATCGTGGAACCGGGGCGGATGCTGGTGGCCGCGGCATCCCGATCGACCTCGAGCAGGTACGTGCCCGAGAGCTCGTCCCACGCGCGCTCCTGCGCATCGCTCATGCGGCCGCTGCGTCGCACGAACGACACCGGCTTGTCACGGAAGCGCGGCGCGGCCTCGGGCGCATCGGGGTCGGGCATGCGATCAGGGTATCCCGCGGTGTCCTGCGCCCCCGCGGGCCGGCCCTTGCGTCGCCCGCTCATGCGGTCACGAAGTCGATGAGTTCCTCGACGCGGCCGAGGAGGGCGGGGTCGAGGTCGCGGTAGGTCGTGACGGACCCGAGGATGCGCTGCCAGTTGTGGGCGATGTCGGTCTGGTCCTCGGCCGGCCAGCCGAGGGCGCGGCTGACGCCCTTCTTCCACTCGATCCCGCGCGGCACCTCCGGCCAGGCGGCGATGCCGACCGCGCGCGGCAGCACGCACTGCCAGACGTCGATGTGGGGATGTCCGACGATCTTCAGGAAGCGTCCGTGCGGACCCCGCAGGATCTGCTCGGCGATGCGCGTCTCCTTCGACCCCGGGACGAGGTGGTCGACGAGCACGCCGTAACGACGCTCCGCACTCGGCGGCTCGGCATGGAGCAGATCCTCCAGGAGGTCGACGCCCTGCAGGTACTCGACCACGACCCCCTCGATGCGGAGGTCGTCGCCCCAGACCTTCTCGACGAGTTCGGCGTCGTGGCGACCCTCGACGAGGATGCGCGAGGCCCGGGCGACGCGCGCCCGCGCCTGCGGGGCGGCGAAGGAGCCGGACGCGGTACGGGTCCGTCCCGCGGGGGCTGCGGCGCGGGGCGGGACGAGCTGAACGGGCCGACCGTCGACGAGGAACCCGCCGCCGATCGGGAACAGCCGCACACGGCCGTGCCGGTCCTCGAGCTCGACGTGCCCCGCCGTCACGCCGGTCACGGCACCCACGAAGTCGTCCAGCGCGACCTCGACGACAAGACCCCGCTCGGCGGGGACCGTCGCCACCGTGGGCCGCCCCTTGTCGCGCCATCCCGCGGCGAGCACGTCGCTTCCATACCGGTCGTCCATCGGCACCTCCGAACCGGGAAGCCTAGAGGAGGAACACAGAGGGAACGCACAGGCGCTCCGGTCGGATGCCGGTACCGAGGCATACGGGTCGCGGCATAGACTCGCGACAGGCGGTTCCGACCGCACTCGAGCGACTCCCGGAGGTCTGGACGATGCGATCCCGCCTGACGTCCGTCGTGGCGGTGTCGCTCGCGGTCCTCATCGGCGTCGCCGTCGCCGCACCGGCCGCCGCGACCGAGCCGGTCACCCTCGACGAGACCCGAGTGCTCGACGCATCCGACGTCCTCACGGACGCGCAGGAAGCCCGCCTCGACACCCGTCTCGCGCAGCTGCAGGACGACACCGGCCTCGGCCTGTGGGTCGTCTACGTCGACGACTTCACCGATCCGTCGAGCGCCGAGGACTGGGCGAACGCGACCGCCGAACGCAACAACCTCGGTCCGAACCAGTACCTCCTCGCGGTCGCGACCGAGGGGCGCGCGTACTACCTCTCCGCCGACTCGAGCGGCCCGATCTCCCCGGACGCCGTCGCACGCATCGAGCAGGAACGCGTGCTCCCCGCCCTGAGCAACGACGACTGGGCGGGCGCCGGCACCGCCGCGGCCGACGGGCTCCAGGAGGCCCGGTCCGGGGGCGGTGGCGGCGGGCTCGTCTGGGTCGTGGTCATCGTCGTGGCTGCGCTGGCGGCCCTCGTCGTGTGGGCGCTCGTGCGGCGTCGGCGTCGGCGCCGCGGGGCGGGCGCGGCATCCGGCAAGGCACAGGTCCCGCTGGAGGAGCTCGAGCGACAGGCCGGCGCCGCCCTGGTCCGCACCGACGACGCCATCTCGACGAGCACGCAGGAGCTCGGCTTCGCGAAGGCGGAGTTCGGGGATGCCGCGACGGGCGAGTTCGAGCAGGCGATCGCCGAGGCGCGCGCCTCGCTGCAGCAGGCGTTCGCCCTGCAGCAGAAGATGGATGACGAGACGCCCGACTCCCCCGAGCAGCGCCGCGCCTGGTACGCGGAGATCCTCGAGCGCTCCCGCGCCGCCGAAGCGGCCCTGGTCGAGAAGGCGGGCGCGTTCGAAGCCCTGCGGGACCTCGCCGCGAACGCCCCCGAGGCGCTCGCCCGCGTGCAGCAGCGCCGCGCCGAGGTCGGCGCGCGGGCCGCGGAATCGGACGCCCGCCTGACGCAGCTCCGCGCCGCCTACCGCGCAGAGGCGCTGAGCGCCGTCGCCGACAACCCCGAGCAGGCGCGCGATCGGCTGACCTTCGCCGACGCACGGCTCGCCGAGGCGCAGCGCGAGGTCGCGGCGGGCGACGGCGCTGCGGCGGCCGTCGGCATCCGCGCGGCCGAGCAAGCCGTCGCACAGGCGACCCAGCTGCAGGACGCGATCACGAAGCTCGCCGCCGACTTCGAGGCCGCGGAACGCGACGGCGCCGCCCTCGTCACCGAGCTCGAAGCGGATCTCGCGGCCGCGGCGGCGACACCCGATCCCGACGCCCGCCTCGCCCCCGTCATCGCCGCCACCCGGCAGAACCTCGACGCGGCGCGCGAGGATCTCACCGGCGCTCACCGCGACCCGCTCGCGGCCCTCACCCTGCTCGAGCGCGCGAACACCGCGATCGACGGCGCGCTCGGCCAGGTCCGCGAGGCGCAGCAGCGCGCCGACCGCGCTCGCAGCGTGCTCTCGCAGACCCTGCTGCAGGCGAGGGCGCAGATCTCCGCCGCGGAGGACTTCATCACCGCCCGTCGCGGCGCCGTGGGAGCGACCGCGCGCACCCGGCTCGCCGAGGCCGGAGCCACGCTGGTGCAGGCCACGCAGGCGCAGGACGGCGACCCGGAACGGGCGCTCGCCCTGGCGCAGCGCGCCGCGAGCCTGGCGGAGGAGGCGACACGGCGCGCGCAGAGCGACGTGGGGTCGTTCGCCGGCGGCGGAAACGCTGGCGGCGGAGGCGACTTCGGCGGCATGCTGGGCGGCATCATCATGGGATCCCTCCTCAGCGGCGGCGGGTCCCGTCGCTCCTCCGGCGGGTTCGGCGGGTTCGGCGGCGGCTCCTCCCGGCGCAGCGGCGGTCGCAGCGGCGGATCCATCGGACGCTCCAGCGGCGGCTCCCGATCCCGCAGAGGAGGCGGTCGCTTCTGATCTTCCGACGCCGCAGGGCCACGACCTCCCCACCGACCTCGACCTCACGACCTCCCGCTAGGAAAGGAAACACGATGGCAAAGCAGTCCATCTTCGGCCGCATCTCGACTCTGGTGAAGGCGAACATCAACGCCCTCCTCGACTCCGCCGAGGACCCGCAGAAGATGCTCGACCAGCTCGTCCGCGACTACACGAACAACATCGCCGACGCCGAGACGGCCATCGCCGAGACCATCGGCAACCTGCGTCTGCTCGAGCGCGACCACGATGAGGACGTCAAGGCCGCCGCCGAGTGGGGCAACAAGGCCATCGCCGCCAGCCGCAAGGCCGACGAGCTGCGCGCCGCCGGGAACACGACGGATGCCGACAAGTTCGACAACCTCGCCAAGATCGCCCTGCAGCGCCAGATCAGCGAGGAGAACGAGGCCCGCGCCATCGCCCCCTCGATCGCCGCGCAGACCGAGGTCGTCGAGAAGCTCAAGGACGGCCTCAACGGCATGAAGCAGAAGCTCGACCAGCTGCGCTCGAAGCGCTCCGAGCTGCTGGCGCGCGCCAAGACCGCCGAGGCGCAGAACAAGGTGCACGACGCCGTCAAGTCGATCGACGTGCTCGACCCGACGAGCGAGCTCGGCCGCTTCGAGGACAAGGTCCGTCGCCAGGAGGCCCTCGCCGCCGGCAAGGCCGAGATCGCGGCGTCGTCGATCGACGCGCAGTTCAATCAGCTCGAGGACATCGGCGAGCTGACCGAGGTCGAGGCGCGCCTGGCCGCGCTCAAGACCGGCGGCAACGCCGGCGCGATCGAGCAGTAAACCCATCCGCACGGACGGCGTCGGGCCCTCGGGTCCGGCGCCGTCCTGCTCCCCGGAGGTGTCCATGACCCGTTTCGTCGTCGCCCCGCAGTGGCAGGGCTCGCCGTCCGCCCGCGCGATGCGTCTCATCGACGGCGCCGAGGCGATCGCCGACGACCTCCCCCGGTCCGCGCTCACGCGGATCGAGGTCCCCACCGAAGCAGGTGAGGCGCTCGGCACCGGCATCCGTCGGTTCAGCACCCTCACCCGCGTGCGCGATGCGATCGCCGAAGCGCTCGACGGCGCCGACGAGCCCGCCGTCGTCGTGGGCGGCGACTGCGCCGTCGCGGTGCCCGGGATCGCGGCGGCGGCCGCGCGGCATCCTTCCCTCGCCGTCGTCTGGTTCGACGCGCACGGCGACCTCCACACCCCGGCGTCCTCGCCCTCGGGCGCCCTCGCCGGCATGGCCCTGCGCGCCGCGATCGCGCCGGGCCCGTTCACGGACGCGCCCCCCGCCGTTGCCGCGCGCACCGTCCTCGTCGGGGCGCGCGCGCTGGACGACGGCGAGGCCGACGTGCTCGACTCCTCGCCGGTCACGATGCTCGCCGCCGACGCCCTCGCGGACCCCGCGGCCCTCGCGGACGCCGTCGCCGCGACCGGCGCCGACGCGGTGTACGTCCACATCGACCTCGACGTCCTCGACCCGGCCACGATCACGGGCGTGCTCGAGCCGGTCCCGTTCGGCGCCCAGCCCGCCCAGGTCGTCGCCGCGATCGGACGACTGCGAGAGCGGATGCCGCTGGTCGGCGCCTCCGTCGCGGGTTTCGCCCCCGCGAGCCGGGACGCCGCGGTCGAGGACCTCGGCACGATCCTCCGCCTGCTGGGAGCCTTCGCGTGACTCCGCTCCCTCCACCCGGATGGGAGCAGCGCGCGGAGCGTGCCCTCGACCGCGGGCGACGGTGGGACCGGTGGATCCCCGGCATCCTGCTCGACTCCCCCCTCAGCCGCCTCGGGTACCTGGCCGGCACCGCCTTCGGGTTCGTGTGGGGGTCGCTCTGGTCGACGGGGCGGGTCGAACGCCGCGGCGGACTCTGGGTGTTCCGCGGCATGCCCGAGGTGACGTTCGGACGCGGTGGCGTCTGCGTCGGCGGTTGCTTCCTCACGGGCACGGGCCCCATCGACGACCGGTTGCTCGCCCATGAAGCGGTGCACCGGGAGCAGTGGCGGCGCTACGGCATGCTCATGCCGCTGCTGTACCTGTTCGCCGGCCGCGACCCCCTCACCAACCGGTTCGAGATCGAGGCGGGCCTGGAGGACGGGCGGTACGTGCCGCGCCGCTGAGGGGCGTCACGCGATGAGGATGCGGCGGAGCTCGGCGATCTCGTCGTCGCGCAGTCCGTACGACCGCAGGTAGTCGACCGGACCGCCGTAGCGCAGCCGCAGGTCCTCGAAGACGGCGCGCATCGCCTCTGCCGGCGAGCGCGTCGCGAGGTCCTCGAGGTGCCGCGCGTGCGGGTAGCGGGCGCGGAGGAAGCGCAGGACGGCGTCGTTGCGGGCCACCGGCAGCAGGTGCTCGGTGCGCGCGTAGTCGGCGACGACGGCGTCCTCGTCGACCCCCGCGGCGGCGAGGACGAGGGCGACCGACAGCCCGGTGCGGTCCTTGCCGACCGTGCAGTGGACGAGCACCGGGTGCGCCGCCAGCACGGCGCGCACCACCTCGACCAGCCGCGACGCGGAACCGTCGACGAGCGCCCGGTACAGGTCGTCGAGCGAGAGGTCGTCGTCGAAGAACGAGGCGGCCGACCCGGCGAACATCGGCAGGCACACGGTCTCGACGCCGAGACCGTCGATGCGGGACGGTTCGTCGCGTCGCTCCTGCTCGTCGCGGAGGTCGACGATGCGACGGATGCCGAATGCCGCGAGCCGCTCGCGGCCCTCCGAGGTCAGCCGCGCCAGGTGCCCCGATCGGAACAGGACGCCGTCCCTCGTGCGGCCGCCGTCCGCGGGCAGCCCGCCGACGTCGCGGACGTTGAAGACGCCGGGGACGTCGTGGACCGTCACGGTGTCGGCGGCGCCGGGCGCTCGGGCACGGGGTAGCGCCCCGCGATCGCGATGCGGTTGAAGGCGTTGATCGAGACGAGCAGCCAGCTGAGCGCGACGTACTCCTCCTCGGAAAGGATGCCGCCGACCCGGTCGTAGACGTCGTCGGGGACGCCCTCCTCGTGGATGAAGACGTAGGCTTCCGTGAGCTCGAGCGCCGCGCGCTCCCGCTCGGTGAAGACGCCCGATTCGCGCCAGACGGCGATCTGCGCGACGACGTCCATCGTGAGCCCCGCCTTGGCGGCACGATCGGCGTGCACGCGCACGCAGTAGGCGCATCCGTTCAGCTGCGAGGAATGGATGAGGGCGATCTCCCGCAGGCGGGCGTCGATCCCCGCCTCGGCGGCGAGGTCGCCGACGGTCTTGGCGAACGCCTCGAGGGCGTCGTAGGCCGGCCGGCTCGCGCGGGCCAGGTGCACGCGGTGGGGATCGCTCATGCCGTCCACCGTAGCCGCGTCCCCGCCACCGGGGATCGGCGACAATGAGGAACGTGAACGACGACGCGTTCGACGAGTTCTCCTACCTCCCCGCGCAGGGCGACGCCCTCGGGGTCCCCGTCCCGCCGGTGCGCCGGCTGACGCACAGCCTGCCGGACGGACGGACGGTGAGCGCCCTGCGGTTCGGCGACCCGGGCCTCGCGCCCGAGGTCACGTTCCTCCACGGCGCCGGGCTCAACGCCCACACGTGGGACACGACGGTCCTCGCCGCCGGTCTCCCGGCGCTCGTGCTGGACCTGCCGGGGCACGGCGACTCGTCGTGGCGCAGCGACGCGCAGTACACCGGTGACACCCTCGCCGCCGACATCGCGCCCGCCGTCACCGCCTGGACCGACGGCCGCCCGCAGACCCTCGTCGGGCACTCGCTCGGCGGGCTCACCGCCGCGGCCCTCGCGGCGCGGCATCCCGACCTCGTCGCGGCCCTCGTCCTCGTCGACATCTCCCCCGGCATCGACCCGAACGGCGCCGCCGCCTCGATCCGCGCCTTCTTCGCCGGTCCCACCGACTGGGCGAGCCGCGACGAGCTCGTCGACCGCGCACTCTCGTTCGGCCTCGGCGGGTCGCGCGAGGCGGCCACGCGAGGGGTGTCGCTGAACTCCCGCATCCGCCCCGACGGCCGCGTCGAGTGGAAGCACCACTACGCGCACCTCGCGAACCGGCTCGCGGCGGACCCGGGGGCCGCCGCAGCGGTCGACGCCGCGCAGCGGGCGGATGCCGGTGTCCTCTCCGCCGCGGGATGGGACCACCTCGCCGCGGTCACCGCCCCCGTCACCCTCGTCACCGGCACGCGGGGCTTCCTCACCGAGGCGGACCGGCGCGAGTTCCGGGAGCGGATGCCGGCCGCACGCCACGTCGAGCTGGAATCGGGGCACAACGTGCAGGAGGAGCGCCCCGTCGAGCTCGCCGCGGCCGTCCGCGCGGCACATGACGGCCGGTGACCGAACTGCGCGCGCGGGACTCTAGGCTGTAACGCGCACCCGAGCACTCCGATGGCGCGGCCGCAGTGACGACCCCCATCGTGCCGAAAGGATCCCCCACGCACATGCTTCGCCGCACCGCCCTGGCCGCCGCCGCGCTCGTCGCTGCCGGCGCCCTGCTCCTGTCCGGCTGCACCGGCTCCCAGCCCGGTCCGTCCGCCTCGGCAGGCACCCCCGACCCCGACGCATCCGTCAACGTGCGTCTCGTGCTCGAGCCGGGCAACCTCGACATCCGCGAGACGGCCGGTTCGGCCCTCGACCAGATCCTCGTCGACAACGTCTACCAGGGCCTCGTCGCCCGCACCCCCGACCAGGAGATCGTCCCGGCGCTCGCGAGCGACTACGAGGTCTCCGACGACAAGCTGACCTACACCTTCACGGTGCGCGAGGGCGTCACCTTCCACGACGGTCAGCCGCTGACCCCCCAGGACGTCGTGTGGTCGCTGACGCAGGTGCGCGACACCCCGACCTTCCGCGACTCCGCGCGGCTCGCGAACGTCGCGGACATCGCCGCCGACGGGCAGACCGTGACGCTCACGCTGAAGGCGCCCGACTCGACGCTCCTGTGGAGCCTCACCGGTCGCGCCGGGCTCGTCCTGAAGGAGGGCGACACGATCGACCGCAAGACCGCGGCGAACGGCACCGGCCCCTTCCGTCTCACCGAATGGCGCGAGGGCGACAGCATCGTCTTCGAGCGCTTCGCCGACTACTGGGGCACCCCGGCCGCCGCGGCCGAGGTCGTCTTCTCCTATGTGGGCGACAACCAGGCCGCCCTCAGCGGCGCGCTGGCCGGCGAGTTCGACGTGCTCACCGGGTTCGACGCGAACCTGAAGGACCAGATCGAGGCGAACGGCGACTTCTCGCTCGAGATCGGCGAGTCCACGGACAAGGGCACGCTCGCGTTCAACCAGACCTCGGGTCCGCTCGCCGACGACCGCGTGCGCCAGGCGATCCGCCAGGCGATCGACAACGCGTCGATCGTCGAGGCGCTCGGCGCCGGCACGACGATGTACGGCCCGATCCCGTCGCTCGACCCGGGCTACGAGGACCTCGCCGACGTCGCCCCGTTCGACCCGGAGGCCGCGCGCGCCCTGCTCGCCGAGGCGGGCGCCGAGGACCTCACCCTCACGCTCACGATCCCCTCGGCGTACGGCACCACGGTCCCGCAGATCCTCGTCTCCAACCTGCGCGACGTGGGGATCACCCTCCAGGTGAACCCCGTCGAGTTCCCGGCGTGGATCAATGACGTGTACGTCAACAAGGACTACGAGCTGAGCTTCGTGCTGCACACCGAGGCGCGCGACTTCGAGAACTGGGCGAACCCCGACTACTACTTCACCTACGACAACCCCGAGGTACAGGCGCTGTACGCGCAGTCGGTCGCCGCGACGGACGACGCCGAGGCCGCCGACCTGCTCGCGCAGGCCGCGCGCATCGTGTCCGAGGACGACGCCGCCGATTGGCTCTACAACGGTGCGTCCGTCGTCGCGGTCGGCTCGAACGTGAGCGGGATGCCGACGGTCAACGTCAACGAGCGACTGAACGTCGCAGAACTGGCCAAGAGCGAGGGGTGATCCGTTACGCGCTGACGCGACTGGCCCTGCTGGTGCTGGGCCTGTTCGTCGCCAGTGCGCTGATCTTCACGACCCTGCGCATCCTCCCCGGTGACGTCGCGCAACTGATCGCGGGCGTCAACTCCACCCCCGAGCAGATCGCGGGGATCCGCGAGCGCCTGGGACTCGACCGGCCCCTGCCCGTGCAATACAGCGACTGGATCGCCGGCATCCTCACGGGCGACCTGGGACGTTCGCAACTGACCGGCACACCGGTGGCCTCGGAGCTGCTGCAGAAGGCGGAGGTCACGGTGCCCCTCGGCATCCTCTCCTTCGTGATCGCCCTGCTCGTCGCCGTCCCGTTCGGCGTGCACGCCGCGGTCCGGCGCCGCCGACCGGACGGCGTCCTCGTCTCGGTCGGCGCGCAGGCCCTCGCCGCCGTCCCGGTCGTCTGGGCGGGGATGATGCTCGTCGTCGTCTTCGCCGTGTCGCTCGGCTGGCTGCCCGCCCAGGGCTTCCCGCGGGCCGGGTGGTCCGACCCCGGCGCGGCCGTCCGCGCCCTGCTCCTGCCGGCCCTCACGATCGGCGTCGTCGAGGGCGCGGTCCTGCTCCGGTTCGTGCGCTCGGCGACCCTGCAGGCGATGGGGCAGGACTTCGTGCGGACGGCGGCCGCGAAGGGACTCACCCGCACGCAGGCGCTCCTGCGGCACGGCCTGCCGAGCGTCGGCCTGTCGGTCGTCACTGTGCTGGGCGTCCAGGTCGCCGGCATCATGGTCGGCGCCGTCGTGATCGAGCAGCTCTTCAGCCTCCCCGGCATCGGCCGCATGCTCGTGGAGGATACCGGCAACCGGGACCTCGTGAAGGTGCAGGGCGAGCTGCTCGTCCTCACGGGCCTCGTCCTCGTCATCGGTTTCGCGGTCGACCTCGTGCACCGCCTCCTCGACCCGCGTCAGCGAGAGGCCGAGTGATGCGGCGGTTCCCGTGGGCGCAGCGGCTCTGGGGGTCGGGCACGGGACGGTTCGGCGTCGTCGTCGTGCTGGTGATCCTCGTCGTCGCCGCCGTCTCGCTGGTCTGGACGCCGTTCGATCCGCAGCGCGTCGACATCGCGAACCGGTGGTCCGGACCGGATGCCGCGCACCTGCTCGGCACCGACGGTTCGGGCCGCGACATCCTCAGCCTGCTGATGGCCGGCGCGCGCACGACGGTCCTCGTCGCCGTCGGCGCCGGGGTCATCGCGACCGTCATCGGACTCCTGCTCGCGGCTCTCGGGGCGCTCACCCCGCGGCCCGTCCGCGAGGCCGTCACGGTGCTCGTCGACGTCCTCATCGCCTTCCCCGTGCTGCTCATCGCGATGATGATCTCGGCGGTGTGGGGCGGCTCCCTTCTCGTGGTCGTCGTCTCGGTCGGCATCGGGTTCGGGGTCAACATCGCCCGGGTGACCCGACCCGAGCTCCGCCGGGTGCTGCACAGCGACTTCGTGCTCGCCGGACGCGCCTCGGGCTTGACCCCCTGGCAGAACCTGTGGCGCCACCTGCTGCCCAACGTCGCGCCGGTCTTCATCGTGCAGCTGTCCTGGGGCATGGCCGTCGCCGTCCTCGCCGAGGCGGGACTGTCCTACCTCGGGTTCGGCGCCCCCGTGACGGAGCCGTCGTGGGGGCTGCTGCTGGCCGACCTGCAGCGGTTCATCAGTGTCCACCCCCTCTCGGTGGTGTGGCCGGGGCTCGCGATCACCCTGACGGTGCTCGGTTTCAACATCCTCGGCGACGCCCTGCGCGACGCCACCGACCCCACGCTGTCGCGCCGTGTCGGCCCGGTCGGCGCGGAACCCCCCGCGGCGGTGACGGCATGACGCTCTCGGTGGCAGGACTCACGATCGACGTCGGCGGTCGCCGCGTCGTCGACGGCATCGACCTCGAGGTGGGCGACGGCGACCGCGTCGGCCTCATCGGGGAGTCGGGGTCGGGCAAGTCCCTCACGGCGCTCGCGATCCTCGGGCTCCTCCCCGACGGCGCGGAGGTCGGCGGCAGCATCCGCTGGGACGGGCGGGAGCTCATCGGGATGCGGGACCGCGACCTCGCGCAGCTGCGCGGGGACGAGATCGGCATGGTGTTCCAGGAGCCGCAGACGGCGCTCAACCCGATCCGCACGGTGGGGCGACAGATCGCCGAGTCGATCCGCATCCACCATCGGGGCGTCGCCCGCGCCGACGCGTGGGCGCGGGTGGTCGAGGAGGCGCGCCGGGTGCGCCTGCCCGACCCGGAGTCGATCATCCGCCGCTACCCCCACCAGCTCTCGGGCGGGCAGCGTCAGCGCGTCGCGATCGCCATGGCCCTCGCCTGCCGGCCGCGTCTGCTCATCGCCGACGAGCCCACGACGGCGCTCGACGTGACGATCCAGGCCGAGATCCTCGACCTGCTGCACCAGCTCGTCGACGAGGACGGGATGTCGCTCGTGTTCATCACGCACGACCTCGCGGTGCTCTCGCAGATCGCGACGGACGCCGTCGTCCTCGACACCGGACGCGTCGTCGAGCGGGGACCGCTGCGCACGCTGCTGCACTCCCCCGCCTCCCCCGTCACGCAGGCCCTGCTGCGGGACGCGACGGCGACCCTGTGGCGACCGAGGGGGGACGCATGAGCGAACTGATCCGTGCGCGCGGACTCACGCGGCGGTACCGGATGCCGCGGGCCGGCGCCTTCGCACCGAAACGGTGGACGACGGCGCTCGACGACGTGGACGTCGACGTCCGCGCCCACAGCGCCCTCGGCATCATCGGCGAGTCCGGCTCGGGCAAGTCCACGCTCGTGCGGCTGCTGCTCGGCCTCGACACGGCGACCGCCGGCACCGTCGAGTTCGACGGGCGTCCCGTCGACGGGAGCGCACCCGCTCGCTCCCTGCACTGGCTGCGGCGGCGGACCGGCATCGTCTTCCAGGACCCGTACGGGTCGCTCGACCCGCGGATGAGCGTCGGACGCATCGTCGGCGAGCCGCTGTCGGCGCTCGAGATCCCGGGCGACCACCGCGCGCGCGTGCGGGAGGTGCTGGACGACGTCGGCCTGCCCGCCGACGCCGCGGAGCGGTTCCCCCACGAGTTCTCGGGCGGTCAGCGGCAGCGTATCGCCCTCGCCCGCGCCCTCGTGCACCGGCCCGACGTCCTCGTCGGCGACGAGCCGCTGTCGGCGCTCGACGTGACCGTCCGGGCGCAGATCCTCGACCTCATCCGGGGCCTGCGGCAGCGGGACGGCCTGACCCTGGTGATGGTCTCGCACGACATCGGGGTGGTGCAGAACCTCTGCGACGACGTCGTCGTCATGACCGAGGGCCGTGTCGTCGAGGAGGGCCCGACCGAGAAGGTCCTGCTCGATCCGCAGGTCGCCTACACCCGTCGCCTGCTCGCGTCGATCCCCGTCATCGACCCGCGCGAGCGCTGACCGACGGCCCGGGTGTCGGCACCGGGCACTAGCGTGGCGGCATGCACGCCATCGTCCCGCCGTACCTGCTCGCCCGTCTCGCGGCCGCTCCGGCCGAACGATTCCCGCACGCCGTCGCCGCCGCACGCGCGACCCTTGCCGTCCCGCGGGCGTACGCGCCGATGCGCGCGCACCTCGACCTGTCGGTCGACGGCGACGCCCTCGTCGTCTCGGCGGCGCCCGACCCCGACCGGCTGATCTCCGACGCGCAGAACCGCGAGGAGCTGCCGGGCACCCCCGCCCGCGCCGAGGGCGCCGCCCCCACCGGCGACGCGGCGGTCGACGAGGCGTACGACGGGCTCGGCGCGACCTTCACCTTCCTCTGGGACGCCTTCGAGCGGGTCGGTCTCGACGGCCGCAGCGGCGCTCTCGCCGCCACCGTGCACTACGGCCGGGCGTACGACAACGCGTTCTGGGACGGCGAGCGCATGGTGTTCGGCGACGGCGACGGCGAGGTGTTCGCCGGGTTCACCCGTTCGCTCAGCGTCATCGCGCACGAGCTGGGGCATGGCGTCATCGAGAGCGCCGGCGGCCTCGACTACTCGGGGCAGTCCGGCGCGCTCAACGAATCGATCGCCGACGTCTTCGGCGCGCTCACCGACCAGCATCACCGCGGCCAGACGGCGGATGCCGCGACCTGGCTCGTCGGCGCCGAGATCTTCACCGACGCCGTCACCGGATCGGCGCTGCGCTCGCTCGCCGCCCCGGGCACCGCCTACGACGACGACGTGCTCGGCAAGGACCCGCAGCCCTCCCACATGCGCGATTTCGTCGAGACCTCGGGCGACAACGGCGGCGTGCACATCAACTCCGGCATCCCGAACAAGGCCTTCCACCTCGTCGCCACGGCGCTCGGCGGCTACGCCTGGGAGCGCGCGGGACGTATCTGGTACCTCACTTTCACCGCGGGTTCCCTCAGCCCCACCGCCACCTTCGCGCAGTTCGCGACGGCGACCGCGGACACGGCGGCGCGGGAGTACGGTGAGGACTCGGAGGAGGCCGTCGCCGTCCGCACCGCGTGGGCGAGCGTCGGAGTCGTGGAGGATGCCCGCACCCGCTGACCCGATGACGATCGTCGTGGTGCGCACCGGCGGCTTCGCGGGGCTGCGCCGGGCGTGGCGCGTCGAGGTCGCTCCCGAGGAGGCGGACGGGTGGATGCCGCTCATCGATGCGTGCCCGTGGGAGGAGCCACCGGCATCCGCTCCCGGCGCCGACCGGTTCTCGTGGGAGGTCGCCGTGGCCGGAGGCTCGTGCGACCGCCGTGCGTCGCTCGGCGACGGCGACGCCGCCGGGCCCTGGCGCGACCTGATCGACCGGGTGCAGGCCGACGGCGCGACGGTGCCGGCTCCCTGACTCAGCGTGCGCGGATGCGCGAGAGGATCGATTCCTTCTTCTTCGGGTTCAGGTGCTTCTGCAGGTAGATCGTGCCGAGCGATCGCCCGAACTTGTACCCGACGCGGCCCATCCGGCCCACCTCGACGAAACCGAGCCGCTCGTGCAGGGCGAGCGAGCCCTCGGCACCCTTGTCGCTGATGACGGCGACCATCTCGCGGATGCCCTTCTCCTCGCACGCGGCAACGAGGGCCTGCAGGAGCGCCGTGCCGAGTCCCTTGCCGGTGGCAGCCTGACCCAGGTAGATCGAGTTCTCGACCGTGTAGCGGAAGCCGCTCTTGCCCGTCCAGGGCGAGACGAGGCCGTAGCCGAGGATCTGCCCGGTCGGCGAGACGGCGACGAGGAACGGCAGCCCGAGCTTCGTCAGGTGGTCGAACTTCTCCACCCACTGCGCGTGCGTCCAGCGCTTCTCGTCGAAGGTCACGACCGAGTTGGTGACGTAGTAGTTGTAGATCTCACGGACGTCCGGCATGTCGGTGCGCACGGCGGGACGCAGCTCGAAGGAGAACTCGCGCTCGGGCTCGGGCCGACGGCGGAGGTGACGGGGCAGGCGACGACGATCGCGCTCGTACTCGTCCTCCAGCATGCCGCCAGCATACGGCTCACCGGCGGCCCGTCCCGTCAGTCGGGCAGCCGCCAGTCGACGGGGGCCGCCCCCTGCGCCTCGAGCAGCGCGTTCACCCGGGAGAACGGCCGCGACCCGAAGAAGCCGCGCCGCGCCGAGAGGGGGGACGGATGCGCCGACTCGACGCGCGGGGTGTCGCCCAGCATGGGGATGAGGCCCGCGGCATCCTTCCCCCATAGCACCGCGACGAGCGGACCGGTCCGGTCGACGAGGGTGCGGATCGCGTGCTCGGTGACGCGTTCCCACCCCCAGCCGCGGTGGGAGCCCGCCTCGCCGGGCGCGACGGTGAGGACGCGGTTGAGGAGCAGGACGCCCTGCTCGGTCCACGCCGACAGGTCGCCGTGCGACGCCGGCGGGATGCCGAGATCGGCCGAGAGCTCGGCGTAGATGTTGGCGAGGCTGCGCGGCAGCGGGCGCACGTGGCGCTCGACGGCGAACGAGAGGCCGATCGGATGCCCCGGGGTGGGGTACGGGTCCTGACCGACGATGAGCACCCGCACCCGCGACAGCGGCTGCGCGAAGGCGCGCAGGACGTGGCGTCCCTCGGGCAGGTAGCCGCGCTCGTCGGCGCGCAGGCGGTCGCCGAGGGCCGCGATGTCGGATGCCACGGGCCCGAGCGCCTGCACCCATTCCGGGTCGAGCAGACCGTCGGCGGCCAGGTCGTCGAGCGAGCGGGCGGTCATGCGCCGACGGGGAGCCCCTGGTCCTCCTGGACCACGGTTCCGCGGAACGACCAGGGGAAGTCGATCCAGAGGTCGGTCTGGCGCCACGAGTAATCGGGCATCGCGATCGACCCGGGCTTCGTGTAGATGCACACCGAGCGGACGTCGGCGCCGGCCTCCCGCAGCATCTTCACGGCGAGCGCGAGGGTGCGGCCGCTGTCGGCGACGTCGTCGACGAGGAGCACGCGCTTGCCGGGGAGGGCGCCGAGGTCGAGGTCGGGCGGCAGGAGCGCGGGGGCGTCGAGCACCGTGCCGATGCCGGTGTAGAACTCGACGTTCAACGCACCGCAGCTCTTCACCCCCAAGCCGTACGCGATCGCTCCGGCGGGCAGCAGTCCCCCGCGGGCGATGGCGACGACGATGTCGGGAGCGAACCCGTCGGCGATGATGGATCGCGCGAGGTCGCGGGTCGCCCCGCCGAAATCGTCCCAGGTCAACGTCTCGCGTTCGGCGGCCACCGGCATCCCTTCGTCCATGAGGTCCCAGACTACGACCTGCGGGGCGGGCGCCTTCGCGGTCGCGGGCTCCTCCGGCGCTAGGCTCGCGCTCGTGACCGGCTCCGCGCGCTCCTCGGCCCTGCATTCCCCCGCGCTGCGTTCCTCGGCCGCGGGGATCACCGCCGGGCTCATCGGGTGGTTCATCCTCGTCGAGATCGTCAGCGGCATCCTGCAGGGGTTCTACGTGCCCCTGTTCAGCGACATCGTGATCCAGCTCGGGATCCGCGACGCCGACGTCAACTGGTTCGAGGCGGGGCAGCTGCTGCTCAGCGCCCTCGTCGTGCCGATCCTCGCGAAGCTCGGCGACATGTTCGGCCACAAGCGCATCCTGCTCGTCGCGGCGATCCTCACCGCGCTCGCCTCGTGGGGTCTCGTTTTCGCCGACTCGTTCTGGACGTTCCTGCTATTCTGGTCGCTGCAGGGCTTCTACGTCGTGTGGCTTCCTCTCGAGATCGCGCTGATCTTCGAACGCGGGCGGCAGCAGAACCGCGGCGTCTCGATGACCCGGCGCGCCGCCGGCCTGCTGGTCGTGGGGCTCGAGGCCGGCGCCATCATGGGCGCCCTGGCGGCGGGTCGCATCTACGCGGCGACGGGCGACCTCGGCCTCACCCTCATGGTGCCCGCCGTCGCGGTCTCGCTCATCGCGGTCGTCATCTGGGTCTTCGTGCCCGAGTCGACGCCGAGCGGCGAGCGCCGCCTCGACACGTGGGGCGTCGTCCTGCTCGCGTGGGGTCTGCTGCTGGTCACCGGCGCACTGGCGTGGATGCGGCTCATCGGTGAGCTCGCACTCGGCCCGGTCGCGTGGGCGGGGGTCGTGGGGCTGTTCGTGGTCGGCGTCGGCGTGCTCGTCTGGTTCGTCCGTCACGAGCGGGGCCATGCCTCGCCGGTGATCGACGTGCGTGTCCTCGCCCGCCCCGACATGTGGCCGGTGCAGGCGACCGCTTTCCTCATCGGCATCAGCCTGCTCGGTGCGCAGGGCCCGCTGTCCACATACGCCGGGACGGACTCCTCGCTCGGCTACGGACTCGGATTGGATGCGACCGAGCGCTCGTACGTGATCGGGCTGTACCTCGTGTCGCTGATCGTCGGCGCGGTGCTGTTCGCCGTCACCTCGCGACGGGTCAGCCCGCGGCTCGCGCTCATCGCCGCCGCCGCCCTGGTGGGCATCGGGTACGCGCTCTTCCTGCCGTTCCACCTCGAGGTGTGGCAGGTGCTGCTGAACCTGTCGATCGCGGGCATCGGCTGCGGCGCGCTCGTGGGCGCCCTGCCCGCCGCCGCGGCGGCGGCCGCCCCGCTCGGCAAGACCGGTGAGGCCTCCGGCCTGACCAACACGACGAAGACGATCGGCGGCGCGTTCTCGTCCGCCGTGTTCGGCGTGGTCCTCGCTGCCGGCGCCGGCAGCGTCGTCGGTCAGACGGCGAGCTCGCTCGGCGGCTACCTCACGGTGTGGGCGATCTGCGCGGCCGGCGGATTCCTCGCCGCCGTGCTGCTGGTGTTCGTGCCGAAGGTGGCGTTCGCCGACGCCCCGCCCGCGGGCTGAGCGCGGTCAGTCCTTATCGCTGCGGGGGCGGAGGCGCCCCCGCGCCAGCAGATGCTGCGCCGACTGGGCGACCGGTCGCATCGTGACGAGGTCGAGGTTCACGTGTCCCGGCGCCTCGAGCGCGTACCCGATGACGTCGGCGACGTCGGCCGCCGTCAGCGGCTCGTCGACGCCGTCGTAGACCTTCTCGGCCGCGGCCCGGTCGCCGCCGAGGCGGTTGAGTGAGAACTCCTCGGTCTGCACCATCCCGGGGGCGATCTCGACGACGCGGATCGGCTCGCCGTTCAGCTCGAGCCGCAGCGCGTGCACCAGCATCGACTCGCCCGCCTTCGCCGCGTTGTACCCCGCACCGCCCGGGTAGGCGGTCTGGGCCGCGGTCGAGGTGACGTAGACCGTGTCGGCGTGACCGTCGGCCTCGGCGGCGCGCCGCAGGAGCGGCAGGAGAGCTGCCGTCAGCAGCTGCGCCGACAGGACGTTGGCCTCGAACATCCAGCGCCAGTCGGCGGCGTCGCCGTCCTCGACGCGCTGCGTCCCGCGGGCGCCGCCCGCGACGTGGACGAGCGCGTGCACCGGACCGGTGTCGGCGAGGTGCGCGGCGAGCGCCGCGACGTCCGCCTCGCTCGTGAGGTCGGCGGCGTACGAGCGCGACCCGATCTCGGCGTCGAGGGCCTCCAGGCGCGCCGCGCGCCGGGCCACTCCGACGACGTCCCAGCCCCTCGCGCGGAGGTCGCGCACGACCGCCTCACCGATCCCCGAGCTCGCGCCGGTCACCACTGCACGTCGATTCGCCATGGGGTCCACGCTAGCCACTCGCGACCCGCCGGCGGCACGCCGTCACGTTACGCCGCGTGTCCGTTCCGTTGTCCTCGCCGGATGCGGCTCGTAACGTCGGTGTCGAGCCCGCGGCATCCCGTCCGCAGGCCGTCACCCCACCGTCCACTCACGCAGGGAGCCCGTCATGTCCGCACCCGAGAACTGGCGCTTCGAGACCAAGCAGATCCACACCGGCGCCGCTCCGGACCCGGTCACCAAGGCCCGCGCCACACCCATCTACCAGACGACCTCGTATGTCTTCGACAACGCCGACCACGCCGCGAACCTGTTCGCCCTGGCGGAGTTCGGCAACATCTACACCCGCATCCAGAACCCGACGCAGGACGTCCTCGAGCAGCGTCTCGCGGGCCTCGAGGGCGGCACCGGTGCCCTCCTCGTCGCCTCGGGCCAGGCGGCCGAGACCTTCGCCGTCCTCAACATCGCGCAGGCCGGCGACCACATCGTCTCGTCGAGCTCGATCTACGGCGGCACGTACAACCTCTTCAAGTACACGCTCGCCAAGCTCGGCATCGAGACGACGTTCGTCGAGAACCAAGACGACGTCGAGGAGTGGCATCGCGCCGTCCGCCCGAACACGAAGCTGTTCTTCGCCGAGACGATCGGCAACCCGCAGATCAACGTGCTCGACATCCGCACCGTCGCCGACGTCGCCCACGAGGCGGGCGTCCCGCTCATCGTCGACAACACGATCGCGACGCCCTACCTCATCCGTCCGTTCGAGCACGGCGCCGACATCGTCGTGCACTCGGTCACGAAGTTCCTCGGCGGCCACGGCACCACGATCGGCGGCGCCATCGTCGACGGCGGCTCGTTCCCGTGGTCCCAGCACTCCGACCGCTTCCCCGGTCTCACGACCCCCGACGAGTCCTACCACGGCGCGGTCTACACCGACGCGGTGGGCGACGGTCTGGCCTACATCATCAAGGCCCGGGTGCAGCTGCTGCGCGACCTCGGCTCGGCCATCTCGCCGCAGAGCGCGTGGAACCTCATCCAGGGTGTCGAGACGCTGTCGCTGCGCATCGAGCGCCACGTGCAGAACGCGCAGGAGATCGCGGAGTGGCTCGAGAACCACCCCGACGTCGCCTCGGTGAACTACTCGGGTCTGCCCACCTCGCCCTGGTACGCCGCGGCGAACCGCTACGCCCCCAAGGGCGTCGGCGCGGTGCTGTCGTTCGAGCTGAAGGGCGGCGTCGCCGCAGGTCGCGAGTTCGTCAACGCGCTCACCCTGTTCAGCCACCTGGCGAACATCGGCGACGTGCGCTCGCTCGTCATCCACCCGGCATCCACGACGCACTCGCAGCTGACCCCGGAGCAGCAGCTCACCTCGGGCGTCACGCCGGGCCTCGTCCGCCTGTCGGTCGGCCTCGAGAACATCGACGACCTGAAGGCCGACCTCGACCAGGCCCTCGCCGCCGCGCGCCGCCTCTCGGAGGCCGCCCGCGCCTGACCTCCCCTCCTCAGGAGACCGACACCCCGCCCGGGTCCGCCCGCGGCGGGGTGTCGTGCGTCCGTAACACTCCGCCGGCTCTCCGCCGCGGCCGGGACAATGGAGACATGGACTGGCAGACCTCGGAGGACACGGTGCCCTCGGCACCCGTGACCGAGGCCGACGCGCGTCTGCTGCTCGGGCGCCCGCCGGCGACGGGGGCGTGGCGCGACGGCGATCCCGCGGGCGAGCGCCGCTTCGCGCAGTTCGGCGCGTTCGCGACCGAGGGCGGCGCGAGCCTGCCCGGCATCCGACTCGCCTACGAGACCTGGGGCGAGCTGTCCCCCGCCCGCGATAACGCCGTGCTGATCCTGCACGCCCTCACGGGCGACAGCCACGTGCGCGGCGAGGCGGGTCCCGGCCACGCGACCGACGGCTGGTGGGGTGAGATCGTCGGCCCGGGCGCCCCGATCGACACCGACCGCTGGTTCGTCGTCGCACCGAACATCCTGGGGGGATGCCAGGGGTCGACCGGCCCCGCGAGCATCGCCCCCGACGGCTACGAGTGGGCGTCGCGGTTCCCCTTCCTTACGATCCGCGACCAGGTCGCCGCGCAGGTCATGCTCGCCGACGCTCTCGGCATCGACGTGTGGGCGGGCGTGGTCGGCGGCTCGATGGGCGGCATGCACGCGCTCGAGTGGGCGGTCACGCATCCCGAGCGGGTCGAGCGGCTCGGCGTGCTGTGCTCCCCGCCGACGACGACCGCCGACCAGGTCGCGCTCAACTCCGTGCAGCTCGCGGCGATCCAGATGGACCCGCGGTTCGCCGGGGGCCACTACTACGACGCACCCGACGGCGACGGTCCGCATCGCGGCCTGTCGCTCGCGCGCCGCATGGCCCTGCTGAACTACCGCACGCCCACCGAACTGAACCAGCGGTTCCAGCGGTCGTGGCAGTCCGACAAGAGTCCCTTCGGCGAGGGCGGCCGGTACGCCGTGGAGAGCTACCTCGACTTCCACGGCAACCGCTTCACGCGCCGCTTCGACGCGAACTCGTACCTGACCCTCGTCGAGGCGATGAACTCGCACGACGTCGGGCGCGATCGCGGCGGCGTCGAGGACGCCCTGGCACGCGTCACGGCGCGCACGCTCGTGCTGGGCATCGACAGTGACCGGCTGTTCCCCGTGGAAGGCCAGCACCGCATCAGCCGCGGCATCCGCACCACCATCGACGACGACACCGTCGTGCTGCACAGCGACTTCGGCCACGACGGGTTCCTCATCGAGACCGAGGCCGTCGGCCGGCACCTGCGCCGCCTGCTCGAGAGCTGACGTTCAGCGGGGCGACAGATCCGGGGCGATCCGCGTCCCGAAGGTGTGCCGCAGCGCCGACCGCGCCGCGTGCCAGCCCGCGAGCCCGTGCACCCCAGGCCCCGGACTCGTCGACGCGGAGCAGAGGTAGACCCCCTCGAGAGGCGTCCGCCACGGCTCGGGCGAGACGACGGGTCGCTTCAGCAGCTGCCAGAGCGCCGGGGCGCCCGCGGCGATGTCGCCGCCGGGGTAATTGGGGTTCTCCGCCTCGACCTCGACGGCGTTCCGCGAGTTGACGGCGAGGATCAGGTCGCGGAAGCCGGGGGCGAAGCGCTCGATCTGCCGGATGACGGCCTCGGCCCGGTCGGCCGTGCTCCCCGCGGGGACGTGCGTGTACGTCCACAGGGTGTGGCCGCCCGCCGGCGCGCGCGACGCGTCGAACGACGAGGGCTGCGCGACGAGCACGTAGGGCGCGTCCGGAAGGCCGCCATGCGCGATGAGGGTCTCGGATGCCGCGACCTCGGCGCGCGTGCCCCCGACGTGCACCGTGCCGGCCGCCGCAACCTCGGGATTCGCCCACGGCACCGGTCCCGACAGGGCGAAGTCGACCTTCGCGACCGCCCCGCCGTACCGGAACCGTTCGAGCGCACCGCGGTACCCCGCGGGCACGGCGTCGCCGGCCATCCGCAGGAACGCGCGCGGGATGACGTCGAGCAGCACGGCGCGCGCCGGCGGCAGTTCGGCGAGCGAGGTGACCTCGTGGTCGGTCACGATCTCGCCGCCGTGGGCGCGCAGGTCGTCGGCCATCGCGTCGACGATCGCCTGGCTGCCGCCGACCGGGATCGGCCAGCCGCGGGCGTGGGCGTAGGTCGTCAGGGCGAGGCCGGCCCCCGCGCCGGCGAAGCTCGGCAGCGGCAGGATCGTGTGCGCGGCGACCCCCGTGAGCAGCGCCGGCGCGGCATCCTCTCGGAACCGGGCGTTCCACAGCGGACTCCCCTGCTCCAGCGTGCGGGCGCCGAACCAGACCGCCGCGAGCGGATGCCGCGGCACCCGCAGCAGCGGATGCCCGGTGAAGTCCGCGACCTCCGACGCACGCTCGACGAGCGGGCGCAGGAGACGCGCGTAGGCGTCGCCGTCGCGGCCCAGGCCGTCGGCGGTGCGGTCGAGGTCACGGTAGGCGACGCCCGCGCGACCGCCGTCGAGCGGATGCGCGAACGACGCCTCCGGGACGACGAACGCGACGCGCCGGCCGAGGCCGAACTCGCGGAAGAAGCGGCTCTCGAACGCGAGCGGGTGCACGGCGGAGCAGACGTCGTGCTGGTACCCGGGGAGGGTCATCTCGGCCGTCCGGGCTCCGCCGCCGATCGTCGCGCCCTTCTCGTAGACGCGGACGGCCAAGCCCGCACGGGCGAGGGTGACGGCCGCGGCGAGGCCGTTGGGGCCCGCCCCCACGACGACGACGTCGAGGTCGCTCATTCGGCGACGCCCTCGTCCTCGGCGGTCGTCTCGTCGGTCGGCCGCGCGGCGCGCCCCTCGGCGAGGTACGCGAGCCGGTGCAGCGTCTCGTGGTTGCGCAGCTGCAGGACGACATCGAGCAGCGGCTGCGGCACGAGGCTGCCCGGCCCCGCGACCGCCTCCTCCTGGATCCGCACGATGCACCCGTCCCGGTGCGGCTTGACCTGGATGTCGACCTGGGCCTCGCCCATCGGCCATCCCTTCGCCCGCAGCAGCACGTGGCGGGGCGGGTCGTAGACGAGCACCTCGGTCGCGTCGTCGATGAGCACCGGCCAGACGCCGAACGAGTGGTGCAGCCGGGAGCCCACCTGCGGCCATGTGTCGGCGACCTCGCGCATGCGGGACGCGCCGACCACCCATGACGGGAACAGCCAGCCGTCCGCCAGGACGGCGAACACGTCGTCGGGTGTGCAGGCGAACCGGCGCGAGTTACGGGACATGGCTCGACGCTAGCGAGTCGCGGGCTCGGTCGCGGACGGGGTTGCGCCGCCCGCTGCGGCGTGTCAGACCAGGGCGGGTGTGCGGGCGTGCCGCCGCTCGAGGGTGACGCTGAGCGCGGCGATGCCGAGCCCGGCAAGCGCGAGGAGGAAGCCGACCCACACGGGCGCCGCGAAGCCGAACCCCGCGGCGATGACGGCACCGCCCAGGGCCGCGCCCATGGCGTTGCCGGTGTTGAGGGCGGAGTGGTTGAGCGCGGCGGCGATCGACTGGTTGTCGCCGGCGACGTCCATGAGGCGGGTCTGGATGGTGGGACTGACCGCCGATGCGGCGAAGGCGACCGCGAAGACGAAGATCACGACCGTCACGATCCACCCCGAGGTCAGGGCGAGCAGCAGCAGCGACAGCGCCAGCAGGCCGAGCAGCCCGAACATCGCGCGGATCAGGTCGACGTCGGCGAGGTGCCCGCCGACCAGGTTGCCCACCGTCATCCCGATCCCGAGGATCACGAGCGTGATCGGGACGACCCACGCGGGCGACCCCGCGGCCTCGGTCACGAGCGGCGACACGTACGTGTAGACGGCGAAGAAGCCGCCGAAGCCGATGGCGCCGATCCCGAGCGCGAACCAGACCTGTCCGATGCGGAAGACCCCGAGCTCGGCGCGGAGGGTGCGCGAAGGCTCCCCCGCCCGGCGCGGCACCGTCACGGCGATCGCGGCGGTCGCAGCGGCGAAGATGGCGACGACGAGCACGAACGCCCACCGCCAGCCCAGGTTCTGCCCGAGGAAGGTGCCGAGCGGCACGCCGACGACGTTCGCGACCGTCAGACCGGTCAGCACGAAGGCGACGCCCTTGGCCCGGTTCCCCGGACCCATGACGTCGGCGGCCACGAGCGCGCCGATACCGAAGTACGCGCCGTGGGGCAGTCCCGCCAGGAGGCGCGATGCCGCGACGAGCTCGAACGTCGGCAGCACGAGGGTCAGCGCGTTGAACAGCGTCAGCGCCGCCGCGAGCAGGATCATGACGCGGTGACGCGGGTACTTGGCGACGGATGCCGCGATCGTCGGCGCTCCGATGACCACCCCGAGCGCGTAGAGCGTGATGAGCCACCCCGCCTGCGCGATCGCGTCCTCCTGCGAACTCGCCCACGCGGCGGGCAGCAGCTCGCGCGCGATCTCGGGGAGCAGCCCCATCACGACGAACTCGGTCATGCCGATGCCGAAGCTGCCGACGGCGAGCGCGAGGAGGGCGCGGCGGGGACGCGTGGGGGCGGAGGTCACTCCGAGATCGTAGTCCCGCTCCCCTGCTCGCCACGAATCGATTCGATCGCCGTCTCCAACCGAGCGATCTTGCCGTCGATCTCGCCGGTGTACCCCGGGCGGATGTCGGCCTTCAGCACGAGCGAGACACGGGACCCGAAGGGCTGCACGGCGTCGACGGCGCCCTTGACGACGGCCATCACCTCGTCCCACTCCCCCTCGATCTCGGTGAACATGCTCGTGGTGCGGTGGGGCAGCCCCGACGCGCGGACGACCGTGACGGCCGCGGCGACCGCGTCGTGGACGGAACCGTCCGGGTTGCCGTCACCGGAGGGGGCGACGGAGAAGGCGACGAGCATGGGAGGACCTCCGGGATCAGGGGGCGACGCGGACGGGAGCGGACACGGATGCGGGAAGGCGGACGAGGCGCGCGACCATCCACACCAGGAGGCCCACCAGCACGAGGTTGCGGAGCGTGAGGACCGCGACGGGCAGGACCGCCGGTGTGATGATGCCGCCGTAGAGGACGGGATACACGAGCTGGGTGAGCGCGGCGGCCGTGAGCACGAGGGCGGCGGGAGCCACCCATCGGTGCCGGTCGATCACGAGGCCCAGGACGGTGGGGGCGAACAGCCAGGTGTGGAACTGCGGCGACCCGACCTTGTTCGCGACGATGAGCACGAGCACGAGGGCGAGCGCGAGGACGGGGAACAGGCGCACGAACGGCACTCCGCGACGCACCTGCCAGGCCCCGAGCAGGAGGACGCCGGCGGCCGCGAGGGCGAGCAGCGGCGTCATCGCGGCGATGACGAGGTCGACCTGCGGGCCGGTGACCTGGAAGGTGAGCAGGCCCTGGTCGTAGTACACCGCCGACCCGTCGGCGCCCAGCAGCGCACCCCAGACGTACGGCGCGCTCACGGGCGCCTCTACCTGCAGTCCGCGCCCGGTCTGCCCGGTGACGAATCCCAGCGCATGGTCCGCTCCGCCGGCGGCGACGACGACACCCAGCACCGCGACGCTCACGAGCGCTGCGGCGGCGATCACCCTCGCGCGACGGCGCACCGCGACGACGGCCGCCGCGAGGAGGGCGGCGGGCCACACCTTGATCCAGGTCGCGGCCGCGAGGAGCGCGGCGGCGAGCGCGGGCCGGCGCAGCAGCCACAGGCATCCGAGGATCGCCAGCGGTACCGAGACCGCATCGATCCGATACAGGCCGACGGGGCCGAGGCAGACGATCGCCGCGAGCCAGAAGACGGCGGCGATGACGCGCCCGCGGGAGTGCCCGCGGCCGACGAGCACCGCGAAGGCGACCGCGTCGACCAGCGTCACGAGCACGGCCCAGCCGACCGTGTAATCGCCCACGAGGCCGGCGGGCAGATGGGCGAGCAGCATGGGCAGCAGCGCGAGCTGGGGGTAGACCCAGTCCTGCGTCACGCCGACGACGCCGCCGCCGGAGAACACCGCGCGCGACCACGGCTCGTAAACGCGGTACACGTCGCCCATGGGCTCGTTCGGCAGGAGGAACCCCAGCAGGCCGACACCCGCGTGGACGAGGACGAACACGGTCCACAGCAGCACGCGGTTCGTCACGCGCCCAGCCTACGGGCGCCGCCGACCGACGCGTGTCAGCCGGCCAGCACCTCGGCGACCGCGTACGGCAGGTGCTCCGCGACGTCGAGCGCCGCGATCGGTCCGCCGCGGTGGGCGGCGACGGCGAGCGCCGCCGCGTGGCCGTGCAGCCAGACTGCGGATGCCGCGGCCCGCTGCAGCGCGCCCAGGTCGCCCGGCGCCCCGCCCCGCCCGACGACGCCGGCGATCACGGCACCGACCGTTCCGGCGAGGACGTCGCCGGTGCCGGCGGTCGCGAGCCACGAGGTGGGAGCCGTGATCTCGATCGCCGCTTCGCCGGGCGCGGCGACCACCGTCGTCGCGCCCTTGCGCACCACCACACCGCCGAGGACGGCTGCCGTCTCGGACGCATCGTCCACGTCCGGGTCGAGCCCCAGCATCCGCCGCAGCCGCTCGTGCTCGCGGCCGTGCGGTGTCGCCACGACCGGCGCGGCCGCCGCCGGGGCGAGATCCAGGGCGCCGGCGTCGACCACGACGGGGACCTCCCCCGAGAGGATGCCGCCGAGCGCGGCGCGCTCGCGCGCGGAGCGGTGCGCGGCATCCGTCCCCGACCCGACCACCCACGCCTGCACGCGACCGTCCGCGGTCACCGTCTCGGGGCGCCGGGCGAGTACGAGGTCCGCCGCGCGCTGCGGTCCGAGATAGCGCACCATGCCGACGCCCGTCCGCCAGGCGGCTTCGACGCCGAGCACCGCCGCACCGGGGAAGGCCGTCGATCCGGTCCGCAGGCCGACCACACCGCGGGAATACTTGTCGTCGTCCGCCGTTGGCCCGAAGACGACCTCGGCCGTGTCCGCCCTCGTCCATCCCCGCGCCGCCATGGCGCCCACCCTACTGCGACGGAGTCCGTCCATGACCCTGCTGTTCCGCCCCCTCGAACTGGCCGGCGCCACCGCGCGCAACCGCCTGTGGGTCTCGCCGATGTGCCAGTACTCGGCGGTGGACGGTGTGCCGAACGACTGGCACCACGTGCACCTCGCCCAGTTCGCGACCGGCGGTGCGGGCGTGGTCATCGCCGAGGCATCCGCCGTCACCCCCGAGGGGCGGATCACCCCGCACGACGCGGGGCTCTGGAACGACGCGCAGCGGGATGCCTGGGCTCCGATCGTCGCCGCGATCCACGCCCGCGGCGCCCTCGCCGGGGTGCAGCTCGCGCACGCGGGCCGCAAGGCCTCGACCCACCGGCCGTGGGACGACGCCCGCGGCTCCGTCGCCCCCGCGGAGGGCGGCTGGACGACGGTGGCCCCCTCGGCGATCGCGTTCGACGGCTACGCGCAGCCGGTCGCGATGACCGACGGCGACATCGACGCCCTCGTCGACGCCTTCGCGCAGGCCGCCCGCCGCGCCGACGAGGCCGGGTTCGATCTCCTCGAGGTCCACGCCGCCCACGGCTACCTGCTGCACCAGTTCCTCTCGCCGCTGTCGAACGAACGCGCCGACGCCTACGGCGGATCGCTCGAGAACCGTGCGCGCCTCCTGCTGCGCGTCGTCACCGCCGTCCGCGAGGCCGCGCCGAGCCGGGTGATCGCCGTCCGGTTCTCGGCCACCGACTGGGCCGACGGCGGCTGGGGCGTCGAAGAGACGGCGACCGTCGCCGCCTGGGTCGGTGAGCGGGGCGCGAGCGTCATCGACATCTCCACCGGCGGGCTCGTCGCCCACCAGCGCATCACGACCGGTCCCGGCTACCAGGTGCCGTTCGCGGCCACGGTGCGCGAGCGCACCGGACTCCTCGTCACGGCGGTGGGCGAGATCCTCGACGGCGCGCAGGCCGAGACGATCCTGCAGGACGGGCTCGCCGACGCCGTCATGGTCGGTCGCGGCTGGCTCCGCGACCCCCACTTCGCCCTGCGCGCCGCCGACGAGTTCGGCGACGCGGAGGCTGCGGCGCTGTGGCCGCCGCAGTACCTCCGCGCCCGGCGGCGCTGAGTCGCCCGCGACGCGTCGCCGGCGACCTCAGAGGCGCCGCGTCGCGTCATGCACCTCGCCGACGAGCTCCTCGATGATGTCCTCGAGGAATAGCACCGCCGTCGTCTCCCCCGCCGAATCGCGCACCTGCGCGAGGTGACGACTCGAACGCCGCATGAGCGCGAGCGCGTCCTCGAGGTCGGTGGCCTCGCCGATGGGGATCATGTGGTGGATGCGCTTCGGCTTGATCGGCGCGTCCACCGTCGCCTCGGCATCCGGTCCCTCCGCCGCGCGCAGCACGTCCTTGAGGTGGACGTAACCGAGCGGCATCCCCTCGTCGTCGACGATCACGTAGCGCGAGAACCCGTGACGGGCCACGGCCCGCTCGATCTCGTCGGGCGTCGTGTGCTCGGGTAGGGTGACGAGCTCCGAGAGCGGGACCGCGACATCCTTCGCCTTCTTGTCGGTGAACTCGACCGCCATGGCGACGGCGCCCGACGCGTCGTCGAGCACACCCTCGATGCGCGACTGGTTCACGATCGTGGCGACCTCGTCGAGGGTGAAGGTCGAGGCGGCCTCGTCCTTCGGCTCGACGCGGAACAGGCGGACGACGTGGTTCGCGATCCAGTTGAGCGCGACGATGATCGGGTGGAAGACCCGCGAGACGAACACGAGCGGCGGGGCGAGCAGCAGGACGGCGCGGTCCGGCAGCGAGAACGCGAGGTTCTTCGGCACCATCTCGCCGAACACGACGTGCAGGTACGACACGACCAGCAGCGCGATGACGAACCCGGTGACGTCGACGACCGCGTACGGCAGCCCGATCGCCTCCAGCGGCACGGCCAGCAGGTGGTGGATCGCCGGCTCCGAGACGTTCAGGATCAGCAGCGAGCAGATCGTGATGCCGAGCTGGCACGTGGCGAGCATGAGCGTGGCGTGCTCCATCGCCCACAGCGCGGTCTTCGCCGAGCGGGACCCCTTCTCGGCGAGGGGCTCGATCTGCGAGCGTCGCGCCGAGATGACGGCGAACTCCGCGCCGACGAAGAAGGCGTTGGCCACGAGGAGGACGACCAGCCAGGCGATTCCGGCCCAGTCGCTCATCGGCGCTCACCTCCTTCGGTCTCGGCGCCGACCGGCACGGGAGCGGGCACGAACTTGACGCGGTCGACGCGACGACCGTCCATCCGCTGCACGGTGATGGTCCCGTCCTCGAGGGTGATCTGATCGCCGACCGCCGGGATGCGCTCGAGCGTGGCCATGATGAAGCCGCCGACGGTGTCGTACACGTCGCCCTCGGGGACGCGGATGCCGGTGCGGTCGAGCACCTCGTCGGGACGCAGGTCGCCGGGGAAGATGATCGACCCCTTCGCCCGCACGACGCCCGCGCGGCTGCGGTCGTGCTCGTCGAGTACCTCGCCCACGATCTCCTCGACGAGATCCTCGAGCGTCACGACACCCGCCGTGCCGCCGTACTCGTCGACGACGATCGCCATCTGGTACCCGCGGGAGCGCAACTCGGACATGAGGCCGTCGAGGTGGACGGCCTCGGGGACGCGCAGGGGCTCCTGCGCGATCGCGGCGGCGGGGACGTCGGCACGACGCTCGCGCGGCACCGACACGGCCTGCTTGAGGTGGACGATGCCGGTGATGTCGTCCATCGACTCGCCGTAGACGGGGAACCGGCTGTGGCCGGTGCGGCGCGCGAGCTGCACGATCTCCTCGACGCTGTCGTCGGCGGCGACGGCGTGGACGCTCGGCCGGGGCGTCATGACGTCGGCGGTCGTGAGCCGCGAGAAGGTCAGCGTGCGATCGAGCAGCGACGCGGTGTCCTCCTCGAGGACACCGGCGCTCGCGGAGCGCCGCACGAGGCTCGACAGCTCCTCGGCGGTGCGGGCACCCGACAGCTCCTCCTTGGGCTCGACGCCCATGGCACGCAGCACCGCGTTGGCGCTGCCGTTGAGGAGGAGGATGGCGGGGCGGAAGACCGTCGTGAAGACCGTCTGGAACCCGATCACGAGCTTCGCGGTCTGCCGCGGGACGGCGAGCGCGAAGTTCTTCGGGACGAGCTCGCCGATGATCATCGAGAAGACGGTCGCGACCGTGATCGCCACGACGGTCGCGATGGGACGGGATGCCGCCTCCGGCACGCCCCAGAGGGCGAAGACCGGGTTCAGCAGGTTCGACAGCGCCGGTTCCATCGTGTAACCGGTCAGGAGCGTCGTCAGCGTGATGCCGAGCTGCGCGCTCGACAGGTGCGTCGAGGTGATCCGCAGCGCGTTGATCGTCAGCGACAGACGGGTCTCGCCGGCGGCGCGGCGCGCCTCGAGGTCGGCGCGGTCGAGGTTCACGAGGGCGAACTCACTCGCGACGAACAGACCGGTTCCCACGGTCAGGAGCAGCCCCACGCCCAACATGACGTAGTCCATCACACGTCACCCCCGATCATCGGGGAGCAGGGTCGGTGGGGCGAGGGTCTACTGGGAGGGTCGTCCATTGTGCGGACGATTCTACGGCACGCCCGCCCCCACCCGGGGGCGCCGGCTCACCAGCTGACGGGCAGGGCCTTGCCCTCCTCGTATCCGGCCGCCGACTGGAAACCGACCGTCGCCCGCTCGTGGAAGTCGGCGACCGTCGCGGCTCCGGCGTACGTGAACGACGAACGCACACCCGAGGTGATCATGTCGAGCAGGTCCTCGACGCTCGGGCGCAGCGGGTCGAGGTAGATGCGCGACGACGAGATGCCTTCGGCGAACAGCTCCTTCCGGGCACGCTCGAACGGGTCGAGGCGACCGAAGCGCCCCTGTACCGCTTTCGTCGACGCCATGCCCCACGATTCCTTGAAGACCCGCCCGTCGGCGTCGACCCGCAGCTCGCCCGGCGCCTCGATCGTGCCGGCGAACCACGAGCCGATCATGACGGATGCCGCGCCCGCCGCCAGGGCCAGGGCGACGTCCCGGGGGTAGCGGACACCCCCGTCCGCCCAGACGTGGGCACCGGCGGCGGTCGCCGCTTCGGCGGTCTCGAGCACCGCGGAGAACTGCGGACGGCCGACGGCCGTCATCATGCGGGTCGTGCACATGGCGCCCGGGCCGACCCCGACCTTCAGGATCGTGGCGCCCGCCTCGACGAGGTCGCGGACCCCCTCGGCGGTGACCACGTTGCCGGCGACGATGGGCAGCTCGAGCCCCTCGGCGTGGACGGCGCGGAGCGCCCGGATCATGCTTTCCTGGTGACCGTGCGCGGTGTCGACGACGAGCGCGTCGACACCGGCGGCCGCAAGGGCGCGCGCCTTCGCCGCGACGTCGCCGTTGATCCCGACGGCTGCGGCGACGATGAGGCGTCCGTCGGCGTCGACCGCCGGACGGTACAGCGAGGAGCGCAGGGCCGTCCGCTGCGACAGCGTGCCCACGAGGTGGCCGTGCTGCAGGACCGTGACGATGTCGGCATCCGCCGCGACCAGGAGGTCGAAGGCCGCCCGCGCGGTGTCCACGTCGTCGGCGTCGATGGATGCGGCCCGCCCCCGCACGAGGTCGCCGAGCCGCGCGTCCGGCAGGGCCGTCCCCAGCCGCTCGGCGGGAACGATGCCGAGGATGTCGTCGACGTGCACCCGCGGTGCGCCCGCACCGTGCGCCGACGTCGCGACGACGATCCCGTGCCCCGCGGCCGGAGGCAGGAGTGCGGCCGCCTCCGACACGAGCGCCTCCGGCGGCAGGACGAGCGGGGTGTCCCAGCGCACCGGCTGGTCCTTGACCCACCGGATCGCCGCGTCGACCTCCTGCAGCGGCATGTCCTGGGGCAGAACCGCGAGCCCGCCGCGACGGGCCAGGGTCGCCGCGAGGCGCGGTCCCGTGACGGAGTTCATGTTGGAGGCGACGAGCGGGATCGTCGCACTCGTCCCGTCGCCGGGTGAGAGGTCGACGTCGAGGCGACTCGTCACGTCCGACCGTCGCGGGACGAGGAACACGTCGGAGTAGGTCAGGTCGCCTGCGGGCCGCTCACCGGAGAAGTGCATACTCCCACGCTAGGCGACCGTCGAGCCCCTGCGCCGGGCGGCGTGAGCGGGTCGGGCGGACGCGAACCTGGGATACCCTTGATCTCTGTGCGCGAGGCCGCGCGGGCACCGCACATTTCGAACGTCGACGACGAAAGCAGGCGGAACCGTGTCCAGTCAGGCGACCGGCGTGGGAACTACGAGCGACGGGGAGTTCGGAGCCAACGAATGGCTCGTCGCGGAGCTGTACGAGCAGTACAGCCGCGACAAGAACTCGGTGGACAAGGAGTGGTGGCCGATCCTCGAGGCCTACACCCCCGACGGAGCTTCCGGCGCACCCGCGACGGAACCCGCACCGGCGGCATCCGCACCGGCCGGATCCGCCGCACCGGCTTCCGCTCCGGCGGCCCCCGCAGCGGAGAACCGTCCCGCCGCGGCGAGCGCCCCGCCCGTCGCCCGGACGACCGCGCGTCCGGCCGCACCGCAGCCGATCCCGGCCGAGGCTCCTAAGGCCGCACCCGCCGCCGACAAGGCCGTCCTCGAGGACACCGTCACGCCGCTGCGCGGACTGCCGAAGACCCTCGCGGCCAACATGGACGAGTCCCTCACCGTCCCGACCGCGACGAGCGTGCGAACGATCCCGGCGAAGCTGATGATCGACAACCGCATCGTCATCAACAACCACATGTCCCGCACGCGCGGCGGGAAGGTGAGCTTCACCCACATCATCGGGTGGGCGCTCATCCAGGCCCTGAAGGCCTTCCCTACCCAGAACGTGTACTACGCCGAGGTCGACGGCAAGCCGTCCGTCGTCGCGCCCGCCCACATCAACCTCGGCATCGCGATCGACCTGCCGAAGCCCGACGGCACGCGCGCCCTCATGGTGCCGAGCATCAAGCAGGCCGAGACGCTGACGTTCGGCGAGTACCTCACCGCTTATGAGGACCTCGTCCAGCGCGCCCGCAAGAACAAGCTCACCGCGGCGGACTTCCAGGGGACGACGGTCTCGCTGACCAATCCCGGCGGCATCGGCACGGTCCACTCCGTCCCGCGCCTGATGAAGGGCCAGGGCTGCATCATCGGCGCCGGCGCCCTCGACTACCCGGCCGAGTTCCAGGGCGCGAGCGAGAAGACGCTCGGCGAGCTCGGCATCGGCAAGACCATCACGCTCACGAGCACCTACGACCACCGCGTCATCCAGGGTGCCGGCTCGGGCGAGTTCCTGAAGATCGTGCACCAGCTGCTGATCGGCCAGGAGGGGTTCTACGACGACATCTTCGCGGCGCTCCGCATCCCCTACTCCCCCATCCGCTGGTCGAGCGACATCAAGGTCGACGTCGCCGAGCGCGTCGACAAGACGGCTCGCGTACAGGAGCTCATCAACTCCTACCGCGTCCGCGGCCACATGATGGCCGACATCGACCCGCTCGAGTACGTGCAGCGCACGCACCCCGACCTCGAGATCGAGAACCACGGCCTGACCTTCTGGGACCTCGACCGCGAGTTCGTCACGAACGGCTTCGGCGGCAAGCGCACGATGAAGCTGCGCGACATCCTGGGCATCCTGCGCGACTCGTACTGCCGCACCATCGGCGTCGAGTACATGCACATTCAGGACCCGACGCAGCGCAAGTGGTTCCAGGACAACCTCGAGGTCAAGTACCAGAAGCCCGGCCACGACGAGCAGCTGCGCGTGCTCGGCAAGCTCAACGAGGCCGAGGCGTTCGAGACCTTTCTGCAGACGAAATTCGTCGGCCAGAAGCGGTTCAGCCTCGAGGGCGGCGAGTCGCTCGTGCCACTGCTCGACCAGATCCTGCAGGGCGCGGCGGCCGAGGGCCTCGACGGCGCCGCCATCGCCATGGCCCACCGCGGTCGCCTCAACGTCCTCACGAACGTCGCCGGCAAGACCTACAGCCAGATCTTCCGCGAGTTCGAGGGCTCCGTCGCCGTCGGCTCGAAGAGCGGCTCGGGCGACGTCAAGTACCACCTCGGCACCCAGGGCACCTTCGTCGCCGACGGCGGCGAGGAGCTCCCCGTCTACCTCGCGGCGAACCCCTCGCACCTCGAGACGGTCGACGGCGTCCTCGAGGGCATCGTCCGCGCCAAGCAGGACCGCCTCCCCATCGGCTCGTTCTCGTGGCTGCCGATCCTCGTCCACGGCGACGCGGCCTTCGCCGGCCAGGGCGTCGTGATGGAGACCCTGCAGATGTCGCGTCTGCGCGGCTACCGCACGGGCGGCACGGTGCACGTCGTCGTCAACAACCAGGTCGGCTTCACGACGCTCCCCCTCGACGCCCGCACGTCGATCTACGCGACCGACGTCGCCAAGACGATCCAGGCGCCGATCTTCCACGTGAACGGCGACGACCCCGAGGCCGTCGTCCACGTCGCCGAGCTCGCCTTCCGCTACCGGCAGGAGTTCAACCGGGATGTCGTGATCGACCTCGTCTGCTACCGGCGCCGCGGTCACAACGAGGGCGACGACCCCTCGATGACGCAGCCGCTCATGACGAACCTGATCGAGGCCAAGCGCTCGGTGCGCAAGCTCTACACCGAGGCGCTCGTCGGTCGCGGCGACATCACCGAGGAGGAGTACGAGAAGGCCAAGCAGGACTTCCAGAACCGCCTCGAGATCGCCTTCGCCGAGACGCACGCCGCCCAGACCGGTACCTCGCCGGTCGTCGCGGCGGACGAACCGGCCGACACGGCCGTCGGCGAGCCCGAGACCACCGGGGTCGCCCGCGACGTCATCGAGCGCATCGGGGACGCGTTCGTCAACAAGCCCGAGGGCTTCACGGTCCACACCAAGCTGCAGCAGCTGCTCGAGAAGCGGCACGACATGAGCCGCAACGGCAAGATCGACTGGGGCTTCGGCGAGCTGCTCGCGTTCGGTTCGCTGCTGGTCGAGGGCTCGAACGTCCGCCTCGCCGGTCAGGACGTCCGACGCGGCACGTTCGTGACGCGTCACGCCGTCATGCACGACCGTGCGAACGGTCAGGAGTGGCTGCCGCTGGCGAACCTGAGCGACAACCAGGGCCGTTTCTACGTGTACGACTCGCTCCTGAGCGAGTACGCCGCGATGGCGTTCGAGTACGGCTACTCGGTCGAGCGGGCCGACACCCTCACGCTGTGGGAGGCCCAGTTCGGCGACTTCGCCAACGGCGCCCAGTCGGTGATCGACGAGTTCATCTCCTCGGCCGAGCAGAAGTGGGGCCAGCAGTCCGGCGTCGTGCTCCTGCTCCCCCACGGCTACGAGGGCCAGGGACCCGACCACTCGTCGGCGCGCATCGAGCGCTACCTGCAGATGTGCGCGCAGGACAACATGACCGTCGCACGTCCGTCGACGCCGGCGTCGTACTTCCACCTGCTGCGCCGTCAGGCGTACGCCCGCCCGCGCCGGCCGCTCGTCGTCTTCACGCCGAAGGCGATGCTGCGCCTGCGCAACGCCACGAGCCCCGTCGAGGACTTCCTCGACGGCCGGTTCGAGCCGGTGATCGACGACAGCCGCTCCCTCGACCGCGAGGCGGTGACCCGGGTGCTGCTGCACGCCGGCAAGATCCACTGGGACCTCGCCGCCGAGCTCGAGAAGAGCCCGAACGAGAAGGTCGCGCTCGTCCGCCTGGAGCAGTACTACCCGGCGCCGATCGACCAGCTCAACGCGGTGCTCGACAGCTACCCGAACGCCGAGCTGTTCTGGGTCCAGGAAGAGCCCGAGAACCAGGGCGCCTGGCCGTTCATCGCGCTCGAGGTCGTCAAGCACCTCCACGGCCGCACGATCAAGCGGATCTCGCGTTCCTCGGCCGCCTCCACAGCGACCGGCTCGCCGAAGGTCCACGCCCGCGAGCACGCCGCGATCATGGTGAAGGCGCTCACCTTCTGAGCGCCTTCACGAAAGAAGAGGCCCCGCTTCGGCGGGGCCTCTTCTTTCGTGAGACAGCGGGTGCCGTCCGGTCAGTGGTGCGTCGCCTGCTCCGCGCGCAGCCGCGCGAGCACCTGATCGCGCAGGTCCTCCGGCGCCGCCTCCTTGCACGCGCGCGCGACCACCGCGGTCAGGGTGGTGGCGACCAGGGCTTCGTCGCGGCACGCGGCGCAGTTCTCCAGGTGCTCGGTGATGTCCGAGTGGCGCGTGTGGCAGATCTCGTTGCGCAGGTACTCCTCGAGGTCCTGCCGGGCTTTGTCGCAACCGCAGTCGGTCATTTCGCACTCCTCGTGGCGGGCACATCGATGCCGCGCTCTTTCGCATATTCGGACAGCAGGTCGCGGAGCTGACGTCTGCCACGGTGCAGACGGCTCATGACCGTGCCGATGGGGGTTTTCATGATGTCCGCGATCTCCTGATACGCGAATCCTTCGACATCCGCGAGGTACACGGCCAGTCGGAAGTCCTCCGGGAGCGACTGCAACGCGTCCTTCACGACGGATGCCGGCATGTGGTCGATCGCCTCGGCCTCGGCCGATCGCGCCGACGACGCCGTGGTCGACTCGGCCCCGCCGAGCTGCCAGTCCTCCAAGTCGTCGATCGTGCCCTGGTAGGGCTCGCGCTGCTTCTTCCGGTACGTGTTGATGTACGTGTTCGTGAGGATGCGGTACAGCCACGCCTTGAGGTTGGTGCCCTGCGTGAACGACGCCCACGCGGCGAACGCCTTCACGAAGGTCTCCTGGACGAGATCCGACGCGTCGGCCGGGTTGCGGGTCATCCGCATGGCCGCAGCGTAGAGCTGGTCCATGAAGGGGAGCGCCTGCTCCTCGAACTGGGTACGCGGGTCGTCGACCGCCTGATCGTTCATCGCAGGCCAGTCTACGTCGGCCCCTTCGGCGAGCACGGGCGCATCAGCTGTCGCGATCATCGCGCTCCTCTCCCCTGGCATGCACGGTGTCGACAGAGGGGTCAACGGACGAAGGGCGGGGCCTATTCCCAGGTTCGCGGATGCCGCGGCTCAGGGCTCGGGAACGGGTGAACGGATTCCGTGTCATCAGTAGGCTGGGAGCGATGAGCGACGCCCCTTCCTCCCCCGCCACCGCCGACGAGATCCCCGGCGGGTCGTGGCCGGCGCCCACGCCGGGCGAGCCGGTCCACGCGCACGTGACGGTGCCCGGGTCGAAGTCGCTCACCAACCGCGAACTCGTCCTCTCCGCCATCGCCGACGGACCGAGCCTGCTGACCGGCGCGCTCCACTCGGACGACTCCGCGCGCATGATCGACGCCCTCCGTCGCCTCGGCGTGAGGGTCGAGCCGGTCGCCGGCGACTCCCCCTTCGGTCCGGACCTCGAGGTCACCCCGCCGTCCCGCTTCACCGGCGGCACGACGATCGACTGCGGTCAGGCCGGCACCGTCATGCGATTCGTCTCCCCGATCGCCGGCCTCGCCGTGGGCGACGTGCACGTGACCGCGCACCCCACCGCCCTGCACCGCCCGATGGGGGCGATGATCCACGCGCTGCGTGACATCGGGGCGGACATCGACGACGCCGGCAGCTGGTCGCTCCCCTTCGACGTGCGCGGCCACGGGCACCTCCGCGGCGGCGAGGTCACGATCGACGCGAGCCAGTCCAGTCAGTTCGTCTCCGGACTGCTCCTGGCCGCGGCGCGCTTCGACGTCGGCCTGCGTCTCATCCACGACGGCGAGCGCCTGCCGAGCCTCCCCCACATCGAGATGACGGTCGAGGCACTCGCCCGCCGCGGGGTGCATGTCGAGCACCCCACCCCGAACGAGTGGCTCGTGCCCGCGGGACCGGTGCGCGGCAAGGAGATCGCGATCGAACCCGACCTCTCCAACGCCGCTCCGTTCCTCGCCGCCGCCGTCCTCACCGGCGGGTCGGTGACGGTCCCCGGCTGGCCCGCGCACTCGACCCAGCCGGGCGCGCTGCTGGCCGACATCCTGCCCGTCATGGGAGCGCACGTCTCCCGCCGAGCCGGAGCGCTCACCGTCACCGCGGGCGACCGCATCGCCGGCCTCGACCTCGACCTGTCGGCGGCGAGCGAGCTCACCCCGACGCTGTTCGCGCTCGCCGCGTTCGCCGACGCCCCCACGACCTTCCACGGCATCGGTCACATCCGGGGCCACGAGACGGATCGGATCACGGCCCTCGTGGAGAACCTCCGCGCGCTCGGCGGCGAGGCGGAGGAGCGGGAGGACGGCATCCACATCGTCCCGAGGCCCCTGCACGGCGGGGTGTGGCGCGCCCACCACGACCACCGTATGGCGACGGCGGGCGCGGTCATCGGCCTGCGGGTGCCCGGGGTGGTCGTCGACGACATCGGGACGACGGCCAAGACGATGCCCGATTTCCCCCAGCTGTGGGCGGGCATGCTCGCGTGAGCTGGCTCGACGACGACGGCGACGACGACGACCTCGACTACGACGAGGCCGACATCCGCGTCCGGCCGAATCCCAAGGCCAACCGCCCCCGCACCAAGCGCCGCCCCGCGCACGCGGATGCGCAGACCGCCCGCGTGCTCGGCGTGGACCGCGGCCGCTACACGGTCCTGATCGACGAGGACGGCCCGGACGAGCGCCAGATCCTCGCGACACGCGCCCGCGAACTCCGCAAGCAGCCGATCGTCAACGGCGACCGCGCCCGCGTCGTCGGCGACACCTCCGGCGACGACGGCACCCTCGCGCGCATCGTCGGCATCGAGGAGCGCACCTCGCTGCTGCGCCGCAGCGCGGACGACACCGACCAGGTCGAGCGCATCATCGTCGCCAACGCCGATCAGCTGCTCATCGTCGTGGCCGCCGCCGACCCCGAACCCCGGCCGCGCCTCGTCGACCGCTACCTCATCGCGGCGCTGGATGCCGGCATGCACCCGCTGCTCGTCGTCACCAAGACCGATCTCGCCGATCCGGCATCCTTCCTCGCGCACTTCGAGGGCCTCGACAACCTGGAGGTGTTCACCAGCGGGACGGGCGCGATGCCGGTCGCCGAGATCGGCGAACGCCTCGCCGGGCACGCCACCGTGTTCGTCGGCCATTCCGGTGTCGGCAAGTCGACCCTCGTCAACGCCCTCGTCCCCGACGCCGCGCGCGCGACCGGACACGTCAACGAGGTGACCGGGCGCGGCCGCCACACGTCGAGCTCGGCCGTCTCGCTCCGCTACGTCGGCGACCGGGGTCGCGGCTGGGTGATCGACACCCCCGGCGTCCGGTCGTTCGGCCTGGGCCACGTGGACCCCGCCAACATCCTCCGCGCCTACACCGATCTCGCCGCCGTCGCCGAGGAGTGCCCGCGGGGGTGCACTCACCTGCCCGACGCCCCCGACTGCGCGATCGTCGAGGCCGTGGCGGAGGGTCGGCTGGGCGAGCGCGGTCCTGCGAGACTGGACTCGTTGCAGCGACTCCTCGCCACCTTCACGACCTGAGCGGCCGACTAAAATGAGGGGATGCCGCGCCTGAACCCCGGATCCCCCGCCCCCGACTTCACCCTCGTCGACCAGGACGGTGGGACCGTCTCGCTGAGCGACTTCCGCGGCGGGCGCCTCATCGCCTTCTTCTACCCCGCCGCCATGACGCCGGGCTGCACGACCGAGGCCTGCGATTTCCGCGACAGCGTCGCGCCGCTGCAGGCGGCCGGGTACACCGTGGTGGGGATCTCCCGCGACGAGCCGGCGAAGCTGCGCGAGTTCCGTGAGCGCGACGCCCTTCCCTATGCCCTCCTGAGCGATCCCGACCACAGCGTCCACGAGGCCTACGGCGCGTGGGGCGAGAAGATGAACTACGGCAAGGTCGTCGAGGGCGTCATCCGCTCGACCTTCGTCATCGATGAGGACGGCACGGTCGCGCACGCGCTCTACAACGTGAAGGCCACCGGCCACGTCGCGCGGATCCGGAGCCTGCTCGAAGTCTGATCAGACCTCGTCGGCCTCGCTACGCGATCGCGCGCCGGCCGCCCGAGCGGCCGCGATCAGGAGGACGAGCCCCACGACGGCGGGGACCGCGATCGTCGCGGCGAGGCGCGTGTCGGCTCCCTCCCCCGTGAGGGTCCCGAGCGCGACGGACAGGACGAGCAACTGCACGACGACGCCGCCGGAGCGTCCCCACGACCCGCCGCGCCACACGGCGACGGCGAAGCCTGTGACGGCGGCCGCGCCGATCACCGTCAGGGCGAGGAGCGCCAGCGAACTCGGCACGCTCTCGCTGTCGCCGCGGACCAGGGCGACCAGCTCCCACGCGGCGAGGGCCAGGACGCCGATCGCCTCGAGGGCGAGCCAACCGGCCGCGATCCGCTCGACGCGGGTGGTACGCACGTTCACTGCTCCTCCTGGGCGCCCGGGGCACGGCGAGTCGCCGAAATACTCCGTTAACCCGTGATTCACATAACCCTTGATTCCCATGCCCGGGCATGGGAATATTGACGGGCAAGTGTGCTCCCACAGCGGCGTGGGGCGAGCATCAGCTCGCACACCACTCAGGTTAGTCGACGTCGCCCGGCGTCGCATCCCGACTTCCGATCCCCCCACAAGGAGCACCGCTATGGATTGGCGCGACAAAGCCGCCTGCCTGACCGTCGACCCCGAACTGTTCTTCCCCGTGGGGAACACCGGGCCCGCCGTCGACCAGATCGAGAAGGCGAAGTCCGTCTGCGCCCGGTGCACCGTCACCGAACTCTGCCTCCAGTACGCCCTCGAGACCGGCCAGGACTCGGGTGTCTGGGGCGGTCTCTCCGAAGACGAGCGCCGCGCCCTCAAGCGCCGCGCCGCCCGCGCCCGCCGCGCGTCCTGACACCGCCGCGCGCGGGCCTCAGGCCCGCGCGCGCTCGATGTACCGCATCGGGATCTCGATCGTCACCTCGGTCCCGCTGCCCATGAGGGTGTGCCAGTCGATCGTCCCGCTCAGCTCACCCTGGATGAGCGTCCTCACGATCTGCGTGCCGAGACCCCGACCGACCTGACCCTCGGGCAGGCCGACACCGGTGTCGCGGACGCGGACCGCGAGCCGGTCCTCGTCGCGCTCGGCGATGATCTCGACCTCGCCCTCCTTGTCGGCCAGACCGTGTTCGACGGCGTTCGTCACGAGCTCGGTGAGCGCGAGGGCGAGCGGCGTCGCATACTCGCTCGGCAGCGTCCCGAACGTGCCGGTCTTGACCGTGCGGGCACGCGTGTTGGGCGCCGCCGCGACCTCGGCGACGAGTTTGAGGACGCGCTCGAACACGTCGTCGAAGTCCACGCTCTGCGTGAGCCCCTCCGACAGGGTGTCGTGCACGACAGCGATCGCGCTCACCCGGCGCATGGCCTGCGTCAGGGCGTCCCGACCCTCGTCGGAATGGGTTCGCCGCGCCTGGATGCGCAGGAGCGACGCGACGGTCTGAAGGTTGTTCTTGACGCGATGGTGGATCTCCCGGATCGTCGCATCCTTCGTGATGAGCTCCTGCTCCTGGTGGCGGATCTCGCTCACGTCGCGGCACAGGACGATGGCACCGATGCGGGTGCCGTTCTCGCGCAGGGGGATCGTCCGGAGCGACACGGTGACGCCGCGCGCCTCGACGTCCGCGCGCCACGGCGCACGACCGGCCATCACGATCGGCAGCGACTCGTCGAACTGGCGCGACGCCGGCATGATCTTCGTCGCCACCTCCATGAGCGATTCGCCCTCGAGCTCGTCGTCGAAGCCGAGCCGGTTGAAGGCCGACAAGGCGTTCGGGCTCGCGAACGTCGTGATGCCGTCGACGTCGAGACGGATGAGGCCGTCCGAGGCGCGGGGGGCGCCCCGGCGCGGCGAGGTCGGCGCCGTGAGGTCGGGGAAGTCCGCCGATGCGATCATCCCGAACAGGTCGTCCGCGCAGTCGTTGAAGGTGATCTGCTGACGCGACGGCGTGCGGGCCTCGCCGAGGTTGGTGTGCCGGGTCAGCACGCCGATCACCCGGCTCTCGCGCCCCTCCGCCGCGCGCTCGCGCACGATGGGTACGGCCCGCACGCGGGTCGGGGTCTCCTCGAACCAGTCCGGCGAGGACGAATCCACGACGCGCACCTGGGTGAACGCGTCCGTGACCTGCGTGCGCCACTGCGGCCGCACGGCGTCGCCGACGATGTCGCGGTAGAACAGGGTCGCCGCTCCGCTCGGCCGGGTGTGGGCGACGGCGATGAACGAGTCGTCCGACGTCGGCACCCAGATGACGATGTCCGCGAAGGCCAGGTCGGCGAGGAGCTGACCGTCACCGGCGAGGCGGTGCAGCCACTCCACATCCTCCGCGGTGGATCGGCCTTGGGCGTAGACGAGGTCGCTGAGGGTGGACACGCCTCCACCCTAGATCCTCCTCCCGGGCGCTTCCCGCGGTCTACGCGCTCCGGGCCAGACGGCGCAGCGAGTGCCGGGTCGCGACCTGAGCGGCACGCCGCGGGGCGAGGGATTCGGCGACGAGGCGTCGCACCGCGGTCGGCACCGCCGAGCGCGGTGCGACGTGGGCGATCGGGCGCGCGGCGAGGAGCGCGGCATCCGTCCCCCGGGCATCCCACGGGACGAAGGACACGTCCGTCACGCCCGTGTAGCGCTCGAGGGTGCGCCGCACCTGTCCGCGGGCGTCGACGCCCAGGGCGCCGGCACGGATCTTGTTGACCACCACCCGGACGGGCGTGGTGCCCGCCGCCGCGCGGAGCTCGGGCCAGTTCCGTACGAAACGGGACACCCCGACGGGGTCGGCGGCGACGACGGCCAGGACGACGTCGGCCGCTTCGACGGCCGCGAGCGTCGCGGCGTTCCGGCGGGGACCGTCGACGAGGTCGCTCACGATCTCCTCGTCGCGTTCGAGGGATGCCGCGGTGTCGACGACGGTGTCATCCACCCATCCGCGACACGCCTCGAGGGCGGCGAGCACGCGGGCATGGGAGAGCTCGGGCCACCGTCCCGGCCGATTGAGGCCGGTGAGCACGTCCACGTCGGCCAGCGTCGACGCGATGCGGCTGAGCTCGGCCACCGTGAGTGTGCCGCGTTCGGCCTGCCGGCATGCGGCGGCGAACCCGGGGCCCTCGTCGGCGAGGCCGGTCGCGAGGGCGAGCGAGGGCGCGTGGGAGTCCGCGTCGACGAGCGCGACGCGGTGGTCGGCACTCGAAAGTGCACAGGCGATCTCGATGGCGAGGGTCGTCCGCCCGGGCGCCCCCTGTGCGCCCCACACGGTGATCACACGGCCGCGGGTGGGCTCGACGGGAAGGGACGACGGAGGGCTCGCGAGGAGCACGGCCGCCGGTGCGTCCGGATCGTGGGCCGCGAGCCCGAGCGATGCGGCGAGGCGCCGATCCGAGGTTCGAGCGCACAGCGGCACGATGCGCACCGACAGACGGTCGCAGGCGGCGACGAGCTCGGCGGTCAGGGTCGCCGCCCGCCCCTCGACGATCAGGAGGTCCGCCCGGGCCAGCTCGGCGAGGAGCTCCGCCGCCTCGGGCGCGGCCATCGCATCGAGCGCGGCGGCAGCGGGGGCGGATGCCGCCACCACCGCGCGCACGTCGGCGTCCTCGTGGCGCAGTTGCGCGGCGAGGGTGTCCGCGCGGGGACCGTCCGCCGCGACGACGGCCCTCACCGGGACTCCCCCGCCACGGGCACGACCGACAGGAGGGAGTCGTCGGACACCGCGGCGAGCGTCGCGGCGACATCGGCGCGGGGGATGACGATCTCGAGCGACACGTCCTCGCCCGAGACGACGGCGTCGTCCTTCGTCACCGTGACCACCGTCGCCGAGGGCACGAGGATCCGCGGCTCGCCGACCTCGCCGCCCTCCTCGGCCGGTGCCGCCCAGACCTCCACGACCGAACCCGAGGTGACGGCGTCGGACACGTCTCCGGCCGTCCGGATCACCACGCTCGTCGTGGTCGCGGCATCCGCGTCGTCCACGGCCGCGTGCGGGACGAGTTCGCCCGCCAGGATCGTGCGGGTCGCGATGACGCCGGGCTCGAGCGAGGCGGGCGAGACGTACGTGTCACCCGCGGACCCCAGGGCGACGTCGACCACCCGCAGGTCGTCCGCCGTCACGGTCTGACCGGGGACGATCGTGCGGGCGGCGGCGAACACCGGCGCGGTCTGACGCGCAGAGGCGACGACGAGCCAGACGCCCGCGACGGACGCGATGATCAGCGCGATACCGAGGAGGAATCGCGCGTCGGCCCAGAACGCACGCGGCGCGGGCCGGACGGTGTCGGGAGTGGTCATGACGCCATGGTGACCGAGCCCGCGGCGGTGCCACCGCGATTATCCACAAGCCGGCGATGCAGCCGATACGACCTGTACGCGGGCCCATAATGGCCTCATGCCCGATGCGTCCCCCCTGCGTATGCTCACGCCCGCCCAGGTCGCGGAGATGCTGCAACTGGAGGTCGACGAGGTCGTGGCTCTCATCCTCGACGGACGTCTGCGGGGGGCTCGGCTCGGCTCCCCGCCCGCGTGGCGCATCGAGGCGGACAGCGTCGAGGACTACCTGGACGAACAGGCGGAGGACGCGCGACTCCACGCGCTCTGGCGCGAGTCCAACGCCGCGAGCTTCCCCGAGCTCTGGGGGCGCGGCCGCCGCGGCGGCGAATGATCACGGCCTGATCGCGCCGCGCTCACGCGAGCGAGGCCGGCGCTTCCAGCCGCACGGCCGTGACCGCCGACAGCGGCACGATGCGGTATCCGCTCACGAGGTCGGCGCGACGGGGTGAACCGCGGTCGTGCAGGGCGAGATCGAGATGATCGGATGCCGCACGGTCGATCGTGCCGCAGTACTCCCGCCCGTCGACGGCGTACAGCGTCACGGGGACACGCCGCCGCGCGAGGTCGCGTAGGAGGAAGCCGAGCGTCATCCGCTCGCGGAGCCGCCCGGGCTCACTCCCCCGGGCGCTGCGAAGCAGGTCGGCGTGCGTCGGCCCCACCGCGACGAGGGCGGCCAGGGGGACGATCAGGGCACCCCTCGCGCCGCCGTCGTCCACCGCGAGCCAATCCGGTCCGACCGCGACGGGTACGCCGGTCACGGCGGCGCCGCCCACGAGATCCAGGGTGATCGCGTCCTCGACGGCACCCACCAGGGCATGCAACCGCTGGAACAGCGACAGCCGGGCCAGTCGCAGCCGCTCGGCCTCGGTGTCGAGCGCCGCGCGCTCGGCCTCCCATTCGGAGTCCAATTGGTCTTCGAGATCCTCGAAGAATCGATCCCAGCGCACGACCGCGAATGTAGAGGACCACCCGCCGGCACCGCGGGGTTTGTCCACAGGTTGGAGTATTCTCATCCACCCTCTCGTCACCCTGTGCTGTACTCGTGGCGTTCATCGACCCGCAGACACCTGTCGCCCGAGAGGAACCGACATGGCCCTCACCGCCACCGAAGACAGCCGGATACCGCGTTCGGGGAGCGCCCTCGAGGTCGCCGAGTACTTCGCACCGCAGCGCACCTCGACGGCCGATCTGCCCGACCCGCTCCCCCTCGTGAAGAACCTCACGATCGGCGTCCTCGAGGTGCTGGCCGGCGTGCGCGACGTCGATCAGCTGGCGCGCTGGCTCGGCGAGGACGCGTACCGGGCGCTCGTCACCCGAGCGAACCTGTCGGCCCGCGCGCGGAGCGCACGCGGCGTCGCCGCCGTCCGGCCCGCGCACCGCATCCTGAGCGATCGCACCTGCGAACCCGCCGACGGCGTGCTCGAGGCGGTCGTGGTGGTCGGCGCTCCGATCCGCACACGTGCCGTCGCGATGCGCCTCGAGGGCTGGGACGGGCGCTGGCGCGCGACCTCCCTCGCCCTGCTCTGACCTCGCGGCCCCTTACTGCTTGTACGACGCGAGGAAGTTGCCCAGGCGCTCGATCGCCTCGGTGAGCACTCGCGCCTCGGGCAGCGTGACGATGCGGAAGTGATCCGGCGTCGGCCAGTTGAACCCGGTCCCCTGCACGAGCAGCACGTGCTCGGCGACGAGGAAGTCGTAGACGAACTTGGCGTCGTCGTGGATGTCGTGGACCTCGGGGTCGAGCCGGGGGAAGGCGTAAAGGGCGCCCTCGGGCTTGACGCAGGTGACGCCGGGGATGGCGGTGAGGCCGGCCCAGGCGGCATCCCGCTGCTCATGGAGCCGACCCGTCGGTGCGATGAGCGCGTCGATGGACTGGACACCCGACAACGCCGCCTGGACGGCGAACTGCGCGGGGACGTTGGGGCACAGACGTGTCGAGGCGAGCAGCTGGATGCCCTCGAGGAAGCCGGCGGCGTGCTTCTTCGGTCCAGTGATGACCATCCACCCCGAGCGGTACCCGGCGACGCGGTAGGTCTTCGACAGTCCGTTGTAGGTCAGGCAGAGCAGGTCCGGCGCGAGGGTCGCGAGCGGGATGTGCCGAGCGCCGTCGAAGAGGATGCGGTCGTAGATCTCGTCGGAGAGCAGGAGGAGCTGGTGCTCGCGGGCGATCTCCACGATCCCCTGCAGCACCTCGCGGGTGTAGACGGCGCCGGTCGGGTTGTTCGGGTTGATCACGACGATCGCCTTGGTGCGCGGCGTCACCTTGGCCCGGATATCCTCGAGGTCGGGCTGCCAGCCGTTCTCGCTGTCGGCGAGGTAGTGCACCGGGGTGCCGCCTGCGAGGCTCGTCATGGCGGTCCACAGCGGATAGTCCGGCGCGGGGATGAGGACCTCGTCGCCCTCGTCGAGCAGCGCCTGCATCGTCATCGTGATGAGCTCGGACACACCGTTGCCGAGGTAGACGTCATCGGGGTCGAACTTCGGGAAGCCCGGCTCCTCCTCGTACCGCGAGACGATCGCCCGCCGCGCGGACATGATGCCGCGGGAGTCCGAGTAGCCGTGCGCCTGCGGGACCGCCTCGATCATGTCGCGGACGATCTGGAACGGCGCCTCGAATCCGAAGATCGCGGGGTTGCCGGTGTTGAGCTTGAGGATCGTGTGACCCTCGTCCTGCAGCCGGTCGGCCTCGACCAGGGCGGCTCCGCGGATCTCGTACAGGACGTCCTTGAGTTTGGATGACTGGTCGAAGGTGCGCGGGCTCATCGGTTCAGGATATCGGGGACCCGACGGGGCCAATGGCGGTCCGGTGGCCCGCCCGACCCCGTCGGACCGAGATCACTTCTTCTTGCCGGACGCCCGTCGCTGCGCGCGGTTGCCCGCCTCGGCCGGTGCCTGCACCTGCTGCCCGAAGGAGCCGCGAGGGGCGTCGGCGGGGGCCTCCTGCTCGGCCTCGCGCTGGCGTGCCTTGCTGGTCGCCGCCTGCTGGACCTGGCCGCGCTCGTTGCGCACCTCGACCTCGCCCGCGTCGTTCGGGGCGGTGTACTGCAGCTTCTGCGCGTCGATCTCGGGCGCGGCGAGGCCCTTCGCCTCGATGTCGCCCCCCTCGGTCTGACGGACCTCGACCTCGAGGTTGAAGAGGAAGCCGACCGACTCCTCCTTGATCTGGGCCATCATCGACTGGAACATCTGGTACCCCTCGCGCTGGTACTCGATGAGAGGGTCGCGCTGCGCCATGGCGCGCAGGCCGATGCCGTCCTTGAGGTAGTCCATCTCGTAGAGGTGGTCGCGCCAGCGACGGTCGAGGACCTGCAGCACGACGCGACGCTCGAGCTCGCGCATGGCGGGCGCTCCGAGCTTCTCCTCGCGGTTGCGGTAGGCGATCTTGGCGTCCGAGAGCAGCTCGCGCTTGAGCAGTTCGGGGGTCACCTTGCCCTTGCTGCCGCTCTCGGCGACGACCTCGTCGATCGTGACGCCGACCGGGTAGAGGGTGCCGAGCTCGGCCCACATCGCATCGAAGTCCCAGCTCTCGTTGTGGCCGGAACCGGTGTGCTCGTCGATGATCGCGGCGATGGTGTCCTCGAGGAAATGCTCGATGCGCTCCGAGAGGTCGTCGCCCTCGAGCATGTGCCGGCGGTCGGCGTAGATCGCCTCGCGCTGCCGGTTGAGGACGTCGTCGTACTTGAGGACGTTCTTGCGGATCTCGGCGTTGCGCGCCTCCACCTGCGCCTGAGCGCTCTTGATCGCGCGCGAGACCATCGAGGACTCGATGGCCACGTCGTCGGGGAAGTTCGTGCGGGCCAGGATCGCCTCGGCCGCACCCGACTGGAACAGTCGCATGAGGTCGTCCGTGAGCGACAGGTAGAACCGGCTCTCACCGGGGTCGCCCTGACGGCCCGAGCGACCACGGAGCTGGTTGTCGATACGGCGTGACTCGTGTCGTTCGGTGCCGAGGACGTAGAGTCCCCCCGCCTCGACGACGCGGTCGGCCTCCTCCTGCACCTTCTCCTTGACGGCGGCGTAGACCTCTTCCCACGCGGCCTCGTATTCGTCCGGCGTCTCGACGGGGTCGAGGCCCTTGGCCCTCATCTCCGAGACGGCGAGGAACTCGGCGTTGCCGCCGAGCATGATGTCAGTGCCTCGACCGGCCATGTTCGTGGCGACCGTCACGGCGCCGTAGCGACCGGCGCGGGCGACGATCTCGGCCTCGCGCGCGTGGTTCTTCGCGTTGAGGACCTCGTGCTTGATGCCCTTCTTCGCCAGGAGGCGGGAGAGGTACTCGCTCTTCTCGACGCTCACGGTTCCGACGAGGACCGGCTGACCGGAGGCGTGACGCTCGGCGATGTCCTCCACGACCTGCGCGAACTTCGCCTGCTCGTTCTTGTAGACGAGGTCGGACTGGTCCTTGCGGATCATCGGCTTGTTCGTCGGGATCGGGACGACACCGAGCTTGTAGGTCGACATGAACTCCGCCGCCTCGGTCTCGGCGGTACCGGTCATGCCGGAGAGCTTCTCGTAGAGGCGGAAGTAGTTCTGCAGGGTCACGGTGGCGAGGGTCTGGTTCTCGGCCTTCACCGCGACGCCCTCCTTCGCCTCGATCGCCTGGTGGATGCCCTCGTTGTAGCGACGCCCCACGAGGATGCGGCCGGTGTGCTCGTCGACGATCATCACCTCGCCGTTCATCACGACGTAGTCGGTGTCGCGCTTGAACAGGGCGAGCGCCTTGATCGAGTTGTTGAGGAAGGAGATGAGCGGGGTGTTCGCCGACTCGTAGAGGTTGTCGATGCCGAGGTAGTCCTCGACCTTCTCGATACCGGGCTCGAGCACACCGATCGTGCGCTTCTTCTCGTCGACCTCGAAGTCGACACCGGCCTCGAGGGTGCGGGCGATCTTCGCGAACTCGGTGAACCAGCGGTTCGCCTCTCCGGAGGACGGGCCCGAGATGATGAGCGGCGTCCGCGCCTCGTCGATGAGGATCGAGTCCACCTCGTCGACGATGCAGTAGAAGTGACCCCGCTGCACGAGGTCCTCACGGCGCCACGCCATGTTGTCGCGCAGGTAGTCGAAGCCGAACTCGTTGTTGGTGCCGTAGGTGATGTCGGCTTCGTACTGCTGCCGGCGCACCTCGGGGTTCTGGCCCGAGACGACGGTGCCGGTGGTCATCCCGAGCGCGCGGTAGACGCGACCCATGAGCTCGGATTGGTACGAGGCGAGGAAGTCGTTGACCGTGATGACGTGGACGCCCTTGCCCGCGATCGCGTTGAGGTACGCCGGGAGGGCGGCGGTCAGGGTCTTGCCCTCACCGGTCTTCATCTCGGCGATGTTGCCGAGATGGAGGGCGGCCCCACCCATCACCTGCACGTCGTAGGGGCGCTGGCCGAGGGTGCGGCTCGCGGCTTCGCGGACGGCGGCGAAGGCCTCGGGCATGAGCTTGTCGAGACTCTCGCCCGCCTCGTAGCGGGCGCGGAGTTCGGCGGTCTCGCCGCGCAGCTCCTCGTCGGTGAGGTGCGCATAGTCCTCTTCGAGGGCCGACACGGCCTTCACGACCTGCTGCAGCCTGCGCAGGACGCGGCCTTCACCGGCACGAAGCAGTTTCTCGAGGGGGTTCGCCACGGAGGATCTCCATCTGTCGATTCGCCACCCCGACGTGCGATGTCGGGATGCCGGTGCGCGGGACGCGCAGACATACACCGCCATGTTATCCGCCTGTGACCTACGAGGTTGCTGGGGGCATCCGGCCGCTCCCCCGCGCGTCGACCGGCGGCATCCGTCGGCCCGTAAGATCGGCCCATGGCCGGTTTCTGGGGAAGACGCAAGCGCGAGGACGCGGAGATCGAGGCACAGGACGCCGAGCTCAGCCGCAAGGCGGGGGCGGCGCTCGTCTCGGCCGACGAGCGCATCCGCGTGACGGACGACGAGCTGTCCTACGCCGAGATCGAGCTCGGGCGCGACGCGACCGCTCCGCTGCGCGAGGCGCTCGCGGCGGTGCGCCAGCACCTCGGCGAGGCATTCCAGCTGCACCAGCTGAACCACGACGAGATCCCCGACACCCCCGAGGAGCTGCGCACGCGCAACGCGCGCATCGTCCAGCTGTGCGAATGGGCCGAGGACCTGCTCGACGACCGCACCGAGTCCCTCGCCGAGGCGATCGCCCGTGCCCGGCGCGCGCCCGAGATCATCGCCGGCATCCGCGCGGACGTGACGCGCCTGCGGGAGCGCCTCCCCGCACTGAACGCGAGCCTCGAGCGACTGTCCACGCGGTACTCGGATGCCGCGATGCGCACCGTGCTGGGCAATGCGGCCGAAGCGGCCCAGCTGCTGGATTTCGCCGAGCACAGCGCCGAGGTCTCGGAGCGCCGCCGCGACAGCGGTCAGCGCGAGCAGGCGAACCTCGCCCTCGAGACCGCGATCGAGGCCTCGCGGCGGGCGGGCACGCTCGTCGAGGCCGTCGACACGTTCGAGATCGAGGCCCTGCGGGCGGAGTCGACCCTGGCGGCCATCGTCGACGATTCGCGCGACGACCTGATCGTCGCGCAGCCGATGCTGGGCACCCCGGCCGTCGCGGCCGCCGCCGCCGAGCTCGAGGCGGCGCTCGCCTCGCTCACCCCCGCGGGCAGCAAGCCCGACCCCTTCGCCGAACTGACCCGTCTGCGCGCCGCCAACGCCGCGCTCGACGCGGCCGTCGCCAAGGCGCGGGAACGGGCCGAGCGTCCGGTGCCGTCCGAGGAGCACGTGCGCCACGCGATCGACGACGCCGACCGCCAGATCGGGGTCGCGCGCAGTGTGATCTCGGGCCACCGCGGGTGGATCGGCGCCGACGCCCGCACCCGGCTCGCCGAGGCCGAGCGCATCCGCGGCGACCTGCTGCGCTTCTCGGGCCCGATCGGCGAGGACGACCGCGAGGAGGCGATGGGTCTCGCCCGTCGCGCCGCGCACCTGGCGGGCGAGGCGCTCCAGCTGGCGCAGCGCGACATCGACTCGTCCCGGCCGAACGATTGGGGGAACGGCGGATACGGCGGTCGAGGGATGGGCGGCGGGATGGGCGGCGGCAGCCTGGCCGGCGGCCTGCTCGGCGGACTCGTCATCGGCGGTCTGCTGGACGGCATGTTCGACTGATGGCCGCCCTCGACGACGCGCTCGCCCTCTCGCAGACCTGGGACGTCCCCCACGCCTCCGCCGTCGTCGTGACGGCGGAGGGGACGGCGGCGGCGTCCGCCGGGGACCAGGACCGCGTCTACCGACTCGCCTCGGTCACCAAGCTCCTCAGCGCCTATGCCGCCCTCGTCGCGGTCGAGGAGGGCGCCCTCGCCCTCGACCAGCCCGCGGGCCCGCCCGGGGCGACGGTCGCCCACCTGCTCGCCCACACGGCCGGATACGACTTCTCGACGTCGACGCTCCGCGCGGAGCCCGGGGAGCGGCGCCTCTACTCGAACACCGGATTCGAGGTGCTCGCGGACCTGCTCGAATCGGAGACCGGCATCGGCTTCGATGCGTACGCGCACGAGGCGGTCTTCGCCCCGCTCGGGATGACGTCCACCACGATCGGCGGTTCCGCCGCGGCGGGCGGGGCGTCCTCGTGCACCGATCTGGCCCGGTTCGCGGCGGAGCTGCAGCGGCCGCGGTTGCTGGACCCCGCGACGCTCGCCGCAGCGACGGGTGTGGCCTTCCCGGGCCTGCGGGGCGTCCTCCCCGGCTTCGGTCTGCAGCGCGAGAACGACTGGGGCCTGGGTCCGGAGATCCGCGGCACGAAGAGCCCGCACTGGACCGGGGCGCACAACTCCCCCGGGACCTTCGGCCACTTCGGCCAGTCCGGCACCTTCCTCTGGGTCGACCCGCGGGCGGGCGCAGCCCTCGTCGCCCTCACCGACCGGCCGTTCGGCGAGTGGGCGGCAGAGGCCTGGCCGCCCTTCAGCGACGCGGTCCTCGGAGCCCTCGCGGCACGCTGAGCCGCACGCCGGACACGGAAGAGGGCGGATGCCGTGCGGCATCCGCCCTCTTCCGTCACCGCTCGTCGGTCAGGAGACGAGCTCCGCGGGTGCGGCGGTGGTCGTGAGCGAGATCACGCCGTAGTCCCAGCCCTTGCGGCGGTAGACGACGCTCGGCTGGTCGGTGCGGGCGTCGATGAAGAGGAAGAAGTCGTGACCGACGAGTTCCATCCGGTCCACGGCGTCCTCGACGGTCATCCACTCGGGGTCGAACCGCTTGGTGCGGATGACCACGGGGGTGTAGTCCTCCTCGTCCTCGGCGCCGGTCATGATGGGCACCTCGCCGGTCGCGACGGCGCGGATGACGTCGACGGACGCGGGCTGCACGTCGATGCCCTGCAGCGTGCCGGTGCCCTTCTCGAGCTTGGCGCCGCGCGGGTGGTTGCGTGCGTCGACGCGCTTCTCCTTCGCGCGGCGGATCTGTTCGGCGAGCTTGGTGATCGCGAGATCGAGGGCGGCGAACTTGTCGCCGTCCACCGCCTCGGCGCGGACGACGGGTCCCTTGCCGGTGAGGGTGACCTCGACGGTCTCGTCCTCGCGGCCCCCGTTGTGGTAGGTGCGATGCGTCACCTTGATGTCGAGCCGTTGGGCTCGAGGGGCAAGGTGCGCGATGCGGGCGGACTTCTCCTCGACGACTGTGCGGAAACGATCGCTGACGCTCACGCCCACACCGACGATGTTGATCTCCATCCCTGACCTCCTTGTTCCGGTCCACCCGGTCAAGGGCGGACCTCGGTTCGCCTTGTGTCCCCCCACCGTAGTGCCGGTCCCCGCTCGTGTCACGACCCGATCACGATGAATCCCCTGAGCCCGCCCGCCGGGGCGTGGCCGCGACCGTGACGGCGCCGGCCACCGGGATCCCGGCCGCGCGGAGGGCACGCGCCGCCTCCTCGAGGGTCGCTCCCGTGGTCACGACGTCGTCGACGAGGACGACGCGCAGATCCCCCAGGAGACGATGCGCCCGAGGACGGACGGCGAGCGCGCCGGCGAGGTTCGCGGCGCGCTGCTCCTTCGCGAGAGAACGCTGATCGGCGGTGCGCCGCGCGACACGCAGGAGCCGGTGCGGCCGCCATCCCGCGCGCCGACAGAGCAGCTCGACGGGCGCGTACCCGCGGCGGCGGAGCGATGCCGGGCTCGCCGGCACCGGGACGGGGACGGCGTCGACGTCGAGGGGCCACGCCGCCGCCAGCGCAGCGGCCAGCGGCCGGGCCTGCGAGGTGCGCCCGTCCTCCTTGAACGAACGGATGACGCGGGCCGGCACCCCCTCGAAGACGAGACCGCTCCGGACCTCGAGACCTCTCGGCAGGCGGCGGACGATCGGCGTCGGGCTCAACAGGCGCCGGCACGCGCCGCAGAGGTCGCGATCCGCCTCGTCGCATCCGGCGCAGGCGACCGGGAAGACGACGGCGAGCGCGTCGGCGACGGCGCGGCGCACGGCGACGACGGGAGCGGCGGGAGGCGGCATCCGCTCAGCCTGCCGCCCCGGCACGCCCGCCCACCCGCGGGCGGCGCAGAACGAGGAGGGTCTCCCCACCGCGGCGGGTGGGGAGGAGGACTCACCCGGGGAGACCCTGCTGGACGGCGAGGGCCGACACGTCGGAGGCGATCACCTGCCAGGAGCCGCGCTGCACGTAGAGGCTGCCGTCGGACGTCAGCAGCCGCGCGCTGCCGCTCTGGTTCCCGGCGGCGATCGCGACGACGTCGTCGGGCGCGCGCACCTCCGTGCCCTGCCCGCCGATCGTCTGCTCGCGGACGACGCGCTGATCGCCGTCGACGAAGACGAGGGCGATCGTCGCGCCGTCGACCCACGCGAGGTCGACACCGCGACCGGCGAGGTTCGCCACGAGCAGCGGCTGGCCGAGCGACACCGGCGCCCCGTTCTCGTCCCGGACGATGCCGGCCACCCAGACGGCCGACCCGCCTCCGCTGCGCACGAGCGCGGCGATCCGGGCACCGTCGCGGGAGACCCGCATCGCGCTCACCTCGCTTGCGCCCACCCAGCCGGACGGGATGGTCTGCGCGGTACCGTCGGGACCGTACGCGACGACCTCCTCCGGCTGGTCCCGAGGCACCGTCCAGATGTAGCCCTCGGTGTCGATCGACGGCTTCGTCATGCCCGGGCGGGTGTCGAGCTCGGTGTACTCGCCGTTCGCGGGCACGCGGAGGATCGCGCCGGAGCCCGTCCGGACCGCCGCCGTCCGGCGTGCGGCATCCGTTTCGACGGCCCGGGCGTCGAGACTCTGCAAGGCCTCCCCGAAGCCGTCGACCTCGTCGAGGTCGTTGCCCGAGAGGAACCCGAACCTGCCGTCCTGGAGGACGAGCGGGCGCGCGTCGACCGCGGTCGAGCGGGTCGGGACGGCGGTCACGTCCAACGGTTCGTCCCCGACGAGCAGCTGCACGTCGAGGATGCCGGCGCCCGCCAGGCTCGCGCCGAGCTGAGTCTTCATGCGCGCGATCGTCTCGCGGCCGAGGTCGCGGATCGCCGGGTCGAACGAGATGCGCGCGACCCCCGCCTCGACGGGCACCGACGGCTGCGCGAGACCCACCTCGCCCGTGAACGCGGTGCGCACGGACTCGGCCAGCCACGGGCTCGGCGTGCCCGACACGAGCGCGGCGGTGATCCGCGTGGCGGGGTTGGTCGACGGGAACCAGCGGACGTCGGGGATCACCGTGTCCCACCCCCGGTCGAAGTAGGCGAGATCGTAGCTCTGGAAGACCGAGGCGAAGCGGTTGGCGTCGAGGACGATGCCGTCGGGCGCCTGGGAAATGCGCCACTGCCCGTCCTCCTGCGCGAGGGAGAAGGCGAACGGGATGCGGCCCTGCTCGGCCGGCTCGTACGATCCGGTGGCGTCGACGTTGGCGACCGGGTCGACCGTGAAGACGATCTCGTTCTCGGCGGGCGAGGAGATCGAGCTCTCCCCCGGACGATAGACGGTGACGTTCGCCTGCGGCTGCCACTGCTGACGGAACTGCGTCGTGAGGAACTCCTGCGCGACCTCCCAGTTGCCGCGGGGGCCGGAGCCCGCCGCGACGAACCCCTCGACGATCTGCTGCGGCGTGGCATCCTTCACCGGACCGTCCGGGACGAACGCGAAGTCGGGCGGACCCTCGACCTCGTCGATCGCCTTGCCGACGTGGACGGGACCCCCGAGGGGCAGCCCGGCGCAGGCCGAGAGGACGAGGGCGACGACCACCAGGACAGCGGCACCGAGCGGACGACGGACGGTCACGGGTTCTCCTCCCGGGGCGGCAGGGAGATGGGCTGGGTGAGGCCGAGGTCGCCGAGGGCAGCGTCGTCCCGGGGATCGAGTTCGATGGGCGACGGGCCCGAGAGGTGCTCTCCCGCCTGCCGCGGCAGGGTGAGGACGAAGTGGCTGCCGCCGCCCAGCTCGGACCAGACCTCGAGCGTGCCGCCGTGCAGTCTCGCGTCGCCGAGGGCGATCGAGAGTCCGAGACCCGTCCCGCCGATCGTGCGTCGACGCGACGGGTCGGCGCGCCAGAACCGGTCGAAGACCCGCTCGGCGTCGGCCTCGCTCATCCCGAGACCGTAGTCGCGGACGCCGAGGGCCACGGCGCGCTGGTCGCTGTCGACGGTCACGACGATCGGCCGGCCCTCGCCGTGCTCGATCGCGTTGCCGAGGAGGTTCCGGACGATACGGCGGATGCGGCGCGGGTCCATGTCGACGGGCGAGTAGCCTCCGGGGGCGACCAGTCGCACGTCGCTGCCGTGCTGCTCGGCGAGCTGCGCCATCGACTCGATGACGTCCTCCGCCAGGTGTGCGAGGCTCGTCGGTTCGAGTTCGAGCTGCACCGAGCCGGCGTCGTAGCGGCTGATCTCCAGGAGGTCGGCGAGGAGCACCTCGAACCGCTGCACCTGCGCGTGCAGGAGCTCTGCGGCACGCGCGGTCGACGCGTCGAACTCGTCGCGCTGATCGTTGATCATGTCGGCCGCGAGTCGGATGGTCGTCAGGGGCGTCCGCAGTTCGTGCGAGACGTCCGACACGAACCGCTGCTGGACGAGCGAGAGCTCGGCGAGCTCCTTGATCTGCCCCTCGATGCTGTCGGCCATCGCGTTGAACGACCGGCCCAGGGTCGCGAACTCGTCCTCGCCGCGCACCGGCAGTCGGACGCCCAGGTCCCCCGCCGCGAGCTTCGCGCTCGTCTCGGCGGCCTGGGCGATCGGGACGGTCACCGAACGCAGCACGAAGAGCGAGATCCCGCCGATGAGGACGAGCAGGGCGACACCGACGACCCACAGCGTCACCTGGACGAATTGCAGGGTCTGCGCCTCGGACCCGAGGTCGTAGGCGAAGTACACCTCGTAGGCCCCCGCTTCGGGCAGCACCAGTTGCTGACCGACGATGATCCCGGGCGTCTCGCCCCCGTCGGCCTCGGGCAGCCCGATCGACTGCCACCACTGCCGGTCCCCCGTGAGGCGGACGCTCTCGCGCAGCTCGGGAGAGATCATCGACTCCTCGAGACCGCCCGCCTCGAAGTTCTGCGGCGCGATCGCCGACGGCTCGTCGTCGATGCGGAAGACCGCGAGCATCGTCGTCCCGGCCTGCCGCGACAGGATCTCGCGCCGGACCTCGTCCATCAGCACCTGCAGGGCGACCTCGTCGCTGTCGACGACCGCCGCGTCGAACGTGCTCTGCGCCGCCTGCGTCGCGCGCTGCGCGGCATCCTGCACCTGTTCGGCGCGCGACTCGTAGAGGTCGGTGAGGATCGCGAGCGACATCCAGACGAGCGCGACGAGGATCGTCAGCGCCGTGAGGGTGAGGGTCACCGACAGGGTGCGGAAGCGCAGCGAGCGACGCCAGGCGTACTGCACGCGGCGCTGCCAGGACCGCCAGTCGCGCCACGGCGGGACGACGGTGTGCGTGCCGGTGCGGGCGGTCACCGACACGGCGGGGTGCTCCCGGTGATCACACCGCGGCGCCGGCGCGATAGCCCACGCCGCGCACGGTGGTCACGATCTGCGGGTTGTCGGGGTCGCGCTCGACCTTCGCCCGCAGGCGCTGGACGTGCACGTTCACGAGGCGCGTGTCGGCCTTGTAGTGATAACCCCAGACCTGCTCGAGCAGCATCTCGCGGGTGAAGACCTGCTGCGGCTTGGACGCGAGCGCGACGAGGAGCTCGAACTCGAGCGGCGTGAGGGCGATCGGCGAATCCCCGCGGCGCACCTCGTGGGCCGCGACGTCGACGGTGAGGTCCCCGATGCGCAGACTCTCGGAGCGCGCCTCGGCCGTGGGGCGCAGCCGGGTCTTGATCCGCGCGACGAGCTCCTTCGGGTTGAAGGGCTTGACGATGTAGTCGTCGGCGCCGGATTCGAGCCCGCGAACGACGTCGGCGGTGTCGGTGCGGGCCGTCAGCATGATGATCGGGACGCCGGACTCGGCGCGCACCCGCGTGCACACCTCGATCCCGTCCATCCCCGGCAGCATGAGGTCGAGCAGGATCAGATCCGGACGCTCGTCCCGCCACGCGTCGACCGCGGCGCCGCCGTCGGCGCAGAAGGCGACGTCGAAGCCTTCGGTGCGCAGCACGATGCCGATCATCTCTGCGAGAGCGGTGTCGTCGTCGACAACCAGGATGCGCGATGTCATAGGGCCGATGTCGTCCTTCGGGGTCAGCGGATGCCGGTGCTCCGCCCACGGGTGAGTCCACAGTAACCGAACCGTGACCTGCCCGGCGGGACGACGCACGGCCCGCCCCCGGAGGGACGGGCCGTGCGGGTGACCGGCGGGGGTCAGGCGTGGAGGTCGAACCGGTCGAGCTCGGTGACCTTCGTCCACGCGGCGACGAAGTCGCGGACGAACTTCTCCGCGGCGTCGTCCGAGGCGTAGACCTCGGCGAGCGCGCGCAGTTCGGAGTTCGCGCTGAAGACGAGGTCGGCGCGGGTGCCGACACCGATCTCGGAACCGTCCGCCGCCGTGCCGCGGAACGCGTGCGATCCGGGGTCGAGCGGCTTCCACGTGGCGCCGAGGTCGAGCAGGTTCACGAACACGTCGTTCGTGAGGACGCCGGGCCGGTCGGTGAACACGCCGTGCGACGAGCCGTCCCAGTTCGCCCCCAGGGCGCGGAGGCCGCCGACGAGGACGGTCGTCTCGGGCGCGCTCAGGGTCAGCAGGTTCGCCTTGTCGATGAGGTGGTGCTCGGCGGGCAGGAACGCGTTCGGTCCGTAGTAGTTGCGGAACCCGTCGGCCGCCGGCTCCAGGTAGCCGAACGACAGTTCGTCGGTCTGCTCCTGCGACGCGTCGGTACGACCGGGGTGGAACGGCACGGTGACCTCGACCCCGGCATCCTTCGCGGCCTTCTCGACGCCGGCGTTGCCCGCCAGCACGATGAGGTCGGCGAGCGAGACCTTCGTGCCGTCCGTCCGCTCGGCGTCGAAGGCGGCCTTGACACCCTCGAGGGCGGCGAGGACCGTCTGCAGCTGGGCGGGGTTGTTGACCTCCCAGTCCTTCTGCGGAGCCAGACGGATGCGGGCGCCGTTCACGCCGCCGCGCTTGTCGCTGCCGCGGAAGGTGGATGCCGCGGCCCACGTCGTCGAGACGAGCTGCGACACCGTCAGGCCGGTCGCGAGGATGCGCTGCTTCAGGTCGGCGGCGGCGGCCTCGTCGATCAGCGGGTGGTCCACCGCGGGCACGGGGTCCTGCCAGATGAGCTCCTCCTGCGGCACCTCGGGTCCGAGGTAGCGGGCCACGGGGCCCATGTCGCGGTGGGTCAGCTTGAACCAGGCGCGGGCGAACGCGTCGCCGAACGCGACCGGGTCGTCCTTGAAGCGGCGCGAGACCGCGTCGTACGCCGGGTCGGTGCGCAGCGCCAGGTCGCTCGTGAGCATGCGGGGCTCGCGGCGGCCGTCGGAGTGCGCGAGGGGGACCATGTCGGCGCCGGCACCGTTCTTCGGCCGCCACTGGTGCCCCCCGCCGGGGCTGCGCATGAGCTCCCACTCGTAGGCGTAGAGGATGTGGAAGAACTCGTTGTCCCACCGGGTCGGGTGGTAGGTCCACGTGACCTCGAGGCCCGACGTGATGGTGTCGTCACCCTTCCCGGTGCCGTGGTTGTTCTTCCAGCCGAGGCCCTGCTGCTCGATGCCGGCGGCCTCGGGGTTCGCCTCGACGTTCGTGTCGGGCGCGGCGCCGTGGGTCTTGCCGAACGTGTGACCACCGGCGATGAGCGCGACGGTCTCCTCGTCGTCCATCCCCATCCGCCCGAAGGTCTCACGGATGTCGCGGGCCGACTTCAGCGGGTCGGGCTCGCCGTTCGGGCCCTCGGGGTTGACGTAGATGAGACCCATCTGGACCGCCGCGAGCGGCTTCTCGAGGTTGCGGTCGCCGCTGTAGCGCTCGTCGGCGAGCCACGTCGTCTCGGGTCCCCAGTACACGTCGTCGTCCGGCTCCCACACGTCGGGGCGGCCGCCGCCGAAGCCGAACGTCTCGAAGCCCATAGTCTCGAGCGCGACGTTGCCGGCGAGGATCATGAGGTCGCCCCACGACAGCGACTGGCCGTACTTCTTCTTGACGGGCCAGAGGAGTCGGCGGGCCTTGTCGAGGTTGACGTTGTCGGGCCAGCTGTTCAGCGGCGCGAAACGCTGCTGGCCGGTGCCGCCGCCACCGCGACCGTCGGTCGCACGGTAGGTGCCGGCGGAGTGCCACGCCATGCGGATCATGAGCGGTCCGTAGTTGCCGAAGTCGGCGGGCCACCAGTCCTGCGAGGTGGTGAGGACCTCGGCGATGTCCGCCTTCACGGCGGCCAGGTCGAGGCTCTCGAACGCGGCCTTGTAGTCGAAGTCCTCGCCGACGGGGTTTCCGACGGCGGGGTTCTTCTTGAGGATGCGGAGGTTCAGCTGGTTCGGCCACCAGACCTGGTTCGCAGACCCCACGGTCGGGTGCGGCTGTGCGCCGTGGTTCTCGCGGTCGGCACCGGGCGCGCCGTGGAAGACGGGGCATCCGTCGGCCTCGTTGGAACGCGGACGGTCCTCGCCGTCGGCGCGCTCGTCGACCGGCGTGTCGATGGGGGTGACGGCCTGGTCGACGTCGGTGGCCTCGGCGCCGAGGGGTTCGGCCTGGGGGTCACGGTCGCTCATGGTGATCCTTCCGTTCGGGGTGTGGGAGAGGGGATGGTCAGGCGGCGGTCTCGGCGGCGCAGTCGGCGCAGAGACCCCAGTAGGTGACTTCGGCGGACGCGATGCGGAACCCGCGGTCGTCGGAGGGGTGCAGGCACGGAGCTGCGCCGACGGCGCAGTCCACATCCTCCACGCGCCCGCACGACGTGCAGACGAGATGGTGGTGGTTGTCGTCGACCCGGAGTTCGAAGAGCATCGGCTGCCCGGCCGGCTCGATGCGGCGGACGAGGGCCGCATCCGCGAAGTCGTGCAACGCGTTGTAGACCGACTGCCGGCTCGCTTTGGGGAGCTCGTCCGCCACGGCGGCGTAGAGCGCCTCCGCGCTCGCGTGCGGGTGGGCGGCGAGCGCGGCGAAGACGGCACGACGCGACTCCGTCACCCGCAGACCGGCGTCGCGGAGCGCGATGTCGGGGTTCGGGGCGGGATCGGTCATGCCCTCAGCCTAGTTCTTTTTTGATCAGATCAAAAGAGAGTCGAGCCGGGCGTGTCGCGTGGTCAGTAGCGGTAGTGATCGAGCTTGTAGGGTCCGTCGACGGGCACTCCGATGTAGGCGGCCTGCTCGTCGGTGAGCTGCGTCAGCTGCACGCCCAGGGCCGGCAGGTGCAGCCGCGCCACCTTCTCGTCGAGCGCCTTCGGCAGGACGTAGACCCCCGTCGGGTACTCGTCGAGCTTCGTGTACAGCTCGATCTGGGCGAGCACCTGGTTGGTGAACGACGCGCTCATGACGAAGGACGGGTGTCCGGTCGCGTTGCCGAGGTTCAGCAGACGCCCCTCGGACAGGACCAGGATGCTGCGCCCGGTCGGCAGCCGGTACTCGTGCACCTGCGGCTTGATCTCGATCTTCTCGACACCGGGCAGCGACTCGAGCGCGGCCATGTCGATCTCGTCGTCGAAGTGACCGACGTTGCCGACGATGGCGAGGTGCTTGAGGGAGAGCAGGTGGTCGACGGTCACCACGCGGGTGTTGCCCGTCCCCGTGATGACGATGTCGACCTGGTCGGCGACGTCCTCGAGCCGGGCGACCTGGTAGCCGTCCATCGCGGCCTGCAGGGCGCAGATCGGGTCGACCTCGCTCACGATGACGCGCGCGCCCTGGCCGCGCAGCGCCTCGGCGGCCCCCTTGCCGACGTCGCCGTACCCGACGACGAACGCGACCTTGCCGCCGATCAGGACGTCGGTGGCCCGGTTGATGCCGTCGGGGAGCGAGTGACGGATGCCGTACTTGTTGTCGAACTTCGACTTCGTGACGGAGTCGTTGACGTTGATGCCGGGGAACAGGAGCTTGCCGGCGGCGTGGAGCTCGTAGAGGCGGTGCACGCCGGTCGTCGTCTCCTCCGTCACGCCGAGGAGACCGGCCGCGATGCGCGTGAAGCGCTGCGGGTCGCGTGCGAGCGAGCGCCGGAGCGTCTCGAGCACGATGCGGTACTCGGCGGAGTCGGTGGGGCCCGCCTCGGGCACGGCGCCCGCGGCTTCGAACTCGGCGCCCTTGTGGACGAGGAGCGTCGCGTCACCCCCGTCGTCGAGGATGAGGTTGGGGCCGTCGAAGCCTTCCTCCGACCAGTCGAAGATGCGGTCGGCGAGCTCCCAGTACTGCTCGAGCGTTTCGCCCTTGAAGGCGAACACCGGCACCCCCGCGGGCTCGGCGACGGTGCCGGAGGGTCCCACGACGACGGCGGCGGCGGCCTCGTCCTGCGTCGAGAAGATGTTGCAGCTGGCCCAGCGGACCTGGGCGCCGAGGGCGACGAGGGTCTCGATGAGCACCGCGGTCTGGACGGTCATGTGCAGCGAACCGGCGATGCGCGCGCCGGCGAGGGGCTGCGAAGGACCGTACTCCTCACGCAGCGCCATGAGACCCGGCATCTCGTTCTCGGCGAGGCGGATCTGGTGACGGCCGGCATCGGCGAGCGAGAGGTCTGCGACGACGTGTTCGATGGTCTTCACGGGAGTGGGCACGCGCCCATTCTCCCACGCCGGCTCAGACGCGGAGGGTCTCGTGACGCACGACGACCCAGCCCTTGGGCACCGACATCCGAGTGGTGTGGATGGCGCACAGGTCGTGCGCATGCGGATCGTTCCCGGCGCCGAGCGGACCGAGGACGGCCATCTGGTCGCCGTAGTCGTAGGTCAGGGTCGTCACGGCCTCGCGGGCGCAGCCCACCTTGGAGCAGAGTCTGTCGAGCATCACGTCCACGCTATCCGGCGCCTCCCCCGCCGCCGGGATGCCGCGCCGGGTTCAGCGGACGCCGCGCGCCGTCAGGGCGTCGCCCAGGTCGTCCGCGTGGCGCAGCGCCAGGACGAGGAACGGGACGACGAACACCCGGATGCCGCGGGCGCCGCGCGCGTGCTGCGCGCTGCGCACCTCGCGCGCGAGACGGGCCAGGGTGGGCACCGTGCCGAGCGCGACGACGAGCAGGAGGGCCGTGCGGGCGGCATCCACCCCCACGCGGCGCAGCGGTCGCAGCGCCCGCTCGACGACGTCGAGGAGGACCGCGACCGGCGTCGTCAGCGACAGCAGGCCCGCGAGGGCGACCGCGGCGACGATGCGGACCGTGCCGACGGCGGCGGCCTCGACACCCAGGAAGAAGCACGGGATGCCGAAAGCCACGAGGACGAGCCAGCGGAGCGCCCAGACCTGCCGCCCGAGCTCCCGCACCCCGACGCCCGGCACCGCGTAGCACGCGACGCACAGCACGGAGGCCGCCACCGCGGCCGGCCAGACGGGAGGCAGCAGCGAGACGGCGAGGACGAGGATGAGCAGGAGCACGGTCTTGCGTCCGGCGGGCATCCGGTGCCACGGGCCGTCGCCGGAGCGGTACAGCGTCAGCACCGCCACCTCGCGGTGTGCGCGGCGACCACGTCCGGCGCCTCCCCCACCTGGGCGATGCGTCCGTCGTCGACCCGCACCGCGACGTCGCATCGCGCGGCGAGCTCGAGGTCGTGCGTCACGACGACGAGGCGGTGGCCGGTGTCGGCGAGCAGGTGACCCGCGACGAGGTGGGCGTTGCGACCGTCGAGGAACGCGGTCGGCTCGTCCGCCACGACGAGATCCGGCGTCCGCACGAACGCGCCGCACAGGGCGAGGAGCTGCTTCTGCCCGCCCGACAGCTCGTACGCGGGCCGGTCCGCGAGCGGGGTGAGCCCGAAACGCTCCAGCGCGGCGGCGACGCGGGCGTCGCGCTCCGCCCGCGGCAGGCGGTCCGCACGCAACGAGAAGGCGACGTCCTCGACCACCGTCGGCATGATGATCTGGGCGTCGGGATTGCTGAAGACGACCGCCACGCGGCGTCGGAGGGCCGCGGCATCCCTCGCCACGTCGAGCCCCAGCACCTCGACGCGGCCCCTCGTCGGACGGACGAGCCCGCCGATCAGCCGCGCGAGGGTCGACTTGCCGGACCCGTTGTCGCCGACGATCGCGACGGTCCGCGCATCCACGGCGAGGTCGATCCCCCGCAGGACGTCGGTGTCGGCCAGCCGCACCGACACGTCGGCGAGGCGGAGCGCGCTCGTCACCGGACCGGCACCGCCTCACGCGGGGCGGCCGCGCGCGACGCCCACGTCCGTCGGAACGCGCGCGGATAGCCGCGCACGAGCGCGCCGACGACGACCGTCGCGACGACGGCCTTCGCGAGGTCGCCCGGGACGAACGCGAGGTTCGCGAGGAGGGCCTGGTCCACTCCGATGCGCATGACGAGGCTCTGGATCGGGATGCCGCACGCGTAGACCACGACCACCCCACCGATCACGACGCCCGCGAAGGTCCGCCACCACACCGGCCGCCGGCCGCCCAGGTGCACGATGAGGCCGATCACGACGACACCGACGAGCCAGCCGACCAGGTATCCCGCGGTGGGGCCGACGAAGACACCTGCTCCCCCGCGGCCGCCCGCGAGCAGCGGCAGGCCGACGGCGACGAGCACGAGCAGCGTGCCGACCGAGACGGCGCCCACGAGCGGTCCCAGGACGGCGCCGGCGAGCATGACGCCGAGGGTCTGCGCCGTGATCGGCACCCCGCCGAAGACGGAGAACGACCCCGGCAGCCCCAGGATCGCGATGACACCGGCGAAGACGGCGGCGCGGGCCAGGTCGGTCGTGTCGAGCCGCGGGGTGCGGGCGGGGTGGTCGTGGGTCATGTCATCCTCCTGAACAGCGTTCACGTGAACACCGTTCAGGTAGAGTAGCGGCATGTCTCCGCGCGATCCAAACCCCCGCGGCGCCCGGCGGTCGAAGGATGACGTCGTCGACGCGGCCCTCGTCCTGCTCGACCGTGTCGGCCTGCCCGACCTGTCGATGCGCCGCCTCGGCGAGGAGCTCGGGGTGCAGCCCAGCGCGCTCTACTGGCACGTCGCGAGCAAGCAGGAGCTGCTGGCTCAGGTGAGCGCCCGCATCCTCGCCCCGGTCGCGCTCCGCGACGGCGACCCCGACGATCTCGAGCGGGCCGCGGTGACGCTCGGGCGCCGCCTGCACGACCGCCTGCTCGCGCACCGCGACGGCGCGGAGGTCGTCTCGAGCTCGCTCGCCCTCGGACTGGTCGCCTCCCCGGTGCACGACGGGCTCCGCACGATCGACGACTCCCCCGCTGCGGACGTCGTCGCCGACGCGGTCACCCACTACGTCGTGGGCGTCACCTTCCACGATCAGCAGCGGCGAGCGGCGGATGCCTGGGGCACCGCGGCATCCACTGTCGCCCTCTCACCGGAGTCGGCCGCCGCACCGGCACCGGACGCCTTCGAGGCCGCGCTCGCGCTGATCGCCCGCGGCATCGCCCCCTGGCGCGCGGACATCGGGCGAGCGTCCGACGCGGCGGCACCGGGCGCCTAGGATGGCGTCATGCGCTGCAAGGGGGACTCGTGAGGCGTCGCGCCCGCACGACCGCACGCCCCGACCGCCACGGCCGGCACGGACGCCTCGACCGCAGCCCGGTCGTCCGGCCGCCGCTGCCGGCCATCGAGACGCGCGCCGAGAAGTTCGACCTGACCGTCGCGACGGCCGTCGAGTTCCTGCGCAGCGCCTGGCCCGAACTGCGTGAGGTCCGCTTCGACATCGGATGGATGCCGGACGCCGCCGACGACGACGGCATCCCGCGCTGGGTGGTGCAGTCCGAGCAGAAGCGGATCGTGCTGTTCCGCCTGCCCATCGAGCGCCTCGCGCGGCTGCACCGCAACGACGAGCTGCACCGGCGCATGATGATCGAGAGCTGCGTGTTCCGCGCGGCCGCGGAGTACCTCGACCGTGATCCCTGGGACCTCGGTCCCGACCGCTTCCGGTTCTGAACCGCGATCCCGTCAGCGCGGCCGGACCACGACCGGTGCGGCCGCCGCGTCGGCCGGCACGACCGCGTAGCCCGCGATCGCGTCGGAGGCGGTGAAGGTCACGCTCGCCCGCAGCGTCCCGCCCGCCGGATCCAGGCGGTAGAGCTCCCCGGCGGCGAGGTCGACGGACACCGACCCGCCGGCGGGCACGCGGACCTCGCGCGGCTCGCCCGCCCCGGCGCCGTCCGCGAGCACCGCGGCGACCTCCTGCGGGCCCGGGTTCACGAGCGCGAGCTGCGGACGGGGGCCGTCCGAGACCGCGACCAGTGTGGGGACGCGGACGTCGTCGGCGGTGCCGTACCACGCGAAGTCCGACCCGGCATCCGCTCCCGTGGAGGTGTGCGCGGCGGCGACGACGGGAGCACCCGCCTGCACCTCGACGCGGTAGCGCCCCTCGGGGAGCGTCTCGAGGTCGACTTCGATCGGCACCCCCGCGGTGAGCGCGAGGTCGGTGAACGACGCCGCCGTCATCGACCCGCCCACGGGGGTGACGGTGACGGACGCCGTCGTGTCGTCGGACGGCGCCAGCAGACGGATCGTCGTGTCGGTGGGTTCGTCGCCGCCGCCTACCGCCGAGAACGCCGGGATCGTCTGCTGCATGCGCGGCAGTCCGGTGGCGCCGCCCTGGTCGACGCCGACGGGGACGAGCGTCCGGGTGAGCGTCGACTGGAGGGCGGCCTGCACCGGCGCCTGGCTCGCGGAGACGAGGACGACGGGGCTCGCCTCGTTCAGGGCGAGCGCCGCGAGGGGGACGATCCGCTGCTCCCCCGCGGGGACGAGGATGTTCGTGCCGGCCTCCGGGGCGGTGCGGCCCTCGGCGCCGAACACCGTGAGATCGACCCGCGACGCGACGTCGCCGGGGTTGGCGATCACCACCAGGTCGGCGGCGCCGGTGAGACCGCTGCCGGCGGCGAGCCAGGTCTCCATGGCGGGCGGGGCGCACGTCGACGCGGCGAAACCGGCGAGGTCGTCAGCTGCGACCCGGGCGGACTGCGCGGCGGCCAGGTCCGCGCGGACGCGGTCGACGGGCTCGGCGGAGAACGACGGGATCGGGTCGGCGCCCTCGATCGCCGAGGCGATCTCGCCGGGGACCGGTTCGGGCGAGCCGGCGGCCGTGCCCGACACGATCCTCGCGCCCGCGGCGACCTGCAGGGCACCCGGGTCCTCGACGTCACGCCCGACCGCGACGAGCGGACCGTCGCAGGAGAGGACGGAGGTCGCGGGCTCGGGTCGTGTCGTGATCGACAGCGTCGAGCGCTCGACACCCTGCCACGGCGTCGTGATGACGAGGAACGCGCCGGCCACGACGGCGAGGCTCACGATCGCCCCGACCCCGCGGCGGACGGTCCGCGCCGCGATCACAGGCGGACCCCTTCGCCGATGATGCGCGGATGCCGGCGCCCGGCGCGCAGGCTGGCGCGGGTCGGGACGGCGAGCAGGAGCGCGACCACGATGACACCGAGCTGCAGGAGGGCGACGCGGATCGAATGCGGACCGGAGGCGTCGTCCACGGTGCGCTCGGCGATCGTCCCGTCGACGCTCCACAGCGCCCCGCGCGCCGTCTCGCCGACGCTGACGAGGTCGGCTCGCTGATTGAGCAGGTTCTGCGCGCCGAGGCGGGCCGCGCGCGCGACGTCGCTCTCACCCGGCGCCTCCTCGAGCAGCACGTACGCGATGCCGTGCCGGGCGAGGTCCGCCACGACGTCACCCGTCGCGGTCGAGACCAGGTCGGCGGTCACATGGGCGAGCTCGCGGTCACCGGCGGTGAGCGCGGGGCGCGTGGACTGGACGGTCGTCTGACCGCCGAGGGTCTCGCTCGCTCCCCAGACGACGGCGGCCGAGTAGGCGGCATCCGCCTGCACCGTGAGGACCAGCGTCGCCGTCTGCTCGCCGTCCCGCTCCCCTTCGCTGCCCGCCGTCTGCACGTAGGCGGGCAGGGTGCTGGCGGGCCCGTCCGTGAGGGCCGCGTCGCCCCGGATCACCGCGGTCAGGGCCGGGACGGCGCCGATGGCGAGGAACGCGATGACGAGGGATGCCGCCACCGGCACGAGCGCGTCGACGCGGCGGAACCCGTCGAGCCCGGCGACGGCGGCGAGGAGCAGGCCCGCCCACGCGAGCGAGAGCGCGCTCCCCGGCCAGATCGCGACCGGTCCGGAGCTGCCTGCCGTCAGCGCGATGCCGGAGGCCAGGACCGCGGTCGCGACGCCGAGGCCCGCCGCCACGAGCGCGAGCGAGGCGGGAAGGAGCCGGCCGAGGGCCGGGCCCAGCAGCGCCAGCACGAGTACGGGTGCGGTGAAGGCCGCGACCCACCATGCCCGGCCGTCCTCGCCGAGGAACTGCAGCCAGCCGGCGCCGTCGGTCGACGGGTAGCCGAAGGCGAAGAGGATCTTCGGCAGCAGTCCGTCGGGGTTGCCGGCGACGGCCAGCGGGCGCCCGGGGTCGGCGAACACGGCCAACGGGTCGCCCCTCGTCAGGTGGTACCAGACGAGGGGGAGGAAGACGGCGATAGAGGGGATCACGAGCCAGATGATGCGGCCTGCCCCGCGGCCCCGCCGCACGACGAACGCGAGGATGAGGGCGACGAGCCACAGCGCACCGAGCGCGGGGGCGAGCGACGGCGCGCACGCGACGACGATGACGAGGAGGATCGAGGCGAGACCAGCGCTGCTCCAGGAACGACGTGCCGCGGTCGCCGTGTAGACGAGCCACGGCAGCGCGAGATGGAGGATGACGGCCGCCGGCCGCCCCTCGACGAGCGCGACGAGGAAGGTCGGGGCGACCGCCCAGGCGAACGCGGCCGTGCAGCGCAGCACCGAGCGCTCGGTCACGCGGGTGGCCGCGAACCAGCCGCCGAGGGCGGCCAGAGGCAGCGCGAGCAGCCACAGGATCACGAGAGCGCGCGACGGCGCGAGCGGCGAGAGCGAGCCGATGAGCGCGACGACCGCCGCGAACGGATCGGCGGGCCCGACGGTGTCCCACCCGAGCGCACGCGGCCCGTAGGCGGCATCGGTCCAGAGCGCGACGACGCCGCTGCGCAGCGGCGCGAGCCCGCCGCCGCCGAGGACCGGCCACGCCAGCAGCGCACTGAAGGAGAGGAGCGACGTGGCCAGGGCGCCCAGGACGACCCACGCCCCGCCGCCGCTGAAGAACCGGAGCTCCTCGCGCGGCGCGGTGGCGGCATCCGCTTCGTCTTCGAGTCGTTCGCGCAGGTCCCGTCGACCGATGCGCAGCTGCGCGAGGGACAGCCACGACGTCGTGCGGGTCCGGCGGATCGTGCGGCGCGCCCGGATGACGGAGGCGAGTCCGACCAGGACCGAGACGGATGCCGCCCACTCCGGGCCGATCCTGCCCGGGTTCTTCGCGACGAGATGACCGAGGGTGCGCCACAGGGCCAGTGGCAGGAGTGACAGCCAGTGGAGGGGGACGACCGGGGCGGGGGCGTAGACGAGCCGGCGGTGCAGCTGCGCTTTGCGCACCGCGTAAAGCCGCCGGCCGCGCGCACCCGCGGAGCGCCCCGTGGGGGTACCGGCGACACCGTCTCCCGCGACGGCGACGATCGCGGTCGGTGCGAGAGCGACGCGCCCGCCGGCCAATCGGGCGCGGATGCCGAGGTCGAGACCTTCGTCCGCGCCGGCGAGCCCCGGGTCGACGCCACCGAGCGCCTGCCACACCTGGGCCCGGACGAGGACGCCCCGGATGTCGGAGCCGAGGACGTCCTCGCCGGCGTCGTGCTGACCCTGGTCGAGTTCGCCGTCGGCGAGTCCGACGGTGCGGCCCGTCCGCGTCAGGGTGACGCCGAGCGAGACGATGCGGGTCGGATCGTCCCAGGAGACGAGCTTGGGTGCCGCGAGAGCGACGGACGGAGCGGTCTCGAGGGCACCGGCCAGCCGGGCGAGGGCATCGGGGGCGGGGGCGGTGTCCTGCGCGAGCAGCCACACCGCGTCGCCCGAGATGCGACGGCCGGCCAGTCGCAGCGCCTCCGCGAAGCCGGTGTTCCGGCCCGCGACGATCACCGCCTCCGCACCGGACTCGGAGGCGAGGCGGGTGAGGGTCTCGTCGGGTCCGCAGAGGACCACGGTGAGCACGTCGGCTCGCCGCGTCTGGGCGGCGAGCGCGCGCAGCGTGCGGCTCAGATGGAGATCCGTGGGGCCTCGTCCGTGGGGGCGGACGACGAGGATCGCGTGTACTCGGGCGGGCATGACCAGGTCAGCCTAGGTCGCGACCCGCCCGACTCGGGGAGGACGGACGGGGTGGCGCGGATCGTGTCAGGACGCGCGACGCTTGAGCTTGCGACGCTCTCGCTCGCTGAGGCCGCCCCAGATGCCGAACCGCTCGTCGTTCTGGAGCGCGTACTCCAGGCACTCGCCGCGGACGTCGCAGGAGGTGCAGATCCGCTTCGCGTCGCGCGTCGATCCGCCCTTCTCCGGGAAGAACGCTTCGGGATCGGTCTGCGCACAGAGTGCGTCTGCCTGCCACGCGAGCGCGGTGTCCTCATCGGTCTCGACGCGCCGGCGGACACCGGGGACCCCGAGGTTCACCGGGTCGACGAACCAATTCTCGGGAACGCCGGAACGGTAACCCGTCATCTTGCTCTCCCACCTGTAGACACTCGCCGCGGTGCGGCCGATGCCTAATTACACCCGTGTGATTCGCTCCGGTCAAGTCGCAAATCGTAAACCCTCAACCCGTGATTGAATCTTCTTGACGCTCCCGGCGTGTCGCCGCGTCAGGCGGGTCGGCCGGGCTGGGCGAGGTAGGCGACGCCGTCGCCGGACAGGGCGATCGACGTCTCGTCCTGGGCGTACGCCGCCGTCCCCGGCGTGAGCGTCACCTCGCGCTGCGCGGTCCCAACGGTGACCTCCCCCGACACGGCCAGGACGATCGCGGGACCGCTGAGCGGCGCCTGCACCGGCGCGCCGGCGAGGACGTGACGCGTGAGCAGGAAGTCGGGGACGCCGGCGTCGAACACCTCGCCGTCACCCTCCGACACGGGTGTCAGCAGCGGCGCGGGTCCCGGTTCGGTGTCGACGATCCGCAGGAGCTCCGGGACGTCGATGTGCTTCGGGGTGAGACCGCCGCGCAGGACGTTGTCGCTCGCGGCCATCAACTCGACGCCGAGACCGTCCTGGTAGGCGTGCAGCACACCCGCCGGAGCGAAGACGGCCTCCCCCGGGCGCAGGACGACGAGGTTCATGAGGAGCGCGACGACGATGCCCGCGTCCCCGGGGAAGTCGCGGACGATCGCGCGGAGGACGTCGAGCTCCTGCGCGAAGCCGGGCACGGCCGCATCCGCCACCGCATCCGACACGTCGCGGACGACGTCCTCGGCGCGCCCGGTCAGCACCTCCTCGATCACCCCGCGCAGCGCGGCGGACGCGTCGGGCGCCGTCAGGGCGGAGCGCAGACGGTCGACCCCGGCGGCATCGCCCAGTCCGTCGAGGAGTCGGAGGGTGTCCGCGACGGGGCGGAGACCGACGAGCGCGCGGAACGGATCGCTCAGCGCCACGATGACCTCGGGCTTGTGGTTGTCGTCGCGGTAAATGCGGTCGCCGGCGTCGCGCGGCACCCCGGCGGCCTCTTCGGCGGCGAAGCCCGCCTTCGCCTGTGCGAGGTCGGGGTGGGCCTGGATCGACAGCGATGACGAGGCGGCGAGGATCTTCAGGAGGAAGGGCAGCGGCGGCTCTCCGGCCGCCGCGCGCGCCTCGGGCAGGGACCGCCCGTCACCGAGGCGGGCGGGGCTGCCGGGGTGGTCGCCGAACCACACCTCGGCCTCGGGGCCACCGGTCGGCACCCGCCCCTGCAGGTCGGCGATCGCGGACGGGGATCCCCAGGCGTAGTCGCGGGGCTCGTTCGAGAGGGTCTCCAGCACGCGATCAGCCTAGGGCGTGCGGAGGAACGACCAGGCAGCAGGAAGCACAGGGCCGCAGGAAGCACAGGGCCGCGCGATACCCTTCTGTCACCATGGCCGTCCATTCCTCGCACCCGGTCTCGGCGCCGCCGGCCGCCCCGCCGCGCGAGCGGACGAGCCACATCCTCCTGCGGGGCTGGTGCATCCTCCTGCTCGTCATCACCCTGTCGGGGACGGCCCTCCCCCTCGCCTTCGGCATCGAGGTCGCCGCGGGCATCGGGATCGTGAGCTTCCTCGTCTCGGTCGTGTTGTGGGTGACGATCCGCCCGCGCGTGCAGTGGCGCCGACTGCCCTGGTACGCGCTCGCCTACCTCGCCTTCGCCGTCCTCTCCCTCCTCTGGTCGCACTGGCCGGACGCGACCCTCGCCACCGTCGCCCTCCTCATCGTGACGACGGTCGGCGCCCTGTTCGTGGGCGCCGTGCTCACCTGGCGCGAGGTCGTGCGCGCCCTGGCATCCGCTCTGAAATGGATGCTGGCGCTGTCGGTCCTCTTCGAGCTCTGGGTCAGCTTCGTATGGAACGGCCCGATCCTGCCGCACTTCGTCCGCCCCGACGGGCCCGTCGACGATCCGATCGTGCTGTGGTCTCGCGACAACCTGCTCGACGGCGGGCGTATCCAGGGCGTCTTCGGCAACGCCAACGCGCTCGCCTACGTCGCGCTCCTCGCCATCGTCGTCTTCGCCATCCGGATCGCCTCCCGCGCGCCTCGGCGCCCGGTCCTCGGGCTGTGGATCCTCCTCGCGGTGTACCTCTTCGTCCGGGCGGGGTCCGCGACCGCGACCGTGTCGGCCGTCGCCGTCGTCGTGGTGCTCATCACCGTGCTGGTGATGCGCACGACGACCCGGGCCGGCGAGCGCACCCGCTACTACCTCGTCTACGCGATCGTCGCCGTGGGCGGGCTGCTCGCGGTCTGGGCGCTGCGAGACCGCGTCTTCTCGGCGCTCGGGCGTTCGAGCGACCTCACCGGCCGCGAGTCGATCTGGGAGAAGGTCCTCGAGCGGGCGGTCGAGCACCCCGTGATCGGCTGGGGCTTCTCCACGCCCTGGATCCCGACCGAGCCGGCCTTCGACCGCTGGATCGTGGACCACGGTCAGACCGTCATGCAGGCGCACAACATGTGGGTGGACGTCTTCCTGCAGCTCGGCGCCGTCGGAGTCGTCCTCATCACCGCCGCGTACGTCGCGTTCGTCTGGCGGTCGTGGTTCTTCGCCGTCGACCGCCCCCGGTGGGACCTCGTGGCGGATCGGCCGTACACCGCGGTGACGCTGCTCCCGACCCTCACGGGCGCGATCCTCCTCGTGCAGGGCCTCGCCGAGTCGACGCCGCTGCTGAACTGGGGATGGTTCCTGCTCATCCTCTTCGCGTTCAAGATCAAGCAGGCGCCGCTGGTCGGCCGCGGACCGTCCGAGGAGCGCCTCATCGGCGAACAGGGCGACAGGCCGACCGAGCGATGAGGACCGTGCGCGCGCTCCCCCGGCTCATCGCCGCGCTGCGGACCCCCGACGTCGCCGCCGCCTACGCCCTCGTCACCGTCGGCGCCCTCTTCTCCACCCATGCGCTGCGCCAGCTCATGGGCAACGCGGGGTACGGCGCCATCCTCAGCGGTCTCTGCCTGATCGGCGCGGGGATGATGATCGCCCGCCGCGCGGAGCTCCGCCTCATCCACCTCATCCCGACCACGCTCCTGGTGCTCCTGCTCTGGCTCATCATCACGGCGGGGTGGTCCGCGTCGCCCTCGGCGACCCTGACGGGGTGGCTGCAACTGGGCGCCCCGACCTTCCTCGCCGTCGTCGTCGCCCAGTTCCGCGACACGCTCCAGACCGTGCGCGCCACCGGCGACGTCCTGCGCGTGCTCCTCGGCGCCTCGCTCGGACTCGAGATCCTGAGCGGCATCCTGCTCGACCTGCCCATCGCCTTCCTCGGCATCGCCGGCAATCTCGCCGACGGAGGTCCCGTCCAGGGCATCTTCGGCACGCGCACCGTCCTCGGGGTGGTCACGATCATCGCCCTCGTGACCTTCCTCGTCGAATGGCGCACGCGATCGGTGAGTGCGGGCGTCGCGATCGGGTCCGTCTCGCTCGCGGCCGTCCTGGCGGTGTTCACCGCCTCACCCATCGTCCTGGGGATGGTCCTCGTCTCGGGCGCCGCGACGGGCGCGCTGGCCGTCCTGCGTCGCGTCCCCCTCCACGTCCGCCCGGTCCTGCAAGGGGTCCTGGCCGGGGTGGTCGTCGTGGGGCTGGTGCTCGTCTACATCTTCCGCCGACCGCTGGTCTACTGGCTCAACGCGGAACCCGACTTCTTCACCCGCTCCCGCCTGTGGAACGTGATCCTCGACATGTCGGCGCTGCGTCCCGTCCAGGGATGGGGGTGGGTCGGCACCTGGCCCGACCACCTCTCCCCCTTCACGTACATCCGCCTCGTCACCGGCCGCCCGCATGCCTCGGCCCTCAACGTCTGGATGGACGTCCTGCTGCAGGCGGGTGCCGTGGGGGTCGTGCTCCTCGTCGCCTTCGTCGGCCTCGCCCTCGCCCGCGCCTGGGCGACGGCGAGTGAGCGGCGTTCGACCGTCTACGTATGGCCGGCCCTCGTCATCATCGTGCTCCTCACCGACTCCGTCGTGACGAGCTCCCCCCTCGGCGGCTTCGGGTGGTTCCTCCTCGTGCTGTGCGCCACGCAGGCGTCCCTCGTGCGCGGCTGGCGGCGCGAGCGCCCCCTGCCCCCGGATGCGTCGGAGCGTCCCGACACGTTCGGGCTCGGAGCACCGGCTTAGAATCGAGCGACACCCGCCACGATCCAGGAGGTTCCACCGTGCGATCACTTCGCCGGCGTCTGCGAGGGAACGCCTTCCTGCAGAGGTGGCGCTTCGGGCTGTGGATCGCCCTCTACGCCCTCGCCTCGCGGATCGCACGCGTCCAGCAGGGACGCACCCTCTTCCTCTCGGACTCCCGTCGGGGATTCTCGGGCAACATCGCCTTCCTCCGCGACGAGATCCGACGTCAGCGACCGGACGCGAAGGTCGTCGGCATCTTCAAGGGGAGCCTCGCCGAGCGGCGCCCCCTCCGCGACTCGCTGCGGCTGCCCTGGGAGCTCGCCCGCGCGCAGACGATCGTCCTCGACGACTACTACCCGATGATCTACCCGCTGCAGCTGCGCCCCGAGACGCGTCTGCTGCAGGTCTGGCACGCCGCCGGTGCCTACAAGAAGGTCGGCTGGAGCCGTGCGGGCCTGCCCGGCGGCCCCCTCCCCGGGTCCGTCGCGCACCGCAACTACACGGATGCCACGGTGAGCTCGGAGGCGATCCGCCCCGATTACGCGGAGGCGTTCGACATGGACGTCGCGCGGGTCCACGCGCTGGGCGTGCCGCGCACCGACGTCTTCTTCGACACCGACCTGATCGCGCGCAGCGCCACCGAGGTCCGCACCCGCCTCGGCATCCGACCCGAGCAGCGCATCGCCGTGTTCGCGCCGACCTTCCGGGGCAACGGCCAGCTGAGCGCGCACTACGACGTGGACTGGGTGCCATGGCTCCGGCTCGTCGAGGAGTTGGGCGAGGAATGGGTGGTCCTCGTCAAGCTGCACCCGTTCGTCGCGCGCGCCACCGCCGGAATCCCGTCGCACGAGCGGATCCTCGACGTCTCCGCGGAACGCGAGCTCAACGATCTGCTCATGGCAGCCGACGTCCTCATCACGGACTACTCCTCGGCGATCTTCGAGTTCTCCCTGCTCGGCCGCCCGATGGTCTTCTTCTGCCCCGACGTCGAGGTCTACGCCGCGGAGCGCTCGTTCTACCACCCGTTCGAGGACTACCTCGCCGGTCCCCTCGTGACCGACGGCGCCGACCTCGCCGGCGCCATCCGGGACGCGCGCGCCGGCGCGGACCTCGCCGCGTTCCGGGAGCGGTTCATGTCGGCGTGCGACGGCCGATCCACCGAGCGCATCGTGCGCGAGATGATCCTCACCCCCCGTGCGGCGCACGACCGCCCCGCGATGCTCGACGCTCCCCCCGTCGCGCCGACCCGCATCGACGGCCCGGTCGGCCGGCACGTGTTCGCGGCCCGCGTCGCGCGGACGGTGCTCGGGGTCTGCTACGCGCCACTCAAGCTGCTGCCCACCCGACGCAAGGTGGTGATGATCAGCCGGGAGCACCCCGAGGAGACCGACGACTTCATCGACCTGCGCACCGCGATCGCCGCCATGGACCCGTCCGTCTCGGTCGTGTCGCTCGTGCGGATGGTCCCGCCCGGCCTCCTCCGCAAGATCGGTTACGCCGGGCACCTGCTGGTGCAGATGTACCACGTCGCCACCGCGCGCGTCCTGGTCGTCGACACCTACTCCATGGTCGCCAGCATGCTGCGGCATAAGGACGAACTGAGCGTCATCCAGATCTGGCACGCTCTGGGCGCCTTCAAGAAGTTCGGTCTCAGCATCCTCGGCACCGGCGAAGGACGCGACGCGCGCCTCGCGCAGGCCATGCGGATGCATGCGGGGTACGACCTCGTGCTCGCCAGCGGCGAGGCGTGCCGAGCGCCGTACGCCGAGGCGTTCGGCACCGACGAGAGCCGGATCGTGGTGGCTCCCCTGCCCCGCGTGGACCGCCTGCGCGACGAGGAGCTCACCCGTCGCACGCGCGAGCGCATCTACCGCCGGCATCCGCATCTGCGGGACGCGCGCGTGGCCGTGTTCGCCCCGACGTTCCGGATCGAGGACACCGCCATGTCCGCCCCCGACGACGTCGTCGCCGCCCTCGCGGCGATCGGGGTCCACGTGGTCGTGAAGCTCCACCCCCTCATGACGCTCCGCGGGAGCGCCGTCGACACCGCCGAGGGCTTCTCGACGCAGGAGATGCTGACCGTCGCCGACGTCTTCATCACCGACTACTCCTCGACGCTGTTCGAGGCGGCCGTGCGCGGCATCCCGACCTACTTCCTCGCTCCGGACCTCGACGAGTACCTGGCGACCCGCGACTTCTACCTCGACTACCGGCGCGACCTGCCCGGCCCCGTGTGCACCACCGTCGGGGAGCTCGCGGCCGCCGTCGAGGCCGACACCGCGACGACGACGGATGCCGCGGCGTTCGCCGCACGCTGGGTCGCCGAGACGGGCGCCGCCACCGGGCACCCGTGCACGGAACGGATCGCGCGACTCGTGCTCGACCGCGTGGCCGGCAGGGGGCCCGCAGAGCCCCTCGCATAGGATGGTGCGGGCGTGCCAGCGCACGCCCGCACCGACTCACGAGGAGCCCTCGCCGTGACCACAGCCCGTACCGTCGCCGTCGTCCTCGCGGGTGGCATCGGAGTCCGGGTGGGTCTCGGCATCCCCAAGCAGCTCATCAAGATCGCGGGCAAGGCGATCGTCGAGCACACGCTCGAGGCGCTCGAGGCCAGCCCCCGCATCGACGAGATCATCATCATGATGAACGCGGCCGCGATCGGCGAGCTCGACCACCTGCTCGACACCGGCCGGTTCACGAAGCTCAGCCGCATCCTCCCCGGCGGCGAGACCCGCAACGACACGACCCAGCTGGCCATCGCCGCGCTCGAGGGCGACGACACGAAGGTCCTCTTCCATGACGCGGTCCGTCCCTTCATCGACGACCGCATCATCGAGGACTGCGTGCGCGCCCTCGACACCTACGAGGCCGTCGACACCGCCATCCCCTCGGCGGACACGATCATCCAGGTCGACGCGGATCGGCTGATCACCGGCATCCCGGACCGCTCCCTGCTCCGTCGCGGACAGACGCCGCAGGCCTTCCGTCTCGGCACGATCCGCAAGGCGTACGAGATCGCCGCGACCGATCCGCACTTCCGCGCGACCGACGACTGCGGCGTCGTCTTCGCCTACCTGCCCGACGTCCCCATCTACGTCGTCGACGGCACCGCCGAGAACATGAAGGTGACCGAGCCCATCGACGTCCACATCGCCGACAAGCTCTTCCAGCTGCAGTCCGCGAGCCTGTCGCTCGAGAGCATGACGACGGTCCCCGACCTGTCGGGGAAGTCCGTCGTCGTGTTCGGCGGCAGCTACGGGATCGGTGAGAGCATCGTCCAGCAGGCGACGGATGCCGGGGCCACGGTCCACGAGTTCAGCCGGTCGTCGACGGGTACCGACATCCGCTCCGCCAAGGCCGTGCGCGCCGCCCTCGCCGAGGCGCACTCCCGGAGCGGTCGTATCGACGTCGTCATCGTGACCGCGGGCGTGCTGCGCATCGCTCCGCTGGTGGAGAGCCGCAAGCGCGACCTGAAGGACACGATCCAGGTGAACCTGATCGCGCCGGCTGTCGTGGCTCGCGAGTCGCACCCCTACCTCGCCGAGACGGCGGGGCAGGTCGTGCTGTTCACCTCGAGCTCGTACACCCGCGGACGGGCCGGCTACAGCGCCTATTCGGCGACCAAGGCGGGTGTCGTGAACCTCACGCAGGCCCTCGCCGAGGAGTGGGAGGCGTCCCGGGTGCGCATCAACTGCATCAACCCGCAGCGCACCCGCACCCCGATGCGGACGCAGGCCTTCGGCGACGAGCCGGTCGACAGCCTGCTCGACCCGGCCGACGTCGCGCGCGTCACTCTGAACGTGGCGGCATCCGACCTCACCGGTCAGATCGTCACGGTCAACGTCGCCGCGATGCGCAACGCCGCGGGCTGAGCCCGCGCCTCAGCCGCCGATCTGGTTGCGCTCGATGACGTCGAAGAACGCGCGGCAGACGTAGTAGTCCTCTGCCGTCGTGATCTTGATGTTCGAACGCGGACCGTCGACGCGGTACAGGGTGTGCCCGTACCGGCGCAGCAGGCTGCAGGTGTCGATCGAGTCGTTCTCGCCGTCGGCGACGGCCTGGTCGTAGACGCCGAGGACGGTGTCGAGACGGCCGCTCTGCGGCGCCTGCGCGACGTACAGGTGGTCGCGCGGGATGACCTCGTCGACGGCGCCCGCGGCCGAGGAGATGATCGTCTCGTTGAACTTCGTGCTCGTGATGGCAGGCCCCTGCGAGCGGACGGTCTCGATGTTCGCCGAGATCACGTCCGCGTTGATGAGGGGACGCACCCCGTCGTGCAGGAGGACGACGGTGTCACCGGGGGCCTCGTTGGCGACGGCCCGCAGCGCGCGGTGGCGGGACTCCTGACCGGTCGCGCCGCCGTCGACGATCCAGTTCACCTTGGTCAACTCGTACCGGGCGACCAGACGCGCGAAACGGTCGCGCCACTCCGGCAGGATCGACACGGCGATGCGGTCGATCTCGGGGTGGTCCTGGAAGTGCTGCAGCGTGTGGACGATCAGCGGTGTGCCGTGGATCTCGAGGAACTGCTTCGGCAGGGTCGCCGACGTCATCCGGGATCCGATCCCGCCGGCGAAAATGATGGCGATGTTCACGCGATCTCCTCTTCTGGGACGTCCTTCTCACTGGACTCGGTGGTGTTCGCATCGGAACGCTCGGTCGGCACCGGGCTCTCGGTGATCTTCTCGGTGTCGGGGTTGCCCAGGATCAGCCAGTCGATGACGCGGTCGGCGGCCCCGGTGTCGACGCGGTCGAAGTTGAGGCGACGGAACTCCGCGACCTTCTCCTGCTCGAACTCGCCGGTGCGGAGCGCGTCGATGACGTCGTCGAAGGTGTCGGCGACGCGGCCCGGAGCGGTCTCGTCGTAGTCGCGGTGAAAACCTCGCGTCGCGGCGTAGTTCACCTTGTCGGGCGCGAAGAACAGCATCGGGCGATCGAGCAACGAGAACTCGTAGATGATCGACGAGTAGTCGGTGATGAGCACATCCGTCGCGTGCAGCAGGTTGAGCCCGTCCGGGTAGTGCGTGAAGTCGAAGAAGCGATCCTGGTACTGCTCAGGGATCTCGATCGGGTTCTTCACGAAGTGGTGCATCCGGAACAGGACGACGGTGTCGTCGCCGCACACCTCGTACAGGGCGTCGAAATCGATCTGGCTGTAGTCGTAGAACGCCGTGTAGATCGACCGTCCGCGGAACGTCGGCGCGAACAGCACGACCTTCTTCCCGGCGATCTGCGGATACTCGGTGGCGAACGTCGTAAGGAACCGGTCGCGCAGGGTGGTGTCGAGGAACCAGTCGACGCGCGGCAGGCCCGTCGGGATGACGGCGGCCTCCTCGATGCCGAACGCTTCCGCGTAGACGTGACGCAGGTGCTCGGAGCCCGTGATCGCGAAGGTGTACTGCCGGTGCGGATGCCAGAGCTTCGGCGACCCCAGGTTGCCGAAGCGACTGTAGCCGACCGACTTGAATCCGCTGCCGGCATGCCACAGCTGGATGACCTTGGTCCGCGGGTCCATCCGCAGACTCTTGAGGATGCCGAAGTAGTCGTCGAGAAGCACGATCTCGCTCGTCGCGAGCAGGTAGATGATCCGGAGCGTCGTGCCCCAGCCGCCCGAGCGCGGCAGGCGGAAGGAGTACTTCATGTCGAAGCGGTCCTGCAGACCGCGCTCGACGATCCGCTCCTGGACGCGACGGAGGTTGCCCTCGATGCGCAGACGCTGATCGGACGCGAAGAGGATGCGGCCGGGCTTCACCCCGACCGTGCGGGTGATCAGCTGGTAGATGAGTCCCGCGTACCGCTGCTTCGCGGGGGCGCCGAGGAAGAACGCTTTGAGGCGCTTCATCGGACGGAACTTCTTCGGCTTCGGTCGGGAGCGGAAGAGGTGGTAGCTCCGCATGAGGAAGTCGAGCCGTTCCAGGTCGACCGCGTTCTCGGCGATGCCGAACGAGACGGTCGTGACGGCGCGGTTGCCGTCGTACAGGAAGACGCGGGACCCCTCGTCGAGTTCGAGCAGCGAACGTCCGTCGAAACGCGCCGGCGCGACCCGTTCCCCGTGCGCGAACATCACGATGCGCCAGGTGCCGTTGGGGATCGCCTGACGGTCCCGGAACGTCGGGACGTCGACGTGCAGTTCGAACGAGCCGGGTCCGACCGCCGTGAAGGGCACCGGGATGCGCCGCTTGCCGTCGATGAGTCGGAAGTCGACGGCGGGCGAGGGCACCTCGCCCCACTCGGGCGCCTGCGGCGTCCAGTCGCCGACCTGGACGACGGACAGTCGGATGGTCAGCTTCGCCCGCTCCCAGCTGAGGGAGTCGACCGTCACGTCGAACGGCGGCAGGGGGCGGACGACCGCGACCTCGGTCTCCGGAGCGGGGGATGCCGGGGGCCGGCCGGTGGCGCTCACGAACGGGTCCCCTCGGCGCGCTCCTCGTGCCAGGCCAGCGTCCGGTCGAGACCTCGGCGCAGACCGACGTGGGGCGCCCAGCCGAGGCTGCGCAGGCGGGCGTCGTCGAGGCCCTGACCCTTCACCGAGTTGTAGCGGCTCAGGTCGACGCCCTCCGCGAAGCGGACGCTGAGGCCCTTCTCGGGTCGCGCGTGCGTGAACGCCTCGGCGAGTTCGCGGATGCTGATGAAGCCGTCGCGGTCGGAGATGTTGTACGCGGTGTCCTCGCCGAGGAGGATCGCCGCGAACATGCCGGAAACGGCATCCGCCAGGTAGGTGTACGTGCGCCGGGCGCTTCCGTCGCTGTTGAGGGTGATGTCGCGTCCGGCCAGGACGTCGGACGCGAAATCCGCCTGCACACGGCCGTCGTCGAGCGCCATGACGGGTCCGTAGATGTGGCCGAAGCGACCGATCGTGATCGGCACCCCGTGCTGTGCGTGGTAGCTCACGGCGATCGTCTCCGCCGCACGCTTGCCCTCGATGTACGACGCGCGGGGCGTGAGGATGTCGACCGCGCCGTAGTCGGACTCGCCGACCAGCGAGCCGTCGTCCACCCGCTGTCCGTAGACCTCCGCGGACGACATGAGGACGAAACGGGCGCCTCCCGAGGCGACGCAGAGGTCGAGCATGCCGAACGCGCCGTTGACGTTGGCGCGGATCGAGTCGACCGGGCTGGCCGCGTGCAGGGCGGGACGGGCGGGCGAGGCCCCGTGGATGACCAGGTCGACCTTCCGGTCGAGCTCGACCCGCTCGCGGACGTCGCCCTTCACGAGGACGACGTCGCCCCTCTCGGCGACGGGGCCGAGCAGGCGCCGCGCCTTGTCGAGGTCCCGGACGAGAGCGAGGACCGTGATGCCGGCATCCCGCACCTCGTTGAGGCCCAACAGCGTGTAGAGCGCGTACGAGGGGATCATCCCGGCGGCGCCCGTCACGAGCACCGTGCTGCCGTCGAGCTTCTCCCACGGCAGCGGCTGCCCGATGATCTCGGCGATGTCACCGTCGACGGTGGCGCTCCCGGTCACGCGGGGAACGGGGGCCGTCGAGGTCGATCCGTCGCCGCGGGGTGTGTGTTCAGGCATTTTGCCGATTCTACGGCACCGGCTCGCGAGAGCCCTGAGCGACGGGCGGTCTCAGCGGAGCCCGAGCTTGCGGAGCACCTTGCCCACTTTCCGGCGCAGGGTGGGTGGTGCGGCGGGAGCCGGTGTCGGGGATGCCGGCTTGGCGGCGGGCGGCGCAGGGGGTGCCGGGCGGGGGCCTTCTTCGAGGGTGACGCCGTCCTCGGTTCGCCGGAGGATCCAGTAGAGCGGCCCGCCTTTCACGCGATCCCCGATGCGGAGCGCGACGCTGTCACCTTCGATCCCGGACAACCTCACCCGGGCGACGCCATCCGAGACTTCCAGGACCGCCTCCCGCTCGACGAACGGGTCGGGCAGCGGATCCGTCGATGCGTCGGCGGCGCCCGGCCAGCCGTCGTCCACGGGATGCGGAGCCACGCCGATCCGACCGAACGCGCGTCCTCGCCCGTCGTGATCGCCCGACAGCTCGACGACGAGGTCCATCCCGGCCGCCTTCACCGTCAGGGGGGACAGTCGCCGGATCGCCTCGGTCTGGCCCTGCGGGATGACCGTCGCATGGCCGCCGTCGTTGGGGTACACCAAGTGGGCCCCGCCATCGAAGGCGGTGACCGACGCGGGTACGTCCGACCGCAGGTGACGCGCGCTCCCGGTCCCGTCCAGACGGGTCCGCACGAAGATGTCCCAGTGAGTGCCGGGGTCCAGCTCGCGACCGCCCGCGGCCGACGACACGTCGATCAGCGCCGAGACCCGGCCGGTGACGTCGACGCCGCCCCACTCATCCTCGTGCAGTTGCGAACTCCCCTCAGCGGGCAGGGTCCACGCGACGCGAGAGCGGCGCCCGTGGATGAACAGCCCCAGTTCGACGTGCGACAGCGCCTCCGTGACATCCGTCGCGGACTCCGAGACGACAGCGCGCACCGCCGGGTTCAGTGCCTTATGGATGCGGTCGCCACGCCGTGTCAGTCGAAGGCGTCGCCCGTCGGAGTCACCCCACTCGACATCGATGTCGACGGCGAGCTTGCCGTCCTGCCAGCGCATCGACCGCGCGCGACCCCATCCCGGGATGGCGGCGTCGGAGACGCAGATCTCCGTCAAGAGATCGCGACGGCCGGTGCGGAGGAGCTCGGCCCTCACACGCCGGAAGGCAGGGAGCAAGGGCTCCAGTCGCGCATAGTCGAACTCCGCCTGCAGAGCACGGGACCGTTCGAAGATGCGCCGTCGGTTCGCCTCAGAGCGCGTCGCATACTTCTTGTCGTACACACCCAGGACCCGACCGCCGTATTGGTGGAGCTCGACCTGCTGTCGCTGCAGATCGTTCTCGGGGCCTGCGAGGTCAGTCCGGGTGGCTTCGCACACCTTCCGCAGCCAGTCCCAGTACTCGTCCGTAGATTTGACGAACGTGGTGGACCCGCTGCCCTCCGTCGTGACCCAGTGGTAATACGGCACGCTGGCCAGAGATGACACGACCTCGGCGTGGCGGGCTACGAGGAGGTTGAAGAAGATGTCCTCCCACAGGACACGGCGCTGCTCGATGAATCGGATGCCGTGGGCATCCAGGAATGCCTTCCGATACATCTTGTGGGGGTTCATGGGCAGGAGCGGATGGATGTCCTCGCGCCCCCTGGCCTGTCCGCGGTCCTCGTCGTAGTTGCCCAATCCCCACGCCGGTTCCGTCGTCCGCGATTCCTTCCCGCTGACGACATCGGCCCCGTTGGCGGCGCCGAACTCGTACGCCGCCCGGAGCGCGTCGGGGTACAGCTCGTCGTCGTGGTCCATGAAGGCGACGTACTCGCCCTGCGCGAGGTCGATGCCGACGTTGCGGGGTTTCGACGGCCACCCGGAGTTCTCGATGGGCTCGACGCGCACGTGCGGGCGCGTGGCCGCGAGCTCCTTGAGCCGCTCCAGGGTGTCATCGGGCGACCCGTCGTCGACGAAGATCACCTCGAACTCGGATGCCGGCAGGGTCTGCCGGTCCAGCGAGCCGATGAGCCGGGCGAGCCCCTCGGGAGGTGTCTTGTAGGTGGGCACGACGACCGAGACCTTGATCACCAGGCCATGTTACGGGCGCGGTCGTACGGCCCGCGGGATTTCGGCGTCGGGCGCACGCCAACGTCTATGGAACGATGGGTGCCATGAAGGGCATCATTCTCGCGGGGGGTTCGGGGACGCGGTTGCACCCGATCACGCTCGGTGTGTCGAAGCAGTTGATCCCGGTGTACGACAAGCCGATGATCTACTACCCGTTGTCGACGTTGATGCTCGCCGGCATCCGCGACATCCTCATCATCACGACCCCGCATGATGCGGAGCATTTCCAGCGGTTGCTGGGTGATGGGTCGCAGTTCGGGGTGTCGTTGTCGTTCGCGCAGCAGCCCTCACCCGATGGTCTCGCGCAGGCGTTCACGATCGGGGCGGACCACATCGGCGACGACAAGGTCGCCCTGGTCCTGGGTGACAACCTGCTGTACGGGCCGGGGCTGGGGTCGCAGCTGGCCCGGTTCCGGGATGTCGACGGGGGCGCGGTGTTCGCGTACTACGTCGGGGAGCCCGAGGCGTACGGCGTCGTGGAGTTCGACGCCGACGGCCGTGCGATCTCCCTCGAGGAGAAGCCTGCGCAGCCCAAGAGCAACTACGCGGTGCCGGGTCTGTACTTCTACGACAACGACGTCGTCCAGATCGCCCGCGACCTGAAGCCCTCCCCGCGTGGGGAGTACGAGATCACGGACGTGAACAAGGCGTACCTGTCGGCGGGCTCCCTGCAGGTGCAGGTGCTGCCGCGCGGGACGGCGTGGCTGGACACGGGCACGTTCGATCAGATGCTGGATGCCGGTGAGTACGTCCGCACCATCGAACGCCGCACCGGCTTGAAGATCGGGGTGCCCGAGGAGGTCGCGTGGCGGCAGGGGTTCCTCACCGACGATCAACTCCGCGAACGGGCCGAGAAGCTCGTCAAATCCGGGTACGGCACGTACCTCCTCGACATCTTGAACAGGGGCCTGTGACCATGGCACACCTTCTCGTGACCGGCGGCGCCGGTTTCATCGGATCGAACTTCGTCCACCACGTGATCGGGCACACCGACCACACCGTGACGGTGCTCGACAAGCTCACCTACGCCGGCAACGAGGCATCCCTCGCCGGTCTCCCCGAGGACCGGGTCGACCTGGTCGTCGGGGACATCGCTGATGCGGAACTGGTCGACACCCTGTTCCAGAAGGCGGATGCCGTCGTCCACTACGCGGCGGAGTCCCACAACGACAACTCGCTGCACGACCCGCGTCCGTTCCTGGACACGAACATCATCGGCACGTACACGTTGCTCGAGGCGGCACGCCGCCACGACACCCGGCTGCACCACATCTCCACCGACGAGGTGTACGGCGACCTGGAACTCGACGACCCCGCCCGGTTCACCGAGCACACCCCCTACAACCCGTCCTCGCCGTACTCGTCGACCAAGGCCGGCAGCGACCTGCTCGTGCGCGCCTGGGTCCGCTCGTTCGGGGTGCGCGCCACGATCAGCAACTGCTCCAACAACTACGGCCCCTACCAGCACGTGGAGAAGTTCATTCCCCGCCAGATCACCAACGTGATCCGCGGCATCCGTCCCAAGCTGTACGGCAAGGGCGAGAACGTCCGCGATTGGATCCACGCCGACGACCACTCCTCGGCGGTCCTCACCATCCTCGACAAGGGCGAGATCGGCGAGACCTACCTCATCGGCGCCGACGGAGAGAAGGACAACAAGACCGTCGTCGAACTCATCCTCGAACTCATGGGCCAGTCCCCCGACGCCTACGACCACGTCACCGATCGCGCCGGGCACGACCTGCGCTACGCGATCGACTCCACCAAACTCCGCACCGAACTCGGCTGGACTCCGAGCTACCAGGACTTCGAGGCCGGCCTCGCCGCCACCATCGATTGGTACCGTCGCAACGAAGCTTGGTGGGCCCCCGCCAAGGACGGCGTCGAAGCCTTCTACGCCTCGAAGGGCCAGTGAGCGTGACGGAGTTCGGCAAGGCGCTGTCGGCCACCGAGACCGGGATCCCCGGTCTCGTCGTCTGGGACCTCCCCGTCCACGGGGACAGCCGCGGCTGGTTCAAGGAGAACTGGCAGCGGGAGAAGATGACCGCGGCGGGGCTCGCGGACTTCGGTCCCGTGCAGAACAACATCTCGTTCAACGACGCGGTCGGGACGACGCGCGGCATCCACGCGGAACCCTGGGACAAGTGGGTCTCGGTCGCGACGGGCCGGATCTTCGGTGCGTGGGTGGACCTGCGCGAAGGCCCGACGTTCGGCACGGTCTTCACGGCCGAGCTCGACCCGTCGCGCGCGATCTTCGTGCCGCGCGGTGTCGGAAACTCCTACCAGACGCTCGAGCCCGACACCGCCTACACGTACCTCGTCAACGACCACTGGTCCCCCGACGCGTCGTACTCCTTCCTGAACCTGGCCGATGAGACGGCGGCGATCGACTGGCCGATCCCGCTGGCCGACGTCGAGATCTCGGCGAAGGACCTGGCCCACCCGCGGTTGGCCGACGTCGTGCCGATCCCGCCGAAGAAGACCCTGGTGGTGGGGGCGAACGGACAGCTCGGACGCGCCCTGCGCGCCGCCTACGGCGAAGACGAGAGCGTCGAGTTCGCCGGCCGGCAGGAGCTCGACCTCACCGGCGATCTGCACGCCGCTCGCCGGTGGCGCGACTACGGCACGATCGTGAACGCCGCGGCCTACACGGCCGTCGATGCCGCCGAGACCGACCGCGCCGGCGCGTGGGCGGGGAACGTCACCGCGGTCGCCCAGCTGGCGCGGATCGCGACGGAGAACGGCATCACCCTCGTCCACGTCTCGAGCGACTACGTCTTCGACGGCACGGCCACGACGCCGTACACCGAGGGCGAGCCTGTCGCTCCCCTCGGTGTCTACGGGCAGACGAAGGCCGCCGCCGACGCGATCGTCGCGACCGTCCCGCGCCACTACATCGTCCGCACGTCCTGGGTGATCGGCGAGGGCAAGAACTTCGTCGGCACGATGGCCTCCCTGGCCGAGCGCGGCATCGCGCCCTCGGTCGTCGACGACCAGATCGGTCGGCTCACGTTCACGGACGACATCGCCGGCGGCATCCGTCACCTGCTCACCAGCGCAGCGCCCTACGGGACCTACAACCTCACCGGCGGGGGCGCTCCGGCGTCATGGGCGGACATCGCCGCCGAGGTCTACGAGCTCACCGGCCACGACCGCACGGCGGTCTCGGGAGTCAGCACCGAGCAGTACTTCGCGAACGCGACCGGCCCCGTCGCGCCGCGCCCGCGGTGGTCGGTCCTCGACCTCGGCAAGATCGAGGCGACGGGGTACTCCCCGCGCGACTGGCGGGAGTCGCTGCGCGACCACCTCGGCTGAGCGCGCGGGGCGAGCGGAACGCTCAGCCCTTCTCGAGCACCTCGAGGGCATCGTCGATCGGTCCGTCGAAGACGACCTTGCCCTTGCGGATGACGACGCCCCGCGAGCACAGGCTCTTCACGATGTTCTTGCTGTGGCTGACGATCATCATCGTCACACCCTTGTCGGCGAGCTCGCGCAGCTTCGCGTCGCATTTCGCGCGGAAGGGTGCGTCACCCACCGAGAGGACCTCGTCGACGAGCAGCACGTCGAGTTCGACGTGGATCGCGACGCTGAACGCGAGACGCATGAACATGCCCGAGGAGTAGTGCTTGACCTCCTGGTCGATGAAGTCGCCGATGCCGCTGAACTCGACGATCTCGTCGTACCGGGCTTTCGTCTCCTTCTCGGTCATCCCGAGGATGGCGGCGTTGAGGAAGACGTTCTCGCGGCCGGTGAGGTCGGGGTGGAAACCGGCACCGACCTCGATGAGACCGGCGACACGGCCGCGCGTGAAGACACGGCCTTCGTCGGGCTCGAGGACGCCGGAGACGAGCTTGAGCGTCGTCGACTTGCCCGACCCGTTCAGACCCATGATGGCGACGGACTCGCCCTCGGCGATCTGGAACGAGATGTCATCGAGCGCCTGGAACTGGCGCGAACGCGTGGACTGCCGCTTGATGACGCTGATGAAGGCGTCCTTCAGGGAGCGCGCGGAGCGCTTGTTGAACCACTTCGAGACGTGCTCGACGATGATCCGGGGCTGGGCTTCGGTAGCGGTACGGGACATCACAGATCCTGGGCGAAGGTGCGCTCGGCGCGGCGGAAGACGAGCTGGCCGATGACCAGGGTGACGAGGATGACGCCGACGGATGCCGCGACGTGCCACCCGAACTCCGGCGGCCAGCCGAGGTTGGCGGGCGCGGGCGAGGCCTCGTTCACCATGGGCAGCGCGCCCCAGAACGCGTGGTGGAACATCTCGACGGCCACCGCGAGGGGGTTCGAGATCCAGACGTGGAACAGCCACCGGAATCCTTCGGTGCGCTCGTAGACCATGGCCCAGGTGTAGAGGACGGGGACCGACCACGTCGCGATCGTCCGGATGATGTCGACGGTGTTGCTCGCGTCGCGGAAGCGCACGTTGAGGGCGGCGAAGAAGAGCCCCAGGCCCGTCACGAAGAGGAGGACCAGCAGCATCCCGAGGAGGACCAGCCCGACCGAGGCGAAGCTCGGCAGCCACCCGAACAGCAGGCTCACGATGATGAGGACGGCGAGCTGCGGGAGGAAGTGGGTGAAGGCACCGATGATGGCGGCGAGGGGGAACAGCTCGCGCGGCAGGTAGATCTTGCGGACGAGGGCGCGGTTGCTGACGATCGACTGCGTCGCCGCCCCCAGCGTCTCGTTGAACAGGTTGACGAGGACGAGACCGCTGAAGAGGTACAGCGGGAACGCCGGCACGCTCTTGTGGAGCCCCAGGATCTGCCCGACCACGAGGAAGTAGACGAGGAACTGGACCGTGGGTCGGACATAGGACCAGAACCACCCGAGCACCGAGTTGCGGTATCGCAGGGACGTGCTCTTGCCGATCAGCAGCCGGAGGAGGTAGCGGTACTCGAAGACGTCGAGGATGCCGCGTCCACGTCCAGGCGTGTCGAAGGCGCTGTAATCGATCTGTGTCACGGGTTTCCTTGCGAAGGCGGGTGCCGTTCAGGCCGTCGATCATCCTATCCGACGGTTCCTGAACGACCTCCGGCGGGGTCGTGTCGCGTCAGCGCAGGAAGTCGCTGCTCACCCAGCCGGTCTTGCCCTGGAACGTCGTCTTCCGCCAGATCCCCGAGGATGCGGTGATGGTGACCTTGGTCCCCTTCGGGATCACGACGAGGATCTTGCCCGACGTCGACGGAGTCTGCCGCAGGTTGAGCGCCGACGTGGTCGTCTTCACGCTGGTCGCGGGCGCAGCCGTCAGCTTCTTGAGCTCGGAGTCCCGCATCCACCCCTTCGTCGATCCGGCCGTGACCGCGCGCCAGATCCCGAAGGTGTCGTGCACGGTGACCTTCGTGCCCGCCTTCAGCGTCGAGAGCACCTTGCCCGAGGCGGATGCCGTCGCCCGCAGCGGCGTCGAGGCGATGACCTGCCGGTCCTGAGCGCCGACGGCACCGGGGTTCTTCGTCGACAGCTTCGAGGTGAACACCCACCCCGTCATGCCGTCGACCGTGATCTGCGTCCGGTCCCCCGAGACCGAGAGTGCCTTCACCGTCGTGCCCTTGCGGAGTGTCGCCTGAATCGCCTTCGACGACACCGACGGCGTCATGTTCGTCGTCGTCGCGAGGTACATCGTCTTCGCGGTCGAGATCGCCTGCAGCTCGGAGTCCCGCATCCACCCCTTCGTCGATCCGGCCGTGACCGCGCGCCATATCCCGAAGGTGTCGTGCACGGTGACCTTCGTGCCCGCCTTCAGCGTCGAGAGGACCTTGCCCGAGGCGGATGCCGTCGCCCGCAGCGGCGTGGCCTTGACGACCTGCCGGTCCTGACCGCCGACGGCACCGGGGTTCTTCGTCGACAGCTTCGACGAGAACACCCACCCCGTCATCCCGTCGACCGTGACCTGCGTGCGGTCGCCCGACACGGAGAGGGCCTTCACCGTCGTGCCCTTGCGCAGCGTCGCCTGGATGGCCGCCGACGACACCGACGGCGTCATGTTCGTCGTCGTCGCGAGGTACATCGTCTTCGCCGTCGAGACCGCCTGCAGCTCGGAGTCCCGCATCCACCCCTTCGTCGACCCCGCCGTCACCGCGCGCCAGGCCCCGTAGCCGTCGTAGACGGTGACCTTCGTGCCCGCCTTCAGGGTCGAGAGGACCTTACCCGAGGCGGATGCCGTCGCCCGCAGGGGCGTGGCGGCGATGCTCTGACGATCCTGCCCGGCCACTCCGCCGGGGTTCGTCGCGACGAGCTTCGCCGTGGTGACCCAGCCGGTCGTCCCGTCGACGACGATCTGCGTGCGGGTGCCGGACACCGTCGAGGCGACGACCGCCGTGCCCTTGCGCAGCGTCGCCTGGATGGTCGTCGAGGTCGCCGACGGCGCCACGTTGTCGGGCGCCGAGAGGTACATCGTCTTCGTCACGGCCTGCAGCTCGGAGTCCCGCATCCACCCCTTCGTCGATCCGGCCGTGACGGCGCGCCAGGCCCCGAAGGTGTCGTGCACGGTGACCTTCGTGCCCACCTTCAGCGTCGAGAGGACCTTGCCCGAAGCGGATGCCGTCGCCCGCAGCGGCGTCGAGGCGATGACCTGCCGGTCCTGACCGCCGACGGCACCGGGGTTCTTCGTCGACAGCTTCGACGAGAACACCCACCCCGTCATGCCGCCCACGGTGATCTGGGTCCGGTCACCGGACACCGCCAGGGTCGTGACCGTCGAGCCCTTGCGCAGCGTCGCCTGGATCGTCGCCGACGACACCGACGGCGTCATGTTCGTCGTCGTCGCGAGGTACATCGTCTTGGCCGGCGGCTTCTCCTCGACCGTCATGAAGTCGCTGTGCGACCAGTACGTCGAACCCGCCACCTGGATGCGCCACCACACGCCGTAGATCCCGGTGCGCTCGTACTTCTGCCCGGCCGTGATCCAGCGGAAGCCGGTCGCGCAGTCGAGCGAGGGAGCCTTGCGGGCTCGCAGGTTCTCCGAGACGACGGTGATCGTTCCACCGGCCTTCGTGACGCTCGACTCCGCGGGCACGGCGCACGGGTTGCCGGCCGGCGTGCCGCTCGCGATCGAGAGCGCCGACTTCGCGATCCACATCGACGTCGAGCCGACCGTCGCCCGCGCCCACGACCCGTACGTGCCGGTCACCGTCACCTTCGCGGACTTCGCCACGCTGCTCGAGCCCGCCGCACACAGCGTGCTGGGAGCCTTGCGCGCCGTCGTGGCGGCCGTGACGGTCGCCACGGAAGACGCCGGGACGATGTCAGCGGCCTTCGGCGCCGTGCACACGTCCACCCGGGCAGCCGCCCCGGACCCCCAGCGGTTCACCTCCGGGGCGAACCACTGCACGTAGTAGTTGTAGAAGTTGCGGTTGCCGTAGCTCGAGCACCCGTCGCCGGTGGCGTAACCGGCCGCCAGCGCCGCCATGTTCGGACGGTACGGCGTGTAGATGTACAGGTTGGCGGTCGCCTGGTTCTTGATGAGGACCTTCGACGTCCCGCAGGCGCTGTTGGGGTGCCACTTGACCGTGGCCACCTGGCCCTTGCGGTACCCGTACTTCGTGGGGTTGTTCGCGTACACCTGCTGCTGCCGCGCGCCGAGATAGACCTGGTTGAAGAACCCCGCGGATGCCGCGCTGCACGGCGCCGTGTCGGGGCAGTTCATGCCCATCGCCGCCCGATAGCTCCACTCGCTCGGTTTCGTGGAGGTAACCAGGCCCTGCTCCTTCTGGAGCATGACGAGGATGACCTTGGGGCTGAGGCCGCAGGCCTTCCCGACGGTCACGATGATCTCGGCGGCGCGCACCTTGGCCTTCTTGGGGATGGCCGCGCAATAGGCATCCTTCGCCTTCGCGGGGATGTCGGCGGTGAAGTTCCGCAGGCAGGTCGGTCCGCTGGTGGCCTTGCAGGACGGCACCCGCGCTTCGAGGAAGGTCTGCGCCTGAGCCGCAGTCATCGAGCCGCCGTTGAAGTACTCGGCGTCGCTGATGATGAACCCGCCGTCCTCAATGGTGGACGGGAGGCGGGGGTCCGCCGCGGTCGCCGTCGACGCGGGCGCGACGGCCATCAGGACGCTCAATGACAGCACGGTCGCCAACAGGATCGCGAGGCTCCGCAGGGGTCGACGGGGCACGGAAACTGAGAGGCGCATGTGAACAGTGTTACTGAAGTCACGTCCTGTTACCAGTCGTGGCTGCATATCCGTTGTGCGACACGCCGACACCCGGCGTTCGGACGACCTCAGAGTTCGGCGTGGAGCTGCCAGACGCGCTCCGCCGCGCCCGCCCAACTGAACGCCCGCCCACGATCGGCGGACAGGACGGCGAGTCGTTCCACAGCGGAGGTCGACGCCAGCGTCGCGGCGAGCTCGTCCCCCAGCGATCCGGCGTCGCCCGGCGCGAAGGTCGCTCCGTCCAGCAGGAGTTCGCGGTGCGTCGCGCTGTCGGCGGCCACGATGGGCACCCCCAGCCGGAGCGCATCCAGCGTCCGCCAGGGGAAGGCGGTGCCGTCCGAGGGCGCGAGGAGGGCCACGGCACCGGCGAGGACCGCGGCGCGATCGGGCGCCTCGAGGTGACCGCGCACGTGCACCCGTCGTTCGGGCAGGCCCGCCGCGGCGGCGAGCTCGGCGATCGCGGGTTCCTGACCGTCGGGCGCGTCGATCACGACGACGGCCGTGTCCCGCCCAGAGGTTGCGACGGCCTCGAAGCCGGTGCGCAGACGGTCGGATGCCGCCGACGAGCCCGAGAGCAGGACGTAACCCTCGGGCAGGCCGAGGTCGCGCCGACGTCCGATCTCGTCGCTGGGGACGCGGAGGGCGCTCTCGGGAGCCCCGGCGATCACCCGGATCCGGTCCCCGAGGGGCGCCAGCTCGGCGACCCGGTGGGCGAGCTCGTGCGTCGGCACCACGACGGCGTCGGCGTGCCGGACGGCCCGGCGCAGCATGGCGCGGGCCCAGGCGGCATCCGTCCGCGACACCTCGTCGGGGTGATCCCACGGACGGACGTCCCACAGGGTCACGACCGTCTGGTCGTGGTCGTGGACGCGGTCGTGGCGCACGAGCGGCGCCGCGAGCGTCGCCGAGTGGATGAGGCCGTCGCCGGCACCCGCGCGGAGTCCGCGCCGCCACAGGGCCGCGGCGGCGGCGGAGCCGACCGGGAGGCGATCGGCGGCCGCCACGCCCTGTGCGGTCAGGGTGTCGTCCCCCGCGTCGCCGGGGATGATCGCGCGCACCTCGCACCCGGTGGGCGCCGTCGTGACCAGCGCGGCGGCCAGCTCCCGGGAGGCAGTCGCGAGGTCGGGCCCGGTGCCGGGAGCGGACGGGTCGAACACGACCCGCAGTGTGGTCGTCATCGGAACTCCCCCTGTGCGCTCACGGCGCGGTCGTCGGTGTCGGCGTCGGCGGATGCAGGAGCGCCTGGACCTCGCCGCGGATCTTCGCCCAGTCCTCGGCGGTGGGGTCCTCCGGATCGATGCCGACCCCCTTCGGCGTCAGCTCGAGGTCCTGGACCTCCTGGTCCTTCGCCTTTACGCCGAGATCGACGAGGAAGGGGAGCAGGGAGTCCGGGATGTCGGTCTGCACGAGGTTCTTGCCCGCCGCGACGACCTCGCTGAAGCGGGTCGCGACCGTCGAGGGGGTCGCCTGGGCGAGGATCGCGGTCTGGAGCTCCCGCTGGCGCCGCATCCGGTCCCAGTCGCTGGTCGTGTACCGCGACCGCGCGTACCACTGCGCGGTCTCGCCGTCCATGACCTGGGTGCCCTTCTCGATCCATCCGGTCGCCCATTCCTCCGCGGGCTGACCCTCGAAGCGCGGGCCGGGGCCTTCGGGGAGGCGTTCCTTGACCGTGATCTTGACGCCACCGAGGGCGTCGACGAGGTCGGCGAACCCGTGCATGTCGATGAAGACGTGGTACGGGATCTCGATGCCGAGGATCCCCTCCGCGGCGTCCTTCGTCGCTTCGACGGCCGGTGTCGAATTCTGCGCGGCGGCATCGGGGTAGAGGCTCGCCCCGCGATCCTCGCGGCACACCTCGACGGCGTTCATCAGCTGGTTGATGCCCGACGACCACCCGCACGTCGACGAGGTGTGGCCCTCGAACCCGTCGGGGTACAGGTCGCGCATCGGTCCGTCCGAGAAGGGGACGTGGCGGAGGTCGCGCGGGATGCCGAAGATCGTCACCGCGCCGGAGTCCGCGTTCACCGACACCACCGAGATGCTGTCGAAGCGCATGGAGTCGCGTCCCTGCCCGCTGTCGGCACCGAGCAGGAGGAAGTTGTAGTAGCCGTCCGACGGGGGCACGCTCGGGCCGGAGGCGAAGATCGACAGCCCGGAGCGCAGCGGCGCGACGACCGACTGGGCCGTGTACGCGGCCGCCGAGGCGGGGACGAGCGCGAGGACCAGCGCGACGATCGACACGGCGGCGCGGGTGCGTCCGGGCACACGCCGCAGGCGGGCGAGCCGGAGCGTGTCGATCGTCAGCACGACCCACAGCGCGGCGTACGCCCAGAGCAGCACCTGCGCGAGGGTCAGCGTCCACCACGATGCGACGAGGGTCGTCAGCATCGAGCGCCACATCAGCGCCAGGAGCACCGTCGTGAAGAGGAACACCCACATCACGATCGTCGAGATGAGGCCGACGCGGCCCAGACGTCGACCACCCGAGAGGATCTGCGCGGACCCGGGAAGGAGGAAGTTGGATGCCACGAGCCACCACGCGCGCCGCGACATCATGCCGGGGGCCGAGGCATCGGGGTTGCGGAGCGGACGCTCTTCGACGAGAGCACGGCCGGGCGACGAGGTCGCCCGCGGCGGGCTCAGGACGCTCACCGGGGCTCCCCCACCGGGCGGCGGCTCACAGGGAGTCCTTCAGGCGGCGGTTCTTCTCCTCGACCTGCACTTCGAGGTCGGCGGCGTAGGCGGCGACGCGGTCGGCGACCTCGGGATCGGCCGAGCCGAGCAGGCGCACGGCGAGCAGGCCCGCGTTCTTCGCCCCGTTGATCGAGACCGTCGCGACGGGGATGCCGGCGGGCATCTGCACGATGCTCAGCAGGGAGTCGAGTCCGTCAAGAGTGGAGAGCTGCACCGGAACGCCGATGACCGGGAGCGTCGTGACCGAGGCGAGCATGCCCGGCAGGTGCGCCGCGCCGCCGGCACCGGCGATGATCGCGCGCAGGCCGCGCCCACGCGCCTCGCGGCCGTAGCGCAGCAGCTTGTCGGGCGTGCGGTGGGCGGACACCACCTCGACCTCGTGAGGGACGCCGAAGTCGGTCAGCGCCTGCGACGCGTCGGACATCACACGCCAGTCCGAATCGGATCCCATCACGACGCCGATGAGGGGAGCGGTCGATGAGTGCAGGGGGCTGTTCACCCGATCAAGGCTAGGCGCGCGAGCCTGGAGAACTCCGGAACGGCACGGGTCAATCGAGGAAGAACGCCGCCGCCGCGCGGGCTTCGTAGACGACCGTGTCGAGGTCGTCCCCGGCCACGTTGACGTGCCCGACCTTGCGCCCGGGGCGCGGGTCCTTCCCGTACGTGTGGACCTTCGCCGAGGGGTGCGCGGAGAGCGCGTCGGGGAGTCGCTCACCGAGGGTCCCCTCAGCCGGGCCGCCGAGGATGTTGACCATCACGGCGTGCGGTGCGCGCATCGCGGTGTCGCCCAGCGGCAGGTCGAGGACGGCGCGCAGGTGCTGCTCGAACTGGCTCGTGATGGAGCCGTCCTGGGTCCAGTGCCCGCTGTTGTGCGGACGCATGGCGAGCTCGTTCACGAGGAGCCGCTCGTCGCCGGTCTGGAACAGTTCGACGGCGAGCATGCCCGTCACCCCCAGGCCCGTCGCGATCGCCTCGCCGATCTCGGCGGCGACGTCCGCGAGGCGGCCGGCGGAGTGCGGTGCCGGCGCGATCGCCTCGGCGCACACGCCGCCCTGCTGCACCGTCTCGACGACCGGGTAGACGAGGAGTTCACCCGAGGGGCGGCGGGCGACCTGCTGGGCGAGCTCCCGGGTGAAGGGGACGAGTTCCTCGGCGAGCAGTGCCGCTCCGTCCGCCAGGCCGTCGAGCCAGTCGGCGGCCTCGGCGGAAGAGGAGACGACGCGCACGCCCTTGCCGTCGTATCCGCCGCGGGGCGTCTTCACGACGGCGCGGCCGCCGTGGTCGGCGATGAAGGCGTCGAGGGCCGCGGCATCCGTCACAGCAGCCCAGTCGGGCTGCGGCAGACCGAGCTCGGCGAGCTTCGTGCGCATGTCGATCTTGTCCTGCGCGTAGGCGAGTGCGTCGGGACCGGGGTGGACGGCGACACCGGCGTCCACGAGGCCGCGCAGCACGTCCTGCGGGACGTGCTCGTGGTCGAAGGTGATGACGTCGACGTCCTTCGCGAACGCGAGGACGGTGTCGAGGTCGCGGTAGTCGCCGACCGCGGTCGCCGCGAGACCGGCGGACATCCCGGGTTCCTCCGCGAGGACCCGGACGCCGAGTCCCAGTTCCACAGCGGGTGCGATCATCATCCGCGCGAGCTGACCGCCTCCGACGATTCCGACCTGCAGTGCCATGCGTCTCCTCCCGACCTGGACATTCTCGCGCATCCGGGCGGGCGCCCGCAGACGCTCAGTCGTCCGTCGCGATGACCGGGACGCTGTGCGAGTCGCGGTGGGCGAGGATCTGACTGACCTCGACCTGGTCCGACAGCGTCTCGTGCACGAGACGGACCGAGGGGACGTCGACGAGCCGCACCGGTTCGTCGACCCCGTTGGCGAGGATCAGGGTGCCGCTCCCCCAGAGCCGCTGCACCGGACCCCGCCGTTCGGAGATGGTGTAGCCGCGGGCGTGGGGGATGTCGACGCGGCGACGCTGGACGAGACCCGTCCGCTCGATGACGCGCCGTGTGGTCACGGTGTAGGTGTGCGACAACCATCGCAGATAGGGCACGGCTGCGAGCAGCAGCACCACGAGCCCGGCCGCGGCCCACAGCATCCAGTCCTCCCACGGCGACGGGAGGTTGCCGCTGAAGTAGCCCGTCGTCCCCGCCGCGGCGATGAGCACGATCGCGGGCCACAGCAGCCGGCGTCCGTGTCGGCGGAAGCGCGCGATCACGAGCTCGGGTGCGGCGGCACCCGGAGCGGGCGTCCGCGGACGACCCGGATACGCGGTCGGCTGGCTCACGGGACCATCATGGCGCGACGACGGATGCCGGGTGCGCCGACGCGCCCACCGTCACCGGACGTGCACGACGTCGCCGGCGGACACGACGTGCGCGACGCCCGCGGCGTCGACCACCAGCCGCCCCTCATCGTCGATGCCGGTCGCCCTGCCGATGAGGGAGGAACCGTCGGGAAGGGAGACGGAGACGTCGCTGCCGACAGTCGTGCACGCGTCGCGGACCGCCGTCGTCGCAAGGCCCGCGGCGGTGCCGCCTACGGCCAGATCGGCGATCCCGTCGCGGAGTCTCGTGAGGTAGTCCGCGAGCAGCTGATCCTCGTCGGCGGTGCGGCCGAGCGCCGCGAACGAGGTGGCGGTCGGCACCGGCAGTTCCGCGGCGGTCATCCGGGTGTTGACGCCCGCTCCCACCACGACGGCGTGCGGATCGCCGGGCATGACCTCGGCGAGGATGCCGCAGATCTTGAGGCCCCCGACGAGGACGTCGTTCGGCCACTTCAGTCCGACCTCGCGGTCCTCCAGCTGCGCCCGGACGGCCGCGGTCATCGCCGCGCCCGCGATGAGGGGGATCCACCCCCGCTGCGCGACGGGGACCGCCTCGACCCGCAGCAGGACCGACACCGCGAGCGCGGAATCCGGCGGCGTGACCCACGTGCGGTCGAGGCGACCGCGGCCGGCCGTCTGGTCGCGGGTCACGACAGCGGAGAGGTGCGGATGGCCCTCGGGGTCGTCGAAGGCGTCCTTCAGGAGCTTCTTGTTGGTCGAGTCGACGCTCGGGGCGACGTGGAGGCGGGGGCTGACCGCGGCGGCGCGGGGATAACCGTTCTCGGGGATCGACATGCCGCCACCCTAGACGCGGCCGCGTCGGGCGCCGGGCGGCTTGACAGCCGACATCCTGAGGGATGCCACAGCGGATCCGCTCGGCGATTGTCGCCGGTATCCAACGCCGCCGGGACCGCGCTCGCTAGGGTGGAACGCGTGACCGATCAGCCCGACCTCTTCACGACCGCCGGCAAGATCGCCGACCTCCGTGCCCGCTACGAAGAAGCCGTCGTCTCCGCCGAGGAGACCGCCCGCGCCAAGCAGGGCGCGAAGGGGAAGCTCACCGCCCGCCAGCGGATCGAACTGCTCGTCGACCCGGGCTCCTTCGTCGAACTCGACGAGTACGTCCGGCACCGGACGACCGCCTTCGGCATGGACCGCTCCCGCCCGTACGGCGATTCGGTCGTCACGGGGACCGGCACGATCCACGGCCGCACGGTCGCGGTGTACTCGCAGGACTTCACGACCTTCGGCGGATCGCTCGGCGAGGTGGCCGGCGAGAAGATCATCAAGGTCATGGAGTTGGCGCTGCGCAGCGGCATCCCGATCATCGGCATCCTCGACTCCGGCGGCGCGCGCATCCAGGAGGGTGTGGTCGCGCTCGGCAAGTACGGCGAGATCTTCCGCCTGAACACCGCGGCATCGGGCGTCATCCCGCAGATCTCGCTCATCATGGGACCCGCCGCCGGCGGCGCGGTCTACTCCCCCGCCCTCACCGACTTCGTGATCATGGTCGACAAGACGAGCCAGATGTTCGTCACCGGCCCCGATGTCATCAAGACCGTCACCGGCGAAGACGTCGGCATGGAGGAGCTCGGCGGCGCGCACACGCACAACACCCGCTCGGGTGTCGCGCACTACCTCGCCGAGGACGAGGACGACGCGATCGACTACGCGCGCACCCTCATCAGCTTCCTGCCCGACAACAACATGTCGGATGCCCCGGGCTACGAGTCCGGCTTCGAGTTCGAGACGACCGACTCCGATCGCGTCCTGAACACGGTCATCCCAGACTCCCCCAACCAGCCCTACGACATCCACGAGGTCATCTCGCACATCGTCGACGCGGGCGACTTCCTCGAGGTGCAGCCGCTGTTCGCACCGAACATCGTCATCGGCTTCGGTCGCATCGAGGGGCGGACGGTCGGCATCATCGCGAACCAGCCGTCGCAGATGGCGGGAACGCTCAACATCGACGCGGGCGAGAAGGCGAGCCGGTTCGTCCGGTTCTGCGACGCGTTCTCGATCCCGATCCTCACCCTCGTCGACGTCCCCGGCTACCTCCCCGGCACCGACCAGGAGTGGACCGGCGTCATCCGTCGCGGCGCGAAGCTGCTCTACGCCTACGCGGAGGCGACCGTCCCTCTCGTCACCGTCATCCTCCGCAAGGCCTACGGCGGCGCGTACATCGTGATGGGCTCCAAGCAGCTCGGCGCCGACATCAACCTCGCGTGGCCGACCGCCGAGATCGCCGTCATGGGCGGTCAGGGTGCGGTCAACATCCTGTACCGCGGCGAGATCAAGCGCGCCGAGGAGGCCGGCGAGGACGTCGCCGCCGTGCGGACCCGCCTCGCCAACGAGTACACGTACAACGTTGCCTCCCCCTTCCTCGCCGCCGAACGCGGTGAGCTCGACGGGATCATCGAGCCGGCGCAGACCCGCGTCGCCGTCGCGAAGGCGCTGCGCGCCCTCCGCGGCAAGCGGGCGAGCCAGCCGGCCAAGAAGCACGGGAACATCCCGCTGTGAGCGAGTCGGACGACGCACGCCCGGATGCGGCGCACCTCCACGTGCGGCGCGGTTCGGCGACCCCCGAGGAGATCGCCGCGGTGATCGCCGTCGTCAGCGAGTCGCTCGCGCAGGAGGCGAGCACCGCGGTCGCGGACGAGCCGACCGTGTCGGCGTGGCGGATCTCGGCCCGCGGCGTCGGGAACGATCTGCGTCGCGACGTGCCGTGGGGCCGGTGGGCGGGCTGACGCCCGATTTGTCCCCCAAAGTACCTACAGACACGCTTTTCGCGATCAGAGAGACTAATAGCGCTGGAACGCTTCTGCGTTCTGTCGATCCGTATCCCTCAGAGCGCGGATCGGCATGTGCGGGTCGGTTTTCGGGTAACCACTCGCATGGCGAGGGGCGGGCGGCTTCGCCGCCCCTCGCCTCTTCTTTTCGGCGCGTCCTCTCGGCGCGGTGCCGTCAGGACGTCGGGCGATCGACCACCGGGCGCGGATGCGCGATCTCGTGCCAGAGGTCGACGACCTCGTCACCGTCCGGGTCGTCGCGTCGGCGGGACCGGCCCACCACCGTGACCGCGACGCGAGGGTGCGGCGACGTGCGGATGTAGATCCGCTCCGACGAGGCGCCGCGGAGGGCGTCGGCGAGCTCGGCTCGGATGCGGTCGAGCGCGGCCGGGCCGGCGGCATCCAATCCCCCCTCATCGAGGACGGTGACGGTGCTGCCGCGCAGCCGCGCCTCCTGCAGCCGCGCACGCACGGCCTCGTCGAGCAGGCGCGGCCCGCGCAGCTCGTCACGGAGGGATCCCTCCGCCAGCCGCGCCCGCTCGCGCTCGTCGGGCTCAAGGTCGCCGTCGGACTCGATCGTGCGGATGAGGATGGGGCCGGCGACGGCGAGTGCCTGCTGCACGCGGACGCGACGCTCCCGGCGACGGCCCTCCTGGCTCGCGAGCCACTCGAAGGAGCGGCGCTGGATGCCGGTGAGTTCCGCCGTGTCGACGGCCGCCCGGTCGACCAGACGCGTCAGGAGCTGCGCGGCGACGACCCAGACGGCGGCGCCGACGAGTCCGAGGGCGAGGGAATCGAGGATGCCGATCCAGAACGACGACGACACCCCGAGCAGGACGACACCGATCCACGCCACGAGCGGTCGGCGGCGGACGACGACGATCGTCAGGAGCGCCCCGATGCCGCCGAGGCTCCACGTGGCGAACGTCGCGCGACGGAGGTCCTCGTCGACCGCCGCCCAGGTGGCGAACGGCACGGCGACCGCCGTGCCGAGGACCAGCAGGCACAGCCACAGCGGCAGCGAGGCACCGCGCGGCAGACCGTCCGTGTCCGCCGCGACCGGAGCGGCCGTCGTCGGAACCGACCGCGGCGTGAAGCCCCAGAACACGCAGAGCCAGGTGGTGACCAGGTACAGCGACAGGGCGGCGATGAACAGCGCCGGCTGCGCCACCGGCGCGGTCCACACGAGTCCGCCGACGGCGAGATAGGCGGTGAAGACGACCGCGACGATCGAGAGTCCCGTCTGGACGCGCACGTTCATCGCGGGTACTCCCAGCGCAGTTCGGCCACGGTGCCCCGGCGCGAGCTGCGCACGAGCGCCTGCCCGCCCACCGCCGCGGTGCGGGCGACGATCGAGCCGCTGATGCCCAGGCGGTCCTCGGGGACGGCCTGGACGTCGAAGCCCGTGCCCGCGTCGACCACCCGGACGATGACCCGACGGTCGTCGGCGCTCACGTCGACGTGCAGTCCGACCGCGTCGGCGTGTTCGACGGCGTTGACGATTGCCTGATCGGCAGCGAGGACGAGGGCGCGGGCGACCCGTCCCGGGAGCCGCTGAGCGCGCGGATCGACGGTGATGCGCAGGTCGAGGTCGAGATCGTGTTCCGCGGCCGCCCGGCGCAACCCGTCGACGATGAACGCCGGGTCGACCGGCTCGTCCGGGCCTTCCTCGGCTTCCCGGTCGGCGTTGGCGAGGCGGGTGAGCGCGTCACGGGCCATGCCCACGGCGAGATCGCGCTCGCGCGGCGTCGAGGCGCGCTCGGCGGCGATGAGCGCGGCGAGCACGCTGTCGTGCATGAGGGCCGCGACCGAGATCCGCTCCTGCTCCACCGCGTCGGCGGCGGCCGCCGCCGCGTACGAGCGGACCGCCTCCTCGCGGGTGCGATCGAGGCGCTCGGCGAGCAGGCGCAGCATCCACCCGATCATGATCATGACGACGGCGAGGATGATCGCGTAGACCACCTGACGCGAGACGAGGATGACGCTCGCGCCGTCCACACCGATCTGGATCAGTCGGACGACCCCGTAGAGGACCGGGACGAGGCCGCACCACACGTACTGCAACCACAGCGGGAAGACGAGGGCGGTCGCCACCGTCGCGACGTTGAGGAGGTACCAGATCCAGGGCTCCGCCGCCGCGCCGCCCTCCCGACCCGCGGTCGCGAGCGGCCAGACGACGAGGACGAGCGGGAACACGATCGCGAAGACGGCGGCGGGCGCCCGGTAGAAGCGTCCTGCGACGCCGGCGGCGATCATGAGCGCCAGCGGGCCGAAGGTGACAACGCTGAGCACGAGGTTCCACGCCGGCGTCTCCTGCGCGGAACCGATCGCGTGGAACAGGGACTGGAAGCCGAGGATGGCGCATCCCACCGAGACGACGAGCGCGAGGATGCGCTCGACCCTCTCGCGGGAGAAGAAGGTCGAGTCGGGCGGGATTGTCAGCGTTCCCGCGGGTGCGACCTCAGCTGCCACCGGGTTCCTCCGCGACCAGGCCGTCCTCCATCGCGCGCCGCAACAGGTCCACCTTCGTGGGGGCGGGCCGACCGACCTCCACGTACTTCACGCGGACGCGGGTGATGTTCTCCTTCGCCGTCGAGTAAGCCACCCCGAGTCGCTCGGCGACCGTCTTGAGAGGCAGGCCGGCGGCGTACAGACGCAGCACGTCGCGCTCGCGCGAGGACAATTGCGCGTCGGCGAAGGCCCGGTCGCCGTCGACGGCGGACGCCCACTCGACGTTGTCGAGAGCATGACCGCGGGCGACCGTGTCGATCGCGGAGATGACGTCGTCGATGCGCGAGGCCTTGCTCACCACGCCCGCAGCCCCCGCGACCAGCGCCTCGCGGACGGCGGCCGGGCGATCGGCCACGCTGTGGATGATGACCGGCGAACCGTCGTGGACGAGGCGGGTCACATTCTCGGTCACGGTGGCCCCGTCCCCGAGCATGAGGTCGAGGACGACGACGTCGGCGGGGTTCTCCTGCGTGAGCGTCCGCCAATCGAGGTAGGCGGCCACGCTCTCCCCCGAGAAGACGACGCGCAGGTGGTCCGTGCGGCTGCACGCGGCCTCGAGGCCGAGACGCACGGATTCGTGGTCGTCGATCAAGGCGACGCGGATCATGCGCTCACCCTAGCCGTCACCGCGTCAACACGGCGATCGCCTCGACGTGGTGCGAGTGCGGGAACAGGTCGAAGGCCCGCACCGCGGGCGTCGTGTACCCGTGCGCGGCGAAGGTGCCGAGGTCGCGGGCGAGGGCGACGGGGTCGCACGCGACGTAGACGATGCGTGCCGGTGAGAGGTCGACGAGCTGCTCGACGACGTCGCGTCCGGCGCCCGCGCGGGGCGGGTCGAGGACCACGGTCCCGCGCGCGAGCCGGGCGCGCTGCGCGGGGGTGGCCGTCTGGACGAGGTTTCCGACCCACCGGTCGACCCGGCCGGTCTCCGCGCGGGCCCCGATCCACGCGGCGAGGTTCTCGCCCGCGTGCTCGGTCGCGCGGGCGTCGGACTCCACCGAGGTGATCCGGGTGGCGGGACCGCCGACACCGGCGACGGATGCGGCGAGCAGCCCGACCCCGCCGTAGAGATCGAGGTGCCATCCGTCGGGGTCGACGGCATCCGCGACGGCGTCGGCGACCGCGTCGTGCAGGGTGCCGGCGGCGAGGCGGTGGACCTGCCAGAAGCCGCCCGCATCGACGCGGAACTCCCGGTCGCCGACGGTCTCGACCACGACCTCCCGGGCCGCGGGGTCGACCGGAGCCGGGCGCCGGGAACGGCCGGGCTCGGCACGCGGGATGACGCGCACGCGTCCGTCGGCGGGCTGCACGAGGTCGAGGCGGCCGGCGGAGCCGCCGCGCCGACGGCTCGCCGCGCGGGCGATGCCCGCGGTCGCGAGGGGCAGGTCGTCGACGGGGATGACGCGGTGGCTGCGGGCCGCGAACGGGCCGATGCGCCCCTCGTCGTCGACGTGCAGGCTGACCCGGGTGCGCCACCCCGTGCCGTCGGCGGATTCCTCGACGAGACGGTCGCCGCGCATCTGCGGGAGGGGCGGCTCGATCGTGACGGGGGCAGTGGACCCGGCGAAGCGGGACAGCGCGTCGCGGAGGACGTCCGCCTTCAGTACGCGCTGGTGGGCGAGGGCGATGTGACCGAAGTCCGCACCGCCGGGCCGGGCGTCGGGGGGTGTGCTCACGTCGGCGGGCGCCCACACGTGCGGACGGCGGTGGGGCGAGGCATCCAACACCTCCACGGTGTCGCCCCGCCAGAACGACGCCTTGCGCGTGTCGGTGAGGGCGACGCGCACCCGCTCGCCGGGGATCGCGTCCGAGACGAACACGACCCGGTTCTCGTGCCGGGCGACGAACACACCGCCGTGCGCGACGGCGGTGATCTCGAGGTCGAGGAGGTCTCCCGGTTGCATGCTTCGATGCTTTCACACCGGGTCGCCGCGGACCGTCATCGACTCCCGCTCGCGCGGCTACCGTGGTCGGTATGCGCGTGTGCCTCGCCTCCACCTCCCCCGCCCGTCTGATGCTGCTGCGCCAGGTCGGCATCGAGCCGACCACCCGCTCACCGCAGGTCGACGAGGAGGCCGTGATCGCGGCGGTCGAGGCGGCGCAGGCCCGCACGCTGCCGCCGGAGGAACACGTGCTCCTCCTCGCCCGACGCAAGGCGGCCGACGTCGCGGCGACCGTCGCCGCGGAAGGTTTCGAGGGCCTCGTCGTCGGCGGCGACTCGATGTTCGAACTCGACGGCGAGATCCTCGGCAAGCCCTACACACCCGAGGCGGCGCGCGCCCGGTGGCAGTCCATGCGGGGCCGCACCGGCGTCCTCCATTCGGGGCACAGCGTGTTCCTCGTCCGCCCGGGCGCTGACCCCGTCGAGGCCCATGCGGTGGCCGCCGCGTCCGTGACCTTCGCGGCGGATGTGACGGATGCCGAGATCGACGCCTACGTGGCGACCGGTGAGCCCCTGCTGGTGGCGGGCGCCTTCACCGTCGACAGCCTCGGCGGCGCGTTCATCGAGCGGGTCGGGGGCGACCCGTCAACGGTGGTCGGGATGTCGTTGTCGACCCTGCGCCGACTCGTCCGCGAGCTCGGGGTCGAGTGGACGACGCTGTGGAACTCCGCGGGCGGCGGCGGCGCGGCATCCGCTTAGTGGGATCCGCGACACGAAACCCCGATGATCTTGTGCGAGTGATCCAAAGGAGCGGCCACACTCGTGGGTAGGCTCGAAGCCATGCCTGAGAGCGTGACCACCGGAATCTCGAAAGTGCTGATCGCCAACCGAGGCGAGATCGCGGTGCGCATCATCCGCGCCGCACGCGACTCGGGGAAGTCGTCGGTGGCGGTCTACGCCGACCAGGACCGCGATGCGATGCACGCGCGCCTCGCTGATGAGGCGTACGGCCTCGGCGGCTCGACGAGCGCCGACACCTACCTCTCCATCGAGAAGATCCTCTCGGTCGCCCGCCGCTCGGGCGCCGACGCCGTCCACCCCGGCTACGGCTTCCTCGCCGAGAACGCCGACTTCGCCCGCGCCGTGATCGGCGCGGGGCTGGTCTGGATCGGCCCCTCCCCCGAGGCCATCGAGGCGCTCGGAGACAAGGTCACCGCCCGCCACGTCGCCGAGAAGGTCGGCGCACCGCTCGCCCCGGGCACCCCGGGACCGGTCGAGGGCGCCGACGAGGTCATCGCCTTCGCGCGCGAGTTCGGCCTTCCCATCGCGATCAAGGCCGCGTACGGCGGCGGCGGTCGCGGTCTCAAGGTCGCACGCGAGTTCGACGAGGTCGAGGAGCTCTTCGAGTCCGCGACCCGCGAGGCCATCGCGGCGTTCGGCCGCGGCGAGTGCTTCGTCGAGAAGTACCTCGACAAGCCGCGCCACGTCGAGACGCAGTGCCTCGCGGATGCCGCGGGCAACGTCGTCGTGGTGTCGACCCGCGACTGCTCGCTGCAGCGCCGCCACCAGAAGCTCGTCGAAGAGGCTCCCGCGCCGTTCCTCACGGCCGAGCAGAACGAGATCCTGTACTCCGCGTCGAAGGCGATCCTCAAGGAGGTCGGCTACGTCGGGGCCGGCACGTGCGAGTTCCTCATCGGCGCCGACGGGACGATCTCGTTCCTCGAGGTGAACACCCGCCTGCAGGTCGAGCACCCGGTCTCCGAGGAGGTCACCGGCATCGACCTCGTCCGCGAGCAGTTCCGCATCGCCGAGGGCGGCACGCTCGACTACGCCGACCCCGAGCCGGTCGGGCACTCGTTCGAGTTCCGCATCAACGGCGAGGACCCGGGCCGCGGGTTCCTCCCCGCCCCCGGCGACATCCACGTGTTCAAGACCTTCGGCGGACCGGGCGTGCGCCTGGACTCCGGCGTCACCGCCGGCGACAGCGTCTCGGGCGCCTTCGACTCGCTCCTGGGCAAGCTCATCGTCACGGGACGCACGCGCGAAGAGGCCCTCGAGCGGTCGCGCCGCGCCCTCGACGAGTTCGAGGTGGCCGGGATGCCGACGGTGCTGCCCTTCCACCGGAAGGTCGTCCGCGACCCCGCCTTCACGGCCGAGGACGGCACGTTCGGCGTCTTCACCCGCTGGATCGAGACCGAGTTCCACAACGACATCCCCGCATGGGACGGCGAGGCGGGTCCCGCCGCCGAACCCGAGGGCCGCCACACCGTCGTCGTGGAGGTGTCGGGCAAGCGACTCGAGGTGAGCCTGCCGGACCGGCTGACCCACGCACCCGCCGCCGTCGGACGCCCCGTCGCCGTGCCCCCGTCGCGCCGTTCGCACGCCGCGGGTGCCGTCTCGGGCGCGAGCGGCGACGCCGTCGCGTCGCCCATGCAGGCCACCGTCGTCAAGATCGCCGTCGAAGAGGGACAGCAGGTCGTCAAGGGCGACCTCGTCGTCGTCCTCGAGGCGATGAAGATGGAGCAGCCCATCCAGGCGCACAAGGACGGCGTGGTCGGCGCGATCAACGCGCAGCCCGGCACGACCGTGTCGGCGGGGCATCAGCTGCTCACGATCTCCTGATCCTGTCGGGCGGAACGGACCGCCCCTAGGGTATGGGCATGAGGACTCTGCGTGCGCCGGTGATCGCGGCCTCCGCACTGGCGCTCCTCCTGACCGGATGCTCCGCCACGCCGACCGTCGACGTCGACGCCGCGGGTGCGTGGTTGGACACCGTCGGCGACGATCCCGTCGCCGACGGTGCTGCCGCCCTGGGGATGAAGGTCAGCCCGGGGAGCTCGGGCGAAGTGAGAGCGGACTTCGCGACATCGGTGGGGATCATCGGAGCGGATGCCCGGTGCTACGGGGGCGACGACGTGACCGCCGACGTCACGGTGAACGTGATGACCGCGGACGGCGGACAGATGACGATCACGAATCAGATCGTCTGCGACACCGAGCCGCACCGCATCCCGTTCGATGGCTCGTCGGCGCGGGCCGTCTCGGCGTCGGGGACCGCGCCGGTGCCGACCTACCTGTATGTGACCGCGATCGCCGTCGGCTGACGCGCGCGGATCAGGTGTAGGTGTCCTCGTCCCGGGCGACCTGGTGCATCGCGCGGGTCGCGTCGGTGATGCTGCCCGCGAGCGACGGGAACACCGCGAACACGCGGGAGAGCTGGTCGACCGTGAGGCGCCGCTCGACGGCGATGGCGATCGGGTAGATCAGCTCGGAGGCGCGCGGGGCGACAATGACGCCGCCGATGACGGTGCCCGACCCCTCTCGGGCGATGATCTTCACGAAGCCGTCCTTGACGCCCATCATCTTCGCGCGCGCGTTGGCGGCCAGCGGGAGCTTGTGGACGGTGCCGTTGACCGCGCCGGACTCGATGTCGCGCTCCTGGCGTCCGACGGTAGCGATCTCGGGCGCCGTGAAGATGTTCGCCGTGACGCGGTGCTTCTCGAGCGGGATGACGGTGTCGCCGAGCGCGTGGAAGACGGCCATGCGCCCCTGCATGGCGGCGACCGAAGCGAGCGGGAGGAAGGTCGTGCAGTCACCGGCGGCGTAGATGTTGGGGACCGACGTCCGCGCGACGCGGTTGACCTGGATGTGACCCGAGCCGGTGAGCTGGACCCCGGCATCCTCCAGTCCGATGCCGGCGGTGTTCGGGATCGAACCGACGGCCATGAGGCAGTGGCTGCCCTCGACGGTGCGACCGTCGGACAGCGTCGCGACCACGCCGTCCTTCGTGCGCTCCACCTTCTCGGCGCGGGACTTCGACAGCACCTCCATGCCGCCGCGGGTGAAGACCTTCTCGATGACGGCCGCCGCGTCGGAGTCCTCACCGGGGAGGACCTGGTCGCGGCTCGAGATCAGCGTCACCTTCGACCCGAGGTTCATGTAGGCGCCGGCGAACTCCGCGCCCGTGACGCCGGACCCCACGACGATAAGGTGCTCGGGCAGCGACGACATGTTGTAGAGCTGCGTCCAGGTCAGGATGCGCTCCCCGTCGGGCTTCGCGCTGTCGAGCTCGCGCGGCGAGGCGCCCACCGAGACCACGAGGGTGTCGGCCTCGATCCGGTCGAAGTCGGTGCCGCCGGGGCCGGTCGAGACGACGACGGCGTGCGTCCCGTCGAGGCGGCCGTGGCCGGAGATGATGCGGACCCCGGCATCCACCAGCTGCGCGCGCTGATCGTCGGACTGCTGACGGGCCAGCGACAGGAGCCGCTTGTTGACCGCGCCGAGGTTGATCGCGATCTCGGGCTTGAGCGGCTTGCCGCTGTCGCCCCGGGCGAACAGCTGCACCCCGAGATCGGAGGCGCCGCGGATGGCGACGGCGGCGTCGGCGGTGGCGATGAGGGTCTTGGAGGGGACGACGTCCGTGATGACCGCGGAACCGCCGATGCCCGCGCGCTCGACGAGCGTCACCTCGGCGCCCAGCTGGGCCGCTGCGAGAGCCGCCTCGTATCCGCCGGGGCCGCCGCCGATGATCGCGACGCTCTGGGTGGTCTCGAAGCTCACAGACATGCGCACCATTCTTCCAGTCCGCAGGGTTCCCGTGCGCCGCGACGCGATGCGCGCCGTGTGGCCGAGCCGTCCCCGGGTTCCTAGAGTGGGAGCATGCACGAGGAGACCCACCCGCTCGACGACCCCACCGCCGACCCGTTCGAGGTCGCACGGACCGCCGCCGACGACATCGCCCACCTCACCGGCGTCGACCACCACGACATCGCCCTGACGCTCGGGAGCGGCTGGGGCAAGGCCGCCGAGCTCATCGGCGAGACGACGGCGACCCTGGCCGCGACCGATGTCACCGGGTTCAGCAAGCCCGCCCTCGAAGGGCACGTCGGGTCGATCCGCAGCATCCTCACCCCGGACGGCAAGCGCGTGCTCGTGATCGGCGCGCGCACGCATTACTACGAAGGGCACGGCGTGCGTCGTGTCGTGCACAGTGTGCGCACGGCCGCCGCGACCGGCGCCAAGACGATGGTCCTCACCAACGGCGCGGGCGGCATCAAGACGTCGTGGACGCCGGGGCAGCCCGTGCTCATCAGCGACCACATCAACCTGACGGCCGACTCCCCCCTCGAGGGCGCGACCTTCATCGACCTCACCGACCTCTACTCGCGGCGCCTGCGCGACCTCGCCCGCACCGTCGACCCCTCGCTCGACGAAGGCGTGTACTGCCAGTTCCGCGGACCGCACTACGAGACCCCCGCCGAGGTGCAGATGGCCAAGGCGATCGGCGGGCACATCGTCGGCATGTCGACGGCCCTCGAGGCGATCGCCGCGCGCCAGGCGGGCATGGAGATCCTGGGCTTCTCGCTCATCACGAACCTCGCCGCCGGCATCCAGACCACCCCGTTGAGCCACCAGGAGGTCATCGAGGCGGGCCGCGAGGCCGAGCCGGTCATCTCCGACCTGCTCGCGCGCGTGATCGGCGTCCTGTGAGCGAGGGCGTCCTCGACGTCGCCCGCGGGTGGCTCGCGCAGGACCCCGACCCGCAGACGAGCGACGAGCTGCGCGCGCTGATCGAGCGGGCCGAGGCCGGTGACGCGGCGGCGCTCGACGACCTGCACGACCGGTTCGACACGCGGCTGGCCTTCGGGACCGCAGGGCTGCGCGGAGCCCTGGGCGCCGGGTCGAACCGCATGAACCGCGTCCTCGTCGGGCAGGCGGCCGCCGGGTTCGCCGCGTACCTGCGCGAGCGCGCGGGCGAAGAGACCCCGTCGGTCGTCGTCGGCTACGACGGTCGTCGCAACTCCGACGTGTTCGCCCGTGACAGCGCGGAGATCTTCGCCGGCGCGGGCCTGCGCGCCATCCTCCTCCCCCGCCTGCTTCCGACACCCGTGCTCGCGTTCGCCGTCCGGCACCTGGGCGCCTCCGCCGGGGTCATGGTGACGGCATCCCACAACCCGCCGGACGACAACGGCTACAAGGTGTACCTCGGCGGTGCCGATGACGGCGCCCAGATCGTCTCACCCGCGGATGCCGAGATCGCGGCGCACATCGACGAGGTCGCCGCCCGGGCGGACCTCGGCGCGATCCCCCGCTCGGCGGACTACGAGACCGCCGGCGAGGACGTCGTGGACGCCTACGTGCGCGCCACAGCGCTCGTCGCCCCCGCCCCGGCCGGTGCGGCCGGTCTGAACTGGGTCTACACCGCGATGCACGGCGTGGGCCACGAGACCCTCTCGCGCATCCTCGAGACCGCGGGGTACCCGGCGCCGACGGTGGTCGCCGACCAGATCGAGCCCGACGGGCGGTTCCCGACGGTCGCCTTCCCCAACCCGGAAGAGCCCGGCGCGATGGACCTCTCGTTCGAGGCGGCCCGCGCCGCCGGCGCGGAGCTGATCCTCGCCAACGATCCCGACGCCGACCGGCTCGCCGTCGCGATCCCGGATGCCGCCGCCCCCGGCGGCTGGCGCCGGCTCACCGGCAACGAGGTCGGGCTGCTCCTCGGCTGGCGCGCGGCGCGCACCGCGACCGCGGGCACCCTCGCGTGCTCGATCGTCTCGTCGCCCGGCCTGCAGGCGATCGCCGAGCACTACGGCCTCGACTTCGCCGCCACGCTGACCGGCTTCAAATGGATCTCGCGTGCCCCCGGGCTCGTCTACGGGTTCGAAGAGGCGCTCGGCTACCTCGTGAACCCCGACACCGTGCGCGACAAGGACGGCATCTCGGCCGCCGTCGCCGTGCTGGGCCTCGTCGCCGAGGCGCGCGAGGAGGGCCGGACGCTCGGCGACCTGCTCGACGAGTCGGCCGCGACCTTCGGGCACTTCGCGAGCGGGCAGGTGTCCCTCCGCGTCGACGACGTGTCGGTGATCGGCCGCATCATGAGCGCGCTGCGCGCGGCGCCCCCGGCATCCGTCGGTACGGTCGCCGTCGAGCGCATCGAGGACCTGCTCACCGCTCCCGAGGGCTCGCCGCGCGGCGACGTGCTGCGGGTGTGGCTGACCGACGGATCGCGCGTCATCGTGCGCCCGAGCGGGACCGAACCGAAGCTCAAGGCCTACCTCGACGTCCGCGGCGACTCGGCGGAGGATGCGGCGGCCCGGCTGGCGGCGGTGGACGCCGGCGTCCGGGATATCCTCGCGGCGGCGCAGACGTGACGGCGACTCCGCTCACGGAGCCGGTCGTCCTGAGCCGCGGTCGCGTGCAACTGGTCCCGCTCGATGCCGCGCACGCCGACGACCTCGCGGCGGCCCGCGAGGGCCTCGAGTACGCCTGGTACACCGCCATCCCGGCATCCGTCCCCGACGAGATCAGCTGGCGGCGTGCCGAGCACGCAGCCGGGCGGATGAACCCGTTCGCGGTCCTCGTCGACGGCACTCCGAGCGGGATGACGACCTTCTGCGGCATCGACCAGGTCAACCGCCGGGTCGAGATCGGCTACACGTGGTTGTCGCCGAGCGTGCAGCGGACAGACGTCAACACGACCGCGAAGCTGCTGCTGCTCGGGCACGCGTTCGAGGCGTGCGAAGCGATCGCGGTGGAATTCCGCACGTCGTGGCACAACCGGCAGTCGCAGGCCGCGATCGAACGTCTCGGCGCGCGCCGAGACGGCGTCCTGCGCAACCACCGCATCGGCCCCGGCGGCACGCTGCGCGATACCGTCGTGTACTCGATCCTCCCCCACGAGTGGCCCGGGGTGAAGATGGGGCTCGAGGCGCGCCTGGCGCGCTGATCAGCCGTCGACGACGGCGACGAGCTCGTCGAGGAACGCGGCGAACGTCGTGCCGCGGCGCAGGATCCGCTGCACGCTGTCGCGTTCGCTGAACACCTCGACGAGCTGCTCGAACACCGTCTGGAAGGCCTCGCGGTCGGACTCCGAGAACGCGACCATCGTCACGACCTGCACCCGTCCGTCGCCCCAACGGATCGACGGGTCGGCCAGGCCCACGGCGATCGCGGTGCGGGTCGCGGTCATCCCGATGGCGTGCGGGACGGCGAGCGCATCGGTGAAAGCCGTCGAGGAGATGCGCTCCCGCTCGAGCGTGCGGGTGACGTAGTCCTCGGTGATGACGCCCTGGGCCGCCAGCAGTCCGCCGAGCCCGCGGATCACGGTCTCCTCGTCCGCATCGGCGGGCAGGCGGGGCACGAAGGCCTCGGCGGAGAAGTACCGCTCGAGCTCCGCGCGCAGGCCCGCCAAGCGTCGCGCGCGGCGGGCGCGAGCCGCCGCGCCCTGGACGCGCTCGACGTCGGGTTCGGTGAGGAAGGGCTGCACCCGGACGATGCGGTCGGACGGCGCGGGCGGATCGATCGTCGTGAGGACGAGATCGGTGTCGAGCCCCGCCCAGTCCGGATCGACGCGCGTCTCGACGGCGACGACCTCGATCTCGCGACCGAGCGCGCGGTCGATGCTCGCCCGCAGCAGCTCGTGCATCTCGTAGTACCCCGGGCACACGAGCGTCACCGTCAGCAGACGAGCCGACTGGCGGGACCGCTCGAGCCGGCCGCCGACGTGCATCGCGATGTAGGCGATCTCGTCCTCGTACAGAGGTGCGCCGACGACGTCGCGCAGCTGCTCGGCGATGAAGACGGCGACCTCGAAGATCATCGGGTAGCTGGACTTGAGCGAACGGGTGAGCGCGTTGCGCGACCAGGCCTGGTCCTGCGCGCGCTGACGCAGGTTCTGGACGTGGAGGGCGAGGCGCAGGATGAAGTCGTCGTGATCGATGTCGACGAGGAACTCGGATGCCGCCTGCGCGACGATCCCGCGCACGGCGGTCTCGACGTCCGCATCGAGCCGGCCCCGGATGACGGTGTCGGGTTCGGCCGCGCCCGGCGCCACGACGCGGGTCTGCACGAGCGCGGCGAGGTGGTCGCGGTCACCGTCGCCCAGGCGGACGCCGAGGTGCGCGACGGCGAGGCGATCGAGCAGGTCGGCGATCCGCGCACGCGCGGGCGCGTCGTCGACCGGAGGGCCGTCGAGTCCGCGTCCGCGCCCCACCCGGTCGGCGGCGATCGCGATGTGCATCATGACGTCGCCGATGCCGAACTCGTTGACGAGGTATCCCAGGTCGCCGAGGCCCGCGACCAGGTCGTCCTTGAACGCCCCGAGCGCGGATGTCTCGGCGGTGCTCTCGCCGAGGGCGCGCCGCAGGGCGCGCAGGTCGAAGGCGCCCTGCTCCATCTCGTCGTGCGCCAGTCGGCTGAGCAGGCGCCGCTGGGCCATCTCCGTCCCCACCAACCGCACGCGCTCCGCGGAGCGCTCGAGGGTCAGCTGCGTGCCGCTCAGCAGCGCGCGCACGCGTCCGAGATCGGCTTCGAGGGTGGCGTCGCTCACGTGGAAGCGCTGCGCCGCGGCGTACACGTCGATGCCGTCCGGCGCATCGAGGATGTCGCGAACGAGCCGGTGCAACCGGTCGCGAGGAGTCTCCTCGGATGCCGGCTGCAGCGCCCCCGCCGCTCCGGCACCCGCGCGGTAGCCGGACGGACCTGACTCGACGGCGTCGCCGCCGGGCACCCGCGCGTTGAGGGCGGCCACGTACGAACGGATGCTGCGGGGCGTCACCCCGACGAGGTCGGCGAGCTCGCCGGCGGTACGCCACCCGGCATCCCTCGCCAGGAGCGCCATGACGCGATCCTGCCTCGTCCGACTCACGGGTCCAGTCAACCATCCGCCGGACCACCGGGGTTTCCTCCCCCGCGGAAGAAGGCCTGGTTGTCGCTTCCTGGGAGTCGGATGAGAATTGCGGGGAGACAAGGAGGCGGATCGATGAAGATCCTCGTCGTCTGCGGCGCCGGCGCGTCGAGCACGTTCGTCGCCCAGCGTCTGCGGCAGGCCGCACAGCGCGAAGGCAGGGAACTGCTCGTCCACGCGGGTGTCCCCGGCATGGTTGCCACGGGGACGGATGCCGGCGACGTGGTGCTCGTGGGTCCGCATCTTGCCTCCGCCCTCCCCGACATCGAGCGGGATGCCGCCACCCGACAGGCGCGTGTCGTTCTGCTCCCGGAGGACGTCTTCGACGATCGTGACGGAACCCGCACGCTCGCCCTCGTCACCACCGCGACCGCCGCCGACCGCATCGAAAGGACCCCGCGATGAGCGCACCGGCCAGCCGTACGGTGAGGATCGGTTCCTCCCACGGCCTGCACGCCCGCCCCGCGAAGCTCTTCGCGCAGGCGGCGAAGGATGCCGGCATCCCGGTCACCATCTCGAAGGGGGCCGGCGGCGCGGTCAACGCGGCGAGCATCCTGAGCGTCATCTCGCTCGGCGCGGAGAGCGGCGATTACGTCACGCTCACCGCGGACGGGCCGGGCGCGGAGGACGTCCTCGACACCCTGACCGAACTTCTGACCACCGACCACGACGCCTGAGGGACACATGACTGATCTTCGAGGAGTAGGAATCGGCCTGGGCGTGAGCCACGGCCCCGTCGCACGGATGGCCGAGCCGCTGCCCGCGCCGAAGGATGAGAAGAGCACGCTCAACGCCGAGGAGGAGAAGGCCCGCGTCGCCGCGGCGATCGAGGCGGTCGCCCGCGAGCTCGAGCAGCGCGGCGCCACCGCCGGCGGAGCCGCGCAGGAGGTGCTCGAGGCGCAGGCCATGATGGCCGAGGACCCCGCCCTCGAGGACGAGGTCGCCACCCGTCTCGCCGCCGGCGCGACCGGCGAGTTCGCCGTCTTCGACGCGTTCGCCTCGTTCCGCGATTCCCTCGCCGCCATGGGCGGCTACCTCGGCGAGCGCGCCGCGGACCTCGACGACGTCGCGCAGCGCGTCATCGCCCACCTGCGTGGGGTGCCGGCACCGGGCGTGCCCGACCCCGGGCATCCGTTCGTCCTCGTCGCGAAGGATCTCGCCCCGGCCGACACCGCCCTGCTGGACCTCGACAAGGTGCTCGCCCTCGTCACGACCGAAGGCGGCCCGACCTCGCACACGGCGATCCTCGCGCGCGAGAAGTCGATCGTCGCCGTCGTGGGCGTGCACAGCGCCTCGGGTCTGACCGAGGGCGAGACGGTCATCGTGGACGCGGCCGCCGGCATCGTCACGACCCTGCCCACGGACGACGAGATCGCGCAGGCCGAGCGCCGCGAGGCCGACCGCGCCGCCGCCGCGGACGCGCCGATCACGCCCGGCGCGCTCGCGGACGGCACGACGGTGCCGCTGCTCGCGAACCTCGGCAAGCCCGCCGACGCCGCCAAGGCCGTCGAGCTGGGCGCAGAGGGTGTCGGGCTCTTCCGCACCGAGTTCCTCTTCCTCAGCTCGTCGCAGGCTCCCACCGTCGAGGAGCAGACGACGGCGTACACCGAGCTGCTGCAGGCGTTCCCCGGCAAGAAGGTCGTCGTCCGCGCCCTGGATGCCGGCGCCGACAAGCCGCTCGCCTTCCTCAACGACGCGCACGAGGAGAACCCGGCCCTCGGTCTCCGCGGCCTCCGCGCACTCCGCGCCAGCGAGGACATCCTGCGCGAGCAGCTGACCGCCCTTGCGAACGCGGATGCCGCCACCGACGCCGACCTGTGGGTCATGGCCCCCATGGTGTCGACCGTCGAGGAGACGGAGTACTTCGTCACCCTCGCGAAGGAGTACGGGATCAAGACGGCCGGTGTCATGGTCGAGGTCCCGTCGTCGGCCCTCCTCGCCGACCGGGTGCTCGCCCACGCCGACTTCGCCTCGATCGGCACCAACGACCTCACCCAGTACACGCTCGCGGCCGACCGCCTGCTCGGTTCGGTCGCCTCGTTCCAAGACCCGTGGCATCCCGCCGTCCTGCAACTGGTGAAGCTCACCGGCGACGGCGGCCGTGCCCACGGCAAGCCGGTCGGCATCTGCGGCGAGGCCGCCGCCGACCCGCTGCTCGCGGTCGTCCTCGTCGGCCTCGGCGCGACGACGCTCTCCATGGCCCCGACGGCGCTCGCAGACGTGCGCGCCACCCTCTTGCACCACAGCCTCGACGACGCGAAGCGCATCGCCGAAGCAGCCCTCGCCGCATCCGATGCGGCATCCGCCCGAGCCGCGGCCCAAGAAGCCGCAGCACAGCACACCGCCGCATGACCCGCGGCACACCAAAGGAGAACCAGCACATGTCAACGGCGACAACAGCCACCCGCGCACCGAGCCGCGCACGCGTCGGCGTGCAGCGATTCGGGACGTTCCTGTCCGGCATGATCATGCCGAACATCGCAGCGTTCATCGCATGGGGTTTCATCACCATGCTCTTCATCCCCGACGGCTTCTTCGGTGCCCGCAGCCCGTTCGGCTGGCACTGGTTCCCCGTCGCCGAGATCCTCGGCGGCGGCGGAGATGTGGCCCAGATCGGGTGGCAGGGTGCCCGCACCGCGCTCACCGAAGGTGACGCCGGGACCTACACCGGGTACATCGGCCTCGTCGGCGCGATGGTGACGTACCTCCTGCCGCTGCTCATCGCCAACACGGCAGGTCGCATGGTCTACGACGCCCGCGGCGGCGTCGTGGCGACGATCGCCGTCATGGGTGTCATCGTCGGCACCGACATCCCGATGTTCCTCGGCGCGATGATCATGGGTCCGCTGGCGGCCTGGATCACCAAGCAGATGGACAAGTTGTGGGACGGCAAGATCAAGCCCGGCTTCGAGATGCTCGTCAACAACTTCTCCGCCGGCATCCTCGGCATGATCCTCGCGATCATCGGGTTCTTCGCGTTCGGCCCGATCATGCTCGGCGTCAGCGCGTTCCTCGGCGGCATCGTCGACTGGCTCGTCTCGCTCAGCCTGCTCCCGCTGCTGTCGATCTTCGTCGAACCCGCGAAGGTGCTCTTCCTCAACAACGCCATCAACCACGGCGTGTTCACCCCGCTGGCCCTGCAGCAGGTGGAGGACACCGGCAAGTCGATCCTGTTCCTCATCGAGGCCAACCCCGGCCCCGGCCTGGGCCTGCTGATGGCCTTCACCTTCTTCGGTGTCGGTCAGGCCAAGGCGTCCGCCCCCGGTGCGGCGATCATCCAGTTCCTCGGTGGCATCCACGAGATCTACTTCCCGTACGCCCTGAGCAAGCCGGCTACGATCCTCGCCCTCATCGCGGGTGGTGCGAGCGGCGTGACCGTCAACATGCTCTTCAACGGCGGACTCCAGTTCCCGGCGGCTCCCGGCAGCATCATCGCGGTCACCGCCGCCGCGGTCGGCGCGGGTGTGCCGAACCTGCTCGTCGTCTACCTCTCGGTGATCGTCGCGGCCGTCGTGACGTTCCTCATCACCGCGGTCATCCTGCGGGCCTCCCGCAAGCGGGACCTCGCCGCCGAAGGCGACACGTTCGGCGCCGCGATCGCGCAGACCGAGGCGAACAAGGGGAAGTCGTCGTCCGCGATGGACGCGCTGCGCGGCTCCGGCACGGCGGCGGCTGCGGCATCCGCTCCGGCCGGCACGGCCGTGGCCGACCGCGAGATCTCGAACATCGTGTTCGCGTGCGACGCCGGCATGGGGTCGTCCGCGATGGGTGCGAGCGTCCTGCGCAACAAGTTCAAGAAGGCGGGCGTCGAGGGCGTCACGGTCACCAACAAGGCGATCGCCAACCTCGACCCGTCCGCCGACCTGGTCATCACCCAGGCGCAGTTGACCGATCGTGCCCGCGGGGTCACCCCCGGCTCCGTGCACGTCTCGGTCGACAACTTCATGAACTCGCCGAAGTACGACGAGGTCGTGGAGATGGTGCGCCGCCAGCGCGGCGACGCCTGATGCGGTCCGCTGCGGGGTCGGAGACAATGGTCCCGGCCCCGCAGCGCTTTTTTTCCACACACAGTCCCCAGAAGGAGAAAGTCATGGCTCGCGACGTCCTCACCCTCGGTCAGATCCGCATCCACTCCGGCTCCGTCAGCCAGGAGCAGGCGATGAAGGAGGCGGCCGACATCCTCGAGGCCGCCGGCGCCGTCACCGGCGCCTACTTCGACGCCATGCAGCAGCGCGAGGTCGCGGTCTCGACCTACATGGGCAACGAACTCGCCATCCCCCACGGGACGAACGAGACGAAGGACGCGATCCTCGACTCCGCGCTGTCCTTCGTCCGCTACGACGGCGGCGTCGACTGGGGCGGCGAGCACGTCACGTTCGTCGTCGGCATCGCCGGCAAGGGCGACGAGCACCTCGAGATCCTGTCGCAGATCGCGCTGCTGTTCTCCGAGGACGACGAGGTCGCGAAGCTGAAGGCCGCGCAGACCCCCGAGGAGCTCTACCAGCTGCTCTCGACGGTGAACAACGCATGAAAGCCGTCCACTTCGGCGCCGGCAACATCGGCCGCGGCTTCGTCGGACTGCTCCTGCACGAGGGCGGGTACGACCTCGTCTTCTCCGACGTCGCCCCCACCCTCGTCGAGACGATCAACGCGGCATCCGCCTACACCGTCCACGAGGTCGGACCGGGCGGCGGCGACAAGACGGTCACCGGTTTCCGCGCCCTCGACAGCCGGGCCGACCCCGACGCGGTCGCCGACGAGATCGCGACGGCGGACGTCGTGACGACGGCGGTCGGGCCCAACATCCTGCCCTTCGTCGCGCCGCACATCCTCGAAGGGCTCGCCCGTCGAGCGGCGGACGCGAAGCCCCTACAGGTCATGGCGTGCGAGAACGCGATCGGCGCGACCGACACCCTCCGCGCCGAGATCGAGAAGTTCGCCGGCGATGCCTGGGGCGACCTCCAGGCCCGCGCGGTCTTCGCGAACACCGCGGTCGACCGCATCGTCCCGGGCCAGCCCGAGGGCGCCGGCGTCGACGTCACCGTCGAGCCGTTCTTCGAGTGGGCGATCGAGCGCGGTCCCTTCGGCGACGACCTGCCGAACATCCCCGGCGCGCACTTCGTCGACGACCTCGCTCCCTACATCGAGCGCAAGCTCTTCACGGTCAACACCGGCCACGCTGCGACCGCCTACTTCGGGTACGTCGCCGGGATCACGCGCATCTCGGACGCCCTCGCCGACCCCGGCATCCGCACCAAGGTCGAGCGGGCCCTCGAGGAGACGTCCGCCTTCCTGTCGGCCGCCCACGGCCTCGATGCCGGCGAACTGGCCGACTACCGCGCGACCATTCTCGACCGGTTCTCGAACGAGTCGCTCCCCGACACCGTCCAGCGCGTCGGCCGGCAGCCGCTGCGCAAGCTCTCGCGCCACGAACGTTTCATCGGACCGGCAGCCGCTGCCGCCGAGCGCGGACTCCCGGTGGACGGTCTCGTCGCCGCTATCGCCGCCGCTCTGCGCTTCGAGGACGCCGCGGATCCGCAAGCGGTCGAGTTGCAGGAGCGCATCCGGACAGAGGATGCCGCGGCCCTCACCACCTCCGTCACGGGCCTCGACGCGGAGCATCCGCTCTTCGCGCGCGTGCACGAGCAGGTCGCGCAGCGGCAGACCGAGCTCGGCGTCTACCGCGCGTGAGCGCGGCGAAGCGGCCCCGGTCGCGCGCACGGCGCGTCCTCACGATCGTCGCGCTGTCGCTGGCGGGGCTGCTCGTCGCCGGTGTCGTCGGCATCGTGGTCTGGAGCCAGGTCGGGGTGATGGATGCCGAGGCCGGCCCGCTCGCCTCGGTGCGCGAGGACGACCGGATCGTCGTCGCCGCCACCGGCGGGAACGTCGTGATGTCGCCGGCGTCCGGCGAGAGCACGGTCGGTCTCGTCTTCATCCCGGGAGCCAAGGTCCAGGCCGAGGCCTACGAGGCGAAGCTGTCGGGTCTCGTCGCCGAAGACGGGATGACGGTCGTCATCACCCGTCCCTGGCTGAACCTCGCGTTCTTCGACCCGCGGCCGCTGTCGGACTTCACGTCCGCTGCACCGGGTGTGGACGCCTGGCTCGTGGGCGGCCACTCCCTGGGCGGCGTGCGCGCGTGCCAGCTCGCACCGGATGCCGACGGGCTCGTCCTCTTCGGCTCGTACTGCGCGAACGACCTGTCGGATTCCGGCCTGCCGGTGCTGAGCATCTCGGGCGCGGAGGACGGCCTGTCGACGCCCGAGAAGATCCAGGACGCCCGCGGGATGCTGCCCGCCGACGCCGCGTTCGTGGAGATCGCGGGAGCCGCGCACGCCTCCTTCGGGGACTACGGCCCCCAGGCCGGTGACGGCACCCCCGCGATCGACGGCGCCGACATGACGGCCGAGATCACGGCATCCGTCGCGGAGCTCCTCCCCCGCCTCTGAGCGCCGCCGGGGTGCCACTCCGGCCGGGTAGACGCACGCCCGGCGACAGCCGCGGAACCGGCCCTCACCGGACCTCCGGCCACAGCCGCGGAAAAATCTCTCGTCTCCACTTCCGACTGCCGCCTCTCTCCGGCGTTCCGCGCGCTCCAACCGCGGAGAAATCTCCCTCGGTCCCGTCGATCGCGGACCTGAGCGGCCGCCCGGCGACAAGACTCCTCGGATAGCGCAACACGGCCAATACCGCGCGGGGCGCAGGTAACCCGGTACGGGCCCCGAACTCCGCGCACAGGGTCGACGCCGGCTCCTCCCCGGACGCGGGATCGAGGCGCTGCTCCCCAGGTCGGACCCGCCGCGATAGGGGTCCGCGCCGGAACCGCCACCCTGGGGCGCATGTCTGCTCACACACTCCCCGCCCACGCCCTTTCTCGGCGGGAGCTCCGCGACGCCGGCATGCGACGTCGGGACATTGACGACGCCGTAGCCGCCGGCCGACTCGTACGCGTACGTCGGGACCGTTACCTCCCGGGGAACGCGCATCCCGACCTGATTCGCGCTGCTCGATCGGGTGACCGCTTGGACTGCGTATCGCTGCTGCGGACGCTCGGCGTGTACGTCCTCTCGGATACGCGATTGCACGTCCAGGTGACGCCGCACCGCAGCAGCCTCGCGCCGGCTGAACCCGACGTCGTCCGACACTGGCGGCCCGCATCGCTGCCGACAAGCGCGACGGCCGTCGACATCGTCAGCGCGGTCGTGGCTGCCGTCCGGTGCCAGGAACCTCGAGCCGCCGTCGCGACCCTCGACAGCGCCTGGCACCTGGGTCTCATCGACGAGACCGCCATCGCGGAGGCCTTCCGCCGGCTACCCCAGAGGCATCGCAGCCTCAGATCCCTCATGGACCCATCGGCAGAGTCCGGACCGGAGACCCTGATGCGACTGATCCTCCGCTCGCTGGGTTGCCGATTCGAGACGCAGGTCAGGATCCCGACCGTCGGGCGGGTCGACTTCGTCGTGGAGGGATGGCTGATCATCGAATGCGACAGCCGCGCCCACCACGAGGGGTGGGAGGCGCAGAAGCGCGACCGCAGACGGGACCTCGCGGCCGCCGCGCTCGGCTACGCCACGGTGCGCCCGCTCGCGGAGGACATCCAGTACCACCGTGATCGCGTCCGAACGTCGATCAGTTGTGCCCTCGCCCGGCACTGACCGCGGAGAATCGGAGGGTGCGTCCCCGCTCCGGACCGAATTGCGGGCCAGGACCCGGAGAACTCCGCGGATAGTGCCGGCGCGCCGGTGCAGCAGCCGTCAGGCCGAGAAGCCCTCGCCGATGAGCTCGATGAGTTCCTCGCGCTCCTCGATCGTGAGGAAGGCGGCCGCGGCCGCGTTCAGCTGGAACGCCTCGAGGTCTTCGAGCGTGTACTCGAACGCGTCGGCGAGCAGCGAGAGTTCGCGCGTGAGCGACGTGCGGCTCATCGTGCGGTTGTCGACGTTCACCGTGACAGCGAAGCCGAGCTGGTAGAGCAGGTCGAAGGGGTGGTCCTCGAGCTGCGTCCCCCACGCGGCGATCGCACCGGTCTGCAGGTTCGACGACGGCGAGAGCTCCAGCGGGATCTCGCGGTCGCGCACCCAGCGGGCGAGGTCGCCGAAGCGCACCTGCACCTCCTCGCCCTTCTGCTCGACGACGTCGAGGTCCTCGGCGATGCGCACGCCGTGCCCGAGGCGCAGGGCGCGGCCGTCGATGAGGGCCGAGCGGATCGAGTCCAGACCTGCGGCCTCACCCGCGTGCACCGTGGCGGGGAAGAAGGCGGATGCCAGGTAGTCGAACGCCGGGCGCAGGTTCGACGGCGGGAACCCGGCCTCGGGACCGGCGATGTCGAATCCGACCGCGCCGCGCCCACGGTGGCGGACGGCGAGCTCGGCGATCTCGAGCGACCGGTCGGTGTGGCGCATCGCGCTGATGAGCTGGCCGACCCGGATGTCGCGGCCCGACGCCTCGACGGCGTCCTCACCCTCTTCGATGCCCTCCTGCACGGCCTCCACGACCTCGTCGAGGCTCAGACCGCCCTGCAGGTGCTGCTCGGGAGCCCAGCGGACCTCGCCGTAGATCACGCCGTCGGCGGCGAGATCCTCGACGAACTCCTTCGCGACACGGCGCAGGCCGTCGCGGGTCTGCATCACGGCGATCGTGAGATCGAAGGTCTTCAGGTACTCGACGAGCGAGCCGCTGTCGGACTGGTCCTCGAACCAATCGGCGAGGTCGTCGGCGGCCGCCTCGGGAACCTCGACGCCGACCTCGTCGGCGATCTCGATGATCGTCTGCGGGCGCAGCCCGCCGTCGAGGTGGTCGTGCAGCGAGACCTTGGGGAGCGAGCGGATCGAGACGCCCTCGAGCTTCGCGTCGCCGTGCTGGTCGATGGCCATGGGTGCAGTCCTGTCGTGAGGGGGTCAGGCGGTGATGCGCTCGAGGACGAGCGGAGTGGATGCCGGTGCCTCGGCACCGATCTCCCAGGCGCCCTCGAGCGCCTCGGTGGCCCGCGCGAAGCGGTTCGCATCGTCGGCCAGCAGGGTGAACAGCGGCTGTCCGGCCGTCACGGTGTCGCCCGGCTTCACGTGCAGGTCGATGCCGGCGGCGTGGATGACGGGGTCCTGCGCACGTGCCCGGCCCGCCCCGAGGCGCCACGCGGCGATCCCGAAAGGCAGGGCCTCGAGGCGCGTGATCACGCCGGACTCGGTCGCGGTGACGGTGTGCGTCTCGCGCGCGGTCGGGAGCGCGGCATCCGGGTCACCGTCCTGCGCCTGGATCATGCGGCGCCAGGAATCCATGGCGCGGCCGTCCTTCAGAGCAGCCTCGACGTCGGCATCGGGCTGACCGGCGAGGGCGAGCATCTCGCGGGCGAGGGCCACGGTGAGTTCGACGATGTCGGCGGGGCCGCCGCCGGCGAGCACCTCGACCGATTCGCGGACCTCGTTCGCGTTGCCGATGGCGAGGCCGAGCGGCGTGTTCATGTCGGTCAGGAGGGCCGTCGTGGCGACACCCGAGTCGGTGCCGAGCGCGACCATCGTGCGGGCGAGCTCGCGCGCCTTGTCGACGTCCTGCATGAACGCGCCGGAGCCGAATTTCACGTCCAGGACGAGCGAGTCGGTGCCCTCGGCGATCTTCTTGGACATAATGCTCGAGGCGATGAGCGGGATCGCCTCGACGGTTCCGGTGACGTCACGCAGCGCGTACAGGCGCTTGTCGGCGGGGGCGAGCCCCGATCCGGCCGCGCAGATGACGGCGCCGACGCCCTGCATCTGCGCGATCATCTCGTCGTTGCTGAGGGCTGCTCGCCAGCCGGGGATGGCCTCGAGCTTGTCGAGCGTACCGCCGGTGTGGCCGAGGCCGCGGCCCGAGAGCTGCGGCACCGCGACACCGAACGACGCGACGAGGGGGGCCAGCGGCAGGGTGATCTTGTCGCCGACACCGCCGGTGGAGTGCTTGTCGACGGTCGGCTTGCCGAGACCGGCGAAGCTCATCCGCTCACCGGAGGCGATCATCGCGTCGGTCATCACGCGGATCTCGTCGCGGCTCATGCCGTTCAGCAGCACCGACATAGCGAAGGCCGCCATCTGCGAGTCCGCGACGTATTCGCGCGTGTAGGCGTCGATCATCCAGCGCAGGGCGTCCTCGGGAACCGCTCCCCCGTCGCGCTTGGTGCGGATGACGTCGACGGCGTCGAACGCCTCGACCCCGCTCACCGGGCGGCCTCCAGATCGCGCGGACCGAAGGCGTCGGGGAGCACCTCGTCGATCGTGCGGATTCCCGACACGGTCTCGAGCAGCATCCCGGGGATCGCGAACTCGTTGAGCAACTGCCGGCACCGTCCGCACGGCATGATCGTCTCGCCGTCGTTGTTGACGCAGACGAACGCCACGAGCTCGCCGCCGCCAGTCATGTGCAGGTTCCCGACCAGGCCGCACTCGGCGCACAGGCCGACGCCGTACGACGCGTTCTCGACGTTGCAGCCGGTCACGATCCGTCCGTCGCTCACGAGCGCCGCAGCGCCCACGCGGTAACGGGAGTACGGCGCGTACGCCTTCTCCATGGCCTCGACGGCTGCCGAACGCAGCTCGTCCCAATCGATGTCGGTCACGACTTCTTCCTCTGTAGTTGAGCGGATGCCGCGGGTCGCGGCATCCCGGTCAGCCCTTGATGTAGGGCTTGCCCGACGCGGCGGGTGCCCGCGACTTGCCGACGACACCGGCCACGACGAAGATCGTCACGACATATGGCACCATCAGCATGAACTCGCTGGGCACGGGCGCGCCGATCACGCTGAGCGTGTTCTGCAGGTTCGACGCGAAGCCGAACAGCAGCGCGGCGAGGGTGGCGCGGATGGGGTTCCACTGGCCGAAGATGACGGCGGCGAGGGCGATGAAGCCGGCGCCGGCGGTCATCTCCTTGTTGAACGCGATGCCGTTGCCGATCGTGAAGACCGTGCCCCCGAGGCCCGCGATCGCACCGGCGAGCAGCACGTTCCAGAACCGGGTCGCGTTGACCTTGATGCCGACCGTGTCGGCGGCCTGCGGGTGCTCGCCGACGGCACGCAGTCGCAGTCCCCACCGGGTGCGGAACATCCCGAAGAACACCGCCGCGACGACGATGTACATGACGTACACGATGATCGTCTGGCGGAACAGCACCGGCCCGAGGACGGGGATGTCGCTCAACAGCGGGATCGGGATGCGGTCGAATCGCGGCGGCTGGTTCAGCGTCGCCGCGTTGGGCTGCAGCACCTGCGAGAACAGGAAGCTCGTGAGGCCCGTGACGAGGACGTTGAGCACGACACCGACGATGACCTGGTCGACGAGGTAGCGGATCGCGAACACGGCGAGGATCGCCGCCACGAGCACACCGGCGACCATCGCCGCCACGAGACCCAGCAGGGGCTGACCAGTGACGGTGCTGACCACGGCTGCCGTGAAGGCGCCGGCGAGCAGCTGACCCTCGATCGCGATGTTGACGACGCCCACCCGCTCGCCGATGACGCCGCCGAGCGCGCCGTAGATGAGCGGCACGGCGAGGGTGAGAGAGCCCGCCAGCAGACCCACGACGGGGATCGCGGCGCCGGCAGCGGCCCAGGTCAGGAAGCCCACGACCACGAGGAGGACGTACGCGACTGTGACCCACAGCGGCGAGCGTCCCGAGGATCGCACGAGGTAGGCCGACCCGGCGGTGAGCAGGACCAGCAGCACCAGGATGCCGGTGGTCGTCGCGCCGACCGGGACGACCAGATCGGCCAGCTTGATCACGTCGGTCTGGGTCGACAGGCGGAAGGTGCTCTCACCGCCGCGAGCGGCGACGAGCACGAGCAGCGCGTAGAGGACCGTGAACACCGCGAGGGCGATCGGAGCCTTCCAGCTGCGGATGATGGTGGTCTCGGGCAGCACGTCGGCCGTCGAGGTCTGAACCACGGGGGCGCTCACGCGGCCACCTCCTGCGACTTGTCGGACTGCGCCTTGAGCTCCTTGCGGCGCGCCTTCTCGGCGCGGCGCCGGTCGCGCTCGGGCGAGGGCAGGCCGAAGATCGTGCGGACGAGCGGCGGCGCCGCGATGAAGAGGACGATGAGCGCCTGGACGACGGTCACGATCTCGATCGGCACCTGCTCGGCGGCCTGCATCGAGAATCCGCCCGCCTTGAAGGCGCCGAAGAGGATGCCGGCGGCGAACGTGCCCCACGGGGTCGACCGTCCGAGCAGGGCGACGGTGATGGCGTCGAAGCCGATGCCCGCGTCGATGTCGGACGAGAAGCCCGTCGTCACGGTGCCGAGCACCTGGTTCACGCCGGCGAGGCCCACGAGACCACCGGCGAGGAGCATGCCGTAGACGTACATGCGCGGCACGCTGATGCCCGCGACGCGCGCGGCGGCGGGGTTCTCGCCCACGGCCCGGAACTGGAAGCCGAGGCTCGAGCGGTTGAGGATCCACCAGACGACGACCGTGGCGATGATGACGAGGACGAAGCCGAGGTGCAGATTGAACTGCGGTCCGAGGAGGTCCGGCAGGATCGCCGTCTCCTTCATCGCGGGCGTCTTCGGGTTGCTGGAGCCCGGTGCCTGCAGCAGGCCCGGGGTGCGCAGCATCCACGACACGAGGTAGAACGCGACGTAGTTGAGCATGATCGTGACGATCACCTCGTGCGCACCGGTGCGGGCCTTGAGGAACCCCGCGATGCCCGCCCAGAGCGAGCCCGCCATGATGCCGGCCAGCAGCGCCACCAGCATGTGGATGACGGGCGGCAGATCCAGGCCGAACGCGACCCACCCGGCGGCGGCCGACGCCATGAGCATCTGACCGCGACCACCGATGTTGAACATGCCGATCCGGAACGCGAGCGCGACGCCGAGGCCGGCCGCGATGAGCGGCGTGGCGAAGGTGAGCGTCTCGGTGAGCGGACGGATCGCGCGGGCGAAGGTCGGCGCACCGAAGTTGAAGATCGAGCCCTGGAAGAGGGCGCCGTACGCTCCCGACACCGCCTGCCAGATGGCGACGAACGTGTCACCCGGGCGGGCGAAGAAGTAGCCGGATGCCGCCTGGACGCCGTCGTCGGTCGCCGCGATCATGATGCCGCCGGCGATGAGGGCGAGGACGACGGCCAGGACCGAGATGATCGCGCTGCCCTGCGTGATCTGCAGGAGCATCGTGTGCCACTTGGACGGCTGGGGCGCGTCGGTGCGCGCGGGTTCGGTGGCGACGCTCACGCCGCGACCCCCTCTCCGGGGGCGCTCTCGCCCGCCATCATGAGGCCGAGGACCTCACGTTCCGTGTCTCCCGGGACGATCCCGACGATGCGTCCGCGGTACATGACCATGATGCGGTCGGCGAGGGCGGTGACCTCGTCGAGCTCGGTCGAGACGACGATGACCGGCACCCCGGCATCCCGCGTGTCGACGATCCGCTTGTGGATGAACTCGATCGACCCGACGTCGACGCCGCGTGTGGGCTGGGCGGCGACGAAGAGCGACAGGTCGCGGCTGAGCTCGCGGGCGAGGACGACCTTCTGCTGGTTGCCGCCCGAGAGACGGCCGACCGGGGTGTGGATGCCGGGCGCCCGCACGTCGAACTCGGCGAACTTCTCCTGCGCGAACGCCTCGAGCACTCCGCGCTGGACGGCGCCGCCGCGGACGAACGGCTCGCCGTCGGCCCGGTCGAGCATGAGGTTCTCGGCGATCGTGAACGCACCCACGAGGCCGTCCTCGGTGCGGTCCTCGGGGACGAAACCGACGCCCTCGTCGAGGATGCGGCGGACGCTGCGTCCGACGAGCTCCGTGCCGTTGAGGGAGATCGAACCGCGCGTCTGCGGCTGGAGGCCGAGGAGCGCCTCGGTGAGCTCGGTCTGACCGTTGCCCTGCACGCCGGCGATGGCGAGGACCTCACCACCGCGGACGGTGAAGCTGACGTCGCTGACGACGACGTGGCCGAACGGGTCGACGACCGTGAGGTTCTCGACGACGAGGGCGGCGTCGTTGAGCTTCGGCGCCTCCTTCTGCACGGTCAGCTCGACGGCACGGCCGACCATCAACGAGGCGAGCTCGGCGTTGGACGCGGTCGGCGAGGCCTCGCCGACGACCTTGCCCAGGCGGATGACGGTGATGCGGTCCGCGACCTCGCGGACCTCGCGGAGCTTGTGGGTGATGAAGACGATCGAGGTGCCGGCATCCTTCAGCTGACGCATGATCGCGATGAGCTCATCGGTCTCCTGCGGCGTGAGGACGGCGGTCGGCTCGTCGAAGACGAGGACGCGCGCGTCGCGGGACAGCGCCTTGATGATCTCGACGCGCTGCTGCACGCCGACGGGCAGGTCTTCGACGAGGGCGTCGGGATCGACGTCGAACCCGAATCGTGCGGAGATCTCGCGGACCTTGTCGCGCGCAGCGGCCAGGTCGAGGAACCCACCTGCCTTGGTGGACTCGTGGCCGAGCATGACGTTCTCGGCGACGGTGAAGACGGGGATGAGCATGAAGTGCTGGTGCACCATGCCGATGCCGGCGTGCATCGCATCGCCGGGGCCGGTGAAGTTCTGCACCTGGTCGTCGAGGAGGATCGCCCCCTCGTCCGCCTGGTACAGGCCGTAGAGGACGTTCATCAGCGTCGACTTGCCGGCGCCGTTCTCACCGAGGAGACAGTGGATCTCACCGGGCTGGACGACGAGGTCGATGTGGTCGTTGGCGACGAGTGATCCGAACCGCTTGGTGATACCGCGGAGCTCGAGCTTCATAGAGCCGATCCTAAGAGAGGGGCGCGCAGAGCGCACCGGACGCAAAGAACGTGGGGGGCCGGAACTCCGGCCCCCCACGTCCGAAGGGGATTACTGGGCGAGGTAGGAGTCGACCGTGATCGACCCGTCCACGATGCCCGCCTTGATCGTGTCGAGCTCACCCTGCAGGTCGGGCGAGACCTTCGACTCGAAGTCGTGGAACGGCGCGAGGCCGACACCGTCGTTCTCGAGCGTTCCGATGAACGGGGCGGCGTCGAACTCGCCCTTGCCCGCGGCGGTGACGGCGTCCTCGACACCGACGTCGATCAGCTTGCGGATCGAGGTCAGCAGCAGCTCGGCGACGCTCGGGTCGGTCTCGTAGACGTCCGCGTCGACACCGATGAGGGCGATGTCGCGGCCGGAGTCACGGATGACGGATGCCGCGGACTGGTAGATCGGGCCGCCGACGGGCAGCAGCACGTCCACGCCCTGGTCGACGAGACCCTGGGCGGCGTTGATGGCGTCCTGGTTGGCGGTGAAGCCACCGGTGAAGACACCGTCCTTGCCGTCCCAGCCGAGAACCTCGACGTTCTCGCCCTTCTGCTCGTTCCAGTACTCGACGCCCTGACGGAAACCGTCCATGAAGACCGTGACGGTCGGGTAGGGCTGGCCGCCGAAGGTGCCGACCTTGTCGGCCTCCGAGTACGACGCGGCGGCGTAACCGGCGAGGAACGCGGCCTGCGAGGTGTCGAACAGCAGCGGCTTGATGTTCGGGGCGTCGGTCTTGCCGTCGAAGTCGTTGTCCACCGGGTCGTCGATCGAGACGTACTCGATGTCGGGATTGGCCTTCGCGGACTCACCCGCGGCGGATGCCAGGGCGAAGCCGACCGTGATGATCATGGTGCAGTTCTGGTCGACCAGGTTCTGCAGGTTGGGGGCGAAGTCGGTCTCGCTGTCGGACTGGACCGTGATCGGCTTGACGCCGAGCGCCTCGGAGGCCTTCTGCAGGCCCTCGAAACCGAGCTGGTTGAACGACTTGTCGTCGAAGCCGCCGAAGTCGGACACCATGCAGGGCAGGAAGCCGTCGACGGCTCCGCCGGGCTCAGCGCCGGCGCTGCCGGAGGGGGTGGCTTCGGGTGCGGTCCCACATCCGGCGAGGGCGACGAGAAGGCCCGCTGCGGCGGAGATGCCGACGAGCTTCTTGGGGGTCGAGAGAGTCAATGCAGCCTCCACATTGAAGGCGCCGCGGACTTCGCGGCGGCTCAACTGAAGTTACCTACTGTGACGCCGAGGACGCAGCGTGATCAGGCCGTACGCCGGAATGGTTACAAAGCCGCAATCATCCCGTCACGGGAGCGGCATCCTGCACAATTGCGAACCCCGGATGACGCCGGTCAGAGGACGTCGCCGCGACCGGTGACCTTCAGGGCGTCGACGACGCTCTTGACGCGCTGGGCGTGCTCGGCGGTGGTGACGAGCAGCGCGTCGTCGGTGTCCACGACGACGATGTCCTTCACGCCGATGATGCTGATGACGCGGCTCGTCTGCGACACCACGATGCCGCTGGCCCGGTCCGACAGCACGCGTGCGTTCTGACCGAGGATCGCCAGGTCGGTGCGGCCGCCGGAGTTGAGCTTCGCGAGACTCGCGAAGTCGCCGACGTCGTCCCAGTCGAAGTGGCCCGGCACGACGGCGAGCCGGCCCTTCTCGGCGGCGGGCTCGGCGACGACGTAGTCGATAGCGATCTTCTCGAGCGTGGGCCAGATCCGGTCGACGGCGGGCCCGCGTCGGTCGCGGTCGTCCCAGGCCTCCGCCAGCTCGATGAGCCCGGCGTGCAGGGCGGGGTTGTTGGCCTCGATCTCGGCGAGCAGCGCGTCGGCGCGCGAGATGAACATGCCCGCGTTCCAGAGGTAGGAGCGGTCGGCGACGTAGGCCTTGGCGGTCTCGAGGTCGGGCTTCTCGACGAACCGCTCGACCAGCGAGGCATCCCGGGCGCCGTCGACGATCAACTCGCCGCCCCTCTTGATGTAGCCGAAGCCCACGGCGGGCTCGGAGGGCTGGATGCCGATCGTGCAGATGTACCCCTCGCGGGCGACTTCGACGGCGTCGCGCACCGCGAACTCGAAGACGCGAGATCCGCGGATGACGTGGTCGGCGGCGAAGGAGCCGATGACGACGTCGGGATGCCGGCGGTGCAGGATCGCCGCTGCGAGACCGATCGCCGCGGCCGAGTCCCGCGGCTCGGACTCGAGGATGACGTTCTTGTCGGGGATGCCCGGGAGTTGCGCCTCGACCGCGGCACGGTGGGCGCGCCCGGTGACGACGGCGATCCGGTCGGGACCGGCGAGGGGCTCGAGCCGGTTCCAGGTGTCGCGCAGCAACGAATGCCCCGAGCCGGTGAGGTCGTGGAGGAACTTCGGCGCATCCGCCCGCGAGAGCGGCCACAGCCGCGAACCGACGCCTCCGGCGGGGATCACGGCGTAGAAGTCCTCGATGTGTTCGGCCATGCTCCGAACCCTACCGGCCGCTCGTGACGCGCCCGTTCCGGACGCATGACGACGACGGTCGGCCGAGGCCGCGCCCGTGACCAATATGTTCTAAGGCTCCCCTTCCTCGCCCGGCACCTTCAGGGCCGCCTAGGATGGACGCTGCGCCCGCTTGCGACGATGGGCGACATTCCCTCGGGATGCCGTGACCTCGCCGCGCAGCGCGACCCATCTCACCCAAGGGAGGACGACCGTGTCTGCACCAGCACGCGTCACGCCGTCGGTAGCTGAGACCACGTCCAAGACCCCGCGCGGCACGCTGTACCGCGGCAACGAGGGCATGTGGTCGTGGGTGCTGCACCGCATCACCGGCATCGCCATCTTCTTCTTCCTGCTCGTGCATGTGCTCGACACGGCCCTCATCCGGGTCTCCCCCGACGCATACAACGCAGTCATCGGCACGTACAAGAACCCGATCATGGGTCTCGGCGAGGTCGCGCTGGTCGCCGCCATCGTGTACCACGCGTTCAACGGGCTCCGCATCATCGCGGTCGACCTGTGGCCGTGGGCCACGCGCCACCAGCGTCAGCTGTGGTGGGGCGTCCTCGCCGTCTGGGCCGTCACGCTCGTCGGGTTCTCCGCCCGCCACCTTCCGAACGTCTTCTCGCACATGGGAGGCGAGCACTGATGACCGCCGACACCCTCGTCGCGCCCCGCACCCCGCAGGGCAAGGCCGCCGTCCGCAAGAAGGGCCCGAACCTCGAGAAGTGGGGCTGGGTCTTCATGCGCGTCTCGGGCGTGCTGCTGATCGTGCTCATCTTCGGTCACCTCTTCGTCAACCTCATGGTCGGCGACGGCATCTCGGCGCTCGACTTCGCCTTCGTCGCGGGCAAGTTCGCGAACCCGTTCTGGCAGTGGTGGGACGTCCTGATGCTGTGGCTCGCCTTCATCCACGGCACCAACGGCATGCGCACGATCGTCAACGACTACGTCACCAACGCGAAGGTGCGGAAGGTGCTCGTCACCAGCCTGTGGGTCGTTGCCGGATTCATGATCCTGCTGGGCACCCTCGTCGTCTTCACCTTCGACCCCTGCATCCCGAACCTCGACGGCAGCATCGTCGCCGAGGTCTGCAAGGCACAGGGCTGAGCCGGTCCGACCGGCCCGCATACGGATAGAACAGAGGCAATCGTCACGTGAGCACTCAGACCGCGGACTCCGTCGTCAAGGACGGCGTCCACTACCACCAGTTCGATGTCGTCATCGTCGGCGCCGGCGGCGCGGGCATGCGCGCCGCGATCGAGGCGGGTCCCGGGGCCAAGACCGCCGTCATCACGAAGCTCTACCCCACGCGCAGCCACACCGGCGCGGCGCAGGGCGGCATGGCTGCGGCACTGGCGAACGTCGAAGAGGACTCGTGGGAGTGGCACACCTTCGACACCGTCAAGGGCGGCGATTACCTCGTCGACCAGGACGCGGCCGAGATCCTCGCGAAGGAGGCCATCGACGCGGTCATCGACCTCGAGAACATGGGCCTGCCCTTCAACCGCACGCCCGACGGCAAGATCGACCAGCGCCGGTTCGGCGGCCACACCGCCGAGCACGGCAAGAACCCGGTCCGCCGCGCCTGCTACGCCGCCGACCGCACCGGCCACATGATCCTGCAGACGCTGTTCCAGAACTGCGTCAAGCTCGGCATCAACTTCTTCAACGAGTTCTACGCGCTCGACCTGATCACGGTGAAGGATGCCGTGGGTCGCACCGGCATCGCGGGTGTCGTCGCCTACGAGCTCGCCACCGGCGACCTGCACGTCTTCCACGCGAAGGCCGTCATCTTCGCCACCGGCGGCTTCGGCAAGATCTTCAAGACCACCTCGAACGCGCACACCCTGACCGGTGACGGCGTCGGCATCGTGTGGCGCAAGGGCCTGCCGCTCGAGGACATCGAGTTCTTCCAGTTCCACCCGACAGGCCTGGCGGGCCTCGGCATCCTCCTCACCGAGGGTGCCCGCGGCGAGGGCGCGATCCTCCGCAACGCCTCGGGTGAGCGCTTCATGGAGCGCTACGCCCCCACCATCAAGGACCTCGCCCCCCGCGACATCGTCGCCCGGTGCATGGTCAAGGAGGTCCTCGAGGGCCGCGGCGCCGGCCCGAACAAGGACTACGTCTACCTGGACTGCACTCACCTCGGCGCAGAGGTCCTCGAGACCAAGCTCCCGGACATCACCGAGTTCGCCCGCACCTACCTGGGTGTCGACCCGGTCGTCGAGCCGGTGCCGGTCATGCCGACCGCGCACTACGCGATGGGCGGCATCCCGACCAACACCAAGGGCGAGGTCCTCGCCGACAACGACACCGTCGTCCCCGGCCTCTACGCCGCCGGCGAGTGCGCGTGCGTGTCGGTGCACGGCGCGAACCGCCTCGGCACGAACTCGCTGCTCGACATCAACGTCTTCGGCAAGCGCTCCGGTCAGAACGCGGTCGAGTACGTGAAGACGGCCGAGTTCATGCCCCTCCCCGAGGACCCCGCGAAGGAGGTCCGCGAGATGATCGAGGGCCTGCGGAACAACACCGGCACCGAGCGCATCTCCACCCTCCGCAAGAAGCTGCAGGAGGAGATGGACGCCAATGCCCAGGTGTTCCGCACCGAGGAGACGCTCACCAACGTCATGGGCACGATCAACGACCTGCGCGAGCGGTACAAGAACGTCCACGTCGACGACAAGGGCAAGCGGTACAACACCGACCTGCTCGAGGCCGTCGAGCTGGGCTTCCTGCTCGACATCGCCGAGATCGTCGCCTACGCCGCCCGCAACCGGCGTGAGAGCCGCGGCGGTCACATGCGCGAGGACTACCCCGACCGCGACGACGAGAAGTACATGCAGCACACGATGGCCTACCTCACGGGCGACCCGCACTCCGCGAACCCCGAGGACCACATCCGCCTGGACTGGAAGCCGGTCGTGTTCACCAAGAACGAGCAGGGCGAGTACAACTACCCGCCGATGGAGAGGAAGTACTGATGACCATCGTCGATTCCGACGCTCCGACCGGCACGAAGGAGTCCACCGACTCCGGCATCCAGTCGTACCTGGTCACCTTCATCATCCGGCGCTTCGACCCCGAAGTGGATGCGGAGCCCCGCTGGGTGGACTACGACGTCGAGATGTACCCGACCGACCGCGTGCTCGACGCGCTGCACCGCATCAAGTGGGACGTCGACGGCACGCTCAGCTTCCGTCGCTCGTGCGCCCACGGCATCTGCGGCTCGGACGCCATGCGCATCAACGGCCGCAACCGCCTCGCCTGCAAGACGCTGATCAAGGACCTCGACATCTCGAAGCCGATCTACGTCGAGGCGATCAAGGGCCTGCCGCTCGAGAAGGACCTCATCGTCGACATGGACCCGTTCTTCGAGTCCTTCCGCGACGTGCAGCCCTTCCTGCAGGCGAACACCGCGCCCGAGCCGGGCAAGGAGCGCATCCAGTCCATCAAGGACCGCGCCGTTTACGACGACACCACCAAGTGCATCCTCTGCGCCGCGTGCACCTCGTCGTGCCCCGTGTTCTGGACCGACGGTCAGTACTTCGGCCCCGCCGCGATCGTCAACGCGCACCGCTTCATCTTCGACTCGCGCGACGACGCGGGCGACGTGCGCCTCGACATCCTCAACGACAAGGAGGGCGTGTGGCGCTGCCGCACGACCTTCAACTGCACCGAGGCCTGCCCCCGCGGCATCGAGATCACGAAGGCCATCGCCGAGGTCAAGCAGGCGGTCCTGCGCGGCTGACCGCCCGATACCCTCGAGGCGTGACCTCGGACGACACGACGCCTCCCCTGCGCGAGCGGTGGGAGGCGTCTCGTCTGCGGGAACGCCTCGACCAGCCGATCGAGCGCGCGACGCAGATCACCCGCCGGACGGTCGCCTCGTTCCCGGTGCGGGTGTGGCGACACTTCCTGCAGCGGAACGGGTTCCTGCTGGCGGCATCCATCAGCTACCAGTCCCTGTTCGCGCTGTTCGCGACGCTGTACTCGGCGTTCGCCGTGGTCGGCCTGTGGCTCGGCGGGTCGCAGGCGGCGATCGACGGCCTCATCCGGGTCGTCAACTCCTACATCCCGGGCTTCATCGGTGAGGCGGGGCCCGTCGATCCCGACGACGTGGCGTCGATCGCCCGCGACAGCGGCAGCCTGCTCGCCGTCACCGGAACGATCGCCCTCGGTGTCGCCGTGTGGACCGCCATCGGGTTCGTCACCTTCACCCGACGGGCCGTCCGCGACATCTTCGGGCTGCCGTTCGACACCCGCAGCTTCGTGCTGCTGAAACTCGGCGACCTCGTCGCGGCGATCCTGTTCGGCGCCGCGCTCGTCCTCGGCGCCGGCCTGGGGCTGGTCGCCGGCGGTGTCCTGACGCAGGCGTTGCGGTGGCTGGAGGTCGACGTGCCCTCATCGGCCGCCGAACTCGCCAGCCGGATCGGGTCGGTCGTCGTCAGCGTCGCACTCAACTCCGCCGCTCTGACGCTGCTGATCCGCTTCCTCACCGGGACCTCGCTGCCGTGGCGCTCCATCATCCCCGGGGCGACCGCCGGCGGCGCGGCGCTCGCGCTCCTGCAGCTGGGCTTCGGTTTCCTCGCCGCCTACTCCCCCACCAACCCCCTGCTCGCCACCTTCTCCGTCGTCGTCGGTCTGCTGCTGTGGCTGCGTCTGGCCGGGATCGTGATGCTCGTCGCGGCATCCTGGATCGGGGTCGCGGCTCGGGATGCCGACATCCCCCTCGCGCCCCCGACCGCCGAGCAGCAGCGCGCCGCAGAGCGCGAGGCGCTGCGGGTCGTCGCCGAGGCGGGCGTGCGCGAGGCCCGGTCGGCGCTCGCCCGCGCGCGCTGGTGGGAACGCCCCGGCGCGCGCCGGGACGTGCGCCGCGCCGAGGACCTGCTCGCGCAGACCCGCGGCACGACCGGTGTCGGCGGCCCCGCTTAGGCTGAAAGGCGTGCCTCGAACCGTCCGCATCGCCTCCGTCAACGTCAACGGCATCCGCGCCGCCGCCCGGAAGGGCATGCACGGCTGGCTCGAAACGGCGGGGGTCGACATCCTCACGCTGCAGGAGGTGCGGGCCGAGGCCTCCGATCTCGCCGCCGCCCTGCCCGGCTGGCACATCGTGAACGACGAAGCCCTCGCGAAGGGGCGCGCCGGCGTCGCCATCGCCGCCCGCGAGCCGCTGGACGTCTGGCGCATCGAGCTCGGCGACGACACGCTCGACTCGAAGGGACGCTGGGTCGAGGCGGACGTCGAGGTCGAGGGCGAGACCCTCACGGTCGTCAGCGCCTACGTCTTCACCGGCGAGGCCGGCACCGAGAAGCAGGACGCCAAGTACGCGTTCCTCGACGCGATGGAAGAGCGGATGCCGCACCTCGGCGACCTCGCGCTCATCACCGGCGACCTCAACGTCGGCCACCGTGAGCTCGACATCCGCAATTGGAAGGGTAACGTCAAGAAGGCGGGCTTCCTCCCCCGTGAGCGGGCGTACTTCGACCGGTTCACCGCACCCGCGGGCGAGACCGTCACCTCGGTCGACGGCGAGACCGGCCGCGGCCTCGGCTGGGTCGACGTCGGGCGCTCGTTCGCCGGAGAGATCGACGGGCCGTACACGTGGTGGTCGAACCGCGGCAAGGCGTTCGACAACGACACCGGCTGGCGCATCGACTACCACCTCGCGACCGCCGAACTCGCGACCCGCGCGACCGATTACCACGTCGTCCGGGCGCCCTCCTGGGACACGCGCTGGAGCGACCACGCGCCCGTCGTGGCCGACTACACGCTCGGCGGCTGAAGCCGGCGGCGAGGGGCGCGGCATCCGTTCGCGCCTAGGATCGTAGGGTGAGCAAACCCCGCCTGTACTCCGGAATGCAGCCCTCCGCCGACTCCCTCCAGATCGGCAACTACATCGGGGCGCTCATGCAGTGGCGGGACCTGCAGGAGTCCTACGACGCGTTCTTCTCCGTCGTCGACCTGCACGCCCTCACCCAACCGAACGACCCCGCCGAGCTGCGGGAGAAGACCCGGCGGACTGCGGCGCAGTACATCGCCGCGGGCATCGAGCCGTCGAAGTCGACCCTGTACGTGCAGTCGCATGTGCGTGCGCACGCCGAGCTCGCCTGGGTGCTGTCGACCGTGACCGGCTTCGGCGAGGCGAACCGGATGACCCAGTTCAAGGACAAGTCGGCCCGCTACGGCACCGATGCCACGAACGTCGGCCTGTTCACCTATCCGATCCTCATGGCCGCCGACATCCTGCTGTACCAGACCGACATCGTGCCCGTCGGCGACGACCAGAAGCAGCACGTCGAGCTCACCCGCACGCTGGCGGAGCGCTTCAACGCCCGCTACGGCGAGGCGTTCCGCGTGCCGATGCCCGTGATCCAGAAGGACACCGCCCGCATCTACGACCTGCAGAACCCGACGTCCAAGATGTCGAAGTCCGCCGAATCGGATGCCGGTGTGCTCTGGCTCCTGGACGACCCGGCGAAGTCCGCGAAGAAGGTCATGCGCGCCGTCACGGATTCGGAGGGTGTCGTCCGGTACGACCGCGAGGCCAAGCCCGGGGTGTCGAACCTGCTCGTGATCTACGCCGCTCTGACGGGGCGGCAGATCCCCTCGATCGAGGACGAGTACGCCGGCCGCGGCTACGGCGACTTCAAGAAGGGGCTCGCCGAGATCGTGGTGTCGGAGTTCGGTCCCGTGCGCGAGCGGGCGCTCAAACTGCTCGACGACCCGGCCGAGCTCGACCGGGTGCTCGCCGCCAACGCGGCGCGGGCCGACGAGGTCGCCGACCGCACCCTGAACGACGTGTACGACAAGCTCGGACTGCTGCGACGTGTCTGAGGAACCGAGGCTCAGCCCCGCGCCGGAGCTCGTCGCCGCGATCGACGCGGCGGCCGGCCCGTCCATGGCCGCGCCCGACGACCGCGCCGCGCAGGAACGCCTGTGGCGCGCGGTGTTCGCGCTCGAGAAGTGGATCTTCATCGCCCGCGGCACCGACCAGGAGCCCACGCCGTTCGCTGCCTCGACCGAGCAGGGTCCGGCGATCTTCGCCTTCTCGACGCCGGAGCGTGCACAGGCCGCTGCGGCGGGCTTCGGCATCCCGCCCGAGGAGACCGGCAGGCTGCTGGCCGTGCCGTTGCCGGATGCCGCCGGATGGGTCGCCTCCTACGCCGAGGCCGGCGTCGCCTCGATGGTGTTCGACGCCCCCGCGATCGGCGCCATGGCCCCGCTGGCGAACCTGGCCGCGATGGCGGTCTGGATCCAGCAGCACCCCGAGGGCTGACGCCGCACGAGCGCGGAGTGCACGACGATTCGCGTACCGGATGCAGGTTCAGACGCGCATTCAGGACGTTTCCGACCGCATCACCGACGCTGAACCTGCGTTCGGCACAGCGTCAGCGTCGTCGCGCGCGCAGCAATCCCCTCACCGCTGCAACCACCCGGTCGGGATTCCACATGATGTCGGCCGCCATCGGCCGGAGCGTCGTGTAGCCGAGTGCAGCGAGCGCCAGGTCGCGGCCTCGGTCGACCCGGTGGGCGAGCGGACCGGAATGGTGCGCATCACTGTCGCACTCGACGACAAGCCATCCGTCGACGAGCAGATCGACCCTCCCCACGCCGTCGATCCTCACCTGCAACTCCACCCTCACGCCGAGGCGACGCAAGATGAGGCGCATCAACGACTCCGGCCCGGACTCGGCTCGGCCGTCGAGCAGATTCCGGATGACGCGGTACTTCCGAGGCACGGCGGCGAAGACGAGATCGAGCTCAGACGGAGCGACCAGGCCCCGGTGCAGGGCACTGTCGAGGGTCGCCACAGCCGCCGCGGGTGGCTGGCAGACGATCGCGTGGGCGAGGAGGTCCCATGGGTGAGAAATGCCGGCGCCGGAAGGTCGCTGCCCGATCGGTGGCGACCAGTGCCGGAAGGCTCCCTCCTGCGGTATCCGGAGGCGAGCCGCGTGCGGCGGGACGTGCACATGCAGATCCTCCGACGCGAGGGTGAAGATCCCCAAGAGCCGGAGCGCGCTCACGCAGGTCAGCCGACCGCCGACGCGCGCGGCGCGGATGACATCGACCGGCGCGTCCGAGGCGACGTACCGGCCGCGACGGACCGCCAGGATCATGCCATCCGCCGCAGCCCGCGCGATCGACCGTTTCGACATCCCTGCCGAACGGAGTTCGTGCGCGGTCTGTGACCGGACGGCGAGGAGGGTTTCTGCTTCGGCGGCGAAGGCACGCCGATCGTGCGACGAGGTCATGCGACGACGCTCCCCGACACCGCCCAGTGCGCAGCCGGCCTCGGCGGGGAATGTGGTCGGTCGTTCCGAAGACGACCTCGGGGAGGAGTCTCCGTGCCGAATGCAGGAGGAGAAGGCGAATGCGTCGACGAGCGCCGTCCACGGCGCATCTGCACCTGCATCCGGAACGGGAGACGGCACGTGCGTGGATAGGGTCGGAGGATGGAACCGGTGACCCTGCGGACGGAGCGGCTCGAGCTGTCGGTGCCGACGGCGGACGACGTCGATGCGATCACCGCCGCGGCGCAGGACCCGGAGGTGCCGCGGTGGACGACGCTCCCTGCGCCGTACGAGCGTCGCGACGCCGAGGAGTTCATCGCCAAGGCGGCCGCCTGGTGGGACGAGGAGAGCGAGCTTACCTGGGGCATCCGCCTCGAGGGCCGCTGGATCGGCATGATCGGGCTGCACCGGTTCGAGAAGCAGGGGTCCGCCGAGATCGGGTTCTGGATGGATGCCGCGGCCCGCGGCCACGGCTACCTCACCGAGGCGGCGACCACCGTCATCGACGCGGGCTTCGCCGAACCGCTCCGGCTCGCGCGCATCCAGTGGCGCGCGATCGTCGGCAACGTCCCGTCGGCGCGCGTCGCTCAGAAGCTCGGCTTCCGGTACGAGGGCCTCCTCCGGCAGGGTCTGAACGACCCCCGCGGACGCCACGACGGCTGGATCGCAGGGCTCCTGCCGACCGACGACCGCACCCCGGTGCCCTGGCCGGTGATCTGACAACCCCCTCACCGCCGTCGGACCGGGGTGGCAGGATGACCGCATGCCTGAGATGCCCGAGGTGCAGGGACTGGTCGACTTCCTCCGCGAGCGCGCGACGGGACTGACCGTCACGAAGGTGTCGGTCGCGAACATCGCCGCGCTGAAGACGTACGACCCCCCGATCGACGCGATGACGGGCGCGACGGTGACGGGTGCGCAGCGGCACGGCAAGTTCGTCGACCTCGAGACGGATGCCGGTGCCCACCTCATCTTCCATCTCGCCAAGGCGGGCTGGTTGCGGTGGTACGACCAACTGCCGGCGACGGTCATCCGGCCGGGTAAGACCCCGATCGCGCTGCGGGTGGGTTTCGACGACGGCTCCGGGTTCGACCTGACGGAGGCCGGCACCAAGAAGTCGCTCGCGTACTACGCCGCGCGTTCCCCCGCCGACGTCCCGGGGATCGCACGCCTCGGTCCCGATCCGCTCGACGACGGATTCACCCGCGACACGCTCGCGGAGCTCCTCGCCGGACGCCGGACGCAGATCAAGGGCGTCCTGCGCGACCAGTCGATCATCGCCGGCATCGGCAACGCCTACTCCGACGAGATCCTCCACGCCGCGAAGATGTCTCCCTACGCCCTGGCGGCAACGCTGACGGATGCCGAGATCGATCGGCTCTACGCGGCGATGCAGCAGACGCTCGCCGAGGCGGTGGCCGCGGCATCCGGCAAACCGCCCGCCGACCTCAAGGACGCCAAACGGCGCGGGATGGCCGTCCACGGCCGCCGCGGCGAGGCGTGCCCGGTGTGCGGCGACGAGGTGCGGTCGGTTTTCTTCGCCGACAACAGCCTCGAGTACTGCCCGACGTGCCAGACCGGCGGCAAGATCCTCGCCGACCGCCGGCTGTCGCGGCTGCTGAAGTAGCTCAGACGGTCCCGGCGAGCACGCGCGCGTCGTCGTCGACCCATCCCATGGACTTCTCGACGGCCTTCGCCCACAGGCGGCAGCGGCGGTCCCGCTCGTCGGGATCCATCTGCGGCTCGAACCGGCGGTCTTCCTGCCAGTAGCCGCGCAAGGCGTCCTTTCCCGACCAGACGCCGACGGCCAGTCCCGCGGCGTACGCGGCGCCGAGGGCCGTGGTCTCGACGACCTTCGGGCGGACGACGGGGATGCCCAGGATGTCGGCCTGGAACTGCATGAGAAGGTCGTTGCGCGTCATCCCGCCGTCGACGCGCAGCTCCTCGAGTTCGCGACCGGTGTCGGAGACGACGGCCGCGATGACGTCGCGCGTCTGGAAGGCGGTGGCCTCGAGAGCGGCCCGCGCGATGTGGGCCTTCGTGACGTAGCGGGTGAGGCCGACGAGCGCGCCACGGGCGTCGGGGCGCCAGTACGGCGCGAACAGGCCCGAGAAGGCGGGCACGAAGTAGGCGCCGCCGTTGTCCTCGACGGTGCGGGCGAGCCGCTCGACCTCGGTGGACTCGGAGATGATCCCGAGGTTGTCGCGCAGCCACTGCACGAGCGAACCGGTGACGGCGATCGAGCCCTCGAGCGCGTAGTGCGGCGGCTCGTCCCCGAGGCGGTAGGCGACCGTGGTGATGAGGCCGGCATCCGAGCGCACCAGCTCGGTACCGGTGCCCACGAGCAGGAAGTTGCCGGTGCCGTAGGTGTTCTTGGACTGCCCGGCGTCGAAGGCGGCCTGACCGAAGGTCGCCGCCTGCTGGTCGCCGAGGATGCCGGCGATGCGGATGCCGCGCGCGACGCGCGGCTGCACGACCTCGCCGTAGACCTCGGACGACGAGCGGATCTCGGGCAGCATCTCGCGAGGGATGTCCCACACCTGCAGCATCTCGTCCGACCAGTCGAGGGTGGCCAGGTCCATGAGCAGGGTGCGGCTCGCATTGGTGACGTCGGTGATGTGGATGCCGCCGTCGCTGCCGCCCGTGAGGTTCCAGACGACCCAGGTGTCGGGCGTCCCGAAGAGCAGGTCGCCGCGGCGTGCCGCCTCGCGCGCCCCGTCGACGTGGTCGAGGATCCACGCGATCTTCGACGCCGAGAAGTACGACGCGAGCGGGAGTCCGGTCACCTCGGCGAAGGCGTCGACCCCGCGCGCCTCGATGAGGCGGTCGATCGCGGGCTGCGTGCGGGTGTCCTGCCACACGAGGGCGTTGTGGATCGGGCGGCCGGTGCGACGGTCCCAGACGATCGCCGTCTCGCGCTGGTTGGTGACACCGATCGCGGCGACGTCGGCGGCCGACAGGCCCACCTGCCCGAGCGCGTTGGCGAGCACCCACTCGGTGTTCGTCCAGATCTCCACCGGGTCGTGCTCGACCCTGCCGGCTCGCGGGAAGATCTGCTCGTGCTCCCGCTGCGCGGTCGCGACGAGGGTGCCCTCCCCGTCGAACACGATCGCTCGTGTCGAGGTCGTTCCCTGGTCGATGGCGATCACGTGATCGGTCACGTCTCGTCTCCTCTTCGAGTGCTCATCGCCGGTGCGGCGACGGGGATGCCGGCGTCAGACGGCGACGGGATCGGCGGCGTGCACCGCGGCGAGTGCCCGATCGATCTCGGTGCCGCGCGTCGCGGCATCCCAGCCCATCACATCCGCGACGGCGTCGGCCACCTCTTCGACGACCTCGGGGGTCGCCTCGCCGCGGAACGCGATGTTGGTGCGGCGCAGCAGGATGTCCTCGAGGTGCACGATCGATTCGGTGCGCGCGATGTGGCGGAACTCGCCCGAGCTGAAGCGGGGCAGCGAGCTGAGGGGTGCGTCCTGCGCGTCCTGCCGGAGCGAGGCGGCCACGGCGAGGGCGTGCGTGCCGTAGCGGTGCAGCAGACGGGTGCCGCGCTCGGCACCGAAGTCCGACAGGTGGTGGTGCACCCAGGCGTCGCGCTCGGCGTCGGTGCGGGGGAAGCCGACGGCGCCGCCGATGGGGAGCCCCTTGGTCGAGCGGACCCGCGTGCGTCCGATCCGGGACATCAGCTCGTCGGCCAGGCGTGCGGCGACGGCGCGGAACGTCGTCCACTTGCCGCCGACGAGGCTGAGCACCGGCACGCCGTCGGAACCCGGCAGCGTCGCCTCCTCGATGCGGTAGTCGCGCGACACGAAACCGGCGGCCATGTCGCCGTGACCCGGGAGCGGGCGGACGCCCGAGTAGCGGAACACGATCTGGGACCGGTCGACCGGGATCGACGGGAAGACGTGGCCGATGAGGTCGAGGAAGTAGTCGACCTCCTCCTCCGTGCAGACGGCGGGCTCGGACATGTCGTGCTCGAGGTCGGTCGTGCCGACGAGGACTCGACCGTTGAGCGGGTAGATGAGCACGATGCGACCGTCGGAGTGCTCGAAGAAGATCTCCCGACCACCGGTCGCCTGCATCAGCTCGGGGTGGTCGAGGACGATGTGCGAGCCCTTGGTGCCGCCCATGTACCGGGTCGCGTCGCCGAGGGCTTCGTTGGCGAGGTCGGTCCACGGGCCGGCCGCGTTGAGGACGACGGATGCCGCGAACGGGAACTCCTCGCCGGTGACCTCGTCGCGGAGGACGATCTTGCCGCCGTCGACGCCGACCGCGGAAGTGTAGTTCGCGGCGCGGGCGCGGCTGCCGCCGAGGGCGACGCCGTCACGGACGAGGTCGAGGCCGAGGCGCTCCGGCTCGCGGAGGGAGGCATCCCAGTAGGTCGCCGTGTACTTCACGTCGGCGTTCAGGTCCGGGAGCTCCCGCAGCGAGCGGCGCCGACCGCGGAAGGTGTGCCGCGGCACGCGGCCGCCGCCGCGCGAGAACGAGTCGTAGATGATGAGGCCGACCTTGATCAGGAGGGCGCCGCGCTCGGTGGAGGCGGTCTTGCGGTGGAGCACCATGCGCAGCGGCGCGGAGAGCAGACCCGAGAACGTCGAGAAGATCGGCACGGTGGTCCGCAGCGGACGCACGTAGTGGGCCGCCGTCGTCAGGAGGTCGTTGCGCTCGGTGACCGCTTCGTGGACGAGACGGAGCTCGCCGTTCTCGAGGTAACGGATGCCGCCGTGGATCATGTGGCTCGAGGCCGCCGACGCACCGGAGAGGAAGTCGCTGCGCTCGACGAGAGCCACGTCGACGCCCTGCAGCGCCAGGTCGCGGAAGGTCGCGACGCCGTTGATGCCGCCGCCGATGATGAGCACGTCCGCCTGCGGCCGCTCGCGCAGCGCCGTCGTCGCCTTACGGGTCTCGGTGTCCACGTCACACTCCCACTTCTGCCGGGCTCTCGCCCCGCTCGCCTCAGACCGCTTCCGAAGAAGCCGATGGGACCATGATGACAGCGGTGGACGGGATTGCAGTCCGGTTGCACATACGTGCACACTGTCATCCGTGGACGAGACCCTGGACCCCGACGACATCCGACGCGCGCTCACCGCGGCGCACCTCTACTACGTCCAGGACCGCACGATGGAGGCCATCGCCCGGGAACTCGGCACCTCGCGGTCGACCGTCTCGCGCCTGCTGTCGCGCGCTCGCGCGACGGGCATCGTCGACATACGCATCCGCTCCCCCTTCGCCGCCCCGCAGTTGCTGGAGCAGGAGCTCGCCGATCGCTACGGCATCACCGCCCACGTCGTCCCGGTCCCCGACGACGCGAGTGAGGTGGAGCGACTGGAGCGGGTCGCGACCGCCGCGGCGCACCTGCTCGGCGACCTCATCGAAGCGGATGCGACGGTCGGCGTCGCGTGGGGATCCACCACCGCCGCGGTCAGCCGCCGCCTCGTCCCCAAGGCCGTGCACGGCACGACCTTCGTGCAGCTGAACGGCTCCGGGAACACCCGCACCACGGGCCTGCTGTACGCGAGCGACATCCTGAGCCGCTTCGCCGTCGCCTACGGCGGCAGCGCCCAGCAGTTCCCCGTGCCCGCGTTCTTCGACGATCCGCGCACGAAGCAGGCCATGTGGCGCGAGCGCAGCACCACCCGCATCCTGGCCATGCAGGCGGCGATGGACCTCGTCGTCTTCAGCGTCGGAGCGGCGGATTCGCGCGTCCCCAGCCACGTGTACTCCGGCGGCTACCTCGAACCCGAGGAGCTCGCGGCGCTCGACCGCGAGGGCGTGGTGGGCGACGTCGCCACGGTCTTCTACCGCCTCGACGGGTCGACCCGCGGAATCGAGTTGAACGACCGGGCGACCGGGCCCCGCTTCGAGGTGCTGCGTCGCGTGCCGAGCCGGGTGTGCATCGTGTCGGGCGTCGACAAACGCGACAGCCTCCGCGGTGCGCTCGCGGCGCGGCTGGTCACCGAGCTCGTCGTCGACGAGGCCACCGCCCGCGCGTTGACCGGATGAGCGTCCGCGTCAAGAGCTGACGGGGAATGAATCCGCGTCATCCCGGTTGAGTACACTTCGAGAGCAAGAAACGTGCTCCGGGGTCGGTGGGAATCCGAACCGGCGGTGACAGTCCGCGAGCGGGACCCGAGGTCCTGCTGATCCGGTGGAAATCCGGAACCGACGGTGATGCGACGCGAGTCGCTAGTCCGGATGGGAGGCAGCACGGGCGCCCGCAGTGACCCTGCGGGACCGCCTGACGCGCCCGCGCCCCGGAACACCCCATCGTGAGGATCCGGATGAGTGCCACCGACGCAGAGCGCGCCGCGCTCCGCCACGCTTTCGCGCTCGCTCAGCGCGGACCGCGGGGGGTCAACCCGCAGGTCGGCGCGGTCATCCTCTCCCCCGCGGGCGAGGTGCTCGCCGAGGGCTGGCATCACGGCGCGGGGACGCCGCACGCCGAGATCGACGCCCTCTCGACGCTCGGACCGGATGCCGCGCGCGGCGCGACGGCCGTCGTGACCCTCGAGCCGTGCAACCACACCGGGCGCACCGGCCCCTGCGCGGTCGCGCTCATCGAGGCCGGCGTCGCCCGCGTCGTGTACGCCGTCGACGACCCGGGCGAGGTGTCCTCCGGGGGCGCCGCGCGGCTCCGCGACGCCGGCGTCGAGGTCGAGGGCGGCGTGCTGCGCGACGAGGGCGAGACGCTCATCGCGTCGTGGCTGACCGTGCAGCGTCTCGGGCGGCCTCACGTGACCCTGAAGTGGGCGCAGTCGCTCGACGGGCGGGCCGCGGCATCCGACGGCACCAGCCAGTGGATCACGGGACCCGAGGCCCGCGCCGACGTGCACCGCCGACGCTCGCTGGCGGACGCGATCGTGGTGGGGACGGGAACCGTCCTCGCGGACGATCCCGCGCTGACCGCGCGGCGCGAGGACGGCGGACTCTACGAAGACCAGCCCCGACCCGTCGTGGTCGGCGTCCGCGCCGTGCCGCAGGAGGCGCGGGTGCGGAAGCACCCGCGCCCGTTCATGCAGGACGAGGGCGAGGACTTGCGGGACCTGCTGGACCGCCTCCGCGAGCTCGGCGACCAGCGTGTGTTCATCGAGGGCGGCCCGACACTGGCGGCATCCTTCCTGCGCCAGGGGCTCGTCGACGAGCTCCTCGTCTACATCGCACCGACGCTGATCGGCGGCGACCGTCTCGCGGTCGGCGACATCGGCGTCGCGACCATCTCCCAGCAGCGACGCCTCGACATCGCGGGCGTCGACCGACTCGGCGACGACATCCTCGTCACCCTCACCCCCCAGGAGGCCTGATGTTCACCGGCATCATCGAAGAACAGGGCGTCATCACGGCGATCGAGCCCTCCGGCGACGGCGTGCGACTCACCGTGCGCGCGCCCCTCTCCGTCTCGGACGCGCAGCGCGGCGACTCGATCTCGATCAGCGGCGTCTGCCTGACGGTCACCGACCAGACCTCCGAGGGGTTCACGGCCGACGTCATGAAGCAGACGCTCGACATGTCGACGCTCGCCACCCTCGAGGTCGACTCCCGAGTGAACGTCGAGCGTGCCCTCGCCGCGCACACGCGCCTCGGCGGACACATCGTGCAGGGACACGTCGACGGCACGGGCGAGGTCCTCGAGGTCCGCCCCGGCGAGCAGTGGCGCGTCATCCGCGTCTCGCTGCCGGCCGACCTCGCCCCGCTCGTCGTCGACAAGGGGTCCATCACGGTCCAGGGCGTCTCGCTCACCGTCTCGGACGTGTCCGAGCCCGACGGCGCGTCGCACTGGTTCGAGATCTCCCTCATCCCCGAGACGCTCGAGGTGACCACCCTCGGCACGCTCGCCCCCGGCGACCGCGTCAACCTCGAAACCGACATCCTGGCGCGGCACGTGCAGCGCCTGCTCCGATTCGCCTCACCCGACGGCATCCCGTCCGCAGAAGAAGGAGGCTCCCGATGAGCCTTTCGTCCATCCCCGACGCCCTGGCAGCCCTCAAGGAAGGCCGACCGATCCTGGTCGCCGACGACGAGAGCCGCGAGAACGAGGGCGACATCATCCTGTCCGCCGAGCTCGCCTCGCCGGAGTGGCTCGCGTGGACCATCCGCTGGTCCAGCGGGTTCCTGTGCGCCCCGATGCCAGCCGACTGGGCCGACCGCCTCGACCTGCCTCCCATGGTCGAGCAGAACCAGGATGCCCGGAGCACGGCATACACGGTGAGCGTCGACGCCGCGGAGGGCGTCACGACCGGCATCAGCGCCTCGGACCGCGCCCGCACGGCCAACGTGCTGGCCGACCCGGACTCGGTGCCGTCCTCGCTCATCCGCCCGGGGCACGTACTCCCCTTGCGCGCCGTCGACGGCGGCGTGCGCGAGCGCGCCGGCCACACCGAGGCCGCCGTCGAGCTCATGCAGCTCGCGGGCCTGCAGCCGGTCGCCGTGATCGGCGAGGTCGTCGCCGACGACGGCAGCATGATGCGGATGCCGGGGCTCCTCGAGATGGGCGAGCGCGAAGGCATCCCCGTCATCACGATCGAGCAGCTCATCGCGCACGTCAGCGCAGCCGACGGCGACGGCACCGCCGCCCACACCGACCACACCGCCAAGCGCCGCGTGAGCCTGCGCGCCGAGGCGACGGTCCCCACCTCGCACGGCCAGTTCCGCTTCCTCGCCTACAAGGACCGGATCACCGGCACCGACCACATCGCCGTCGTCTCGGGCGACCTCACCGAGGAGGCACCGCTCGTGCGCGTGCACTCCGAGTGCCTCACGGGTGAGGCGTTCGGCTCGCTCAAGTGCGAGTGCGGACCGCAGCTCGAGGCGGCGCTCGACGCGATCGAGCAGGACGGCGGAGTCGTCATCTACATGCGCGGCCACGAGGGCCGCGGCATCGGCCTCATCAACAAGCTGCGCGCGTACAGCCTGCAGGAGCGGGGCCTCGACACCGTCGATGCGAACCTCGCGCTCGGCCTGCCGGCCGACGCCCGCGACTACGCGGCGGCCGCCGGCATCCTGTCCGACCTCGGCGTGAAGCAGATCCGTCTGCTGACCAACAACACCGACAAGGTCGCGCAGCTGCGTGCCCTCGGTCTCACCATCGTCGACCAGGTGCCTCTGCTGGTCGGGGTCGGCGCGAACAACCACCAGTACCTGGCGACGAAGGCCGACCGCATGGGCCACATCATCGACGCCGACGAACTGCGCGAGGCCCTCGCGCACAGTGAGGAGCACACCGCATGAGCGGACACGGAGCACCCCGGGCCGAAGCGGTCGACGCGAGCGGCCTGTCCGTCGTCGTGATCGCCGGGCAGTGGCACGACACGATCACCGACGGCCTCATCGCGGGCGCGAAGCGCATCCTCGACGCCTCGGGCGCCACGTGGCGCCTCGTGCGCGTACCGGGCTCGTTCGAGCTGCCCGTCGCCGCCAAGGCGGCGCTCGACGCCGGCGCCGACGCGGCCGTCGCGCTGGGCGTCATCATCCGCGGCGGCACCCCGCACTTCGACTTCGTCTCGTCGGCCGCGACCGACGGCCTCACCCGTGTCGCCCTCGACACCGGCAGGCCCGTCGGCTTCGGCGTGCTCACACTGGACGACGAGCAGCAGGGCCTCGACCGCGCCGGCCTCGAAGGCTCGAAGGAGGACAAGGGCGCAGAAGCAGCGGATGCCGCCATCCGCACCGCGCTCGTCCTGCGGGACCTCCGCGGCTGACGCGCGACGCGCACACCATCGCGAGACGGCATGACGCGCCCGAGACGGTTCGCCGTTTCGGGCGCGTCATACCTTCTCGATGCTGCGCGGGGCCTCAACCTTCAGGTAGCCTGAGGGCATGGAGATCCTGCGCAGCATCGTCGTCCTCGTCCACCTCGTCGGTTTCGCGACACTCTTCGGGGCCTGGGTGGTCGAACTCGTCGGACAGCGCCGAGTGACGCGCATCATGCACTGGGGCCTCGGCATCGCGCTCGTCGCGGGCCTCGCGCTCTCGGCGCCGTGGGGTCTCGATCACGACCTGAACTACGCCAAGATCGGCATCAAGCTCGTCGTCCTCGTCCTCATCGGCGGCCTCCTCGGCGCCGGCGCGGGACGCCTGCGGAAGTCGGGGTCGGTGCCCGCCGGGATCTTCTGGCCCATCGGCATCCTCACCCTCCTCAACGCGGGGCTCGCGGTCATCTGGCGCTGACCGGCCGATCCCGCCGGATGACGCGGGAGTAGGGTGGAGGTTTGGCGTCGGCGACTCCGTCGGCGCCTCGGTGATCCCAGAGCTGTGACGCCCTCGCATCACCCCTGCGAGGACGTCCGCCGCCGACGCGTCCCATGAGGACCCACCGCTTCGTTCCGAAGGTCCCCCGCATGTCATCCGCAGCACCCGCGGCATCCACCGCACCCGCCAATCCCCGCTCCCGCGTCATCACGGCGAGCCTCATCGGCACCACGATCGAGTTCTACGACTTCTACGTCTACGCGACCGCCGCCGTCCTCGTCTTCCCCATCCTGTTCTTCCCCGCCGGCAACGACACCACGAACCTGCTGCTGTCGTTCAGCATCTTCGGCGCCGCCATGGTCGCCCGCCCCGTCGGCGCCGTCGTCTTCGGCCACTTCGGCGACAAGTTCGGACGCAAGGCGACCCTCGTCGGGTCGCTGCTCACGATGGGTGTCGCCACCTTCCTCATCGGCCTCCTGCCGACGTTCGACCAGGTCGGCGTGCTCGCCCCGATCCTGCTGCTCGTCCTCCGCCTCGCGCAGGGCTTCGCCCTCGGCGGCGAGTGGTCGGGTGCCGCACTCGTCGCGACCGAGAACGCCCCGAAGGGCAAGCGCGCCTGGTACGGCACGTTCCCGCAGCTCGGCGCGCCGATCGGCTTCATCATCGCCAACACGGTGTTCCTGGTGATCTACTTCCTGCTGCCGCACCCCGACGGCCCCGCGCAGCGCAGCGAGGAGTTCCTCGCCTGGGGCTGGCGCGTGCCGTTCCTGTTCTCGGCGGTCATGGTGATCGTCGGCCTGTACGTGCGTCTCAAGCTCGTCGAGTCCGAGACGTTCGCCAAGGCCGAGAAGACGGGCGCGATCCGCAAGTTCCCCCTCGGCGAGGTCGTCCGTCGCCACTGGAAGCAGCTGATCCTCGGCACGTTCATCATGCTCGCGACGTACGTGCTCTTCTACCTGATGACGAGCTTCACCCTCGCCTACGGCACGAAGGCTACGACCGAGGGAGCCGCCGCCGCGGCAGAGGCTGCGGGCGCGGCGTTCGACGCGGCCACTTATGTGCCGGGCCTCGGGTTCGGGTACACGGACTTCGTCATCATGCAGATCGTCGGTGTCGTCTTCTTCGGCGTCTTCACGCTGCTCTCGGGACCCGTCGCCGACACGATCGGCCGTCGCCGCCTGCTGCTGTGGATCACGGGGGCGATCGCCGTCTTCGGTCTGCTCTTCAACGTCTTCCTCCTGCCCCAGCTCGACCCCAAGTTCAGCGGCGCCCTCGTGCAGGCCTTCCTGATCTTCGGGTTCATGCTCATGGGTGCGACGTTCGGTCCGATGGGCGCCGTGCTCCCCGAGCTGTTCCCGACGAACGTCCGCTACACCGGGTCGGCGATCTCGTACAACGTGTCGTCAATCCTCGGCGCCGCGCTCGCCCCGATCGTCGCGACCGCCCTCTGGGCCGCCGCCGGCGGATCGCCGTGGCTCGTCGGCGTCTACCTGTCGGGCTCGGCCGTCCTCACCTTCATCGCCCTGTGGCTGTCGAAGGAGACAAAGGACGTCGAGTACGAGACGAACATCGGACACGTCGACCTCGGCGCACGCTGACACGACCCTGACGAGCGGATGCCGCGCCCCACCCCACCGGGAGGGTCGCGGCATCCGTCTGTCAAGAGCTCCCCTCCGTCCGGGCGCAGGGCTATCGTCGGCCCCACAGGCACGTGAGGAGTGGACGATGGCCATCAAGAAGGTCACACAGGCATCGGTCGTCGAGTACGACGAGACCGGCGGACCCGAGGTGCTCCACCTCGTCACCCGCCCGCTTCCGGAGCCCGGCGCGGGCGAGGTGACCGTCGAGGTCATGACGATGGGCCTCAACCACATCGACGGCTTCGTCCGCTCGGGCGCCGAGCAAGAATGGGACGACCCGTTCCCCCGCCGATCAGGCAGCTGCTTCGCCGGCACCGTGATCGCCGTCGGCCCCGACACGGCGGGCTTCCCCGTCGGCAGCGACGTCGTCGGTCACGTCCGCTCGGGAGCGCAGGCCAGCCACCTCACGGTGTCGACCGACCGGCTCGTGCGCAAGCCCAAGAACGTCACGTTCGAGACCGCGGGCGGTCTGTACCTGGCCGGCACGACGGCCCTCGACATCCTCGACGAACTCAAGGTGGGCGCCGGCGACACGGTGGTCGTCTCAGCCGCGGCGGGCGGTGTCGGCAGCGTCGAGGCGCAGATCGCCATGCACCGCGGTGCTCGCGTGATCGGGACGTGCGGCGACCGCAACTTCGACTACCTGCGTCAGCTCGGTGTGAAGCCGGTGCGCTACGGCGAGGGGATCGTCGACCGAATCCGCGCCCTCGCCCCCGACGGGGTCAGCGCGTACATCGACAACTTCGGGCAGGACGGACACGAGATCGCCGAGGCCCTCGCCGTCCCCGCGAGCAAGTTCCGCTCGAGCGCCGACCGTCGCGAGCGCGAGGTCGCCCTGCTGTCGGACGACCCCGCGGCCGTCGCACATGGCACCGACCAGCTGCGCAAGGTCGTCGAGCTCGCCGAGAAGCGGGCGGTCAACGTCCTCGTGTCGGGCTTCTACCCGCTCGCCGACGTCGCCGAAGCATACGACGACCTGCAGAAGCTGCACTCGCGCGGCAAGGTCGTGCTCGCGACGCATCCGGTCAACCCCCGCCGCATCCGCAAGGCGCGCGAGGTCATGGAATCGGGACGCTGACCCTCAGTCGAGGAACAGCGCGCGCAGGCGCTTCGTCGTGAAGACGAGTCCGACCGCGATCATCACGAGGTAGTACAGGACGTGCCACAGCATGCCCGCCGACAGGATGCCGGTGGTCAGCCCGCGGATCAGTTCGACGCCGTGCCAGAGCGGCAGCGCCATGACGATCGACTGCACCCATTCGGGGTAAACGGTGATCGGGTAGAACGTCGCCGAGAACAGGAACATGGGCAGCAGGACGAAGTTGATCCAGTCCATGTGCTGGAACGTCTTCATGTAGCTCGTGACGGCCATGCCGAGACTGGCGAAGCCGAACGCGATGAGGAGTACCGCCGGGATCGCGAGGATCGCCGTCCACGCCAGGTTCAGCCCGAGAATCTGCATGACGATCATGAACCCGGTGGCATAGAGCAGGCCACGCAGGAGCGCGTAGAGGATCTCGCCGAGCGCCACGTCGAGCGGGCCGAGCGAGGTCGCCAGCATCCCCTCGTAGAGCTTGCCGTAGTTGAGCTTGAAGAAGACGTTCCAGGTGGAGTCGTAGATCGCGCCGTTCATCGCCGAGACGGCGAGAAGGGCGGGAGCGATGAACGCGGCGTAGCTGACCGGGACTCCCTGGGAGGTCTCGACGTCGCCGATGAGCGCGCCGAGCCCCAGCCCCATCGACGCGAGGTAGAACACCGGCTCGAAGAAGCCGGAGAGGACGACCGCCCAGCTCGACGACCGGGCGGCGAGGAAGCCGCGCTGCACGACCGCGCCGGGGTTGCCCGCCCACAGCGCCCGCACTCCCCCGCGACGCGCGGTGGCCTCGACGGTCGCGGCGCTCACTTCGCGAGCCTCTCGACGAAGACCTTGCGGCTCCACAGGTAGCCGACGCCCGCGAGCACGACGAGGTACGCGAGGTGGACGGCGATCATCGCCGGCGGCACGGCGGCACCGTACGTCGCCAGTCGGCCGAGCTCGGCGCCGTGCCAGAGCGGCGAGACCCAGCCGATCCACTGCAGCCAGACCGGCAGGGTCTCGAGCGGGTAGAAGGTGCCCGAGAACAGGAACATCGGCATGAAGATGAACCGCTGCACGAGCGCGAATTGCCCCTTGTCGTCTTCGATCGACCCCGCGTACGCCATGAGCGGGATGCCGAAGGCGAGGCCCGCGAGCAGACCCGCCGGGATCGCGAGCCAGCCGGTCTCGGGATGCGGCACGGTCGTCCATCCGATGCCGAGGGCACCCAGGAGCCAGATGAAGAGGTAGTACGCCGCGACCGCGAAAGCCATGCGGGCGGCGGCGCCGATGACGACGCCGTTCGCGATCTGCGGGCTCGACAGGGCGGACGCGTTGAACCCGAAGAAGTAACGCCGCCACTTGAACCCGGCCATGACGGGGTAGGTCATCTCCTCGGAGGCGACCGAGATCGCCGCAGTGACGAGGAGAGCAGGGGCGACGAACACGAGGTAGTCCACCTGCACGCCGCGGTCGTCGATGGGCGCCTGGATGAGGGCGGCGAGACCCGCCGCGAGGCCCAGGAGATACAGCACCGGCTGTCCGAGGGCGCCGACGACGATCGTCCAGCCGTACGCGCGCATCGCGCGGACCATGTGCTCGGTCACGTACCAGCTGCCGTGCCGGCGCGGCTTGCGGCCCCACTCCAGGGCCTCGGCGCGCAACTCGTCGAGCGTCGGCTGCACCGACGGGGTCGTCTCACTCATTCGATCAGTGACCGTCCGGTGAGACGGAGGAAGACGTCCTCGAGACTCGAGCGGCGCACGAGACTCGTGAGGGGCTGCAGGCCCGCGGCCGTGACGCGCTCGAGCGCGGCCTCGCCGTCGTGCGCGTACACGAGGATGCGGTCGGGCAGCACCTCGATACGGTCGCCGATCCCCTGCAGCTGCGCCGCGACCTGCTCGTTGCGGTCGGACCCGAAGCGCACCTCGAGCACCTCGCGGCTGGAGTGCTCGCGGATGAGGGAGGCCGGGCTCCCCTCGGCCATGATGCGCCCCTTGTCCACGACGACGAGCCGGTCGCAGAGCTGTTCGGCTTCGTCCATGTAGTGCGTCGTGAGGACGAGGGTCGTCCCGCGTTCCTTGAGGCGGAACAAGCGATCCCACAGGACGTGCCGCGCCTGCGGGTCGAGGCCGGTCGTCGGCTCGTCGAGGAGCAGGATGCGGGGGTCGTTGATGAGTCCGCGGGCGATCGTGAGGCGACGCTTCATGCCGCCGGAAAGCTGGTCGACCTTGCTCTTGGCTTTGTCCTCGAGCTGCGCGAAGGCGAGCAGCTCGTCGGCCTTCTCTGCGCACACCTTGCCGGGCAGCCCGAAGTACCGGCCGTAGATGTAGAGGTTCTCGCGGGCGTTGAGCTCACCGTCGAGGTTGTCCTGCTGCGGGACCACGCCGAGCCGGGAACGGATCTCGGGTCCGTAGCGGTCGGGGTCGAGCCCGAGGATCGAAAGATCGCCGCTCGTGCGAGTCGAGACGGCGCCGATCATCTTCATCGTCGTCGACTTTCCCGCGCCGTTCGGGCCGAGGAGTCCGAACGACTCGCCTGGCGCGACCTCGAACGACAGGCCGTCGACGGCGACGAAGTCGGGCTTGCCCTTGGTCTTGTAGGCCTTCACGAGGCTCTCGGCGCGGATCACGGCTTCTGGCACCGCACCACCCTACCGACGGGCTCGGACACCGCGGGCGGTTCGTCAACTCGTGTTGACGAACCGCCGGAGCGTCAATTAGTGTTGACGCGCACAGGAGGCTGACGCCATGACCACCGACATCCGCACCCTGATCGGTTCCGCCCCGGAGGGGGAACCCATCGCCGAGCTCCACCGCCTCGCCGAGATGCGACGCGAGCTCGCGCGCGCCGAGGAGGCGCAGGTGCGACGCGCACGTGTCCAGGGCTACTCCTGGCAGGCGGTGGCGAGCGCGCTGGGCGTGAGCAGGCAAGCTGCTCACAAGAAGTACGGGGGAAGATAGAGGGATGTCCACGCCCCGCCGCGGTCTGCGTCGCCCCTCGAAGGACGACGGCCCCCGCGCCAGCCTCCGCCAGCTCCTCCCGTTCCTGCTCGAGCACAAGGGCGTCCTCGTCGTCGTCGCCGTCCTGAGCGTCCTCGAGGCGGTCGCCACCCTCGTGCAGCCGCTCCTCGTCGGCGACGTCATCGGGCGCGTGCAGGCCGGCCAGGCCCTCGGCATCCTCGTCTGGGTCCTCGTGGGCCTCGTGGTCGTCTCGTCCTTCATCGGCGGGTTCCAGCACTACCTCCTGCAGCGCACCGGCACCGCGGTCGTCTACTCGAGCCGGCGGCGTCTGATCGCGAAGCTCCTGCACCTTCCGGTGCAGGAGTACGACGCGCGGCGCACCGGCGACCTCGTCTCGCGCGTGGGCACCGACACGACACTGCTCTATGCCGTCCTCACGCAGGGCTTCGCGGACTCGATCGGCAACGCGCTCATCTTCGTCGGCGCGATCGTCGCGATGCTCGTGATCGACCCGGTGCTGCTGCTGCTCATCGTGGTCGTGATCGGCGCCTCGGCCGCCGTCGTCGGCGTCCTCAGCGGACGCATCCGCCGAGCGACGTCCGTGCAGCAGGAGAAGGTCGGCGCACTCGCCTCGGGTGTCGAACGCGCGATCGGCTCGATCCGCACGATCCGGGCATCGGGCGCCGAGTCCCGCGAGCAGGCCGCCATCTCCGCCACCGCGAGCGAGGCGTACGACGCCGGCGTGTCGGTCGCGAAGGCGTCGGCGGTCGTCGTCCCCGTCGCGGGTATCGCGCTGCAGGTGTCGCTCCTCGTCGTCCTCGGCGTGGGTGGGTTCCGCGTCGCGTCGGGCGCGATCGAGATCGCCCAGCTGGTCGTGTTCGTGATGTTCCTCTTCTTCCTCGTTCAGCCCCTCGCCTCGTTCTTCGGGGCCATCACGTCGGTGAACCAGGCCCTCGGCGCGCTCGGCCGCATCCAGGAGGTCCTCGACCTGCCGGGCGAGACGGCAGAGGATGCCGCGATCGCCGCATCCGCCGTCGCCCCCTCCCCCGACGGCGCGGCCGCGATCGAGTTCCGCGACGTGCACTTCTCCTACCCCGATGCGGTCGTCCGCGCCCGCCGGAGCGCGCAGGACGAGGCGCTGAAGACCCTCGCGGACGCGCGCGCCCCCCTGCCCGAGGACGCCGAGCCGGAGCCCGAGGCCACGGTGCTGCGGGGCGTCTCGTTCCGGGTGCCGCGCGGGTCCCGCGTCGCCCTCGTCGGCCCGTCCGGCGCCGGGAAGTCGACGACCCTCGCACTCATCGAGCGGTTCTACGACCCGACGAGCGGCGCCGTGCTCATCGACGGGGTCGACGCCCGCGCGCTCGACCGGCTCTCGCTGCGCGCCCGACTCGGCTACGTCGAGCAGGACGCCCCGACCCTCGCGGGCACGATCGCCGACAACCTGCGGCTCGCGTCACCCGACGCGTCCGATGCGGACTGCGAACGGGTTCTGTCCGCCGTCAACCTGACGGACGTGCTCGAGCGGTCGCCGCTGCGGCTGCAGGCGCCGGTCGGCGAGGCGGGCGTCATGTTGTCGGGCGGCGAGCGCCAGCGCCTCGCGATCGCCCGGGCGCTGCTGGCCGCTCCCCCGATCCTGCTGCTCGACGAGTCGACGTCGTCGCTCGACGGGCTCAATGAGCAACGGATGCGGGAGGCGATCGACGCCGTCGCGGCCGGCCGCACGCTCGTCGTGATCGCGCACCGCCTCTCGACCGTCGTCGACAGCGACCTCATCGTGGTGCTCGACCACGGCCGCGTCGTCGGCCAGGGGACGCACGACGAACTCATCCGCGGCGTACCGCTCTACCGCGACCTCGCCGCCCGCCAGCTGCTCGTCTGACCCGAACGCACCGTCGACGACCGCGGGCGCGTCAGGCGCGCTGCAGGCGGTAGCGGAGGGCGGCGAGCTCGGCGTACAGGGCCGCGGGGACCTTACCGCCGAAGGTGCGGTAGAACTCCTCGGTGAGGTCGGCTTCGGCGAGCCAGGATGCCGGGTCCACCGCGAACAGCTCGTCGAGATCCGCCTGCGGCACTTCGATACCCGCGAGGTTGAGGTCTTCGGTGCGCGGCAGGCGTCCGACGGGGCTGTCGACGGCGCCGACGGACCCGTCGATCCGGCGGATGATCCAGTCGATGACGCGCGCGTTGTCGCCGAAGCCCGGCCACAGGAAGCGTCCGTCGGATCCCTTGCGGAACCAGTTGACCTGGAAGATTCGCGGAGCGCGGTCGAACCGCAGCTGCTGCCCGACCTTCAGCCAGTGGGCGAAGTAGTCGGCCATGTTGTAGCCGCAGAACGGCAGCATGGCGAACGGGTCGCGGCGCAGCTCGCCGACGAGTCCCTCGGCGGCCGCGGTGCGCTCGGACGAGATGTTCGAGCCCATGAACACGCCGTGCGTCCAGTCGGTCGCCTCGACCACGAGCGGCACGTTGGTCGCGCGGCGCCCGCCGAAGAGGATCGCGTCGAGCGGCACGCCCTCGGGGGCATCCCAGTCCTCGGCGATCTGGGGGCACTGACCGGCGCTGACGGTGAAGCGCGAGTTCGGGTGGGCGGCGGGACGACCGGATGCCGGGGTCCAGGGCTTGCCCTCCCAGTCGGTGAGCTCGGCGGGCGCCTCGTCGGTGAGACCCTCCCACCAGACGTCGCCGTCGGGGCGCAGCGCGACGTTCGTGAAGATCGTGTTGCCCCAGAGCGTGTCGACCGCGGTCACATTGGTGGACTCACCGGTGCCGGGCGCGACGCCGAAGAAGCCGGCCTCGGGGTTGATCGCCCACAGGCGTCCGTCGTCGCCCGGGCGCAGCCACGCGATGTCGTCGCCGAGGGTCTCGACGCGCCAGCCCGGGATCGTCGGGCGGAGCATGGCGAGGTTCGTCTTACCGCAGGCCGAGGGGAACGCGGCGGCGACGTGGTAGGCCTTGCCCGCCGGGTCGATGACGCGGATGAGCAGCATGTGCTCGGCGAGCCAGCCCTCGTCCCGGCCGATGACCGACGCGATGCGCAGCGCGAAGCACTTCTTCGCGAGGATCGCGTTGCCGCCGTAGCCCGAGCCGAAGGACCACACCTCGAGCGTCTCGGGGAAGTGCACGATGTACTTCTCGTCGTTGCAGGGCCAGGCGGCGTCCTGGTCGCCGGGCGCGAGCGGAGCGCCGACGGAGTGCACCGTCTTCACCCAGGGCTTGCCGTCGGCGATCTGCTCCAGCACCGACGCGCCGACCCGCGTCATGATCCCGATCGAGGTGACCGCGTAGGCGCTGTCGGTGACCTGCACACCGATGTGCGAGAGCGGCCCGCCGACGGCTCCCATCGAGAACGGGACGACGTACATCGTGCGACCGCGCATGCTGCCCTCGAACAGGGGCGTGATGGTGGCGCGGATCTCGTCGGGCGCGATCCAGTTGTTGGTGGGCCCGGCATCCTCTTCACGCTCCGACGCGATGAAGGTGCGCGCCTCGGTGCGGGCGACGTCGCTCGGGTGCGAGCGGGCGAGGTACGAACCGGGCCGCCACTCGGGGTTGAGCTTGATGAGCTTGCCCTCGTCGACCTGCTGGCGCAGGAGCGCCTCGTTCTCGGCGGCGGAGCCGTCGACCCAGTGGATGCGGGCGGGCTGCGTGAGGGCGGCGATCTCGTCGACCCAGGCGTGCAGGGCCGCCATGCCCTCACCCGTAACGGTGGGGCGGATGCCGGTGGGCGCCGCCGCGGCTGCGTGCGCAGCGGGCGTGGACGCGGTGCGGGTGGGGCGGGTGAACAGGTCTGCGATGGCCATTCGGCGCTCCTCGGTCGGGGTGGTCGTGGTTCCACTGTGCCGGGTGGATCAGGGCACTTTCCGGGATTCTCGACGTAAAGAATCCGAAATCTTTCGCTAAGCTCAAGATCATGGCGACGCCCCTCCAGCTCTCGACCCTCGGCCACCGCATCCGTCATCAGCGCCAGGCCCACGGGTACACGCTCGACGAGCTCGGGGCGATCGTCGGCATCGCCGGCAGCCAGCTCAGCCTGATCGAGAACGGCAGGCGCGAGCCGAAACTGTCGGTCCTGCAGGCGATCGCGACGGCGACCGGGACCGATGTCACCGACCTGCTCTCGAACGAGCCGCCGAACCGGCGCGCCGCGCTCGAGCTCGAGCTCGAGCGCGCGCAGCAGAGTCCGGTCTTCCGCCGCCTGGGCGTGGCTCCGGTCAAGGTCACCAAGACGATGACGGACGAGACGATCGAGGGGATCCTCGCGCTCCACCGCGAACTCGAGCGCCGGGAGCGCGAGTCGATCGCGACCCCGGAGGAGGCGCGTCGCGCCAACACGGAACTGCGACTGCGGATGCGAGAGCAGAACAACTATCTGCCCGACATCGAGAAGCTCGCGGAGAAGAAGCTGAAGGCAGCCGGCCACACGACTGGTGCGCTCACCCACCGCACCGTCAGCATCATGGCGGAACAGCTGGGCTTCGAGCTGATCTATGCGAACGACCTCCCCCACTCCGCTCGCTCGGTCACCGACCTGGAGAACGGCCGGATCTATCTGCCCCCGGCATCCATCCCCGGCGGACACGGCCTGCGCTCGATGGCCCTGCAGGCAATGGCGCACCGCCTGCTCGGGCACGCCCCGCCCACGGACTACGCCGACTTCCTGCAGCAGCGCCTCGAGATCAACTACTACGCCGCGTGCTGCCTCATGCCCGAGACGGCATCAGTCGCGTTCCTGTCGCAGGCGAAGAAGGACCGCAACCTGGCCGTCGAGGATTTCCGCGATGCGTTCGGCGTCACGCACGAGGCGGCCGGGATGCGGCTGACCAACCTCCTGACGCAGCACCTCGACATCGCGCTGCACTTCCTGCGCGTCGACGGGGCGGGTGCCATCAACCGCGTCTACGAGAACGACGGTCTCCCGCTGCCCATGGACGTCACCGGCTCGGTCGAGGGTCAGGTCGTCTGTCGCAAGTTCGCGGCGCGCTCGGCGTTCGCCGAGCAGAACCGCACGACCGAGCACTACCAGTACACCGACACCCCCGGCGGCACCTTCTGGTGCTCGAGTCAGACCGGCACGACCGCCGAGGGCGAGTTCTCGATCACCGTCGGCGTTCCCTTCGACGACGCCCGCTGGTTCCGGGGGCGCGAGACGCAGAAGCGCGCCACGTCGACGTGCCCCGACGAGGCTTGCTGCCGACGGCCGGACGCCGACCTCACCGAACGCTGGCAGGGCAAGGCGTGGCCGAGCGCCCGCGTGCACATGCAGATGTTCTCGCCGCTGCCGCGCGGGATGTTCCCCGGAGTCGACGACGGCGAGGTGTACGCGTTCCTCGACCGACACGCGTGAGCGTCGTGTTGATCGCCGCCGCGGGACGGGTGTACGCTCGCGCGAGTGAGGTTCGCCTAACCTAAGTCGCGATCAATCCGCGGCGGGTCCGCGGACGGGCTGCGACGGGGCAGCGGGCACCGGCCTCACTTCCGTACACCCGAAGAGATCCCCGTGCTCGCCACCTTCCTCATGGGCCTCCGCGAAGGCCTCGAAGCCGCGCTCGTCGTCGGCATCCTCGTCGCCTACCTCACCCGCATCGGGCGGCGCGATGTGCTCCCCCGCCTCTGGGCGGGTGTCGGGCTGGCGATCGTGCTCGCCCTGGGGATCGGCGCCGTCCTCACGTTCGGCGCCTACGCGCTCACCTTCGAGGCGCAGGAACTCATCGGGGGCGTCCTCTCGCTGCTGGCCGTCGCGATGGTCACCTGGATGATCTTCTGGATGCAGCGCACCGCGCGCACCCTGAAGTCGCACCTCGAGGGCGGCCTCGACCGCGCCCTCGCGATGAGCGGGTTCTGGGGCATCGTCGCGATCGGCTTCGTCTCCGTCGCCCGGGAGGGGATCGAGACGACGCTCCTGCTGTGGTCGATGGTGCAGTCCTTCGGCGACGCGCCGTCCGCTCTCCTCGGCGCGCTCCTGGGCCTGGCCGTCGCCGCGGTCCTCGGCTGGCTGCTCGCCCGCGGCATGGTGCGGTTGGACCTCCGCCGCTTCTTCGCGTGGACGGGAGGGTTCCTCGTGATCGTCGCGGCCGGCGTCCTCGCCTACGCCGTCCACGACCTGCAGGAGGCAGGCGCCCTGCCCGGCCCCTTCTCCGCCGCCGCCACCATCGACCCCATGACCGGTGCCGTCGGCGTCGGGTGGGCCGGCTTCCCGTTCGGCTGGGCGTTCGACGCGACCGGCCAGATCCCGCCCGACAGCACCCTCGCCGCCATCCTGCAGGCCACGGTCGGCTTCATGCCCCAGATGACGTGGCTCCAGGTCGTCGCCTGGACCGTCTACCTCGGTGTCGTCGGCTCGTTCTTCGTCCGCGGCCTCCGCCGTCGCCCGCACGCCCGCCCCGCGGCATCCACCCCGGCCGTCGCGCCCCGTCCCGCATCCCAAGGAGCATCATGATCCGCCCCCGTCGCGCCCCGGCGTCCCTCGCCGTCGCCCTCGCTGCCGTCGCCGCCGTCGCCCTGTCGGGGTGCGTCGCGAAATCGGAGGTCGCAAGCGGCGACGCCCTCACGGTCACCTCGACCGACACCTCGTGCGAGGTGTCCGCGACCGCCGCGAAGAGCGGGACGCTGACCTTCGCCGTCTCGAACACGAGCTCGCAGGTGAGCGAGTTCTACCTGCTCGCCGAGGACGGCCTGCGCATCATCGGCGAGGTCGAGAACATCGCCCCCGGCGCCGAGCGCACCCTCACCGTCGTCGCGCAGCCGGGCCGGTACAAGACCCTCTGCAAGCCCGGGATGGTCGGCGAGGGCGTCGGGCGGGCGGACTTCACCGTCAGCGGCAACGCGGTCGCGGTCACCGGCGACGACGCCGAGCAGAAGCAGAAGGCCGTCGACCTGTACGCGGCCTTCGTCAAGGACCAGGTCGAGCAGCTCGTCCCCGCGGTCGACACGTTCGCGACGGCGTACGAGTCCGGTCAGGACGACCGGGCGCGGGAGCAGTTCCCGACCGTCCGCGCGTTCTACGAGCGCATCGAGCCGGTCGCCGAGTCGCTCGGCGACCTCGACCCGCGCATCGACTATCGCGAGGTCGACGCCGTCGCGGAGGGACTCGACTGGACCGGTTTCCACCGCATCGAGAAGGACCTCTGGGTGCCGAAGAAGGACGCCCTGAACGCCGACGGCGAGACCCCCGCCTGGCAGGACTGGTCCCCCTCGACGCCCGCGCAGCGCGCCGCCTTCGGCGACCGGCTGATCGCCGACGTGGGCGAACTGAACGACTACGTGCACTCCGACGACTTCCAGGAAGCCCTCGACACGCAGGGGGTGGCCGGCATCTCGAACGGCGCCATCGCCCTCCTCGACGAGGTCGCGACCGGCAAGATCACCGGCGAGGAGGACTGGTGGTCGGGTACCGACCTCTCGGACTTCGCCGCCAACGTCGAGGGCTCCGAGATGGCGTTCTCCCTCGTCGCGGACTTCGCATCCGCGACAGGCTCCGAGGGCGCCGAGCTCACGAAGGAGATCACGCGCCGGTACGACGACCTCGAGGCCGCACTCGCCCAGCACGGCTCCCTGACGGACGGATTCGTCGCCTACCGCACGCTGACCGAGGACGACAAGCGGACCCTCACCGACCTCATCAACGCGCTCGCCGAACCGCTGTCGCGGCTGACCGCCACCGTCCTCCAGTGATCGACGAGCAGGAACCGACGCCCGACGAGACCCCGCGTCCGGGCCTCAGCCGACGGGGGCTGTTCGGCCTCGCCGCCGGGGTCGGAGCCGCAGGTCTCGCCCTGGGAGCGGGCGGCGGCGCGGTCGCGGCCACCGCGATCGCACGCTCCGGCACGGGCGGGTCGTCCGTTCACCCGTTCTTCGGCGAGCACCAAGCGGGCATCACCACCCCGATGCAGGACCACCTGCATTTCGCCGCGTTCGACGTGATGGCGGGCACGGACCGCGCCGACCTGCAGTCGCTGCTGCAGGATTGGAGCTACGCGGCGGCCCGGATGACGCAGGGCCTCGAGGTCAGCGCTACAGGCGCCGTCGGCGGCTCGCCCGAGGCACCGCCGGACGACACCGGGGAGGCGTTGGGACTGCCGGCATCCGGCCTCACCATCACCCTCGGATTCGGTCCCACCCTGTTCCGCGCCGAGGACGGGACCGACCGGTTCGGACTCGCGAACCTCCGCCCCCGGGCGCTCGAGAAGCTGCCCGCCTTCCTCGGCGACGACCTCGATCCAGCGGTCTCGAACGGCGACCTCTGCATCCAGGCGTGCGCCGACGACCCGCAGGTCGCCGTGCACGCCGTGCGCAACCTCAGCCGCATCGCGTTCGGCCGCGCCCGTCTGCGCTGGTCGCAACTGGGCTTCGGCAAGACGTCGAAGACGACCGCCGCCCAGGCGACGCCGCGGAACCTCTTCGGGTTCAAGGACGGCACCGCCAACATTCTCGCGGACGACGCCACCGCCCTCGCCGACCACGTCTGGGTCGCGGAGGACGACGAGCCCGCGTGGCTGGCGGGCGGCTCCTACCTCGTGGCCCGCAAGGTCGCCATGCTCATCGAGACGTGGGACCGCGTCCGCCTCTCGGAGCAGCAGCGCATCATCGGACGCGACAAGTCCGAGGGCGCTCCCCTGTCGGGCGGCCGCGAGGCGACGGCGCCCGATTTCGCGAAGAAGGATGCCGCCGGCACCCCCGCCATCGATGCGGCCTCGCACGTGCGCCTGGCGCATCCCGACCTCAACGACGGGATCCGCATCCTGCGGCGCGGCTACAACTACGTGGACGGCAACACCGCGCTCGGCCGACTGGACGCGGGGCTGTTCTTCCTGTCGTACCAGCGCTCCCCCGAGCAGTTCGTCACGCTGCAGCGCGCCCTGTCCGGCGACCTGATGAACGAGTACGTCCGTCACGTCGCCTCGGGCCTGTGGGCCGTCCCGCGCGGCGCGCGGGACGGCTCCTTCGTGGGTGCGGAGCTGTTCGCCTGATCAGGGAGAACCGCTCCGCACACACGGAAGGGCGGGGAACACGCCCCCACGTGCTCCCCGCATCCTCGCGCTGCCCGAATTGCGCGAGGTGGTGAAGGTCAGTCCTTCTTGAAGGCGTCCTTCACGTTCTCTCCGGCCTTCTTCGCGTCGGCCTTGGTCTGGTCGGCCTTGCCCTCAGCGACGAGCTTGTCGTTGTCGGTGGCCTTGCCGATCGCTTCCTTCGCCTTGCCGGCGATGTCCTGAGCGGCGTTCTTGATCTTGTCGTCGAGTCCCATGAGGGTCTCCTTTCTGTGTGGGTGGGTGAACCGGTGCCTGGTTCGAGGTGTGGAATGGGTCAGCTGACCCGGGGAGCGTCCGGGGCGAGCCTGCTGCGCAGTCCGCCGTGGACGGAGACGAAAGCGGGGGTCTCGGTGCCGGTCACGGCCGCGAGTCCGTCGACGAGACGGTCGACGTGGTCGACGATGCGACGCGGGTCGGCGCCCTGACGGGCGGTGACGCTCACGTGGAGGACCGGCTCGTCCTGCACGGTGTGCGCCGTGACCGACGCCGCCACGACGTCGTCCTGCCGGCTCAGCGAGTTCTTCACCGCGTCGGCGGCGAACGACTCCGTGACCGTCACCCGGCCGAGAGGGTTCTGCGCCCCGCTCGAGCGGAGCACGGTCTTGGAGCGCCGGCTGACGAGGGTCGTCAGGGCCGCGATGAGGATCACCGCGATCACGACGGCGACCGCCGTCGCGCCGATGACCGCCCAGCTGAGGCTCGTCCCGCCGATCGTGGTCGCGTCACCCGCGGCGCGGAGCGCGTCGATCGCGGCGGAGCCGGACGACGCCCAGACCTCGCCCACGGCGGGGATCGCGACGGCGGTGGCCGCCGCTCCCCCGACGACGATGAGGACGAGACCGACGAGGAAGAGCACGGTGCGGTTCAGCGCACGGTTGGTGTCGTTCATGCCGACTTCTCCTCTTCATCGGTGCGTTCGATGCGAACGCGGGTGCGGACGGGGCGGGCGAGCTTCAGCGCGGCGACCTCCGCCGCGGTGACGGTCTCGACCTGGCCCTTGTCGATCGGGATGCCGGCTCCCGGCCGGACGGTGACGTCGATGCTCCGGTGCGCCACCCCGACCGTCACGCGGTCGCGGGCGAGACCCGTCTCATCGCTCACCCGCTGGGCGAGGGACGAGGCGAGCACACCGTTGTCGATGACGGCGGCGCGGCCGCCGGCATCCACTTCGTGCTTGGACAAGCGTCCCGGCGCGAGGGCGAGGACGAGGAGCCACACACCCAGCGCGGCGACGACCAGTCCGCCCGCCACAGCGGCGGCGACGGGGACGTCGGTCGGCAGGGCGGCGACCCATGCGAGCGCCGCCATCGGCCGCACCAGCAGGGGCGGCAGCGCGGCGAGCGCGAGGATGAGTTCGACCGCGACGTAAAGGCACGCCAGGACGGCCAGGAGGACGACGAGCGCGAAGGCGACGCTGCGCGGCGAGTGTGTCTCGCGGCGCACGACGCGACGCAGCACAGGAGTGGTCATCGCACACGCTTCCTTTCCGGTGTCAGGGCACCTGTCACGGTGATGTCGACCCGGGCGATGTCACGCCCGAGCAGGTGGGTCAGTCGGTCGCGCAGCTGCTCCTGCATCCGCGCGGCGCGCTCGAGGACGGGGACGGTGCTCTGCACCGCCTCGAGGTCATCGAGGTCGGGGACCGGCAGGGGGCTCGAGACCTTCAGAGCCATGCCGTCCCGTCGATCGGCGACACCCACGGAAACCTTGCCCCGCGGGACGCCGATGACATCGGCGGACACCGCCCGCGCGATGGCGACGAGCACGCGCTCGGCGACATCGGTACGGCCGGCGACGCCGGGCTCCACGGCGGCGGGTCGCGAGGACCCGCCGACCGCGGTTCCGTCGGTGTCGATACGCATCAGGACGTACGCCGTCCCGTGAAGGCGTCGGTCACGGCCCGCAGATCGAGCTGGCCGGACACGACGCGTCCGATCACGGCACCGATCGCCATGAACAGGCCCACGAGCAGGAAGCCCCAGAACCCGAACACGAGAGCGGCGACGGCGAGTACGGCGCCCAGGACGGCGCCCTTCATCGTGGCACTCATGAGACGCGCGACTCCTCGTGCTCCTCGTCCTCGTCACCCGGGATGTGGACGTCGTCGACGGTCACGTTGACCTCGACGACCTCGAGCCCGACGAGGCGGGTGATGGCACCGGCGACGGCGTCACGCACCTGCGAGGCGACCTGGTGGACGGGCGTCGGGTACTCCACGACGATCGTGAGGTCGACGGCGGCCTGGGTCTCGCCGACCTCGACCTTCACGCCCTGACCGAGGTCGGTGGCGTTGATGGCGTTGCGGATCGCGCCGAGGGCGCGTGCTCCGCCGCCGCCCAGCGCGTGGACGCCCGGGATCTCACGGGCGGCGATCCCGGCGACCTTGGCCACGACACCGTCGGCGATGACCGTGGTGCCGTTCGTGGCGGACGAGGTCTCGTCGATCGCGGGCGTGGTGCGGTCCACGCGACCGGCGCCCGGCGTGACGGGAGCGGTGGTCTTGGTGGTCTCGGTGGCCATGGTTCTCCTCTTTCTCGAACGATCTGGCGACGCCCTTGCGGTGCGTCGTGGGCCGCTGTCTGTCGGCCTCGTACATAAGAGGGCCGGGCGTCCCGATTCGTCACAAAAAAGTTCGGAGAATCTTCGGCGGGGTTCTGAGGTCAGTGGATCCGGGCGATCTGGATGCTGATCCGCGCGTCGTCGGGCGTGTTGGCCAGCAGCGCGTCGGCGACGCGACGGGCGGCGTCCGGGGTGCTGTCCTGCGACGCGGTCGCGATCCGCGCGGCGACCAGGGGCACGCCGTCGCGCACGGTGACGGCGACCTCCGCCATCCGGTCGTCGGCCTTGCCGGCCGCGGCGGCGATGAGTCCCGGGATGCGGGTGACCGCCGATCGCGGCGAGTAGACGTCGGTCACGCCGTCGACGGCACGGACGCGGGCGACGAGGTCGGGCTGGTCGTCGGAGATCGGCTCGGACACGCTCACTCCTCCCCTTCTGTGCCGTGGAGTTCCTCGACGGCGACGTTGACGGCGGTGACGTTGAGTTCGGTGTGCTCGGCGAGGACCCGGTAGACGAGGTCGCGCAGCGCGGAGGTGAGATCGGGGATCGACCTGCCCCAGGCCACCGATGCGGTGAGATCGATGCGGACGGGGGCGCCGGGCGTCTCCGCGTCCCCGACGATCTCGGTCCGCCCCAGGTAGATCCCGTCGAGGGCGTCGGCGCTCGAGCGCACCAGCGATCGCACGGCCCCCTCGGTGACGGTGATGGTCACGCGGGGATCGGGGTGGTGGATCGGGAAGCTGCGCCCGGCGCGGAGCTCGGAGTGGATCACCGAGAGGATGCCCTCGAACCAGCTCTCCGGAGGCCGCGGCATCCGTTCGGCGTCGTCGGCGACCAGGTCGCGCGAGAGCTGGCCGACACGCTCCAGCGCCTCGAGAGTGTTCAGGCAGTCGGGGCAGGACTCGATGTGCGGATCGCGCGGCGTGCGCCCCGCCTCGACGTAGCTGCTGAGCTCGTCGATCGTGCGGCCGCAGTCGAGGGTCGAGGAGTCATCGTCAGCGCTCATCGCCATCCCTCCATCTCGATCGCGATGCTCGCCCGCGCACGTGCGAGCAATCCTCGGACGGTGCTGTCGGTCATGTTCATCTCTTCTGCGATCTCGGCGTAGCTGAGTTCAGCCACTTCTCGGAGCAACCAGCATCGCCGTTGATCCTCTTTGAGTCGATCCAGCGCCCGCGAGAGAGCGGCGAGATGCTCGTTCTGGATCGCGGACCTCTCGGGCTGCGCGGCGGACGACGGGGGCAGGGTCGCATCGTCGAGAGCATCCTCTCGCGACCTGCGGGTGGCCAGGGCCAGCGCCTCCCGCCCCGCGATCCGCATCAGCCAGGACTTGACGGCCGAAGGATCGCGGAGGGTGGGGAGCTGCTTCCAGGCCGTCACGAACGCGTCCTGGACGACGTCGTCGGTATCGGCGACGGACTTCACGATGCGGTACACGTAGGCGCGCACGAGGGAGGAGTGCCTGCGCAGGATCTCGCCGAAGGCGGCGGTGTCGCCGTCGACCGCCCGCTGGACGAGGATGCGGTCGGGCACATCGTGCAGCGGAGAGACCATGACGCGCTCCCTCCCGTGCGGCCTCCTCGGGTGGGCCGGCTGGTGCCGACGCTAACCGTGGCGTCGGGTCGCAGAAACTTCTTGCGTACCCGCATGCGAACGGCTAGGCGAAACCGAAGAAGCGTCGCGCGCGTTCGAGCGCGGCGCCGACCCCGTCATCCGTCTCGCCGTCGAACAGCGTCGCCTCTGCGGCCCCCGTCGCCCCCTTCGCGAGCGAGAGCCGCCACGTGCCGACGGCCACGCCGCGGCGCAGGATGACCGGCCGCATCATCCCGTTCGCGGTGGGGCCGACCGTCACCCGGTCGCCCGCGCCGAGCCCGATCGTCCGGTCGGCGTACGACAGCGTGTACTCGTCGAAGGCCGGTAATGCGAGGGTCGCGGCATCCGCTGCGGGGCGCGGCACCGGGGATGCGCCCGGAAGGGCGAGGAGCCCGTCACCGAAGGCGACGACCCGGTCCTCCGCGCGTTCCCCCGCGGCGCGCGCCAGGCCCGCGGGGATCCCCGCCCACCACGCGAAGTCCGCCGTCGACGCCGGCGCATGCCCGCGGAGGTAGGCGACGAGGAGGTCCACCGCGGGGTCGTCGCCGACAGCGCCCCCGTCGGGCAGCCGGACGAGGAACTGCTCGCGGGTGACACCATCGTCGCGCGGGACGACGGGCCCGAGACCCAGGACGCCCCGGAAGGAGAGGGCGAGCAGGATGCCGCCGGCCTGGCGTGCTGAGGTGACGACACCGTCCCGTTCGAGCGCCGTCGCGAGGCCGGCTCGCGTCCGACGGCCCTCGACGGCCACCGCGGCTCGGAAGACGCGCTCGGCCCGGTCGAGCACGTCGGGATCGACGCCGATCGCGCGCAGCTGCCGCGCGCCCGTGACCGCGAGGATCGCGGCGACGGACGACGGCGTGACCGTGTGGAGCGTGCCGCGCTGCGTCCACGCCCGGACGAGGTGTCCGTCGTCGAACGCCCGGTCGACGTCCGCGTCGGAGATCTCCCCCGCAGTCCGGATGCCGAGGGCCCACCGCCCGGCGCCGAAGTCCTGCGCCTGCAGGGCGCCCAGATGCTCGGCGACCTCCACGACGCTCGCCGCGGGCGAGGCGAGCAGGTGCGAGCGGAGCCGGTGCGCGCGGACCGTCGCGGCATCCGTCATCTCGGCATCCGCCCGCTCAGGCCGACGTCGCGTACGGCTCGAGCGCGTCGATCACGCTCGAGGCGAAGTCGGCGCTCGCGCCCCAGTCGAAGCGGAACAGCGCCCCCTCGCCCCCGCCGGATCCGCGGAAGACGGCCTTCGTCGGGCCGGCGAGGTTCTCGATCACGACCGTGAGGGACGCGCGACTGCTCGTGCGCATGTAGTACTTCTCGAAGATCAGCAGCGCCATCTGGTGACCGGACTCCGTCGCCGTGGCGTGCTGCCCCACGCACTCGACCGTCATGCCCGACGACTGCACGTGGTCGAGGACGATGCGTGCCGCGTCGAACGGGGTGAGGCTGATCTCCATCGTCTGCAGCATGACCGCAGTGTGGCACGCGGACGTGATTCCCGCACGCGTCGTGGCTACACTGAATGCCGTCCAGGGCCGCGACCGACCCTGGTGCTCGGAAAAGGGGCACGCAGCCACCCGCGACGCAGCGGGGAGCGAGACACATACGGCATCCGTCGTCATCGTCTCCAGGAGCATCCATGCCCACCGTCGCCGCCCACGTCGCCTCCGCCCTCGCCGCCCACATCGACCACGTCTTCGGCGTGATGGGCAACGGCAACGCCCTCGTCCTCGACGCCCTCGAGCGTCGCGACGACGTCACCTTCACCGCCGTCCGCCACGAGGCGGGCGGGGTCGTCGCCGCCGACGCGCACCATCGGGCCGGGGGCGGGCTCGCCGCCGCGACCGCCACCTACGGCGCCGGGTTCACGAACACGCTCACCGCGCTCGCCGAGGCGGCACAGGCTCGGGTGCCGCTCGTGCTCGTGGTCGGCGACGAACCGACCTCGGGTCCGCGTCCGTGGGACGTCGACCAGCTCTCGCTCGCGTCGGCGGTCGGCGTCCGCACCTACACCGTCGGACGGACGGACGCCGCGGCCACGACGGTCATCGCCATCGAGCACGCCCTGTCGTTCCGCATCCCCGTCGTCCTCGCGATCCCCTACGACGTCGGCGGCCGCGAGGCGGGCGAGATCCCCCCGACACCCGATCCGGTGCTGCCCGCCCCGCTCGCACCCAGCGGACCCCACGCCGAGGCGACCGTCGCGGCGATCGCGCGTCTGCTCGCCACGGCGGAGCGCCCCCTGCTGCTCGCCGGTCGGGGCGCGTGGACCGCCGGGGCCGGCGACGAGCTCGGACGTCTCGCCGACGCGGCCGGGGCGCTGACGGCATCCACCGCCCTCGGCCGGGGAATCTTCCCGCGCGCGGAGTTCGACCTGGGGGTCACGGGCGGCTTCGGGGCCGAGCGGGCCATGGCGACGGTCCGCGAGGCCGACGTCGTCGTCGTCTTCGGCGCCTCGCTCAACCAGTTCACGATGCGCTTCGGCGAACTGTTCGCCCCCGACGCGACGATCGTTCAGGTCGACGTCGCACCCGCGGCGACGCATCCGCAGGTCGGCCGGTACCTGCGGGCGGATGCCGCGCTCGCCGCGCGGGCGATCGTCGACGAGCTCGAGCGTCTCGGCGGCGGCGCGTCGCGCTGGCGGGAAGGCGTCGACGTCGCCGCACTGCGCGCGCGGGAGCACGGCGACGGCATCGCCCCCGACGGCCGGCTCGATCCCCGCAGCGCGGCGGCGGCCATCGCGGAGCTGCTGCCCGAGGACCGCGTCGTCGTCTCGGACGGGGGCCACTTCATCGGCTGGGCCAACATGTTCTGGCCGGTCGCCTCACCCGACCGGATGATGATGGTCGGCACCGCATATCAGTCGATCGGGCTCGGCTTCCCGTCGGTCCCCGGTGCGGCGACGGCGCGTCCCGAGTCGACGATCGTTCTCACGACCGGCGACGGCGGCGGACTGATGGCGATCGCCGACCTCGAATCCGCCGTCCGGGTCGCGCGCGGCCGCGGCCTCGCGGTCGTGTGGAACGACGGCGCGTATGGCGCCGAGGTGCATTTGTACGGGGTGATGGGACTGGCGCGCGGGCCGATGGAGATCCCCGAGGTCGACTTCGCCGGCCTCGCCCGCGCCGTCGGTGCCGAGGGCGTCGTCGTGCGGACCCTCGACGACCTCGACGCGCTCGCACACTGGCGGGAGCTGCCGGCGGACGAGCGCCGGTTCCTGCTGCTGGACCTGCGCGTGTCCGGCGCCGTCCGCGCGCCGTACCAGGAGGAGATCCTGCAGGTGAACCTGCGGCGCTGAGGCGCGACCCGTCAGGTGCGGGAGTCGGGGCGGCCCTCGAGGCCGGCCCGCCGACCGACCGCGAGCCAGGCGACGGGGCCGAGGACCGGGACGAACAGCACCACGAGGACCCAGATCAACGCCTGCACGGCGGTCAGACGGCGCGCCACCCGCGAGAGCGAGACGATCGCGACGATCGCGAGCCCGACGATGACGACCGCAACGACGGACCAGACGATGTCGTAGGCAGTCGGGGGGAGCGGGTTGACGATCACGCCTCCGAACCTAGCTCAGCTCCACGACGGGTCCGGGCGCCGGCCGGTGCGAACTCCACCCTGCGATCTCCCAGCTTTCGGGTTACCGTGGCAGTGGAGGCGCAGACCCCCAGACTGCGGCGCACATATGAATACCCCACGACGGATGCTGACGATCATCGCGGCCCTGGTCACCGTCTACGCCTTGATGGGGTCGGCGATCGTGGCTGCGCCCCCCGCCCACGCCGACACGAAGCCCGGGTTCGGCATCGGCACCACCGGACTCTACCGTCCGACCGGCTCGACGGGTCGCTACATCTACGTCGACGCGGCCCGCGGTGCGGACTTCGCCTACGACCCCACAGGGCACGAGGCCGGTGATGCGCCCTGGCCACGCAACGACTGTCTGCATGGCAACCGGACACCGTATTGGGCTCGTACCAACGGTCTGGGCTCCGCCAACTGCCCCCAACCCGACGCCGCCCACCCCATGCGGACGATCAAGGTGGCGATCTACGCCTCGCGCCCGGGCGATGTCATCGTGGTGCGGGGCGGGACCTACAACGAGGCCATCAGCACCACCGGCGACGGACGCACCGACCACAAGGGCACCTCGAGCACCCACCGTCTCGTCCTGCAGAACTATCCCGGCGAGTCGGTCAGGCTGAACGGGTACATCAACTTCCAGGACCCCGACTACTGGACCATCGCCGGTATCCGCTTCGGCTGGCACTCCACCATCACGGCCAACAGGCACTACATCGTCGGCATGTTCGGGGGCACCGGCTGGCTCTTTCAGCGCAACGAGGTCTCGGGCGCACACGGCAACGCCAATATGCTCGTGAGCTTCGCATCCGGGGGTCCCAGCGCCGCCACCGCGCCTCAGTCCTGGCGCGTCAATCAGAACTGCATTCACAACAATCGGGGCACCAACCCCGGCAACACCGACCACAACCTGTACGTGAAGCCCTCGCAGTACTCCCGTGATGGCGTGATCCAGCGCAACTTCATGTGGAACGCACCCAATGGGGCGAACATCAAGCTCGGTCCGTCACAGAACCCTGCCGAATCACCCGCTTACGTCACCGTGCGCAACAACACGCTGCTGCGCTCCGGATCGGGCGTGGTCGTCGGATCGACCGCCCAGCACATCTCCATCACTCGCAACGTCATCGGCCTGCCCTTCACCCCGAACCGCGACGACGGCGGGATCAAGACCTACTCGATGCGCTACCCCACGACCGTCACGGTGAACGACAACTACATCGCCGGCTGGCCGAACTACATCCGCGAGACGGGAACCAACCCCTACGGACACGTCGTCCGTCAGAACAACAAGGTGTGGGATCAGCTCACGACGGGGTCGTACAACAGCTGCACCGTCGTGCCTGCGACCAGTACCGTTCGCAGCGGCTGGGGCCACGTGGCCAACTGACCGATCCGCCCGGGTCCCGTTGAGGCGCGTCACCGGTCGGCATCCCACCACTGCAGCGCGCGGAGCGCGAAAAAGGTGAGCCAGCGCGAGGGCTGCCCCTCGGGAGCGTCGACATCGAACCAGCGGCGCCCTTCGAGGAGGCGACCCTGGTGCCACGTCCCGTCGGGCCGCTGCGCGGCCCGCACCAGGTCGACGGCGTCCGAGAGTCGCTCGTCGGGGGCGACGCCGTCGTGCAGGGATGCCTCGCGGAAGTGGTCGAGGGCGGTGAGTGCGCTGTAACGGTGCCGGTTCGGGTAGACGAACTGCGTCACGAAGGGTCCGACGAGGTCGCCGGTCGACAGCCGGTACAGCAAGCGGCGCTCGAGCAGATACTCCTGACCGCGTCGGCGACTGTCGCGCAGGGCGGTGTCGCCCGTGAACTCCTCGTAAGCGAGCATGCCCCGCAGGGCGTTGAGGGTCGAGTGGAACGAGCTGCGGACGGAATCACCCTCCTCGGCCTCGCAGTTCCACCCGCCGTCGGCGAGCTGATGCTCGGGGAACCACTGCGCGAGCCGCGAGACGTCGGCGCCGAGCCAGGCCCCGGTCCCGAGCGTGAAGGCGTTGATGCAGACGTCGACCTCGCCGCCCCAGTAGGGCAGGTCGTCGTACTCCCACCGGCTGTGGCGGTCGAGCTTGTCAGCGGTGTCCCCGAGGGCGGATGCCGGGACTCCCCACTCGCGCAGATCCTTCAGCGTCCAAGTCGTCGCCGTCCACGGCTGCCCGGCATCTCCGATTCGGGGCTGCCGAAGAACCCGGCCGGGAAGTACGCGCCGCCCTCCCACTGTCCGTCCTCACCCTGCTGCGCGAGCAGGGCCGCGCCGTACCCCTCCGTCGCGACACGGGCGCGCGTCGCCTGCCACACCTCGGCGGGCTCCCCCGCGAGGTCGCGCTCGACCTGCCATCGCAGCGACGGGTCGGAGTCGCGCATCCAGTCGAGGATCCGGGGGTCGACGCTCATGCGCTCATCTTCCCGCGCGCCTCCGACACCCGCCAGGGGTCGACGCCCAGGCTCCCGCGGCGGTCAGCGCTCGGCGAGCATCTCGCCGTAGCCGTCCTCGAACGTCGGGTAGGCGAGCGGGCCGACGACCGAGCGCAGCAGCGCACCGTCGAGCACGGTGCCGCGCCGCTCACCCGGTGCGCCGCGCGGCGGCACCGGCACTCCGAGGTGTCCGGCGAGGAACGTCACGACCTCGCCGAGCGTGGCGTGGCGCTCGTCCGTGCCGTGCACCACCCGCGGCGGGGCGTCCACGGCGAGCAGGGCGAGGATCGTCCGCACGACGTCGGTCTCGTGGATGCGGTTGGTCCGGCGCTCGTGATCGACCGGCGCACCGGCCTGGACCTGCCGGATGAGGCGGTCGCGCCCGGGCCCGTAGATCCCGGCCGGCCGCAGGATGACCGCGTCCAGCAGGTCGACGGCGCGCACCTCTCCGTCGACGAGCTGCTGCGCGCGCGGACCCGCCGGGCGCGGCTCGTCAGCCTCGGTCAGGGGGCGGCCGTCGCCGTACCCCTCGAAGACGCGCGTCGACGAGACCCACACCGTCCGCCCCGGCGCCACGGGAAGCGCCGCCGCCAGATGGCTCGCCGCCGCGGCGAGGAAGTCGTCGTCCCCGGGCGGCAGTGTCACGACGACGGCGTCGACGGCCGGCAGCGGGCGTTCCAGCGGACGCGAGAGGTCGGTCGCGATGTGGTGATCGTCGGGTGCGGATGCCGCCGACCGCCGCAGTGTCCAGACCTCGCCGCCCGCGTCGCGCAGCGCGGCCGCGACACGCGAGCCGATCCGACCGGACCCGACGATGAGAGTGCGAGAAGGAGTCACCCCGTCATCCTCTCAAGCGCGCACCGGCCCGCGGCGATGACGGGCGTGTAACAAAGCGACGCTCCGGGGCCCGCGGCATCCCTCCCCGCGCGAGAATGAGGGTCGGCACCCGCCCGATCGCGCGGCGTCGCCACCCGAACCCCCTCGACCGAGCCTGCTCGGCGCCTCCGGAGGCCCTCATGTCCCGTCGTCCCGCCTTGCGCATCGCACTCGCGGCATCCGCTGCCGCCCTCGCCCTGCTCCTCGGAGGTTGCGCGTCGAGCGCCGCGCCGAGCGCCTCGTCCTCGTCGGATGCAGGCCCCTCCCCCGACGACTACGTCACCCCCGGCAAGCTCACGATCGCGACCGGCGAGACCGCGTACGAGCCGTACGTCATCGACGACGACCCGGAGTCCGGCGAAGGCTTCGAAGCCGCCGTCGCCTACGCCGTCGCCGACAAGCTCGGCTTCGCGAAGGACGACGTCGAGTGGGTGCGGACGAGCTTCGACGCGGCGATCGCTCCGGGGCCGAAGAGCTTCGACTTCAACGTCCAGCAGTACACGATCACCGACGAGCGCAAGCAGGGTGTGGACTTCTCGTCGCCCTACTACTCCGCCAGCCAGTCGCTGATCGCCCTCAAGGGCGGTAAGGCCGATGGCGTCACCGCCCTTGCGGGGCTCGAGGACATCACGATCGGCGCGATGGCGAACTCCACGAGCGCCCTCACCCTCGACGCGCTCGACCTCGGACTGAAGCCGAAGCTCTACAACTCGAACGAGGACGCCACCGCCGCCCTGAGCGCCGGCCAGGTCGACGCCGTCGTCCTCGACACCCCGACCGCCTACGTCGCGGTGAATTTCTACATCGAGAACTCGTTCTTCGTCGGCGAGCTGCCGAAGTCGGGCATCGAGGACCAGTGGGGCCTCCTCCTCGCGAAGGACTCGCCGCTCACCCCGGCCGTCAGCGCCGCCGTCGACGAGCTCCGCGAGGACGGCACCCTCGCCGACCTCGAAGAGAAATGGCTCTCTGGTCTGACCGAGGGCGTCACCGAGCTCCAGTGAGGGCGCGCTAGCGTCGATCCGTGACCCCCCGCATCCCGAGCGAGCTCGAGCTCGACCGTCGCGCCTACCGGCGCGGCCGCGAACGGCGATCCGTGCTGATCGCCATCGCGTCGACCCTCGTCTTCGCCGTCGTCGTCTGGGCGACGGTGATCAACACCGAGGGCTGGTCGAAGGTCCAGCAGAGCTTCTTCGACCCCGCCGTCGCACTGCAGGCGCTGCCGAAGGTGTGGGACGGGTTCCTCGTCAACCTCACCGTCCTCGGCATCTCGATCTTCACGGTCGGCGGCGTCGCGCTGGTGATCGCGTTGCTGCGGACGCTCCGCGGTCCGGTGTTCTTCCCGGTCAGGATGCTGGCGGCCGGCTACACCGACCTGTTCCGCGGCCTGCCGTTCATCATCGTCCTCTACCTGGTCGGGTTCGGTCTGCCGACGATCGTCGGCGAGCGGATCGACGAGCTGTTCCTCGGTGTGCTCGCGGTGACCCTCACCTACTCGTCGTACGTCGCCGAGGTGATCCGCGCGGGCATCGAGTCGGTGCACCCGTCGCAGCGCCTCGCCGCCCGCGCCCTCGGTCTCAGCCACGTGCAGACGCTCCGCCGCGTCGTGCTGCCGCAGGCTCTGCGCAAGATGACACCGGCGCTCATGAACGACTTCATCTCGATGCAGAAGGACGTGGGACTCATCTCGATCATCGCGGGGATCGACGCGATCGCCGGGGCGCGATCGGTGACCGCGACGACGTACAACTTCACGCCGTACGTCGTCGCCGGCATCCTGTTCATCCTGCTCGCGATCCCCACGATCCGCCTCGCGGACTGGTACACGGCGCGGCTGCGCGAGCGCGAGCAGACGGGATCGGTGCTGTGAGCGCGGTCCTGCGAGCCACCGGCATCCACAAGTCCTTCGGCGACCGCGAGGTGCTGAAGGGCGTCGACGTGTCACTCGCCGCGCACGAGGTCGTCGCTCTCATCGGCGCGAGCGGCTCGGGCAAGTCGACGCTGCTGCGCTGCCTCGGACTGCTCGAACCCATCGACGACGGGCAGATCTTCCTCGGCGACGAGGACATCTCCGACCCTCGTGTCGACGGCAACCGCGTGCGGGCACGGCTCGGCGCAGTGTTCCAGAGCTTCAACCTCTTCCCGCACCTGTCCGTGCTCGACAACGTGACGCTCGCCTCGCGCGTCGTGCACCGTGTGCCGCGGCGCGAGGCCGAGACCCGCGCTCGCGAGCTGCTCGCCCGCGTCGGCCTCGCCGACAAGGCGAAGGACCACCCCGACCGGCTGTCGGGAGGTCAGCAGCAGCGCGTGGCGATCGCCCGCGCGATCGCCACCGACCCCGAGGTGCTGCTGCTCGACGAGATCACGTCCGCGCTCGACCCCGAGCTCGTCGGAGAGGTCCTGGAGCTCGTCCGCGATCTGGCGTCCGAGGGCGCGACGATCCTCATGGCGACGCACGAGATGGCGTTCGCCCGCGATGTCGCCGACCACGTCGTCTTCCTCGACGCCGGCACGATCGTGGAGCAGGGCCCGCCGTCGGAGGTGCTGCGGCATCCTCGCGAGGAGCGCACCCGCGCCTTCCTCGCCCGCTTCACCGCCTGAGGCCCCGGCGCGGGTCACTCCCCTGTCACGACACGCCGCGCACCCCCGCAGATTGCGACAGGCGAGCGGCGTCGGGCACCACCCCCACGGCTCCCCTGTGACAACACGCCGCGCGCCTCCGCAGATTGCGACAGGCGAGCGGCTGGGCAGTGCGCCCAGGGCTCCCCTGTCACAACACGCCGCGCGCCGCCGCAGATTGCGACAGGAGAGCGGCTTCCGAAGACGAGAACGCGGGATGCCGGGCGACACCCGGCATCCCTCGTTCACGACATGTGCGTCAGGCGCGCAGGCCCGCCGCGCGCTCGGCGACCTCGACGACGTTCGTCATGAGGAGCGCGACGGTCATGGGGCCGACGCCGCCGGGGTTCGGCGAGAGCCAGCCGGCGACCTCCGCGACGTCGGGGTGCACGTCGCCGTAGACGCGGCTCTTGCCGGTCTCGGGATCGTCCTCGCGGGTGACGCCCACGTCGAGCACCGCCGCGCCGGGCTTCACGTGCTCGGCGGTGACGATGTGCTTCACACCGGCGGCGGCGACGATGACGTCGGCTTCGCGCAGGTGCGCGCCGAGGTCAGTCGTGCCGGTGTGGGTGAGCGTCACGGTCGCGTTGTACTCGCGGCGCGTGAGCAGCAGACCGATCGACCGCCCGATCGTGACACCGCGGCCGACGACGACGACGTGCTTGCCCGCCAGGTCGTAACCGTTGCGCACCAGCAGCTCGATGACGCCCCGCGGCGTGCACGGCAGCGGCGAGGTGATCGGGGTGTTGACGTTGAGCACCAGGCGGCCGAGGTTCGTCGGGTGGAGGCCGTCGGCATCCTTCTCCGGGTCGATGCGCTCGAGGATCCGGTCGGTGTCGAGGTGCTTCGGCAGGGGCAGCTGCACGATGTAGCCGTGGCACGCCGGGTCGGCGTTGAGCTCGTCGATCAGCGCCTCGACCTGCTCCTGCGTCGCGTCGGCGGGAAGCTCCCGCTGGATCGAGTTCATCCCGATCGCTTCGGACTGCCGGTGCTTCATCCCCACGTAGAGCTGGGATGCCGGGTCCGCCCCCACGAGCACGGTGGCGATCCCGGGAGTCACACCGTGCTCCTTGAGCACGGCCACTCGCTCCGCCAGCTCGGTCTTGATCGCGGCCGAGGCCGCCTTGCCGTCGAGGACCCGTGCGGTCATCGTGTCTCCTGTCGTCGCCCCTCGACCGCGAGACTGCACCGGGAGCTCGAGACTGCGGTCCGCGACCACTGTCTCGAGGCGTGCGTGCAGTCTCGCGGGCGGAGGAGGGGCCGGATGCCGGGGGTCACTGCTGGAGGCCGGGGTACAGCGGGAAGGCGTCGGCGAGCGTGGCGACGCGGGCGCGGAGGGCCTCGAGGTCGGCGCCGGGCTGCAGCGCGAGCGCGATGACGTCGGCGACCTCGGTGAACTCGGCGTCGCCGAAACCGCGGGTCGCGAGCGCCGGCGTGCCGATGCGGAGCCCCGACGTGACCATCGGCGGGCGCGGGTCGTTCGGGACCGCGTTGCGGTTGACGGTGATCCGGATCTCGTGGAGCAGGTCCTCGGCCTGCTTGCCGTCGATCGCCGCGTCGCGGAGGTCCACGAGGACGAGGTGCACGTCGGTGCCGCCGGAGCGGACCGAGATGCCGGCATCCTTCACGTCCTGCTGCGAGAGCCGGTCGGCGAGGATCGCGGCGCCCGAGACGGTGCGCTGCTGGCGTTCCTTGAAGGCGTCGGATGCCGCGAGCTTGAACGCGGTCGCCTTGGCGGCGATCACGTGCATGAGCGGCCCGCCCTGCTGACCCGGGAAGACGGCCGAATTGATCTTCTTCGCGATGTCGGCGTCGTTCGTGAGGATGAAGCCCGACCGGGGGCCGCCGATCGTCTTGTGCACGGTCGACGAGACGACGTGCGCGTGCGGCACGGGCGAGGGGTGCAGGCCGGCCGCGACGAGACCGGCGAAGTGCGCCATGTCGACCCAGAGGAGCGCCCCGACCTCGTCGGCGATCGCGCGGAACGCGGCGAAGTCGAGCTGACGCGGGTAGGCGGACCAGCCGGCGATGATGACCTTCGGCTTGTGCTCGAGGGCAAGGCGCCGCACCTCGTCCATGTCGACGAGCGAGGTCTCGGCGTCGACGCCGTACGCGACGATGTTGTACAGGCGGCCCGAGAAGTTGATCTTCATGCCGTGGGTCAGGTGGCCGCCGTGGTCGAGCGAGAGGCCGAGCAGCGTGTCGCCGGGGCGGGCGATCGCGTGCAGCACGGCGGCGTTGGCCGAGGCGCCCGAGTGCGGCTGGACGTTGGCGAACTCGGCGCCGAAGAGCGACTTGGCGCGCGCGATCGCGAGCTCCTCGGCGACGTCGACGACCTCGCAGCCGCCGTAGTAGCGGCGACCGGGGTAGCCCTCGGCGTACTTGTTGGTGAGGACGGAGCCCTGCGACTGCAGTACCGAGACGGGAACGAAGTTCTCGGAGGCGATCATCTCGAGGAACCCGCGCTGGCGGTCGAGCTCGCGCTCGAGCACATCGGCGATCTCGGGGTCGACCTCGGACAGCGGGGCGTTGAACAGCGAATCGGTCATGCGATCTCCTGACGACGGCTTTCGGGATGGGTGATCTCGCATCGGCCCAGGCGCGCGGTCGAATGCCGTGTCAATCGCTCCCCGGTGGTCCTCCACCTCAACGCCAGTCGCGACACTGCGAGCATAACGGATGCCGCCGCTGCTAGGCTGGCCCGATCGGTTTTGTTAGGACACCTTACAGAACGGCGGTGACGGTGCTCCCCCTCCCCCTCGTGCCCCTTCCCGCAGACCTCGCCCTCGCGGACGGCGCCCCGTACGCGCTGAGCGGGGCGGCGGTGACGGGCGATCCGGATGCCGCCGCGCACCTGCGCACGCTCGTCCGGACGCGCACGGGACTCGACCTCGGCACGGGCGACGGCATCGCGCTGGCGGTCGACGGGTCGGGCCCGGCGGAGTCGTACCGGCTCGAGGCGTCGGGCACCGGCATCCGGATCACCGGAGCGGATGCCGCGGGCCTCTTCTACGGCGTGCAGACCCTCGTCCAGCTGGTCGCACGCGACGGCGGCGCGTGGGTCGTCCCCGCGGTGCGGATCGTCGACAGCCCGCGGTTCGCGTACCGCGGCGTCATGCTCGACGTCGCACGGCACTTCCACGACCTCGACACCGTGCGGGCGTACATCGACCGGGCGGCATCCCTCAAGCTCAACGTCCTGCACCTGCACCTGTCGGACGATCAGGGCTGGCGGCTCGAGCTGCGCTCGCGCCCCGAGCTCACCGCGGAGGCGTCGGCCACCGCCGTCGGCGGCGCCCCCGGCGGGTACTACACGCAGGACGACTACCGCGCTGTCATCGCGTACGCAGCATCCCGGCACATGACGGTCGTGCCCGAGTTCGACATGCCCGGCCACACGCACGCCGTCGGCCTCGCGTACCCCGAACTCGCAGAGGCCCCCGCCGTCGAGGTCATCACCGAGGGGTCGACGCCGGTCGCCGGCGAGCCCTACACCGGGATCGGCGTCGGGTTCTCGTCGCTGCGCATCGGCGACGAAGCGACGGATGCCTTCGTGCGCGACGTGTTCGCCGAGCTCGCCGAGCTCACCCCCGGCCCGTGGCTGCACTTCGGCGGCGACGAGTCGCTCGGCACCACGCCCGAGGACTTCGCCCAGTTCGTCGCCTCCGCCAGCGCCGCGATCACGGCGCTCGGCAAGACCCCGGTTGCCTGGCACGAGGCCGGCGCCGCGGCGGGTCTCGCGCCCGGCACGGTCGGTCAGTTCTGGGGCTTCGTCTCGCCGACGGATGCCGCGACCCGCCACGCGCGCGCGTTCGCCGAGCGAGGCGGCCGGCTCATCCTGTCGCCCGCCGACGCGGTCTACCTCGACATGAAGCCCACCGCCGACTCCCCGCTGGGGCTCACCTGGGCGAACGGTCCGACGAGCCTCGTCCGCGCGTACGACTGGGAGCCGACCCGTGTCGTGGACGGTGTCGACGAGGCGACGATCCTCGGCGTCGAGGCGCCCCTGTGGACTGAGACCGTCGCGACCCTCGAGGACATCGACGCCCTCGCGTTCCCCCGCATCGCGGCCGCGGCGGAGATCGCCTGGTCGCCCGCGTCGGGCGCGGAGCGCTCGTGGGCGTCCTTCCGCAGCCGCGTCGGCGGTCTCGGACCGCTGTGGACGACCCTCGGCATCCGCTTCCCCGCCCTCGAGGAGGTGCCGTGGACGACCTGAGCCGCATCGTCCACTCGGTCCGACTCGTCGACGGCGGCACCGAGACCCCGGACGCGTGGATCCACGTCGTGGCCGGCCGGGTCGCGGCATCCGGCACAGGTGACGCCTGGCGCGGGCTCGACGCGGACGAGGTCGTCGACGCGCGGGAGGTCGCCGGCGACGCGGCGCTGCTCACACCCGGCTTCGTCGACCTGCACGGCCACGGCGGCGGCGGCCGGGCGCACGAGGAGGGGCGCGACGCGATCCTCGCGGCCCGCGCGCTGCACCTCGCCCACGGCACGACCCGCGCCGTCGTCTCCCTCGTCGCCGGCTCGCCGGCGGATCTGCAGACCCGCCTCGGTGTCATCGCGGATCTGGCGGAGACGGATGCCTCGGTCCTCGGCGCGCACCTGGAGGGACCGTTCCTCGACCCGGGTCACCACGGCGCGCACGACCCCGCACTTCTCGTTCACCCGACACCCGACGCGATCGAGGCGCTGATCGCCGCCGCGCGCGGCTCGCTCGTGCAGGTGACCCTCGCCCCCGAGCTGCCCGGCGGACGCGACGCGATCGCACGCCTCACCCGCGCCGGGGTCGTCGTCGCGGTGGGACACACCTCCGCCGACGCCGACCTCGCCCGCGACGCGTTCGAGGCGGGCGCCACGCTGCTCACGCACGCGTTCAACGCGATGCCCGGCCTGCACCACCGCGCCCCAGGCCCGGTGGCCGCGGCGACCGGCGACCCGCGTGTGACGATCGAGGTCATCGCCGACGGCGTGCACGTGCACCCCGACGTCATCCGCATCCTCTTCGCCGCCGCCCCCGGCCGCATCGCGCTCGTGACCGACGCGATGGCCGCCGCCGGGGCGACTGACGGGACCTACCGCTTGGGATCGCTGTCCGTCAGGGTGCAGGCGGGCGTCGCGCGTCTCGCGGACGGCACGATCGCGGGGTCGACGCTCACGCAGGACGCCGCTCTCCGCACCGCGGTCGCGGCGGGGGTCGCGCTGCCGGACGCGGTCACGGCCCTGACCTCGACGCCGGCGCGCACGATCGGCCGGCCCGAGCTCGGCTCGCTCGCCGTCGGCGCCGTCGCCGACGCGGTGCTGCTCGACGCCGGTCTGCAGGTGCGGCGGGTCTTCACCGGCACGGTCTGACGCGGCATCCGCTCGGCGCGTTCCGTACGCAGTCCGCGGGGTTCGCATCGTCGTCCCCGGATCAGGCACCCGTGGGCCGTTTGGACCGTGAGCGACTCGCCGGGACGGAATCCCGTACCGCGGCCCGCCTCAGACCCCGGTCACCGCGGTCGCGCCCGCCAGGAGCGCCGCGCCCCGCGCACCGATAGGCGCGTTCCGGGGCGTCGGCACCACGCGATCGGCCAGCTCCAGCGAACCCAGGAAGGCAGACCCGGATGCCGCAGTGTCCAGGGCCGTGCGCACCGGATCACGCAACCGCTCACCGAGGTGCGACACCCCGCCGCCCAGCACCACGACATCCACGTCGGCGGTCAGCACGAGCAGCTGCACGGCCGAGGCGACCCCGCGCACGACGTCCGCGCGCAGGCCCGCGGCGAGCGGGTCGCCCACCTCCGCCGCGTCGAACACGTCGGCCACCGGCAGGGCGGCGGGCCGCGCCCAGCGGGCGGCCACGGCCGCACCGCCGGCGAGCGCCTCGATGCACCCGCGCTGCCCGCACGAGCAGGCGGGCCCGGCGGGGTCGACGCTGACGTGGCCGATCTCGCCCGCAGCGCCGCGCGCGCCGCGCCACGGCATCCCGTCGCGGACGATGCCCGCGGCGATGCCGGTTCCGAGATTCAGGTAGGCGATCGACCCGGCACCGGGGAGGAGGGACGCCGCACCGACGGCGGCCGCGCGGACGTCGTTCTCGACGACGGGGCGGAGTCCGGTCCGGGCGCCCACCACCTCGGCGAGGTCGAGCACGTCGATGCCGAGGTTGAGCGCGTGGCGCACGACACCGTCCGGCGACACCTGACCCGGCACCCCGATCCCCAGCGCGTCCGGGCGCCCTCCCCCGGTCACGACCGTGACGACGGCGACGATCCCGTCGACCACGGCCTCCGGGCCCCAGCCGGTCGCCCGCCGCTCCTCGGCGATGACGCGTCCGGCGTCGTCGAGCGCGACGGCGAGGGTTTTCGTGCCTCCGACATCCACTCCGATGCGCACGTCAGCCCTTCACGGCGCCGGACACGAGTCCACCCGACATCCGTCCCTGCACGATCAGGAAGAAGATGACGACGGGGATCGAGATGAGGGTGGATGCCGCCATCACCGCCCCCCAGTTGGTGGCCTCGGTCGCGGACTGGAACGACAGCAACCACGGCGGCAGGGTCAGGTTCTGACCACGCAGCAGCAGGAGCGCCATCGTGAACTCGTTCCACGACTGGATGAAGGCGAACACCCCCGTCGCGACGAGGCCCGGGGCGAGCAGCGGAAAGGTCACCTTCCAGAACGCCTGCGAGCGGGTGCAGCCGTCGATCATTGCGGCCTCCTCGAGGTCCACCGGGACGCCCGCGACGAAGCCGCGGAGGGTCCAGATCGTGAAGGGGACGACGGCGGCGACGTAGACGATGCCGAGCCCGACGAGCGTGTTCATGAGACGCCAGTCGTCGATCATCCCGTAGATCGTGAACATCATCGCCTCGCCCGGGATCATCTGGACGATCAGCACCGCGACGATGAAGGACCGGCGGCCGCGGAAGCGGATGCGGGCGACCGCGATCGAGGCGAGGAAGGCGACCAGCAACGTGACGACGAGCACACCGACGGTCACGAGCCCCGAGCTGAGGAGTCCATGCACGAAATCGGTCTGCCCGGGCGCCGCGGGCCGCGTCCACGCGGTCTCGTAGTTGCGGAGCGTGAAGTCCAGCGGCAGGAAGCTCGGGGTGCGGCTGATGATCGACTCGCCGCTCGTGAACGACATGTTCAGCATCCAGTACACGGGGAAGACCGAGCAGGCGAACACGACGAGGGCGGCGACGTTGAGCAGGATGCGGCCGAGCGGCGAGCGCCGCTGCCGCCGCGCCGCGAGCGACCCGGTGACGGGCGTCTTCGCGTGGCCGACGGGTCCGGCGACCTCGTCGACGCCGACGGTCGAGAGCTGGGCGGCGGGGGTGATCTGGGTGCTCACAGCTCCTCCTCCTTGAGAGTCGTGCGAACGTAGCCCCACGAGAGGGCGAGCAGGAGGATGACGGTGAGCACGCCGATCGCGCTCGTCACCCCGAACTCCCCCACGCCCTGCCGGAAGATGTAGGTGCCGAGCACGTTCGTCTCCGAGACGAGACCGCCGCGCTGCTGGAGTGTGTAGACCTGCGTGAAGATGCGGAGGTTCCAGATGACCTGGAGCACCACGACGACGGTGACGACGTTGCGGAGGTAGGGGTAGACGACCAGGCGGAAGCGCTGCAGCCCGGTCGCGCCGTCGAGCGACGCCGCTTCGAGCACCTCGCCCGGCACCTGACCGAGCGCCGCGTAGAGCGTGAAGGCCGCGAACGGGACGCCCTGCCAGACGACGATGATCGTCAGCACGACGAAGAACGACCACGGGTCGAGCAGCCAGGAGTGGTTCGTGAAGTCGCTGGTCCCGGTGACGGTGTTGAACAACCAGTTCACGAGCCCGTACTCGGCGTCGAAGATCCACCCCCACACCGTCGTGGCCGCCAGCGGCGGCATCGCCCACGCCAGGAGCAGCCCGACCGACACGAGCAGCCGCCAGCCGCGCGTGAGGCGCGTCATGAGCACCGCGACGAGGGCACCGAGCCCGACGATGAACACGGTCATGACGAGCATGAGCCCGAGGCTGCGCACGAGCACCGCCGGGAAGTCGGACGCGGTGAACACCTCGAGGTAGTTGGCGAACCCGACGACGTCGGGCAGAGTCCCCTGCACCTTGTTGCGGATCGAGTAGTCCGTGAACGACTGGACCACCATGAGGACGGCCGGGTAGCCCACCATCACCGCGAGGATCACGAGGGAGGGACCGAGCAGGGTCAGTGCCGCCGCCCCATCCTTACGACGACGGGCACGTTCGCGCGCGGCGCCGGCGAAGCGGTCGCGGGGTGCCCGCGCGGGAGCGGGCCGGGTCAGGGTGACGGTCATCGGCATCCTCCGGAAAAGGGTGCAGGGGGCGTCGCCGCCCCCTGCACCGGGGGTCACGAGTTGAGGATCGACTCGATCTGGCCGTCGAGCTCGGTCGCGATCTGCGTGACGTCGCCGCCCTGGGCGATCTTCACGAGCGCGTCCTTGATGACGCCCGCGGACTCGACCTCGGCCCACTTCGGGCTGGCCGGGACGGCCTTGGAGGATGCCGCGGCCTTCGCTGCCTCGGCGGTGATGGCGTCGTCGGGCAGGTACTGCGCGAACGAGGTGCGCGCAGGGATGAGGCCGTTCTCGGCGAGGATCTTCTGGTAGCCCTCGGAGAGGATGATCTCGAGCGCCGCCTGGGCCTTCTCCTGCGCGTCGGACTTCGCCGCGATGGCGACGTTCGAGCCGCCGGCGAAGACGGGGGCGACCTCGCCCGCGCTCATGCCCGGCAGGGCGAAGGCGGCGAGGTCCTTGCCGGCGCCGTCGGGGCAGCCCGGCGCTTCGGCGTCCGCCGGCGCGAGGATCGACCACTTCACCCATGCGGGCGCCGACAGGAACCCGATCTCGTCGGCGCAGAAGGGCACCTGCGGGTCGGCCTCGTCGGCGTCGGCGGGAGCGATGGTCGCGTTCTCGTAGACGTCCTGCAGCATCGTCAGGCCGGCGACGCCGCCCTCGCTCGAGAACCCGCCGACCCACTTGTCGCCCTCGAGAGTGGCGATCTCGCCGCCGTTCGCCCAGACGTAGGGCAGTGCGTTGTACCAGTCCTTGCCCGGAGCGTAGATGCCGGACTTCGTGGCGGTGGTGGCCGCGATCCCGTCCTTCACGTAGTCCTCGAGGGTGGCGGGGATCTCGCCCGAGTAGGTCGACGGCGAGTAGAACACGACGCGCGACCCGGCGTAGTAGGGCGCCGCGTAGAGCGTGCCGTCCTCCGATCCGAGGTCGACGAAGCTCTGCAGCATGTCATCGCCGCCGAGGTCGTCCTGGATGCCGGAGAGGTCGGCGAACAGGCCCTGCGAGATGAAGCCGGGTGCCTGGGTGTTGCCGACCTCGACGATGTCGGGCGCATCGTTGGACGACAGCGCGGCGACGTACCCTTCGGCGGTGTCGGCCCAGGTCTTCTCCTCGATCGTGAGGGTCCACCCGTCGTTCTGCTCCTCGAAGGTCTTCTCGAGGTAGTCGCGCGCGTCCTGGGGGGTGTCGGTGCCGACGAGCCAGACGGTCAGGTCGCCGGTCTCGGCGCTTCCTCCCGCAGGGGTCGAGGCGCCGGCGCAGCCGGACAGGACGAGGGCCGACGCGCCGAGGAGCGACAGTGCTCCGAGGGTCTTCTTCATAGCGGTTCCTTCACTGTGTGGGATGCGGCGACCCGGGCGGATCGTCGCGGGAGATGCGGGTGGAGCGGGTGATGCGGGGGTCAGGACACGCCGAGACGGCCGGACAGGACCATGACGGCTGCACCGCGCAGGACGATGTCCTCGCTGTGGGTCGACATGCGCACCTGGAGCCCGTCGTGGAACGTGGCGAGGGTCCGGGTGCGTACCGTCTCGGCGGCAGCCTCGGCGAGGGTGCCGCCGAGGAGGTCGGCGGGGCCGGAGAGGGCGATCTCCGACAGATCGAGGGCGCCGACGATCGGCGCGAGGGCGATGCCGAGGCGCTCGCCGGCGTCGCGGAGCACCCCCTGCGGGTCGTCCGCGGCGGCGAGCCGTTCGGTGAGGGCGGGGACCGCGAGCCAGGCCTCGAGGCATCCGATCTTGCCGCAGGCGCACGCGGGGCCGCCGTCGGTGCCGACCGTCACGTGGCCGATCTCGCCCGCGGCGAAGCGGGCGCCGACGAGCGGCTCGCCGCCGGTGAGGAGCCCCGCACCGACACCGCGGCCGACCCGGACGAGGATGACGTCGTCGCCCGCTCCCCCGAACGTGTGCTCGGCGAGGACGGCCGCGTTCGCGTCGTTGGCGACGAGGACGGGGAGACCGAGCTCGGCCTCCAGCTGCCCGGCGAGATCGACGTCCGTCCACCCGAATCCGGGCGCCGCGAGCACGACGCCGCGGTCGTCGACGACACCGGGCGTGCCGACGCCGAGGCCGAGCACCGGCGCGTGCGCGTCGGCGATGACGTCGCGCGCGAGGCGGACGATCGCGGCGAAGACGTCGCTGCGATCGGCGGGTACGTCGACGGCGTGCCGGGCGACGATCTCGCCGTCGAGGGTGAGCACGGCGCCCGCGAACTGCTCGCTGCCCGACAGGTCGAGCCCGGCGATGCGGTGGCCGTCGCGGTCGATGTCGACGAGGATCGCCGGTTTTCCGGGACCGGATGCCTCGCGCACCCCCTGCTCGATCACGTAGCCGTCGTCGATGAGGCCGGCGACGAGGTCCGAGATCGTGACGCGGGTGAGGCCCGTCTCGCGGGCGAGGTCGGCGCGGCTCATGGCGCCCTGCGTGAAGAGCGCCTGGAGCACGAGCGCGCGATTGTGGGCGCGGGCGTGCTCGGGCAGGATCTTGCCGGCGGTGCGGCGGCTGCGGGTCGCGGGGGCGGGTCGCGTCGGGGTCGACATGTTTGTTAGTAGACCTTACGAATAGGGTCGCCACAAGATGCCCGACCCCGTTTGCGAGCAGTCTTAACAAACTCGTTACACTTCCCCGCCCGCGTAGGATCGAACCATGTCCGAGCTCCCCCACGTCCGGCCCGAACGACCCGCGGAGCCCGCACCCGCCGCGACCGCCCCGGCACGTCTCTCCGGACTCGACCTCCTCAGCTTCCTGTGCGCGATGTTCGCCGTCGTGTCGCTCGCCATCTGGGGTTTCACGGCGTGGGATGCTCCGTGGAACGTCGTCCTCGGCATCGCGACCCCGCTCGCCACCCTCATCGTCTGGGGCCTGTTCGCCTCACCGCGCGCCGTGGTCCGGGTCCACCCGTTCGTGCGCGGCCTCGTGGAACTGCTCATCTACCTGTCGGCGACGATCGCGTGGTGGAGCGCCGGTCAGGCCTGGATCGGCCTGGGCTTCGCGCTCGTCGCCGTCGTCGTCGGCGTCCTGGCGGGTCGTCGACGGCTGTCGTGACCGACGTCGTCGACCGCCTCCGCGACGCGCTCGGCGAGCGCGTCGACACGAGCGAGGCCGCCCTCGAAGACGCCCGCGCCGACAAGTCGGGACACCGCGCGTCGGGACGACCGCTCGCGCTCGTGCGGGCGGCATCCGTCGCGGACGTGCAGACCACGATGCGGATCGCATCCGCCACGGGCACGCCGGTCGTGGCCCGCGGCGCCGGCACGGGCCTCGCCGGCGGCGCGAACACCGGCTCGGGCGAGATCGCCCTGTCGCTGCGCGGCATGGACCGCATCCTCGAGGTGCGGCCCGACGACCTCCTCGCCGTCGTCGAACCCGGCATCCTCAATGCGGATCTCGGCCGCGCCCTCGCTCCCCACGGCCTGTGGTGGGCGCCCGACCCCGCCAGCCGCGAGATCTCCACGGTCGGCGGGAACATCGCCACGGGGGCGGGCGGACTGCTCTGCGCGAAATACGGCGTCGTCCGCGACGCGGTGCTCGCGCTCGACGTGGTCCTCGCCGACGGGCGCCTCATCTCGACCGGCCACCGCAGCGTGAAGGGTGTGACCGGCTACGACCTGACCGCGCTGATGATCGGCTCGGAGGGCACGCTCGGGGTCGTCGTGGGTGCGACGCTCAAGCTCCGACGGCTCGCGCCGGGGCAGTCCCGCACCCTGACCGCGCAGTTCGCCGATGTGCGCGCCGCCGCCGCGGGTGCTGCCGCCGTGACCGCCGTCGGGGTGCAGCCCGCGATCATGGAGCTGATGGATGCCGTGAGCCTGGCGGCCGCGCACGCGCTGCTCGGGCTGCCGAGCCCCACACCGGGTGCGACGCAGCTCACGGTCCAGACCGACGGCGTCGCCGCCGCCGCGGAACAGGCGGAGATCGCCGAGATCCTCACCGCCGCGGGCGGCGCGGTGCGCCTGGCCACCGACGACGCCGAAGCGGCGCAGCTGTGGGCGGTGCGCCGGGCGATGCACCCCGCGATGGAGAGCCTCGGGACGGCGCTCATCGAAGACGTGTCGGTGCCGCGCAGCGCCCTTCCGGCGATGTTCGACGAGATCGCGCGCATCGAGGCGGAGTTCGGCCTCACGATCCCGACCGTCTGCCACGCCGGCGACGGCAATCTGCACCCCAACTTCATCTTCGACGGCGACGAGGTCCCCGAGCGCGTCTGGCAGGCCGCCGACGCGCTCTTCCGCGCCGCGCTCGCCCTCGGGGGCACCCTCACCGGGGAGCACGGGATCGGCGTCCTCAAGAGCCGGTGGCTCGCCGACGAGATCGGCGACGACCAGTGGGCGTTGCAGCGCGGCATCAAGGCCGCGTTCGATCCGGCCGGCATCCTCAATCCGGGCAAGGTGTTCGCCGCTCAGCCGTGACGCGCGGTCGCGCCGGCCGCCGCGGTCGTCTCGCGCGGCGCGGCGGGACTCGTCGTCACCGCCAGCACCATGGAGACGATGCCGACGACACCCGGGATGGTCGCGGGCAGCACCCCGACGGGTCCGCCCGCCCCCGGAGCGACGACCGGGACGGCGGCGAACACGATCGCCAGGAGGAGACCGAGCACGAGTGCGGCCAGCGGGATGCGGCTCCACGGCTGCGGGATGACCCCGACGCGAAGGATCGCGATCGCCCCGCCGATCGCGAGCACGAACGCGACGATGTCGCCGAGTGCCGCCGTCGACTCGGCGCCGGCTCCGGCGGCGTAGCCGGTCGGCCCCGCCCACCACACGGCGTGCGCGACGACGAACGCCGCCAGCAGGAACAGCACCCCCATCCCCGCGGGGTGCCGTGCCACGACGCTCTCGTGCGCCCGGACCCCGAAGGCGTACACGACGCAGGCCGCGGCGACCAGAAGGGCACCGCCGAGCTCGAGGGGCACCGAGACGGGATCATCCGCTTGCACCGCGAGCGAGGCGAGGACGGCGAGGACGCTCTGGAGGAGCAGGAGGAGCCCTCCGATGAGCCACGACCACACCGTTGTGCGCTGCATGGCCACACCCTACGGCCCGCGCCGCCCCGGTGTCACCCGACGTACCGCCCCCGGTCCACCGTTCCCTCAGGGCGATCGTGGCAGTCTCGAACGGTCCCGTCCTCGAGGAGGTCCGCTGTGCCCGCATCCCGCTCCGTCCGCACGACCGGTGCGCTGGTCGTGGCCGGCCTCGTCGCGCTGGGCGGCGCCGCGTGCACGTCGTCGTCGCATCCCGAGGCGGACGGCCAGAGCGTCGCCGCCGCGTGCGCGACCCTCGCCGACTCGGTCGAGCAGGCGATGAGGGCGTTCACCGAGGCGGATGCCGCCGACCCGGCCGCCGCGGCGCAGGCGACCGCCGAGGTGCGCGACGACCTCGCCGCCGCGGTGACGTCGATCGGCAACGCACGCGTCGAGGCCGTCGCGGCCGATCTGCGGGCGGGGTTCGACGTCCTCGCCGAGGCGACCGCCGCGGCCTCGGCGGGCGACATCGCCGGCGCGACGGGTCTCGCCGACGCCACCGATCGCATCCGCACCGGCCTCGCCGAGTATCACGATCTGTGCAGCGGATGATCGGTGATCCGCCCTCGTCACGTACCATTTCCTGAAGCGACATTCGCCCGACGACGAGACCCCGGATCCCCGTGGCGTCCGGAACGCCGGGCCGCAGCTCGGGGGAGACCGATGTCGGAGATCATCACACGCCAGGACACCGGCGACACGCCCGCCTCGGGCGAGCACCTCGACGTGCGCTGGGCTCCCGCCGAGCCCGCGCCGCGCCCCCGTCGCCTCTGGCTGAAGATCGGTCTGCCCGCCGCCACGGTCGTGGCGGCCGCGACGGTCTGCTCCCTCGTGCTGATCGCTCCCGGCACGACCGCCGCCGGCGTCCCCGTCGGCGGGCAGACGGTGGGCATGGCCGCCGACTCCATCTCGTCCCGGCTCGCCTCGATCCAGGTCTCCCTGGGCGACGGCGGCCCGACGGTGTCCGCCGCCGACCTCGGCGCGACCGTCGACGCATCCGCCCTCGCCGACGAGGCCTTCGCGGGCAGCCCCCTCTGGAACGTCTCGGCATGGTTCGCCGAGTACGGCACGCCGACGGTCACCCTGAACGCCGAGCGCGCCGCGACGACGCTGCGCGCCGCGCTCCCCGACGCGTACGTGGATCCCACTCCCGCCGCGGTGTCCTTCCAGGACGGCGCCTACGTCAGCACGCCCGCCGTCGACGGCACGGGCATCTCGCTCGCCGCCGTCAGCGACGCCCTCGGATCCGCTCTCGCGTCGGGCGCCTCCACGGCGACGGTCGACGCGACTCCCGAAGCCGTCCCCGCCACCGTGACGACCGCCGCCGCCGAGTCCGCCGTCGAGCGCCTCAACGGCATGATCGCCGAGGCCGGTTTCTACGCGGGCGACGACCGTGCGGTCCCCGTCTCCGCCGCGGAGCTCGCCTCGTGGCTGAACGTCGAGACCGACGCCTCCGGCGCCTTCACGATCACCGCCGACGCCGCCGCGATCCAGCTCGCCGTCGACAAGCTCCCCGAGGTCGTCAACCAGGACCCGGTCACGGCCCAGGTGCTCGCGAACGAGGCCGGTGAGGTCCTGACCGCGATCGTCGAAGGCCAGGACGGGCGCGTGCTGGGCGACACGTCCGGCGTCGCGCGTGATTTCGCCGACCAGCTCGCGACGGGCGATGCGTCTTACGCGCTGCCGGTCGACGTCACGCCGCGGGAGACCGTGAGCACGGTGCGTCTGGCCGAGGTCGACCTGGGCGAGCAGCGCCTGTACCTGAAGGAGAACGGCAAGGTCGTCGACACCTGGCTCATCTCGAGCGGTCGCGACGGCGCGGTGACCTTCACGGGCCACTACTCCATCGGGTGGCGCACGCCGCTGCAGGACATGACCGGAACCTCGCGCGACACCGGGACGAAGTACACGCAGCCCGACGTCCCGTGGGTGATGTACTTCAACGGCAACCAGGCCTTCCACGGCGCCTACTGGCACAACAACTTCGGCAACCAGATGAGCGCCGGCTGCGTGAACATGCCGCCCGCCCTCGCCAAGCAGCTGTACGACTGGATGCCGAACGGCGGCGACGTCTGGATCCACTCCTGAACGTCATCTGACGCCCGGTATCCGTCGTCTAAATGCGACGGGCACGGATCACCGTTAGCCTGTGCTCATGGCTGACCTCCGCGTGGAAGAACTGTCGGCGTCGACGATCGTCGCCGTGAACACCCTCTCGCTCAAGCCGGGCCAGGAACGCTTCATCGCGCCCGAGAGCTACGCGATCGCCGCAACGGTGGTCGACCCCGCCACTTCGTGGCAGCGTGTGATCCTCGACGGTGACGAGGTGGTCGGCTTCGTGAGCGCCGGCTTCGACGCCGACGCCCCGCACGAGCACTTCCGCTCGGTGCTGTGGCGGATCAACGTGGATGCCGACGACCAGGGTCGCGGCGTCGGGCGCTACGCCGTCGAGCAGCTCACGAACGAGGCCCGCGCGCGCGGGTTCGATCACGTGAACGTCATCTATGAAGCCGGTGAGGGCGGGCCCGACGCGTTCTTCCGCCGCGTCGGCTTCACCCCCGTCGACGAGACCGAGTACGGCGAGGTCGTCGCGCAGATCCGGCTCTGACGCTCCCCCGAACGCACGGATGCCCCGGCCCGCTCTCGCGGCCGGGGCATCCGTCTGTGCGGATCAGAGTCCGTCGATGATGCCGTTCAGCGTCGCGGAGGGCCGCATGACCTTCTCCACCAGCGCCGGGTCGGGACGGTAGTAGCCGCCGATCTCGGCGGGCGAGCCCTGCACGGCGACCAGCTCGGCGACGATGGTCTCCTCGCCTGCGGTCAGCGCCTCGGCGACCGGGGCGAACGCCGCCGCGAGCTCGGCGTCGACGGTCTGACGCGCCAGCTCCTGCGCCCAGTAGGTCGCGAGGTAGTAGTGGCTGCCGCGGTTGTCGATCGTGCCGAGGGCACGGCCCGGCGACTTGTCCTCTTCGAGGAAGGTCCCGGTCGCGGCGTCGAGCGTGTCGGCGAGGACCTTCGCGTGCGGGTTGCCGGTGTAGTCGGCGAGGTGCTCGAAGGATGCCGCCAGCGCGAAGAACTCGCCGAGCGAGTCCCACCGCAGGTAATTCTCCGCGACGAGCTGCTGCACGTGCTTGGGGGCGGAGCCGCCCGCGCCGGTCTCGAACAGTCCGCCGCCGGCCAGCAGCGGGACGATCGAGAGCATCTTGGCGCTCGTGCCGACCTCGAGGATCGGGAAGAGGTCGGTGAGGTAGTCGCGCAGGACGTTTCCCGTGACCGAGATGGTGTCCTCGCCGCGGCGGATGCGCTCGAGCGAGTAGCGGGTCGCGTCGGCCGGAGCGAGGATCTCGATCGTGAGACCGTCGGTGTCGTGCTCGGCGAGGTAGGTCTTCACCTTCACGATGAGGTTCGCGTCGTGGGCGCGGTTCTCATCGAGCCAGAAGACGGCGGGCGCACCCGTCGCACGCGCACGGGTGACGGCGAGCTTCACCCAGTCGCGGATGGCGACGTCCTTGGTCTGCGTCGCGCGCCAGATGTCACCGGGCTGGACGGCGTGGGAGAGGAGGACCTCGCCCGCCCCGTTCACGACCTCGACGGTGCCGGCCGCGGCGATCTCGAACGTCTTGTCGTGCGAGCCGTACTCCTCGGCGGCCTGCGCCATGAGGCCGACGTTCGGCACGGAGCCGATCGTGGCCGGGTCGAGCGGACCGTTGGCGATGACGTCGTCGATCGTCGCCTGGTAGACGCCGGCGTACGAGGAGTCGGGGATGACGGCGATGGTGTCATCCTCGCCGCCGTCGGCGCCCCACAGCTTGCCGCCGTTGCGGATGAGCGCCGGCATCGAGGCATCCACGATCACGTCGGAGGGGACGTGCAGGTTCGTGATGCCCTTGTCGGAGTTGACGTACGACAGGCGCGGGCCGTCGGCGATGGCCGCCTCGAATGCCGCGCGGATCTCGTCGCCGCCCTCGACGCCGCCGAGACCGGCGAGGATCGCGCCGAGGCCGTCGTTCGGGGTGAGTCCGGCAGCCGCCAGCGTGTCGCCGAAGCGCGAGAAGACGTCGGCGAAGAACGCGCGGACGACGTGGCCGAAGATGATCGGGTCGCTGACCTTCATCATCGTGGCCTTCAGGTGCACGGAGTACAGCACGTCGTCGGCCGCCGCCTGGGCGATCGTGTCGGCGAGGAAGGCGTCGAGGGCCTTCGCCGAGAGGAACGTCGCGTCGACGACCTCACCGGGCAGGACCTTCAGACCCGACTTCAGCTCGGTGACGGCGCCGTCCTCCCCCGTGAAACGGATCGTGAGGACGTCGTCGTTCTCGATGACCGTCGAGGTCTCGTTGGACTTGAAGTCGTCGTGACCGAGCGTCGCGACGCGGGTCTTCGAACCCTCTGCGAACGCCTTGTTGCGGTGCGGGTGCTTGCGCGCGTAGTTCTTGACCGACAGCGGCGCGCGGCGGTCGCTGTTGCCCTCGCGCAGGACCGGGTTCACCGCGGAGCCCTTGATGCGGTCGTAGCGGGCGCGGACGTCCTTCTCGGCGACGTCCTTGGGCTCGTCCGGGTAGTCCGGGATGGCGTAACCCTGGGACTGGAGCTCGGCGATGGCCGCCTTCAACTGCGGGATGGATGCCGAGATGTTCGGCAGCTTGATGATGTTGGCCTCGGGGAGCGTCGCGAGACCGCCGAGCTCGGCGAGCGCGTCGCCGACCTGCTGCTCGGGGGTGAGGTTCTGGGGGAAGGCGGCGAGGATGCGGCCCGCGAGCGAGATGTCGCGCGTCTCGATGCCGACGCCCGCCTTTCCGGCGAACGCTTCGACGATCGGCAGGAAGGACGCCGTCGCCAGCGCGGGAGCCTCGTCGGTGTAGGTGTAAATGATGGTGGAATCGGGCACGTGTCGTCTCCAAGAAAAGGGCGTCGCGGATCGGTCTCAGCGTATCGCACCGCCCCCGTTTCTCTCGATGTCGAGATATCTCGGCGGGCGCGGAAGACACCTGCGTGCGCGGCCGGATGACCGCTAGGGTGAGCGCGTGCCGCGCTTCGATCTGCCTCTGTCCGACCTCCGCGACTACCGTCCCGACGTCCGCGTCCCCGCGGACTTCGACGCCTTCTGGTCGACCACGATCGCGGGTGCTCGCGAGGCGGGCGGCGCGCCCGTCGTTACGCCCGTGACGACGCCGCTGCGCGGCATCGAGGCGTTCGACGTCACGTTCCCCGGGTTCGCGGGCGACCCGGTCAAGGGCTGGCTGCTCCTGCCCGCGCACCGTGACGGGGCGCTGCCCGCCATCGTCGAGTTCAACGGCTACGGCGGCGGACGCGGGCTCCCCGTCGAGCGGCTCGGGTGGGCGGCATCCGGGTACGCGCACTTCTTCATGGACACGCGCGGCCAGGGCAGCGCGTGGGGGGCGGGCGGCGCGACGCCCGATCCGCACGGCTCGGGCCCCGCCTTCCCCGGCTTCATGACGCGGGGCATCGACGACCCCGAGACCTACTACTACCGGCGCGTGTTCACCGACGCCGTGCGGGCGATCGACGCGGTGCGCACCCTTCCCGAGGTGGATGCCGCCCGCGTCGCCGTGACCGGGGGCAGCCAGGGCGGCGGCATCGCGATCGCCGCGGCCGCGCTGAGCGACGGGCTCGTCGCCGCCATGCCCGACGTGCCGTTCCTCTGCCACTTCGAGCGCGCCGTGGGCATGACCGGGCGCGACCCGTACGAGGAGGTCGCGCGGTACCTCGCCGTCCACCGCGGTGCCGAGGAGCGGGTCTTCGAGACCCTGGCGTACTTCGACGGGGTGAGCTTCGCCGCCCGGGCGGATGCGGCATCCCTCTTCTCCGTCGCGCTCCTCGATCCGATCTGCCCGCCGTCGACGGTGTTCGCCGCGTTCAACGCATGGGCGGGGGCGGACAAGGAGATCGAGGTGTTCCCCTTCAACGAGCACGAGGGCGGTCAGGCGCACCAGTGGCTGCGGCAGGCCGAGTTCCTCGCCGCGCGGGTCTGAGCGGGATCAGTCGAACGGAGGCCGCTCGCCGGTCCCCCGCTCGATGATCCAGGTCGGCAGGGTGATCTGGCGGACGAACCCCGACGGGTCGCCGATGCGCTCCATCGCGAGCGTCGCCGCGCGACGCCCCAGCTCGAGCGGGTCGTAGGAGATGACGGACACCCCCAGGACGTCGGCGGTGTCGAAGTCGTCGAAGCCGATCAAGGCCGTCCGCTGGTCGTCCCGTGCGCGCAGCGCGCGGAGGGCGCCGACCGTCACGCGGTTGTTCCCCGCGATGATGGCAGTCGGCGCGGCGTCGCCCCGCCAGAGCCGTTGCACCAGGTCGACGGGAGAGATCTCGAGGTCGTCGCCGAGCATCTCCCACGGGGTCGGATCGACACCCGCCTCGGCCATGGCCTGCCGGTAACCGGCGAGTCGCTCCGATTGCGTCCAGACGGATGCCGGGTTGCAGACGTACGCGATGCGGCGATGGCCGAGCGCGGTCAGCCTGCGCGTCGCGTCGAGGACGGCGGTGCGGTTGTCGAGCACGATCGCGTCCGCCGCGAGGTTGCGGGCGGGACGGTCGATCGCGATCACGGGTGTGCCCAGCTGTCGCTCACCCTCGAGGTAGGACTGGTCCTCGCCGACGGGGATGAGCAGCAGAGCCCCGACGCGCTGGGCCAGGAGCGCATCGGCGACACGCCCCTCGCCCTCCTCGGTGTCGTCGGTGGTCGCCACGACGAGGCTGAACCCGTGGGACGAGAGCTCCTTCTCGATCCCCGCGGCGACCTTGTAGTAGAACGGGTTGCTCAGCTCGCCGATGATGAATCCGACCGTGCGGCTGCCTCCGCGTCGGAGCCCCTGGGCCAGGCTGTTCGGTCGGAACCGCAACCGCTTGGCCGCCGTGAGCACGCGCTCGACCGTCTGCGGCGAGACCAGCTCGCGCTGTGCGAACACCCGGGACACCGTCTTCGAGCTGACCCCCGCCAGACGTGCGACGTCCTCGAGGGTCGCGCGCTGCTGCACCGTCATGGTTCCTCCTGACGCCGAGGATAGCACCAGGGCCGCAATGACGACGATAGACATTTTAGCGACATCGGAGACGTCGAGCTGTCTCCATCGCGCTCACGAAATCCAGATCAGCGGTATTTTTCTGGACTTCGAAAGAGACAGGACAGACAGAGACAGCGCTGTCATTTCGCCCTTGTGGAGGGTCCTCCGCGCGGCTAGCGTGAGCGCCATCGGCGAAGTCGCCGACCCGCACCCGAGTGGTTTCGAAGACGAACCTGACAGGAGACGCACACATGGCACGCACACGGATCGGCGCCGCACTCGCGACGCTCACCGTCGCCGGCATCGCGCTCGCCGGCTGCGCCGGCGGCGGCGCCCAGCCGGCCGGCGACAACACGATCGACGGCGAGGTCGCCGGCGACATCAAGGTCATCACGTGGCGAACGGACCTCGTGGAGGACGGCACGTTCGCGGAGTACGCCAAGGAGTTCCAGAAGACCTACCCCGACGTGAACGTGACCTTCGAAGGGATCACGGACTACGCCGGGGAGATGCTCACCCGCATGTCGACCACCAACTACGGCGACGTCATCGGCATCCCGGCGATCAAACCCGACCAGTACGAGCAGTTCCTCGAGCCGCTCGGTGACACGTCGTCGTTCGAGGACACCTACCGCTTCCTCCCGGCCGCCAGCTACGACGGCACGCAGTACGGCATCGCCTTCGGCGGCAACGCCAACGGCATCGTCTACAACAAGAAGGTCTTCGAGGAGGCCGGCATCACCGAGCTGCCCACCGACGAGGCGAGCTGGCTCGAGACCCTCCAGAAGGTGAAGGACGGGACCGATGCGATCCCGATGTACACCAACTACAAGGACGGCTGGCCGCTGACGCAGGCGTTCGGCAACCTCGGCGCGATCACGCATGACCCGGACGCGCCCATCACGATGGCCGAGGACCCGGCGCCCTGGACCGAGGGCACCGACGCCTACGCGGTCGACTCGTTCCTGTACGACACCGTCGCCGCCGGCCTCACCGAGGAGGACCCGCTCACCACCAACTGGGAGCAGTCGAAGGTCGACCTCGGCACGGGCAAGATCGCCACGATGCCGCTCGGCTCTTGGGCCATCTCGCAGATGCAGGCAGCCGCCGAGGCGAACGGCGGCTCCGCCGACGACATCGGCTACATGGCCTTCCCCGCCAACGTCGACGGAACGCAGTACGCCGTCATCGGCGGCGACTACAACCTCGCCGTGAGCAAGCACTCCAAGGCGAAGGCCGCCGCGTGGGCGTGGATCCAGTGGGTCGCGGCCGACTCGGGCTACACCGAGGCGCAGGGCATGATCTCGCCCGTGCTCGACAAGCCGCTCCCCGAGAACCTCGCCGGGTTCGAGGACTCCGGCGTGGAGCTCATGGAGATCAACCCCGCCCCCGCCGGCAAGGAGGGCCTCATCAACTCCGTCGCCGACGACTCGCAGATCGACCTCTACGGCCCCCTCTACCGCCAGAAGCTCATCGACATCGCCCGCGGCGCCGCCGACGGCGACAAGGAGAGCTACTTCGCTGAACTCAACGAGCGCTGGGGCGCATCGGTCGAGAAGCTCGGCTGAGAGAGGCATCCACGATGGCGATCGCAACTCCCGGCTCCGCTCCCGCGGACGCCCCTGCGGTCCTGTCCGCACCCGCCCGGGTGCGCCGGCTTCGCGGCTCGCGCCGCGGGACCGGCGCACCCGGCGCCGGGTCGCGCGGGGCGGGACGCGGGATCGTCCAGCGGCTCACGCCCTGGCTCTTCCTCTCGGGGGCCGTCGGCCTCCTCCTGCTGTTCACGTACTGGCCCGCGCTGAACCTCTTCTACTACTCCGTCACCGACTGGGACGGCATCGACCTCGAGAAGAACCTCGTCGGGCTTGACAACTACATCCAGGTGTTCACCGACCCTCGCATCTTCAGCGTCTTCTGGGTGAGTCTGTATTACTTCGCGGCGTCGTTCCTGCAGATGGCGATCGCCCTCTACTTCGCGACGATCCTCAGCTTCTCGACGCGGTTCTCGAACCTCTTCCGCGGCATCCTGTTCTTCCCGTACCTGATCAACGGCGTCGCCATCGGGTTCGTCTTCCTCTACCTCTTCCAGCCCGGCGGCACCCTCGACACCGTCCTCGGCTGGTTCGGCCTCGCCGACCCGCCGCAGTGGCTCGGCGACCCGGACGTCGTCAACTGGTCGCTGGCGGGCACCTCGGTCTGGCGCTACACCGGCCTCAACTTCGTCCTGTTCCTCGGCGCGATCCAGTCGATCCCGCGCGAGCTGTACGAAGCCGCGGAGCTCGACGGTGCCAACAAGTGGCAGCAGTTCTGGTCCATCATCGCCCCCGGCATCCGTCGCATCATCGGCCTGTCGTTCATCCTCGCCATCGCCGGCAGCCTGTCGGTGTTCGAGGTGCCCTTCATCATGACCGGCGGCGCCAACGGATCCGCGACGTTCGTCATCCAGACCCTGCAGACCGCGTTCTCGTTCCGGCAGGTGGGCCTCGCCTCGGCGATGGCCGTCGTCCTGCTGGTGATCGTCCTGGTCGTCACGGTGATCCAACGACGCGTGTTCCCCGACGAGAAGGTGGACCTGACGTGACCGCGACCCTGATGCCGCCCACGAAGCCGACGTCGCTCCCCCGGCGCCGGTCCGCGCGGACGCCGCTGCAGCGCCTCGGCAGCCTGAGCGCGACGGCGGCGAAGTACACGAGCCTCGTGATCGCGGCGATCGTGACGCTGCTGCCGCTGTCGGTGCTGCTGTTCGCGGCGATGAAGAGCTCGAGCGAGTATGCGAGCACGGGCCCCTTCGACCCGCCCTCGAACTGGTTCAACGTCGACAACTTCGTGACCGCGTTCACGAGCGGCAAGATGCTCGAGGGCTTCGTCAACACGACGATCGTGCTCGCCGTGTCGCTCGTCGGCACGATCGCGCTCGGCACGATGGCCGCCTACGCCCTCGACCGCTTCCAGTTCCGCGGCAAGAAGGTCGTCATGGGACTCTTCCTGCTCGCGACCCTCATCCCGGGGGTCACGAGCCAGGTCGCGACCTTCCAGCTCGTCAACGGCCTCGGGCTCTACGACACGAAAGCCGCGCTCATCCTGCTGTTCATGGGCACGGACATCATCGCGATCTACCTGTTCATCCAGTTCATGCAGTCCATCCCGATCTCGCTCGACGAAGCCGCCATGATCGACGGGGCGAACCGGTGGACCATCTACTGGCGTGTGGTGCTGCCGTTGCTGCGTCCCGCGATCGCGACGGTCGTCATCATCAAGGGCATCGCCGTGTACAACGAGTTCTACGCCCCCTTCCTCTACCTGCCCTCCGAGGGCATGATCTCCACGTCCCTCTTCCGATTCAAAGGGCCCTTCGGCGCGCAGTGGGAGGTGATCGCCGCCGGGACGCTCGTCGTGATCATCCCGACGCTCATCGCCTTCCTGCTCCTGCAGCGTTGGATCTATCAGGGCCTCACCTCAGGAGCCGTCAAGTGACCCACCTCTCCCGCCGCCCCCTCCACGACGGGTGGACCGTCCGCGCCGCCGCAGGGCCCGTCCCCGACGCCCTCGCGGGGGCCGACGTCGACGCGGTCGTGCCCGGCAGCATCCACGTCGACCTGCTCGCCGAGGGGCGCATCCCCGACCCGTTCCACGGGGACAACGAGTCGCTGCTGGCCTGGATCGGTCTCGTGGACTGGACCTACCGCACCACGTTCGCCTGGACGCCCGACGGCAGCGACCGCCACGACCTCGTCTTCGACGGCGTCGACACGGTCGCGACAATCCGCTTGAACGGCCGCGCCGTCGGTGAGGTCGCCAACCAGCACCGGTCGTACCGCTACGACGTCGCCGCGCACCTGCAGGACGGCGACAACGAGCTCGAGGTCGCCTTCCGCGCGCCCGTGCCCTACGCGAACCAGGCCAGCCTCGACCTCGGTGCCCGCCCGCGCCCCTACCCGCTGCCCTATGAGGCGATCCGCAAGTCCGCCTGCAGCTTCGGCTGGGACTGGGGCATCGCCACCTACACGAGCGGCATCTGGAAGCCGGTGCACCTCGAGTCCTGGTCCACCGCGCGCCTGTCGCGGACGCGCGTCGTCGCGACACCGATGGGCGACGGCGGACGGGTCACCGTCGACGTCGACGTCGAACGGACGGATGCCGCCGGCTCGAACCTGGAGGTGCACGCGATCGTCCGCGGTCCCGGCCTGGACGGCGAGACGACCGCGAGCGCCGCGGTCGTCGGCGAGACGGGCCGCGTCGAGGTGAACCTCTCGGCCGTCCGACGCTGGTGGCCGGTCGGTCACGGCGAGCAGCCGCTTTACACGGTCGAGGTCGTCCTCCACGCGGCGGGTCGGACGCTGGACGCGACCACCCGACGGGTCGGGTTCCGTACTGTCCACTGGGACACCGAGCCGGATGCCGCGGGCACCCCCTACACGCTCGTCGTCAACGACCGGCCGATCTTCGTGAAAGGCGTCAACTGGATCCCCGACGACGCACTCCCCGTGCGCGTCGATCGGGACCGCTACGAGCGCCGACTGCGCCAGGCGATCGACGCGAACGTGAACCTCATCCGCGTGTGGGGCGGCGGCCTCTACGAGTCCGACGACTTCTACGACCTCGCCGACGAACTCGGACTGCTCGTCTGGCAGGACTTCCTGTTCGCCTGCGCCGCCTATCCCGAGGAGGAGCCCCTGCGCTCCGAGATCGAGGCCGAGGCGCGCGAGAACGTCGTGCGTCTGGCGTCGCACGCCTCGCTCGCCCAACTCGTCGGCAACAACGAGAACCTGTGGGGCTTCGAGGACTGGGGTTGGAAGCTGAGCCTCGACGGCAAGAGCTGGGGCGCGACGTACTACTACGAGCTGTTCCCGGCGATCATCGCCGAACTCGCCCCTCACGTGCCGTACGCCCCCGGCAGCCCGTTCAGTCCGGAGACGGGATGGGATGCCGCATCCGGCCGTCAGACCGGACCGCACCCCAACGACGAGAAGCACGGCAGCATGCACCTGTGGGAGCAGTGGAACCGCCGCGACTGGTCGACCTACCGCGAGCACACCCCGCGCTTCGTCGCCGAGTTCGGCTGGCAGGCACCGCCGGCGTGGACGACGCTCGTCGACTCGGTCGACGACAGTCCGCTCACCCCGGAATCGCCGGGCATGATCGTGCACCAGAAGGCGATGGAGGGGAACACGAAGCTCACGAACGGGCTGCTCCCCCACTTCCGGATGCCGGCCGATATGGAGACGTGGCACTGGGCCATGCAGCTGAACCAGGCCCTCGCCGTCGGCGCCGCGCTCGACCACTTCCGCTCGTGGGCGCCGCACACGATGGGCGCCGTCGTGTGGCAGCTCAACGACTGCTGGCCGGTCACCTCGTGGGCGGCGATCGACGGAGCCGAGCGGGTCAAGCCGCTGTTCCACGCGCTGAAGAACGCCTTCGCCGCGCGCGTCGTGACGGTGCAGCCGCGGGACGGCCGGCTCGTCGCCGTCCTCGGCAACGACACCGATGAGACGTGGACCGTTCCGCTCCGCACCCGACGCGTCTCGTTCGGCGGCGACGTGCTCGCCGACGGCGCGGTGGACGTCACCGTCGAGGCCTGGGGGACGCTCGCCGTGACGATCGACACCGACCTGACCACGCCGACGGATGCCGCCGCCGAAGCGCTCGTCGTCGACGCCGACTCCGCGCGCGGGGTCTGGTACTTCGCCGAGCCGCGCGACTCGACGCTCGGCGACCCGGGCCTGGCTGTGGCGACGCGCCCCGTCGAGGGCGGCACGGAGGTGAGCATCACGGCGGAGCGCTTCGCCCGCGACGTCTCGCTGCTCGCCGACAAGGTGCACACCTCCGCGCAGCCGGCCGACGGCCTGCTCACGCTGCTCCCCGGCGAGACCGGGCGCATCGTCGTGCACCACGACGCCGGCATCGCACTCGATGCCGCCGCCCTCGCCGATCCGCGCGTGCTCCGCTCCGCCAATCAGCTGGTGACCGGATGACCGCCCTCGAGGGGCCAGTCTGCGGCATGACGTGGGGATGGACGGGCGTCCGCGGAACGTGGTCGACCCCCGCCGCAGCGGCATCCCTCGACGCGATGGCCGACCACGGCGTCACCTGGACGGCGCTCGCGTACGCCGCCGAGCAGGCGACCGCGTTCTCGACCGACATCCCGTTCCGCGACGAGCCGACGGTGACCGAGGACGAGATCGTGCACGCGATCCGCGCCGCGCACGAGCGTGGGATGAAGGTGTGCCTGAAGCCGGTCGTCAACGTCGCCGACGGGACCTGGCGCGCCTTCATCGGCTTCTTCGACTGGGACGTCCCCGGCGAACCGAGCTGGACCGAGTGGTTCGCGTCCTACCGGGCGTTCATCCTCGACGCCGCCCGCATCGCGCAGGCCGAGGGCTGCGCGATGCTCTGCATCGGCTGCGAGATGGTGCGCGCCGACGGGCAGGAGGCGCACTGGCGCGAGCTCATCCGGGCGGTGCGGGAGGTGTACTCCGGACTGATCACGTACAACTGCGACAAGTATCAGGAGGACCGGATCGGCTGGTGGGACGCGGTCGACGTCATCTCGTCCAGCGGCTACTACCCGATCGACGCGTGGCAGGAGAACCTCGACCGGATCGAGGCGGTGGTCGAGGCATCCGGCACGCCCTTCGTGTTCCTCGAGGCGGGCTGCCCGTCGCGGGAGAACTCCCCGATGAGGCCGAACGACTGGGCTCTCGAGGGCGCTCCGTCGGGCCAGGCGCAGCTCGACTACTACCGCGCGATGTTCGACGCGTGCGGCGAGCGGGAGTGGGTGTCGGGCTTCTTCCTCTGGGACTGGCCGGCGGAGCTCTACGCGCCCGACGCGGCGGAGGACAACGACGACTACTGTCCATACGGGAAGCCGGCGGGTGAGTTCCTGCGCTCGCACTATCGTGCGCTGACGGCGGCTGCCACAGGAGGAGGACGATGAGCGCGCGCCGCGTGCTGGCCATCGACGCCGGCCAGAGCGACATCAAGGTGAGGGTCGACGACGGCTCCCGTCGGGAGGACCTCGCGTTCCGCGGCATCCACACCGGCGGACCGCTCCTGCCCCAGCTGGCGCGCGTCGTCCACGAGACCCTCCAGCGCACGGGCACCGAACCCGACATCGTCGCGGCGGGGATCTCGGGACTCACCGACCGCGACGCGGATGCCGACGCGCTGCTCTCGCTCGTCCACGCCGACGGCGTGCGGGCCACGATGCTCGCGCACGACTCGACGACGTCGTTCCTCGGTGCGCTCGGCGACCGGCACGGCGCGGTCGTCGCGGCCGGAACGGGAGTGGTCACCCTGGCCGTCGGCGCGACCGACACGGCCCGTGTCGACGGGTGGGGCTGGATCATGGGCGACGCCGGCAGCGGCTACTGGATCGGTCGAGAGGCGCTCGACGCCGTCATGCGCGCATACGACGGCCGCGGACCGGCGACGCTGCTGACCGACGACGCCCTCGCCCGGTGGCCCGACCTCTCGCAGGCGTACATGGCCCTGCAGGCCGATCACGATCGCGTGCGGGTGGTCGCGTCGCTCGCGCGGAACGTCGCGCGGGCGGCGGATGCGGGCGACGCCGTCGCGCGGGAGATCTCGCACCGTGCCGCGCAGCAGCTCGCGTGGTCCGCTCGGACCGCCGTCCGCCGCGTGCGCACCGACGAGCCGGTGTTCGACGTCTGCGCGATCGGCGGGGTGTTCGCCTCGCGGACGCTGCACGACGCCTTCGCGGCCGCGCTCGGCGAGGGCGCGGGGCTGCGGCTCGTCGCCCCGCAGGGCGTCGGGATCGACGGCGCCCTCGCCCTGGCCGAGATCACGACGGCCCACCCCCTGGGTACGGCCGTCCACCGCGCCGGCGCGATCTGACCCGCGGCCGGCGTCCGGCGTGCCGAGTGCAGGTTCAGAAGACTCCGACCGCAGGCTGCGCGCGGTGACGGCCGCCTGAACCTGCATCCGGCACGAACGGCAGACCACGAACGACGGATGCCGGGGCCCCGACTTCGGGCCCCGGCATCCGTCAGCGGCTCAGCGCCGGCTCAGACGAGCGATTCGCGCCAGGCGCGGTGCAGCTGCGCGAACTTGCCCGTGCCGGCGATGAGGGCGTCGGGGGTGTCGTCCTCGATGATCCGGCCGTGCTCCATGACGAGCACGCGGTCGGCGATCGCGACCGTCGACAGACGGTGCGCGATGATGATCGCCGTGCGGTCGGCGAGCAGGGTGCCGAGGGCCTCCTGGATCTGGCGTTCGCTCGGGATGTCGAGCGACGCCGTGGCCTCGTCGAGGATCAGCACCGCGGGGTCGGCAAGGAACGCGCGCGCGAACGAGATCAGCTGACGCTGACCGGCCGAGACGCGGCCACCGCGCTTGTTCACGTCGGTGTCGTACCCGTCGGGCAGCTTCTCAATGAAGGCGTCCGCACCGACCGCGCGGGCCGCCGCACGGATCTCGTCCATCGTCGCGTCGGGCTTGCCGAGCGCGATGTTGTCGGCGACGGTCCCGCTGAACAGGTACGCCTCCTGCGTGACCATGACGATCGCGCGGCGCAGGTCCTTCGGGTGCAGCTCCCGCAGGTCGACGCCGTCGAGGGTCACGGCCCCCTTCGTCGGGTCGTAGAACCGCGCGACGAGCTTGGCGAGGGTCGACTTGCCGGCGCCCGTCGTGCCGACGAGGGCGATCGTCTGCCCGGCCGGGATGTCGAGCCGGAAGTGCGGCAGGATCGTCTTCGACTCGGAGTACCCGAACGTCACGTCGTCGAAGCGCAGGTGGCCGGTCGCCTGGCGCAGGTCGACCGGCTTCGTGGGGTCGGGGACCGTCGGGTCCTCCTCCAGTACGCCCGACACCTTCTCGAGCGCCGCGGTGGCGGACTGGTACGAGTTCAGGAAGAACGCGACCTCCTGCATGGGCGCGAAGAAGTTTCGCACGTACAGGACGGCCGACAGCAGGAAGCCGAGCTCGAGCGCACCGCTGACCACGCGCAGCCCGCCCCACAGCACGACGGCGGCGAGGGCGAACGAGGCGAGCGCCATCATGGCGGGCTCGAACGTGCCGAACAGGCGGATCGAGCGCATGTTGATGTCGCGGTAGTCGCTCGCGAGCCCGCCGAACTCGCCGTCGTTGGCCGGCTCCTTGCGGAAGGCCTTGACGGCGCGGACGCCGGTCATCGTCTCGACGAACTTGACGATCACCTTCGCGCTCACGACGCGCGATTCGCGGTAGACGACCTGCGAGCGCAGGTAGAACCAGCGCATGAGGAAGAACAGCGGGATGCCCATGAAGGCGAGCACGAGGCCGGACTGCCAGTCGAGCAGGATCAGCGCGACGAGCGTGAACCCGCCGTACAGCAGGCCCGAGACCAGCTCGTTGAGTCCGCCGTCGAGCAGCTCGCGGATCGTGTCGAGGTCGCTCGTCTGACGCGAGATGATGCGGCCGGACGTGTACGACTCGTGGAACTCGAGGCTGAGCTTCTGCGTGTGCAGGAAGATCCGCTTGCGGAGGTCCAGCATGACCGCCTGAGTCAGCCGCGCCACGACGACCGCGTACCACCCGATGAGGGCCGCACCGCCGATCGCAGTGACCAGGAACACCGCGACGACGGCGATCGTCGGCATCCAGTCGGCCTCTTTCTGGACAGCGGGCAGGGCGTTCGCGATGCCCCAGCCGACCAGCGCCGGGCCGGCCACGCGGAGCACCGTTGAGACGACCAGCACGATGCCCGCGAGGACGAGCTGCATCTTCAGCGGCGTGACGAGCGACCCGAGCAGTCGCAGCGAGCGGCGCCGGATCTGCCGGCTCTCCTCGCGGGTGTAATCGGAGCGGTCTTCGCCGCTGGTGCCCGTGACGGTGCTCACAGGGACACCTCCCTCTTCTGCTGACGTTCCTGCTCGTCCTCGAGGCTCGAGATGACGTGCCGGTAGTGCTCGCTGGTGCGCAGGAGCTCGGAGTGCGTGCCGACAGCGGTGATGCGCCCCTCTTCGAGGAGGGCGACGCGGTCGGCGAGCGTGACGGTGGACGGCCGGTGGGCGACCACGAGGGCCGTCGTCTCGGCGAGCACCACGCGGAGGGCGTCCTCGACGAGCGCCTCGGTGTCGACGTCGAGAGCCGACAGCGGGTCGTCGAGTACGAGGACGGCCGGGCGGGCGGCGACGGCACGGGCCAGTGCGAGACGCTGACGCTGACCGCCCGAGAGGCTCAGCCCCTCTTCGCCGATGACGGTGTCGACGCCGTCGGGCAGGTCGTCGACGAACGCCGCCTGCGCGACCTGCAGGGCTTCGCGCAGGACGCGCTCACCCTCGGGGCTGTGCGGATCGAGGTCCTCACGACCGAGGAGGACGTTCTCGCGCACGGTCTGCGAGAACAGCGTGGCGTCCTCGAAGGCCATGCCGACGTGACGGCGCAGCTCGGTCAGCGGCAGCGCGCGCACGTCGACGCCGTCGAGCAGCACGCGTCCTCCGGTGACGTCGTACAGGCGTCCGGGCAGCGTCGTGAGCGTCGTCTTGCCCGAGCCGGTGAGACCGACGAGCGCCATGGTCTCGCCCGGCCGCAGCGACAGGTCGATGCCGTCGAGCAGGTCTCGCTCGGTGGCCGCGGCATCCTGATAGCGGAACCGCGCCCCCTCGAAGACCAGCTCGCCGCGGGGTTCGGCGATCGAGACGGGGCGTTCGGGGTCGACGATCGTGTTCTGCTCGTCGAAGACCTCGAAGATGCGGTCCGTCGCGGTGCGCGCGTCGACGAGGAACGAGAACAGGAACCCGATGGATTCGACGGGCCACCGCAGAATGGTCGCCATCGCGAAGAAGGCGATGAGCGCCGCGGTGTCGATCTGCTCCACCGACACGAGGTAGATGCCCGCGCCCAGGCACAGCGCGAACGCGATGTCGGGGAGCAGCACCAGCCAGAACCAGATCCAGCCGACGGCCTTGGCCTTGCTGATCTCGGTCTCGCGGAGCGTCTCCGCCTGACGCGTGAACTTGCGCAGGGCGTGGCTGCCGCGGCCGAAGGCCTTGAGGACACGGATGCCGTGGACCGACTCCTCGACGGCGGTCGCCAGGTCGCCGGCCTGGTCCTGGCTCTGCCGCGAGAGCATGCCGTATCGGTTCTCGAAGACGTAGCCGGCGATCCACAGCGGTGCGGAGACGACGACGAAGATCGTGCCGAGCAGCCAGTGCCAGCTGAACAGAATGACGGAGCCGACGACGATCGTGATCATGTTCACGACCAGCAACACGACACCGAAGGCCATCCATCGACGGATGAGGCCAATGTCCTGCATCATGCGGCTGAGCAGCTGGCCGGACTGCCAGCGGTCATGGAAAGCGACCGGCAGCCGCTGCAGGCGCGCGTAGAAGTCGGTGCGCAGCTCGTACTCGACGGCGGTGGCTGGGGCGAGCACGAACCAGCGGCGCGCCCACACCATGAGCGCCTCGAGGAGGCCGAGCAGCAGCACTGCGCCGGCGCCGAGGGCGATCAGCCACGGGTCACCCGAGGCTATGGGCCCGTTCGTGCCGACGATCTGCTCGAGCACGAGGGGGATGGTGAGACCCAGCAGACTCGCGATGAGCGCGCTGAGGGCGCCGAGCCCCAGGCGCGGGAGCACGGGCTTCGCGAAGGGGATCAGGCGGGCGAGGGAACGGGCGGTGGACAGACGGGGATGCGTCGAGGAGGTCATGATCCTGCACAGGTGAGGAGCGGATGCCGAAGCGGCGAGGAGCGCACGGGGGCGCGGACGATCGGGGTCTCGGGGACCCGTCGAGGGAGAACGATGAGGGGCGCGGGAAGCTTCCGCGCGAGGTCAGACCTCGGTCGTCATCCCCGACGGACGGGGCGTCCGGCGACGAGGAAGGCGGCGGACTTCGTGTAGACGATCTCCGGGGACATGGCTTCCTCCTTGATGGGGCCGGACAGGGCCCCCGCGGCGTGCGGGAGCCCTCCAGGATATCCCTGAGGATTCGCTGTAAGCAAGCGCTTACTCAGATGGATTGATCATTTCCCCGCTTCGCGCTGCAGCAGGCTCTGCTTCACGTGCAGCCCCCACGCGAACCCGCCGAGCGCTCCCGCGGTGCGGAGGACCCGGTGGCACGGGACGAACAGCGCCGGCGCGTTCCGCGCGCAGATGGATGCCGCGGCCCGGACCGCGTTCGGCGATCCGAGGTGGGCCGCGAACTCGCGGTACGTGAGCGGTCCCCCGGCCGGGATGCGACGCAGGGCCGCCCACCCGGCGGTCTGCAGGGCGGTGCCGTACTGCATCACGGGCACGTCGTCGATCGCGGTGAGGTCGCCGTCGTAGTACGCGAGCGTCCGCGCCGCCGCCTGCGTCCGCCCCGGCGCGACGTGCGGCGGCACGCGGTCTGCGCGGAGGCGCCCGAGGATGCGCTCGGGGTCGTCCGTCCACCCGGACGACAGCACCCGACCGTCGTCCTCAAGGATCGTGAACGGGCCGTCGGGGGTGTCGATGGTCTGCAGGATCGCGGTCATGAGGCGGCCTTCCGGGAAGAGGGATCGAGGTCCACGGCACGCCAGGCCTGCGTGACGGGCGCGGCGTACCAGAGGTGCGCCATGAGGTAGCTGCGCCAGGGCGCGACCCGCGCCGACCAGGCGGTCAGGTTTTTCGCGTCCGACGGGATGCCGGCGGCCGCCGCTCCCGCCCGGGCCGCCACGTCGCCGGGCAGCAGGACGTCGGGGTCGCCGAGCACCCGCATGCGCACGTAGTCAGCGGTCCACGGCCCGATCCCCGGGAGGGCGAGCAGGGCGGCGCGCTGTTCGTGGGTGTCGTCGCCGGGTCCGAGCCGGAGCGAGCCGTCGGCGAGGGCCGTCGCCGCCTGAACGATGGCGCGGATGCGCGCGCCCGGTCCCCGCAGCACCTCGGCACCGTGCTCGGCGACGGCCTGCGGCGTCGGGAACAGGACGGCGGGTCCGTGCGGGGTCTCGACGGGCTCGCCGAGGGCGGCGGCGAGGCGGCCCATCACCGTCCGCGCCGACGCGACGCTGATCTGCTGGCCGATCATCGCGCGGATGAGCATCTCGTCCGCGTCGATCGCTGCGGGCAGACGCACGCCGGGCACCCGCGCGACGAGGGGCCGCAGCTCGGGGTGCGCGGCGAGCGCCGCGTCGACGGCGGCGGGGTCGGCGTCGAGGTCGAACAGGCGACGGACGCGGGACAGGAGCGGGGCGAGGTCGCGCAACGAGGCGAGGTCGGCGCGCAGCCGCATCCGTCCCGCGGCATCCTGCCGCACCTCGAACCACGCCGGTCCGCCGTCCAGCCGGATCGTGCGCGCGAACGACGCCGTCTCACCCACCTCGACACCCGGGATCGCATGGGCGCGCATCCACCCGAACAGGCCGACGGAGTCGAAGGGCTCGCGCACGGGCAGGACGAGGTCGATGCGGCCGGCGGTCGCGGTCCCGCCCCGCCGCCTCGCGCGCAGCTCGGTCGGCGACAGCGCGAAGACCTCGGTCATGGTGTCGTTGAACTGACGGATGCTGCCGAAGCCCGCCGCGAACGCGACGTCGGCCATCGGCAGCTCGGTGTCGACGAGCAGGGTCCGGGCCGTGTGCGCCCGGTGGGCCCGCGCGAGGGCGAGCGGGCCCGCCCCGAGCTCGGCGGCGAGCAGACGCGTGAGGTGGCGTTCCGAGTAACCGAGACGCCGTGCGAGCCCGGGCACTCCTTCCCGGTCGATGACGCCGTCGGCGATCAGGCGCATCGCGCGACCGGCGACGTCGCCGCGGAGGTTCCACTGCGGCGAGCCCGGGGTCGCCTCGGGGAGGCAGCGTTTGCACGCGCGGAAACCGGCCTCGTGCGCGGCGGCGCTCGTCGGGTAGAAGGTGACGTTCGCGGCTTTCGGCGTGCGGGCCGGGCAGCTCGGTCGGCAGTAGATGCCGGTCGAGTGGACGGCGGTGACGAACTGTCCGTCGAACCGCGCGTCCCGCGCGTCGATCGCGCGGTACCGCTCGTCGAAGGTCATCGGCGCGATCGTCATGGCTCCAGCCTGACACGCGCCACCGACACCGACTCGCGGAAATCGGACACGACAGCGGATGCCGCGGTTCAGCCGGCGGGCGTCCAGCCCGCGACGTCGGAGAGCAGCGGAGCGTCGTCACCGTCGCGCACCGTGACCCCGGTGACGTCAGGGGCGACGATCGTCACGCGCGGGGCGGCGGCGAGCGGCCGTGCGACGGCGGCCTGCACGATCGTCGACTCGATCCGGGCGAGCAGATCCCGCGCGGCGTAGACGTCGACGGTCTGCTGGAGCGTCGAGATCAGCTCGTCGCGTGCGGGGTCGGCCTGGCCGACGAGGCTCGACGATCCGTCGGTGCCCCACTGCTGGGCGATGGCCCGAGGGGTCTGCGGCACGCGGACGCGCCGGATGACGGCATCCCACCCGGGCGCCTTCACGGCGGCGTCGAGGTCGTCCGTGGCGCAGTCGACGACGTCCCACCCCGCCTCGGCGGCCGCCGTCTTCAGAGCGCCGAACGCCCCCTTGGCGAAGCCGTTGCGGGAGTCGTAGAGGACGCACACGCGCGCGTCGTCGCGGACACCCGCCGCCGTCCGGTCCAGGGCGGCGTCGTCGGCCGGCGTGCCGAGCGCCTCGGCGAATCCGGAATCCTCCGTGACGACGTCGAAGGCGCGGGACCCCGGCGCCGTGACCATCGACGTGGTCTTCGGGTACGCCTGCGCCCACTCGCCCGCACCGGCGGCGACCATCTCGTCGGCGGGGACGACACGCAGGAAGGCCGCGCGCGCGGCGCGTTCCGTGAAGACCCCGTCGGGACTGAGGAGCAGCGTCCAGATGGTGCCGTCGTGCGTCGTCTGCACGACGAAGTCCCGTCGCTCGCGCTGACGGACGGCTTCCCGGTCGTCGGGGGTCGGGCTCAGCGAGACGATGTCGAGCGACTCCCCCACCGCCGCGACGGGATCGTCGCCGCGCGGGACGAGCTCGATGTCGGCGAACTTGGGCGCGGCCGCACCGGCGTAGGCCGGGTTGGGCGCCAGCGTGACGCTCGCGCCCTCGTCCGCGATGTCGGCGACGACGTAGGGGCCGCTCGAGAGCGCGAGATCGGCGTCGACGGTGTCGCCCGAGACGGCGAAGGCGGTGTTCCAGACCTCCGCGATCGCGGCGAGGGCACCGGCATCCCGCTCGAGGACGGCCCGGATGACCGCCTGCTTCGCCTCCATCGGGTCGTCGAGGTCGAAGGCACGCATGCCGACCGTGTGCGCCGGGGCGTCCGCCGACACCGCGGTCTGCCACGCGATGGTCGGGGCTGCGAACATGACGTCGATCGACCGCGCGAACTCGTCGATCCTCGGACGGGGCGCCTCCAGCGCGGCATCCGACGGGCCGTCCTCGGACAGCAGACCCACGGATGCCGCCCATCCGAGGACGAGGTCGGCGGCGTCGAGCGGGATGCCGTCAGACCATGACGGCTCCGCCAGGTCGTAGCGGACCGTGAACGGGTCTTCTTCAAGGATGCGGACCGTGCCGAACGACTCGTCCGGGACGACCTCACCGTCCACGACACGGCCGAAGGACGATCGGGTCACCGCCGCGATGTCGCGGTTGCCCGGCGTCGGATCGACCCGGGCGTTCAGGGATGTCACCGGACCGGCCCAGCCGACGGTGACCGTGCTGTCGGGGACGACGGACGGCGGGAGCGCCGACGCGCACGCGCTCAACGCCAGGACGGCGACCGCGACAGCAGCGACCGCGGTGCGGCGGGAAGCTCGCATCCGCTGATCAGATGCGGTCGGTGTCGTCGCCGAGCTCCTCGGCCATCTGCCGGTACGGCTCGCTCTCTTCGCTTTCGAGCCAGCTCTTCGCGTACTCGAGCAGCACGGCGGGCGAGTCCTCCGCCTCGGCTGCGCTGGCGAACGGGCCCAGGCAGTCCTCCGACGGGCGCTCGTCGTCGCGCACCACGGACTGGGTCGAGAGGTTGTACCAGTAGGTCTGCGAGGTGGTCATCGTCGCGACACTCCGTTCGTCATCCTGATCCTAATCATCATGAACACAGGCAACGGGCCGCGATGCGGATCCTGAGATCGCATCGCGGCCCGTGAGCGAGCCGGGGATCAGCCTGCGGCCATCTCCGCGTCCGTGTCGCGGATGCGGTCCGCCATCTGGTCGAGCGCCTGCGCCATGTCGTTGACGGCCTCGGCGGCGTCGTCGAGCGACGTCGTGAGCTCCGAGTAGGCGGTCGAGTAGGCCTCGGACGCGTTCTCGGTCTTGAAGCCGTCCTGCACCAGGTCGTCGATGATGCCCTGGAGCTCCTTGAGCGTGTCGGTGACGGTCTGGCGACCGTCGCGAAGCCGCGCCGCCGCGCTCTCCATCTCGCTGTATGTTGCACCAAAATCGTGAGCCATGAACCCGCCTCCCAGCGTGTCGTCGTGGTGCGGGGACCTTGTCCATCCCCCCGCGTCACCGATGCTAGCGAAGGACATCCGAGCCACATATGGGGAGAACTACCCACCTTCGAGGCCCTATATTTCGCCCAGCACGAACCGCCGCGCGGATCAGTGTCCGATCGGGCCCTGCAGGTCGACTATGACCTGGATAGCCGAGAGGGTGGGACGCTTCTGGAGAGTATCGGCCGTGCCCGGCCCACCCAATGACGGGAGGGGAACGAAGATGAACGATTCGTCGAAGTCCGGCGGACCCTGCTGCTCGACCGCCTGGGGAAAGACATCCCACGCGAACTTCTCCGACAGGTATTCCGAACCGTCCAGCTTCAGCAGACCGAGAAAGGTAGCGGCTTTGCCCATCCCCGTACCGCGGTTGCTTCTGAACATGAGAGCGACGAGCCCGCCCAGACTCGGCTCCCACGTGATCAGGTCACCGAGACCGGTCACCATGACAGGAATGGCGATCCCGTCCCCCTGGGTCTTCCCGATGCGGTCGCCGAGCTCGGACTCGTACACGCCAGGGTTGATGACGCGGATGAAGCCCTCGCCGAACGTGCCATATCCGTACTGCTCCCAGATCTCGACGATCTCCGCGGGAACTCGGTCACGGTAGGCAGCGATCACTTCCGGCTCTACCGGCGCATGCGGGACGAAATCCTCGACCTGAACCATGGTTTCCAACCTAGAGAGGAATTCAAGGTGTGGCCGGTCAGTGCCCGATGGGCCCCTGCAGGTCGACCATGACCTGGATAGCCGACAGCGTCTGACGCTTCTGAAGAGTGTCGACCGTGCCCGACCCACCCAACGACGGCAGCGGAACGAAGATGAACGACTCCTCGAAGCCCTGCGGGCCGTGCATGGCGACCGCGTCGGGGAAGACCCCCCAGTTGAACTCCGAGGCCAGATGGTCAGCACCCACAGCCTCCGTGAGCAGAAGGAACGAATCGACATCCCCCAGGCCGACGCCTCTGTTCTCGCGGAAGATGAGACCCACAAGTCCACCCAGACTGGGCTCCCAGGTGATGAGATCTCCCAGCCCGGTGACCATGACGGGGATCGCCACACCGTCACCCTGGGTCTTGCCGATTCGGCCGCCGAGTTCAGCCTCGTAGACCGTGGGATTGATTACTCGAAGAAAACCGTGAGCGAATGTGCCGTACCCGTACGTGTCCCAGATCTCGACGATCTCTGCGGGCACCCGCTCCCGGTAGGCCGCGATGACCTCGGGTTCGACCGGCGCGTGCGCAACAAAATCAGCGATCTCGACCATGTCCCTCAAGCTAACCGAAGACCGTCGTTGTGGAGACCCCACCGGAGTCCACCCGGAGATCGAAGGGCTGGGACGAATCCGACTGCGGCCGATCAGTGCCCGATGGGCGCCTGCAGGTCGACCATGACCTAGATAGTCGACAGCGTCTGACGTTTCTGCAGGGTGTCGACCGTGCCAGGTTCGCCCGAAGAAGGAAGGGGACGAACATGAAGGACTCGTCAAAAGCGGGTGCACCCTGCCGCTCAACCGCCTCAGGGAACAGGCCCCAGTCGAGTTCGTCCTCGAGGTGCTCTGCACCGTCGAGCCTCAGAAGGGTCAGGAACGCATGCGGGACGAAATCTGCGATCTCCGCCACGTGATCCACCTCTCTGGATACGACGTTCGGCACGTCGGGGGTCAGGCGCCGAGCGTCGTTCCCGCGGCATCCGCCGTCACCGCTTCGCGGGCAGCCGCCCGTGTCGTCGGGGGCGCGACCGTCGGCTGCGGCGGGGGTGCCACATCGGCGACGAGCGGCATCTGCACGGTGACCGAGCGACCCGCCTGCACGAAGATGCCTCGACCGACGGGGAAGTCCGACCGCTTGACCCGGCCGAACGGCGTCTTGAAGATCGCCTCGCCGTCGTACGTGTCGGGCTTGAGGACGATGCCCTGACGGCCCGCCTTCCACTCCCCCAGCACACCGATGCTGCCGCTCGCCCGCGAGATCTCGGCGTCGCCGATCAGCATGTGCTCACTGTCGTTCATCGCCTGCAGCAGGGTGCGCATCGGGCGGTCGGCGGGGCCGTCCGACAGGTGCGGCATGTCCTCGATCACGATGAGGATGCGGCCTTCCGATACATCCCGCGTGATGAGCTCGGCCAGCTCGGTGGCCAGCTCCTTCTCGTCGTCGGGACGGGTGGCGCTCTTCACCCACGGACGGAAGTCCTTGAGCTCGGCGCGCCGGCTGCCGAAGTGGTAGAGCTGGACGCCCGGGTCGAAGCGTTCCATCGCGATGACGAGCGACTTGAGAGCGTTGGTGCGACCGGATGCCGGCGGCCCCGAGATCACGAACGAACCGATCGGCTCGAAACCGTGCGCCGAGAGGGTGTCGTCGGCGACGCCGAACACCGGCATCCCGTCGACCCGGGCCGGCATGTCCGTGGCCGGCACCGCGGTCGGCAGGGCACCGATCTCGGGGAGATCGCGCACGCCCTCCGCGCGGAGCTTGTCGCCGAGGACCCCGAGCGCCTTCGTCTGCTCGACGGCGTTGGAGGTCCCGCCGAGGACGGCGATCTGCGCCTCGTGACCGTCGATGACGGCGCGCCCGGGAACGGACTGCTCGTCGAGCACGTCGCGCGGAGTGCCGAGCAGCATGTACTGCGACGGGTCGCCCATCCGCAGGACCACCTTGCGCGAGATGTTCGAGGCGACGGCGCTCGGGACCGCGTTGCCGCGGTCGGCCGTGAGGACCGTGTGCACCCCGAGCGTGCGACCCTCGCCGAGGATACGCATGAAGGTGCGGTAGAACGGGCCGCGACCGGGCGCCACCTCCCAGTCCTTCTTGAACTCGGGGAAGTTGTCGATCAGCAGGATGATGCGCGGGAGGTTGGGGTCCGCGATCTCGCGATACTCCTGCAGCGTCGCGGCGCTGGCCGCCGAGAATGCCGACGCGCGGCGGTCCATCTCGCCGTCGAGGGTGCGCAGCAGGCGCTGGATACGCTCGACGTCCGAGCCGTCGACGACCGACCCGACGTGCGGGAGGGCCGACAGCGCGCCGAGCGCGCCGGTCGCGAAGTCCAGGCAGTAGACGTTGACCCGGCCGCGGTCCGGTCGCATGCCCGCCGCCGTGCCGATCGTCTTGAGGACGGTCGACTTGCCCGACCCGGACGTGCCGTACACGACGAGCGATCCGTCGCGATCGGGGACGAAGAACGCCGGCTCCTGCTGCTGCTTCTCGGGCACGTCCATGAGGGCGATGGGGATGCGCGTGTCGCCCTCGTTCGCAAGGTTCGCGAGGTCGACGAGCGCCGACAGATCGTCGAGCCAGGGACGGCGGGGGCGCGGCAGACCCGCGACCTCGCACGCGGTCACGAGGTTCGACACGATACGCCTCTGGTCGTTCGGCCCGAGGTCCTCCTCGTGCGAGTCCGACTCGGCGGGGCGGTCGGGCTCCCACTCGGCGGCCGCACCGAAACGCAGCTCGGCGACGCGCACCTCGGCGACCGCGGTGTCCTCCAGACTCGTCCAGCCGCCGGTGTAGGCGGACTGGAACGGCACGAGGCGGCCGGGGCCGGTCTTGGCGATCGCGCGCCCCGGGACCGACGCGGGGAAGCTCGCCGCGACATCATCGTCCACCACGTCGCGCGAGTCCGCCTCATCCGCCATACGGAGGGCGATGCGCAGGTTCGTGTTCGCGCGGAGATTGTCCTTGATGACACCGGCGGGGCGCTGGGTCGCCATGATGAGGTGGATGCCGAGGGAGCGGCCGCGCTGGGCGATGTCGACGACGCCGTCCACGAACTCCGGCATCTCCGAGGCCAGGGCGGCGAACTCGTCGATGACGAGCACGAGCGACGGCGGGCACTCCGGGTCCTGGCGCTTCTCGAGTTCGAGGAGGTCCTTGGCCTTCTTGCGGTTCAGCAGGTGCTCGCGGTGCTGCAGCTCCGCGCGGAGGCTCGTCAGCGCCCGGCGGACGAGGTGCGGGTTGAGGTCGGTGACGAGGCCGACGCAGTGCGGCAGGTCGACGCAGTCGGCGAAGGCCGAACCGCCCTTGTAGTCGACGAAGAGGAAGGTCACGCGGTCGGGGCTGTGCGCGGCGGCCATGCCGAGCACCCACGCCTGCAGGAACTCGGACTTGCCCGAACCGGTCGTGCCGCCCACGAGCGCGTGCGGTCCCTGCGTCCGCAGGTCCAGCGCCATCGCGTCGCTCGGCCCCTGCCCGATGATCGCGCGGAGCGTGCCGGCCTTCTTCAGACGGGGCCGCGGCGTCGGCGTGCGGTCCACGATCGTGTTGTTCTGCTGCCAGCGCTCGATCGCCGCGTGCGGGTTCTCGGCGATCGCGGGGTCGATGAGCTGCAGGAAGTTGACCGAGTTGGGGATGTCGGACGCGTCGTGCACGACCGTGCTGGCATCCACCACCGGCGACAGGCGTCGCGCGAACATCTCCATGTAGGCGTTCGAGACCCCCTCGACGGCGACGTGCTCGAAGGCCTCGCCGTTGCGGACGAGACCGACCCGCGCATCGGCGAGGTCGTTCCGCAGCTCGATGAAGCTGCGGCAGACAGCGGGCAGCGACTCGACCGTCTCGGAGATGAACACGGCGTGGACACCGTGATCGGCGCCTCGCTCGAGGACGTCGGTGAGGCGCCCGCGGTCGACCGGCGCATCGCCGGTGACGAAGACGACCACCGAGATCGGGGGTGTGCGGACGCGGTCCTCGGCGGCACGAGCGACATCCGTCCCGTAGAGGAGGGGATTCCAATCGTCCTTGAACGGGCCACGGGGCTCGCCCTCGCGGCCACCGCCGGAGGCGCGACGGACGTACTCCTCGAGCGAGTTGAGCAGGCCCGCGGCACTCGGCGCGGAATCGGCCAGCGGCGCCGAGCGGAACGGGCTGCGCTCGGCGGTCGTGTGCGGAAGCCACTTGAGCCACTCGAGCTCGGGCGTCCAGGACGAGTCCGAGAAGGCGACGGTCACGACGTCGTTGGGCGCGTGCAGGCCGAACACCTGCACGGCCACGCCGCGCATCGCATCGGCCACGAGCGCGCGCGGACCGGCGATGCCGATCGAACCGGAGGTGGGGAACGTCTCGAAGACGGGGACGTCGTCGACCATCTCGTAGCGCAGCCGCAACCGATCGACGCGGTCGATGTACTCGGGCAGCCCGTCGGGCGTCTCGGCGTCGTCGATCCCGTTGCGCGCGGGGAGGGAACAGGTCCCGAGTCGCAGGGCGAGGAAGTTCCAGTGCTCGGGACGTCGGGTCCACAGCAGCGGACCGAGCCGCATCGCCTCCTCGAAGACGTCGGCGACCGCCGGCGCCTCGGCGTTGCGAGCCGCCTCCTCCTCGGGCTTGCCGCGGAAGAAGTCCTCCTCCAGTTGCTCGAACTGCCGCTCGAAGAGCAGACGCTCGTGGTCCTCGCTCTTGCGACTCTGGACCGACTGGTTGATGAGGTTTCCGAACGCCATGAGCGGTGTCATGACGATCAGCAGGAGCGAGCGGGGATTGCCGTTGAGCGCGAACAGCGCGGCACCCATGAGGATCGGGGCGACCATGATCGGCCAGGGGAAGATCTTGCCGATCTTCTCGGTGGGCAGGCGCGGCGGCTTGAAGCGCGTGCCCGGGTAGCGGACCTCGACGCGCGGACTGCGGTTGAACAGCAGCCCGCCGCCACGCTCGATGATCGGGTCGTCGGCGGCGGCACCGTCCCACGCGTTCGTGAGGTAGACGACGAGCGTCGTCGCGCCGATGACGAAGGGCCGACCGTCCTCGACGCGCACACGCTGCACTTCGACGCCGTCGACGAGGACGCCGTTGGCGGAGTTCAGGTCGACGACCTCGGCGTGCGCACCGACCTCGAGTCGCGCGTGGCGCTTCGAGACCATGGGGTCGGCGAGCACGACGTCGTTGCTCGGGTCGCGCCCGATGGACACGTGACCTGCCGACAGGGCGAACTCCTGTCCGGCGAGCGGCCCGGCGGTGGCCCGCAGGATGCCCACGGTCTCGCCGCGTCCGGCGCGGGTGTATCCGGCGCCGTAGTTGACGATGGATGCCGCGAACCCCGACCCGAGGGGCGCTTCGCCGATCGGCAGGTCGTGGGGCAGCTCGACGGCGCGGGACGCGGTCGGCGGCGCGACCGACAGGGTGAGGACGTCGTCCTCGGCGAAAGTGGTCGACCGGGCGGGATCGGATGCCGCGATGTACCGCGCGACGTCGCCGACGGTCGCCGTGGAGTCGGCTGTCACGACGATGTCGACGGGGTCGTTGTCGTGCCGGTGCAGGGTGAGCTTCAGCCGCATTGCTCTTCTCCGATGGGGTGGGGACGCGTCGGGCGGACGGGTGCGGGCGGGACGATCACAGTGCGACGACTTCGGCGAGGCGGTCTCCGAGGCGGACGGTGTCGCCGACGGCCGCGGCGAGTGCCACCCCGGCGACGGCCGCTGTCTCGACGCCCGCACGGACGACCGCGCTGCCGTTGGTGGACCCGCGATCGACGACCTCGAGCCCGTGGGCGGTGGGCGTCAGAATCGCGTGGGTCTTCGAGAGGGAACGGCTCTCGTCGAGCAGGCGGTGCGGCTCGGCACCCGGTGCACTCGCCGGGTCGGGATCGCGACCGATCAGGAGCGGCCCGGTGACGGCGACCGTCTCCCCCGTGTCGAAGCGCAGGCCCCACCGGGGCGACGGCGCGGGCGCGGGCTCGGGTGCGGGCGCGGGCTCGGGCGCGGGCTCGGGTGTGGGCGCGGGCTCGGGTGCGGGCGCGGGCGCGGCTTCGCGGGCCGGTGCCGGCGTCGGCGCGGGCGCGACGCGGGGGGTCGCGAGGCCGGGGGCGGCGTCGATGACCCCCGGAGCGGCCGACGCCGCGGCATCCTCCGTCGCCGCAGGGCGGCCGTCGGGTCCGCGGTTCACGCCGAGGACCCCGGCGCTGATGCGGTTGCCGGGACGGTAGTCCGGACGCGCGCCGGGCCGGGTGGGAGTGGCGAGCGACGGGCGCTCCGGGCGTTCGGGGACAGGCTCCGCCTTGACGGTCTTCCGGGCGATCCGCATCCGCTTCTCGTCATACGGGTTCAGGCCGCGGCGGATGTCGACCAACCACATCCGCGCGGCACGGTCGTGCAGCCCGCGGCCCCGCTCCTGCGGGTCGAAGGTGGGTGAAGCGAGGATGACCGCGGTGCCGATGACCGGGATGACGCCGGCGAGGCCGACGATGAGCGCACGGAGGAGGACGGCTCCGGCGCCGGGCTTCTCGAGCGTGCGGACGTTGATGCTCCGGAGCCCCGTGAACCCCTTGCCGATCGTCAGTCCGCGCCGCGCCTGCAGGACCCACTGCACGATGAGGAAGGCGAGCGAGAGCGCCACGGTGATACTCGCCATCACGACGGCCAGCACGAAGCCGGGGTGATTGACGAGTCCATAGGGCGAGATCGCCCCGGTCGCGAGCTTCAGGAGCAGCGGGACGGCCCCGAGCCACAGCGGCAGCTGCAGGAAGGCCCAGATGAGGATGTCGAGGAGGAAGGCGAGGGATCGACGACCGAACGGTGCACGGACGAGGCCCAGGGCGGCCGCGTACGCGGGGTCGGGCCGACCCATCGCGTCGACGCCATCCGGCCGGTCCTCCGGCTGATCGATCTCCCAGATCATGCCGTCGGTGCTGCGGGCTGATCGCCGGGCACGAAGTAGCGCGCGGGTGAGAGCCCGGTGCGCACGACCGCGTCACCGGCGGCGTCGAGGAACTGGGTCAGCGTCGCGACGCTGAGGGTCCCCGACGGGTCGGCGATGATGACATTGTCGACCACCGGCAAAAGCGTCGCGGTGCCCTGCGGCCACGTCGCGAACGTCGTGGTCACCCCCGACTCCAGCACCCGGATCTTCGCGGGCGCGATGTGCACGTCGGGGCGCTGGAGGGCGACGGTCTGCACGTCATACGCGCGCACCGAGAACAACCGCAGCACGCGCTCGAACCGCATCGCCAGCTCCGGCACTCGCTCCCGCCACGGGAACGGCGCCCACCCCTCGTCGGTCAGCACCATCGGGTGCGCGCTCACCAGGGGCCGGTCCGCATCAAACAGCTCCTCCGCGACGTCCAGCGTCCGCGCGATGGCGGCCTGATCCTCCGCACCCACGATGACCACTCGATCACGGGCGAAAGGGAACACCACCGGGTCGCCGGAGAGCTCGAGCCCCGCCACCCGCGACGGGTCGAGCAGCACCGCAGCGGCGAGCGCCTCGTCCTCGATGACCACCGCCCTCTCGACCGCGGAGGGGAGCTCACCGACGAGCGAGACCGCAGCGCGCAGGGCGTCCCGGAACCCGGCATCCGCCCCTTCCGTCTCCCCCTGAGTGACGGCGGAGCCCCGATCACGGTGATCGAGCCCGACGAAGACCTCACCGCCGACGTACTCGACCCGCGGGTGCGCGGGTCCCGGAGCCGTCTGCGCGAGCACTCCCAGCTCGCTCGCACCATAGATACGCACGGTCACATCCGTCGCGATCGCACTCATCGGTTCAGCCCTCTCATCAGCGTTCTCACAGACTAAGTCCTCGGTCGTCGGCGCTGAGCGCGTCGACGTCTCCCCACGACCACCGAAGGTCGGGGACGTCCTGGCTCGGGCCGGGCGACCGGTGGAACACCCACCCGTCGGGAACGAGGTGCAGGGCGAGGGATAGCGTCGCCTCCGGGGACCCGTCCCCGGCTCGCACGAGCGCCACGCCGACCCCGTCCGGATAGATCCAATACCGGACCCGAGTGGCAAGGACAGCGCGCAGCGCCGCCGTGTAATCGCCGATCGCGTCGTCGCGCTCGGCGTCGAGGTCCAGCAGCGACCAGTTGCCCGCGCGATACAGGCACGCTGCGCTCAACGAATGCCAGAGTTCCTCGGCGTCCGCAGGTGTTCCCGCGGAATGCCACTCCGCCAGCGGCACGATCCGCGCGTCCCCGCGGACCAACACGGGCACGGCCCCCTCGATCAGACCGTCATGCGTCGCCTCTATCGCTCCTGCTGGCGCTGCGTACGCGCTCACCAGCGCGCGCCGCGCCTCCTCGGGGAGGATCGTCGATTGCCGGGTCGCGGCTGTCATCGGTCGCCCCCACGACCGTCCGTCGCCGGCGACCACGTCAGGTCCACGGGCGGGATCCTGCGCGTCGGCCGGGTCGTCGACAGCCATCCGAGGGGCACGATGTGGACGGCACTGGCCGACGCGGGCGCCGGGAGCGGTTCGCCGTGCACGACGAGGACGATCGCCCTGTCGTCGGAGCCCCACCAGTCGGCGCGGCGGACCCCGTGGCGCTCCAACGCCCGCACATACGCGTTGGAGGGCGCACCGCCGGGCTCCACGGCCAGGGCGGCGCCGTGACGGTACTCGCAGGCGCTGCGGATGCCCCGCCACAGTTCGCTGGCGCGCTCGCGCACGGCCGCGCGAATCTCGTCGCTCGTCGGGGGCTCCCACGAGAGCGGCACGATCGACACGTCGCCGCGACGGAGGAGCGGCGTCCCCGGGATCAGCTCGCCGTCAGGCTCGTCGCCGCGGGCATCGACGAGCCGCGCTTCGATCTCGTCCACGATGCGGCCGCCTCTGACGAGGGCGCCCTCGCCGTCCTCCGAGCGGACGTCGGCCGCGTCGATCACGTGACCCGTGAGCCAGGGCTCTCCCGACACGGTCGCGTCGGGCTGAGTCATGAGTTCAGGTCCAACCTCTGCGCCCTGCCCGGCCACACGCCCGGGTTGTAGTCGCCGTCGAGGTTGCGCCCCACGCCCGTCGCCGAAGAAGGTATGTCGATGACCGCTTCAGGGATGCCGGTGGGCAGATACCCGCCGGGGATCCAGTGCTCGTTCGCGCCCGCCTCGTTGCCGGACGGCATCCGGAGGTTCGTCAACTCAGAGGGGTCGAAATGGCGGACTTCGAGCGGCAGCGGATTGCCGTTGTCGTCGAAGAACCAGCTGCGCTCCATGCCGAGTTGATCGGCGATGATGTTCACGTCGCCGTCGGCGTTGCGGATGATGTCGTCGAGCTCGGACGTCGGGAAGACGAAGGTCGAGCCGTCCCATTGCCCGGGGCCGTACGTGTGCAGCGTGTCGGAGAAGTAGATCCTGCTGGCGCCGTCGTCGAAACGCGCCAGGTGCTGGGAGATGTAGTCGCCGTCGAGGTAGTCGCCGGGGTCGGGCGCGTCGCCCTTCCAGCTGACGACGGCGTCCGGCGTCCAATGCGTGTCGGTACGCCAGGCACCGCTCACGTTGTCGAGCGCAGTGACCTGCGAGCGGTTCAGGTTCTGTCTCTGGCTGTGCTTGCGGAACATGTCCGCGAGCTGACGCACGTGGACGGGAACGCCGTCCAGCGAGTTCTTCAACGGTCTGATGACCTCACCGATGCCCATGATGCCCCTCCCCGGTCAGAGTAGCCACGACGATCGCCGGCCACCCAGGTCTTGCTTTCACGCCGTCCATGGTTCAATGTCCGCCCTCGACCATTGCAGGTCGGCGGGCGCACGTCCGGACGTCGTCTCACTGCGCCCCGAGACCCAGCGCGCCGGCACGAGGTGCACCGCGAGCGCCATATCGCCCGCCTCCGGATCTCCGGAGTGGACGAGGACGAGGCCGGTCTCGTTCAGGACCCACCATCGTGCGTCGCGGACGTCCGCCGCACGCAGCGCCGCCGCGTAGGCGGCCACCGGTCCGTCGCCGCGTCCGTCGAGCGGCAGATCGATCGGTCGCCCGGCGGCGTACTCGAAGGCTCCGGCAAGCCCCGCTGCACGATCGTCGACGCGCCGACGCTCCTCCGCGGCATCCCGCCCGGACGCGCCCGGCGCGGTGCCCTGCAGCATCACCGGCACGATCCTCGCCGCCTCTCGCTCGATCACCGGCACCGCCGAGGGCACCGGCTCGAAGCGGGTGAGCGCCGTCACCGCGTCGAGGACGGTGGCATCGGATGCCGGCAGGATCCAGCCGTCCTGCTCGGAGGCAGGATCACCGGTGGCGATCTCCGCACGCGCGTACGCCTCGGCCCCGTCGATCGCATCCAGGTCGAACCGGGTCAACTCCGGCGGAGCGGATGCCGAGATAAGCGGCCCCCAGTCGCCGAAGGCCGGCACGTCGAGCCACCTCAGCTCCTGCGGCGCGCTGATCTCGGTGACGAGATCCTCATCGATCGGAGAGGAGCGCTCGATGTGGACGACGCCGTCCGCGTACCAGCGGTGCTCGACTCGCAGCAGCCGGGAGAACGGTACGCGTCGCCCCGGATCGCCCTCGGGATAGAACAGATCGACCGCATTCCGACGCAGCAGGCGCCCGCCGGTCTCCTCCCACCCGATCCGGCGCATCGGCGTCTTCGTCGGTGCGTAGAACGTGACCGAGAACCGGTGGCGGCTTACAGACACATCGAGGAACCACGTCGGCGGGGTCGACGCCGCGACCACGCTCAGTCCCTTGCCGTCGTCGTACCGGCGGCGGGCATCGTCGTCGGTCAGATACGGGTTCTCACCGAGGGCCTCGAGCCGGTGGATCTCGAACCGCTCCGGGTATCGCGCCGGTCGAGATCCCGACATCATCGCCAGTTGTACGTGAACGCCCAGTAGAGAGCCTCGAGCGCCGCCGGCGAGAGATCGGGATGCCGGTCCGCCATCGTCGCCTGCGCGTGCCGCCCGCCCTCCTGGAGGGACATCGACGACCAGTCGACGGGGACGCCCATGCACTCCTCGACGATCGCGCGGACTTCTGCGACGAGCGCCTCACGGGTGCCCGGCGCGGCATCCGGAGCGACAGCGTCCTCGTCGGCACGGGGGAAAGGCGATCGCCCCTTCGCGAGGTACGCGATCACTGCGTCGCTCAGCGACTCGTTCATGGTGTTCTTTCCCATCGGATCAGTCGGGCCAGATGACGGTTTCTTCCAGAGTGTCCGGATGCACTCGGATGATGCGGGTGATGGCGTCGTTCTGCTGCAGCCGCTCCAACTCGCTGTACCACACGGCGCCGGGACGCAGATTGTCGCCGAGCACGGCCCGCACCTCGCCCGAGGCGCCCGACGCGTACGCCTCGGACACGCGGGTCCAGGTGTCGACGGCTGCGGGGTTGTCCGCATCCCACTCGGGCATCTGGATACCCCTCGACTCGATCAGCATCTCGAGCGTCGTTCCGCCCCGCGGTCCGGCGATGGCTCCCGCCACCTCGTCACCGCGACGCGGGTACATCCCCGACCAGTAGTACGCCGTGTTCGGGGCGGTCACGAAGTCGGCCGGATTCACACTGCCGTCCGCGTTGAAGCCGGGATGGGGTGAGCCGCTGGACGGGGAGGCGGTCTCGATCCTGTCGAGGTCGGTCACGCGCCCCGTCGTCTGGTTCTGGCGGTCGCCGTGTCTGCGGAACATGTGGGCGAGCTGCCGCACATGGACCGGAACACCGTCCAGCGCATCCTTGAGCGGCCGAATGACCGCGGAGCCGATTCCCATCCGTCAGTCGCCCCCGATGTTCAGGCCGGCGAGGTCGGACATGAGCCTCTCCGTGAGGGTTTCGACGTCGGCGGCGTGCTGTTCCATCTCGCCCTGCGCCTGCTCGAGAGCCTGCAGGTCGGCGTAGAACTCGTCGGGGTCGCCCGCGACAGCCTCGACGATGGGCGAGTCGAGGGCGGCCATGATGACGCCGGGCAGCTCGTTCGCGAGCGGTTCGATCACCATAGGGAGGACCTGGTTCAGCACCTGTTCGACAGCCATGTCGACGGCAGCGTTGAGCAGCTTCTTCTTGATGATGAGCATCGGGCCGGCCCCGGCGGCGGTGATCGGGTTCGTCAGCATCGCGACGAGCGCAATCATCGTCGAGGTGACGTCGGCGATGACCTTGATCTTGAGCGCGGTGACGGCACCGGCGGCGATGTCCACCCCGGTCGGCACGGGCCCGAGGATGTCGAGCAGCTTCTGCAGGTTCTGGGCGCGGTTCGCGTTCCAGGCCCCGACGTACGCCGGGCCCGCCTGGCCGCGCAGCGCCACGGCGAGCTCGGTGTTGACCTTGCGGTCCATCGCCTGCAGCTTGCCCTCGAGCTCCGTGCGGAACACCTCGATGATGTGGCCGCCGCGGCGGAGTTCGTCCTCATCGATGTCAGGCCAGTCGAAGCCGAGCTTCTCCATCACCCAGATGAGCTCGTTCGGCAGCATCATTCCCATGGCGGAACCTCCCGCGACGACATTAGGCGAACGACGGGACCGATTTCGATGGGGAGAACTCCCCCGGCTCCGACCCGCTAGTATTCTCCGCCACTTACTCAGTGGAAGAAGTGACGCTCCCCGGTGAAGTACATCGTGACCCCGGCGGCCTGAGCGGCGTCGATGACCTCCTGGTCGCGCACGGACCCGCCCGGCTGGATGATCGTCGTGATCCCGGCATCCAGCAGCACCTGCGGTCCGTCGGCGAACGGGAAGAACGCATCGGATGCGGCGACCGAGCCGGCGGCGCGGTCCCCCGCCCGCTCGACGGCGAGGCGGCACGAGTCGACGCGATTGACCTGTCCCATGCCGATACCGACCGTGGCGGAGTTCTTCGCCAGCACGATCGCGTTGGACTTCACGGCGCGGCAGCTCTTCCACGCGAACGACAGGTTCTCGAGCTGGTCGTCAGCGGGGCGTTCGCCCGATACGAGCTGCCATGAGTCGACGAGCGACTCGATCTCGTTCGGGAACCGGTCGGCGTCCTGCAGGAGGAGGCCACCCGAGACCAGACGCACGTCCATCGGCTCCTGGCGCCAGTCGGCGGGCAGCTGCAGGACGCGCAGGTTCTTCTTCAGCTTGAAGACCTCGAGCGCCTCGGGCTCGAAGTCGGGGGCGACGATGACCTCGGTGAAGATGTCGCGCAGGTTCTCCGCCATCTTGAGCGTCACGGTGCGGTTGGCGGCGATGACGCCGCCGAACGCCGACACGGGGTCGCACTCGTGCGCGCGCAGGTGCGCCGACGCGATCGGGTCGAGCGCCTGCGGGGCGCCGATCGCGATGCCGCACGGGTTCGCGTGCTTGATGATGGCGACGGCCGGCTTGATCAGGTCGAACGCGGCGCGGAGCGCGGCATCGGCGTCGACGTAGTTGTTGTACGACATCTCCTTGCCCTGCAGCTGCGTCGCCTGCGCGATGCCGTGCCCGCCGACGCGGGTGTAGATCGCCGCGCGCTGGTGCGAGTTCTCGCCGTAACGCAGCGTCGCGAGACGCTCGGCCTTGATCGTGAGGTGCTGCGGCAGGTCGCCTTCGCCCTCGAGGGTCTCCTCCGCGAACCAGGTCGCGACGGCGCGGTCGTAGGCGGCGGTGTGCGCGAAGGCGCGGGCGGCGAGCTCCCGCCGCTGCGCGAGGGTCGTCCCGCCCTGCCCGAGCGCGTCGACGATCGCCGGGTACGACTCCGGCGAGACCGCGATCGCGACGTTGGCGAAGTTCTTGGCCGATGCGCGCACCATGGCCGGTCCGCCGATGTCGATCTGCTCGACGACCGAGTCGCCCTCCGCCCCGGAGGCGACGGTCTCGACGAACGGGTACAGGTTCACGACGACGAGCTCGAAGGGGAGGATGCCGAGTTCGCCCAGCTGGGTCTCGTGATCCTCCAGCCGCAGGTCGGCGAGGAGGCCCGCGTGCACGCTCGGGTGCAGCGTCTTCACGCGTCCGCCGAGCGACTCGGGGAAGCCGGTGATCTCGGACACGTCCTTCACGGAGATGCCGTTCTCGCGCAGCAGCGCGGCGGATCCGCCGGTCGAGACGATCTCGACGTCCGCGGCGGCGAGCGCCTGCGCGAGCTCGAGGAGCCCTGTTTTGTCGCTCACCGACACGAGCGCCCGGCGCACCGGCACGACGTCGCGGTCGCGGTAGAGGGAGGGATCGATCTGCGGTCCGGCCATGCGGGAACTCCTCGGGTCGGGGGCGTTCGGGTGCGGTTCAGGAAGTGAGGTCGAGCTCGCCCGTCGCGATGCGACGCACGACGTCGATGAGCAGCCGGCGCTCGACCGGCTTGATGCGCTCGTGAAGGGTGTGCTCGGTGTCGTCGGGGAGCACCGGCACGCGCTCCTGCGCCAGGATCGGCCCGGTGTCGACGCCGTCGTCGACGACGATGACGCTCGCGCCGGTCTCGGTGACACCGGCGGCGAGCGCATCCCGCACACCGTGAGCGCCGGGGAACTCTGGCAGATAGGCCGGGTGCGTGTTGATCAGGCGCGGCGCCCACACCGCCACGACGGCGGCGGGCAGCAGGCGCATGAGCCCGCTCAGGACGACGAGGTCGGGCTCCCAGACGTCCAGGTGCGCCAGGAGCTCCTCGCCCCAGGCCTCACGACTGTCGAACTCCTGGAACGGGACCATGAAGGTCGGGATGCCGTACGCCTCCGCGTGGACGAAGCCGTCGGCCTGCCGGTCCGCCCCCACCACGATGATGCGCGCGGGGAAGTCGGGCTCGCTCGCGGCGTCGAGGAGGGCACGCAGATTGGATCCCGTGCCCGAGATGAGGACGGCGACCGTGAGCACCGGCTCAGTCTAGCGGGGTGGTGGGGAACTCATCGGGCGAGACCGCGGCGGCCGGTGCCGGACGGGACTCGGCGGTCGGAGTCGTCGCGGGCGTCTCGCGCACAAGGGGCTGCTCGGCGTCCTCACCGCGCGGTGAGAGGAGGACGACGGCGGCACCGACGGCCACCTCGGCCGCCGCCACGAGGGCGACGAGCCAGGGCTCGGGCCCGACCTGGATGAGGCGGCCCGGGCCGAGCGACCCCTGCGCCGCCCACGCGAGGACGGCGACCACGGCACCGGTGCCGAGGACGAGGATGGCGAGGGCGACCAGGCGCGGGCGGAGCGGCTCGGCATCCGTCCCCGGTCCCACCAGCAGGGCGCTGCGCGTCGCGGCGCCGGCCAGCGCGCCGAAGCCGACCACCACGAGTCCGAGCAGCAGCAGCCACCCCGACGTCGAGTCGGGGATGACGCCGAAAACGGGGATGCCGGGCACGACACCCAGGCTCGTCCCCGCCGGGGACACGGCCGTCCCGGTGCCGACGGCGAAGCCGGGCCCGACCGCGAAGCCGGCGAACCACATCACGAGGGTGGGCAGGTAGAGGATGCTGCCGAGGGCGAGGACGACGACGCCGAGGAGGTCGGCCTGCGCGGCCTGCGTCAATGCGATGACCTCGCCGCCGCGGGCGAAGAACAGGATGGCGAGGACGACGGCACCGACCGCCACGATCCCGGCGACGCAGATCGCGACGCCGCGGGCACCGGCATCCACTGCTTCCTGCACGTCGTCGGGGAGCCGCTCGGAGAGCGCGTCGATGATGCCGTCGTCGCCGTCGTTCCAGGCGCGGATGACGGCGCTGACGAGGGCGGGAACGGCGAACACGAGCGTCGGGCCGGCGACGGCGGGCAGCAGGTCGACCGCAGCGATCGAGGCGCGACCGGACAGGGCGATGAGGGTGGACACGACGGCGACCGCGATGGTGCCGCCGACCACGCCCGTCACCCACGCGCCCGCCCGCGCCGCGCGCGCGCCGGAGCGCCACGCCGAGATCGCGGTGAACGCCGCGAGGGCGGTGGGGGCGAGCGACAGGGTGAACTGCGCACCGCCCGACGGCAGACCGCCCGAGACGACGAGCTCGGCGGGCAGGGAGACGGCGACCGGCGCGAAGTGGCCGAGCTGCCAGATCGTCGCGGCGGCGGGCCACAACGCCGCCCAGTCCGCGTCGCCGCCGATCCCGAAGATCCAGACGAGGGTCACGGGCGCGAGCACGACGCCGACACCGACCGCGACGGCCAGGAGGGCGTCGACGGCGGCGAGGAGGGAGACGAGCAGGCGATTCACAACAGACCGACCCTACCCGCGCGCAGGCCTCCCGCCGGGCTCCCGCTCCGGCGCGGACGCACTACCCTCGGAGGGTGAACAGCACCACATCCCGCTCGTCCCGCGGGGCCGCAGCCCCGGCATCCGCGTCGTTCCTCGACCGCTACTTCGAGATCAGCCACCGCGGCTCCACCGTCGGCACCGAGATCCGCGGTGGCGTCGTCACGTTCGTGACGATGGCCTACATCGTCATCCTGAACCCGGCCATCCTGTCGACGCCCGACGTCGAGGGCATCACCCTCGCGCCGGCGGCCGTCGCCACGGCGACCGCCCTCACCGCCGGCGTCATGACGATCCTGTTCGGCCTCGTCACGCGCCTGCCGTTCGCGTTCGCGGCGGGTCTCGGCATCAACGCCTTCGTCGCGTTCTCGGTCGTCGGACAGGTCTCGTGGGGCGAGGCGATGGCGCTCGTCGTCATCAACGGTCTCATCATCGTGCTGCTTGCCGCGACCGGCCTGCGCAAGCTGATCTTCGACGCCGTGCCCGTGCAGCTGAAGCTCGCCATCACGGTCGGCATCGGCCTGTTCATCGCCTTCATCGGGTTCGTCAACGCCGGGTTCGTGAACCCCGCCGAGGGCACCCCACTGGAGCTCGGCGTCGGCGGCTCGATCACCTCGCCCGCCACGATCCTGTTCATCGCGACGCTGCTCATCGGCGGCATCCTCATGGCCCTGCGGGTGAAGGGCGCGATCCTCATCGCCCTCGTCGCGGGGACGATCCTCGCCGCGATCGTGAACATCTTCACGCCGATCGCCGACTTCGGGCTCTCGAACGGCATCTTCGCGGCCCCGAACCTCAGCCTCGTGGGCGCCGTCAACTTCGGGTTCGACCTCGGACGGGTGGGTGTGCTCGCGCTCGTCATGTTCGTGTTCACCCTCGTCTTCACGAACTTCTTCGACGCCATGGGCACGATGACCGGCCTCGCGCGCGAGGCGGGACTCGCCGACGAGCGCGGCAACTTCCCGCGCATCAAGTCGGCGCTCATCGTCGAGGGTGTCGGCGCCGTCGTCGGCGGTGGCACCTCGTCGTCCTCCGCGACCGTCTTCGTCGAGTCCGGCTCGGGCATCGGCGAGGGAGCCCGCACCGGTCTCGCCAACGTCGTCACCGGCGTGCTGTTCCTGCTCGCGATGTTCATCACGCCCGTGACGGGCCTCGTGCCCGGCTTCGTCGCCGCGGCCGCGCTCGTTCTCGTCGGCGCGCTCATGCTCACGCAGATCAAGAACATCGACCTGTCGGACTTCAACGTCCTGCTGCCCGTGTTCCTGACCGCCACGGTCATGCCGCTCACCTACTCGATCGCCAACGGCATCGGCGCCGGCTTCATCAGCTGGGTCGTGCTCAACACGTTCTCGGGCAAGGCGAAGCAGGTCCACTGGCTGCTATGGATCGTCGCGGCCGGCTTCGTCCTGTACTTCGCCCGCGGCCCCATCGAAGCCGCCTTCGGGGTCTGACCGCCCCCCACGTCGAGGTCCCGATCGGGCCGGGTATGCGCGTGCGATACCCGGCCCGATCGGGACCTCGGTCGTTCCGGGAACGACGAAGGGCCGGATGCCGCCGCGCGACGCGTCCCGGGGGGCTGGTGCGTGCGGGGTGGGGCGGCGCGCTCGGCAGGCGGACGCACGTTCCGGGGACGCCAACGGTCGGGTCACGGCGGACCAGGCCACACCTCGCGTCCCCGGAGCGCGGGCCGGGCGGGGTGACGCTCGTTCCGGGGACGCGAACGTCGCGTCGCGGCGGATCGGGCGACACCTCGCGTCCCTGGAGCGCGCACGGCGCGGGGATTCCGGCGACGCGTCCCCGAAGCTCGCCGCGCCCCACGGGCGTTCCGGGAACGACGAAGGGGCGGATGCCGCAGCATCCGCCCCTTCGTTCGTGTGGCTTAGAGCGCCTCGATGATGGCGCGCATCAGGTCGGCGGTCTCGGACGGGGTCTTCCCGACCTTGACGCCGGCGGCCTCGAGGGCCTCCTTCTTGGCCTGCGCGGTGCCCGCCGAGCCCGAGACGATGGCGCCGGCGTGGCCCATGGTCTTGCCCTCGGGAGCGGTGAAGCCGGCGACGTAACCCACGACGGGCTTCGTCACGTGCGCCTTGATGTAGTCGGCCGCGCGCTCCTCGGCGTCGCCGCCGATCTCGCCGATCATGACGATGGCCTTGGTCTCGGGGTCGGCCTCGAACGCATCGAGGGCGTCGATGTGCGTCGTGCCGATGACCGGGTCACCGCCGATGCCGATGGCCGTCGAGAAGCCGAGGTCACGGAGCTCGAACATCATCTGGTACGTCAGCGTGCCCGACTTCGACACGAGGCCGATGGGGCCCTTGCCGGTGATGTTCGCGGGCGTGATGCCGACGAGCGCCTCGCCGGGCGTGATGATGCCGGGGCAGTTCGGACCGATGATGCGGGTCTTGTTGCCCTTGCTCTTCGCGTAGGCCCACGCCTCGGCGGTGTCGCCGACAGGCACACCCTCGGTGATGACGACGAGCAGCGGGATCTCGGCGTCGATCGCCTCGATCATGGCGTCCTTCGTGAAGGCGGGCGGCACGAACGCGATGGAGACGTCGGCGCCGGTCTTCTCGATGGCCTCGGCGACCGAGCCGAAGACGGGGAGGTCGACCTCGCCCTCGTGCGGCTTCTCGTGGGTGACGGTCGTGCCGGCCTTGCGGGCGTTGACGCCGCCGACGACGTTCGTCCCGGCCTTCAGCATGAGGGCGGTGTGCTTGGTGCCCTCACCGCCGGTGATGCCCTGGACGATGACCTTGGAGTCCTTGTTGAGGTAGATAGACATGTCTGTTGTCCCTGTGTCTCGGTAGTCTCGGCGCGTCTCAGGCGTTCGCCAGCTCGGCGGCCTTGTCGGCGCCCTCGTCCATACCCGAGGCGAGCGTGACGAGCGGGTGGTTGGCCTCTGCGAGGATCGCGCGACCCTCCTCGACCTGGTTGCCGTCGAGGCGGACGACGAGCGGCTTGGTGGCCGCGTCGCCCAGGATCTCGAGGGCCTTCACGATGCCCTCGGCGACGGCGACGCATGACGTGATGCCGCCGAAGACGTTGACGAAGACGCTCTTGACCTGCTCGTCACCGAGGATGACGTCGAGACCCGAGGCCATGACCTGCGCATTCGCGCCGCCGCCGATGTCGAGGAAGTTGGCGGGCTTGACGCCGCCGTGGTTCTCGCCTGCGTAGGCGACGACGTCGAGGGTCGACATGACCAGGCCCGCGCCGTTGCCGATGATGCCGACCTGACCGTCGAGCTTGACGTAGTTGAGGCCGGATGCCTTCGCCTTCGCCTCGAGCGGGTCGGCGGCGCCCTTGTCCTCGAGCTCTTCGTGCTCGGGGTGGCGGACCTCGCTGGCGTTGTCGTCGAGCGACACCTTGCCGTCGAGGGCGACGATGTCGCCGGCGCCGGTGCGGACGAGCGGGTTGACCTCGACGAGCGTCGCGCCCTCGCCCTTGTAGACGTCGTAGAGCTTCACGAACACGTCCGAAACCTTCTCGACGAGGTCCTCGGGGAAGTTCGCGGCCTTCGCGATCTCGACGGCCTTGGCCTTGTCGATGCCCTGCAGCGGGTCGACCTCGATGCGCGCGAGCGCCTCGGGGCGCTCGACGGCGAGCTCCTCGATCTCCATGCCGCCCTCGACCGAGCAGAGGCTCAGGTAGGAGCGGTTCGAGCGGTCGAGCAGCACCGAGAAGTAGAACTCCTCGGCGATGTCGGCGCCCTGGGCGACCATCACGCGCTGGACGACGTGGCCCTTGATGTCGAGGCCGAGGATGGCCTCGGCTGCCGCGTAGGCCTCGTCGGGGGTCTTAGCGACCTTGACGCCGCCGGCCTTGCCGCGACCTCCGGTCTTGACCTGAGCCTTGACGACGACGACACCGCCGATCTTCTCCGCAGCCGCCTTCGCCTCCTCAGGGGTGTCGGCGATGATGCCGGCGAGCACCGGCACCTCGTACTTCTCGAACAGGTCTCGTGCCTGGTACTCGTAAAGGTCCACTGCAATCCTTCGCTGGGCGACGGTGGGGGTGACGGGCGCGGAATTATCTCGATGTCGAGAGATCGCCCGGTCGAAAAGCCTACTACCCGCGCCTGAGTGCCCCGCGCGGGAGCACCCTCGTTCGGCGGGGGTGCGTTCAGCGCTCGAGTGCGGCGCGCCAGACCCGCCGGTGCTGCTCGACGTAGGCCGTCACGTTCCGCCAGTGCGCACCGTGCCCGTCCGCGAACATCGACGACCACGGCTCGGCGCCCACCTCGTGCGACGTCCGGAGGAGGTCGTGCATCGCGGCGGTCCGCTGCGCCATCGCCTCGGGCAGTTCGCGGCGGAGCCGAGCCTCGGCGCCGTAGCCCTCGACGAAGGCGGCGAGTCCGCGCGCCGCCTCCGCGGCGACGACCGAGGTGTCGTTGAGCGTGAACGCCTGCGCGGCATAGGCGAGGTCCCACAGCCGTGTACTGGGGGCGGCCGCATCCCAGTCGATGAAGACCCACCGGTCTTCGCCGACGACGAGGTTCCACGGGGCGAGGTCGTTGTGGCACACGAGCTCGGCGCCGGGCGCCGGGATCGCGGTCTCCCAGACGGCGTCGGCGGGTACCGCGTACGCGGCGCTCGCGTCGTGGATGGCCCGCACCATCGCGCCCACGCGCCGCAGCTCGCCCGCCGACATCGGCCCGCGCCCGATCGCGAGCTCACCGGGGACGTACTCCAGGATCTGCCGCCCGGCATCGTCCCGCCCGCGCTGTTCGGGCGCGTCGACACCCGCCGCTCGCAGCGCCTGCACGTAGGCGATGACGCTCGGCGTCGACGCCGTCCACGGCTTGCGCACCGTGTCGCCGATGCGGACGACGGCCCCGCTCGCGTTGCCGCCCGCGAGGGGCTCTTCGTGCGGCATCCGTCAGATCCAGCCGCGTTCGCGCGCCGTGATCGCCGCCTGCTGGCGGGTCGCGAGGCCGAGCTTGCCGAGGATCGACGACACGTGGTTGCGGACGGTGCCGGCGGAGAGGTGAAGGGATGCCGCGATGTCGGCGATCGTCTCGCCGCGGGCGCCGGCGCGCAGCACGTCGAGCTCGCGGTCGGTCAGCGGCGAGCGCTCGTCGCTGAGCGCGTCGGCGGCGATCTCGGGGTCGACGTACCGGCGGCCGGCGGCGACCTCGCGGATGACGGCGGCGACGTCGCCCGCGGGCCGGGACTTCGGCACGAAGCCGTCGACCCCCGCGCCGAGCGCACGGCGCAGCACCCCGGGACGCGCGTGGCGGGTGACGACGACGCACCGTGCCGGGATGCGCTGACGGATGCGGGCGGCCGCCTCGACGCCGTCGATGCCGGGCATCTCCAGATCGAGCAGGCAGACGTCGGGGCGCAGCTCGAGCGCGCGAGCGACGGCGCTCTCGCCGTCGGCGCACTCCGCGACGACCTCGAGGTCGTCCTCAAGACCGAGCAGGGCGGCGAGCGCCGTGCGGATCATGTCCTCGTCGTCGGCGATGAGCACGCGGATCATGCGGGGCCTCCGTCGGCGGGGACGGTCACGATGAGCTCGAATCGGTCGTCCTCACGGCGGGTGACGGCGTCGCCCCCGACGACGCCGACCCGGTGGGCGATGCCCTCGAGCCCGGCGCCCGCGCCGATGGTCGAGCCGGGCCCGGGATCGTTCGCGGCGGTCAGCCGCCAGTACTGTCCCGCGCGCTCGAGACCGAGCCGCGCCCACCGGCCGCCGCCGTGCTTGAGTACGTTGGTCGTGCACTCGCGGACGACCGGCCCCAGCAGGTCGGCGGGAGCGGATGCCGCATCCGCGGCGACGTCGAGGGTGACCTCCAGACCGGCCGCACGCAGCAGGTCCGCCGCGTTGGCGAGTTCGTCGGGCAGCGGCACCCCGCGGAAGCGACCGGCGAGCGACCGGGTGCCCTCGCGCGCCTCGTCGACGGACGCGCGCGCGAGCGCGATCCGGTGCGCGGCGGCATCCGGGTCGCGTCCGATCATGCGCTCGGCGAGTTCGAGCTGCAGCGCGATCACCTGCAGGTGGTGCCCCTGCAGGTCGTGCAGTTCGCCCGCCAGACGCAGGCGTTCCTGCACCGCGGCCAGCCGCGCCTCGGTCCGCCGCGCGCGGTCGAGTTCGAGGACGACATCCCACGACCAGAGCGAGAGCGCCTGCATCGCGGGCAGGCTGAGCGCGAAGAACGCGGGCAGGAAGGCGTCGCTGCCCCCCGACGCCCGACTGAGTTCGACGACCCACAGGACGGCGAGGGCGACCTCGAGCAGCACGACACCGCGCCAGCGGATGCCGGGGGCCCACCGGACGAGGCAGAGGACCGTGCCGACGAGCGCCGCCCCCAGCAGCGCCGAGGCCGACACGAGGCCGACGCCGACTGATGCGAGCACCCCGGCGACGACGGGCAGCGACAGGAAACGCCGACCGCCGGACGGACGGTCGGTGTCATCGAGGTCGCCGTCGCGGCGGTAGCGGGCGAGCAGCACGATCATCGTCACGACGACGACGGTCGACAAGCCGAGGAACCCCACGAGCGTGACGGGGTCGCGCCAGCCGCCGCGCGCGACGAGGACGATGACACCCCACACCAGCAGCGCACCGATGAGGAAGAACACCATCGAGGACGCGATGTACCACCCGGTCGCGGTGACCCCGCGGGCAAGGGAGACGGCGGTGCGCGTCGGGGTCGGGTCGGGGCTGGTCACACGGCCACAGTACGACCATGACGAATGTCACCCCTCGGGTCATCGGATCTCCCGGCGAGAGGTGACGCCGCGGCACTGCCGCCGCCACCGCATCCTCGGTGGGATGGGAACACGGCGATACGAGATCCGGTCGCCGCATCCGAGAGGACATCATGTCGAACCCCGTCTCCGACCTCGTCGCCGGTTTCCAGGACCTCGTCGCGCAGGTGCCCGACCTCGTGCAGCCGCTCATCGTGGCCCTGGCGGGAGCCGTCCCCTTCATCGAGGGCGAGGGTGCCGCCGCGATCGGCATCATCGGCGGCATCCACCCCGTCGTCGCCGCGCTCGCCGGCGCCGCGGGCAACTTCCTCTGCGTCGCCATCGTCGTGCTCGCCACCGCCCGCGTGCGCACCGCCGTCACCACCCGTGCCGGAGCGGCCGAGAAGCCCGTGTCGGCGCGCTCCGAGAAGTTCCAGAAGGCCTACCACCGCTACGGCACACCCGGGGTGAGCCTGCTCGGCCCGCTCATCCTGCCCACCCAGTTCACCGCGGCCGCCCTCAAGGGCACCGGTGTGCCGACGCGCACCGTGCTCTTCTGGCAGGGCCTCGCGATCGTGCTGTGGACCACCCTCGTCACCCTCATCATCACCGGGGTGATCGCCGCGGCCGGCTGAGTCAGTCCACGCGTCGGAGGCCTCGCGATGCGGGGCCTTCGATGCGTTCCCCGGATGCCGTGAACCGCGACGCGTGCAGCGGACAGTCCCAGGTGCACTCGAGGTCGTTCCACTCGAGGACCCCGCCGAGATGCGGGCACACGGCGCTCACCGCGCGGGTCTCGCCCCCGGTCGTCGAGATCCCGACGGGACGGCCGCCGCGCTGCGCGACCACGCCCTCCCCCTCGGCCGGCTGCGGCACCGGGACGGCCTCGGCCTCGGCGGCGGCCCATCCCTTCGCCGCCGCGAGCCCGACCTTCGCGTTCTCGACCGCGCCCTGTGCGATGTCGGCGGGCATCGTCAGACGCGTGCCGATCTGCGTCATCCACCGCGGCCGGTCACGCCAGCTCTCGCCACGCAGCTCGCTGACGATGCGCAGCGCCGCCGCGGGCGCGTTCGTCAGCCCCCACTTGGCATAGCCGGTCGCGAAACGGACGCGGCCGAGCGAGCGCGGCATCGCGCCGATGAACGGGATGCGGTTATGCGAGACGTAGTCCTGCGCCGACCACCGGTGGGTCTCCTCCCCCACCGGCAGCGTCTGCTGCGCCCACTGCGACAGCTCATCGAGCATCGCGCGCTCCGACGCGGTGCGTCCGACGGGGTGGCCGGCTCCGCCGACCACGATCTGCGCGACGTCGGAGGGTCCGTCGCCGGGGAGGATCGTACGCACCGAACGGGTCGGCTCGTCGGCGGAGAGGTACATGCCGTCGGGCAGCGGAGCGGTGAGGGTGAAGGAGACGCAGGCCGACCGCATCCCGCTCACCTTCGCCCAGTAGAGCCCGCGGTCGAGGATCGGGATGCCGGTGGCCACCACGACCTGCGAGGCGAGGAGCGGCCCCAGGTCGGTCTCCACCCGCGGCTCGGGGAAGACCTTCACCCCGCGCACGTGGACGCCGAGATGGAGGGTCCCGCCCGCGGCGACGAACGCGCCGGCGAGCGCCGCGAGCAGCTGCATCGGATCGACGGCGCGCTGGTCGTCGAGCGCAACCGCGGCCACCATCGGCACGGCCGCCTCGCGGAGCTCGGCGTCGTCGACGAGGCGCACCGCGAGGCCCGCCTCGCGCGCGGCGTCGTACTCCTTCACGACCGAGCGCCGGCCCTCGTCACCCTGGGCGTAGGTGTAGGCGGTGCGTGAGGTGAGCGGCACGCCGAGACGGTCGGCGGTATCCGTCATCCACGCGAAGCCGTCGCGGTTCGCCTCGACGTAGGCCCGGACGAGGGATGCCGGGTGCCCCGATCGCAGCGACGAGAGCGTCGTCCCCTGCAGCAGCGACACCTTGCCGGTGTTCGATCCCGACGCGAGTTCGCCGACGCCGCCGCGCTCGACGAGGGCGACGTCGACGCCGGACCGCGCGAGCTCGTACGCGGTCGCGAGTCCCGTGAGTCCCGCACCGACGACGACCACCTCGTGGCGACTGCCGGGGGTGAAGGGGATGCCGGGGGACTCGGAGGGGCGCTGCTTCCACAGGGAGGACATGGGCCGAGTCAACGGTGTCGCGTCGCCGACGGCACAGGCCTTGACAGACGGCCGCCGGACTAGGCTTCCCTCCATGGCCGACGACCTCCGTCCCACGGGCAGCACAGTGGTGGCCGCCGCGCTCGCGCTGTTCGCCGAGCACGGCTACGAGCAGACCTCGGTCGAGCAGATCGCGCAGTCGGCGGGCGTCTCGCGATCGACCTTCTTCCGGCAGTTCGGCGGCAAGGACGACGTCGTCTTCGCCGACCACGAGGTCCTGCTCGAGATGCTCCGCACGTATCTCGCCGAGCCCCATGAGAACCCGTGGGCGGCGGTGTGCGAGGCATCGGTGCAGGTGTACCGCCACTTCGCCGCCGACCCCGAGGTCGCCCGGCGCCGCTACGCCGTCGTCCGTCAGGTACCGTCGCTCCGCGACCGCGAGATCGTGACCGTCTTCCGTTACGAGCGACTCTTCGACGACTACCTGCGACGCTCGGTCCCCGGGCTCGACCCCGTCGACGCCGTGGCCTTCGCCGCGGCGGTGACCGCCGTGCACAACCATGTGCTGCGTCGACTACTGCGCGGATCGAAGCGGGTCCCCGCCGCCGTCCTCGAGTCCGCCTATGACGAGCTGCTCCGCCGCTTCGGTGTGCACCCCGACCCCGAGCCGCCGGCGGCGGATGACATCGTCGTCGCGACGTTCCCCCGACGGATGCCGCCCGCCGAGGTCGCACGTCGGCTCGGCTCCCTCCGGTGACACCCAGAGCCTGATACGCCGTTCCACTCTCGGTGGAACTGAATGCCAACCCGGCGTATCCTGGCGCGATGACCACTCCCCTGCCCGGCGGCGCCTCGGGCCGTTACGACGTGCTCGGCCCCCTCGACACCGACTACTACGCCGTCTTCGCCGACATCACGGCCGCCGACCGGGACGTGTGGCAGCGGACGCGGGCCTTCGTCGACGAGGTCGGCGACCGGATGCGCGACGCGTGGGACACCGCCGAGTACCCGCTCGACATCGCCCGGCGCTTCGGCGAGCTCGACCTGCTGAACGACGGGATCGACCACCCGCGGCTCACCCGGCTCTCGCCCCTCGCCGCGGGGCTCGTCAACATGGAGATCTCGCGCGGCGACGGATCCCTCGGCACGGTCCTCGCCGTCCAGGGCGGGCTGGCGCTGCGCACCCTCGCCCTCTTCGGCAGCGACGAGCAGCAGGAGCGCTGGCTGACTCCCATCGCCCGCTTCGAGGTGCCCGCCGCCTTCGCCCTGACCGAACCCGACCACGGCTCCGACTCGGTGTCGCTCGAGACCGTCGCCCGCCGCGACGGCGACGAGTGGGTCATCCGCGGCGCGAAGAAGTGGATCGGCAACGGCGCCTCGGGCGGCATCACCTTCGTGTGGGCGCGGGTCGACGCCGAGGGCGACGAGCACCACGGCAATGTGCGCTGCTTCCTCGTGGAGCAGGACCGGCCCGGCTACACCGGCACCGTCATCGCGGGCAAGGCGTCGCTGCGCGGCATCCATCAGGCTCACATCGCGTTCGACGACGTGCGCGTGCCCGCAGACGCCGTCCTCCCCGGCACGAGGACGTTCAAGGATGCCTCGACCGTGCTGTACGCGACGCGGTCCGGCGTGGCGTGGTCGGCGCTCGGCCACGCGACCGCCTGCTACGAGACCGCGCTGCAGTACGCGCAGCAGCGGGTGCAGTTCGGCAAGCCCCTCGCGCGGTTCCAGATGGTGCAGGAGCGTCTCGCGCACATGCTCGAGGACCTCACCGCGATGCAGCTCTACTGCCGACGCCTCGCCGACCTCGAAACCGCAGGCGGACTGCGCCCCACACAGGCGTCGCTCGCGAAGTTCCACAACACGCGTGCCGCACGGCGGGTCGCCGCGACGGCACGCGACCTGCTGGGCGGCAACGGCATCCTGCTCGAGAACGGGGTCATGCAGCACATGGCCGACATCGAGGCGATCCACACGTACGAGGGCACCGAGTCGGTGCAGGCACTGCTGCTCGGTCGCGACATCACCGGCGTGAGCGCGTTCGCCTGACCCGTCGCCGCAACCCCGTTCCGGCACGGCGGCCGGGCGGGCAGGATGGGCCGCATGTACGAGATCCCCGCGCCGATGCTCGCGAAGTCCGTCCCCGGCATCCCCGATCCGGGCAAGACGGCCGGCGGCCTGCTCTACGAACCGAAATGGGACGGCTTCCGCGCCCTCATCGGCTGGGACGGGTCCGAGGTCGAGATCGGGTCGCGCGGCTCGAAGCCGCTCACCCGCTACTTCCCCGAGCTCGTCGACGCGATCTCCCGTCTCGTGCCCGAGCCGTGCCTGCTCGACGGCGAGATCGTCGTCGCCGACGGCGAGCCGGGCGCGCAGCGGCTGCAGTGGGAGCAGCTGTCGCAGCGCATCCACCCCGCCGCCTCGCGGGTCGCGATGCTGAGCGAGACCACCCCGGCCATGTTCGTCGCGTTCGACCTGCTCGCCCGCGGCGACCGTGACCTGCGCGACGAGCCGTTCGCCGAGCGGCGGGCGCAGCTCGAGGACCTGCTGAGCGAGGTGCCGCATCCGATCCACCTCACCCGCACGACGGGCGACCCGACCGTCGCCGAGCGGTGGCTCGCGGAGTTCGAAGGCGCCGGACTCGACGGCGTCGTCGCAAAACCGCTCGCCCTCCCCTACGCGCCGGGCAAACGCACGATGTTCAAGATCAAGCACGCCCGCACGGCCGACGTCGTCGCGGTGGGCTACCGCATCCATAAGAGCGGCTCCGGCGTCGGATCACTCCTCGTCGGCCTCTACGACGACGACGGGCACCTGCACCAGGTGGGCGGCGTCGCGGCCTGGAGCAACGCGCGCCGACTCGAGCTCATTGATGAACTCGCGCCGCTCGTCGTGCGCGACGAGGACGGCGACGCGGTCACCGGGCAGTCCGACCGGTCGCGCTTCGCGGCATCCAAGGACACCTCCTTCGTGCGGCTGCGCCCCGAAAGGGTGCTCGAAGTGGCCTACGACCAGCTCGAGGGCGACCGCTTCCGACACACCGTGCAGTTCCAGCGCTGGCGACCCGATCGCGACGCCCGGTCGTGCACGTTCGATCAGCTCGAAACCGTCTCGGCGTACGACCTGGCGGACGTGCTCGACTGAGTCAAGGGTCCGCACGAACGGAGGCGGGTCGATAGGGTCTCGGCATGGGCCTGTTCTTCTCCTCCTCCCGCACGGTGCGACCCGACGAGAACAGGCCGCTGCTGGTGACGTCCGCCGGCAAGCCGGGCAGCATGTGGTCCGACGGCTTCGGCACGCTCGCGACCCGCTCGCTGCAGGTGATCATCGTCGGCGTGATCGCGACTGCGCTCATCCTGGGGATGCTGCAGCTCACCGTCGTCGTCATCCCGGTGCTCCTCGCCCTCATCGTCGCCTCGGCGGCGGCGCCTCTCATGGCCTGGCTGCGTCGCCGCGGCATCCCGTCCGTCTTCGCGACGATTCTCACGCTGCTCGCGTTCGTCGTCGTGCTCGGTGGGATCGGCTGGCTGGTCGTCAACGCCGTCCGCGATCAGTTCGACGACCTGTCGAAGAAGGCGCAGGACGGATTCCAGAGCGTGCTCGCCTGGGCCGAGTCGCTGCCGTTCGACATCGACCAGAAACAGATCGACGAGTGGGTCGGCAACGCCACCGACTTCCTCACGAGCGCCCAGTTCGGGTCGGGCGCGCTCGCCGGAGTGAGCGCGGTCGCCAACTTCCTGACCGGGCTCGTCCTCATGATCGTGACACTGTTCTTCTTCCTGAAGGACGGGCCGAAGCTGTGGGAGTTCCTGATCCGCCCCTTCCGCGGGTCGGACTACGACCGTGCGGTGCGGGTCGGGCACAAGACGGTGCAGACCTTCGGCGCCTACCTCCGCGGCACGGCCTCGGTCGCCGCCGTCGACGCGATCGGCATCACGATCGGTCTGCTCATCCTGCAGATCCCGCTCGCAATCCCGCTGGGCGTCCTCGTCTTCCTGCTCGCGTTCATCCCCATCGTCGGAGCCACGGTCGCCGGCATCCTCGCCGCTCTCGTCGCCCTCGTGACGCACGGCTGGGTGATCGCGCTTATCGTGGTCGGCATCGTCGTCCTGGTCAACCAGCTCGAAGGTAATTTCCTGCAGCCGGTGCTCATGGGACGGTCGATGAAGCTGCACGCCTTCGCGGTGCTCATCGCCCTGACGATCGGCACCGTGCTCGGCGGCATCGTCGGCGCGATCCTCGCCGTGCCGCTCACGGCGGCCGTGTGGGGCATCGTCCAGGTGTGGGACGGGCCGAACACGCCCGCCCGGTGGGCACGACGCAAACAACCCATCGAGGAGAAGGTCGACACGGTCACGGCCGGCACGCCGCGCTCCGCTGACTGAGCGTCAGTCCTTCTTCGCGCGCGACGGCTGCACCCGCGGCGGCTCGCCCGGCATCTTGGGGAACTCCGGAGGGAACGGCAGCTCGCCCAGGCCCGCCTCGAGATCGCGCTGCCACCACTCGAGCAGCGTGTCGATGCGTCCGGGCGAGTCCTGCAATCGGTCCCAGGGGTCCCCGGCGTCCGCCAGCCGCTCGGGCACGGTCCGCACGGTGAACGCGGTCGGGTCGACGCCGTCGGCGAGCTCGTCCCAGGTGATCGGGGTCGCGACCGTCGCGCCCGGCAGCGCGCGCGGACTGTAGGCGCCGGCCATCGTGCGGTCGCGGTTGGCCTGGTTGAAGTCGACGAAGATGCGCTCGCCGCGCTCCTCTTTCCACCAGTTCGTCGTGACCCGGTCCGGCATCCGCCGTTCCAGCTCGCGACCCGCGGCGATCACGGCGTGGCGGACGTCGAGGAACTCGTGCGTCGGCTCGATGGGACAGAAGACGTGGATGCCGCGATTGCCGCTCGTCTTCAGCCAGGGCTCGAGCCCGGCCTCGCGCAGCACCTCGCGCAGCACGGGCGCGACGGCGGCGGCATCCGCGAAGTCCGTCCCGGGTTGCGGGTCGAGGTCGATGCGAAGTTCGACCGGGTTGTCGGTGTCGGACGCGAGGGAGGCCCACGGGTGGAAGACGACGGTGTTCATCTGCACGGCCCAGACGGCCGCGGCGATCTCGCCGAGCACCACCTGCGGGTGCCGGCGTCCGCTGTTGTAGGTGCACATCACCTGGTCGACGTAGTCCGGAGTCCCCTTCGGCGGGTTCTTCGAGAAGAAGCTGTCGCCGTCGACCGTGTCGGGGAACCTCTCGAGCGATACCGGGCGGTGCCCGTTCGCGCGCAGGAACGGGACCTCGACGGCGAGGAGGTACTCGGCGAGTTCGTGCTTCGTGATCCCCACCTCGGGGAAGACGACCCGGTTGGGGCTCGAGAGCGAGAGCTCCCTACCTCCGGGCAACTGCAGGGTGATCCGCTCCGACGCCATGCGCCCCACCCTAGGGGTGGACTCGGGGTCGGGACAGGGGCTTGCTCAGGCCTTGTCGTCGTCGTCGGTGTCGGCAGCGGCGTCGACGGCTTCCGCCGCGTCGGCGATCGTGATGAGCGCGTCCAGCTCGGCGCGCTCGATCCGGATCCACGGGCCGGCGGGGTCGATGAGGAATCCGTCGAGCCCCGATTCGCTCTTGAGCGCGGCGCCCAACTGGGCGGCCGTGAGCGGCATGGGCTGATCCTCGCGACGCAGGGTCAGCACCTCGAGCGGGTGCGAGAAGACCTGTAGGTAGCGGCCGCCCTCGGCCGAGCGGGCCTCGGCGACGCCCATCCCCTGGCCGTCGGCTCGCGGGCCTGCCGCGATCCAGGCGCCGCGCGCGACGAGCGCGTCGACGACGGCGCGGGCGGTCTCGTCGGTACGCGGGCCGGCGAGGAGGTTCTTGATCGTGAATTCGGGGTCGGCCTGGTCGAGGCTGCGCTGGATGAGGCCCGTCGGCAGGACGATGCGGCGGCCGGGGCCGGCGTGGTCGAAGACGATGCCGTCGTACCCGGCGTCGATGACGTTGCGGAGGACACGCTGCGACGGCTGGGCCAGGATCGACGTGCTCTGCGCCTCGTCGCCGAGCCCCGCCTGCAGCGCGGCCGCTCCCGTGTAGGCGAGCAGGAACTTCTTGTCGTTCACGATCGAGATCGCGAGACGCAGCGGCTCACCGGCAGCGGCCTGAGCGCGGGCGTCGCCGAGGATGCGCAGGTACAGGGTGCCCTGCAGCGCCTGGCGCATGACGGCGAGGATCGCGGCGTTGTCGACCTCTTCGGGGACTTCCTGCAGCACCGTGCTGAGCAGGGTGTTGTCGGGCATCCCGGGACGGCTCTCGCTCGGGGCGGGCGCGGTCTCGGGGGTCTTCGGCAGACGCTCCGGCTCGGGGGCCGGGCGCGGGACGGGCTTGCCGTAGGTCGAGACCGAGATCGGCACGTGGGGCACCGGCTCGGCATCCGTGTCATCGGCCTGTTCGGCCGCGACGGCGGCGTTGACGTCCTGCTGGACCTCGTCGACGTCGGCCTGCGCGTCGACGGGGACCTCGCCCTTCGGGTCAGAGTCCTTCTTCGGGCGGCGGGAGAACAGGGCCATTGCTTCAGGGTACGCGGGATGCGGGTGGCCGGACGCCGGAGTTCAGCTCTCCGGGGTCCGGCCGGTCGTCATCGCTTCGACGCGCGGTAGCCGGCCTTCCTGGCTGCGGCCTCGGTCGCGAAGCACTGCTCGGGGTGAGTCGCCTTGTAGAACTGGCCGCCCGGCACGTGGTAGATCCAGTCCGTCGTATGCCGAGTGGTCTGGTTGCCCTTGATGGGATGACTCTTCGGGCAGGACGTCTTGCTGACGGGCTTGGCGACCGCACTCGCGACGGTCTTCGCTTTGACTGCCGCGGTCGCCTTGGAGGTGGTGGTCACCGTCGCGTACCCGGACTTCTTTCCCGTGACCTTGACGGTGATCTTCTTGCCCTTCACGCCGGACGTCAGGGTCAGGGTCTTCCCCTTCGCCTTCGCGATCGCCTTGCCGTTCGCGTACCACTGATAGGTGAGCTTCATCCCGGAGCCCCACTTTCCGGGGTTCGCCGTCAGCTTCTGCCCGACCTTCGCCGTCCCCTTGATGGTGGGAGTGGCGGACTGACTTACCTTGGGCGTCGCCTTCGCCGTTTTGGCGGCGGTGACGTATCCCGCCTTCTTGCCGGTGACCTTGACGGTCACCTTCTTGCCGACGAGGGATGCCGGGAGTTTGTAGGTCGACTTCGTGGCGCCCTTGATCGCCTTGCCGGACGCGTACCACTGGTAACCGAGCGTGGTGCCCTTGGTCCACGTCCCCGTCTTCGCAGTGAGTGTCCCCCCGACCTTGGCCGTCCCGCTGATCGAGGGTGTCGCGGACTGCAGCGCTCCTGCGGTGACCGCGGACGTCTCGGCGCTGCGCTTGAACTGCAGGGCATCGTCAGCGGGGTAGCCCGTCTCGGCGAGAGCCGCATAGACGTCGACCGACACGCGAGCACCGAGCGCCTCGGGACCGACGGTGATCGTCGACGCCGTCCCGTTCGCAAGCAGGGTGTCGCCCGCGTACCAGGCGTAGCCGAGTTCGACGTCCGACGGCCAGACCCCGCGAGACGCGGAGAGCTTCTTGCCGACGACCGGGCTTCCGGAGATGACCGGATCGCTCGCCGCGCCCGCGAGCGTATCGACGTTCGCGCTGATGCCGTCGATCGTCGCACCGTCGACCACGATCGGTGCCGAGAGATCCAGAGAAGCGGCGTCGTCCCACCACTCGGTGAAGCTGGTGATCCCGTCGCCGTCGTCGTACCCCAGCTCGTTGAAGCCCACTCGATACTCGCCGGCGGGAAGGCCCGCGATCAGGTAGGTGCCGTCACGTGCGATGGGCGCCGAGTAGACGTAGAAGGACCCCTCGCCGTCGAGCAGCCACGCGCTCGCGACGCCGTCTCCGACAGCGATCCGGTCGCCGCTCACGCTGCCCGAGATCGCACCGAGTGACGCCGTCTCGTCGGCCGACGCCGCTTGGGGCATCGCTCCCACGGATCCTGCCACCAGTGCCACTCCGGCCGCATACGCGACCGACCGACGACGCCATGACGCGCCCATGCGCTTCCCCAGTCTCGCGACCCCCGCCGCGTGCTATCAGCGGATTCCCAGCGAACCGCTGGGCTCAGTGTTGCACATGCGGAGAGTCGCGGTGGTCACAGCTTGGTGATGGGCGCGACCTTGATCAGCAGCTTCTTCGGACCCGCGGTGTCGAAGCGCACGTGCGCGACGCGCTTCGCGCCTTCGCCGGTGACCATGTCGACCTTGCCCTCGCCGAAATCGTCGTGACGGATGCGGTCGCCTGCCGCCAGCTCCATGTCGCCGTTGTCGCGGATCTTCGCCGGGATGCGATTGGCGAACTTCGCGAGCGCGTCGGACTTCTCACGGGGCGGCAGCGGCACGAGGTCGTCGCCGTAGCGGTTCGAGCCGCCGAAGCGGGATCCGCCCGATCGCCCGTTGAGCGCCCGTGACTGCGTCCCGCCGCGCGAGTTCACGTCGCCCGGCGACTGCCGCCAGTCGATGAGCTCGTGCGGGATCTCCTGCAGGAAGCGGCTCGGCATCGCCGCAGACACCTCGCCGAACTGCGCGCGGGTCATCGCCAACGAGAGGTGCAGACGCTTGCGGGCGCGGGTGAGGGCGACGTAGAACAAACGCCGCTCCTCCTGCGGTCCGCCGGGCTCCCCCGCCGAGATGCGGTGCGGGATGAGGTCCTCCTCGACACCGGTGACGAACACGGCGTCGAACTCGAGGCCCTTCGCGGTGTGCATCGTCATGAGCGAGACCGAACCACTGGCGTCGTCGAGGTCGTCGGCATCCGACACCAGCGTCACCTCGGTGAGGAAGTCGAGCAGCGTGCCGTCGGGGTTGTTGCGGGCGAACTCGCGCGTGACCGCGACGAGCTCGTCGAGGTTCTCGACGCGGGCCTCGTCCTGCGGGTCCTTCGACATGCGCAGGGCGTCGTAGTAGCCGGACCTGTTCAGCAGGACGTGGAGCCCCTCGGTCACCGACGTCGACGGCGCGATCTCGCCCGAGCTCGGCAGCATGATTTCGGATGCCTCGGCGAGGACCGCGTCGAGGTCGGCGATCGCCTTCTGCACCTTCGCGCCGACGCCGAGTGCGGAGGAGTTCGCGAGCGCGTCGCGGAAAGTGATCCCCTCGGATGCCGCATAGCGGGCGATCGCGGTCTCGGTGACGTCGCCGATGCCGCGGCGGGGCTTGTTGAGGATGCGGCGCACCGCCATCTCGTCGGCGGGGTTCGCGACCGAGACGAGGTAGGCCAGCGCGTCCTTGATCTCGGCGCGCTCGTAGAACTTCGTGCCGCCCATGATCTTGTACGGGACGGCCGAGCGAATGAAGATCTCCTCGAGCGCACGGGACTGCGAGTTGGTGCGGTAGAACACCGCCATCTGCGCGTAATCGACGCCCTTGCGGTGCAGCGCTTCGATCTCGTCGGCCACGAACTGCGCCTCGTCGTGCTGCGAGTAGCCGGTGAAGCCGATGATCGGGTCGCCGTCGCCGACGTCGGTCCACAGCTTCTTGTCCTTGCGGTCGAAGTTGTGGCCGATGACGGCGTTGGCGGCCGACAGGATGTTCTGCGTCGAGCGGTAGTTCTGCTCGAGGAGCACGACCTTCGCGCCGGGGAAGTCGCGCTCGAACTCGCTGATGTTGCGGATGTCCGCCCCGCGGAAGGCGTAGATCGACTGGTCGGAGTCACCGACGACGGTGAGCGACGCTCCCTCGACCTCAGGGGCCTCGTCGGGCTCGAAGATCATCATGCCGCCGCTGGAGAAGGCGTCACCGGCTTTGCCGACCACGGGGCGGGTCAGCTCGTGGATGAGCGCGTACTGGGCGTGGTTGGTGTCCTGGTACTCGTCGACGAGGATGTGCCGGAACCTCTTGCGGTAGACGTCGGCGACGTGCGGGAACGCGCGGAACAGGTAGACGGTCTGCGCAATCAGGTCGTCGAAGTCGAAGGCGTTCGCCTTCTGCAGCGACCGCTGGTAGTCGGCGAAGATGTCGACGAAGACGCGCTCGGCGGGGTCGCTCATGTTCGCCTGGCGCGCGTAGGACTCGGCATCCGCCAACTCGTTCTTGAGCTTGGAGATGCGGCCCTGGACGGCCGCGGGGGTGAATCCGAACGAGTCGCCCTCGTGCTCTTTCACGAGGCGCTTGATGAGGGCGCGGGAGTCGCCCGAGTCGTAGATGGTGAAGCTCTTCGTGAAGCCGAACTGGTCGGCCTCGCGGCGCAGGATGCGCACGCAGGCGGAGTGGAACGTCGAGATCCACATGCCCTGGGCGCTCTCGCCGACGAGCTGCCGGACGCGCTCGCGCATCTCGCCCGCGGCCTTGTTCGTGAAGGTGATGGCGAGGATCTGGCTGGGGTACGCCTCGCGCGTGCGCAGCAGCGACGCGATGCGCCGCGTCAGGACGCTCGTCTTACCCGAGCCGGCGCCGGCGATGATCAGCAGCGCCGGACCGCGGTGGATGACGGCCTCGCGCTGCGGCGGGTTGAGCCCTGCCAGCAGGTCCTCGTCGGGGCGGGAATCGCCGGCGGGGCGGGACGCTCCGGCGCCGACGATCACGGGCTTGATGGAGTCGCTCATGTCCCCACGAGTCTACGTTCGCCCACCGACATCGATCCCGCCCGGCCGCGGTCAGGGCAGGGCGTCCGAGACCCGTCTCGAGATGTCGGTCATCCGTCCCAGCGTCGCCGCCAGCCAGAGCCCCGGTTGGTCGTGCGTGTCGGTGGCCTCGTCGGGGGCGGGCAGCGACGCGCCGTAGGCGTCGATGTCGCGCCACGCGGCATCCGTCCGCGCCCCCGTCTCGGCGTCTCCCGGCGGCGTCGCGAGCAGGTCCGCGACGGACCTCATCGCCGTGGCGAGCGCCTGCGGATCGCCGTGCCGCTCGTCGAGCCGTTCGTGCTGCGCCAGGACGTCAAGCAGGTCGCGGGCGAGATACGTCGCGCGCTCGAGACCCCACCACCGCTGCGCGTTCTCGTCGTGCACACCGCCGACACCGCGGGCGCGGATGTTGGCGCGCTCGGACCGGGACGCCTCGTCGACGTCGGCGGACACCGCGATCGACAGCTCGGCGAGCGCCTCGCCGTCCTCGCGCAGCACCCCGGCGTCGGGCCGGCCCTGGGCCACGGAGTCCGCCGCACGGTCGAGCGCGGTGGCGACGGCGGCGCGCAGCTCGGACAACCGGTCGCGCGCCGACTGCAGGTACAGCGGCGGCACGAGCACGTAGTTCGCGACGACCCCCACGAGCACCCCGAAGGCCATCGTGGCGAGGTACGAGGACGAGAAGCCGTCGGGATCGTTCTTGCTGAGCAGGAGGACGAAGAGCCCGGCCAGAGCCACCCAGTCCCGGCCGACACCGAGGGCACGGATGCCGCCGACCGCCACGCCGACCAGCACCACCGCACCGACGGCGACGATCCCCGGAGCGCCCGAGGCGACGATCGCGAGGCCTCCGAACCCGACCGCGATGCCGCAGGCCAGGCCGACGAGCGACTGGACGCCCGCGCGGGCGGAGTCCGCCACGGTCGGGTACATGCTGACGAGCACACCGAGGGGGGCGTAGTAGGAGTAGTCCGCGTCGGCGAACGGGACGAGGGGCGCGAAGAACCACGCCACCGCGGCCGCGACCGCGGTCTTGAGCGCGAGGATCAGTCGTCGCGGCGTGAACACGTCGCCTCCGGCCCGACGCACGCCGAGCGCGACCTGCGCCGCGGTGCGTCGAGGAAGCGAGGGGGCCATGCCGGAACCGTAGCCGCGCACGCGCCACCCCCGCGGCCCCCTTGCGTCCACGGCGGCGGCGTCGTAGCCGTCCGCGATCAGCGCGTGAGTGCGCGCGGCAGTCCGGGCGAGACAGCGGCGACGCCCGTCGCCCCCCGTCGCGCGCTCAAGGTCCGCCGACGCCGAGTCGGCGGGGCGTGGACGTCCGAAGGGGTGGGGAGGCGAAGCATCCCCCAGGCGAACAGCGCGGCGAGGGTGGCCGGCACGATGGGGCCCGCCGCCGCGGCAACCGAACCCGACACGAGGACGGCGGTCACGACCAGGAGCGGTACGAGCACGATCTCGTCGCGGAGGAGCGCGACCGCCGTGATCGCCCCCGGTCGGGAACGTCGCTTCGGGGTCACCCAGAAGGTCGCGCGTCGACCGAGGGCCGTCCGGATCACGGCGGCGAGGACCACGAACGTCGTGGACGCGTACAGCAGGCCGGCGGTCAGCGCGAAGGCGACACCGGCGGCCGGGCGCTGGGACCGCGCCCGGCGGACGGCTTCGGGGAGGAGCGGAGCCGCTGCCGCGACGGCGGAGACGATCATGCCCCAGACCGGCGGCGGCGCGCCGAGGCCCGCCAGCGCCGCCCCGGTGATGAGCGTCGCAGCCCCCGCGAGCGCCGTCACGGGGACGAGCGCAGTCTCGAGCGCCAGATCGAGGCCCTCGCGTAGCCGCATTCCACGCATCCGCCCGGGATGCCGCAGGAACTCCACCGCTCCCTCGGCGGTCTTGCGCAACTGCACCCGGAACGCCGCGTAGTCGATCGGGTAGTCCTCGGAGAAGCCGACGTCGGCGTCGACGATCCGCCAGCCCCGGCGACGCAGCCGGACGGTCATGGCGAGGTCCTCCGCGACGGCCTCGGGGAAGCCGCCGACGTCCTCGACGGCCGCAGCCCGGACGAGCGCGCCGCGCCCGAGGAACGCCGTCACTCCGTGCGCACCCCGGCCACGTCGGGTGACGCCGAGGTGGGTCGCGAGGAGGGGACCGAAGTAGCGCGCGAAGCGACTGCGGCCGGGGGATGCCGCCGGTGCAGCCTGGGCCACCGCGACCCCCGGGTCGGCCAGGACCGCGCTGCACACCCGCGCCACGCCGCTGCCCAGGACGACGTCGCTGTCGCAAATCAGATACGCGTCATACCGTCCACGCAGCCGGGCGATCCCGGCGTTGAGGTTGCCGGCCTTGAAACCGGTCCGCTCCGGGCGCCGGATGGCGGTCCATCCGTGCGCGGCCGCGAGGGCATCGACCCGCGCCATGACTTCCGGCTCGCGCGAGTCATCGAGGAGCACGACGTCGACCGGCAGGTCCTGTCGCGAGCTGCGGACCACCGCCGCCGCATCCAGATCGTCGCAGACGCAGACGAGCAGGGCGATGCGGTCGGGCCGCGCGCCGGGGGCGGGATGCGGGACACGCTGCGGAGACGACGCCCGCAGCCACAGCGCGACGGCCCGCCCGCCGGAGATCCACGTGAGCGCGCTCGCCGCGGCGAACGCGATCGCGAGAGGCGAGTTCTGCGCGGCCGCCCACATCACCAGCGGCACGGCGAGGGCGACCCACACGGCACCGACGACCAGGGTCGAAGCGCGCGCCGTCCAGCCGCTCACAGAAGGCGCCGTTCGGATGCCCACACGGTCAACTCGTGTCGCGACGACAGTTGCAGCTTCCGCAGCACCGACGAGACGTGGGTCTCCACGGTCTTGACCGAGATGTAGAGCTCCTGCGCGACCTCCTTGTAGGAGTAGCCGCGCGCGATCAGCCGCATCACCTCCTGCTCGCGCCCCGAGAGCCGATCCAGTTCGTCGTCGACGGCGGCCGTTTCGCCCGCCGCCGCACCGAAGGCGTCGAGCACGAAACCCGCGAGGCGCGGGGAGAACACCGCATCCCCGTCGGCGACCGCGCGCACCGCCCGGCTGACGTCGGCACCGGACGACCCCTTGGTGATGTACCCGCGGGCGCCGGCTCGGATCACGCGCACGACATCGGCCGCGGCATCCGACACGCTCAGCGCGAGGAAGCGCGCCGGAGTGCCGGCCGACCCGAGGATGACGGCCTCGCCGCCCAAGGAGGCCGCGGCGCCGTCCCCTCCCGGCAGGTGCACGTCCAGCAGGACGACGTCGGGGCCCTCCGCGGCGATGACCGCCACAGCGCTCTCGACGTCGGCGGCCTCGCCGACGACGTGCACCGACGCGTCGAGATCGGCCCGGAGACCGGAGCGGAAGATGGAGTGGTCATCGACGATGACCACTCGCAGCGGTGCGACGCCCGACTCAGTCACGCCGTGCCCCTGACGTCGGCATGCTGAGTCTGACCTCGGTGCCGGTCACCTCGGGGACCGATCGGATGACGGCGGAGCCGCCGACCCGCCGCATCCGTCCGATGATCGACTCGCGGACCCCCCAGCGGTCCGCCGGCACCGCTGCCGGGTCGAACCCGTCACCGCGGTCCCGGATGAACACGTCGACGGCGGATGCCGCGCCCTCGATGTACACCGAGACGTCACCGCCCGCATGACGCGCCGCGTTGAGCATGGCCTCGCGCGCCGCGGCCGCGAGTTCGCCACTGGCTCGCTCGGCGGAGCTGCCCGTCGAGACGACGTCGATGCGCACGGGGAAGTCGAGCTCGAGCGCCCCGGCGTAGTCGCGCAGGTCGGTGGGCAGATCGCTGTCGGCCGGCGAGTCGCCGTCGTACAGCCAGGCGCGCAACTCCCGCTCCTGTGCACGGGCGATGCGGGACACCTCGCTCGAGGCCTCGGATCGATTCTGGATGAGCGCCAGAGTCTGCAGGACCGAGTCGTGCAGGTGGGCCGCCATCGCCGCACGCTGCTCGTCGCGCACCCGCCCGATCCTGTCGTCGACGAGGCGCCGCCAGGCCTGGAGCAGAGCGGATGCAGCGATAGCCACCGCACCCGCGACGGGAACGACAAGGTCACCGAGCACCGCACGCCCGCCCCGCTGCTCCGCCGTCGGGACGACGATCATCACGACGACGGCGAGCGCGAAGGCAGAGAGAGTGCGGACGATCGCCGCGTGACGGGGGCCGCGGGCGGGGTCATCCCGATCAACGGCGCCCGCCCAGACACCGGCGGAGGTCGCGAGGACGGTGACCGTCCAGACCCAGGGCAGCGTCGACCAGAACCTGAAGCTGTACCCCGTCAGCTCCCCCGTCCGAAACCAGACCCAGAGCGACCGCCCGTCCGCCGCGGAGAGCAGGAGGCCCGCGAGCGCAGCGCCCGCCCCCGTCAGCAACACCCAGGCGACGGGAACGCGGCGTGTGGGCGTCGTGTCGCCGGCGCGCATCGGCATCAGCGCCCAGCACCAGGCGTAGAAGAGCAACCCGACGCCGCACAGGCCGGCCAGGACGAACAGGACCCGCACCCGCAGGGCGGAGACCCCGAGATGGTCCGCGAGTCCCGCCGCGACCCCGGACACCGCCATCACCCGCGGGCGGGCGAGCGGGATGCGGTGGGGCCGCCGCGCGGGGCGGGCCGGGCGCACCGGGCGCACCGCGGCATCCGACACGGTCGAGGGGGAGGACATGTCCACATCACACCATCTCCCACCCGGGACGACCATCGCCCGGAAGGATGATCAGGGACGGATCAGGGTGACCCCCGATTCCGACGGATGCCGCACCCCGGCACGATCGGAGCATGGAATCCCAGCCCACGCTCGCTCCGCCTGCCGACCCGCCGCCCCCTCGACCGAGCCGCGGCGATCGCTTCTTCGGCTGGACCTCGTCTCTGGGGGTCGTGCGCGCCGACGGCTGGTTCGGCGGCGTCGCTGCCGGAGTGGCCGCACGCTGGGGCGTCGACCCGCTCATCGTGCGGGGCATCCTCGTCGTCCTGGGTGTGATCGGGATTCCCATCGCCCTCCTCTACGGTGCAGCGTGGGCCGTCCTGCCCGACGCGGACGGCCGGATCCCGGCGCAGGAGGCCCGTGACGGCCGGTTCCACGCTGGGCAGGTCGGTGCCGCGATCTTCATCGCCGCATCCTTCGTGCCGTCGCCGATCGGGCTTCTCTTGGGGCTCCCGGCATCCTCGGTCTTCGCCGGGGTGGCTTCGGATGGCTTAGCCGCCGTCACGGTCATCGTCGCATCCGCCGCGATCCTGTTCGCCGTGATCGTGGCGCTCCTCCCCCGCCGACGCGTCGGTGCGACGCCGCCCCCGCCGCAGCCTGACGCGAGCGACCCCGTCGACGAGCCCGTCCGTCCGGAGGAGCCTGCGGCACCCGGCCGGGAGGCGGACGACGACGAACTCGCCCGGTGGCGCGAGCAACACGCCGAATGGAAGGCGCAGGACCAGGCATGGCGACGAGAGCAGCAGGATGCCGCTCGCGCCGCCCGTGACCAGTTGCGGCGCGAACGTCAGGAGCGCACCGCGGCCTTCGCCGCGGAAGCCGCCGCACGCCGGCGGGAGCGTCAGACGGTCGCGCCTCGTGCGCCGCACGCTTTCGTGGCACTCGCGATCGGTGCGGCCCTGATCACCGGCACGATCGTCGCCCTGACCGCGCAGGCGGCGGATCCGATCGCGTCGGGCCTGTTCGTCGCGGCCCTCGTCCTCGCGGGGGCGATGACGGTCGCCGGGATCCTGCGCCGTCGGAGCGGGTTCCTCGCCTTCGTCACGACCCTGACCCTCGTGGGCGGCCTGGCGGCGACGGGCTTCACCGTCGCGCGCGTACTCCACCTGGGGAGTTGGGGGATCTCGAACGTCGAAGGACCCTTCTCGTCCGAGGCCGACCCCTTCGTGCAGCCCTGGGGTGACCTCTCGATCTCGCTCCAGGACACCGGTGAGGAAGGGATCACGCGGGTGGAGAAGCGATCCGGAGCAACCAGCGTCTACATCAACACCCGCGTGAGGGTCGACGTGACGATCGTCACGGAGACCGCCGCCGTGGGGGTGTCGAGGCCCTCCGAGGGATGGGTCGATGTCGGCGAATTCGAGGACGTGGCCCGGACGACGACATCGGACGGCCGGACACGGTACTCGTTCGCCCTGGGCGGCGAGTCAGCGCGCACCACCGAAACACTCGTGATCGAGCAGGACTCCGGGTACATCGACCTCAACCCGGAAGCAGACATCGCCCCGGAAGGACCGTCCTCATGACCGACGCGCGCAGCGACATCGACGCCGGCCCCGACACCGCGGCATCCGCTGTTCCCGGTCCTCGCATCCGCTGGGCGGCCGTCGTGTGGGGCATCGCCTTCGCGGCGATCGCCGCCGCCGGGTCCGCCGTCGCCGGGTCCGCCGCCGCGATGGACACGCTCACCGACACCCTCGCGAGCGCCGAGCCGAGCGGCGCGATAGCGGTGCTGCTTCTCGTCGTCGGCGCCCTGGTCACGGTCGGGGCGATCGCCGGACTGCTGCGCGGCGCGCAACGTTCGTTCGGACGCCGCGCCATGCATCAAACGAGCCCGGAGTCAAGCCGCCAGACCTGAATCCGTAGAGGTCATACCGTCGGACTGTCGCGCCGCAGGCGACGTACCGACGGGCCCGCCGCAGCCCGGAACACCCGCAGGAGTGGCCGTGACCGAACCGCCCGCCGAACCGATCACCTCGGGGATGCTCGATGGGCGCTACGTCCTCGGGCGCTGCGTCGGTCAGGGCGGCATGGCGCGGGTGTACCGCGCTGAAGACGTCGTCCTGGGTCGCACCGTTGCGATCAAGATCATGCGCACCGAGGCGGAGCATCCCGCGATCCCGCCGCGTGCGCGCACCGAGATGTCCCTGCTCGCGTCCCTGAACCACCCGTCACTCGTCACGCTCTTCGACGCGAAGGTCGTCCCGGGCCAGCCCGAGTACCTCGTGATGGAGTTCGTCGAGGGCACGTCGCTTGCCGTCGCGTTGCAGGACGGACCTCTGGATGCCGCCGAGACCGCCGGCATCGCCGCGGAACTCGCGTCGGGTCTCGACACGGTCCACCGTGCGGGCATCGTCCACCGCGACGTCAAGCCGTCGAACGTGCTGCTCGCCGCCTCGACGACGCCGGGGCGCAGGTTCTGGCCGAAGCTCGCCGACTTCGGTGTCGCCTACCTCGCCGACAGCACACGGCATACGAGCCCCGGCACGGTCATCGGGACGGCCGCCTACCTCGCCCCCGAGCAGGTCCGCGGCGAACCCGCCGGTCCCCCCGCCGACGTCTACGCTCTCGGTCTGCTGCTGCTCGAGACGATCACGGGCGACCGGGCCTTCCCCGAGGCATCCGGGATCGGTCGTGTCATGGCCCGCCTCGTCGAGACCCCCGAGATCCCGGTGTGGCTCGGCCCCGAATGGTCGGAGTTGATCGCGTCGATGATCGCGCGCGAGCCCGCCGACAGACCCACCGCGGCGCAGGTCGCCTGCCGCGCCCGCTCACTCCCCCGTGACGTCGTCCGCCCGACGCGGCCTGCCACCGCCACCCTCGACGAGGACACGCAGGCGTTCGACGCGATGGCTGCGGCGCCCGCGCTCGTCGGCGCGGCGTCCGCGCCGACCGCCCTGCAGGATCACGTCCCCCGCACCCGCCGCGCCTCGCGATCGGCACGTCGCACGCGGCGGATGCGCGTCTGGCTTCTCACCGGGGCGGCGACCGTGATCGTCGCCGCCTACATCCTCGTCGGCGCTCTCTGGGCCGGCGGCGCGCCGGGTGAGGCGCCCGCGCCCGAGCAGACGCTGACCGAGCCGACGACACCGGCCCCCGCCGAGCTCGTCGCGGACGACGACAGCGACTCCGCCGTCGTCACGGTCGATCAGCCCGACGACCGGGCGTCGACGACGGATACCCCGACCCAGTCGGTCGCGCCCGCGCAGCCCGCATCGGGCGTCGCTCCCGCGAACACTCAAGACGCCGGTGACGAACCGAGCCAGCGGGCGCAGGACAGGGCGAACGAGAAGGCGAAGGAGCGCGCCGCGGACAAGGCCGCCGTCCACGGTAAGACCCCGAACGTCGGCAAGGGCCAGGAGAACGCGAAGGACAAGGACAAGAACGGCAAGAACGACAACGGCAAAGGCAAGGGCGCGAACGGATGAACCGCGTCACACGGGGACACCGGACGTCATCCCGGGTCATGACCCGACCGGAGGTCGGAGCCTCGGGTTAGCGTGAGGTCATCGCGACGGTCCGGGTGGTCCCGGGCACCGGGTCATACCGGATGTGAAGCGGGTTCGACTCCCGCCGTCGCGTCGGACGCGAGGTCGACCGACCTGAGCCTCGACCGGACAGCCTCTGTCAGTTCCCCTTCGTCAGATCCGGAGCGAGTCCTTCGGCGTCGAGTTCGACCCACAATTCATCGGGAATGTCCGTCGTGCGCCGGTCGATGCTGCTCTCGACGTGCGCCGCAGTACGCATCCCGATCACCGCGGAGACGACCGCCGGATGCCGCAGGGAATACTGCACGGCGGCAGACGGGAGGTCGACGCTGTGCGAGCGGCAGATCGCGGCGAGCCGGCGAGCGCGGGCGAGCATTTCGCTCGACGCCGGCGCGTAGTCGAAATGGGCGTCGGGGCTGATCTCCGTCGAGCTGAGCAGCCCCGAGTTGTAGACCCCGGCGGCCACGACGGCCACCCCTCGTCGGGCCGCAAGCGGCATCAGATCCGTCAATCCCGTCTGGTCCAGGAGCGTCAGCCGCCCCGCGAGCATCACGACGTCGAGGTCGTGCGCCTCGATGAACCGAGCCGGCATCGCCGACTGATTCATCCCGGCGCCGACGGCACGGATCACACCCTGTGCGCGCAGATCGAGGAGGGCAGGCAGCGCCTCGCGTGTCGCCTGCTCCTCGTGGTCGTCGGGATCGTGGAGGTAGACGATGTCGATCCGGTCCGTGCCCAGACGGGTCAGGCTGTCCTCGATGGACCGCTTCACGCCGTCCGCCGAGAAATCCCACTCCCGGCGGACGGATGCCGGAACGACGAATCCCTCGCCGTCCTGAAGGTCGGCGGTGTCGGGACTGTCGACGAGCAGGCGACCGACCTTGGTGGAGATGATGATCTCCTCGCGCGGGGTCTCCGCCAGCGCCCGCCCCAAGCGACGTTCGGACAGACCCAGGCCGTAATGCGGGGCCGTGTCGAAGTAGGTGATGCCGGCGGCACGCGCGGCGTGGACCGCAGAGGTCGATTCGTCGTCCGTCGTCGTGCGATTGAGGTTCCCCAGCTGCGCGGCCCCGAATCCGACCTCGGTGACGGGCACGTTTCCCCGGATCGAGCGGGAGGGGAGGGCGGGGATGGTCATTGATCACCGAGTCTTCTGTGGCTGGGGGCGATGCACGCGGAACGGCGGCTGGGGCAGATCGCGTCGACGAACCAATCTATCGGCGTCACGAAACAGCCGGCGCCCGAAGATGCTCAGGACGCGGCGTACCGCTCGCCGACCGGGACCTCCCGGGCGAGCACATTGCCCGGCTGCGCGAGCGGGCACGCCCAGGCCGGGTCGTACGCGCACGACGGGTTGTAGGCGAAGTTCAGGTCGAGCACGATCGTGCCGGCCGCGGCATCCGTCCCGAGGTCCGCACCCTTGATCGTGTCGATCAGATAGCGTCCGCCGCCGTACGTCCCCCCGGCGACGCCGGCGAGGCCGTCACGGAGCGGGATGAAGACCCCGCCGCCGTAGGTCGTCAACCGCCAGACGTCGAGGCTGCCGACCTCCGGCAGGTCGACGACCGCGAGGCGCTCGAACGGGACGACGCCGTCGGTGCCGGTCGGGAACTCGAATCCGCCGGGCTCCGCCTCGCGCAGCGGGACCTCGAACCGCCAGGCCGGGTCGTACGGCGCGACGGGCAGCCCCGCAAAGCCGTCGCGGTCCTCGGGGAGGAGGGGGCTGGCGGGATGCCGCGCGAACAGGTCGTCGCGCTCCGCCCGCCACCGGTCGTGCGCACGTCGCGGATCGCCGGCCGCCCGCACCTCCGCGTACAGGGCGAAGACGCGACGACGCCAGTCGGCGACCTCGAGGGCGGTGCGTGCCGGAGCGCTGGTCATGGCTTCAGGCTATGCGGCCGGCACTGTCTCCGGGCCGGATCCCGGCGTAACCTCGCCGGGAGGAGAATCATGCCCGCACCACGCGCCGCCCTCGCCGCAGCGATCCTGCTGTCGGCGCTCACCCTGGCCGCCTGCGCGACGGAAGGAACCTCGATGCCCTCCCCCGGCGACACGAGCGACACCAGCCCCTCCGCACGACCGCCGTTCCGCACGGCGAACCCCGCCCCGCTCGGCCCGACCGGATCGCCGGCCGACCTCCCGCCGGCCAAGTGGGAGGCGATCGTCGCCGATCTCGTCACGCGCGGAGTGGCCGGCGAGCCCGTCCTCGTGTCGGCGGAACGGGTCGAGTTCTCGGACGGCTCGCTCGGGTGCCCCTCCCCCGGCATGTCCTACACCCAGGCGATCGTCGACGGTTATCGCGTCGTCGTGCGGGCGGACGGCCGCACGTTCGACTACCGCTTCGGGTCGGGTGACGAGCCCCGCCTCTGCGAGCGCTGACGACGGATGCCGAGAGGGGCGGCGCGTCCGCTGACGCACCGCCCCTCTCGTGAATCCGGCCTTACTTCACCGGGACGAGCAGCGCCTCGTCGGCGCCCGACTCGTTGTCGACGACGACCACCATCGCGCCGAGCGGCTTCTGCGCCGCGTAGGCGGAGGCGTCCGTGCGGACGGTCACCGAGGCCCGGCCGCCCTTCGGCACGACCTCGTACTGCCCGTTGGTGATCGCGGGATCGCCCGGGTTGTACGTCGCCGTCCCCGCGAACGCGTCGCTGCCATCGGTCGTGACGCTGAACGACTGCACGGTGTAGTCGAACGGCCCGGTGATCTTCAGGTCGGCGAGGTTCACCGGCAGCAGGATCGTGCTGCTGTCGGTCGGCGCCTGCGCGAGGAATCCGCTCGGGGTGAGCGCGCCCGTCTTCACGTTCTGCACGAACACCTCGGCGACACCGTCGACCGAACCGCTGCGCACGGCGCCGGAGTCGTACGAGAACACGACCCAGTCGGGCGTGCCGTCGCGGTTCGTGTCGATGACGACGTCGAACTCGTTGCTCGCGGCGTTCGACCACCGCGAGTGCGTGTTCACGGCGAAGACGGCCAGCTGGTCACCGCTCGCGGTCGCGAACGACTGCACACCCGCGGCGCGCAGGTCGTAACCCGTGTCGGCGATCGCCTTCGGGGCATCCTTCTTGTCCGTCAGACCCCAGGTGTAGACGTCCGCTGCCGCATCCAGCGCACCCTTGCGGTTGCGCAGGTCGAGGACGTGGTCGGCGTCGGCCACGCGGCCGCGCGAGCTGAGCGAGCCCTTCACCGTCACGTCGCTGTTCGACCGCGGGACGAGCAGGTAGGGCACGCGCAGGGTCGACCCCGGCGCGGTGAACACGACATCACCCGAGATCTCGGCGAACGAGAACTGGTCGTCCGCGCTCAGCGAGCCCGGCACCGAGGACGCCGGAGCGGACACCGTCACCCGGACGCTCTCCGTGCGACCCGGCTTCACCGTCACCTTCTTGGTGCTCGTCGTGACCTTGGCCTTCACCGACTGGGGCGAGGCCTGCGTCGAGACCGTGAAGGTCACGCTCTTCTTGCCGTCGTTGCGGACGGTGACCTTCTTCGTCCCGCCGAGCGTCGAACTCGACTCGTCGAAGCCGAAGCTCAACGCCGCCTCGCGCACACGACCGCTGTCGGTGCGGAAGCTGTCGCCCGTGGCGGTCACCGTCGTCCGCACCGCCTGCGCGGTGTCGACGAGGCCGACGCCGCCGCGGGTCGGGTTGATCCGCGCGACGCCGTCGGGGTCGGCGGTCGAGACGATCGCCGCCGAGATCCGCTCGGTGTCCCACGTCGGGTGCGCCTGCACCGTCAGCGCGGCGACGCCGGCGACGTGCGGGGCGGCCATCGAGGTGCCCGAGAGCACCGACGCGTCGCCGCCCGTGCCGACGGCGACCGACGAGATCGAGACGCCCGGCGCCGCGACGTCGGGGCTGATCGAGCTGTCGCCGCTGCGCGGACCGGACGAGCTGAACGAGGCGTAGTCGCGGAACGCGGGGTTCGCGATCTGCGCCGCCTGGACGGTCACGGCCGCGCCCGAGGTGAAAGCCGCGCCGTCGGACGAGCGGACGCCGAAGAACGGGATCGTGACCTCGTACGGCGTGCCGTCGTCGGGATTCTCCGTGATGACGCCCTCGTACGGGGGCAGGTCGTTCGTGGAGTTCACCATGACGACCGCCTCGGCTCCGGCCTGCTGCCCGAAGATTGGCTTGGCCGCGCGGGCGCACGTGCCGCGTTCGACGACGGCGATCTGGCCGCCGCCCTGTGTGATCCCGGCACGGGTGTAGTCGGATGCCGCGCACCCGAGCGCCTCGTTGGCGGCGGTCGCGGGGTCGTCGGTCAGTCGCACGACCGTCAGCTGCCCGACGTCGTCGAGCGCGGCACCGTTCGCGTTGATCGCCTGGACCTTCTTGCCGCCGACCGTGAGGGTGGCGCCGGGGAAGGATGCCGTGCTGTCGACGGCCGACACCGCGATCACGCCGTCACCGCTGCCCGGCGAACCGGTGAGGTACGGGCTCGGTCCGGAGTTGCCGGCCGACGCCACGACGACCACGCCCGCCCCGACCGCGTTGGCGGCGGCGACGGCGCTCGGGTCGTCGCCGCGGCCGAAGGACGAGCCGAGCGACATGTTGATGACGTCCATGCCGTTGTCGACGGCCCAGTCGATGGCCTGGATGGTGACGTCGGTCGAGCCGTCGCAGCCGAACACTCGGACGGCGTACAGGTCGGCCTCGGGCGCGACACCCGGTCCGACCCGGAAGTCGACGGACGGCGTCGTCTCGTCGTACGGACCGGTGTAGGTCTTGCCGTCGGTGGTGACGCCCGATCCGCCGGTCGTGCCGGCGACGTGGGAGCCGTGGCCCTCGCAGTCGAGGGGGTTGTTGTCGGGCTTCGGGATCAGGGCGTCGCCGGTGCCGCCGGCGTCGTAGTCGTCACCGACGAGGTCGATGCCGCCCTTGACGCGCGGGGCGCTCGGCCCGAAGAGCTTCGGGTCGGCGGGCGCATCCGAGGCGGCCGCGGCCTTCTCGTAGGCCTCGACCGTGCCCGGGCCGCCGAAGCCGGCGTGGGTGTAGTCGATGCCGGTGTCGATGATCGCGACCTTGACGTCCTCACCGGTGTACCCGGTGCTCTGCCAGACCGAGGGGACCCCGAGGAACGGCACGGAGACGGCGTTGTCGAGTTCGTGCGTCACGACGGGGTGTACCGCGACGACACCGGGGAGCGCGGCGACGTCGTCGAGCTCGGCGGCGGGCACGGTGGCCTGGATGCCGTTGTAGGCGGACTGCATCTGCGCGCGGATCTTGCCGCCGCGCTGGGTGATGTCGCCGCGGATGGCGTCCTGCGCGGCCTTCAGGTCCTTCTTCACGTCGGTCCGCTCGGTCTTGCTCAGCGAGCGGCCTTCCTCGGCCTCGACGACGGCGACGGGCTCACCCTCCATCTCGATGACGACCGACACCTGCCGATCGGGGTCGATCGCGGCCGCCGAGATGTCGCTGTCGAGGGCGCCGGTCGACGTGCTGCGGTCGAACCGCGCGGTGGGATCGTCGTCCGGCGTCGCGGCGAGGGCCGCGGTGGTGGGCAGTGAGAGCGCGAGGACGCCCGCAACCGCCAGGATGCGTCGGTGCAAGGGGGGACCGCCTTTCCTTCTGGGAAGAGCGCTCGGCTGGCTTGGGCGGGATCCGACCGGATGCCGCGGCCGAGGCTGATAGGAGGCTATGCACCCCCTGACCGTTCCCCAAGAGGAAGATGCACAGATGAGAGGATCCTCACCCGGCGGGTGTCACGCGATGCGGGTCCCCGGCGGCAGACGACGCGCCGGCGTGCGGGTGCGCACACCCGCCCACCACAGCAGGAGGCCCGCCGCGATCACCTGCACGCCGAGGCCGACGAACCAACTCGGCACCGTCGACGCGATGATCTCCTCCGGTGTCGGGCCGCTGTCCTGCACGACGCAGTCGCTGTACGAGCTGACCGGCTCGGGGGCGATCTGCGACTGCCGGACGGAGTACTTCGTCCATCCGAACAGGTCGTCGGGGTTGCCGTAGCGATCGAAGGTCGACGGTGTCGCGTCGGCGAGGATCACGAAGGGGTTCGCCGCCAGGATCCACCAGAAGTAATCGAACCGCGGCACCTCGTAGGTGGTGCTCTCCCAGTCGCCGCAGACCCACTGCTCCGGATCGTTCGGGCAGCTCGAGGAGCCGTCCGCGCACACGGGCGCGCCGGTCTCGTCGTACTGCGCCGATTGGTACCGGTCCACGCGCTCGGTGCGGACGCTCGACCCGAGCAGGCCGAACGCGATGACCGTCCCGACGGTGAGGGCCGCCACGACGAGGTAGGTCGTCGCGACGGAGAACAGCGGACGGGCGAGGATGCCGCTGAACGCCGTCCCGAGCGCCGCGACGACACCCGCTTCCACGACCAGCACGACGGCCGAGACCACGACCGCGAGCGGGTTGATGCCTCCGCCGAAGGTGGCGATGACGAGGAACGGCACGGCGACCACGGCGAACGCGAGCCCGGTCAGCCACGCGGCGAGGAACTTGCCGAGCACGATCTCGCGGGTCGTCGCCTGGGTGACCTGCAGCGGGGCGAGGGTCGCGGCATCCCGGTCGCCGTTGATGGAGTTGCCGCTGAGGGTCGGCGAGACGAGCACGACCAGCAGCAGCGTGACGAAGACGACGACCGAGTAGACGCCGGGTCCGGAGTCCTCCTGGCCCGAGAACGAGAGGAAGGCGAGCGCGGTCGTCCCGACGAGGACGAGCGCGAAGACACCGAGCAGCACGTACCAGGACACCGTGCGGATGCGCTGGGTCAGGTCGAGGCGGGCGATGGTCCACAGTCGCGAGAGGTTCATCGCGCACCTCCTTCGAGGTCGAGGAAGGTGTGTTCCAGGATGCCGCTGGCCGCGGAGAACTCCGCGACGGGCAGACCGGCCGCGACGAGCGCGGCGAGTCCCTGCGCCGCGGCCGCGTCGCCGGCGAAGCTCACGAGCAGGTCGCGTCGGTCGACGGGGAGGGTCGCGACGTCGAGCCCGAGGGCCCGGGCCACCGGGAGGGCGGCGGTCGCGGCATCCCGATCCGCGAGGCGGATCCGCCACGTCCGTGCCCGACCGGCCGCCTCGGCGACGCGCTCGGAGCTCACGGTCTCGCCCTGCGTCATGAAGACGGCGTCGTCGACGACCTCCTCGAGCTCGGAGAGGATGTGGCTGGAGACCAGCACCGTGCGTCCCTCCGCCGCGAGCGAGCGCAGCAGCAGGCGCAGGTCGATGCGCGCCTGCGGGTCGAGACCCGAGGCGGGCTCGTCGAGCAGGAGCACCCGCGGGTCGTGGACGAGGGCGCGCGCGAGGCCGAGGCGCTGCTTCTGGCCGCGGGAGAGCACCCGGGCCGGAGCATCCCCGAGAGACTCGAGGCCGACGGTGGTGAGCAGTTCCGCGGCGCGTGCCGCGGCGGCCGTCCGGTCGAGGCCGGAGAGCCGGCCGGTGACGGCGATCGTCTCGCGGGCCGAGAGCGAGGGCCACGCGCCCAGGCTGTCCGGCATCCACCCGAGCTTCGCGCGCGCCGCCGCGGGGTCGGTTACGGGATCGATCCCGGCGATCCGGATGGTGCCGGCGTCGGGGGCCAGGAGCGAAGCGAGCATCAGCAGCAGCGTCGTCTTGCCCGCGCCGTTCGGGCCCACGAGGCCAGTGACCGCGCCCTCGGGCGCCTGGAAGGTGACGTCGCGGACGGCGTGGACGTTCCCGAAGGATCGTCGCACCCCCTGGGCGACGATGCCGGCATCAGTCATACCGCTCACCCTAGGGGGCGGAGATGTCCTCCTGGGGAACGCGCGGACGCACACGCAGATTGAGCAGGCCGAAGGTCAGCAGCAGCGCGACCGCGACGACGGGTGCCCACAGGGCCACCGCGGCCCCGGCGGACTCGGCCAGCGCGCCGACCACCATGCTCGCGAAGGCCTGTCCGACGACGACCGCCGAACCGAGCACGGCCATGACCGTCGCCTCGCGTCCGCGCGGCGAACGAGCGGCGGCGAGCGCGTAGATCGTCGCGAGCGTCGGGCCGATGCCGCAGCCGGCGAGCGCGAGAGCCCACCCCATCGAGATCGCCCCCGTTGCCCCGGCGGCGAGAATCGCACCGATCAGCAGGACGGCGGTGAAGCCGATCCAGCGCCACGGCAACGCGAAGCGTCGCGGCAACAGGCCCACCCCGAGCGCGAGGATCGCTGAGCCGATGCCCATGATCCCGTAGAGGATGCCGGTCTGCTCGGGGAACCCGCCCTCGTCCGCGAAGGCGGTGAGCGAAGTCAGCATCGCTCCGAAGAACAGTCCGGTCGCGAAGGTGCCGGCGGCGGCGACGAGGATGCCGGGGCGCAGCACGGCCCGCGCCGGCTCACGCGCCGCACCCTCGTCCGCGTGGCCCGCGGTGCGAGCGGTCGGGTGCAGCGCGAACGCGGTGACGAAGACGACGGTGAGGACGGCGGCGGCGAGAACCGGGGCGGCGGGGCTAGCCGCGATCGCGACGACGCCGACGAGGACCGGCCCGAAGACGAAGACGATCTCATCGACGGCCGACTCGAACCCCATCGTCGATTCCTGCAGCCGTCCGCGGGCGCTGCGATCGAGGCCCATCCGGCCGATCGCGCCGACCAGCCGGGCGCGCGACATCGGCGAGACCTGCGGAGCGGTCGCCCCGGCGAGCACCGAGACGCCCAGGAGCACACCGTCCGGGGTGTCGCCATAGGCGACGGCGACGAGGGTCACCAGGACGGCGCTCTGGACGAGCGTCGCGAGCAGCAGCACCGGGCGCTGACCCCAGCGATCGGCGGCCGCACCGATGAGGGGGCCGGTCGCGATGGTGCCGAGGCCGACCATCGCCGAGGTGAGCCCGCCGACGGCGAGCGATCCCCGGGCGTCGACCACCATCGTGAGGACGCCGACGACGATCATCGCGTACGGCAGTCGCGCGATCAGGGCGATGGCGAAGTATCCGATACCCACAGAAGCGGCGAGCGTCCGGAGGGGGCTGTCGCGTTCGGGGGCGCGCACCGGTGTCGAGTCGGTGAGGGGCATGTGTCATGACCTCCGTGCAGCTGAGGCGTCGTGCCGCCTTGACTCTCCACGGATCAGGTAGTTACACGGGGTGCTGGCGCACCGGCGTCCATTCTACCGCGCGCCACCTGAGCGTCCCGGGTGGGCGAAGAAGGCGACGCCGAGGTCCGGGTGGTCGACGAAGACGCCGTCGACGCCGGTCTCCGCGATCCGGCGCCACTCCCCCTCCCAATCGCCGAACGCCGCGTCGTCGCCGGGGCCGCGGAAGAGCGGGTCGAGGAACGCGTTCTCCGGTCGGCACGTCCACACATAGACCTCGAGCCCGCGACGATGCGCGTCCGCCACGACGGACGGATGCTCGAGCACGATCCGCTTGTCGAGACTGATCCCGTCAACCTCCCCCGCGAGCAGGTCGAGCCCCGCCGGGGTGAGCTGGTCGGCGTAGGTGAGTGCGTCGTCGCCGTCCGCCGCCCGGAGGTCCCACGCGGACCCCTCCGCCTCGAGCAGGTAGATGTAGCGGGCACGGATGCCGCGACCCCGCAGCTCCTGCAGGATCCGCTGCTCGAACGATTCGATCACCAGCGGCCGGGCCCCGACATCCCATCCGGCGCTGCGCAGTTCGTCGGCGAGCAGCCCCGCGACGTCGTACCCGATCGACCCGAAGTACGTCGCGTGCTTCACCTCCAGCACGACGCCGGCCGCCGCCGGGGCCGCAGCCACGAGGTCGAGGAGCTCGCGCAGCCGCAGGATCGGCTGACCGCGGTCGCTCGCCGCGCTCCCCGGCCGCAGGTGCGGCAGCCGTTCCCGGCACCGCAGCGTGGCCAGCTCGTCCCACCTGAAGTCCTCCGTGAACCATCCGGTCAGGGGCGCACCGTCGACGACCTTCGTCGCCCGACGGGACGCGAACTCGGGGTGGTCGGCCACGTCGGTCGTCGACCCGATCTCGTTCTCGTGCCGGACCACGGCGATGCGGTCCGAGGTGAAGACGACGTCGGGCTCGACGGCGTCCACCCCGGAGGCGAGAGCGAGGTCGTAAGAGGCGCGCGAATGCTCGGGCAGGTACCCCGGCGCGCCGCGGTGACCGATGACGAGCGAGCGGTTCACGGACATGCGGTCAGGGTACCCAGCTCGGGTGACGCGACCCGCCGCACGAGCGCGGCCAGAGGGGCCTCATAGTCCTCTCACAGCGGGGGCCCGCACCCGCGGAAACACGGTCCGATACGCTGGATCGACAGCACAGCGCTGTGAGTCGACTTTTGGAGTGAGACACACAATGGCAGCGTCCGGCAATTTCGCCTTCAACAATCCGGTGTTCCAGGAGGATCAGCGCCGTCCCGGCCTGACTCCCCCTGCCGCCCCGACGAACTACTCGGCCGCCTCGCACCAGGCCGCCGACCTCGCCGCGAGCGCTCAGCTCGAGGGCATGTACGCGGCCCCGACCGCATCCTCCGTCAACACCGGCCGGATGACGGTCGAGGACACCGTTCTGAAGACGGTCATCCTCTTCGGGATCCTTCTCGTGACAGCGGTGGTCGGGTGGGTCTGGACCCTCTCGCCCGTCAGCGTCGAGAACCCTGTCCCCACGATGATGCCCTGGATCATCGGTGCGCTGGGTGGTTTCGTCCTCGCGATGATCATCACCTTCACGTCGCGCAAAAAGGTCCGCCCCGGCCTGATCTTCGCGTACGCGGCGTTCGAGGGTCTGTTCGTCGGAGGTATCTCGGCGTTCTTCGAGTTCATCTGGCCCGGCATCGTCATGCAGGCCACGCTGGCCACCGTCGCTGTCGTCGGAACCACTCTTGCTCTCTTCGCAAGCGGAAAGATCCGCGCCTCGGCTCGTGCCACGAAGATCTTCATGATCGCGCTTGTGGGCTACATGGTCTTCTCGCTCGTGAACCTCGTCCTGATGTGGACGAACGTCCTCCCGCAGGACATGATGTTCGGTCTGCACAGCGCCAAGATCGGACCGTTCCCGCTGGGACTCGTGATCGGTGTTCTCGTCGTGATCATGGCCGCGTACTCCCTGGTCCTGGATTTCGACCTCGTGCAGCAGGGTGCCCGCAACGGCGCTCCCCGCGAGTTCGGCTGGATCGGCGCCTTCGGCATCATGGTCACGGTCGTCTGGCTCTACGTCGAGATCCTCCGCATCATCGCCATCCTGCGGGGCAACGACTGACCCCCGCCTCACACGACGAAGGCCGTCCGGGAAACCGGGCGGCCTTCGTCGTTGCGGGCGGTCCGCGTGCTCAGGACGGGAGCCGCAGGACGGCGACCGTGCCGCGCGGGGCGTGCGACTCGAGCGCCACGGTCGCCCCGTAGGCCTCGGCGAGCGACGCGGCGTTGGAGAGCCCGATGCCGGTGCCGGGAATGGCGGCATCGTGTGCGTACGGAGCCCGGTAGAACCGGTCGAAGGCGTGCGTGCGCTCCTGCTCGGTCATCCCGACACCCTGGTCCGCGACGGTGACGACGATCTCGCGTCCCTCCTCGTAGGCCGAGACCACGACGTCGCCGCCTCCCGCGGGGGTGAACTCGACGGCGTTGCGGAGGAGCTCCTCCAGGATCGACGCGAGATCGCGGACGGCGATGCGAGCCGCACGCTCGGGCATCGCGCCCATCTGGATGTGGATGCGGCGGTCCCGCGCGCGGGCCGCGACCTCCGAGATCGCGTGTTTGACGACAGGGCCGACGTGGGAGGCTCCCGAGCGCGCCTCGACGTCGCGTGTCGACTGTCCGGCGGCGATGAGGCGCTCGACGAGCCGCAGCAGGCGCTCCGCGGACCGCTCGACCGCTTCCCACCGTTCGGTCTCGGCCGACTCGTTCATGAGGGCGATGTCGGTGTGACCGAGGATCACCGTGAGGGGCGTGCGGAATTCGTGACCGACGGTGCTGAGGAACCGATCGCGGACTTCGACGGCACCCACGAGCTCGGTGACGTCCTGACCGACGATCACGATCCCGACCTCCTCGCCGCCGGCGACGACGGGACGCACGATGACCTGCAGCACGCGCCGCGGGTCGCCGCCGAACTCCACCGTCCGCGGCGCGGCGAAGTCCCCCGAGCGCACGCGCTCGACGAAGTCGGCCGAGGTGGCCTCGGCGGGCATCGAGGTGTCGGCGCGCCAGATGACCGAGAGGAATCCGTCCCGGTCGATCTCGTCTATCCCGGATCGTCCGCTGATCTCGGCGGCCACGGCGTTGAGCAGGATCGGGCGTCCATCCGGTCCGAAGACGGCGACGGCGTTGTCGGTCGCGTCGAGCGTGGCGCGCAGCATGGCGGTGTCGCGGCCCGACAGCCGCAGCGCGTGATCGAGTTCGTCCGACACGGCCTCGGTGTGCGCCCGCATCCGCCCGAGGTCCCGGGCGATGAGGGCGATGGTCCCCGCGATGAGCCCCGCGATGATGGGCAGGGCGACGACCGAGACGACGTCGGCGGCGTCGCGGAATCCGCCGGTCCGGATGATCTGGATGAGCGGTCCGAGAGCGGTCAGCAGCACCCCGGCCACGACGGTGGCGGGCGGGAAGGCGAAGGCGAGCCAGCCGAGCGGGAAGATCATCAGCAGGCCCGCCGCGGGCAGGACCTCCACACCGGCGTCCCGCAGGGGGACGCACGCGAGGATCTGCACGAGCGGGATGGCCGCCAGCCACTCCGTGTGCTTGGTCGGCTGGACGAGCCAGACGGCGGTCATGGCCGCCGTGCTCAGAACGATGACGCCGAAGCCGGCGAGCAGCAGCGGGGTGATGCGGGCGCTGTCGATCGTCCCGAGGATCAGCACGACGATGAGGGTCGAGATGGCCAGGACGAACTGCGCGTACGGCTGTGTACGCGGACGCTCGATCAACGCCTCACCCCCTCCTCAGACGGCGGTGCAGAACGGGGCAGGAGCCCGCGCTCACTCTGACCGGGCCGGACACGCCGTGTCAAGGGCTGGCGGCGCGGCTCGTCACGGGGGCTCCCCCCGCGACTCACTCCCATTCGATGGTCCCCGGGGGCTTCGACGTGACGTCGAGCACCACCCGGTTGACCTCGCGCACCTCGTTCGTGATGCGGTTGCTGATCTTCGAGAGCACGTCGTACGGCAGCCGGGTCCAGTCCGCCGTCATGGCGTCCTCGCTCGAGACGGGGCGAAGGACGATCGGATGCCCGTAGGTCCGCCCGTCCCCCTGCACACCCACCGAGCGGACGTCGGCCAGCAGCACGACGGGGCACTGCCAGATCTCGCCGTCCAGTCCCGCCTTCGTCAGCTCGGCGCGAGCGATGGCGTCGGCGTCACGCAGGATCTCGAGGCGGTCAGCGGTGACCTCACCCACGATGCGGATGCCGAGGCCGGGCCCCGGAAAGGGCTGCCGTCCGACGATGGCTTCCGGGAGCCCGAGCTCACGGCCGATCGCGCGGACCTCGTCTTTGAACAAGGTGCGCAGCGGCTCGACGAGCTCGAACTGCAGGTCTTCGGGGAGTCCTCCGACGTTGTGGTGGCTCTTGATGTTCGCCGTGCCGGCACCGCCGCCGGACTCGACGACGTCCGGGTACAGGGTGCCCTGCACGAGGAACCGGATCGGGTCGCCCTCCGCGGCGGCCTCGGCGATGAGGTCCGACTGGACCTTCTCGAAGGCGCGGATGAACTCCCGGCCGATGATCTTGCGCTTCTGTTCGGGATCGCTCACGCCGGCGAGGGCGTCGAGGAAGGTCTCCCGCGCGTCGACGGTGATCAGGCGCACCCCGGTCGAGGCGACGTAGTCGTTCTCGACCTGCTCGCGCTCGCCCTTGCGGAGGAGCCCGTGGTCGATGAAGACGGCGGTGAGCTGGTCGCCGACAGCCTTGTGCACGAGGGCGGTGGACACCGCCGAGTCGACGCCTCCCGACAACGCCGAGATGACCCGGCCCGTCCCGACCTGCGCGCGGATCTTCTCGACCTGCTCGGCGATGACGTTGTCGCTGTTCCAGTCGGCGGGCAGTCCCGCCGCCTTGTGCAGGAAGTTCTCCAGCACGCGCTGGCCGTGGTCGGAGTGCTTGACCTCGGGATGCCACTGCACGCCGTAGAGCTTACGGGCGTCGTTCGCGAAGGCGGCGACGGGGGTGGCCGCGGTCCGCGCGAGGACCTCGAAGCCGTCGGGAGCGGCGCTGACCTGGTCGCCGTGGCTCATCCACACGTTCTGGTCCACGGGCTGTCCGTCGAGCAGCACGTTGTCGGTGACGATCGTGGCATCCGTCGCCCCGTACTCGCGGAGGCCGGTGTTCGCGACCTCGCCGCCGAGGGTCTTGGCCATCACCTGGAAGCCGTAGCAGATGCCGAGCGTCGGGACACCGAGGTCGAAGACACCGGCATCCAGCTGCGGCGCTCCCTCCTCGTAGACCGACGAGGGACCGCCCGAGAGGATGATCCCGACAGGGTTCTTCTCGGCGATCTCCGCAGCCGTCGCGGTGTGCGGCACCAGTTCGCTGTACACGCCGGCCTCGCGGACGCGACGGGCGATCAGTTGCGCGTACTGGGCGCCGAAGTCGACGACCAGCACGGGTCGCTGGGAGGTTTCGGTCTGCTCTGTCACCGGGTCTCCGTGGGGGTTTCGAGGGGGACGGATGCGGCGGCCTCCCGCTCGGCCAGGTACTCCCTGACCTCGCGGGCGACCTTCGCCTCCATGAAGAAGGACAGGAGGGGCACGATGCCGCCGAGTGCGAGCACGATGAAACGCGGGAAGCGCCACCGCATGAGGCTCCACACCCGGAAGCACGCGAAGAGATAGACGACGTAGAACCACCCGTGCACGACGAGGATCGCGAGCGAGATGTTGACGCCGTCTCCGGTGGAGACGATGTCGCACGTGTTCGTCATCGGCGCGAACAGCGAGTACCACTGGCAGTCGGGGCCGGGGATCGCCGTCGCGAACCACAGCAGCCCACCCGAGCCGCCGGCGAAGAGCTCGACGTGGAGCGGCGTGTACTTCAGGATCATCTCGGCGACCAGCAGAAGCAGGCCGACACCGGTGATGATCGATGCGATCTGGTAGAACCGCAGGGCGCCGCGGATCGCCGGGAACGTGGCGAGTTTGGGCTGGACGGGCATGGCTTCCAGTCTACGGGCGCGGCAGGGGCTGCTCGGCGCCCTCGCCGTCGTCGGAGAGCGCTTCGACTTCCTTCTCCCACGCGTCGCGCGCCAGTCGGTACCACATGTAGAAGGCGAAGCCCGCGAATACCGCCCACTCGATGGCGTAGAAGATGTTGAGCCAGTTCACCGACGACAGCTCGGTCGGGGCCGGCGCATGGATCTGCTGCAGCGCGCCGAAGGCCTCCGCGGAGACGAGGTAGGGACGGTAGACGTCGAGCTCCTCGATGTCGCTCCACTGCGAGAGCAGCGCGGCCGGAGACATCGAGGTGATCTCGAGAGGGTCGGCGTCCCGCGGCGGCTCCTTCGCGCCCTCGTCGGAGATAAGCCGTCCCGTCAGCGTGACGTCCTGCGGCGGCGCGTCGCTCAAAGCGGATGCCGCGGCATCCGCGTTCTCCCGGTCAGGCGTGAACCCGACCGCCACTGCGAGCGAGGTCGGACCGTCCACCCCGGCGGTCGTCGAGTCGACGCGGAATTGTCCCGCCACCCAGTATCCGGGCGTGCCGTCGTCGTAGCGGGAGGTGACGACGCGGAAGTCGCCGGCTACGAAGGCACCCGTCACCTCGACCCGTTGGCCCACGAGCGGCTCCGGCAGGTAAGCGCCGGGAGCCACGACCTCACCCAGCGGACGCACCTGCTCGGTCATGCCCGCGGGCGGCGGATCGGTGTCGATGGCGTTCCCCAGCTGCCACTGCCCGAGCCACGCGAAGATCCCGGCCACGAGCAGGGCGAGGCCCAGCATCCCGATCCAGAACGGACGGGTCATGACCTCCCGCAGCGTCGGCGGGAAGACGTCGGGAAGATCGTCGACGGCGGGGGTTCCGGTCATCAGTGGGACGACGCGTACGGCGCGACGACGACCTCGACGCGCTGGAACTCCTTGAGATCCGAGTAGCCGGTCGTCGCCATCGACTTCCGCAGCGCACCGATGAGGTTCGCCGTGCCGTCGGCGACGGGGGCCGGGCCGTAGAGGATCTCTTCCAACGGCGAGACCTGACCGACCTCGACGCGGGTGCCGCGCGGCAGCTTGGCGTGGTGCGCCTCGGGTCCCCAGTGGAAGCCGCGGCCGGGGGCGTCGGTCGCGCGCGCGAGCGCGACGCCGAGCATGACGGCATCGGCGCCCATGGCGAGCGCCTTCACGATGTCGCCCGACGTGCCGACACCGCCGTCGGCGATGACGTGCACGTAGCGCCCGCCCGACTCGTCGAGGTAGTCGCGGCGCGCACCGGCGACGTCGGCGACCGCGGTGGCCATCGGCGCGTGCAGGCCGAGGGTGGCGCGAGTGGTGGATGCCGCTCCCCCGCCGAACCCGACGAGGACGCCGGCGGCGCCGGTCCGCATGAGGTGGAGCGCAGCAGTGTAGGTCGCCGCGCCGCCCACGATGACGGGGACGTCGAGGTCGTAGATGAACTTCTTGAGGTTGAGCGGCTGGTCGACGCTGGACACGTGCTCGGCCGAGACCGTGGTGCCGCGGATGACGAACAGGTCGACGCCGGCGGCGACGACGGTCTCGTACAGATCCTGCGTGCGCTGCGGGGTGAGCGCGCCGGCCACCGTCACGCCGGCGGCGCGGATCTCGGCGAGGCGGTCGCGGACCAGCTCGGGCCTGATCGGAGCGGAATAGAGCTCCTGCATCCGACGGGTCGCGCCGTCCGCGGGGAGCGCGGCGATCTCGGCGAGCAGCGGCTCCGGGTCGTCGTACCGGGTCCACAGCCCCTCGAGGTCGAGCACACCCAGGCCGCCGAGCTGACCGAGCATGATCGCCGTGCGCGGGCTCATCACCGAGTCCATCGGCGCGCCGAGGACCGGGATGCCGAAGCTGTAGGCATCGATCGACCAGGCGGTCGAGACGTCCTCGGGGTTGCGCGTGCGCCGCGAGGGCACGACGGCGATGTCGTCGAAGGCGTACGCGCGACGCGCGCGCTTGGCGCGGCCGAGCTCGATTTCCATGGTCACCGTCCCAGCCTACCGTCGGGGCCCGACGCCCGCCCCGCCTGCTCAGCGGGCACGCGCCACCCGCCGTTCGTCCCACACGGGCTCGTCGGACTCGTAGACCGTGCCGTCGGCCCCGAAGACGAGGAACCGGTCGAACGACCGTGCGAACCAGCGGTCGTGGGTGACCGCGAGCACGGTTCCCGAGAACGCGGTCAAGGCGTTCTCCAGCGCCTCGGCCGACACGAGGTCGAGGTTGTCGGTCGGCTCGTCGAGCAGCAGAAGCGTCGCACCCGACAGTTCCAGCAGCAGGATCTGGAACCGCGCCTGCTGGCCGCCGGACAGACTCGCGAAGTCCTGCTCGGCCTGGGCGACGAGCCCGTAACGGTCGAGCGCCGAGCTGGCGGCGTCGCGCGGCATCCCGCTCCTCCGGTCGTCGCCCCGGTGCAGGATGTCGAGCAGGGACCGCCCGGTGAACTCCGGATGCCGGTGGGTCTGCGCGAACCACCCGGGCACCACCCGCGCGCCCAGTGCGGCGCTGCCGGTGTGCGCCACCGGCTCCAGCGCCGCCCCGGTGACCGTGACGTGCCCCAGGAGGGCGTCGGGATCCGAGCCGCCCGCGGCGAGCAGCCGCAGGAAGTGGGACTTCCCCGAGCCGTTCGATCCGAGCACCGCCACGCGGTCGCCGAACCACACCTCGAGGTCGAACGGTCGCATGAGCCCGGTCAGCTCGAGGGACTCCGCGACGACGGCGCGCTTGCCGGTGCGCGCACCGCGCAGCCGCAGGTCGAGCTTCTGTTCCGCGGGTCGCTCCTCGGGCGGACCGGCCTCCTCGAATCGACGGAGCCGGGTCTGCGCCGCGCGGTAGCGTGACGCGAACTCGTCGCTCGCGGCCGCCTTCACCTTCATGTCGGCGACGAACTTCTTCAGCTTCGCGTGCTCCTCGTCCCACCGACGGCGCAGCTCGTCGAGGCGCGACATGCGGTCCTCGCGCGCTCGGTGGTACGTCGTGAACCCGCCGCCGTGGACCCAGGCGGTGCTGCCGGCCGCGCCCGCCTCGAGCGTGACGATGCGGCTCGCCGCACGGGCGAGCAACTCGCGGTCGTGCGAGATCAGCAGGACGGTCTTCGTCGTCTCGCGCAACCGCTCCTCGAGCCACCGTTTGCCCGGGACGTCGAGGTAGTTGTCGGGCTCGTCGAGCAGGAGCACATGGTCCGTTCCGCGCAGGAGTGCTTCGAGCGCGAGCCGCTTCTGCTCACCTCCCGACAGGGTGACGAGTTCCCGGAACCGCGCACGTTCGAACGGGATGCCGAGGGCCGCCGTCGTGCACGTGTCCCAGACGGTCTCGTACTCGTAACCGCCGGCATCCGCGTAGTCGGCGATCGCCGCGGCGTAGCGCATCTGTGCATCGAAATCTTCGGACTCGATGAGCGCGTTCTCGGCGTCCTCGAGCTCTCGCGCCGCGGCGCTGATCCGAGCCGGAGCCACAGTGATGAGGAGGTCGTGGACGGTCTGGCCGGAAGCCCCATGCCCGATGAACTGATCCATCGCACCCAGCGAACCGTCGATCGTGACGGCGCCGCCGTGCGCGCGGAGCTCGCCGCGGATGATGCGCATGAGCGTGGTCTTGCCGGCACCGTTCTGCCCGACGAGGGCAGTCGTCGATCCCGCCGGGACCCGGAACACGACGTCCTCGAGAAGCGGGGTCCCGTCGGGGAGGGTGAATGAGACGCTCTGCACGTCGATGTGGGCCACGATGGTCGGTCCTTCCGCCCCGAGACCGGAGCCGACCAGCTTATCGGAGAACGCAGGTTCTCACGAAGATGCCCGGAAACCACGAAAGCCCCGACCAGCATTGGTCGGGGCTTTCGATCGAAAGAAGTCCGGCGGTGTCCTACTCTCCCACAGGGTCCCCCCTGCAGTACCATCGGCGCTGTGAGGCTTAGCTTCCGGGTTCGGAATGTGACCGGGCGTTTCCCTCACGCTATGGCCGCCG
>NZ_JAUZVV010000003.1:0-83278 GCF_031932225.1 Microbacterium gawkjiense
AGCCGTCGCCCGCCTCGAAGGCCTGTGGCGGTCCTGGGAGCACCTGCGACTCGACCCGGCTACCGGCGCGAGCGTCTGGTGGCGCGACCACGCCGACCACCACATGAACCTGCTGCTCAGCCCTGACGGCCCCTTCGCGAAATCGAAGGACGCGTGCGAACCCGGCGAACCTTTGCCCTACACGGAGCCTCCCGAGAAGTGGTTCCCCGATGTGAGACTGACGTAGTGAACGGCGAAGCTCCGCTGACTTTTCATACGGGAACTACGAAAATCCTCCACGACCAGTCGTGGTGGTCCTGATGATGTGCCGAACCGTTTGAAATGAGGACCGCTAAGGAATCCGTTAGAACGTGATGGATGTCTGCTCCGGATAGAGACGGGATGTGCGTGGGAGGTTGTGCTCCGCATGCTGCAGCGTTCGGACGGCCAAGGTGGGTCGGATAGCCCGTTGCACGTGTCCCGCAAGCGGGTGGGTCGGGGAGAGGTGGGCTAGGGCGTGTTGATCAAGTCATCTGCCCTTGTCTCGGTGAGCCTTGAACGGTGATGCGACACGAGATCTCTGACGAGGCGTGGGCCGTGATGGAGCCGTTGATGCCGACGGTTACGGGCCGGTCGAGGCCGTGGACGAATCATCGGCTCGCTGTCGAGGGAATGGCGTGGAAGTACCGCACCGGCGCTCCCTGGCGGGACGTGCCGGAGCAGTATGGGAAGTGGAACTCCATTTACAAGCGGTTCAGCCGATGGGCCGCGGACGGCACCTGGGAGAAGCTGCTCGCGGAGGTCCAGAGGCAGGCAGATGCCGCCGGGAAGATTGACTGGGTGGTCTCGATCGACTCCACGATCGCGCGTGTGCATCAGCACGGCGCGACCCTGAAGCGGGACACAGGGGGCTCTACCGAATGACAGGAATCCGTGGGTCGAGCCGCCGGATCACGGGATCGGACGCTCTCGCGGCGGGCTGACAACCAAGCTGCACATGGTCTGCGATGGCCGTGGCCGGCCGTTGGGCATGTTGATCACCGGCGGCAACGTCAACGACACCACGATGATGACCGCGGTCCTCGAAGACATTCGCGTGCCCCGCGCCGGTAAGGGTAGGCCCCGAACCCGCCCGGACCGGGTACTTGCCGACAAGGGCTACCCTTCGAAGGCGAACCGCGCCTGGCTTCGTAGCCGCGGGATCGCTGCGACCATCCCGGAGCGTGACGACCAGATCGCGCACCGCCGGAAGCGGCCGGGTCGGCCGATCGACTTCGGCGACCAGCAGCAAGCTCGCTACAAGGGTCGCAACGTGGTTGAGCGGTGCTTCAACCGGCTCAAGCAGTGGCGCGGGATCGCGATGCGCTCCGACAAACTCGCCCGCAACTACCGCGCCGCGATCTGTCTCGCCGGAACTCTGATCTGGGTCAAGACCGGCGCGCGCTGAGTGGACTTGGGTGAGCCGCTTACACCTTCGTGGAGCGGGCGTGGAGTTGAGCGACGAACTCCTCGGCGGCGGCGAGTTGGATTCTGAGACGGTCGCGTCGCTCGAGCGCCTCCTGCCGGACACTCTCAAACCGAGCATCAAGTTCTGGATCGCGCGGGTTGGCGTTGACCAGATTGATGAGGTCGAGCAGCTCACGCATCTGGTCGAGGCTGTAGCCGAGGGGTTTCATCCGGCGGATCAGCATCACCCGTGCCTCGTCGTCGGCGGTGTAGAGGCGGAACCCGCCATCGGTGCGTCCGGACGGGGTGACGAGCCCGATCTCGTCGTAATGGCGGAGGGTCCGCAGTGACAGCCCGGTGCGCTCGGCCAGTTCACCGATGTGCATCGCCGCGTCAGTCATGATCCCCGATTTCCTTCAACCCTCACGTTACGTTAGAGTCTCGTTGTTCGCTCGCACCCTGTCGTGCAGCACCCATCCTCTCCCGAATCTCTGAGACTTCCCGGCGCAACGGAGCGCCTTCCTGCGGGCTTACATCCCCGCCGACCACGAAGGAGCACCGTGACCGCCGTCGTGCCCACGCAAGATCCCGCCGCCCGCTACCGGATCGAACCGACCGTTCTGCAAGCGCTGCGCAGCCCCCGCATTCTCACCCGCGAAGTCCTCGCCGGACTCGTCGTCGCGATCGCGCTGATCCCCGAAGCGATCGCGTTCTCGATCATCGCCGGGGTCGACCCCCGGGTGGGGCTGTTCTCGTCGTTCGTGATGGCGGTCGCCATCGCATTCCTCGGCGGCCGGCCCGCGATGATCACCGCCGCAACCGGCGCCATCGCGCTGGTCATCGCCCCTGTTGCCCGCGAGTACGGGATGGACTACTTCATCGCCACCGTGATCCTCGGTGGGCTCATCCAGATCGTGCTCGCACTCCTCGGGGTGGCGAAGCTGATGCGGTTCATCCCGCGTAGCGTCATGGTCGGGTTCGTCAACGCCCTCGCCATCCTCATCTTCGTCTCACAGATCCCGCAGCTGCTCGGGGTGCCCTGGATGGTCTACCCGCTCGTGGTCGCGGGCTTGCTCATCATGTACCTGATGCCGCTGCTGACCCGTGTCGTCCCGGCACCGCTGGTCGCGATCGTCCTGCTCACTGCCGCCGCTGTCGTGTTCGGTATCAACGTCCCCACCGTCGGCGATCAGGGCCAACTCCCGCAGAGCCTGCCCGAACTGTTCATCCCGAACGTTCCGCTCACCCTGGACACCCTCGGCATCATCTTCCCGTTCGCCGCCGCGATGGCCATCGTCGGGGTCCTCGAATCCCTCATGACCGCGAAACTGGTCGATGACATCACCGACACCCACTCCCGAAAGACCCGCGAAGCGTGGGCTCAGGGGGCGGCGAACATCCTCTCCGGCGCGTTCGGTGGCATGGGCGGCTGCGCGATGATCGGGCAGACGATGATCAACGTGAAGGCATCCGGAGCCCGCACCCGCATCTCCACCTTCCTCGCCGGCGTCTTCCTCCTCGTCTTGGTGCTTGTGCTCGGCGACATCGTCGCCGTCATCCCCATGGCCGCCCTCGTCGCCGTGATGATCGTCGTCTCCGTCGCCACGTTCGACTGGCACAGCATCCGCCCCACCACCCTCAAGCGCATGCCGCTCAGCGAAACCCTCGTCATGGTCGTCACCGTCGGCATCACCGTGTGGACCCACAACCTCGCCATCGGCGTCGGCGTCGGCGTCATCGCCGCGATGATCCTCTTCGCCCGCCGCGTCGCGCACTTCACCAGCGTCACCCGCGAGATCACCGACCTGGACGGGCAGCCCACCGCCCGTTACACCGTCGACGGAGAACTGTTCTTCGCCTCCAGCAACGACCTCACCACGCAGTTCGAATACACCCACGACCCCGACCGCGTTGTCGTCGACCTGACCCGGTCGCACGTCTGGGATGCCTCCACCGTCGCCGCGCTCGACGCCATCCACACCAAATACGAACACCTCGGCAAGACAGTGACCTTCACCGGCATGAACGACGCCACCGCCCGATTCCACGGCCGCCTCACCGGCGGACTCGGCAACGCGCACTAACTGGACTCCAGCGACCCCGGCACTAAATCAACACGCCCTAGCGCACCTGAACCATCGATTCCGGCCCCAAGAGGTGCTTGCAGCTGGAACATCGAGTCTTTTGCAAGCGAGCGTTCAAATGAGTCTCGGAGCCGAACCGATGCGAACACACCACCGATAGCGCACACGGAAAAGGTGGTGTCATTGTCAGTGACTCGTTTGGCTGCGGTGCGGACGCTATGCGCGAGTTGCTCTGCGGCGTGCTCCGTAATGCTCTGCGCGACAACATCGCCGGCCTCCGCTGCGATCGCGACATCGTGGGCAAATGAGGCGACCATGCGTACACGATCTTGGTCGGCTTGCAGATGAATGTATGCCTCGGCGAGGTCAGGCCAGCGATCTTGGACGGCGTCGGTGAGGGTGGTCACGGGGCCCCGGGCCCCGATGATCGTGTGCGCGCATGACGGCGGTTAGGGCTTCACGCCCGATCCAAAAGCCACTTCCAGCGTCACCCATGGTCCATCCCCAGCCGTCGACTCTGGCGGTGTCCCGATCACCTACGGCGAGCGTCACGGCGCCAGTCCCGGCGGCGATCACAGCGCCACGTTGGTCGCCGAGCGCGCCAAGAAAGGAGGTCACGGAGTCGTGCGCGAGCGACACCGAGGATATGCCGTCCCCTTCGACCAGACGAAGGAGCGTGTCCGCGTCAGCGTTCCGGCTGGTGAGCCCGGACACTCCTGCGGTGACGGTGTGAACAACGGCACCCGTACGAGAGATCGAACTGGTTACCACCTGTGCGAGCTGAGGAAGAAGAGGTTGTGCGGTCAGGATGCCAGGAGAGGTGAGTTCCCCGCGGCCGTCACGAGCGTCGACTCTGACTTTGATCCCACTCTGACCCGCGTCGATGGCCAGGACACCGTTCCTGTTCGTAGATGGTCTCTCATAGATGTAGATCGCAGCGCAGGGCGATAGGTAGCGAGAATGGTGGAACTCGTTTCACAGTCCGTCATGCGATCCGTGAGAGGTCATCCAGGGTGACCGGTCCAGCGAAAGGGACCCCGTTGGTGTAGCGCTCGACCTCGTCGACGGCCCAGTCTCCGAGTCGGCGCACTTCCGTTCCAAGCGCGCCCCCTATGTGAGGCGTGACGAATGCACCGGGGGCGTTCAGTAGCGGATGCTCCGATGGAAGCGGCTCAGGGTCGGTCACGTCCAAGACGGCGTACAACCTCCCGGCAAGAACCTCCTGCGTCAGGGCCGCGTGGTCGACGAGCGCACCTCGTGAGGTGTTGATGAGCGTCGCGCCATCTCGCATAGATGCGAGCCGGTGCGAGTTGATGATGTGTTTCGTCTCTGGCAGGGAGGGGGCGTGCAGCGTGACGATATCGGAGCGCATGAGTAAGTTTTCAAGATCTGTTGCTTCCGCTCCCAGCCGTTGTGCGTCGTCACCGGTCAGGTAGGGGTCGAAGACGAGAACGGCGACATCGTACGGTTGCAGAAGATCTACGAGGCGTCTTCCGATGCGGGATGCACCGATGATCCCAATGGTGCGGTTGTACGCACCGACCTTCTCTGGGCCTGAAGAGGCGGTCGGGACGTTTCCTTGGATGATTCCGCTGAGGCGTGCCGCGGCGATCCACGATCGCTTCAAGGCGAGGAGGATGCATCCAAGAGTGAACTCAGCCACCGGAATGCTGTTCGCTTCGGCTGCTGTGGATACGACCACGCCTCGCTTCCAAGCTGCGGGCGAAATAAGGTCCTTCACGCTGCCGGCAGCGTGAACGATAGCCCGCAACTTGGGCATGTTCTCTAGCGCCTCTTCATCAATGCGTGGGGCACCCCAACCGGTGAGAAGTATCTCAACGTCCGTTTGCCATCCGCCGTCGCGCGCCTTCGCCCACGTCGATATCGGTGTTGGGTCCACGATGTGTGCGACACGGTTCAGCCGCTCCCACGACGTCGCGTTGAAAAGATCCGATGGAAGGTCGGGTCGCATGAGGAGGGCTGCCCGGGGATGGTTCATGATGAGTCTCGCAGAAGGGTGCGCAAAGCTGTCGCTTCTCGCGCAAGGATGGTTGGGTTGTCGTCCGGCACGAACTCGATTAGCACATCGAGCGGGCGTCCCTGGCTGCTGAGGTGCTCGAAGGCTTGACGCCAGAGTGTCGGCCGCGCGCTGAGCGTATGTCTCTCATAGCTGGGCCACCACGAGAACGCGTGCACGGCGACGACTTGGTCGTCAATAAGTCGTAGGCCGGCTACGGCCTCGGTTGCGTCGACGCCGATACGCGGTTGCCAGTACGAACCCACATTGGGACGATCGACCTCATCCAGGAATCGCAGGGCAGCCTGTTCCGTATCGGTCAGAGTGCCGTCATGCAGCTCCAGCCCCACGGTGAGTTCGGGATTGGTGATCGACGCGAGGTCAGCAAGCTCCCGAACCTTGTCGGCTACGTGGCTTCGGTAGCGGTCGGTCGCGTCTGCAGGAGAACGGTCACCCGCCCATACCCGGACCCGCGGCGCACCAGTGCGGTGCGCCGCGGCGACGATCGCAGGGATCTCCTCGGGAGGCGATGACGGGTCGGCACGAAAGTAGGTCCCGAGAGCCGCCACCGCGGGCCCATCGGCCGCCGCGATCGCTTTGATGCGTTCTTGTGCGGCCACGTCCCCCAGCGGGACGTGAATGTCAGTGCCCCACTCAACCGCGTGTAGGTGAGCTTGTCTGGCCAGCTCACCTACGGCCGCGGTGTTGAGGTTCCTGTAGGTGACCGAACAAAGACCCGGTCGGAGCACAGGGTGTGCCACCCCGAGCAGACCCTCGTCTTCTGCGCTTCCGAGATCGGTCATCCGCTAACTGATGACCGGCTCGAGGTCGGCTGATGCGCCTCGAGCCACGATCACTGCGTCGTTCACAGTCGCCAAGACCCCGGCCGCGGTCAACGCATTCTGGGGCCACATCGCCGGAGACCGGACGTGCAGTTTTTTCGTTTCACCGGCCAACATGGTGAAGCCGGCGTCGTCGACTTCGGCGTGGGGATCGATCCGGTCGGCGTGGAAGACCACATCTCGGGCGAGGCTGCGGGCGGTGATGACCACCTCATATCCATCTGCCACCGGCGCAAAGGAGGCGGAGATCGGGTTGGGCTGGTACTGCAGTTCTGTGTCTTCCTCCGCGAACCACAGCGCGCGGTGCTCCCCTGCCTCGGCGATGAGCACCTGCGAACGGGGATCGTCGAGTTCGACCTTTGCAGGAAGGCGCACGACCGAACGCCGAGGGACGGTGATGACGTCGGAGAATGTCTCACCCGACTGGCCGTCGAAGGAACTCGCCCGCTGGGTGAGCGTGACATCCCAGGCGGTTGAGTCCTGATTGATCACGACGATTTCGAGACCCTCAGGGGTGTCCTGAATAGTCACGAGCCGGTCCTCATAGGCACGGCGAAGCGCATGCCAGGCCGGCTTCTTCTTCCCATCCCCATCAATAACTGCCCACGAGGCCACTGGCCAGCAGTCGTTGAGCTGCCACACGATCGTCCCGGCGGTGCGAGGCCAGTTGGCTCTCCAATGTTCGATACCGACAGTGAGGGCTCGTGCTTGGTTGATCTGGGTGAGGTGATGCCAGTCCTCAGTGGATGCTGGTTCGGGGAAATGGAACGCCAACCCCCGCATGAGGTTGCCGTTGCCCCCCTTGGCCTTCTGGTGGTGGGCAACACCCGGGCTCTCCGGGGTCAGCGGGTAGTCGCTGACCGCGCGGCGCAGGGTTGACCAGTTCGGCGGCGCCTGCCAGCCGAACTCGGAAACGAACGGAGGCGTGTACTCGCGGTACGCGGTGTAGTCGCGGCCGTTCCACACGTCCCAGATGTGCACGTTGCCGTGGTTGGGATCGTTCGGAGGCAGGTCACTGCTGCCGGACCATGGGCTACTCACCCAGTAGGCCCGCGTCGGGTCCACCTCTGCAACGACGGCGGGCAGTAGCTCAGAGTAGAGCTTCTCACCCCAGCTGAGGTCCCCGATGGGAATGTCCAGCTCCCACAAGAAGAGCCCCCAGTTGTTCTCGTTGTTGCCGTTCCACAGCACCAGGCTGGGGTGCGGCATGAGCCGAGCCACCACCTCGCGTGCCTCCGCTTCCACCTCGGAGCGGAATGGTTCCTCCTCGGGGTACGCCGCACACGCGAAGAGGAAGTCTTGCCACACGAGGATGCCGAGCTCGTCGCAGATGTTGTAGAAGGTGTCGCTTTCGTACAAGCCGCCACCCCAAACGCGGATGAGATCGACGTTCGCGTCGACCGCTTGTTGCAGTCGATCGCGGTATCGCTCGGGGGTCACCCGAGTGGGGAAGCAGTCGTCAGGGATCCAGTTGACGCCGCGCGCGAAAACTCGTTCCCCGTTGACGACGAAGGTGAACTGCGTTCGACCGTCGCTGTCAGTGGACGTGTCGACGTCCACTTCGCGGAAGCCGAGGCGTCGTTCCCAGGAGTCGAGAACACTGCCGTCGAGTTTTTCAAGCACGACCTCGCAGTCGTAGAGCGTCTGCTCGCCGTACCCACGCGGGTACCATCGTTGCACGTCCGGGACGCGCACCGTTGCGTCGATGCTCTCGTGTTCGAGGCCGACGTTGACGATCGTCTCCTGGCCGCCAATGCGGACGCGGAGGAGCAGCTCGGTCGGCGCATTCACGCCCGCCCGCTCGACATCAGCTCGGACCTGCACGATCCCGTCTTCAGCGTCGATTGTGACGAGTGGCCGAACGCGCTGGAGGCGCGCTGTACTCCAGGCGTGGATATACAGGGGCTTCCAGATACCCGCCGTGACGAGTGTCGGGCCCCAGTCCCACCCGAAGTTGCATGCCATCTTGCGGACCATGTTGTAGGGCATCCCGTAGGGCCCTCCGCGGTGACCACCGACGAGTTCGGCGATCCGGTCTGCCTCATCCCACACCGAGTCGAATCGCACGGCGACGGCGTTGACATCCTGGGAACGCCAAGCATCGCGAACGTCGAATCGTGAGCTGCGGTGCATGTTCCGGGACACGCCGACCGGGGCGCCGTTGACGAATACGGTGGCGATGGTGTCCAGTCCCTCAGCCACCAGGTCAATGCGTTCGGCGTCCGCGGTGGGGGCTGTCAGCGTTGTTGTGTATTCCCACGTGGACCGCCCAATCCAGTGCTGCCTCTCCTCGTTGTCGTCGAGGTAGGGATCGCTCAGTTCCTCGGCAGCCATCAGGTCGGTGTGGACGCATCCCGGTACCGTCGCCGGGATGGCGCGACGCTGGAGACGCTTCGGCGCGTCGTGGGCACCGTCGAGCATGGTGAGCGTCCAGGAAGTGGACACAGGGGTGAGGTGAGGCACAGGGACTCCAAGTAGGGGGTGGTTCGGGGGATCGCGGCACCGTGATGCTGATCGCCCAGGGATCAGGTCTTCAGCGCCCCGTCGGTGACGCCGGCGATGATGTATTTCTGCACGAAGGCGTAGAGCAAGATGAGCGGGATCGCCACCAGGAGCACGGCTGCAGCCAGCAGCGCCCAGTCGTTGCTGTATTGCCCTTTGAAGGCGAACAACCCAACGGTGACCGGGTACTTGGCGGGGTCAGCGAGATAGATGGTCGCGAGGATGATGTCGTTCCACGTGCCGATGCACTGCAAAACGAAGACAGTGATGATGACAGGGCGCGCGAGCGGAACGATGAATGTCAGAAGGTAGCGGAAGTACCCGCAACCATCGATGGCCGCAGCTTCGTCGAGGTCACGTGGGATCGACCGGAGGTATCCCATGATGAGCAGGGGACCGACGCCCAGGCTCGCTCCTTGCAACAGGATGTACCCGAGCTGAGACCCGTACAGCCCGAGCTCCAGCATGAGCTGGAACTGAGCGGTCAGAGCGTTCGGCAGGAAGAGCGACACTACGAAGAACGCCGGCCAAAACGCTTTTGACCCTGCGATGTACCCTCTCGCAACGGGGAAGGCGAGCAGCAGCGCGGCCACGGTGCTGATAACTCCTGCGACGAGGGTGTAGAGCAGCGAATTGAAGAAGTATGCCCCGAAGTTGCCGGCCTCCCACGCTTCGACGAAGTTGCCGATCGCGAACGACTGGGTTGGCCCGATCGGGTCCGCTACGAATTCTTCGGACGTCTTCAGCGCTGTGTTCAGGAGGAACAGCAATGGGAACACGTACGCTCCGACGGCCGCGATCGCGATCGCGTACAGGAGAGCCCGTTGACCGCTTGCGCTCCGGCGGCCGCTGAAGCTCTGTTCAGCACGTCGCGATCGGCGGGACCGGGATTTGGGTACGACGGGAGGGGTGGTCTGGGCGGGCGAATCGAGGGTTGTCATAGTTGCGTTTCCCGTCGGCGGAGGTACCAGAGCGCGGTGAGCGCGATGATGCCGACCATGATGAACTGGATGATCGAGATCGCTGAGGCGAGCCCCTGCTGTTGGATGGCCGAACCCGTCGCATTGGCCGTGAACCCGATGGTGAAGATCTTCAGCGCCAGCACGGAGGTGTACGGGTTGTCTCCGGTCAGGACGAAGATCAACTGGAACGTTTGCAAGGTGCCGATGATGGAGATCAGCACGTTCGCTGTGACACCCGGCGCGATCATCGGGACCGTGACGTTACGGAACCGCTGCCATGCGTTGGCGCCGTCAACCTTCGCGGCTTCGTAGAGATCTGAGGGAACCGCTTGGAGGGCGGCGATGAAGATGATCATCCCGTACCCCAGCCCTGACCAGATCTGTATGAGGATCACAAGCGGGAACGCGAGGTGAGGGTCTCCGAGGAAGGCGGATTGTTGGCCGAAGAGCTCCCATGCTGATGCAGCAGGCCCTCCTGTGGGGTTGAAGATCAGGAGCCAGATCAGTCCGATGACTGTCACTCCGAGCACCGTGGGCATGAACACGATGGAGCGCATGACGGTGACCCCGCGCAGCTTCTGCGTGAACAGCACCGCCAGCCCGAGTGCAGCAGCGTTTTGGATGATGACGATGGAGGCGCTGAAGATCGCTGTGCGACCGAGGATCGCCCAGTTTTCTTCAGCTTGCGGCCCGGTGAAGAAGAACTGGTAGTTCTCCAATCCCACCCATTGCCAGGGGACGCCCGGGATCCCGGAGATGTCCGTGAATGACAGGACGACGACTCCGAGTGCCGGCACGAGTCCGAAGAGGGCGAAGAGCAGGATGGCGGGGGTGAAGCCTGCCCACGGCATCCAGCGCGAGGCGCGCTGGGTGCCGAAGGGACTTATTGCAGTAGCCATGAGATGCGTCGTGTTGAGCGGGTCGCTCAGTTCTTGGGCAAAGCGGCTTCCCAGGACTTCTGGGATTCCTCGGCGAGCTTTTCCATGTTGGACTCGGTGCCCATGGGAGCGATCTGGTCGTAGGCGAAGCCGACACGCACGTTCTGGCCGGCCGCGGGGTTCGGGTGGAAGACGCCGCCCCAGGAGGGTGCGTATCCTTCGTCACCGAAGTACGGCGCGATGCTCTCGAGGAAGTCGGTGCTCTTAATGTCCGGCATGGCCGGCAGGAAGCCTGCGTCCGTGATGAAGGTCTGGTACTGCTCGGGCTGGCTGTAGAACTCGAGGAAGTCCTTGGCGCAACCGGGGTCTTTCGCGTTTGCGGGGATCGCCATGTTTGTTTCGAGCTTGCCGCGCAGTACCTGGTTGTCTTCGGCGTTGTCGCTACCGGGGAGGGGGAAGTACCCCCATTCGAAGTCGGGGTTCTGCTCCTGGATGCCAGCTGCGCCCCAGGACCCGTCGGGGAGCATAGCGGCCTCTCCTGCGGTGAACCGGCCGGTGACGGTAGCGGCACTGATCCCCGGGAAGGTGGGCTCGGCGAAGGAGTAGAGCGTCTGGATCTTCTCGAGGACGCGCACGGCCTCCGGGTCGGTGAACTTCTCGCTTCCTGTCCAGAGCCCTTCATCGAAGGCTTCCATGTCGTCCAGGCTTGTGGAGGCGACGCCTTCCATCAGGAGCCCTACGGGCCACTTTTCCGCGCCGCCCATGATGAGGGGAGTGATGCCGGCGTTCTTGAGTTTCTCCGCGGCGGCGACGAACTCGTCGAAGGTGGTGGGCAGCTCGATGCCGTTCGCGTCGAACAGGTCCTTGTTGTAGTACACGCCTGTGACGTAGCTGATTCCGGTCGGGACGGAGTAGTCCTTGCCCTCCCACTGGAGCGCTTCTCGGACGCCGGGCGACCACGTGTTCAGCCAGTCGCCGGAGAGCTCGGTCCACTGACCTGCTTTGAGTCCTCGAACCCAATCGCTTTCGTCAGCTCCGGACACGTAGTCCGGGAGTTCGCGTGTTGCACCTGAGGAGTTTCCTTCGGTGATGTCAACGTCACCCGCGGTGATTCGCGCGTTCCGCACGTTTGCGAAGTTCTCGTTCGGGATGAACGTGAGCTCGACCTTTGCCCCTGGGTGTTCTTCTTCGAACGCGGCCGCAACCGCCTGGAAGCCGGCTTCCATCGGCTCGTGAGCGTGCATGAGGACGTTAATCGTGCCCTCGCATTCACCTCCGGTATCGGCCGGTGCGGCGTTCGCGCCGCCGGTGACACCGCCGCTGCAGGCGGTGAGCATGAGCATGGCCGATCCTGTGGCGAGGACGCCAAATGCCGTCTTCCGGGCAGGGGTGTAGTGCTTGGTAGACATCGTTGTTCTCCGTGAGGGTGAGTGGAACCGACGTTCGGGTGCGGTTCCGTTGGTGGTGACGAGGGTTAAAGAGCGGGGTGGACTGACTGCCTGCGCACGATCTCGACGGGCAGGAGTGTGGTCACCGCGGGAGCGGTCGGGTTCTTCGCGCGGCGAGCGAGCCGCTGAACCGCGAGCGCGCCCAGCGCGGGCTGGTCAAATCGGTAGGACGTGAGCGGCGGAAAAATGTGCTCACCGAGTTCATCGCTTCCGCCTACCACTGACACGTCTTCGGGGACTCTGCGCCCAACGTCTCGAAGAGCGCGGATAGCGCCGGATGCTAGTGCGTCGTTGGCGCACACCAGGCCGGAGATGTCTGGGTCGTGGGCGAGAAGAGCGAGCGCGGCTTCGTACCCACCTTGTTGGGTGAGATCTGACTCTGCGAAGTGGTCTCGGTTGTGGGGGATTCCCGCATGGACGAGCGCTTCTCGGAATCCGCGGGCGCGCATCTCCACTGCGGGGACAGTGTTGATGACGACGCCCTCTGCAAGTGGACCGCCCACGAAAGCGAGCTTCTGGTGCCCGGCTTTTAGGAGTTCCTGCGTAACGAGGTATGTCCCGTGGAAGTAGTCGGGCAGTACGGCGTCGTGGGGGATGCCGCCCAGTTCGTCAGGATCCAACAGTGTGTCCACGACGACGACCGGCATGCCGAGTTCTTCTGCGGCCGCAACGACAGCGGGGGAGGGGGCTCCGACGAGGAGAGTGGCGTCAAGACCGAGATCGCTGACTCGTTCGAGAACGTCGGCGGCAACGGTGTGACGGCCGGGGAGTGAGCAGTAGGTCACTTGTGCACCGAGCCGCGCAGCCTCCGCCTCGGCACCTTGGAGAAGGTGTGCCCAGAACGGTGCCATGAGGTCTTGTGCGGCTTCGAGGTGCGGCAGCGTGAGCAAGAAGCCGATGGTTCTCAGCTGCGGGAGGTCGGTGGCCCGTTGCCGGGCGCGGGCAGGTGAGTAGCCCAATTCGTTGACAGCTTCGATGACTCGGGAACGGAGATCGGCTGCGACATTGACATGGTTGTTCAGGACGCGGGAGACGGTGCCGTTCGACACGTTCGCGCGTCGGGCGATGTCTCGCACGGTCACGGATGTTCTGTTCACGAGTGCCGCTCCCTTCGTTCACGTCGTCATGAATGTTTCATGAAGCATTCGCCGAGCGATGCCCTCTCGTCAACATCCCGATCCGCGCTGTTGCCCCAGTCTTGCGACACAACGAGAGCCATAAAACTTTCGACTATCTGGTATTTGTTCCCAGACGCCTTAGTGGGGGCGGCCATCGAACGATGAACGTTCATCGGTGATGAACGTTCATGAACGACGCGACTACTCGTCACGTTCGGCGCAGTGGAACACTTCAGGGCGTGCCTCTCGTTGATATGCCTCTGGACCAGCTGCAGCATTACCGACCGCCGCTCGCGCCGCCCTCCGATCTTGTGAGTCGGTGGCAACACACCATCGACGATGCTCGGCGCCACCCCGTGCTCGTTGACCTGCGGGACGTCCACACGGATTTGCCTCGGGTCGAGGTGACGGATGTGACGTTCGCGGGGTTTGACGGCCAACCTGTCCGCGCATGGTGGGTAAGACCTGCCGAGGCTAAAGGGGGTCTACCGGTGATTGTCGAATACCTCGGGTATGGCGGCGGACGTGGGTTGCCTCACGAGCGGCTGCTGTGGGCGAGCGCAGGCTTCGCGCACCTCGTTGTGGACTCACGTGGACAAGGATCAGCGTGGGGCAGTGGCGGAGACACGCCCGATCCGGCGCCAGCCGGCGATCCGGCATACCCGGGGTTCATGACCCGAGGAGTACTCACCTTCGACACCTTCTACTACCGCCGCCTGATCACAGACGCTGTCCGAGCGGTGGAGGCCGCTCGCCTGCTTCCCGGCGCGGATCCCAACCGAGTTGCCGTCCTGGGGGCTAGCCAAGGAGGAGGTTTAGCCCTGGCCGTAACGGGGCTAGTTGGCGGATTGATTGGTGCAGTCATTGACGTCCCATTCCTCTGCCACATTCGGCGGGGAGTAGAGACCAGCGACAGCGAGCCGTACCAGGAGATCGCGCGATACCTGTCCGTCCATCGTGACCACGTGGACCGAGTCTTTGAGACACTCTCCTACGTTGACGGGGTCCACCTGGGTGCGATGTCTACGACGCCAGCACTGTTTTCCGTCGCACTTCAAGACACCGTCTGCCCGCCCTCAACGGTCTTCGCGGCGTACAACGCGTACGGCGGTCCCGCGCGTATCGAGGTCTATCCCTTCAACGGCCACGAGGGCGGACAAGCGCATCAGTCAAGAGCAGCACTCGCTTGGCTGAAGAGACTCGCGCTCCCTGAATGACAAAGGCCTCTCCGTTCATGACCAATCATTCATGAACGGAAAAACCTTCCGGGATGCCCCCACCCTGCATAACGTCATCCGCGACCCCCGTCGAAGGAGACGCTGTGCGCAGCTTCACATCCAAGAGCACCTGGCGAGGTGCGATCCTCTCCCTGTCCGTTGTCATCAGTGTCAGTCTGCTGGCAGGACCGCCAGCAGTCGCGTCTGAACAAGACGAATTCTCGGCTGTTCGGGAAAAGTGGGTGGCGTCCATCGTCGGTGACGGGAACCTCGACCTGGCTGACCCAGATGTGGCCGCGAAGGTCGCGTCGGTGACGCAGCTCGCGGAGACTCGTCGCTCACGAGTAGATCGATCCGCCGTGCGCACATCTGTCTTCACAGATCTGACCACCCGTATGCCTAATCAGAACATCACGAATAGCTTCATCGGGCTGCGGGAAATGGCTGTCGCGTATCGAACCGACGGCAGTGCGCTCGAGGGGGACGTGGGTCTGCGAGACGACATCATCGGCGGGCTCGTCTGGTTGGAAGCTAACTGGTACAACGCGGAAGTCCCCTTCGCCCCTCAGAGCCCTGACAACAACTGGTTCGCATGGGAGCTGGGCGCTCCGCTTGCACTTGTGGACGTCCTCGCTTTGATGCATGACGATCTTCCCAGCGGTCTGCTCGACGACTACGTCGCCGCGATCGATCATTTCCTGCCCCGCCCAGATCAGCTCGGGCACAGCGTGAACTGGACCCTCGGCTCCGAGGGTGCAAATTTGGCCTGGGCCGTCACTGTCCTGGGAAAGCGCGGCATTCTGGGTGAAGACGGTGACGTCGTTGCAGAAGCAACCACTGCTCTTTCGCCCCTGTTCGACTATGCAGCCGACGGCGCAAACGGATTCCACCGCGATGGATCAGTGCTGTTCCACGAGGGGTTCCCCTACACAACCGGCTACGGCTGGTCTAACGTCATCGAACCCACCCTTGCCGTCATGCTCTACGAGGGCTCGCCTTGGGAGATCACCGATCCCGACAAAGCAAACCTCGTGAGCTGGGCGCGTGACTCCTTTGAACCGTTCCTGTTCGGCAACCGAATCCACGACTCACTCGCAGGACGCAACATCGCGCGTCCGCGAAGCCAAGACCGCGCGAGCGGACTAGTCAACCTGGCGCTGGACCTGCGTTCCATCGGATCACCGGCAGAATCAGCTCACCTCGACAGCCTGGTCAAACATCTCCTTCGTTCTGACCCCCAGTCCAGCTTTTGGAAGAACGGGTCCATCCCCAACATCGTCGAAGCCCGTCGCCTTCTCAACGATCCGACGGTGCCCGAACTGGAGCCCGGGGACTTCTACAAGCAGTTCCCTGCAATGGATCGCAGCGTCGCTCGTCGAGACGGCTGGTCTTTCGGTGTGGCGATGCATTCCAGCCGCACACAGAACTACGAGTCGATCAACAACGAGAACGTTCGAGGCTGGCACACAGCCGACGGGCGCACGACCTTGTTCACCAGCGACATCGACCAGTACGGAGAGGACTATTGGCCCACCATCGATGCCACGAGAATCCCGGGAACGACTGTCGTCCAGCACGAAGAAGATGATGTGCTGGCACCCCAGGTTGGACGGCTGGAGATCATGGGATCGAAGCCAGTCATCGATGACCTGAGCGACTTCTCCCGGGTGCATTACCGTTCTCCCCGGTGGACTGTGGATAAGAATCCAGAAGCTGCAAACGGAGACACCTCAAGGGTCCGCCGCACCGAGAATTCACAGGAGCAGCTGACCTGGACATCGGCAGCTGCTGCGACATCTTTCGCCATCGAGGTGCACCACACGTCCCAAAGCGGGCTCGATCGGGTCACAGTTCTCGCCTCCACCAACGACAGCACGTACAGTCCGGTCAAGGTGACGCCGACTGTCGTGGCGCAGGCAGGCGGGTGGACGACCTCGGTTCTGCGGCCTACCGGTGCGCTGCCGACAAACACGAGATTTATTCGAATTCAGCTGGCGCCCAGTGTTCCCCAAAGCAGCGGAGACTCCGTCTGGGCGGGCGGCACTTCTCTTGAAGGGAAGTACGGTGCGTCCGGCATGGAGCTGATTCAGCCTGAGAGTGGTCTCTCCGCACGCAAATCCTGGTTCGTCCTCGACGACGAGATCGTCGCTGTGGGGAGCGACATCTCCGGCACAAAGGATCGCGAAGTGGAAACCGTTGTTGAAAACCGGCGACTGACTCGGGACTTCCCTGGGAATCTGACAGTGGACGGCGAGAATCTCGGCGCAGCTGACGGCGACCAGAGACTGGCAGACGTGAGTTGGGCCAATCTTGGCGGTGGGGTAGATGGTTCCGACCTCGGGTATGTCTTCCCCAGCACGACAGACCTGCGCGCTGTCCGCGAAACTCGCTCTGCCAACTGGTCCGAGATCGGAAACAGCACTCTCGCCGCCTCCAACCGCTTCGCCAGTCTCATCCTGGAACACGGCGCGAAACCGACCGACGGCACGTACTCGTACGTCCTACTGCCAGGAGCAGACGCGGGGCAGACTGCGGCATACGCAGAGAATCCTGACATCGAAGTGCTCGCGCAGGCTCCTGAGGCGCACGCTGTGAGGGCCGCCGACCAAGGCATTGTCGGCGCCACCACCTGGACGAAAGCGTCAACCACGATCAACGTGAACGAAGACCCCTTCATGACGGTGACCGGGCGAGCGGCCGTTATGACACAGGAATCTAACGGAGAAATGCGGCTCGCGATCAGCGACCCGACCCAAGGAGCCGATAAGGCCGGCCCTGTAGATGACTCCGCCAACGGGTTCTCACAGATCTTCGAACGCTCGACTAACTGGGGACTCGAGCCTGGGGGCGGTTTCAAGCGAACGACCGCTACCCAGGAGTACCTCACCTATCGGGTGGACCAGGCCCAGGATTTCCTCGTCACTCTGCGATGGAACCACCAGCTCTCCGGCAGCAACACTTCCCCGATTCTTGACCGGGTCCGGTTCTCCACCTCGCCGGACAACAAAACGTGGTCGCCAGTCAAGGTCCAACTGACCAAGCCACACACGCCAACGGATGGGGGAGGCCTCACGAACACTGCAGATGTCGAACCGATCGGAGATCTGCCCGCCGATACCCAGTACGTCCGTATCGAAGCGCTCGACACCGATCCGAAGATCTGGTCGCCCCAGATCCGTCGGGTACAGATCGAGAGCGGGGCCCCCGAGGGTGCCTTCGTCGACGTCGAGATTGCCCGTACCGCTCTCGCGACGCTGGAGCAGGACCCGAGGGTGGAAGTGGTGTCATTGAACCCGCTGAAGATTCGCGTCGACGTGGCAGATGCTCACGGCGAAACATTCCACGCTCGTTTCGCATATGACGTGAAAGCGCCGGAGCTGACCGTCACGGCACCCGAGGCTGTGTGGACCGACCGAGACAGCACGATGCAGGTCGTGGCGGCTGACGATGGAGGCGACACCGCGATCACCGTAATCGCGGACGGTACAGAGATCCCGGTTCCCACGACGGGCACCCTGCCACTCGACACAAGCTACGGGAACCACGAATATCTCGTCACAGCGACCGATCGCGCCGGCAACACCACGAAACAGACAGTGAGATACCGATCTCTGCGTTTCCTGGCCGACCCCCCCACGAAAGACACCGTGAAGGCTGGCGCCACACTGCCGGTACGTTTCGGGATCGAGGCGCCAGGTCGAGCCGGAGAAGTCACCGCCGTCCTCAAAGCATCCGATGTCGAAGGGAACACACTCTTCCGCAAGGCAGGCCAGCACTATCAGGCTCTGTGGCGCTCAAAGAAGGAAATGACCGGCGAACACAGCCTGATCATCCACGTGACCGTAGACGGAGTGAACCTCCCCGCCCGAGAACACGTCGTACTCGTACGCAACAGATGACGGAAAGTCTGGTTTCGCATACCCCTGACGCAGGAGACAGGGTTCTCTCTCCGCCCAGCACTGGCGCCGGCAAGCCGCATGCCGCGGCGGCGTTACGGCAACAGCCACCACGCCATCCGCTGGTGATGCATCACCAGCGCCATATGTGGAACCAACCTCTGACCCCGAAAGAAGGACATGACGGCACAACTGCTGCAAATCGCTGGAGACATCCGCGACTACGCATGGGGGAGCAGCGGGGGGATATCGAGAGCCCTAGGTCACGCGCCAACCGAGGCCATCGAAGCCGAACTCTGGCTCGGCTCCCACCCGTCATCCCCTAGCAGGATCATTTCAACTGATGCTGGTCACACCGACCTGGCTGCGTGGGAGAGCGACGGCCACGGCCCGATGCCCTTCCTCCTCAAGTTGTTGGCCGCAGCTTCTCCACTCTCGCTTCAGGCTCACCCCACCCCGACGCAGGCGCTCGAAGGGTTCGACCGCGAGAACGCACTCGGAATCCCGTTGGCGGCTCGCGAGCGCAACTACAAGGACCCCTTCGCGAAGCCAGAACTCATCGTCGCCCTCGAAGACGGCTTCGAGGCGTTGTGCGGCTTCCGGCCGATCGCTGACACCCGGGCGGCAATCCACGAGCTGGCCATATCGGCGCGAGATGCCGCACCCTTCCGTGAATGGGACGAGCTCCTCGGCAATCCCGGGGGGCTGCGCGACGCGTTTGAGTGGCTCCTGGCGTACGGCGCTGGCCCCAGATCAATCGTTGAAGAGATCTCGACAATGAGCGCAGCGATCGGGCGACCGTGGCTACTCGGGCGGAGCCTCTCCGAGAAATACCCGGGAGACCCCGGAGTGGCAATCGCACTCATGCTCAATCACGTCACCCTCGCCGCAGGCCAAGCACTATGGCTACCGGCTGGGAACATCCACGCCTACCTGCGAGGAGTGGGTGTCGAGCTCATGGGCCCCAGCGACAATGTCCTCCGCGGCGGACTGACTACCAAACACGTTGACCAGACAGAACTGCAGAAGATCCTCGACTTCTCGGATGGCGCACCGCCGATCCTTATTCCTCGACATCTGACCGAACACGTCAGAACCTATCGCCCGCCCGTTTCACCGACAGGGGAACACGAAGGCTTCCAGCTCTACGACATCATCGGATCGGTGACGCTCCCGACAACGTCGCCATCGATTGGTCTGGTGACGAGCGGGGCCTTCTCCCTGACGGTCAGCAACCGACATATGCACCTTGAAAGAGGTCAGGCAGCCGTCGTGACAGATTCCACGGACATACACATCGAGGGCAGCGGTCGCCTCTTTCTGGCAAGCGAGTGAACGAGGAGGGTCTTTGTACTGGAGAAAGCCTCGCGCTTCTTCCTACCCACCTACCCGGATACTTCGAGCTCACACCTGTCAGACCGTTCCCATTGGCAACATGGTCGCCTCGCAGGACCTCAGCGCGCCTTAAAAAGATCGCCTCTCGTAGACCACCGATAACCACCGTTATGTCAGTATGGATCCTCCTGGCCGAGGTTGAACCGGTCCTCGTACGCCGCTTGGTCAATAAGGATATGGACTGCAGCAAACTGAGCGATCAGCTCCACTAGTTCATTCTTCGACCGCAGATCCGGCACCACGACGGCTTGGCCGCTGTCCACGAGGACCCCTAGCGCGTCCTGGTTCATCTGGCCCTGCACTCTGAGGGGGCCGTCGATCCGTTTCCGCACCCAATCTAGGTAATCGTCAGGCTCGTCGGGCTGGACGGTCCCCCTTTCGTCGGGTAACGACGAAAGGAGCTCCGGGTGACGCTGGAGCATCGCTCTGACATCGAGGAGTCGGTTGAGAAAATCGGCTGTTGGTTCCTCGAGCTCGTTCATAGCAATGTCAGCCAGGCGCCGCATCCGGCTCAATCGTTGCGCTGGCGTACGAGCGTAGGTCGCTAGCGCCTCGAGTTCAGTGTCCAGTGCGTCTGCAATGAGCAGCGCCTCCGTGAGCCTTACCGAACGGCCACCCGACTCAATACGTGATATCGCTGGGGCATCTACGCGCATCCCGCGCTCTGTCAATCGATCTGCCAGTTGCTTCTGGCTCATCCGTCGAATAGATCGCCAACCGGCGACTGCCCGTCCGAACGCTTCTTCCGGAGTTCGGTCACTAGTCATGTGTCGATTAGAGCATCCATTGCTCTTGACGACAAGGCGAAGGGCCGTTATGTTCAGGTGAGCAACATCTTGTCCCCGCGGACAAAAGCGGCCCGAGGCAGCGTCAACTGCCTCGGGCCGAACAAACGATTGTGTCTAGCAGCCCAATCGTAACGGCGGATCCGGCGCCTTCAGACCCCGGACTACACAACGATTGGACGAAGAAATGAACATCAAGCTCAAGGGGAAGCGCTGATGGCGCGCGGATACGGCGCGTGTACCGCACCAGTTCGCGGTCACATTCGGGGCGGCGGAGCGGATTGTCCGGTTCACGGAGGACGGGGGTCGTACGACTACTACTCCCGGCCGCGATACACGCCGTCATACACTCCGCCATCAGACACCCCGCCTGTTGCCCGACGTTATCCGAGCTACGCGAGTCGGTCGTCCGGCAGCGGGGGCGGTCAGTCAACCTCGAGCCAGCGGCGGCGATCTGTCGTCACCTACTCGACGGCCGAGTATCAGACACTCAACCCGGTCCGCGAGCAAGTCGTGCGTGTCGCGCACGAGGAAACGACCACTCGCGACCTGTTTCTGTGCCACGCTTGGGCAGACCGAGCCGGTGCGGCACTCGAGCTCAATGATCTCCTCGCAAGCCTCGACGTGAAGGTCTGGTTTAGCGAGATGGACATCCCCCTGGGGACGTCACTCATCAGGAAGATCGACCAGGGTCTTGCGAACTCTCGTGCGGGAATCGTTTTGGTCACGCCTTCCCTGTTCGACAGCCTGCGAAGCGAAGGCATCGCAGCTCAGGAGTTGTCGGCTCTGCTCGCCACTGATCGAGTGATTCCCATCGTGCACGGCACCACATTCGACGAATTGCGCCGGGTCAGCCCGCTGCTTGCTGCCCGTTCTGGCCTCGATACGGCCAGCTACGCCTCCCTGGAGGAAGTTGCAGCGAGGCTCGCTGACACTGTTCTCGTCGATTGATGCCATGACGGTGGCCCCATTCGGGCGTGGGGCCACCATCACACGATTCATGTGAGTGGTGTGGCCATCCAGTCAGTGCGATCAGCTGCGTCGGTCGCTGCAGCTGGCGCCCATGCTATGATTTTTCCATTGGGCTGGTCGAAAGACCCGGGCCCACATCATGGCGGGGGAAGTCCCCCGCCATTTTGTTTTCCGGAGGGCTCGATGCCAACGCTGAGCATCTTCGTTGATGAGTCGGGCGACTTCGGTGAAAGCTCCGATGGTTACTACGTCATCGGTCTGGTTCTTCATGAGCAACAGAAAGACATCGAAGGCGACCTACGACACCTAGGTGAACGCCTCCGCGAGATCGGGCTCGAAAATCACACAGTCCATAGTGGAGCTGCGATCCGCGGCGAAGCCGAGTACAGGGACATGCCCTACACAACTCGCAAGCGTGCCTTCACTTTCATGCATGCGTTCCTACGACGAACCCGCATTCAACATCACGCCATCAGCCTGCGACGGCGCGAGCACGCTGATCGACTGAAGCTCGAAGGCGCGATCGCACGAGAGCTCGGCGGCTTCCTTCAGGCTCGAACGAGCTACTTCCGCGGCTTCGACCAGGTCATCGTCTATTACGACAACGGCCAGGCGGAACTCACCCGGATACTCAATGCCGTCATGAACGCCTACTTTCTCCAGGTCGAGTTTCGGCGAATGCAGCCGGCCGACTACCGCCTCTTTCAGGCAGCAGATCTTGTCTGCACGCTCGGCCTCCTGGAGGCCAAGGACAACGACAACGCGCTGTCAAGGTCCGACCTCTTCTTCTTCGAATCAGCCAGAAAGCTGCGGAAGGACTATCTCAAACCCATCCAGGGACAGCGGCTGGCAGCGGACTGAGGACGGTGCCGTGCACTCGTCGTGACGGTGTAGTCCCCCGTCACCCCACGTGGATCAGGTTCTGATCCCGCTTAAGAAGGCGCGAGAGCTCGCCCTGCTCTCGGTGATCGTCACCTAATAGCCTTACGCCGTCTCACCTTGTGACGCCGCGGCTGCAGCTCAAGCAGCTATCGACTCGATATCACCGCGCCAAACCGCGGCTGCGTTCCTGGCTCGCCGCTCGGATCTTCCGAGCCTTCGGGGTCGATGCTGATTTCGCTGCGACCGCCTCCCGAGGGCTCCTGGCGTTTCCAGCGTCCGCGAGCACGCGGCCCCGTACCTCCTCGGCCGACGCGGTTCCCTCTAGCGAACGCGCAAACTCGGCGCGGCGCTCGGCGCTGTCGTAGAAGGCCACCACCTGCGACCGTTCCGCTGCCGCCTCTCGGTCGTGACTGGCCGACTCGAACGCGGCGGTCGGGTCCTCAGTCCCGTGACCGTGTTCGGCGGCTGCGTCCGCGTTGCGGTCACGCGCCTCGGCGGATGAGAGGAGGATCTGGCTGGCGGTGAGCTCTTCACCGGATCGGCGCTGCTCCTCGCGCGCCTGCGCGCGGTCGGCCTCAGCGCGCCGCAGAGCGTCCGCCGCCGCTGCGGGGTCGACGCCGGCGGCGTCGACGTCGATGCCGTACCGGTCCTGCACTTCACGGCGGATGGTCTCGTTGGCGCGTGCGGCGACGACATCGTGGTCGCGCCACGCGACGGCGGCTTCTCGCGCGTCGGCAATGTCGCGAACGTCCGCACGGTCCCACCAGGACGGCTGGTCAACGACGGCGAGCTGTCCGCGCACGGCCGCCCGCTCGGCGTCGAGCCTGCTCTGCAGCTCCCGCGCTTCCTGCGTGGCTGCGGCCTCCCGCTGACGGTTCCACTCCTCGCGCAGCCGAACGAACCGCTCCCCAAATTGCGAGGCGACCGTGAGCGCGATCCGCAGAGAGTTGTCGAACGTCTCGCCTACGCCGTCTGTGTCATCGACCATGATCCTGGTCTCCTTCTCTTCCGTTGTGGCCGTCGCGCTGACGCGACGTGTCGGACGTGCTTCGAGGCCGGGGGGTGAGTGTGTTCGGCAGCGGTGAACGGGTGCCTGGCGCGGCGAGTCCGCGCTGAGCGCGACGCACCGCTTCTTCCTCTGGGGAGAGCGTCGCCGTGGCCGCGGGCGCCGCGGCTGCGCGTGCGTCGGCGGGCATCCGCTCACCGATCGCTTCGAGGGTGCGTCGCAGGGACTCACTCATCTGCTCTGCGCGTCGGGCATCGCCCGCCGCCTTGTGTGCGTCGATCAGCGCGACCGACAGACGGCCGAGTTGACGGAACAAGATCGCTTCGGCGGCGGGGCCTTCGCCGCCGACTGCGGCTTGCATCAGTACCATTGCGGCGCCCGACGCTGAGCCCATACGGACGGGCTTCGGCTTGGACTGGTGGGCGCGGATGTGAGCGCTGCGCGACAACTCTCGGGCCGTCTCCGCGAGCGGCCCCGGCGTTGCCTCGACGCGCTGCGACCACGCGGCGAATGCGCCGGCGGTCTCTCGCGCGACGTGCGCCCACGTGGCACGATCCGTCGCCGGCACCTCTCGCAGCTGCGCCCTGAGCTCGCGCAACTCCCGACCGTACTGTTCCCACAGCTTCGGGTCGGGAGCGTGCTCTTCACGGCCAGGAGCGACCGGACGGTACTGCCACGGGTTCTTGCTCGTGGCACGCCACTCATCGACCGCGCCCTGCGCCGTCTGTGGGCTATCCGGCCAGCCCTCCCGCAGACGCGGGAGAGTGAGGTCGCGGGCAAGCCGCCCGCCACCGAACCAGACCGGCCGCTCGTCTCCGACAGGTCGCAAAGCGACGGAGTAGCCGGCAACGACGTCGTCGCGGCCGGCCGCAAACCGCGGCCGGATGAGGACACCGGCACGGCGCATCCGACGCACGAACTCGCCTTCGTCGACGGATGCCGTCGCTGCGGCCCTGACGGTCCGCTCGAGCCGGTGCGCGTCGACTTCTGCCGCGCCGCTGCGTGCCGCTCGCGCGGTTTCGGCGGGCTTCACGCCACGCTCTCCCATGCCCCGCTCGCGGGAGTCAACGGGCATCAGACCGTGCTCGACCTCGAGCGTCCGACACAACTCCTGAGCGCGCTTGTAGTCGTTGTGCGTCGTCGCTTTCGTGCCGTCCTCACGTACAAGTGAGACGGCGATGTGAACGTGGTCGTTGCCGTTCTTGGAGAGGCCGTGACGAACCGCAACCCACCGGCACGGGGCCTTCCCGGATGACTCCGTGAAGCCCATGCGGTCCACGAACTGCTGCGCGATCGTGCCCCACTGCTCGTCGCTGAGCTGACCTTCTTCGGCGCGTAGCGACAGTGAGCAGTGCCACACATCTGCGGCCACACGCTCGCTGTGAAGCTCGCCCGTCTCCGGGTCAGCGACGCGCACCTGACGGGTCACTTCGACGCCGTAAGCGACGCGTGGTGTGTCGAGAGCGACACCGATCTCGCGCGCCGCAGCGGCGTCGAGAACCGCGTACCCGTGACGCGCCATGATCGCGTGATCGCCCGCGACAAGGTGCTGCTCCGTGTGCTCGTTGGCACGCCCCTCCCCCGCAAGGTAGGTCATCAGACCGACGATGCGGGATCCGCGAGTGATGTTCGGGATCATGCGCCCGCGAGCTTCCGGATGGTGTCGTCGATCCGGGCGCTCAGCGCCCGGTACTCCGCCACGACACTCTCCGCCTCGGCAGGAAACCGACCCTCGGTGTTGGCGTACCGTGCGAGCTGATTGACGTTGTTCGCGACGGTTCCCATCGTCCGCGACAACGCGAACAACTCCGCGATGAGCTGCTTCTGATCGGTGCTGGTCTGAACGTTCGCATTCATGCCCGCCTCGACCAGAAACCGCGGCACGGTGACCCCCGCAACTACGGCGCGAGCGCGCAGCTTCGCGTCCTCGTCGGCGTTGGTCTTGACCACGTAGCGACCCGCGTCACGCGGCGTCGCCGAGTTCGCACGACGCTGCCGGCCGAACAGCTTCCGCTCGTTCTGCTCCGGCATGATCACGTCCTCTCGGCCCAGCGCAGCGAACCCGCCAGATAGCGGGGACCATACGACCAGTATGCCGACCGCGCCGCCGGGAGTCCAAAGTTAGGTTACCTAACTCTATAGCTTGCTCTGCCAGCGGCTCCGCCCCGCGCAGAACGTAGTGGAGCGTCGATGATCCCGCTAGAGGGGAAACTGCCCGTAGGTCGACTCTTGATCTGCTCGATAGAGTCGGTCGCATGAGCGACGTGAACTTGAACCCAGATGAAGCCGCACAACGCGCACGCGAGCTGATCGAAGCAGACGTCAACGCGAAGGTTGACGCCGTGCGCGAGCTGGTCGCTGCGGTGAACGAGGCAGATGCCGCGGAGGCGCGCCTGAACGACGCGACAGCCGCCCATGACCGCGCCTGGAAAGCGGCTCTCGCCGCCGGATGGAGCGAGAAGGATCTGCGCGCCACGGGTGCGCGCGCGCCCGGTCAGGCATCACGCAAACCGCGCTCAAAGCGGCGCACGGTCGTCGCTGACTTCGGTTCCTCTGAGTAGCAGCCTTCGGCCGCAGCACTTTCAAACGGTCCCCTCCGCGCTCTGCGCGACGGGGACCGTTTGCGTGGGGCAACTTCGTTGCCTTTCGGCCGTTGGATGGTACGCGCTGTAGTCGCTCCGGCAAGGGCTTTCGCGGCATATCCTCCCTCGCTGCGCTCAGTCCGGTATTCCACGGACCCCTGCCTGCACTCCCCCACCGCAGTGTTTCGACTTTCGCCGAAAGGCAATGAGGTGTGAAAGGAAGAACTGCAATGAAGAATGAACCGCTCACCGTGTACTCAAACGAGGGGTGCGTGCAGTGCACGGCCACGCTGCGCGCACTCGAAGCCGCCGGGATCGAGTTCGAGGTCATCGACCTGTCGACCGATCCCGAAGCGCTGGCAAGGCTGAAGACAGCCGGGTTCCTGCAGGCGCCCGTCGTGGAAACGGCCGATCAGTCGTGGTCGGGGTTCCGTCCCGACATGATCGACGACGTCGCCAAGAAGCGAGCGGCGCGATGAGCGCGGGAGCGGTCGTCGACGTGCCGCTGCTGCTGACGCCGGCGGAGGCCGCGGAGGCGCTGCGAGTCGACGTGTCCGAACTTCGGACGATGCGCGCCACGGGCTCGGGCCCGGACTTCCACGACGTGGGCCGTGGGCTCATTCGGTACGTGCGAGAGAGCGTCGAAGCGTTCGCTGAGCGCGCTGCCGCTTAGAGCTCGTGCCCGCGGTCCTGTGATCCCTCGCGCGCTCGACACGGACGGGACTGCACTGCCGGGCGTTCGGTCCGACTCTGCGCCGGGACGGGAAAGCTGGCTTGGATAAGTCGGTGCATCTCGTCACGCTCGTGTGCGTCGATCGGCGTACTCAACGCCCGTTCGACCACCAGCTCGTGTACTCGTCGCTGCACCTCCGCGTCGACGTCGAAGGCAGCGGCACCGCGCAGCTGACGCGCGACCGAGTCCATGCGGACGTCCTCGGTGATCTGCTCGAGCTGTTTAGCGGGAAGCCTCCGCCGGGCGGCATCCACGATTGCGCGGGCGCGCGCCTCACGGTCCCGTGCGTCGGCCTTCTCGATAGCGCCGGCTGCCAGGTAGCGCGCGCGAAACTCAACGGCTGCTCGATGGCCGGGCAGCACCTCGAACGACTCGCTGCGAAGCCGGGCTTGTTCGGGTTTCTTGCGAGGCCGCGAGAAGAACGCATCGGCCTCGGCCGCGTTCTTTCGACGATCGGCAGCGTAGGTCTTGTGGATCGTCCGTGGCGGGAGTCCGAGCTTTGTCAGACGGCGCCGTAGCTGCGCCGCTTCGCGGCCTCGCGTTCGTTCACGCTCGAGGTTCTGTTGATACCAACGCCGGAACTGGTCAGGGTCCGCCTCACGGCGTCGCGCGGCGTCGCTGCGCTGACGTTCGCGGGTCTGCTCGGCATACCGGTCACGGTGCGCCTCTGAACGACGACGGGCGCCTTCGGCTGCCCGCTCGGGATGCCGCTGCTTGTAGCGCGCCTGATACTCACGGACCTTCTCGGGATGCTCCTGCCGGAACTTTCGGTGACGCGCTCGCTCCTGTTCTCGGTGTTCGGCATACCAACGCCGACCGCGCTCACGGCGAGCCGCTGCCGCGCGCTTCCGCTTCTCGTGCCGCTGGGCAGAAAGCCTCTTGAGCTCGCGTGCGCGTTCGGGGTTCTTCTCCTTCCACGCCTTGTTGTGGGCCGCCACAAGCTCCCGGTTTTCCGCGCGCCAACGCTTGGCCGCAGCACGCCGCCGGGCGGCCGCGGAGTCGGCGTCGGGACTCTCCCCAGAGCTCAGGAGTCCTCGCCTCCATCCGGCACCAGGCCGAACACGTACTCGACTAGCGCCTCACGGTGATTCGTGGGGTCGATGATCGTCCGCGCGACCAGGTCGCGCAGCGCCGCGACGTCGGCGGGCTCGAGCTCGCCGGCATCCGACAACACAAAGTCGACGTCGTCACCGATCGAATAGTCCGCATCGTCCGCGTGAACCTCCGGGTAGTAGGCCATCGCAAGGGCGCCGGTGGCCTGCACCACCTGGTCTGCTGCATCACGGTTCATCGTGTGGTCTCACTCTCGTTCGTCGCCGTCTGTTGAAGCTGTTCGTAGTCGTACCGGTCGAGCGCGCGAGCGACGCTCGATGCGCCGACACCCAGCGTGCGCCCGATCTTCGCGACGCTGTCACCGTTGGCCCGCATCTGCACCGCGGCCGCGGTGCGCTCGTCGGACATCACCGAGGGCCGGCCCCCAACCCGCCCTTGGCTGCGCGCGTGCTCGAGGCCGCGGCGAGTGTTGTCTCGGATCGTCGAAACTCGCAACTGCGCAAGAACGGCCATGATGCCCACGATCGCCTCCCCCATCGGCGTCGAAGTGTCGACGTCGAGGAATGGCTCGGTGAGGCTACGCAGCCGGATGCCGCGACGAGCAAGATCCCGGATGAGCTCGATCGCCATGACCTCGCTGCCGGCGACACGGTCAAGAGCGCGAACGACAAGAGTGTCCCCCGGTCGGAGATAGTCGAGGCAAGCCATCCACTGCGGGCGATCGCTCACGCGACTCGATTCGCCGTGGTCGACGAACACCCGACCAGCGCCGGCTGCGCGCAGCTCGGCCTCCTGGGCGGCGGGGTTCTGATCCCTCGTCGAAACACGGGCATAGCCGACGATGTTAACAAGCCACTCCCCCGGTATCCGCCGTCGCTCGTCAACGGGCTTCACCGAAAACGGTAGCGCACCCGTTTCGGTGCGTTTGGGTTTCGGTGGGGTGTGAACTTCAGCCGTCCTTGGCGGCGTTCTGTGATCGCTTGGTGTCGTCCGTCTGGGCTTCAGTCGTCGAGGGCGCGTGACCTCCTGTAGAACGTGGCGCGTGACACTCCTAGATCGAAAGCGACCTTGGCGGCTGGCTGTCCTTCCTCGACGAGACGTACGGCTCTCCGGATTTGATCATCTGTGAAGACGAGGGGGCGGCCGCCGAGACCATTGCCGGCATGACGACGTCGTTCGACCGAGTCGCGGGCGCGTTCGCGTTTCAGCTCGCGCTCCATTTGGGTCAGCGCGGCAAGGGTGGTGTAGAGCATCGAGCCTGCCGCCGTCGAGGTGTCGACGGTGTTGCCCGCGAAGTCCAACACCCTTAGTTCAGCTCGGCGGGTTTGCAGCTGCGCCGCGACCGCGAGCACGGTGTTCGGAGATCGTCCGAGTCGTTCCAGCGTGTCGATTGTGAGTGTGTCTCCCGGGCGGAGGGCGTTGAGCGCCCGGTCCAGTTGGGGCCAAGAAAGGTCTGGCGCGGTACGCTTCGTGATCGGTGTAGATGTCGGAGGCGGCGACGCCCGCCTTCAAGAGGTCGCGTCGCTGACGGTCTGCGGAGGGTTGTGGTGTCGACGCCCGCACATACCCGATGAGTCTCATGGCTGCGCCTTCGTGACGAAGTAGCTCCTAGTCGCCGATGACGAGGATGCTGGCGGCGGCTTCGACCACGTCGTCGGTGATGGTCTCCAGCTGATTGATCTTGAGCACGCGGGCGATTTGGGGGAACAGTCGCTCGAGGAGTCGGAAGTTGCCGCGGGTGATGCGTTCAATGGCGGCGATGGCTTGAGCGTCGGTGAAGTCTTCCGGGTCGAGGGCTTGTCCGATTCGTTTCCAGTGTCTGTCCAGGACGAAGAGGAGTTCGTCTCGGCCGAGTGCTCGATAGTGGTGGGAGAACCCGAGCCGGCTGTAGAGCTGCGGGTAGTGCCGGAAGCGTTGGTCGATGCCGGGCATGCCGATCAGGATGATCGCGAGGTGTGTGCGGTCGTGCTGGTCGCGGAGTAGTTCGAGGGCCATGGGGGTGAGCCGTTCGGCTTCATCGATGATGAGCAGCTCGAGGAAGGAGTGAGTGTGTGCGCGCTGGCCGGTGACTTTGCCGATCGCGCGTTGATGTTCCTCAATGCAGCTGTCCACCTTGTTGTGCCAGTAGCCGATCTCGCGGACCAATTCCTTGGGTCGAGGTAGGACGTCTGGGGTGTAGAAGACGGTGCGGGATCGGTTGGCCAGGGCGTAGAACGCGGCGTCGGCATCGCTACGTGGTCCCCATTCGTTCATGTAGGGCTCGAGGGTGTCCCAGTTGGCGTACCTGCGGGCGGATTGGGTTTTGCCGACGCCGGCATCGCCGTGGCAGATGCCGATTGTCTTCTCTTTCCGGACGGCGTTCGCGAACTCAGTGAAGCGCCGGTGCTCCTTGGTCACGATGAATGCCTGGCCCATCACTCGTCCTCTTCGTATGTGCGTAGCTGGTTCCGCCGCGCCGGAAGCGGCGTGTGGCGGGGTTCTTGCCGGGCGGCGGTAGTCGGGATGCGCTCGTTGATGGTCTTGCGCAGTTCGCGTCGGCGGGCACGCCTCGCGGTTTCGATGTCGCGGAGGCTGAGTCGGAGGTTCGGGTGGGCTTCGTCGATGGCGACGCAGATGAAGGTGTCGTGGTCGTAGACGCGGATTTCGGAGATGTCGCGCGGGTCGTACCGAATCGTGATCGGGTGTCCCACGAATGGCGCGAGGGTGGGCGCCAGGTAGCGCTGGCCCTGGAAATGAATTCCGTCTCGTTGCACGATCCGGTTCTTCGGCACAGTAAGGAGGAGTGTGTCGAGGTCCTCGAGGCTGTTGGGCATCCGTGGGAGCCAGCCGTCGGCGACCCACGCGTCCCTCGGTGAGATGCCAAGTTCGGAGTGCGGTCGGTCGTTGTAGACGGTGATGAAGTCGCCGATCGCTTGATCCAGTGCGGGAAGGTCCATTGACGGTGTGGGGGTGCGGCTGCCAGGTCCGAGGTGGCCGGGGAGTGTGGCGAGGAGTTCGGTGTTGAGGGTGCCGAAGAATCGCTCGATCTTGCCGCGACCTTGGGGACGGCCGACGGTCGAGTGGATGACGCGGATGTGCAGTGCGATCGCGGTGAGCTCGAGATGGTGGCTCGTGAAATCCGAGCCGTGATCAACGTGCAAGATTTCCGGGAGACCGCACATGGCCCAGGCGGGGTCGGTCTTTCGCCAGATTGCCTGCCGAAGGGCAAGTGCCGTGTTCAGGGCCGATGGTGCCCCCGTGAAGACGGTGTACCCGCAGATCGCGCGCGAGTAGTCGTCCATCACCGTCGTCAGCCACGGTCGATCCGGCTTCCCGTCGGGGCCGACGATGAGGATGTCCAGCTCGGTGTGATCGGACTGCCAGGTCTGATTGGGCCGGTCAGCTCGGCGACGGAGGACGAGTTCGTGCCGGTCGCGATATGACGCTGGACCTTCCAACGCCAGCGTCACGAGAGCTGGATCGAGCGCGCGCACGATTTCCCGTACCGTCGCGTAGCTGGGAACCGGTCTACCCTGCCGGGTCGCTTCTGCCGCGGTCAGACGCTGCAGCGTCGCAAGGCTCGGACGTGGTCTGGTCAGCGCGAGCCGTTCGATGAATGCGACAGTCTCGGCAGCGGTGCGCCGGTGGCCTGTGTCGGCGCGAGGATGAAGGTCCAGTCCTGAGATTCCACCGTCGCAGTACCGGCGGTGCCAGCGTTGCAGCGTGCGGACGCTGATTCCGGTGTCCCGGGCAAGGGCCGCGAGCGGGATCCTGTCTTCGACATGGAGTCGAAGGACCCGCCACCGCTCCTCGGCGCCCACTCTCACCTACATCGCGGCGCTTCCGCGCGCAGCGTCGGCCTGCTGATGACGGTAGAGGGTGGCGCGGCTCCACCCGACCAGGCGGGCAGCGTCCTCGGCGGTGCGTCCCTTCGCACGCGCCTCCCTCGCCAGCTGGAGCTTGTCCGCTATCACCGCGGGGTCCGACACGGGGCGGCCGAACCGCGTCCCGTTCTGCCGGGCCGCCGCGATGCCGGCCGTAACCCGCTCGACAATCAGTTCCCGCTCGTACTCCGCGAGGGTGGCGAGCATGTTCAGCATCAGCCGCCCCGTGGAGGTTGCAGGGTCAATCCCGTCCGAGATGGAGCGGACGTGCACGCCGCGCTCGCGCAGTAGATGAACCGTGTTCAGCACGTCGATCAGAGATCGGCCGAGACGGTCAACCCGCCACACGACCACCGTGTCGCCCTCGGCGGCATGCTCGAGAAGCTTCTTCATTCCAGGGCGTTCGATCGCAGCCCGGCTCCCGGACGTGACGTCCGCGAACACATCACGCTTCTGCACGCCGGCCGCGACGAGCGCATCGAGCTGCAGCTGCGCATCCTGGCTCGACGTGCTCACTCTCGTGTACCCAAGAAGCCTCATACCGCCAGTGTGCCTCAGAAAGCCCTCGCCTGCACGCAGGTAAGACAGATTACGGGAAGACACCTTTCCGAGACACATCGCTCCACGGAATCATGCGGACGCTGGCAGCCGCTCCGAATGAGGCGTCGATGTCTTGAAAACCTGTAGTTTGTCGAAACACTGAATGACCGTTCGGTCGCACCGCGATCTGACCCGTCTCTCCACCCGACCACGATTGTGATGAGCGTAGACGACTGGTCGGCCGGCAAGGCGGCGAGTGTGTTCGGCGCGTGGGGAGCGGGACCCCGCGCGGTCGAGCGAGCGGAGAGTCGCCGTGCGGCCGCGTGGGTCTTCCTATCCGAAGACGGCCCATCCGTGGCCGTCCACCCTGTAGCGACCGTTCTCGCTGCACGCGCTGCCGGCGAGCACTGCTTCGGCCTCACGTGCACGTCGCATGGACCATCGCCGATGTTTAGTGCAACATACAGGCGAAACGCGTTCGATCTGATTTCGAGGACGTATTGGGTTTCGGTCAGGGTGAGCGTGCGACTGCTGGCTTGCTCGAGCCACGAATGTCGCCGACGAAGTCCGATCAGTTCGCGGTGCAACGAGTACACCGCGTTTGGGGGGTCTGTGAAGTCGGTTGGCGCCGCGGGGTAGGCGGGGCGGATCTCATCGTCTCCACCGACTCTGGCTTCTTTGCGGCCTGTTTCGCCGCGCTCATCGCCGTAGTAGATCGCAGGTGTGCCGCCGAGTGTCATCAGCAGGACCACGGCATGCGCGCGATGGCGGGGGTCGGTGATCTGTGAAGCGATGCGGGTGACGTCGTGGTTGCCGATGAAGGTGAAGGGGACGAAGGTGTGAAGGAATTGGTTGTGGCGACTGAGCGCCCAGTCCAGTTCGCGGAGGTTGTGGTCCTCGATGGAGTGCCAGATCCCTTGCCACAGCTCGTACTGTGTGACGCTGTCGAGGTGTGCGTCGCGCACCACCGCCGGGTAGTCCGCGTGGATGTACTCGCCAATGAAGTATGCGTCGGGGTAGGTTTCTCGAACTCGTGCGATCACTCGACGCCAGAATTGTGCAGGCACGGCGTAGGCGGCGTCGAGGCGCCAGCCATCGATGCCGCGCTTCAGCCAGTGACTCATCACATCCACCACCAGATCGACGACGCGTTCGTCCTCGTGGTCGAGGGTGACCAGCTTGTCGTGTCCTCCAAAGGTCACGGAATCGCCGTTACCGGTCCGCCGCACGAGCTCGCTGGGTTGCAGTGCGCGGGACTGGGAAGCTTGGAACGTTCGTCCGACGTGATTGAAGACGCCGTCTAGTAGCACCCGGATGCCGCGCTGGCGGGCGGCAGTGAGAAGGAGGGCAAAGTCGGTTTCGGTTCCGAGCCGGGAGTCGATCCGGAAATAGTCGATGGTGTCGTACCCGTGGGTTTCGATTGGAAGATTGGGGCGAGAACGATCCCGTTTAGCCCGAGGTCGATCACATAGTCCAGCCACGGTTCGAGATCCGAGAGGGTGCGTCCCGGTTTCCTATCCTTCCCGGTGGCATCGGCGCCGAAAAATCCCAGCGGGTAGATGTGCCACCACATGACGTGCTCCACCCAGGCCGGTGGCGCGACCCTACTCACGATCCGCCGCCCTTGCCTGTGGTGCGTCTGCTAACCGAGCAGCCCCGCTGAACGACAACCGGTCGTCGTGACGGTGACCCGCGGCCGCACCTTCACCACAACCCTCCTCACCGTTGCGCAGATGCATGTTGCGTACCGTCGGTGGCGTTGGCGAAACGGGTCGCTAGGGCGCGGTCGACTTCGTCTCGGGTTGGGAGGTCGGCGCCGGGGCGTTGCACCGTGAGCGCTGCGGCCGTGTTGCAGTATGCGGCAGCTCGGGTGAGGCCGGCTTCATCGGCGCCGCGGACGAGATCGGTGCTCTGCTGGGCGGTGTGAATCAATGCCGCCATAAAGGTGTCGCCCGCTCCGATGGTGTCACGCACCGTGACGACCGGTGTGTCCATCCGCACGATCGCGCGGGGCGAAGCGACGATCGAACCACCCGCGCCGGACGTGACGGCAACCAAGGGAATGTCCAGGAACAGCAGGTGGTCGACGACCTGCCCGAGGTCCCAATCCGGGTACAGCCACTGCGCGTCGCTGTCGCTGAGCTTGACGATGGTGGCCTTTCGGGCGATTCCCTCGAAGCGGGTGAGCGCGTCATGATGGGCGCCGATCAGCGCCGACCGGATGTTCGGGTCGAAGGAGAGAACCACGTCGTCAGGAAGCTGAGCGGTGAAGCCTTGGATGAGGCCCGCGCTTGGGGGCATGAATGCTGAGATCGACCCGACGTGCACGTAGCGTTCCCCCTGTAGTTGCGGGGCGCGCATGGTTGCTTCGATCTCGAACAGGTAGTCGGCGGCCCCGTCAGGTTGGATCGTGGCGGCGGCGGTCGAGGTGGTGGACAGGCACCAGGATTGCTCGTCTGTCTGGACTCCTGCGTCCTGGAGATGGGCAGCGATGTGGTTGCCATGGCGGTCGTGGGCCAGCGCTGTGTGGAAGCGGACGGTGTGGCCGAGCCGCGCCAATCCGAGTGCGACGTTGGCGGGTGATCCACCGACCATCTCGGTCCGCTCACCAGCGTGCTTCACCACATCGATCAGGCTCTCGCCGATGACTAAGAACGTTGCTGTGGTCGTCTGTGCTGTCATTGCGCAATCTCCATCTGTGGATTAGGGATTCGCTGCGGGGGGTGCACGGTTTCGCCGGCGACAACTGACGCGGCGATCATCCGTGCGGAGATCGCGTCTGCGCTCATTTCTGTTCGTCGAAGGAGCATCTCCAGCGCCGCCCGACCGACCGTCTCAGCCGGTACCCGGGCTGTGGTCAATGACGGGGTCGTCGCCTGGGAGGCGGGGCTATCGCCGAAGCCGGTGACACTGAGGTGTTCGGGGACGACCAGGCCGATCTGGCGGCTGCGTTGCAGGACACCGAGCGCCACGCTGTCATCCACACACAAGACCGCTGTGGGCCGATCCGGATGATCCGAAGTATTCAGGAAGAGCTGGTCGACTGCCATCCGCCCGCCGAGCGCCGAGACCTCCACCGCGACCGTCGTGATGTTGTCCGATGCGATCCCGGCCCCTGCGAGCCCCTCCCGCAGTCCGGCGACCCGCTCGTACAAACTCCAACGCCGCCGCGCCGGGGCCAGCACGGCCACACGCTGGTGCCCGCACGATGCCACGAGGGCGGCCAGTTCTCGTGCCGCGGGGCGCGGGTCGACCATCACGGCGGCGACACCCACTCCCGGGTCAGCCTCACCGGCGAGCACGACAAGATGCTGCTCAGCCAGGGTGGCGTACACGTCCCGGGAAAAATCGCTGCCGGCGACGTAGATCAACGCCTCCCCAGCTTGCCGTGCGGCGGTGCGACGGACATCCGTCGCACGAGACAACGCGCCGTAGACGGAGACTGTCACCACTATGTCGCGAGCGGCCGCCTCCGTGAGGATTCCGCTGGTCACCCGTGCAACGAATGGATCGGCAGCATCGGCGCTGACCACCCCTATGGTGGAGACCCGGCTGGAGCTGAGGCCTCGCGCGAACGCGTTGGGTCGGTAGCCGAGCCGGGCAATCGCGAGCTCGATGCGGGCGCGTCTTTCCTCCGACACGTATCCATTACCGGTGATCACATAACTGACGGTTGTCTTGGACACATCGGCAAGCCGCGCCACGTCCATGATCGTCGGCTTGCTCACCCGGCTCATCAACACCCACCCTCCTCCTCGACGGCCTACTTCACCGAACCCGCCGTGAGTCCACGCACGAAGAACCGCTGGAGTCCGAAGAAGATGACGAGCGGAACGACGAGCGTGATGAACGATCCGGCCGCCACCCGCTGCCAGCCCTGTCCGTACTGACCCAGCAGGGTGTACAGCCCCTGCGTGAGCACCTGGTTGGGCCCGCTCTGGATGAACAGGTACGCGACGAAGAAGTCGTTCCACACCCACAGGAACTGGAAGATCGCGAACGACGCCAGCGCGGGCACCGACATCGGAACGATCAGCCGCCAGAAGATCTGGAAGTGGCTCGCCCCGTCGACGCGTGCCGCCTCGATGAGCGAGTTCGGCAGCGTCTGCATGTAGTTGCGGAGGATGTAGATCGCCAGCGGCATCGCGAACGTCGCGTGCACGATCCACGCCGCCGGGTACTGCCCGATGATCTGGATGCCGGTGGTGTTGCCGAACCAGACGAACAGCTGGAGGATCGGGATCACCGCGATCTGGACGGGCACGACCATGAGCCCGAGGATCACCGCGAAGTAGATCTCCTTGCCGCGGAACTGGAAGAACGTGAACGCGTACGCGGCCATCGCCGCGAACATCACCGGCAGCACCGTCGCCGGGACGGTGACCGCGACCGAGTTCCAGAACGTCGCCCCCGCATCGAGGGCGGTCCATGCCTGGGCGAACGGCTCGAGAGTCCAGGCCTGCTGGAACGGGTTGAGGATCGCCGTCCACCAGCCCGTCGCCTCCACGTCCGCACGGGGGCGGAGGCTCGTGATCAGCAGGCCGAGAAGGGGGAACAGCCAGGCGACGGCGATGATCCCCATGAGGATCGTGATCAGGACGCGCGGCTTCTGCTTCTCGGTGCCGTCCTTGTTGCGCCGTTTCGACTTCTTGTCGACATCGACGATCTCGCGCTTGCCCGAGTCTTCATCGACGATCGGGGTCGGAATGATAGTCATCGGAGTTCCTCCTGCAACTTGTAGCTGCGGATTTGGTAGACGATCAGCGGTACGACGGCGATCATCAGCACGATGACGACCGCGGCGGCCTTGCCCGGGTTCTGGAAGCTGAACAGCTGCGCGTAGAAATCGACCACGAGAACGCTCGTGTTGTACTGCCCGCCGGTCATCGCGTAGATGATGTCGAAGCTCTTCATCACGAAGATCGTGACCGTCACGAACACGGCGAGCACGGTGCCGCGGATCTGCGGCACGATCACGAGGAAGAACGTCTTCCGCTCGCTCGCACCGTCCAGGCGCGCCGCTTCGATCGTCTCTTCCGGAACGCCCTTGATCGCCGCCGACAGCAGCACCATAGCGAAGCCGACCTGCAGCCAGATGACGATGAACATCAGCAGGAAGCTGTTCAGGCGCCCGGCATCGAGCGTGAGCCACGGGATCGGATCGTTTCCGGTCACGCCCGTCCAGATGGCGTTGAGCAGATAGATCTGGGGGTTGCCCGGCGGGGCGTAGAAGTAGATGAAGCGCCAGGTGACCGCGGCGGCGATGCCGCTGATGGCCATCGGCAGGAAGATCATCGATTTGAACGTGGTTTCGCGCTTCTTGCCGAGCCGGTCGGTGAGGATCGCGACGAGCAGGCCGATGAGTACGGTCGCGGCCGGCACGACCAGCACCCACAGCAGGTTGTTCAACAGGACGCCGAGGAAGTTCGGGTCGGTGAACAGGGAGATGTAGTTGTCGAGCCCGACGAAGGTCGCCGCTTCACCGCGACGCTGGCTCTGCTCCATGAAGCTTTCCACAAAGGTGCGGATCGCCGGATACAGCAGGAACAGCGCGACCAGAAGAATCACGGGAAGAAGGAAGACATACGGCAGCAGCCGCGCCTTCGTCTTGTCATTGGTCTTCTCGACGAGCCAGTTCAGGCTCAAGAAGATCAAGAAGGACACTCCAAGTCCTAAGACCACGGAGATGACTGCACTGAGGATGGCCATCGAAACCGCCTGACGTCATTGTGAGGGTGAGTGGTTCACCTGTCGGGCGGCCGGTGAGGCCGCCCGACAAGCTGTGTGGTGGACTACCGGGGCCAGGAGGCGTCGATGTCCTGGAACGCCTGCTGCATCGTCTTCTGACCCGTGAACCAGTTGGTCAGCTCGGTCCACTCGGTACCGGCGCCGACCTCACCCGGCATCTGGTCGGATGCATCGAAGCCGAACAGCGTCGATGCCGCGAGCAGCTCCTGCGCCTTGCGCTGGAACTCCGTCGTGTAGAACGACGTGTCGAAGTCGTTGTGCGGAGAGAGGAAGATCGCCTGGCTGGCGTACCCGTTCGTACCGAACTCGGGTCCGGTGATGTACTCCACGACCTGCTTGGTCGCGTCGGAGTCGGTGAAGGCGCCCACCAGGTCGCCACCACCGAGCATCGCCGTGTCCGTGCCCTCGGGCGAAGGCAGCTGGAAGAAGTCGATGTTCGCCAGGTCACCGTCGGCGATCTGCGCCTTGATGTCGTCCGGGAAGAAGTCCGCGATGAACGACCCCTGACGCATCATGAAGCACTGACCATTGTCGACTCCCTCGACGAATAGCTGGTTACCGGCCGTCTGGAACGCCGTCGTCGCAGCGCCCGCGCCGCCGCCGTTAACCTTGCCCGGTGCCAGCAGCTCCTCGGCGACCTTGTCGCCCGCCTCGGTCACCAGCGGGCTGTCGAACAACACGTCCCCGGCAATCCAGGCGTTGTACTCCTCCAGCCCGCCATAGCGCAGCACGTACTCCTCAAGCCAGTCCGTCGCCGGCCACCCTGTGCCCGCACCGGATTCGAGTCCGACGCACCAGGGGTAACCGAGGCCCTCGTCGATGATCTGCTGCTGCAGAGCAGTGAGCTCGGCATCCGTGGTGGGAACCGTGAGCCCTGCGGCTTCGAACGCGGCCGGGTTGTACCAGACCAGCGACTTGACGTTGATCGAGTACGGCAGACCGAACGTCTGGCCGTCGACCACGGCGATGTCGCCGAGACCGTTCGCCTCGTCGGCCGTGATGGCATCGACGTCGATGCCGAGGTCCTCGAGCGGGAAGAGGGACTGAGTCTGGCTCTTCAGGACGCCGGGCTGGGGGTAGATCGCGATGTCGGGCGGGTTGCCGGCCGTCGCACGGGCGACCACCGCGGTCTGGAAGTCGGTATTGCCGTCGTAGGTGACGGTGATCCCGCTCTCCTCCGACCACGCGTCCAGGTCGGCCTGGAACGCCTCAGCCTGAGCGTCGGTGAACGCGCCCATGATGGTCACGGCCTCCCCGTCACCCCCGCCGCCGTTCTCCCCGCCGCCGCCCCCGGTGCACCCGGCCAGTGTGATCACGGCAGCAGCCGCGGCCGTCACACTGATCATTCGGTATCGAAGCATCTTCACTTCATCCTTTCGTCGGGGGATAGACTTCCCCAAAACGTTTTCGTGATTGTGACTATAGTGAGTGCATTGGCGATCACAAAACGTTTTTGGTAACGCCGCAGTAACGATGCTCTCAGAGCCGCACAGCATGATGGAGAAGCAGATGAGACCCCAGTTCCACTTCACCGCACGCGGCTGGATCAACGATCCGCACGGGATCACCTACACGGGCGGCCGGTACCACGCCTTCTTCCAGTACGTGCCAGACTCCACATCCTGGAGCTTGGGATGCTCATGGGGGCATGCCAGCGGGAACGATCTGTTCTCTCTCACCGAATTGCCGCCAGCCCTGGCGCCCGGCGACGGGGATGCCGGCATCTGGTCGGGGTCGGTGCTGGTCACCGCCGATGGATCCCCGCGCATCTTCTACACCTCAGTCTCCGCGCACAACCCGGCTGTCGGCCGCGTTCGCACCGCAACGACAACGGACCCGGACTGGGTCACCTGGGAGAAGGGCCCGGTGGTCGCAGAGGCGTCGCCGGAGTGGGGCGCGGAGGTGTTCCGGGATCCGGTGATCATCGCCGATGAGGACGGCTGGCGCATGCTGGTCGGCGCCGGGCTCACGGACAAGGTGGCAGCCGTCGTCGGGTTCACCTCGACGGACGGGGTGACCTGGCGGGCCAGCGGACTGGTCGCATCGAGACCCGGCGGGGACCGGGAACCGGCGTGGAGCGGATCGATGTGGGAGTGCCCGCAGATCATCGAGATCGACGGGCAACACGCCCTCATCGTTTCGGTATGGGACCAGGACGAGCTGTACGACGTGCTCTACGCGCTCGGCAGCTACGTGAACGGCACCTTCACCGCCGACACGTGGGGTCACCTCAGCTACGGCCCCTCCCCATACGCTGCGACAACCTTCCGCGATTCAGACGGCCACCCGTGCGTGATGTTCTGGCTTCGCGGCATCGAAGGCGACGGCTGGGCGGGTGCGCACTCCCTCCCCTACCGAATCGCCGCCAGCAGCAACCGCCTGTCCCTCAGCCCGCACCCGGACCTTGACCTTTACCACGATGACGCCGCCACCATCGGAAGTGCGGCAGACATTCTCTGGCCCGAACACGCGGATACCACCCTGAAGATCGTGCACCGCGCCGCCTCGGTGCTGGAGATCGCACGCGAGGGGCAGCAGCTGCGCGTTAGCGTCGGCGGGCACTCCCACGAGGTGCCGTGGGTAGGCGAGGTTCGCGTTGTTCTGGATGGCCCGATCCTCGAGATATCGTCTTTCGCCGGCGTCTTCGCGTGCCCGATCACGCCACTCGCAGAGAACTGGGAACTCGTGGGATCCGGCCTCAGACTTCGGCGTCTACGGCAGCATGCTGGCGCGTGAACGTGGTCGGGACACCGACTGCCGGGTAACGAGCGTCCCCGGCATGCGCGTTTCGACCGGAAGATCGGGGGGCTCGGTCGACTCGAGCAGCGCCAGCGCTGTCCGCACACCCCAGCGACCCATCTCGTAATGCGGCAGGGACACTGTGGTCAATCCAGGGAGTAGCGCCGCTGCGACCGGCTCGAAGTCATCAACGCTGATCACTGAAAGGTCGTCCGGGATCGAGACCCCGGCCCGGATTGCACCCTGATAGATGCCCATCGACATCGGATCATTGAATGAAAAGACCGCTGTCACGTCGTCCGCGCCGGCCGCCAGCATCGCCGCGAACGCTTCCCGCCCGGCCGCTGACGTTCCCGGGTCGCCACCGGTGAACACGCGCGGTTCCAGACCCGCTGCCCTCATCGTCGCGGTGTAACCGGCCAGCCGCCCCACGCTGCCACGGCCAGCCGCGGACACGGTGAGATGTGCGATGCGGGTGTGCCCCGCGGCCAAGAGGGTCTCCGTGGCCAGACGGCCGATCTGCTCCTCATCCGGGGCGACGGACGGAATCACACCGAACTCATCGGTGGTGTCAACCAGCGCCGTCGGAATCCCGGCAAGTTCCCGGGGCAACACCGAAGCTCCCTGGTGAAACATGCGCGCGTAGACGACCGCATCAATCTGCGCAGTCAGCAACCCTGAGATCTGCTTGGACTCGGTCGCCCGGTCGCTATTGCTATTGACCACCACCAGCAACTGACCCCGCTCGGACGCAGCGTCCTGCGCACCCAACACCACCCGGGTCGCGAACGGCGTCGTCGCAATGTCATCCGACACGAAACCCAGAATCTGAGAACGCTGCCCCCGCAACGCGCTCGCGAACCTGTTCGGAACGTAGCCGAGGTCTTCGGCAACCCGCCGAACACGCTCCCGAGTCGACTGGGCAACCTGACCCCGCCCACTCAGAGAATGCGAAACCGTCGTAATCGACACAGCCGCCGCACGCGCCACGTCCTCAATACCCACCGGCTTCGACGCAGCAGCACCTCGTGACATCGGCCGTCTCCGCTCCACAAATCGTGGTGCCACTGTAGACCAAAACGTTTGCGTCGAGGTCGAGCCGCCCCCAAGGTGAAGTTGTTTCGGCCGACGCCGATGACGGCGATGTAGGCCATCGAACGTCGCACAACGATCACAGAACGCCGCCACGGACTGACGAAGTCCACAGTCGTCGGGCACCCCCCTGCCGAGCGCACCAAAAACGATCGTTTTCGGCAGCACCTCGTCGGGTGTTGAATGTGGCGCTCCAAAAACGGCACCCACTACTGGGTTCTGGCAGACGTTTCTGGTGGATCGGTTACCGCGGTAGTGACAGGATCGCGAGTGTCCCGACGACGCCGAGCGCGGTGGCGATCAATTTCAGCCAGCCTCTCCTGGTCGACCCGGTGCTGAGGGGAGGTCGATCGTCGTCGATCCCCAACCGTGTCCTGATCTCCGCGGCTTCCTTCTCCAGTGCTTCGCGGCGGTCGATATGGCCGTAGTCGGGTGAGCCAGCGACCCACGCGAGGTCGATGAGTTCCTCGCGAATCTGTTGGAGTCTGGCGTGGTCGCGCTGGGAGGCATCTTCAGCTGTCATCTGAAGGAGCGTTCTTCCGCCGCTGCTTTCTGAGCTCTTGCCCGCCCACGATGGTGCCGAGGGCGCCGAGCACAGCCATTCCTATTCCCACGGGTGGCCCCGGGAGATCTGAGGCGATTGCGAATATGGCGAGAGCGGTGCCTCCAAGGAACGTAACGAGCGAGCCGACGAACAGGACAAGGTAAGTGGCTCTCATGCGGTGAACTCTCCCACGCCTGAGCCCAGTCGATCCATCCCGTGACCCGATCGCTATAGGAGGATTCAGGAATGAGTGCTGAAGCTTCTAGCGCACACGCGGCTGACTCGGCCTCCTACGTCTGCTCGCACGTTCTGGATCGGTCTCGACCAGTTCTTCTCGTCATCCGGGAGTGCGACGGCGACTGGATCGCCGCGTGCGGCGGTGAAGACCACGAACAGTCGACTGAGTCCTGGTTTGTCGTTGGCTGGGACCACGTACTCAAATGGGATCCCGCAGTCGGAGGTATAGAAGCCTTGGAGCGCGGTGAAGAAGCAGAACGGTCCGACTCGACCGCCCCGTGGGTGATTAGCCGCCCTTCATGAGGCGGCTGATCACTGACGCAGTTGCAGCCTGCAGCGGCGGGGTAGAACTCACATGAGGTTGTCGCCGACCGACCACACCGTCCGCGCGGCTATGGCCTCCTCCGTAGTGAGCCAACGAACCTCGTATCGTCCGGCTCGTGACGGATCCTCGCTGTCGACGATCAGATAACCGTCCTTCATCTCGTTGACCGCGGTGAATGGCGGATAGTCCTCGGTAACCGGCTCCCAGACACTGTCGGACCAAACGACGACGTAGAAGATCCACCACTGAAGTCGCAGCGGAGAGAACGGGCTCCAGAACGACGACCTAGCAGTGAAGACATGCCCCTCAAAACCGTGCTCCGAAGAGAGCACGCCGGCCCCCCGATCAAACCGGTCGAGTGACCGGTCGGGGTGCGGTCGTTTGATCAGGGCCATACATGAAACCTAGTTTCTGCCGGCCGCCGAAAACGATCGTTTTCGGGCGCGGTCACGTAGTCACAGCGTCGCGGTCAGCTGCAGAAGACTCTGGGTCGGTGAGCTCTACCGTCTGCCCGTCCGGGTCCCGGACAACGAAGGACCAGTAGCCGACCCAGAAGGGCTCGGCTCTGAGTGCGTGCACGCCGGCGGTCTTGAGCCTTACTACGGCCGACTGGAAAGCGGCGGGTGCAAGTGCGATGGAGATGGACCTGACCTGTTCGGTGGTGGGCGCCTCAGACAGCTGGCCGTGGCTCCAACCAGGCTGGAAGGCCCAGCCTTTTGGTCGGCACAGCGAGTCGACACGGCGGAACGACACCTGCACGCAACCGTGCCGGAACGCGATGTCATCAGGTTGGTCCCAGATCTGGGTCAACCCCACCAGTTCTCCGTAAAAATGCCGAGTGGCGGAAATGTCGGTGCAGTACTCGTAGGCGAACCATGTAGCCATGCCAGCTACGATATGCGCCCGTGCTCAGCGCTGAACGATCGCGCGCGCCTAGTCCTGCTGCGCCGAAAACGATCGTTTTCGGCTAGGCCAGTAGCCGTTGCGATCAATCCCACTGAGGAGATTTGAGGAGGCGCGGAGGCAACGGGTGGCACAGAATGGGGGACGTGTCAGGGACGTCGTGGTTTTCACTGCCGCCTGAGTCGGTTGACGCCTATGCGCGCCACTGGCTCGACTTCCAGTCCGGCTCAGTCGACTTTGATGACGAGATGGACGAACCGCTGGACGCGATTCTCGCCGGCCAGCTCGCAAGCTCCGATCCGCAGCGCGCGCTCGACGTCGTGGTCCGGATCCTCGACCTGATCCGCGACGACCCGAGTGGAAATCTTGGCCAGCACACCGGCATCCTCGCCGCGGGACTGACCGAGGACATCATCCGCTGCCATGGAGAACTTGTAATCGAACGAATCGAGGCGATCGCTCACGCACGTCGGGACTTCGCTGATGTTCTCGGAGGTGTCTGGATGGTCACCAGCGACGATGTCTGGCGCCGTATCCGGGCAGTCGCGACTCCCGTCGAGACCGGTCCCAACTCTGATCAGCGACCACGATTGCGCAGTCACCGACGACAGCTGAGGGCGACACCGCTCCATCGGCGCCGCTAACCAGATAGCTTTCGGGGTCGGGCTCTCCCCTCGTCGACGGCGCACCGGAAACGTCCGCCAGAGCTCAGTTCCGGCTCATCTGCGCGAAGGTTCCGATGGGACGGGCACTCAGTTCCAGGATCGGTGAACGTGCCACTCCCCCGCGCCGCCGTAGACGTCGAACACGATGGACTCGCGCGTCTCGTTCGTGGCTTGGAACCGCCAACCGAACAGCCCGCGGCGACCGCCGACGTCGTCGGGGTCGATGGACCACACTGAGCCCCGGAGCCGCGTTGGGGTGTCTGTGATCGTCCACCTCTGCCCCGCGTAGTACATGCGCGCCGGCGTCTCGTCGACGAGCCAGAGCGTGACTTCCGTGGCTGTGGCGGTGTGGGTCATGGCATCCGAGAATAGAACATAAGTTCGATATTGGGTAGCCTATCTCCTTCGGGAGGAGGTCGCCGTGGGGACGAACAAAAGGTACGCCGCGGCGGTCGATCACCGGATGGATACGCGGATCCTCGAGCGGATCGCTGCGGAGGCCGGCCCCCTGCAGTCGCTCTCGAGCGCTGAGCTGCGATTGGACGTGGAACCGGTGACGATCGACCCGCGGCCGAAGCCGGCGAAGGCGTGGGTGCGCTTCGGCGCGACGCCGGCGCTCGTCGACGCGGAGGTCTGCCGGTGGACAGCGGACGCCTGCGCGATCAGGTTTCGCGTGGGCGAGACGGAGATGAAGGCGTGGGTGTGGGCCTCGGCGGTCACGCCGGCCTCTCCTGGCGGGCGCTGAGCGCCCCTGTGGACGGTTTCTGCGGCGCCGCCGGCATCCTGGTTGCCTAGCTTGGTGGATGACGACAAGTGGCCGGGCTTCTCCCCTACCTGTGAGCGCTGCCTGGTGCAGCTGCAGCCGTCGTGGAACCCGCCAACTCCCCCGGTGTGGCGGTGCCCGGATTGCGGCTTGGTGCGCGTGTTCTAGCCGATCTGGCGCACGAAGAGGATGACTTCTTCTGCGGGGATTCTCGACCGCAGCTGCTCGATCGCGACGCCGGAGGACGGCGCCTCGAGCTCGACGCGCGTGGCCTCGTCGACGTCGCGGGGGCGGTGTGCGAGTTCCCAGAGCGTGTGTCCATTCTCCCGGCACAGCGATGCCCCCGGCCGGGGAGAGAGGTCGGCCGGGGGCGTGCTGCGCAGCGGGTTAGGGCTGCTGGTCGTTGCGCGCGTTGCGGGTGATCGCGGCGGTGGCGCGGGTGAGGTCGGCGCCGATGCTGTCGGCGTCGATGACGCGGCCGTATTGCTTGTTGCCCTCGTCGCCCCAGCTGGTGGTGTGCTCGCGTCCGATGACGATGACGGCATCCCCTCGGTGGAGTGAGGCGGCGGCGTTCTGGCCGAGCTCGAACCGGGCTTCGACGAAGTGGGTGGTGGGGGTGTCGTGGGGCTGGTACTTGCCCTGCCGGTACTCCCCCGTGTTCTCGATGACGCGGAGCTTGGTGATCTGGATGGTTCCCGCCTGCACAACTTCGGGATCGGCTGCCAGGTTTCCGGTGATGGTGCGGATGGACATGGTCGTTCTCCTTCTCAGTGGGTTGCGATGCGGTTGATGTGGTCGGGACGGAACCCGGACCAGTGATCCTCGTCGGTGACGACGACCACGGGTGCTTCGGTGTAGCCGAGGTCATCGACGACGTAGGCGCGGGCATCCTCGTTGTCTCGGATGTTCACCTCGTCGTACTCGATGCCCTTGCTGGTGAGCACGTTCTTGGTCAGCGTGCAGCGCGCGCAGCTGGGGCCTGTGGTGTAGACCGTGATCCGCTCAGCCATCGCTCTGCCCCTTCCCTCAACCAACCGTTTTTCTTTGCCTGCCGGCAATCGAGGGATTCACGGCGAGCGGAGCGGGAGGGAGCAACGGACGTGGAATACCGGAGTGAGCGCAGCGAGGGAGGATATGCCGCGAAAGCCGTTGGCCCGACGCGGAGCCGACGTATCCTCGACAGCCGGACAGGTCAAAGACTGCGGGATATGGTGCGGGCCGCGTAGCGGCGCCTCTTGAGCGCCGGTCTCCGTGCCGGCGGGAACAGCCCGTAGGGCGGCGTGCTTTCACGGTGATATCACTCTGAAAGCGAGCCACGGCGAGCGTCAGCCTTTGTGCTCTGCCCGCATGACCTCGAGGCCGCGCTGCAGCGCGCGGAGCGCGGTCTTCCGCTGGGTGCGGTCCTCGAGCTCTGCGACTTCTGCGAGCAAGCGCGACCCTCGAAAATCTTACCCTTCGGGGCCGGGCATATTCCGGCCGCTCCCCTGCGCCGGGCAGGGAGACTGCCGCCTCGCAGACCGGGTGAGTCTGTAAGTTACCAACTTACAGACTCTTCGGGCGGTACCCACGGCTCGTCACCCCCGCAGTAGCGAGACAGTGTAAAAATAGACAGAGTTACAGACTCTGTGTGTCCGCAACTTACAGGGTGTCATCCGATCCGTCAGCTGCGGCGCGATCGCCGCGAGCCGGCCCGGCGCTCGCGCCGCCACTGCTGGCGCTTAAGAAACTCACCTACCAGCGGTCTCAACGGTTCCTCGTGAGTTCGCGCGACGGTGGCCAGCATACCGGTGTACCTGCTTCATCAGGGCGCTCCTGAGTCGGTATGTATGGAGGCCTGTAAGTCTGTAGGTCCGTGAGTCCGTAACTCCGGCAGTTTGTGAGTTCAAACGACTCAGCCTCCGATCTCTAGTTACTTACAGAGTTCGGTTGTTCGCGTCTTACAGATAACGTCAGTTACAGACGTAGTCACTCTGTTCCTCTGTAACTCGCGTACTCCGCTAGTTCGTAAGTTACAGACACGCCGCGACGGCAGCCACCCAAACGAGCTGTCCTTCAGTTAGATGGCGGTATGCACATCGTCGCCATCGTGAACCAGAAAGGTGGGGTCGGTAAAACCACGACCACCATGAATCTCGCCGCGGTGACCGCGAAGCATTCAAGGGTCCTTGTGGTTGATGTCGACCCGCAACGGTCGACAACCTGGTGGGCTGAGAACGCGGGGGACCGGTTGCCGTTCGACTTTGCCCCGGACATCAACCCGTCGAACCTGCGTCGCCTTCGTGAGCTGCCTTACGACTTCATCTTCGTGGACACACCGGGCAATCTGGAGACGGACTCGATCTTGAATGCGGTGCTTGATGTAACCGACTTCGCGGTCCTGCCCCTGAACCCGGAGCCCTTGAACACACCGGCCTTGAAGCGAACGTACGAGCGCTATATCGAGCCCCGCGGGATCGCGCATCGCGTTCTACTGAGCAAGATCGATCGACGCCGCTCGGGACAGCTCGAGGATTGGCAAGTCGTCGTCGACCAAGGGCTGAAGCTTCCCCGATTCCAGGACAGCATCCGCCTTTACGCGGCGCACAGTGATGCGCCATTGGACGGCCGCGTGGTCACTCAATACGCCGATACCCGCGCCAACGCTAACGCAATCTTCGACTACATGATGGTCGCGAACGAACTGCGATCCATTCTGAACGGCGATCAAGCGCCAAATGCCGGGTTCAAGTCAAGGCGCATCACGGTGGGTTCGACGAAGGAGAATACCTGATGGCTCGCGCAGATCTCAGCAACCTGCTCGGAGCGATAGATCGCGAAGACACCGCCCCCAACTCAAGCGAGGTCGCCGCGATCGCAACTGTGACGCATCCGACCTCCGTAGAACAACCGTCCTCCAGCAGTCAGGACAGTACTGCCCTGACTGCGTCGAAAACCAGACCCCCTACCCGAATCGAATCAGCCTCCACGTCGAAGCCCACCTTGCCGCCGGCGCCCCGCACCTATGAGGACTTCGAGCGGAAAGAAGCACGTCTTCGTCCAGATCAGTACGAGACCTTGACGATCAACGCACGCCGGCTGAACAAGATCAAGGGGACCGGGGGTGTACGAATTACCGAGAACACACTGATCCGTGTTGCCCTCGACATGCTCATTGCTCGCATGCCCGAGCTGCAGGGTTCCACCGAAGCGGAGCTCCGCAAATCCATGGGTCTGTAACTACCAGACTTACAGACTCACTCAGACACGCTTTCCGCTCACATCCGTGACCACTGAGCCAGCTCGCTCGCCAGACTGCGTAGTGACCTAATCCCTCATTCCTCCGGAAAGTGGACGCACGCGCGTCGTTGAACTCAGGCGACCTGTGCGAAACCGCCGTCAAGGATTCCAGCTCGCACGAGCTCCATGGCAGCCCTGTGGTCGCACCGGCGCGAGGGTCCGCGCGGATAGGCAACATATCCGGGTCGATCTGATTCAGTGAAGTGGCTCGGTCGCCGGCCGCGGCGACGCTTGGACCTACGTTCCATCCACGTGACTTCCGCTTGCCACCATGCCCACCGCGCCCGTTCGAGCTCGTAAAGTCGGGCTCGCCTCGCGAGATGCCCATCAACATTCAGGCTACGGGCGACGAAGTCTCGCGCACTCAGCGCGATTCGCCGCCAACCGCCCCCGGCGCGCTCGATGAGCCCGCTGCTCACAAGCCGCGCAAGCCGACGCCTGACGCTTGACGTGCTCACTCCGAGCTGCATGCTCAGATCAGAGACGCCCACGGACCCGGACTCCGGGATGTGCATGTAGAGCAGGCCGCGGGCGCGACCCAAGCTGCGGGGTGCGGTGAAGACATCGTGGTTGAGGAGTCCCAGCCGGATCCCGATTTCTTGGGCGAGGGTCTGTTGCAGCGGGAGGCTGGCCGCGGGTTCGGCGCGCATACGCGCTTGTGTCCGGTTTGGATCCGAAATCTCTGTGGAGAACCGACTGTGGAGTCGGTATTTGTTGGCGTGGACGCCTTCGGCTTCAGCAACCTTCTCGATCCAGTGGCGTGCGAGGGCGGTGAGTGCGACGCTGACTGTCGTGCGTCCGTAGCCGGTGTCGGCGGAGAGGCGCCTGACGTCGGCTTCGACGACCGGCCGGCCGCTTTGGAGCATGTAGAGGCAGAGGGCGTCCAGGACGGCGCGTTGGCTGCGGGTCCCTTCGACGCGGCCGTTGCGGGTGGCCCAGAGCCCGGGCAAGGAGTCTGCGCGCTCGAGTGCTCGTTGCACGGTCGTCGTGACGCTCATCACTCGTGTGCGGTAGTCGGGGTCATCACCGGTGGCGTTAAGGGGGTGTGAAGCGACGAATCGGACGGCGTAGTGCCATGCCGAACGCAGGACTTTTTCGGTGCTTGCCGGCGAGCGGCGGACCCTGTCGTTGCCTACGCGACGGGTGCGGGCGTGTTCGAGGCCTGTCGCGGTGGCGGCTGCGCCAACGATGTCGTCGTATGACCATCGGGAGTTGGCGGCGGCGATGAGGATGCGTGCGAGGGTGTGGGACGCGTCGGCGCCGGCCGGACCGTGAAGCGCTGCGTCCATGGCGGCGCTGAGTGGGCGTTTCGGTCCGCGGATGCGGGGGTTCCCTGCACCGTCGAGGATGGCTCCGTGGGGGAGCGTGGTTTCGGTGGGGGGCAGTTCAGCGCCGAGGTCGACGAGCAGGGCGGTGAGCTGTTCGATGGTGTGTTCGCCAGCTTCGCGGTCGATGAGGAGTCCGATGTTGCCGAGGGGATTGGAGTATCCCCCCGCGCGGTGAGGTGCGAAGGGGGGACGAACGCATCCTGATGCGGGATTGGTCAGTGGTTGCACATCGAGGGAGGTGAGGATGCTGCGGGCGTAGTGGGCCAGCTCCTTGACAGCCGCAGCGTCCGCGGGTGCTTCCAGGCGCACCCAGATGTGTCGTCCACCGGAAGGCCCCGAGATGCAGACGAGGTGGGGGACGTTGAGCTCGTCCAGCCAGTACGACAGCCGGTCGGCGTCGCGCGCAGCCGGCCCGTTCGAGTTGTCGAAGTCGAAGCAGAGGTAGCGGAAGCGCAGGTCGTCGTCCGCCAGCAGCATCGCCCATGTCGTTGTGGGCGCCGGGCCGTCCAGGTCCCAAAGGCGGTCGTACTGGTTGAGGATTTCCCCGGATGAGTCTCGAGCGGCAACACGGATTGTGTCTCTGGGGGAGAGGCGGCTGGCAATTGCCCACGCTTCCTCGTGTGTGTAGGGCGACACGCCGAAGGTTCCGTCCGCGAGCAATCCCTGCTGGTTCGCATCTGCGCGTGTAGACATGACTTAACTACCTCCTTCCCGAGGTGATGATGAAGTTCCGGCGCCAACCGGACTTCGGTGGAAGTACCTCTCGACCTGACCTCGTGTCGCCAAACTCTTCGGTCAGCTCGAGCGTTGAGCTCGTCGGGCCCCGCACTCGCCAAAGTGCAGGGGCCCGCTCTCGTTTACGGCACCATGCCGCCTCCGTTCGACTGCGTCTGGAGCACGGGGCTGGTACGGGATGAGCGTTCGGGAGCGTGCACCGAGGTCGCCGGTCCTGTGGGCGGACGTCGGGATGTTCTCGACCACCCGGTGGGGCTGAGCCACGCGCGCCGGGTGCTGAGGGTCTCTTGTGCCATCGACATCCCTGGACGAGATGGCGACACGGTCGCGATACGCGGAAGAACGGTCTCCCTGCGCGTGTCTTCGGATACTATGAAGACACCTCCCTAACTGATGTATGGGTGGTGGATCGGACCGAGAGTTTGCCGACTGAGGTCCGACTTGAATCCTGGTGGGGGCCCCGTCTTCGGACGGGGCCCTTCTGGGTTAACTCGCTAGCTGATCAGTGAGCTCCTCTGAGTTCGTCATGATGCGCGGTGCCGCAGACAACGGCCCGACGACGGAAGGGAGCATCGGCCGTTCGCCGATTAGTTCGAGAGCCTCAAGGGCTTCTGTAGACCGACCCGGCTGAGGCGCGTGGTCCGGCAGGCCGAGAGCGTAGGCGGCCAGCGCCACCATGTAGTCGCCGGCGCTCATGTCGAGCATCACCGCATTACGTTTGATGATCCCGGCCAGGACAGTGTCCGGCTTCGCGTTTACCGCTACCCGCTCACCCTTGCTTGGTCGTCCCATGGGTCCAAGCATCCGGGAAACTGCGTTTTCGTTTACGAAACGAATCGGCGTGTCGACGAATCCGGAATCCAATTTCGGGGTCCGCGGTGCGGATTTGCCTCACCAGTATGGTGGCGAGCATGCGCCTGCTGCCTATCCCTGACGCCAACGGGAACCCGATGATCTGGATTAACGCAGATCATCTCGTGAGCGTGCAGCCGATCACGCACCGTGGGCAGACAGGGATCGTGCTGGCCGCGGAGGTGAAGGTAGACGGGATGCCTCTGCAACGCATCCCGTTAGGTGAGCTCACGGACGCAAGTGAGGTGCAGGAAGCATTCGCGAATTTCCTTGCCGCGCTGCAGGCACCGAACTAGGCCGTAGGTCGGTCGGCTGGGGTAAATGGCGGAGGCGTGAGCCGTTGGTTGCTTGTCTCTTCGAGGAGATCGCGCAGCTGCCATTTGTGCACGACCCAGCGGTTGCCTACGAGCGAGCCCGGGATGTGTCCCTGCTCAAGCCAGATGTAGATGGTGCCCTTGTACTTGACTCGGAACAGCCGCATGAGGTCGCGGTAGCTGAGTTCGTCGGGGTAGTCGGTGAGGACGTCGACAGGTTCCGTTGGCCGGCTGGGTCTGTTGCTGGTGGAGGCTAGCCAAGCACGAATCTCTGCTTTGAACATGATCCACGAGTCCGCGATGCGGTGACCGGGGATGATGCCGTCGCGCAATCGCGAGCGCACGGCAGGAGCGCCAGTGCGGATGATCTTCGCGACGTCCGCAGTGGTGAGGGTGTCGGGGAACTGCGCCCAGTAATCCTCTTCGCTCAACGGGGAGTGGTCCTCATAGTTGTTCCGATCGGGTTCGGAAGGTGGTGCTGTTCAGGGAACAGTATCCAAGCGAGAGGTCTCACGCGATTTCCCTATGTGCTCGCGGACGAGAGCGTGATCGTCAGCCGGACGTCACCGAGAACGGCGACGTCGCCGTTTTGCAGCCGGTACGGCTTCCACGGTGTGAGCTCCACGGTCACGGCGCCGGTGCGTTCGATGAGTGTGCCGTTCGCGGCTGCCTGGTCTGTCGCCCATAGTTCGCGCTCGTCCCATTCGAGGCGCAGATGGGTGCGGGAGACCTGGCGGGTGCCGTCGTCGGTGGTGAGTAGGAGCTCGACTGCCTCGCCGGGCTCAGGGGAAGGCCGCCGGCCGATGAGCGCCGTGGTCGTAAAGGCCCCGGACTCGCCTGTGCTGGCGTGGATGCGCGCGGTGGGCACGGCGGGGCGCTTGCGCTCCGACAGTCGCGTGTAGGGGTCCGGCTCGTCGTATTCGTCCGGTGCCTTCGGCGCCGCCCACGCGGATGCCACCGGCTCCGCAGGCGGGTTTGGTGGCACCGGTCCTCGCGGCATTTGCTGCGTCGGTGTCGCCGCGGTGGTGGGCGCCTTCCTGGGGCGCGCGCGGCGGGCGGCGGCGGCGTGTGGATCCTCGATGACGTTGCCGGTCGGTTCGACGGCGACGTTCCACTCGCCGTCGGGGTCGACGATCTTCATGCGGACGGGCCGGCGTAGCTCGGCGGCGATTGTCGTCGCGTAGCTGATGACCGCCTGGCGGGTGTCGGTGAGCTCCGCGGAGGGGAAGTCGTCGTGACGACCGGCGACGTTTGCGTGGGCGCTTCCGTCAGCGGCGACGGTGACGTGGATGACGGGGTAGGGCGGGACTGCGGTCATCACTGCCTCTCACACGATGAGGGCGGGCAAAGCTCCATGCCGAACAGCTCGTAGAACTCTTCAGGGTGGACGAAGCCGGCGTAGCGGGCAGGCGACCCGAGCGAAACGGCGTCGGGCAGGGAGAGCACTGCTTGGTCGGTGCTGCCGATCTGGTTGATGCGGAAGTCGAGGTGGCATCCGCTGGATGGTCCCTCGTTGCCGACGAGGGCGATCGGCTGCCCTGCGGTGACGGTGTCCCCGACGTCGACGGAGACCTGATCCATCCTCATGTGGAGGTAGGACACGCTCCATCCTTCGGGCGCTTTGACGGTGAGTTGGTATCCGGCTTTGTAGGTGACGGTGCCGGCGCTGATGGAGTAGATCTGGTCGCCGCAGGGGTTGGGCCAGTGCTGCAGGTCGACGGCGGCGTGCCAGGAAGGTGCGCCGGGGACACTGATGCTGCGAGGGCCGAAGCCGGACGTCATGTTGTAGCCCTCGGAGAGGGGAAACTGAATGGCTCCGGTGCCTGTGCATCCGCCGCCTCCGGCGAGGGCGGTGACGACCTGGTTGGCCGCGTCGAAGAACTTCTCGTAGTGGAAGGGGTCTGCGTTGCGCTGCACTTTGTGCGCGGCGATGCTCGGCTCGAGCGACGTCCAGTCGTCGACGGCGGCGAGGCGGGTGAGGAACTGGGTGGCGGCGTAGGTGGGGTCCATCACCTGCTCTTTGGTTCCCCAGCTGCCGATGCACCACTGCTGCTGGAACAGCCCGAGGGAGCAGGTGGGGGTACCGTCTGGGTTGGTGACACCGTTGACGTCGTCACCGAAGTCGATGTTGCGCAGCGAGCTCTCGCCCATTGCCGTCATCACGGCGATCACCTGAGCCTGACGATCCAGGCCGAGCGGAACGGCGGCGTTCATGATGAGCGCGGCGTTCTGCAGCTGTTCGCCCGAGTAGCCGGCGACAGGTTCCTCGGGCACGTTGTCGGGGTCGACGGTGCCGACAACGCCGCTGCAGGCGGCGGACGCGTTACCGCCGGTCATGAACAGCAGGACGAGAGCGAAGATGCTCACCACGACGATGATCGGCGTGCCGATGATCAGCGCGCCGGTGAGGTTCTTCGTCCCTTGTGCCATGTCAGTCGTCTGCTGGTCGGATCCGGTCTGCCAGCCACGCCGCGTCGGCGTTCGGGCGGCTGAGGCTCACGTTGTAGTCGCCCGCGTCGGTTGGAAGCTGAACGATCAGCGAGACCTCCGTGGAGGCAGGGAGGATGACGCCCGGCCCCGTGACTTTCCGGACGGGAATGCGAGCGGGGTCGGTGTCCTCATATGCGGCTGCACCGGTCTGGGTGAGGTACGGGTACAGGCCGTTAATCCACTCCTGATAGGGGAGCTCGGGTTGCGCGTAGGCAGTCAGAGCGGCCGTGGCCGCGCCGATTGCAGCTGCCCGGCTGTCGCTCTCAGCCTCCGGGACGGGCGCGACAGTAGCGCCCGTGTCGGCCGGGGGAGTGGGGTTGACGGGACTTGTGCTGGTGGGGTTCCGCGTCCCCGACGCCATGCCTTCAGTGGGCGTGGAGCTCCCGCTGCAGCCCGCAAGCAACGCTGCGAGAAGCAGACTCGCCGTTCCCGCTACGAGCGAATTCCAACGTCTCGGTCTGTCCGTCACCCTGTCTAACGTACTCATGAGAAGGCTGTAATGACGTCAAATGGACTATTTCAAGATGCTCTAGGTAGGTTTACGTCGTTAGAGTTTTCCCATCTGCTGGATTGAACCGGTCAGCGATCGACCTGCGATTCAGGATGAAAGAGACGCAACGGGGGAGAGGGAATGTCGAACGTCAATCCATGGATCACGCGGCCTGACCACGCGGCATCCGAACAGCCGGGTGTGCCCGATACCCCGCTATCTCGTCGCCCAAAGGGACCTCAGACACCGCAGGCCGGCATCCCCGTTCCCGACACGGCTGACAGGCTTCCACGGTGGTCTCAGCCGTGGCCCGCGAAGGTGTGGTGGCTAGGTGTGCACGGCGGGGCTGGCGAGTCGACTCTGGCCGCGCTCGCGCAGGGCACTCGCGCTGCTCAGCACGGGTGGCCGATCGCAGACCCGCCCAACATCGCCGCGAACGTCGTCCTCGTCGCGCGGTCGAATTATCAGGGCCTGACGGCTGCGCAGCGTGCCGCGACAGAATGGGCATCTGGCGCTCTCGGCAACTCGGTGACCCTCGCCGGCCTGGTGCTCATCGCGGACGCTCCCGGCCGGCTCCCAAAGCCTTTGCGCGACCTGCAGCAGGTCGTCAGCGGCGGCCTTCCCCACGTATGGACGCTGCCGTGGGTCGACGCCTGGCGGCTCGGCCCCGCAGACCCCTCAACGCCTCTGCCCAAGGCATTCCGCGAGCTGTTCGCGGAACTGCACGTGACCTCGAGCAGCCCTGCTCACACCTGAAAGGACCCCATGTCGCTCTCGCAGCTCGGACACGACGTCGTCTACTACGCGCTCGCGCTCCCTGACCCTGAACCTGTCGCCCCTCCCGGATTCGAGGCCGTGAGCACGATCCTCGGGTGGGCAAAGTGGGTGGGTCTGATCGCCGCAGTTCTCGCGCTGATCTTCGTGGCCGTCCTCTTCATGTTCAACTCCCGCCGCGGCGAAGGCGGGGAGCACATCAAGACCTTCGTCTCGATCCTCATCGGCGTCATGATCATCGGCGCCGCAACGGCGCTCGTCGGCTTCATCTCTGGCGCATAAGCACCCTCGGGGGAGATCCAAGTGAGCACGGACACACCTAGGCCGTTCCGCAGCCGCGGCTTCATCGTCGCGGCTGCCGTGGTGGGCCTGATCGCGGTGATTGCGGTGGTCGCTCTCATCGCCGGCCTGTTCAACGGCGATGACGACGCGACACCGCCGACACCCACCTCCACGCCTGCAGAGTCGACTGAGTCGGTGGCAGAAGGTGCCGCCAGCGTTTGCGGGCTTCCTGGCTACTCCGATTCCGGCGCTATCGACTCTCCTCCGGAGACAGAGTGGGAGCTTGTCGGGACGGTAGCGGCGCCGACCGACCCCGACGGAGCGGGTCCCGGCAAGTTGGAGTCGAACGGTTTTCGCTCTTGCTACGCGCACACACCAGAGGGCGCGCTGTTCGCTGCGATCGGGTACGTTGCAGTCGCCTCGGACACGCGGAACACGAACCGTCTGTACGAACTTCTCGCTGACGGCGAGGTGAAGGACCAGCTCGAGGCGACACCGGCGCCTGCGGAAGCGGGTGCCGACCGCCTCCAGGTCGCGGGCTTCAAGATCAACTCCTACAACGCCGAAGAAGCGGTCATCGACATCGCATGGTCGGTCACGTCGCAAGGCGGAGCACTAGTCAGCCTCCCCACGGTCCTGAAATGGCAGGACGGCGACTGGAAGGTTGAGATTGGCACTCAGGGGCCAGCCTTCGCTCCGTCTCCGCTGGAGAACCTCGGCGGTTACATCCCATGGGCAGGGGTGTGACCCTCGCTGGAGCCGCCACCTCAGGCGGCGACTGCAGCAACCCGATCTACTTCGCTACACACTCAGGCGAGTGCATCGCTCAGGGCGCTTCCCACATCGTGTCCAATGCATCGAACGATGCGATCCAAGAACTCATGAATCGCACTCTTGAGGGCTTCGGCGCCGCGGTTGCGAGCATGGGCAGCATGTGGGTGCAGGTTCCCACTCCGGTGCTGACGGCCGGCGACGGCTCGACGACCGGGGGCGGCACGCCGCCGGGGAGTGAAGCGTTCGGCACGATCCTCAACTACGTCACGTACATCGGTCTGACGGTTGCCGTGCTCTCTCTCATCGCGCTCGGCGCGCTCGTCACGGTGCGCGTCCGTCGCGGTGAGGGCATTCGCAGTGTCGGAGCGCTGGGAGTCATCTTCTTTGCGGTGATGCTCATTTCGGGGGCTTCTGCCCTCGTCGGCGGTCTCCTGAGCTCTTCCGCGCCGGACGGCTCCTCGTCGGCGGTCGGTTTCCTGCAGAACTCTCTCTGGTTCTACGTCGGCGGCCTGGCCGTTCTGTCGGTCATCGTCGGCGGCATCCGCATGGCGTGGGAGCAGCGCGCACAGCCGGGTAAGGACCTGATCCAGTCGCTCCTCACGCTCTTGGCAGTCTCGGGTGCGGGCCTCGCGATCCTCACTTTGGCGGTGACGGCAGCTGACGCGTTCTCCGTCTGGGTGTTGAATAACGCCACAGATTGCGACGTCTCTGCCGGCGGGGCGTCCCAGTGCTTCGGGACCAACGTTGCGGCGATGCTCGCGCTCACTGCTTCTTCACCCATCGGCATCATCGGCGTCCTCGTTCTCGCAGCGATCGCGATGCTGATGGTCTTTGTGCAGGTCGCGCTCATGGTGGTGCGCGGTGGGCTGCTCGTCATTCTTGCTGGGGTTCTTCCGCTCACGGCGAGCTTCACCAACACACAGATGGGGCGTCAGTGGTTCGGTCGGGTTATCGGCTGGACGCTCGCTTTCGTTCTGTACAAGCCCGCTGCAGCGCTCATCTATGCCGCAGCATTCCAGCTCGTCGGAACTGACGCCTTCCTAGACGACGGTGGAGGACTTTGGTCGATTCTGACCGGCATGGCCTTGATGCTCATGGCACTCGTCGCCCTGCCGGCACTGCTGCGTTTCGTCGCTCCCATGACCAGCGCCGTCGCGGGCGGCGGGGGCGCGGGCATGGCACTGGCGGGCGCCGCTGGCGCGATCGGCGGCGATGTCGCCACCGGCGCGATTCGTCGTCTGTCCAGCTCGTCTAACTCACCCTCTGGCGGCGGCGGAGGTTCCCCCTCGAACGGTCCGGGATCTGCCCCCACCGGGTCGGGGAACGGCGCCGGACCTCGATCGACACCAACGGCCGGATCGAACAGCGCTGCCAGTGGTTCCGCGCCGACCGGTGGGAACGCCGCCGCAGGCGCCGCGTCAGGCGGAGGCGGTGCCGCTGCGGGTGGCGGTGCCGCTGCAGGTGGCGGTGCCGCTGCGGGCGCCGGCCCCGCTGGCGCTGCGGTCCTCGTGGCCGAGGCCGGTGTGAAGGCGGCGAAGGGTGCGGCGACAGCAACCAAGCGGGCTGCACAGTCCGCTGCAGACGATTCCACCAACGGCCCGTCAGGGTCGCAGTAAGCGAGGCGATCGGACATGACCATGACGAGCGAGACGGCGACGGGCGCGCCGCGTAGCTACGGCAACTGGACGAAGCCGACCACCGCGGGGCTCCTCGGGCTGAGCGCGCTCGGCACGGGGATCCTCTTCACGGGCGCCGGTTTCGCCGTCGTCGTGACGATGGTCTCCAACATCGGCAACGGCGTCATCACAGGACTGATTTTCGGGCTGTTCCTCCTGACGGTGGCGGCGAAGGACAAGCACGGACGGAGCCTGCTGTCGCGGGCCGCAACAAGGGTGGGATGGATGTTCACGAAGTCGAAGGGCGCACACCTCTACCGCTCAGGCCCCCTTGGCCGAGCCGAATGGGGAACCGTGCAGCTGCCGGGACTCGCGGCCGGATCGCGCCTCACCGAATGGCGCGACTCCTACAACCGGCCGTTCGCCCTCGTTCAAATCCCGTCGACGTCGCACTACACGGTCGTGATCGGCACGGAGCCTGACGGCGCCGCGCTCGTCGACCGTGAGCAGATCGACGCATGGGTTGCCGAGTGGGGCATGTGGCTTGCCGGTCTCGGCAACGAGCCCGGCATCGAAGCCGTCTCCGTGACCATTGAGACGGCCCCGGACTCCGGCACGCGGCTACGACGCGAGGTTGCCAGCCGCATCGACAACGACGCGCCCGCGTTTGCGAAGCAGCTACTCGAGAACCTGGTGGATCAGTACCCCGCGGGTTCCGCGACGATTCGCGCCTATGTGGCGCTCACCTTCAACGCGGCCTCTCGCGTGGGTGGGCGCAAGCGAAGCGCTGAGGATATGGGGCGCGAACTCGCATCCCGACTGCCTGGCCTCACGCAGGGGCTGACAGCGACCGGCGCGGGCACGTCCCGCCCTCTCACGGCTCAGCAACTGTGCGAAGTGATCCGCGTGGCCTACGACCCCGCGGCGGCACGTCTTATTGACGAGGCGAACGCGGCCGGTGAACCGCCCGAGCTCTACTGGCCTGAGGTTGGTCCTACGGCGCATCAGGCGGGGTGGGACACCTACCGTCACGACTCCGCGCTGTCTGTGACCTGGATGATGAGCGGCGCCCCGCGCGGCAACGTGCCCTCGAGCATCCTGTCCCGCCTGCTCGCCCCGCACCGCGATATCGCGCGGAAGCGGGTGACTCTGCTGTATCGGCCGATCGACGCGGCCAAGGCTGCGGCAATCGTCGAAGCGGACGTGCGCGCTTCCTCGTTCAACCTCGCCAGCTCTGACAAGCCCACGGCTCGGAATTTGACCAATGCGCGTGCCGCTGTGGCGACGGCGGCTGAGGAGGCCGCAGGCGCGGGCCTCGTCCAGTTCGGGATGCTCGTGACGGCGACGGTGCTCGACGCCTCTCACGAGGCGGACGTGAGGGCGGCGATCGACAACCTCTCCGCTACCGCGCGCCTCCGTCTGCGCCTGGTGCACGGCTCGCAGGACTCCGCTTTCGCGGCGGCTCTGCCCCTCGGTCTCGTGCTGCCGAAGCACCTGCAGGTGCCCAACGAGGTTAGGGAGCAGCTGTAATGCCCGCACTCGATGACCAGCGCCGCCACCGGCCTCAGAAGCGCAAGCCGCAAGAGCTCACTCCGGCCGCGAAGAGCACCCGCACGGAGAAGGAGAAGAAGCCGGCCGTCAAGCGCCCCGGCCCCCGAGGGTGGCTGGGACGCGGCCGCGGTGAGGTTAATGTCGTGGCGCCGGTCGATGAGTGGCGCGGAACGACAGTGCAGGTGTGTGGCCTCCACCCGTTCTCGGTCGGCAGCGGCACACCGATGATCGGTGTCCCGATGGGGTTGCAGCTATTCACCGGCGCGACGGTGTGCGCGGATCCCATCTCCTGGTTCCAGGACGCGGATCTCATCAACAACCCGTCGATGTTCGTCCTCGGCCTCCCCGGTCTCGGCAAGTCGACGTACACGCGCCGCACCGCGGCCGGTCTCGCGGGCCTGGGGACGCTGCCCTTGGTGCTCGGTGACTTGAAGCCGGACTACGTCGACATGATCCGCGCTCTGGGCGGGCAGGTCATCACCCTCGGCCGCGGCCGCGGGCACCTGAACATCCTCGACCCGGGCGAGGCGTTCGAGGCCGCCGAACGCCTCCGTGAAGCCGGCAAGGAGAAGGAACGCGCACAGGTACTCGCGGACGCTCACGGCCGCCGGCACACGATGGTGTCGGCGCTGCTGACGATTCTTCGCAAGGAGCCGCCCACCGATCGCGAGGAGTCGATCATCGACCGCGCGCTCCGGGTGCTCGACGAGCACCACGACGGCGTGCCGGTTCTGGGCGATCTGCTGCGAGTCATCCAAGAGGCACCGCAAGAGGTCCGTGACGTCGCCCTCGACCGTGGCGACCTCGGCCGTTACAAGGCGATCACGGAGAACCTCGAGGCATCCCTGATCAGTCTCACCTCGGGCGGTCGCCTCGGTGAGACCTTCGCCCATGCAACCGACGTTCCGATGCTCCGTGACCGTCCCGTCGTCTACGACGTCTCGTCGATCGACGACTCCGACACCGACATGCAGGCGGCGATCTTGCTCGCCTGCTGGTCCGCAGGATTCGGCACCGTCAACGTCGCGAACGCTCTCGCGGACGCCGGGCTCGAGCCCCGTCGGCACTACTTCGTCATCCTCGACGAGCTCTGGCGCGCCCTGCGCGCCGGGCGGGGCATGGTCGACCGCGTCGACGCCCTCACCCGCCTGAACCGGCAGCGCGGCGTCGGTCTGGCGATGATTTCGCACACCATGAGCGACCTCTTGGCACTCCCCAGCGAGGACGACCGGATGAAGGCTCGCGGCTTCGTTGAGCGCTCCGGGATGGTGGTCTGCGGTGGACTCCCCGTGGCTGAGATGCCGCAGCTGACGACAGCGGTGCCGCTGTCTAACGCGGAGCAAGAACTCCTGACGTCCTGGCAGGACCCCGGCACGTGGGAGTCCGGGCCTGGTTCGGAACCTCCCGGGCGAGGGAAGTTCCTCATCAAGGTCGGCGGGCACCCCGGCATCCCGATCAAGGTGGAGCTCGTCGAGGCGGAGCGCTCGATCAACGACACCAACAAGCTGTGGCACGCGACGGCCGCGTTCCCCGAACCGGACGAGTCGAACCCGATGATCGGTCTCGACGACGCCGCCCACGCGGCGCAAGAGGTTCCCGATGACCTGGAAAAGGGCGCCGCGTGAGTGCGACCAACAAGCGCGGTCAAGGCGTCGACGGGTCGACCATTGCGCTCCTGATCACGCTGGTGACCGTCTTTCTGGTCCTGGGAGTGGTGTGGGGCGCTGTTGCGCTCGGCTCGCAGCTCGACGGCGTGAATGAGGGGCAGACCTCGGACCCCTTCGAGGTGTTCTTCGGGGTCCTCCGCGGCAAGGTCGTCTGGCCGGCATCCGCCACCTGGATCGTGGCGGTGCTCGGCGGCGCCGTTCTCGCTCTGGGCATCCTCGTCGCTGTCGCGGCTGCTCGAGCACGGGGGCGCCAGTCGTCTGTCGACGCCGCCGCGACGCACATGGGTAAGGGCCGGCAGCTGCACTCCCTCTCCGCCTCGGGCGCCCGCCAGACCGCCCAGCGTCTCGGCGTTCGCGACTGGGTCGGTGTACTCATCGGCATCACCGTCGCCGGCAGGCAACGGATCTACGCATCACCTGAGGACATGATCACGCTGGTTGCCGGCCCGCGAATCGGTAAGTCCACCGCGTACGTCATCCCGGCGATCGCGGATGCTCCCGGTGCTGTGCTGACGACGTCGAACAAGCGCGACGTTCTGGACGCCACTCGCGAGCTCCGTGCGACCAAGGGTCAGGTGTGGGCCTTCGACCCGCAGAGCATCGCCCTCGAATCTCCCACCTGGTGGTGGAACCCGCTCAGCTACGTGACCGACGACGTGAAGGCCGCGAAACTGGCAGCGCACTTCGCCTCGGGCTCACGCTCCGGTGACAGCCGCGGGGATGCGTACTTCGACAACGCCGGTCAGGATCTCCTGGCCGGCTTCCTGCTCGCCGCGGCGCTGGAGGGCCTGCCGATCACGACCGCCTTCACCTGGACGACCACGCCCGGCGAGGATGAGCCGGTGCGGATCCTCCGCCGACACGGGTACGAGCAAATGGCGGATGCCGTCTCCGGGCAGGTCAACGGCGAGTCTCGCCGTCGTGACAGTGTCTACGGCACCGCCGCGCAGATGGCGTCGTGCTTGAAGGTGCGCGCGATCGCGCAATGGGTGACCCCGCAAGGCAGCTTCGCCCCGCGACCGCAGTTCGACCCGCACGCGTTCGTGCGCGGGAGCGACACCCTCTACAGCCTCTCCAAGGAGGGCCGCGGCACCGCCGGCCCGCTGGTGACCGCGCTGACGGCCGCAACCGTTGAAGCGGCTGAGGAGTACGCAACCACGCAACCGGGCGGGCGCCTGCAGGTGCCGATGCTCGGTGTTCTCGACGAAGCCGCAAACGTGTGCCGCTGGCACGACCTCCCCGACCTCTACAGCCACTACGGGTCCCGCGGAATCGTCTTGATGACGATTCTGCAGTCCTGGTCCCAGGGCGTGCAGGTATGGGGACGTGACGGGATGCGGAAACTGTGGAGCGCCTCCAACGTCGCCGTCTACGGCGGCGGCGTGAAGGAACCGGAGTTCCTGAACGAGCTCTCGCAGATGATCGGTGACTACGACCGGCGCACAACCTCGACAAGCGTCGGCCGCGGCACCCGGTCTACCTCTCATAGCCGGCAGCGCGAACGCACCTTGGACGTCGCGGATCTCGGCGCACTGCCGCGTGGCCGCGCGGTCGTGTTCGCCTCGGGTGCTCCCGCAACCCTCGTTGAGACGGTCCCGTGGATGAACGGGCCGCACGCGGCCGCGGTGCGCGCGTCCATCGCCGCGCACGATCCTTCCCACGGCGCACCAGCCGCTGCGGCTCCTGCTCAAGCTGGCGTGATCGAAGAAAGCGAGCCGCGCGATGAGTGACCTTCTCGATGACTTCCGCGACGACGTCGACGAGCCGACACCTGAGCTGGTGTACGGCTCCGTCGACGAGTTCGTGCGGGAGTACCTGCGCCACATGTACACACGCCCTGTCGGGCCCGGAAACGCCCGCTACCGGTGGGCGGCGGACTGGTGGCGATACCCGGAAGCCGTCGCCCGCCTCGAAGGCCTGTGGCGGTCCTGGGAGCACCTGCGGCTCGACCCGGCTACCGGCGCGAGCGTGTGGTGGCGCGACCACGCCGACCACCACATGAACCTGCTGCTCAGCCCTGACGGCCCCTTCGCCAAGTCGAAAGACGCGTGCGAGCCCGGCGAACCTTTGCCGTACGCCGAACCTCCTGAAAAGTGGTTCCCCGACGTGAGACCGTCTTCCAAACGAGACCGACTCTCATGATGTGCTCGCAGCCTGATGTATCGCTCCGAGCATTTCACCCCAGTGGAATACGCCAGTACCAGCAGCACTTCGGGGGAGTCGCGGCCGCGACCCTATCGTGTCGCGCCGATGCGACTTCCTTGGTTCGCGAACCATGGAAGAAATCTCGCTTCACCGATTAGATACGCCGACACACCTGGTAGCCGGGCGTAGGGAGGATGTGGAACGCAAAGGGGAGGGCCGCACGGTGGCGCGCCCTCCCCTTTGCAGTCTGGCCTCAACGGGTGAGCCCGACCCGATCACGCCGGATCTGACGATCTCCATGCTGCGCTACCTGTCGATCTAGGGGGCATTCTTGTACTCATCGATGTAGTCGACAGTGAGGTTCCAATAGAGATCTGGTTGGAGGACGTTGGCTGCGTTGAACCACTTTTCTGAGGTGCTTGCCAGCTGCGATGTGTCAGCCACTTGTACCCCGGTGTCTTCTGCGAACTCGTTGAAGGAGTTGATGACGACGGCGTTGGGAAGTGGGCTCCTGTCTAGGATCACGTCCCAGACCTTGGTCGTGTAATAGGAGCCTTTGTCCCGGCTGACAGGTGTGTATCCGCTGATGTGATTGTTCCACCCAGGCATGGCGACCATCACGTTGGGGTTGTCGACCGTGCCAGTTGAAGGTAGCTGCCAACCGTACTCCCCGGCCGTAGCGTTGGGGTCACTCGACGCGAAGCGCACCGTGAAGCGGTTGCTAGCCGACTTGTCGCCTGTGTACGCCTGCCATGCGGCTTGATTGGCTTTGTTCGTGTAGACGACCAGAAGCGGCTTTCCTCCGAGCTGGTAATAGTCATCGCCATAAACGGAGTTATTGGCGAACTCGTTCCACGTTTGGCGCGCTTCGGTTTCGATGGTCACCGGGTCGTTAGTCCATTGGATCCCGCCGATCGCGAAAGCATACTTGAGGTCCCTGTTAGCCGGCGCGGCGTTCCACACGGACAGTCGACCCGCGACCCGGGCTGCGCGATTGAGGATTGCGCCGCTGACGTTGTTGAGACCGTTGGTCTCGTCCAGCAGTAGCCAGTCGATTTGAGCGTCACTGATGGTGCTGATGTGCTCATCGATGACTGCTGTATTGCCACTGTCGTACTGCTGGTAGCTGCCCAGGGTTAGGGGCTGGTACTTGATCGCGGGCTTGCCCGCGAAACCGTTCCACGTGTCGATGCTCACTTTGTCGGCAGCGCGGTAGCGCTGTACCTGCCAGGTACCGCCGGCCGCGTTGGGATAGAAGGCGATGAAGTCCTGCCAACCGTATGCGTCCCCGCTGGTCGCCGCCATGAATAGACGCCCGGCGTTGAGTCCGAAGCCACTGTTGAGAAGTGTGTTCCCGCTGTCGACGTAGCCGCTTCCGCGGTCGTATTCGCGGGCGACGACGTCGCCTGCGAGTCCGTCCGCGGAGGGAAGAGCCAGGTCCGCGTTGAAGTGCGCGTAGGGCTCAGCGAATCCATCGGCATTCCCGTCCTGTAGGAACCGGAATGCGGACCCAACACCGTGCCCACTGGTGAGTGTGGCAGGCGAGGCGAAAGAGGTTCCCGTGGAATAGGCGCGGGTCCATGTTCCGCTTGCGTAGACGACTGAATCTGCTCGCTTGTCTCCGTTCAGGTCGGCGACGAAGAAGTCGGTTGCACCGGCGCCGTGGCCCGTCGCCCACGTCGATAGCGCGCCAAAACTTGTTCCTGTGGATCCGGCCGCAACCCATTGTCCTGTGGCGGCATACACGCCGAGGGCGTCCGCCTTTCCGTCTCCAGTCACATCGGCGGACAGAACCCTGTTTGCTCCGCCGGCGAGACCTGACTTCCAGAGGCTGTAACTGTTGAAGGAAGTTCCCGTTGACGTTGCGACGTACCAATCGCCCGCAAGAGAGTCCCCGCTCACATCGGTAGTGAAAAATGCAATGGCGTCGGCTTTGCCATCACCATTCACATCCGCCAGCAGCTGTGATGTTGAGCCCGCACCGTGCCCGGTGCGCCAGTTCGCTGGTGTGTTGAATGAGGTACCGGTGGACGTCGCGACGTCCCACGATCCAGCGGTGAAGGTGACCGCGTCGGCTTTCCCGTCACCGCTGACGTCGGCAGCGAACTGATTAGCGGAGGATCCGCCGAATCCTGTTCGCCAGGTCAACGGCGGCGGAGTCACTTTCGAGTACCAAGTCGCGTACCAGATGCCAACGTCGCGGGGCGCGGCCGCCACCGTCGCTGGAGCAGTCACGGGGGCAACCACGCCTGCTATTGCAAGCGACAGCGCGGTAGCCGCGACCACGATGAAGCGTCGTTTCATGCGTTCCTCCTTGAACACGTATCCGCTTTTGAGTGGCTGTTTGGCGTCATGGACGCCGGAAAAACTCGTGCTGACCGGCGCCAACGCGAGACGGAGCGTGCCAGTCCGCGGGCAACCGAAGTTCGGCGCTTCCACCGACAGGAATGGTGATGTCCACCCGACCGATGGCGGTGTCCCAAGCGACGGAGTACAGCCCCTGGGGGGAGGCGAAGTGGGTTTCGGCGGCGGAGGGACCGGCTTCCATTCGCGGCTCGATCACGGCGTTGCGCCACCTGATGTCGTTGTCCGCTTGGCGGAGGCCTGCAATGGTTTCGCGAAGCCAGTCATCGATCATGCCCAGCATGAAGTGATTCTGGGATCCTTCACCTTCGTCGCCGCCCTTCATCGTCCAGGTCTCAGTCAAGGCGGTGGCGTCTGACGCCACCTGGTACCCGTAACCGGGGAGTTCGGGATCCATGAGGAGCTCCAGAAGGCGCCGATCCCTGTCGGTCTGCGTAAAGAGGCGGATGAAGGCCGGCAACGCGACCTCTCCTACGGTCACGTGCGCGTCTTGCTCAAGTCGAGCTTCCAGGGCAGCGAGGTATCGCGTTGATTCCGCTTTGTCGAGGTCGGCGAGAAGAACAATTTCCGCCTGCGTCGAATCACTGCTGAGTGCGTGTCTGCTAAGGAGTGAGCGCACGACTCCGTCGGCTTGCTCGATCAGTGAGACGGCCCGCGATTGGTCTCCTAGGACCCTGTGAACCTGGGCGGCGTCCCGAAGGATCCCGATCCACCCGTGGGTTGCCACGATCTCGCGAGAGGTGTTGTGCTCGAGCCCTACCCAGTCGCCCAGACCGAAGTCGAGAGTTCCGTGTTTGCTCCGTCCCGCGAGATAGACGAGATAGCGATCTATCGTGTGAATGTTCTCGTCCAGGACGCGTCGGTCGCCGTAGCAGCGGTAGTGCGCCCATGCCATGCGCACGAGCGCACCGCCCCAGTTCGGGTCCTCTCGGAAGGCGTTGGTGTCTCCGCGGAACTCGAGGCCGGAGAAGTCGACCAGTTCAGGAGCAATGTTGGGGAGCGCACCGGATGGGAGCTGGGCGACACGAATGTGGTGAAGGCAGTCTCTGAGGTGAGCCTCTACGTCGTAATTGCGGGTGAGCGCCCCGAAGCATAAGTGGAGCTGTTCGAGCCAGCCGAGCTTCTCACGATGTGGACAGTCAGTGAACACGCTGTGCATGTTTCCCTGAATTGCTCGATCAACGAGCTCATGCAGTCGGGTGAGGCGCACATCGCTCGATCGAAACGTTCCGACTTTTCGGTTGCTCGCTCGGAGGACATCTGTAGTCCATACCGCGGAATCAGGGATGTCTCCCTGAACATCGAGGTATCGGTATCCATTGAAGCCGAACCGGGGAGTCCAATCGATCGCACCTTCATCGATCTGCACACTGTGGAAGATTGGCGTTCCTGTGCTCCACTGCGTGACTCGACCTGCGTTGTCGAGTAGTTCACCCGGCCACATTGTCAGCTTCGTTCCTTCGGTGGCTTGTGCACGTAGACGGGGGACGCCGGCAACGTTGATCCCAAAGTCGATCGTGTGCTCGTGTGATGAGTGTCTCTGGATTCTTTGCGCGGTGAGTTGCTCCGCGACGCTCACGGGCGGGTGCTCTGGCCACCAAAGGGGGCTCTGGTGAAGGACAGCCACTGCAGGTACTGAGGTGCCTCCCAAAATGCGGAGGTCGTGGTCCTCCCCGCCGTACCAGTGTGTCTTTAGCGCGCTGCCGCGTCGCGTGACCCATGCTGGTTCGGAAACAGCGGAGTCAGACTCCCGATGATGCAACACCCGTGAGGCGAAGCGCGGCAGGACCGCGTGATTCTCGAGCTTGGAGTACCTGGATGCGTCGCGGCTAACCCATCCCATTCCGGGGGCTATCTCAACCGTGAGCTCGTTACGACCCGGCCGCAAAAGAGAGGTCAGGTCTAGGTCGACTGCTGGGGTCTCGTCGCGATACTGGGCGTACCCGGGAGCAAGTCTCCGGTCGATGGAGACTCCGTTCACTTCGACCCATGCGACGTTGGGTGTCGCGAGATCCAGCTGAACTTCTATATCGACGCGAGGATCATAGAAGAGGTCTGTGGCGAACACTCGTGAGCCGCTGTCAGAAACGTCCGTTTCCCAGTCCGGGTGCGTAAGCCAAGCTGGGTGCCATGAGAGAGCGCGCTTTGAGAAGAAGATTGACGCCTCTGACGCATCATCGACCTGCGCAGGAGCGAGCCGCCAAAAGACGCGATGTTCTGGTCCCCAGGCGATGTCCACGAATGTATCGCCGGCGGCAAGACCGACGTTCCAGACATCATTTTCCCGACGCAGAAGCTTGTCTCTCGTCGTCGCTCCTTCGAGGCGCAGCGCTGTCCCGGAAAACCCGGCAGAGAGGTTCCACGACCAGCTGATTCGTGCTGTCTCCCGATGAGAGACGTGGCCCGGGGACCGACCATCGAGAAATACGTCTGAGGGTGAGAGAAGCATGCTGGCCTTTCGGGGGACCGGCGGGAGGTGGGGGCCTCCCGCCGGTCAGTTCGTGCGCATTTAGTGAGCGTGTACGTCTATCCCTCTTCGAGGGTCAACGTCTCGGTCATCGCGCGTCGGCTGCCGCCTTAAAGGCATCGTCCATCTTTTGCGTGGCGGTCTGCGGGGTGTCTTCCCCGTTAAAGAGCCGCTGAACAACCTGATCGACGCTCTGCACGACCTCGGCGCCGGGCCATTCCTGATCGGGCCATGCAGCGGTCTTGCCTGCCAGCTGGTACTCCGCGATCACCTTCTGGTTTGTGCCTTCGGGCTGGAATTGCTCAGTGGGTAGCGCCGGCGCGCCCTTCGCTGCGTTGGCAAAAAGGATCTGCGCCTTTGGGGTTCCGATGAACTCGACGAACTTGAGGGCAAGCTCCTTCTGCTTCGCATCGGCGTTGACCCCAAACCCGTTGGAGTCGGCCACGGCAAGGTACCGGTCTTCCGGGTTGTCACTCGTCGGGAATGGCGCGATCGTGTAGGTGGTCCCCTCCGGCGAGATGTCCTCGAGTCCGGTCGTGTCGGAGAAGGCGAATGTTGCGACAGCGTCACCGTTGGCGACCAAAGCAGCGGCCGCGTTGTAGTCGGTCCCATTGGGACCGTCCTGGAAGCAACCCCGATCGAGCATCTGCTGCTGGATCGCGTATGCCTTCGTCCACCCAGAATCGGTGAAACTCACTTCCCCCGCGAGCTGGCGCTCAGTGAAGTCCGGTTCCGGACCGTATACAAGGGGCGCCACCATCGAGTACGTCGGAACGACACCACCACCCTTCTGGAAGATCGCAAACGCGACTTTGTTCTGCTCCGCAGCTGCATCGCAGAGTTGCAGAACCTCGTCGAGCGTGGTCGGGACGCTAGCCCCGAGCCCTTCGAGCGTCTGATCGTTGTAGACCGGACCGAGCGCAAGGGCTCCCACTGGGACCGAGAGGACGCGGTCATCCGCCGTTCCGAAGAGGTTGAGCTGCTGTGGAGTGAGTTCGCCGACCCAACTCTGCCCAGAGAGGTCCTCTAGTGCTCCCGCGGAGTCCAAGCTGAGCACTCCGGCAACGTTGCCAGCCCCGGGGAAAGTGCGCAGGACATCCGGCGCAGTCTTCGAAGCGAGGCGCGTTCGAAGGAACTCCTGATAGGAGTTTCCGCCAGACTGAACCTCGATCTTGACACCAGGATTCGCCTGTTCGAACGCGTCGATCACGGGCTGGATGCGGACCGTGTCGTCGGTGCCTAGGGTTATGACCTGATCGCCTTCGGCGGCGGGCTCTCCGGTCTCGGTCGAGCACCCTGCGAGGACGGTGACGAGTCCAGCAGCGAGCATCGCGGCGACGACGCTGTGCCTCGATGAGTGATTCATTTGGGTTCCTTTCGGGAGGACGTGTGATTGCGGGTGGGGGGGTGGATTACCCCTTCACCCCGCCGGCGAATCCTTGGATGATGTGGCGCTGCATGGCGAAGTAGCCCAGCAGAATCGGCACCGAGGAGATCACCAGCGCGGCGAAGACGAGGGGCCAGTCCGCGGAGAACTCGCGGACGAAGCCATTGATGCGGACCGGGACGGTCTCTTGCCCGCTGCCGCTCAGGAACAGCAGTGCGATGAAAAAGTTGTTCCAGATTGCGATGAGGTTCAGGATCGCTACGGTTCCGAGCGCGGGCCGCATCAGCGGAACGACGACCGAGAAGAAGGTTCTCAGCGGCCCAGCGCCGTCAATCGCCGCGGCTTCTTCGAAGTCCCGTGGAGTCTCGCGTAGGAATGTGGTCAGGATGAAGATCGCGAAGGGCATCGCTCCTCCGACGTTGATGAGGATCACAGCCCATGGGCTACCTACCAACCCCAGGTCGCGGATGCTTGCGAACAGCGGGAGCACCCCGAGTTGCCCCGGGATGACGAGTCCCAGCAGCAAAACATAGAACGCCCCTCTCGAGAGCCGTCCCCCTACTCGAGCGAGGGGAAACGCAGCCATGGAGGCCAGTAGCAGGATCAACACGACTGCCATGACGGCGATGAAGGCGCTGTTTGCAAGCGCGGCCCCCAATCGGCCCTGCTCCCACGCAGCTGCGTAGTTCTCCATCGTGTACTCGCCGGCAACTGCGAACGCCCCCGAGGGGTTTCCCTTCGCTTTTAGCGAGACATTGACTAGAGCGAGAAGCGGCAGGAAGGAAAGCACTGCAATTATCCACAGCGCGATTTCCAGCAGCATGGTGCGGCGGGTGTAGCGACCGATCATCAGCGCACTTGCCTTGAGGTCAGGCGGAACTGGATGAAGGCGAGTACGGCCACCACCACTGTCATTGCCAGAGCAAGCGCGGTGCCGTACGAGTAGTCGCCGAGCTGAAACCCGATCTTGTAGATCGTGGTGGAGATGGTCTCGGTGGAAGTTCCCGGCCCACCATTCGTCATCGCGATCACCTGGTCAAACTGCCCCAGCCCTCCGATAAGAGTGAGAAGCAGATTGATGACAATCGCTCCATTCAGCAACGGCAGTGTGATCGATACGAACCTGCGCCATGGGCCTGCCCCATCGATGGCAGCAGCCTCGGTAAGTTCCACCGGGATCGCCTGTAGACCAGCCAAGAAGATCACCATGGAGTAGCCGCTGAACTGCCAGATAATGGCTACGCACACGGCTCCGAGCGCGTACCTGGGATCGCCGAGCCAATCCATCGCCAGGGCTTCCAACCCAACCGAGCGCAGGGTCGAATTCAACCCCCCCTGCGGGGAGAGCATGTAGCTCCAGATGTATCCGCTGACGAGCGGAGTGAGCACTACTGGGGCGAAGAAGATCACGCGGAGAAGGTTCCGTGACCGGACGGCGGAGTTCAGCGCGAGCGCTAGCCCCAGTCCGATGACATTCTGAAGAATCATCACTACGGCAGCCAGTGCGAGGGTGTTTCCGAATGCGCCGAGAGCTCGTGGATCGGACAATAGTCGCCGGAAGTTGTCGAGGCCGATCAGATCGTATGAGGCACTGATGCCGTTCCAATCGCTGAACGCGACGATCGCTCCCTGTCCGCTGGGGACGAGAGTGACGAACGAGTAGGCCACGAACGCCGGCAGGACCATCCACATCGGAACGGCGATGCCCCGGTATCGCCGTCTCCGCAGGATCCGAGAGTCGACTGTTTGGCGGTCTAGAGGCGTATGGACATCGGCACGCAGACCACCTGCGTGGGTGCGCGGGGCTGCGTCGACCATCGTTTTGCTCTCCGTTGAACTCGATACCAATCGATTTGCATAGTAGGCTCGTGATTCCTACGGTGTCAAACAGCACTAGCTGGGCCATCAACGAAGAGAGCACAGATCCGATGACCGATGTTGTATTCAGTCCGGCTCCCACCTTCCTCACCTCCCTGGAGACCGACGATCGCTTGCGAGCATCTGTGGCGCGTCTGCGCGGGCGCGACTACGGAACCACGGCGGCAATCGAAGAATCGACCGCGAGCGACTGGCCAGGTGATGTCGCGGGACGCCTACTTCTGACGTTGAGTAGATTTGCGCGAGATGGGCACGAAACTCGCGACCGAACGCGCGAGCTGTTCGAGGCCATGCTCGACACGACCGCTGACGTCGGTTACTTCGGAACGGCGTCCGCGAACGAGATCAATGAGCAGCAGGTGGCCTGTCATGGCTGGGTCGTGTCTGCTTACCTCCAGTACGAGGTCGTATCAGATGACCCTCGAGCTCTAGATGCGGCAACTCGAGTGGTCGACGAACTGATCCTGCCCGCGCTGGCAAAGCTCTCGCAGTACCCGCGTGAACGAGAGCTGGTCGACATCGGCGAGCCCTCCGGTACCGCGATGATGGAGCGAAATGGATGGCTGCTGTCCACAGATACGTGGTGCGTTTTTCTGGCGCTCAATGCGCTTGTCCCGGTATGGGAGCGCACTCGTCGTCGCGATATTCACCGAGCCATCGTGGACATGGCTGGCGTCGCCAACGAAGTCGATTTTGTCGCGCAGCGCGCACAACTTCACGCGAGCCTCGCTGCCGCTCGCAACCTTGCGCGCTTCGCTGTGCTGAGTGGATCGGAAGAGGCGGAGAACGCGGCGGTGCGGATCTACCGGGATTACGTGCAGAGTGGCCGCACCTTGAACTGGGCGACATTCAATTGGTTCGGGCGCCACGACACGTGGACTGAACCCTGCGCCATTGTTGATTCGATCGGTCTCGAATTCGCGTTGTTTGATCTCACGGGAGATCCCGGCCACTTGGAGAACATACGACGGATCGAGCACAACGCCATGGCGTTCGCTCAGCGGGATGACGGAAGCTTTGGGCTTGATGCCATCGCAACGGCCGCACATCCCGAGATCTATTCGATTTCCGACGACGCGTGGTGGTGTTGCACCATGCGTGGCGCGCTAGGCGTGATTGATCTCCGCGATCGATCTGCGCGATTCAACGACCAGAGCAGATGCGTTGAGGTCCTGGTACCGCGTTCGGGAATCTTTGAGGATGCGAGGCTGCCCGGTTGGCGGCTTCTGTTCGTGAAGCAGGGGGACGTGCTTACGATCGAGGTCGCCTCCGCGCCGCAGGAAGATTGCTCACTGACGTTGGCTTTCCCGGGCATCCACGATCCGGCTACCCTCCCAGCGAAAGAAGGCTCGACTCTTGTGATTCCCCTCCCGGCTGACGAGACGGTGGAAGAAGTCGCAGCCGGGCAGTTCGTCAGGATGCGCGGCGATGTGCTTTTGGATGCAAACCGGCAGGCTTTGGCAGGTGGGGACAGGGGCCTCACCGCCGCTTCCCGTACCCTGACATTCTCAGCCACACCTTCCACACCGGGGTGAAGACGGAAGATCTCCTATGACGAAGAGTTCCCGCTCAGGACTGCAACAGAAGCGTGTGACACTGCGCGACGTTGCTGACCGTGCTGGTGTCAGCGAGACAACTGCTTCGCACGTCATGACAGGGCGGCGCTACGTTGCCGAGGCCACACAGCAGCGCGTCCTGAGTGTCATGGAGGAGCTCAAGTACCGCCCTAATCAGGTCGCTCGATCATTGAGAGCACGGTCAACTAGCACGGTCGCATTCATCGTGAAAGACATAGCGAACGTCAGTGCGACCACCTCGATTCGTGAGGCCGCCGCCCTGCTGCGCCGACGAGGATTTGCCACAACGATGGTGGACTCTCCTGACGAAGGCTTCTCCAGTGGCCTACTTCAGCAGGTTGTCGATCGCTTGCCATCCGGTGTGATCTTTTTTGGCCAGGATCCTGAGCCAGCCGCCGCGCGACTCTTGCGGCAAGCATCCGTTCCATTTGTAGTTGGAGGGCTGGGCGCCGCCCACACCGGTGACTGGGACATCGTCTACACGGACCAAGCCGCAGCGATCCGCAGGATCACCGCAGTAGGTCTCGCTCATTCACAGTCGCGAGTTTGCTTCATCGGCGGAAACTGGGATGACGAGGGCGCTCGAACTCGTCTAAAGGGCTTCACACAGGCCATCGAGGCCTCGCGGGGAGCTCTCAACTCTAGAGACGTGCAATTGGTGCCCTACACCGTTGAGGGGGGCCGCTCGGCCATGGCAAACCTCTTGAGCGACCCTCCGACGCTCGTGGTTTGCGGCAGCGACCAGATTGCCATCGGCGCGATCTTGAAGGCACAAGAAGCCGGCCTGCGTATCCCGCAAGACATCGAGGTGAGCGGCTTTGACAACGTCGAAGCAAGCGAGATCATCCGGCCGTCACTCACGACTATCGACGCTCGACTTGCCGAACAGGGGATGATCTGCGCGGAGATGCTCCTGCAACGGATCGAGCTTCCAGAGAGTGCAGCTCAGCGACGGGAGCTCGAGCCTAGAGTGATGGAGCGTCAGTCTATGAGGCTGTCACCCTGAATCGGCGCGGCACGACGGGTCCACGCCGGCCCGCTGGTGACGGCACTGACGGCCGCAACCGTTGAAGCGGCTGAGGAGTATGCGACCACGCAACCGGGCGGGCGCCTGCAGGTGCCGATGCTCGGTGTTCTCGACGAGGCCGCAAACGTGTGCCGTTGGCACGACCTCCCCGACCTTTACAGCCACTACGGATCCCGTGGGATCGTCCTGATGACGATTCTGCAGTCCTGGTCTCAGGGCGTGCAGGTGTGGGGCGCGACGGGATGCGCAAGCTGTGGAGCGCCTCGAACGTCGCAGTCTACGGCGGGGGAGTGAAGGAACCGGAGTTCCTGAACGAGCTCTCGCAGATGATCGGTGACTACGACCGGCGCACGACCTCCACGAGCGTCGGCCGTGGCACCCGGTCGACCTCTCATGGGGTGCAGCGCGAACGCACCCTCGACGTCGCGGATCTCGGCGCGCTGCCCCGCGGCCGAGCGGTGGTGTTCGCATCGGGCGCTCCCGCAACCCTTGTCGAGACAGTCCCGTGGATGAACGGGCCACATGCGACCGCGTTGCGCGCGTCGATCGCCGCGCACGATCCCTCTCACAGCACGCCCGCCACAGTCGCCCTGCTCAAGCTGCCGTGATCGAAGAGAGCGAGCCGCGCGATGAGTGACCTGCTCGATGACTTCCGCGACGACGACGTCGACCAGCCGAGCCCGGAGCTGGTCTACGGCTCCGTCGACGAGTTCGTGCGGGAGTACCTGCGCCACATGTACACACGCCCTGTCGGGCCCGGAAACGCCCGCTACCGGTGGGCAGCGGACTGGTGGCGATACCCGGAAGCCGTCGCCCGCCTCGAAGGCCTGTGGCGGTCCTGGGAGCACCTGCGACTCGACCCGGCTACCGGCGCGAGCGTCTGGTGGCGCGACCACGCCGACCACCACATGAACCTGCTGCTCAGCCCCGACGGCCCCTTCGCCAAGTCAAAAGACTCGTGCGAACCTGATGAGCCATTGCCGTACACAGAGCCTCCCAGGAGATGGTTTCCGGACATGAGAGTGGTCAGATAGACAGCTCGGGATCGGAACCCCCCGCTGGTCGACTGAGATATCGGTGGCGAGCAGCGAAGGAGTATTTCCCCCGCAGTGCAATTGTCTCGCCGTGGCCGTGCCTCGGAGGCTGATAAGCAGCCGACCAGTGTGTGGTGAAGGGCGCTCAGAGGTCTCGGTGGGCATTTGTCATCTCCTCGTCGGGATGCTCGTCGAGTCCGATCGAGTCCAGGCGTTCTAACTGGCGTCAGCCGCGGAGCGCGTGAAGTAGTTCTCCGACCCGGTGTTCGCTTTCGACGGGGTGACGCATTGGCAGATCCTCGACGCATTCGTAGCGGTTGCGTCGACCCTCTTTCGTGCGACGGAGATACCCGTCATCGACGAGATCGCTGAGGATGCCGTGCGCCGTCCGCTCGGTGATGCCCACCGCATCGGCGATCTCGCGAACGCGGGCGCCGGGATCGCGGGCGACGTAGATGAAGACATGGGCGTGATTTGTGAGGAACGTCCAGTTACCCATGCGCCCAGCATAAGCGCGATCTTTCGTACCAACCTGAGTTTTTTAACCTGTAATTTGACACACGTATTTCTGTGCACCTAACGTATGCAGCATGTCGCTGCTCGCCTTGCTCACCTCCGCCGCGTTGCTCGCTGCGGTTGTCGCCGCCGCCCTCCCCGAGCCCGCGCGCCGTCGCACTTCCGGTTCCTTTTCGATCTGGCCCCTATCCATCGCGACGTTCATCGCCGCCGCCAGCGTGATCCGCGCGGCCGTGGGTGGGGGAGACCTCATCGGTCCTCTCTTTGCACTCCTGGTCGTCGCCCTCACCGTCGTCGTGCAGCTCTACGCCGAGCGGAACCTTCGCGGCGATCCCCGCGCTCGCCCGTTCTTTGCCTTCTCGTCGCTCGCTGCCCTCGGTTCGGCGTCGAGTGTCGCGGCCGATGATGTCCGGCTCCTCGCCGCGGGATGGACGGTCGCCTCGATCAGCACTGTCGCCCTCATCTGGACCGGCGGTCGCAGCCCTCAGACGCGAGCCGCGACGCGGCGGAGCGCCCTCTCGCTGCTCCTCGGCGACCTCGCACTATGGACCGCTGCTGGCATCGCGATCACGGCGACCGGGTCGGCCTCCCTCAACTCGCTCGGTACCCTCGAGCCGGCACCGGCCACCGCGGTGAGCGTTCTCGCGGCAGTCGCGGCAGTCGCCCGCGCCGGATCGTTCCCCCTGCATGGGTGGCTGCCCGCCACGGCCGCAACGACCACTCCCGTTTCCGCTCTCCTCCACGCCGGCTTCGTCAACGCCGGCGCCGTGCTCCTCCTCCGCTTCGCCGAGGTGCCTACGGTCGCCGGCCCGTGGGTGGTCGGCATCGCGGGCGCCTTCACGATGGTGCTTGCGGGCCTTGCGATGCTCACCCGGCCCGACGTCAAGGGAAGGCTCGTGCAGTCGACGGCCGCACAGATGGGTTTCATGCTCGTCGCCTGCTCGCTCGGCGCCTACGGCCTTGCCCTGGTGCACGTCATGGGTCACGCCCTGTACAAGGCGAGCCTCTTCCTTGGGGCAGGCTCGGCGGTAGAGCGGGCGCTCGCGGCCCGCACCGTTGAACAGACGACACCGTCACGCCGAGGCGGCGGGACGGGAGCTGTGGTCGTGGCCCTGGTGGCCCTCGCCGCGATCGGGGCGGGCGGCATCCTGTCGCACCAGACTGCCGCGCTGTTGCTGTTCCCGTTGGCCACCGCGGCTGTTGCAGGAGCGAAGCTTGGCTCGAGCGGTGCGTCGCGGGTGGCGCGTACGGCCACCGTGGCCGGGGTCGCTGCGGCGGCGGTCGGGTACGTCCTCCTTGTATTCCCCGCCGCCGAGTCGCTGGTTCCCACGGTTCCCGCCGCGGCGCTTCCGCCAGCCTTCGCCGTGGCCCTCTTCGCCGTCGCCGCTTTCGTCGCTGCGGCCACACGAACCTCCGGCCGACTGGGCGATCACCTCTTCGCCTTCGGTTTCGCCTGGGGACGACCGGCTCTGCCGGTGCTCCCCACTCGCACACCCTCCACCCCGACCGTCCTGACCGGACCCCTCGAATACGGGAGCACCCGATGACCACCACCGCCACACTCGCTCGACACGCCACCATCCGGGGGTGGGTCGCGGCATCCGGCCGCGCTATCGCGCCGCACTTTCCGCTCGAGACCTTCATCGCCCGCAATCCGGTCGCCGGGTACGAGACTCTCGACCACGATGACGCGCTGCGACTGATCGCTCAGGAGCACGGGGTGTTCCTCACCCCGACCGAGGAGCGCTTCCGTGCACTGCACGCGGAGGGACGGATCCCTCTCAGCGATCTCGTCGCCGCGCTCCACCAATTCGTCCCCGAGGCGCGGTCGCTGCACCCCGTCGTCACGGACGGAGTTGTCACCACACTGTCCGAGGTGCTCCTGCACGACCTTCTCGTCTCGCCACCCGCGACCCCGTTAGGAACATCCCTGCCCACACCCGCGCACACGCTCTCCCCGAAGGTGCACGCACGCGTCGACGACCTCACCAGCCGGTGGCTTACCGCGATCTTCGGCGCGGCCGCCTGGTCGGAGCCGACCCAGCGCGAGGGGATGTGGAATTCCTGGCGCCGCCTCGCCGCACTTGATCCAACCCTGCCCCGTCGGGTGCGCGCGGGCATCCGCTCGGCCCCCGCCGAGCCTGCGGCGGCGATCAACACCGCACTGGAGTGGTGGAGTCTCGACGGATGGGCCGCCGAGGACTTTATTCGCGCCCACGTGCTCGCCCAGCCCGGCTGGTCGGCGCTCGTGCGGCACACGGCGGTCGAGTCACGCTCGGTCGACCTCGCATCGCTCGTCGCGATCCGCGTGACGCTCGAGCACCTGTTGCTCCCGGCCGACGCGACGTTTCCGGCCGCACCTGCAGTCCCGCCCGCCGACAAAGAAGGCCGCCTACGCGCCGTCGCGGACGGCATCGGTGCTGACGCGTCGACCCCGGACGTGCGCGCCACGCTGCAACGCATCCTGTCGCTCATCGATCCCCTCACCCGCCTGAGCATCTGGCAGGAGGCCTACGAACGCGGCGCCGCTAGAGCACTGGCTCCAGCGAGCGCTCCGGTGCTGCGGCCGCTCGGCGATGCGGCGAGGTCGCTCGCGCAGGCGATCTTCTGCATCGACACGCGGTCCGAGAGCTACCGCCGTCACCTCGAAGCGGCGGGACCGATCGAGACGCTGGGCTTTGCCGGCTTCTTTGCGGTGCCGATCTCGTTCCGCGCGGCGGACGGGTCGCCCGAGGTCGCCTCGTGCCCCGTCCTCCTCACACCCCGCGTCGCGGTGACCGAGTCGTCCGTCGACCGCGGTGCGATCGACCGCTGGCGGCGGCAGCGGACGGCGACCGCCGAGCACTGTGGAGCGACGCACGCGTTGGGCGAGTCGACGCTCGCGCCGTACGCATTCGCCGAGACGGCCGGGTGGTTCCTGGGCGCCGCGTCAGTGGCGCGGACGATCGCGCCGCGGCTGTGGAACTCCGCACGAGCCGGGATCCGGCGGCCCAAGCCGGCGACCCGGGTCAACGCGGACGTCGTGTTCAGCCTCGACGAGCGGGTGCTCTACGCCGAGACAGCGCTCCGTATGATGGGGCTCGTCGACGGTTTCGCACCGATCGTACTCATCTGCGGCCATGGGGCTTCCGTCACCAACAACCCGTTCGCAAGCGGACTGCAGTGCGGCGCGTGCGGCGGCCACGAGGGTGAGCCAAACGCGCGCGCCGCGGCGACGATCTTCAACGACCCGGCCACCCGTGACGGACTGGCCGCGCGGGGCATCACGATCCCCGACGACACCCTCTTCGTCGCCGCGCAGATGGACACCGTCACCGACGAGGTGCGTATCCTCGAGCCGTGGACCATCCCGGCGAGCCACGAGACCCGCATCCTCGAACTCGCGCGTCACCTCGAGACGGCGCGCGCCGCGGATGCCGCCGAGCGCACCGCCACCCTGCCCGGCGCCCGGCCGAACACCGACGCCGTGACGGAGACGCTCCGCCGGTCGAGCGACTGGGCAGAGGCGTTCCCCGAGTGGGGACTCGCCGGTAACGCCGCTTTCATCGTCGGGCCGCGGGCGATCACCGCCGGGGTCGACCTCGGCCGCCGAACTTTCCTGCACAGCTACGATGCGGATGCCGACCCCGGCGGGTCGGGCCTTGAGACGATCCTGACCGCGCCGATGGTCGTCGCGCAGTGGATCAACGCGCAGTACACGGTGTCGACGGTCGCGCCCGACCGGTTCGGTGCTGGTCCGAAGCCGCTACACAATGTCGTCGGGACTGCGGGGGTGCTCTCCGGCTTCGGCGGCGACCTGCGCATCGGACTGCCCTGGCAGTCGGTCGGTGTCGGCCACGAGACGCGACACGAGCCGGTGCGGCTACAGGTATTCGTGCAGGCGCCGCTGACACGCATCAACGAGATCATCGACTCGTCGGAGACCGTCCGAAACCTCGTTAAGAACCGCTGGATCACGCTCCGCGCCCGCGAGTACGACACCGCCCGGTGGATGCGGTTCGGCCGTTACGGCTGGGAGACCGAAGATTTGGGAACCGCCCGCGTAGCCGGCACGTCCGCCGGCGACGAAGAGATCACCACGAAGGAGAACCACGCATGAGCATGTCCGACTTGGCCCAGATGACCAAGATCGAGGTGGTCGTCGGCAGCGACGACGTCGCCGAGGTGTCCGCCCTGATGCAGTCGTTGGGTGCCCGCGGCTACACCGCGATCACCGGCGTCGCCGGCGTCGGCCACCACGGCCACCGCGGCGGGCGACTACTATTCAACGACCACGACACACTGACCCTACTCGTCACGGTGGTCGCGCCCGAGCGAGCGGACGCAATCGTCACGGGCATCCGCCCCTTCCTTGACCAGGCCTCCGGCGTAATGTTCGTGTCGCACACGGCGGTGAGCCGCCCCGACTACTTCGCATGAGCGGAGCTTCCCCGTACGCGGGCATGACCGTCGCCGTAGGGACGATGCATGGAAAGGCCGCCGCCTTCGCCCCTGCTTTTGCGCGGTGGCTTGACGCGGAGGTGAGACCGTCGGTCGACCTCGACACCGACGCCCTCGGCACGTTCACCCGGGATGTGGCGAGGGTCATAAGCCCGGAGGATGCGGCGATCGCCAAAGCCCGCGCCGCATCCTCCGAGCTCGGTACACCCCTCGGACTCGCAACCGAGGCGTCGTACTCACCTGCGTTCGGCGGGTTCGGACCGATGATTCACGAGGAACTGGCCGTGTTCGTCGACCTCGAGCGGTGCGTGCAGGTACGGCAGAAGCTCCGCACCTATGCCGCCGTCACGCCGGCACGAACGGTGAGCGACGAGACGGATGCGCGGAAATACCTCTCGCAGATTGGCTTCCCCAATCAAGCAGTCGTCGCCTGGGCGGGTGGTGACCTGCACAAGGGGATCCAGGATGAGGCTACGGTCCTCGCGCTCCTCCGCTCCGGGCCCGTGAATCTCGAACCCGATCTTCGAGCGCACAGAAATCCCATACGTCGTCGGACGCTCCGACGACTTGCGTGGATCCTTGCTGCCCGACTGCTCACGCCCTGTCGAGCCTGCGGATGCCCCGGGTTCGGGCTCGTGGATGTAGAGCGCGGCGTGCCCTGCGCCACGTGCGGGGAGGAGACTGCGAGCGTGCGGGCAGATGTCTTCGGCTGCGCCGCATGCGACGAACGCGTGCTGCGTGATCGCGGAATGCAGGTCGCCGATCCGGCGACCTGCGACGCGTGCAACCCGTGACCGAAACAGCCGCTGGGAACCTCTGATGGGTGCTGGAAGCATCACGACTGCTGGACAGGCGTGCGCCGCCCCTAGCTTCTTGGATGCACCATGGAAGCCGCGGATCGCGGCTCAATAAAATCGGCGCGCTCCAACCAAGGTATGAACAACTCGTCAAACCGGCTCTTCGCAGTTGAGGGTGTAGCGGGGGTGTGAGGTAGTCGGCGCGCGGCGGTCTCGGGAAAGGCGTCGAGGTCTCCCAAGGATGGAAGTTCTCACACTGCCCATCCGGAAGACCTCGACGTGCCTGACGCTACCCCGCAGGCGGGCTTCGCCTGTCCTGACCTGACCACCTTCTGTCGTCTCGACGAGCTCGGCCTCGTCGTGACCGGCCAGCGGCTCGGACCCGACCGGGCCGTGCTCGCGTGTCGTGTCGTCGAGCCCGACCAGTGGTGCCGACGCTGCGGGGCCGAAGGAGCACCTCGCGACACCGTGGTCCGCCGGCTGGCCCACATGCCGCTGGGCTGGCGGCCGACCACGCTCGAAGTCGTCGTGCGTCGCTACAAGTGCAGCGGCTGCGGGCACGTGTGGCGCCAAGACACCAGCTCCGCGGCTGCGCCGCGGGCCAAGCTCACCCGCGCCGGACTGCGATGGGCACTGGAAGGGATCGTTGTCCAGCACCTCACCATCGCCCGAGTCGCCGAAGGGCTCGGGGTCGCTTGGAACACCGCCAATGACGCCGTCCTGGCCGAAGGCAGACGCGTCCTCATCGATGACGACAAGCGGTTCGACGGCGTGAAGGTGATCGGGGTCGACGAACACGTGTGGCGGCACACTCGCCGCGGCGACAAGTACGTCACCGTGATCATCGACCTCACCCCGATCCGCGACGGCACCGGCCCAGCCCGGCTGCTGGACATGGTCGAGGGCCGTTCCAAGCAGGCGTTCAAGACCTGGCTCACCGAACGCGACGAGACCTGGCGCGACGCCGTCGAGGTCGTCGCCATGGACGGCTTCACCGGCTTCAAGACCGCTGCCGCTGAAGAGGTCCCAGCCGCCGTCGCGGTCATGGATCCCTTCCACGTCGTCCGCCTCGCCGGCGACGCACTCGACCAGTGCCGGCGCCGCGTACAGCTGGCGATCCACGGCCACCGCGGCCACCGGGACGACCCCCTCTACAAGTCGCGGCGGACACTGCACACCGGTGCCGACCTGCTCACCGACAAGCAACGCGACCGCCTGCGGGCGCTGTTCGTCGACGACACGCACGTCGAGGTCGAGGCAACCTGGGGGATCTACCAGCGGATGATCGACGCCTACCGCACCGATGACCGAGCACACGGCCGCGAACTGATGTCCAAGCTGATCAACGACCTCAGCGGCGGGGTGCCGAAGGCGTTGGTCGAGATCGCCAAGCTCGGTCGGACCTTGAAGAAGCGTGCCTGCGACGTGCTGGCCTACTTCGACCGCCCCGGCACCAGCAACGGGCCGACCGAGGCCATCAACGGCCGGCTCGAGCACCTCCGCGGCTCCGCCCTCGGGTTCCGCAACCTGACCAACTACATCGCCAGATCGCTGCTCGAGACCGGCGGCTTCAGACCCCAACTACACCCTCGATTGGGATGAGCCACTTTGCTTGTTGCCCTCATCGGGCGTATACTTTGACTGAGTCAATTTGGTTTCCTGCTTTCTGGTAAGGACCATCGGATGGCCCCGAATTAGTGGTTCGGGGCCTTTTCCGTTTTCGGGCGGATTTGCCTTCAATGGTTTGTGACGCATTCCTTTGTCACTGCTACTATTCTACCACGAATTTCCGAATTCGATTGGAATTAGCGCGCCTTTGTGATATCGTTCGCTTTTCCTCTCAGGGCAACAAGTCGGGTTTATCCCCTGTCAAATACGGCGGACATTCTGCGCGACCTCTACGCCGTCGTTTCCCACCCCTGCGGCACATCTGATGCTGTCGGGACGGAAGCGCAATCAGCGGTCCTCCGCGGTGACTGACCCCTTCTCGTCCACACCGATAATCGCTCTTATGTCGGGCCGGTGGACAGAACGGGCGCCTCTCTTCTCGGTCGACCGCGACCGCAGTTCGACCCGCACGCGTTCGTGCGCTCGAACGACACCCTCTACAGCCCTCTCCAAGGAGGGCCGCGGAACTGCCGGCCCGCTGGTGACCGCGCTGACGGCCGCAACCGTTGAAGCGGCTGAGGAGTATGCGACCACGCAACCGGGCGGGCGCCTGCAGGTGCCGATGCTCGGTGTTCTCGACGAGGCCGCAAACGTGTGCCGTTGGCACGACCTC
>NZ_JAUZVV010000004.1:0-5444 GCF_031932225.1 Microbacterium gawkjiense
CGAAAGAAGTCCGGCGGTGTCCTACTCTCCCACAGGGTCCCCCCTGCAGTACCATCGGCGCTGTGAGGCTTAGCTTCCGGGTTCGGAATGTGACCGGGCGTTTCCCTCACGCTATGGCCGCCGAAACACTATTGATGTTTCAGTCTGCACAACGATTGTTCGTTATGCGGTTCTCGACCGTACATCGAGAACCACTCAGTGGACGCAAGCACCTAAACGGTGTGTTATCAAGTCATCGGCTTATTAGTACCGGTCAGCTTCACGTGTTACCACGCTTCCACATCCGGCCTATCAACCCAGTAGTCTGGCTGGGAGCCTCTCACCCGAAGGTATGGAAATCTCATCTTGAGGCCGGCTTCCCGCTTAGATGCTTTCAGCGGTTATCCATCCCGAACGTAGCTAACCAGCGGTGCTCTTGGCAGAACAACTGGCACACCAGAGGTTCGTCCAACCCGGTCCTCTCGTACTAGGGTCAGATCCTCTCAAATTTCCTACGCGCGCAGCGGATAGGGACCGAACTGTCTCACGACGTTCTAAACCCAGCTCGCGTACCGCTTTAATGGGCGAACAGCCCAACCCTTGGGACCTACTCCAGCCCCAGGATGCGACGAGCCGACATCGAGGTGCCAAACCATGCCGTCGATATGGACTCTTGGGCAAGATCAGCCTGTTATCCCCGAGGTACCTTTTATCCGTTGAGCGACAGCGCTTCCACAAGCCACTGCCGGATCACTAGTCCCGACTTTCGTCCCTGCTCGACCTGTCAGTCTCACAGTCAAGCTCCCTTGTGCACTTACACTCGCCACCTGATTGCCAACCAGGTTGAGGGAACCTTTGGGCGCCTCCGTTACTTTTTGGGAGGCAACCGCCCCAGTTAAACTACCCACCAGGCACTGTCCCTGAACCGGATTACGGTTCGAAGTTAGATATCCAGAGTGACCAGAGTGGTATTTCAACAATGACTCCACGGTAACTGGCGTCACCGCTTCATAGTCTCCCACCTATCCTACACAAGCCACACCGAACACCAATACCAAGCTGTAGTAAAGGTCACGGGGTCTTTCCGTCCTGCTGCGCGTAACGAGCATCTTTACTCGTAATGCAATTTCGCCGAGTTCGCGGTTGAGACAGTTGGGAAGTCGTTACGCCATTCGTGCAGGTCGGAACTTACCCGACAAGGAATTTCGCTACCTTAGGATGGTTATAGTTACCACCGCCGTTTACTGGGGCTTAAATTCTCAGCTTCGCCTTGCGGCTAACCGGTCCTCTTAACCTTCCAGCACCGGGCAGGCGTCAGTCCGTATACATCGTCTTGCGACTTGGCACGGACCTGTGTTTTTAGTAAACAGTCGCTACCCACTAGTCTCTGCGGCCACCACACCCTTTCCGGAGCAAGTCCGTATAAGTGGATGGCCCCCCTTCTCCCGAAGTTACGGGGGCATTTTGCCGAGTTCCTTAACCACGATTCTCTCGATCTCCTTGGTATTCTCTACCTGACCACCTGAGTCGGTTTGGGGTACGGGCAGCTAGAACCTCGCGTCGATGCTTTTCTTGGCAGCATAGGATCACCCACTTTTTATCCGCATCGTGTCTCAGCCTGAATGAGAGACGGATTTGCCTATCTCTCGGCCTACGCACTTGCCCCGGGACAACCATCGCCCGGGTTGGGCTACCTTCCTGCGTCACACCTGTTAATACGCTAGCCGCACCAGAACGGGTTCGAGCGTTAGACCGGCCGGCTTCACCCCGAAGGGATCCACTCAGCCGGGTTAGGACTCTTAGCACTACTGGATTAGCTGGGGCGGTTCTTCGCCGGTACGGGAATATCAACCCGTTGTCCATCGACTACGCCTGTCGGCCTCGCCTTAGGTCCCGACTTACCCAGGGAAGATTAGCTTGACCCTGGAACCCTTGGTCTTTCGGAGGACGTGTTTCTCACACGTCTTTCGCTACTCATGCCTGCATTCTCACTCGTGTAGCCTCCACGGCTGGTTCACACCGCCGCTTCGCTGGCCACACGACGCTCTCCTACCCATCAACACGGCTGGACCACGAAGGCCTACCAATAATGTCAATGCCACAACTTCGGTGGCGTGCTTGAGCCCCGTTACATTGTCGGCGCGGAATCACTTGACCAGTGAGCTATTACGCACTCTTTCAAGGGTGGCTGCTTCTAAGCCAACCTCCTGGTTGTCACAGCAACTCCACATCCTTTCCCACTTAGCACGCGCTTTGGGACCTTAGTTGGTGGTCTGGGTTGTTTCCCTCTCGACTATGAAGCTTATCCCCCACAGTCTCACTGCTGCGCTCTCACTTACCGGCATTCGGAGTTTGGCTGACGTCAGTAACCTTGTAGGGCCCATCGGCCATCCAGTAGCTCTACCTCCGGCAAGAAACACGCAACGCTGCACCTAAATGCATTTCGGAGAGAACCAGCTATCACGAAGTTTGATTGGCCTTTCACCCCTATCCACAGCTCATCCCCTCAGTTTTCAACCTAAGTGGGTTCGGCCCTCCACGACGTCTTACCGTCGCTTCAGCCTGGCCATGGATAGATCACTTCGCTTCGGGTCTAGGACATGCGACTGAATCGCCCTATTCAGACTCGCTTTCGCTACGGCTACCCCACACGGGTTAACCTCGCCACATATCGCTAACTCGCAGGCTCATTCTTCAAAAGGCACGCTGTCACACCTACCAGGGGTGCTCCAACGGTTTGTAAGCAAACGGTTTCAGGTACTATTTCACTCCCCTCCCGGGGTACTTTTCACCTTTCCCTCACGGTACTTGTCCGCTATCGGTCATCTGGGAGTATTTAGGCTTATCAGGTGGTCCTGACAGATTCACACGGGATTTCTCGGGCCCCGTGCTACTTGGGATACTCTTCGCGTCAAGAGAAGCATTTCGACTACGGGGTTGGCACCCTCTATGACCCGCCTTTCAATGCGGTTCGTCTATACCTTCTTGTAACGCCGACAGATCGGCAGAACTGTCTGAAAAGTCCCACAACCCCCAACGTGCAACGCCTGCCGGCTATCACACACGCTAGGTTTAGCCTGTTCCGGTTTCGCTCGCCACTACTAACGGAATCGCGGTTGCTTTCTCTTCCTGTGGGTACTGAGATGTTTCACTTCCCCACGTTCCCTCTACCCGCCCTATATATTCAGGCGGGAGTCACCAGGTACGCACGCGCCCTGGCGGGGTTTCCCCATTCGGACATCCTCGGATCAAAACTTGCTTATCAGTTCCCCGAGGCTTATCGCAGATTGCTACGTCCTTCTTCGGCTCCAGATGCCAAGGCATCCACCGTTTGCTCTTAAAGACTTGAAATCACATGAGTTGAATCGTCAATTCGAAATTGACTAATGATCTTTAAGATCATCTATCACGAACCGATCCCTAAAGATCAGCTCGCAAGATGCTCGCGTCCACTGTGTAGTTCTCAAAGTACGGGCGGTACCTCCCTCGCCACCAGCCACAGCCGGCACAAGAAAGGCCCAGAGGTTCGGACTCATCATCCGGTCCCTCAGGACCCAACAGCGTGCAGGTGGAAGAAACCTCACCCCGAACCGTTCCAGACCCGAAGGCCGTACTAACTCCGGAGGTCACCCTCCCCCACCTCGTCAAATGTTCCACCCATGAGCTCCGGTCGAGAACATTCGTCTCGAAACCGGCTCTGTCACTCCGAAGAGTGCAGTGCTCCTTAGAAAGGAGGTGATCCAGCCGCACCTTCCGGTACGGCTACCTTGTTACGACTTAGTCCTAATTACCGATCCCACCTTCGACGGCTCCCTCCACAAGGGTTGGGCCACCGGCTTCAGGTGTTACCGACTTTCATGACTTGACGGGCGGTGTGTACAAGACCCGGGAACGTATTCACCGCAGCGTTGCTGATCTGCGATTACTAGCGACTCCGACTTCATGAGGTCGAGTTGCAGACCTCAATCCGAACTGGGACCGGCTTTTTGGGATTCGCTCCACCTCGCGGTATTGCAGCCCTTTGTACCGGCCATTGTAGCATGCGTGAAGCCCAAGACATAAGGGGCATGATGATTTGACGTCATCCCCACCTTCCTCCGAGTTGACCCCGGCAGTATCCCATGAGTTCCCACCATTACGTGCTGGCAACATAGAACGAGGGTTGCGCTCGTTGCGGGACTTAACCCAACATCTCACGACACGAGCTGACGACAACCATGCACCACCTGTTTACGAGTGTCCAAAGAGTTGACCATTTCTGGCCCGTTCTCGTATATGTCAAGCCTTGGTAAGGTTCTTCGCGTTGCATCGAATTAATCCGCATGCTCCGCCGCTTGTGCGGGTCCCCGTCAATTCCTTTGAGTTTTAGCCTTGCGGCCGTACTCCCCAGGCGGGGAACTTAATGCGTTAGCTGCGTCACGGAATCCGTGGAATGGACCCCACAACTAGTTCCCAACGTTTACGGGGTGGACTACCAGGGTATCTAAGCCTGTTTGCTCCCCACCCTTTCGCTCCTCAGCGTCAGTAACGGCCCAGAGATCTGCCTTCGCCATCGGTGTTCCTCCTGATATCTGCGCATTCCACCGCTACACCAGGAATTCCAATCTCCCCTACCGCACTCTAGTCTGCCCGTACCCACTGCAGACCCGAGGTTGAGCCTCGGGATTTCACAGCAGACGCGACAAACCGCCTACGAGCTCTTTACGCCCAATAATTCCGGATAACGCTTGCGCCCTACGTATTACCGCGGCTGCTGGCACGTAGTTAGCCGGCGCTTTTTCTGCAGGTACCGTCACTTTCGCTTCTTCCCTGCTAAAAGAGGTTTACAACCCGAAGGCCGTCATCCCTCACGCGGCGTTGCTGCATCAGGCTTTCGCCCATTGTGCAATATTCCCCACTGCTGCCTCCCGTAGGAGTCTGGGCCGTGTCTCAGTCCCAGTGTGGCCGGTCACCCTCTCAGGCCGGCTACCCGTCGACGCCTTGGTGAGCCATTACCTCACCAACAAGCTGATAGGCCGTGAGCCCATCCCAGACCGAAAAATCTTTCCAACTGCTGACCATGCGATCGCAGCTCATATCCGGTATTAGACGCCGTTTCCAGCGCTTATCCCAGAGTCAGGGGCAGGTTGCTCACGTGTTACTCACCCGTTCGCCACTGATCCACAGAGCAAGCTCTGCTTCACCGTTCGACTTGCATGTGTTAAGCACGCCGCCAGCGTTCATCCTGAGCCAGGATCAAACTCTCCGTAAAAGAAAAATACTGACAACGACCGGAATAGGCCGAAGCAGCGAGTTTGAACTGACCAAAAAGATAAATCATTGCTGACTATCCATCGCCGACACCGAAATGCCGGACTTTGATCCAAAGGAATCTCACCTCAGCCGAAGCCGAGATCGAGGTTATTTGGCATTTGACAAGTGCACGCTGTTGAGTTCTCAAGGATCGGATGCTCCCACACCACCCC